>CP014761.1:1200000-2400000 GCA_001647635.1 Leifsonia xyli | reverse complement strand
CGGCGAGCGCCTTCGCCAGCTCGCTGTGGCGCCGGCGGATCCGCCTGCTCACGTTCGCGGTCGTGCTCGTGTTCGTGCTGTACAACGGCGATCAGAACAACGTCTACCGCCTGATCGCCGCCCTCCTCGGCCTGCTGCTCGGCGTGCTCCTGCGGCGCGGACCGCTTCGCCGCCTCCACCGCAGCTCGCACGGCGAGACGCGCAATCTGGTCGCCGCGATCATCGCGATCACCGCGTTCGGCCCGCTGCTCGCGCTGCTGCCTCCGGGAGGCTTCGGGCCCCTCTCGTTCGTCGCGTCCCTGTTCGAGCAGCCGTCGGTGGATGTCGCCGACGTGCTCAGCCGCTGCGACGCGTCGTACTCGAGCAACTGCCGCAGCGAGCTGCTGATGGTCTCGGTGCAGGGGCCCGGTCCGCTGCTGCTGTCGGTCCTTCCGCTCGTCCTGCTCCTTCTCGCGGCGATCGGCCTGCGTCGCGGCCGCCGGTTCGCGCTGCTGCTCGCGATCATCGTGAACGCGGCGATGATCCTGCTGCCGTTCACCGTGCTGGGCGGCGACATCCAGCTGCAGGTGGACAGCATCCAGGCTCTCGGGCCGGCGGTCGAGCTCCTGCTCTGGCTGCTGGCCGCGCTGCTGGTGCCCATCGCCTGCATCGCGCTGCTGATCGCGACGCGACGGCAGTTCCAGCTGCGGTCGCCACGGGAGGCGGTCGCCCGGTTCACGATCGTCGTGGTGTGCTCGTTCGCACTCCTCGCCCTCGTCTACCTGGTGGCCGGGCTGTGGTCGCTGACGGAGTTCGTCCCGGATGCGACCGTCGCCGACGTCTTCGCGTCCACGCTCCGCCGCTTCGTCCCCGCCGGCTTCCTGTCGGCGCTCGGCACG
This sequence comes from Leifsonia xyli, assembly GCA_001647635.1. Classification (NCBI taxonomy): domain Bacteria; kingdom Bacillati; phylum Actinomycetota; class Actinomycetes; order Micrococcales; family Microbacteriaceae; genus Leifsonia; species Leifsonia xyli. Next base: position 2,399,122 of record CP014761.1, on the reverse strand, counting down.
CCGATCATCCCGACCGTGCCCATCGTCATCCTGATCTACCAGTGGGTCGGGCCGGTGTTCTGGACCGTGTTCGTCTTCGCGACCCTGCAGCTCTACCGCTCGTCGTTCACCGGGCGCACCCTCGCCGACGAGGAGCACTTCCGCTCGCTGCTGCGCGAAGGCGGCGGCGGGACGCTCGGCTTCATGGGCACCTGGCCCGGCAACGTCTACTGGTTCAGCGCGGACGGGGAGTCCGCCATCGCGTACCGCGTGATCGGCGGCATCGCGATCACGCTCTCCGACCCGGTGTGCCGACCGGACCGCGCCGAGCGGACCATCGCCGAGTTCGTCCAGTTCTGCGACGTGAACAGCTGGACTCCTGTGTTCTACAGCATCCACGAGCAGTACCTCCCGGTGTTCGACGCCCTCGGCTGGCCGTCGATGTCGGTCGGTGAGGAGACGTTGATGCATCCGCAGACCTTCGACCTGGTCGGGAAGCCGTGGCAGAAGGTCCGGCAGGCGCACAACCGCGGTGTCAAGGCGCGGATCTCGACGCTCTGGACCAGCTGGGACGACCTGTCGCCGCTCATCCAGACCCAGATCACGGCCGTCAGCGAGCAGTGGGTGTCCGAGAAGGAGCTGCCCGAGATGGGCTTCACGCTGGGCGGGATCGCCGAGCTGAAGGATCCGGACGTCCGGCTCTACCTCGCGTTCGACCCCGACGGCGGCCTCCAGGCGGTCACCAGCTGGCTGCCGAGCTGGCGCGACGGGCGCGTCGTCGGCTGGACCATCGACTTCATGCGGCGGGCCGACGGCTCCATGCCGGGGATCATGGAGTTCGTCATCGCCTCCGCCGCTCAGCGGATGCGCGAGGACGGCGTGGAGGTGCTGAGCCTGTCGGGTGCGCCGCTCGCGACCAAGCCGGTGTCCGACGGCGACGACCCGGAGGAGCGGACCGCCATGGACCACCTGCTGGCGTTCCTCGCACGGACGCTGGAGCCGGCCTACGGCTTCGCCTCGCTGTTCTCGTTCAAGAGCAAGTTCAACCCGACCTACGAGACCATCTACATGGCCTATCCGGACCCCCTGGCGCTTCCGGCGATCGGAAACGCCATCGGCAAGGCGTACCTCCCGGACGCGAACGCGCGCGAGTACGTCGCGCTGGCGCGGACGCTCGTGCGCTGAGCTACACGGTGTCGCGGCGGATGCGCCTGGAGATCAGGAACCACGCCAGCCCGCTGCCCACGACGAACAGCAGCTCGAAGCCGAGCAGCGCCAGGCCGGCGAGCGCCGGGTTCCACGGAAGCGTCTGGGCGAGCCAGGTCGCACCGTTGAACAGCCCGTGTGCTGCGGCCACCCCGAGGTACGCGAGTACGACGCCGATCGTGAGCCGGAACCGGCCGTTGCGTGCTGCGGCGAACACCGCAGCGCCGAGCAGGGCCGAGAACACCGGGTGCAGGAAAGGCCCGGTCAGCTCGCGGCCGATCGCCGTCTCCAGGAACATGCCGAAGCCGCTGCCGTTCTGCTGCCCGCGGGCGAACGCGTCCTGCAGGTAGCCGAGGTTCTCGATCACACTGAAGCCGAGACCGACCGCGCCGCCGACGAAGAGGCCGATGCGCGCGTTCTTCACCGGGAGCTTGAGCGCCAGGAGCACAGCCGCCGTGACCTTGAGCAGCTCCTCGACGACGCCCGCGGTCACCAGAGCGAGGCCGCTCGGGTGCGCGGCCGTCCCTCCCGCCGCCACGTCGATCAGGCTGTTCACCGGACCGGCGACGAGCGTCGCCGCCAGGCCGCCGACCCCCGCGATGATCACCAGCCGGGAGGCGGTCAGCCCGTCCTCCGGCCGCAGCCGGTAGCACATCGTGTACAGGATGACGGCCGCCACGGTCGCCGCGCCCGTCACCAGCAGGTAGGGCGAGAGCACCGCGGGGCCGTCGTCGCCCGCGTGCGGCGCGATGGCGGAGAGCAGCAGGCTGAACCCGATCAGCCAGAGCCAGATGAACACGCTGGCGCCCGCGATGATCCACCCGCCGAAGCGCCCGATCCACTTGTGCGGCAGGCGCAAACGCCGCAGCGGCTGCGCCGGCGCTACCGCGGCGAGTGGATAGGTGTAGGCCGTCCATCCCGCGCCGCTCCACCAGCGGAGGAACCGTGCGTCCTGCGGGTCGGCGTACCAGCCGGCGGGCGGGAGCGCGCCGTGATGCTCGGCGGGCTGGTGCTGCGAAGGGGCGATGGTCACTGGGCCAGCCTACGGACTGCGGCTGTGCTCCCTCTCGACCCCGTCCGGGCCACACGGCGAGCCTGACGGCGGGCGGAACCGCGCCCTGCGACACTGAAGTCTGAGAGCACCAGAAGGATCAGCATGCGTTTCACCACTCCGGGCCGCAAGGCCGCCGTGATCGGCGTGCTCGTCGCCGTGAACCTGCTGCTCGCCCTTCTCTTCGACGCCCTGCACTCGGAGCCGGGGTCGATCGTCCTGACCGTCCTCCAGGTGGCCGCGTGGTATCTCGTGAGCCGGATATTCCGCGGCCCCGGCGAGCCGGTGCGTGCGGCACGGCCGTGGTGGCGGATGACGAACCGGCCGCTGTTGAGCGGCGTGCTGGCCGCCGTCTACGGCGTGCTCGCCGTGGTCAACATCGGGTTCTCGTTCGTCGGCTACGGCAGCCTGTCGGGCACCGTGTCCATCCTCGCGGAGCTCTTCCTGGCCGGGCTGTTCGCCCTCTCCTACCGGCGGCTCACGTCGCTGGCCCGCGCTGCGGCCTGACCCGTAGGCTGGGCGCATGACGCTCGACTCCGGCATCCGCACCGACGAACTCGACCCCGCTGTCCGCCCGCAGGACGACCTCTTCCGTCACGTGAACGGCAAGTGGCTCGACCGCACCGAGATCCCGGCCGACAAGGCGCGCTGGGGCTCGTTCATGGTGCTGGCCGAGGAGTCGGAGAAGGCGGTCCACGAGATCGTCGAGCAGGCGCAGAACGCCGATGAGGGCACGGAGGAGCGGAAGTTCGGAGACCTCTACACGAGCTTCATGGACGAGGAGCGCATCGACGGCCTCGGGGTGGAGGCGATCCGCGACGAGCTGACCTTCGCCGACGGCGTGGACAGCATCCCGAGCCTGCTCTCGACGATCGGGAAGCTCGAGCGCCGCGGGCTCGGCGGCTTCTATCAGCTGTTCGTCGACAACGACCCGGGCGACCCGGAGCGCTACCTCGTCTTCCTGGAGCAGTCGGGTATCTCGCTGCCCGACGAGTCGTACTTCCGGGAGGAGCGGTTCGCGCCGGTGCGCGAGGCGTTCGTGGCGCACATCCAGCGGATGTTCGAGCTCGCCGGGATCGACGACGCCCCGACCCGCGCGCAGCGCGTCTTCGACCTCGAGACGGCCATCGCGGCGCAGCACTGGGACAACGTGGCCTCCCGCGACTCCGAGAAGACCTACAACCTCTACAGCTGGGCGGACGCGAAGGCCGTGTTCGACGGCGGCGCGACCGGTCAGGCCGCCGACCTCGACGCCTGGGCGGACGCCCTCGGCGCCCCGCAGGGCGCTCTCGCGGAGGTCGTGCTGCGGCAGCCGTCGTTCACCGCCGGCCTCGCCGGTCTGCTGACGGAGGACCGCCTGGACGCCTGGCGCGACTGGCTCACCTGGCAGGTCATCCACGGCGCGGCCCCGTACCTCTCCGGCGATTTCGTCGAGGCGAACTTCGACTTCTACGGCCGCACCCTCACCGGCACGCCGCAGATGCGCGCCCGCTGGAAGCGCGGCGTCTCGCTCGTCGAGGGCGCGATGGGCGAGGCCGTCGGCCGCATCTACGTCGAGAAGCACTTCCCGCCCGCGGCGAAGGAGCAGATGGACGCGCTGGTCGCCAACCTCATCGAGGCGTACCGCCAGAGCATCGAGCACCTGGAGTGGATGGGAGAGGAGACTCGCAAGCGCGCGCTCGACAAGCTCGAGAAGTTCACCCCGAAGATCGGCTACCCGGTGAAGTGGCGCGACTACTCCAGCCTCGTCGTCGACTCCACCGACCTCGTCGGCAACGTCCGCGCCGCCGCGCTGTTCGAGTTCAACCGCGAGCTCGGCAAGATCGGCAAGCCGATCGACCGCGACGAGTGGTTCATGACCCCGCAGACCATCAACGCGTACTACAACCCCGGCTTCAACGAGATCGTCTTCCCGGCGGCCATCCTGCAGTTCCCGTTCTTCGACGCGGACCGGGATGCTGCGGCCAACTACGGCGCGATCGGCGCGGTCATCGGGCACGAGATCGGCCACGGGTTCGACGACCAGGGCTCGAAGTTCGACGGCGACGGCCGCCTCGAGGACTGGTGGACCGAGGCGGACCGCGCGGCATTCGAGAAGCGCACCGCGAGCCTGATCGAGCAGTACAACGCCCTCGCGCCCGCGCAGGTGCCCGACCACCACGTCAACGGCGCGCTCACCATCGGCGAGAACATCGGCGACCTCGGCGGCCTCGGCATCGCGTGGAAGGCCTACCTGCTGTCGCTGAACGGTCAGGAACCCCCGGTCGTCGACGGCCTGACCGGTGCCGAGCGCTTCTTCCTGTCGTGGGCGCAGGCCTGGCAGCAGAAGGGACGCGACGAGGAGGTCATCCGCCTGCTCGCGATCGACCCGCACTCGCCGAACGAGTTCCGCTGCAACCAGATCGTGCGCAACATCGACGCGTTCTACGAGACGTTCGACGTCGCCGAGGGCGACCGGCTGTGGCTCGCGCCGGCGGAGCGCGTCACCATCTGGTGACCTCGGGGCGCTCCTCCCGAACTCGCTGCGCGTGTCCCCCGATCACGGGGTAACATCGTCCCTGTCGTCTCCGCGAGCACCGTCGCGAAGACGACAGGCGGGGCCGGGAGGGGCGCCGCGGCGACGGCACAACCGACCGGAAGAAAGACCCCGCACCACCGTGACGATCCAGGCTCAAGAGTCCGCCCGCCGGGCACGTCAGGCGGCCACGCGCCGCGGACGGCACCGGGCACCGGGATCGACGGAGACCTTCAGCCGCGGCTTCGACGCGCTGGGCCGACTGGCCGTCGGGGGCGTACAGGTCTCGGCCCGGGCGACCGACCTGTCGACCGGCGCCGTGCTGTTCTCGGTCGACGACCACGTCGTCATGCCGACGGCGAGCATCGGCAAGGTGCTGCTCCTGGTCGAGGTCGCGGCGCGGCTGCAGTCCGGTGAGCTCAGCCCGCTCGCCCACCTCGACCGCGACCCGCGCGATATCGCGGGCGAGTCGGGCATCTGGCAGCACCTCCACGTCCCGTCCCTTCCGGTCGCCGACCTGGCGGCCCTCGTCGGGGCGACCAGCGACAACCTGGCGACCAACGTGCTGCTGCGTCGCGTCGGCCTGGAGGCGGTGAGCGCTCGCACGGAGTCGCTCGGCCTCACCCGCACCGCGCTGCTCGACCTCGTGCGCGACCACCGCGGGCCGGATGACGCGCCCCAGCTCTCCGTCGGCAGCGCCAACGAGCTCACCTGGTTGTTCTCGGCGCTCGCGCGCGGCGAGATCGTCAACCCGGCGACCAGCCAGCGGGTCATCTCGTGGCTGTCGCTGAACAGCGACTTCTCGCTGGTGTCGAGCGCGTTCGGCCTCGACCCGCACTCGCACCGCCACCCGGAGCACGGCATCCTGCTCGTCAACAAGACGGGGACGGACGCCGGTGTGCGCAGCGAGGTCGGCGTGCTCCGCGGTCCTCGCGCGGGCGTCACCTATGCGGTGTCGACGTACTTCGACGACACCAGCCTTCCGGAGCGGCTGGCCGTGATCGAGGGGATGCGGGCCGTCGGGCTCGACCTGCTCGAGTACGTGTTCTGACCACCGCTCAGTCCTGCCGCGCGCTGCGGACCTGCTCCCATTCCGCGATGAGCTCCGGGAGACGTCCCTGGATGAAGCGGTAGAAGCCGGCCATGTCGCGAAGTCGCTCGGTGGCCGGCGAGTCCGGGTCGCCGACCGCGGCGAGACCCGCCTCGGCCTGATCGGCGAGGGTGCCGTAGATCGGACTGTTGCGCACCATCAGCGCGTACCAGTCGCTCGGGATCTCGTACCGGTCGCGGCGGCTGCCGTTCTGCGCCAGGCGACGGATGATGCCGAGCGTCTGCAGGTAGCGGACGGCGCCGGAGATCGCGGCCGGGCTGACGTCGAGGCGTTCCGCCAGCTCGGCGGCGGTGAGCCCGGGCGACTCGGTCACGGTGAGCGCCATGAGCACGCGCGCCGGCATCCTCGGGAACCCGGCCGCGGTCAGGACGGCGGCGGAGTGCTCCATCACCTCGGCGAGGGCCGCCTCGTCTCTGGCCATGGGCACCGTCCCGTCTCTATCCGATGGCGAAGTCGCGTCGGCGGATCAGCGCCGCAGCTGCCGCGAGGGCGGCGATCGTGATGCCGAGCATCCAGTATCCCCCGGTCCAGTCGACGTCCCCGACCACGACGGGGGCGTCGGCGAAGGGCGACAGGTGGCGGACCCAGTCCGGGAGTTGGATGAGGCCGCCGAAGATGCCGACGAAAGCGCCGAGCCCCAGGGCGGCCCAGCCCACCGCGACCGTCCAGCTGGGAAGAAGAACGAACAGCAACGTCAGCACGCCCAGGTAGACGAGCGCCACAGGGGCCTGGGCGGACGCGGCTGCGAAGGCGTGCCCGATCATGGACGTGTCCTCGCCTGCGGCCACCGCAGAGAGCCCCGCGGTGATCGCGGCGGCGAGCAGCACCGCGAGCACGGCGACGATGCCGACGCCGACGTACGAGAACAGCCACCGGATGCGGGAGACGGGCGTCGCGAGCAGCACCTCCGCGGTGCCCGACTGCTCCTCTTGGCGGAGCCGGATCACCGACTGCACGGCGCAGGCCGCTGCGAGCACTCCGACGATCGACAGGATGGCCGAGATGAACAGCTCGGTCAGCGGGCCGGACCCACCGGCGCCGATGCGTCGCATGGCCTCGCGGATGCCCGCGAGGTTCGGGTCGCTCGCCAGCTGGCTGTTGATCGCGCTGCCGAGGGCACCCGCCAGCAGGCCGCCGAGGGCGCCGCCGACCGTCCAGCCGATCACGACGGGTCGCTGCAGACGCCAGGCCAGACCGAACGTGCCCGACAGGCTGCGGGATGCCATGGCGCGGCCGGCTCGCTCCGGAACGAGTCCGGCGCCCGAGTCCCGCGCAGCCTGCAGCGCGAAGACGCCGACCACCAGCACCGCCGCGAGAGCGACCTGGAGGAGGATCGGCCACCACGAGTCCGCGGTGTATGCCGCCGTCTGCTCGCCCCAGCCGATCGGGCTCAGCCAGCTCGGCCAGGCCGCGCGCAGGTGCGTGCCGTCGCCGAAGGGCGTGCCCATCGCATCCCCGATCCCGCGAAGGAGGTACGCCGCAAGAACGACCGCCGAGGCGTACCCGTTCGCACCGCGCGACGTGCTCATGACCTGCGCCAGCAGCAGCCCGACGCCGAAGAAGGCGAGGCCGGATCCGCCGACCGCGGCTCCCGCGACGAACGATCCCGCGACAGGCAGGCCGGTCGAGAGGAACCCGAGCGCCGTGACGATGGCGAGCACCACATCCACCACCACGCGTAGACCACGGTCGCGGCGGTCGGGAGGAGCCGGCCTGCGGGCGTCGAGCCGATCAGCTCCGCCCGGCCCGAATCCTCCTCGGCCCGGGAGTGCCGGACGGCGAGGAAGGTGTTCATCAGCCCGGCGAGCAGCGCGAGGAACGTGAAGATCTCGAAGACGATCAGCGCGGGCAGTGTCGACCCCTGCGGCAGGCCGCGCAGCACCAGGATGGTCGGGTCGGCGATCGCCAGCCGGATGACCTGGTCTCGACCGGCCGCCGAGGCGTACGTCTGCTGCACGCTCGACGCCGAGAACGCCGCGAGCGCCGCGATGGAGAGCAGCCAGATCAGGAGCTGCCAGCGATCGCGACGCAACCGCTGACGCATCAGGGCGCGCAGGATCGCCGAAGTGCGCGGACCGGACGCGGCCACCCGCGCGTGCGCCGGCTCCAGGCGCGCGGCCGCGGTGCTCATCGCCGCGCCTCCTCCGGCTCGGGCGCGGCCTGCGTCAGATCGTCGCCGTAGTGCCGCAGGAACAGCTCCTCCAGCGACGGCGGCGCGACCGTCAGGCCGCGGACGTCGAGGCGCGCGAGCTCGGCGAGCACCGGTGCGAGTGCGTCGCTGTCGGCGGTGAAGCGGATCCGCCCGTCCCGCACGTCGACGTCGTGAGCGCTCGGGAGCTGCGCCAGCGCGTCCTGCGGCACGCCGTCGGCGCGGAAGGACACCTCGGTGCGCGTCAGGTGGCGCAGTTCGTCGAGCGTCCCGGTCTCGACCGTGCGGCCGGACCGGATGATCGTGACCCGGCCGCACAGCTGCTCGACCTCCGACAGGATGTGGCTGGAGAGCAGGACGGTCGCCCCCTCGGCCGCGACCCTCCGGATCTCGCTGTCGAACACCGCCTCCATCAGCGGGTCGAGCCCGCTGGTCGGCTCATCGAGGATGTAGAGGTCGGCCGGGGTGGCGAAGGCGGCGACGAGCGCGACCTTCTGCCGGTTGCCCTTGGAGTAGGCACGGCCCTTCTTGGTCGGGTCGAGCTGGAACACGTCGAGGAGCCGCTTCCGCCGTGCCGAGTAGGCCGACTTGTCGGAGGCGCCGCCGCGGAGGCGCGCCACGAGGTCGATCGCCTCCCCACCGGACAGGTTCGGCCACAGGCTGACGTCACCCGGCACGTAGGCGACGCGACGGTGCAGGTCGACCGCGTCCTTCCACGGGTCGCGGCCGAACAGTTCGGCGCGGCCGCCGTCCGGTCGCGCCAGGCCGAGCAGCACGCGGATCGTCGTGGACTTCCCGGCGCCGTTCGGGCCGAGGAACCCGTGGACGGTCCCCTGCGTCACGCTCAGATCGAGGCCGTCGAGGGCGCGCACGCGCCCGAATCGCTTTTCGAGTCCGGAGACGTCGATCACCGCATCCATGAGCGGGATCATACGCTCATTTCAGTAATTCGTGAAAGTTGTGATTGTTGCGAATCAGGCCTGGGTGCAGTCGACCGTCTCGATGCCCACGTAGTCGTAATCGGACGCGGAATCGGGGATCGTCAGAGTGAACGGGACGCCGGCCTCGAGGTCGACGATGGTGGTCCACTGGTCGAGGTCGTCGCCGTCCGGGCTGTCCGAGAATCCGGCGGTGATCTGCGCGCCGCTGCAGGTCTGGTCGGCCGTGAGCTCGAACGTCCAGCCGTCGACGTTGTGGACATGGACGCCGTCGACGTCGTAGTCCTGACCGGATGCGGAGTCTCCGCCCTGCGACGGATCGTCGGAGGAGTCGTCATACGGCGCGGCGCTCGATCCGACGTCGGAGCCCGCCAACCGGGACGACTCGTGCGCCACCGCGAAGATCCCGACGAACACCACGATCAGGATGACGAGCGCGACCGCGATGCTGCCCAGCGTGATGCCGACGATCGCGCCGGTGGACAGGCCACGTCGCGCGGGCGGCGGAGCTGCGTACCAGGAGCCGGCGGGATACGGCGGCTGCGGGGGGAGGGTCGGTCCGCCCGGCGCGTAAACCGGCGGCGGCGGAACAGTGGGCCCACCGGATCCGTAGCCCGGCGGCGGGACGGCGCCGCTGGGCGGCGGTGCGTATCCCGGGTGCTGCGGGGACGCATCCGCCGGGGCAGTCGGAGCCTGCGCCACGGGCGGCGCCACCGGCGTGCTCGGCGCCTGCCAGGCGGACGCCGCGAGGAGCGCATCCCGCGCCGCCGTCACCGTGTCGCGCCGCTGCTCGTCGTCACCGGCCTCGGTCAGCTTCGCCGCATAGGCCCGCTGGACCTCGTCCACCGGCGCCGTCGGCGCCACTCCCAGTACATCGGCCGCCTCCTTCGGACTCACCGCTCCCCCTTCGACCTCGATGCGTCTGGCTCGATCGTAGTGGCCCGCGGGTGAGCGGGGTCGTCAGACCAGGATGCCGCTCAGTCCCCGCATCGACCCGTCGCGGTCGCGCCGCCCCCGGCGCTCGGCCGTGGCGATCTCGCCGAGCTCGCGGACGGCCCGATGGTAGTACCCCGCCGCCACCCCGGCGCGGTACAGCCCCGGCCGCAGGTCGGCCTCGTTGCGGAGTCGGATCTCGGCCTGCGCGGCCTCGATCGAGGAGATGATCTTCACGCCGGCGCGGTACCGGATGAGCCGGTGCACCCACTGGTCGAGCAGGTCGGGCAGTCCCGCCGGCACCCGGTCGTGCTCGGCCGCGAGCGAGCTGCGCGCCCGCGTCGACGCCTGCGCGTCCGCCCCGGCCGCCACCGCCTCACGTTCGGCGCGACGCCGGTCGGCCGCCATCACGGACAGCAGGTCGTCGTGCCGGTTGGCCTGTCGCGACAGCACCTCGAGCTCGTCGAGCGCCGCCGCGAGCTCGTCTTCGTAGCCGACGTACGACTCGGGATGTGCCGCACGGTCGCCCGCCAGGTCGGCTCGTGCGGTGGTCGCCTGCGCCTTGGTGAGCAGCGTGCGCCCGTTGCGCACCCGCTCCAGCCGCCACGTCCAGGTGGCGAGGGGCTCCGGCATCAGGTGGCTCATGCGTCCACCGTACGGTCGACCACCGACATCGGCGGCAGCGGCGCCGCGCGTCGGTGGGCGGGGCTAGCGTGGAGGGTCGTGAGCACCATCCTGCGCCGTCCCGTCGATCGCGAGATCCTGCGGCTCGCCGTCCCGGCGCTCGGCGCGCTGATCGCCGAGCCGGTGTTCCTGCTGGCCGACTCGGCGATGGTCGGGCACCTGGGCGTCGAGCCGCTGGCGGGACTCGGGATCGCCAGCGCGGTGCTCCAGACGATCGTCGGACTGATGGTGTTCCTCGCGTACAGCACGACGCCGGCGGTCGCGCGGCGGCTCGGCGCGGGCGACCTGCACGGCGCGGTCGCCGCCGGGGTCGACAGCTGCTGGCTCGCGCTCGCGCTCGGCGTGGTGCTCGCGGCGGCGGGATGGGCGGCGTCGCCGTTCCTCGTGGGGCTGTTCGGCGCCTCGCCCGGCGTGACGGGTCAGGCCGAGCAGTATCTCTCGATCTCGATGCTCGGGCTTCCGGCGATGCTCATCGTCTACGCCGCGACCGGCGTGCTGCGCGGCCTGCAGGACACCCGCACGCCCCTGGCGGTCGCGGTGGCGGGCTTCGCGGCGAACATCGTGCTCAACTTCGTCTTCATCTACGTCGCCGGCCTCGGGATCGCGGGCTCGGCGCTGGGAACGGTCGCGGCGCAGTGGGCGATGGTCGCCGTCTACGGGGTGATCGTCGCGCGGCATGCGCGGCGGGTGGGCGCGCCCCTCCTGCCCCACCACGCCGGGATCGGGCGGACGGCCCGGGCGGGTGGATGGCTGTTCCTTCGCACCGCGAGCCTGCGTGCGGCGATGCTGCTGGCGGTGTTCGCGGCCACGCAGCTCGGACCGGACGAGCTCGCCGCCTTCCAGGTGACCATGACCGTCTTCGCGACGCTCGCCTTCGCCCTCGACGCCCTGGCGATCGCCGCGCAGGCCCTGATCGGCAAGGGGCTGGGCGAAGGCGACCTGAAGGGCGTCCGCACGGTGCTGCGGCGATGCATCCAATGGGGCATCGGCGCCGGTGCGGTGCTCGGCGTGGTGACCGTCGCGCTGAGCCCGTTCGCCGCCGCGCTGTTCACCAGCGACCCGTCCGTCGCCGCACTGCTGCCGCTCCCCCTCGCGATCGTGGGCCTGGGCGCGCCGCTCGGCGGCTACGTCTTCGTGCTCGACGGAGTGCTCATCGGCGCCGGCGACGCGCGGTACCTGGCGCTGACCGGGCTCATCAACGTGGCGGTCTTCGTCCCGCTCGCGATCGCGGCGGCAGCCTGGGGCGGGCACGACGTGCTCGGGCTGGCGGCCCTGACGGCCGCGTTCGCGCTGGGCTACCTGGGTGCGCGCGCCGTCACGCTGGGCCTGCGCGCCCGGGGGCGGGTCTGGATGCGCGCGGGCGCCTCGGTCTGACGCCCGCGCGCGGCGGAGGTCAGGCCAGCCACTCCCGCGCGGCCACGACCAGTGCGCGCACGCCTGTGTCGATCGTCGGCTGCGGCAGCGGGGCGAAGAAAGGCGAGTGGTTCGTCGGGATATCCGTGTCCGCGGTCCCGGCGGCCATCGCGGCGAAGACGGTCTCCGGGTCGGCCCCTCCGAGCATCCAGTAGACCAGCGGCGCTCCGGCGGCGGTGGCCAGGTTGCCGACGTCCTCGCTGCCGGAGAGTGCCCCCGGCGCGAGCACCTTGTCCTCGCCGAACTCGGCGGCGAAGGCGGCGTTGACGCGCGCCGTGGCGTCCGGCTCGTTGACCGTCACCGGGTAGCGCTCGCCCCACTCCATGTCGGGCGCCTTCGGCGCTCCGGACGCCTCCGACTCCGCGCGGATGATGCGGTGCACGCCGTCGAGCACGCGCTGCCGCACCTCCTCGTTGAAGCTGCGCACGCTGATCCCGAGGGTCGCCTCCGCGGCGATGATGTTGTTCTTCGTGCCGGCATGGAGGCTGCCGACGGTGACGACGGCGGTGTCCTGCGGCGCGATCTCGCGCGACACGACCGTCTGCAGCCGCATGACCGTCGCCGCGGCCATCACGACCGGGTCGATGGTGGTCTCGGGGCGGGAGCCGTGGCCGCCGCGACCGTGCAGCGTCACCTCCATGGTGTCCACTGCGGCCATCGCGGCGCCGGGGTGGGCTCCGACCATGCCAGCAGGCGCCGGCAGCACGTGCTGGCCGAGCACCACATCTGGCACCGGGATCTTCACGTACAGGCCGTCGTCGACCATCACCTGCGCACCGCCGCCGTGCTCCTCGGCGGGCTGGAAGAGGGCGATCAGCGTCCCGGACCACTCCGACCGCGACGCGTTCAGCGACTCCACCGCGCCGAGCAGGCAGGTGATGTGGATGTCGTGGCCGCAAGCGTGCATCAGCGGCACGGTGTTGCCCGCCGCGTCCGTCACCGTCTCGGTCGACGCCCACGGCAGCCCGGTCTGCTCGCGGACGGGGAGCGCATCCATGTCGGCCCGCAGCAGGACGGTCGGGCCGTCGCCGTTGCGGAGCACGCCGACGACGCCGGTCGTCGCGATGCCCGTATGGACCTCGAGGCCGAGCTCCGTCAGGTTGTCGGCGACGATGCCTGCCGTGCGGTGCTCGGTGAAAGCGAGCTCGGGGTGGGCGTGCAGGTCGCGGTACAGCGCTTCGAGATCCATACCGCCAGCCTACGACCGCCCGCTAGCCCTCCCGGGGGCCGCCGTCGTGTTGCCCTGGTGGAACACGCTGGTGAAGGTGGAGGGATGCGGCACGCCGCCTTCGAGCATCTCGACCACGGCGCGACCGGCGGCACGGCCCTTGTCGACGGCCGGCTGGACGAGCGTGGTGAGGTCGTAGGGCCAGAGCCCGTCGACGCGGACTCCGTCGAACCCGACCACGCTCACGTCGCCCGGCACCGTCAGTCCGAGCTCCTCGGCGGCGCGGATGACGCCCGCGGCGAGCAGGTCGCTCTGCGCGATGATGGCGGTCGGCCGGCGGGCGGCGTCGGCCAGCAGCGCGCGGCCGGCGGCGCGGCCCTCCTCGACGAAGGACCCGCGGGTCACCCAGCCGCCCGCGTCCGGGAAGACGTCGCGGGCGCCGGCGAGGCGCTCGATCGCGGTGGTGGAGCTGGCGGCGGCCATCCGATCCGGCGTCAGCGCACCCCGGGCGCGGTCTCGGGTGAGCGAGAGGGTGACGACGGCGACGTCGCGGTGGCCGAGGTCGTGGAGGTGCTGCGCGGCGACGCGGGTCGCGTCGCGGTTGTCCTGGCCGATGGTCGGCACGCCGTCGGCCGGGTCGCCCTCGATCGCGACGAGCGGGATGCCGCGCTGGCGGAGCGTGGCGACCGATTCGTCCAGCCGGGGGCTGCAGCCGACGAGCACCACCGCATCCATCGGCGCGTCCTCGATGCGCTGGGCGGCCTCGCCCGCGTCGGTGAGGATGAGGAGGCCGGCGTCGATCGCGCCGATCTCCTCGGTGATCCCGTCGAGAAGGGCGATCTTGATGGGGTCGCGGAACGCGTCGCGGACGCGCTCCTCCATCACCACGCCGACGATGCCCGAGCGGCCGCGGCGGAGGGAGCGGGCGCGCGGGTCGGGCCCCGCGTAGTTGAGGCGCTTGGCGGCTGCGAGCACGCGCTCGCGCGTGGCGTCGGACACCGGACCGGTGCCGGAGAAGGCGAGCGACGCCGTCGAGTTGGACACGCCGGCCAGGCGGGCGACGGCGGCCAGCGTCGGCCGGACGCCCGCAGGGGCTGTGCTGGATTCGTTCACGTGTGGTAGCTTAGTCGAATCGTTTCGATCGAAACGATTCGAGCCGCCGAACCCGCAGGAATCGCACCGATGTCACAGCCGACCTCCACCCCGACGCGCACCCGCCGAGAGCTGCGAGCCTGGCGTAACGCGGTGTTCGTGATCTTCATCCTGAGCGGGCTCTCGCTCGCAACCTGGGTGGCGCGCATCCCCGGCATCCGTGATGACCTGGGCCTCGGCAAGGACCCTGCTGCCATCGGCCTGCTGATCCTCGGGCTGTCGATCGGATCCATCGTCGGCCTCACGGCGTCGTCTCCGATCCTCCTCCGCTTCGGACCGCACCGCGGGATGGTCGCGGGGCTCTCCATCGTCGCCGTCGGGATGCTGAGCATCGGCTTCGGCTCGACCGTCTTCCACCTGGTCCCGCTCGTCGCGATCGGGCTGGTGCTGCTGGGATTCGGCAACGGGATGGTCGACGTGATGATGAACGTCGAGGCGACGGCGGTCGAACGCGAGATCGGCAAGACGCTGCTGCCGCTGATGCACGCCTGTTTCAGCCTCGGAACCGTGATCGGCGCGGGCCTCGGCGCACTCGCCGCCTGGCTGGCGGTACCGGTGGTCTGGCATCTGGGCGGGATGGCGGTCGTGATCGTCGTGATCGCCGTCGTGGCCGTCCGCTTCATCCCGCGCGAGGCGGAGCTGGGCGACCAGGGGGCGGTTCCGACCGAGCGGATCCCGTTCGGCGAGCGCCTGCGCTCGTCGCTCGCGGTCTGGGCCGACTGGCGACTGATCCTGATCGGGATCGTGATGCTCGGCATGGCCTTCGGGGAGGGATCCGCGAACGACTGGATCTCACTCGCCGTGGTCGACGGTCACGGCCAGAGCAACTCCGTCGGTGCGGTCGTCTTCGGCTTCTTCGTCGCGGCGATGACCGTCGGCCGCGTGGTGGGCGGCCCGGTCGTGGACCGCATCGGGCGCGTGGCCGCCATTCGGATCACCGCGGCGATGGGCGCTGTCGGACTGGTGCTGTTCATCGTCGGCGGCCCGATGTGGCTGGTCGTGATCGGTACCGTGCTGTGGGGCTTCGGCGTCTCGCTCGGCTTCCCGCTCGGCATGTCCGCCGCTGCGGACGGCACGGCGAACCCGGCCGCCCGGGTGTCGGCCGTCGCGACCATCGGTTACTGCGCGTTCCTCGCCGGGCCTCCGCTGATCGGCTTCCTCGGCCAGCACTTCGGGCTGCTCAACGCGCTGTTCCTCGTCCTCGCGCTGCTGGTCGCGGCGTTCCTCGCCGCTCCCGCCGTCCGCCCGGTCGCCGCTCCCGCGCCCGCCCGCGAGCCCGCCTCCGACCCCGCCTAGGCGCACCTTCCGCTCGCTGAGGTGCAGCTACCTGCGGTCGACACGCCGCCGAACCGCGCAAGAAGCTGCACTTCGCGCTCTGGATAGGTGCCCGAGGCGCGTGAGTGAGATCGAGGCGCGTGAGTGAGGTCAGGGGAAGGCGATGCGGACCGGTGTCGGGACCGGGGAGGCGCCGAGGAGGGTGAGCGCGCGGGTCGGCTCGTCGAACGCGAAGACCGTGATCTCGTCGCTGTCCTGACAGGCCGCGAGCACGCGGTCGCCCTCGGGCGTGATCACGAGGTCGCGCGGCGACCGCCCGCCCACCGGGACTGTGGCGACGAGCGAGACGCGCGACTCGGACGGGTCCAACGCGAACACGGCGATGGTGTCGTCGCCGCGGTTGCTCACGAGCACGGTCGTGCCGGATGAGGTGATACAGACCGCCGCCGGCGCATTGTCCCCGGTCGCGTCATCCGCCCGCGTCGTCGTGCTCTGCACCCGCACGAACCGCTCGCCCTCCCGTCGCAGCACGTCGATGCTGGAGTCGAGCTCGTTGACGAGCAGGGCGCGCGTCCCGTCGGCGGTGAACGCCAGATGCCGCGGGCCGGCCGAACCCAGGACCACCGTCGCCTCTGGCCGAAGGGCGAGTTCGCCGGAGTCCGACAGCGCGTACCAGCGCACCTCGCCGAGCCCGAGGTCGACGACCACCACATCGCCGCTCACCGGGTCGATGCTGAGCTGGTGCACGTGAGGCGCCTCCTGCCGCTCCGGGTCGGGGCCGCGTCCCTCGTGCCGCACGAACGCGGTCCGCTCACCGAGGCCGCCGTCGTCGCCCAGCGCGTAGACGGACACGGTGCCGCTCCCGTAGGTGCCCGTGACGAGCAACGGGAGAGTCGGATGCACGACCAGGTGCGCCGGCGACGCTCCCCCGCTCGACGCCGAGCCGAGCTCCGTCAGAGCGCCGTCGGACGCCCGCGAGAAAGCCACGACGCTTCCATCTGGCTCGTTCTCGCTCACCGCGTAGACCGCCGCGCCGCCGCGTGCGACCGACACCCAGGAGGGATTCGTCACCCGCGCCGCAACCCGCACGTCCGTCACCGTCGTCCCGTCGAACGTCGCCGACAGCACTCCCTCCGCGTGGCCGTCGACGTGCGGGAGGGTCTCTGTGTACGTGCCGATGAGGAGTTCGCGGGACATGCGCCCATCCAACCACCGCGCGCGCACGTAGTCCGATGACCCCAAGTAGGATTGCCCGGTGCGTCTCGTCATTGCCACCTGCTCCGTCGACTATGCCGGCCGGCTCAGCGCGCACCTCCCCCTGGCCACCCGCCTGCTGATGCTGAAGGCGGACGGCAGCCTCCTCGTCCACTCCGATGGCGGCTCGTACAAGCCCCTCAACTGGATGAGCCCGCCCTGCACGCTGACGGTCGACGAGCCGGACGAGCTGCAGCAGGCGGCGGGCATCCGCGAGGTGTGGCGCGTCACCCAGGCGAAGACCGCCGACATGCTCGTGGTCTCGATCCACGAGATCCTGAGCGACACCTCGCACGACCTCGGCGTCGACCCCGGGCTGCAGAAGGACGGCGTGGAGGCGCACCTGCAGAAGCTGCTGGCCGAGCAGATCCACCTGCTGGGCGACGGCCATGTGCTGGTCCGGCGCGAGTACATGACCGCAATCGGGCCGGTGGACATCCTCGCCCGCGATGGTCAGGGAGCCGCGGTAGCGGTCGAGCTGAAGCGCCGGGGCGACATCGACGGCGTCGAGCAGTTGACCCGCTACCTCGAGCTGATGAACCGCGACCCGCATCTCGCGCCCGTGACCGGCGTGTTCGCCGCTCAGGAGATCAAGCCGCAGGCCCGCACGCTCGCCGAGGACCGCGGCATCCGCTGCCTGGTGCTCGACTACGACGCGATGCGCGGCCTCGACGACAGCGACAGCAGGCTGTTCTGATGGCCCGCCCCGCACCGCGCTTCCCGCAGAGCTATGAGAACGGCCCCGTCAAGAAGGCCCTCGCGGCGATCACCGCCGAGCCGACCCTCGAGAACCTGGATGCGCTGCTCGCCGCCGCGACCAAGGGCGGCCTGGTCGTGGATGTGACCGGGTCCACCCCGCAGGACACGCGCCTCCGCACGATCAGCTCCACCACCGGCGAGGCGGTGCTGCCGCTCTTCACATCGATGAACGCGCTCCGTGCTGCCGTCGCGCAGACCGCGGAGGGCGAGGGCGCCCGCGTCCAGGCCGTCATCGTGCCCGCGCTGGAGGCGCTCGGGTTCATCCGCACCGCCGACTTCGTGGCCGTGCAGTTCGACCCGGGAGCGGAGCACACCATGGTGGTCGCGCGCTCCCACATCGAGTCCGCCCTCAGCGAGCGCTGACCCGGGCTCCAGATACCTGACATACAGTAGGACCGCTATGACCAACCCGACCCCCACCGTCACCCGCACCTGGACCTGCATCCTGTTCGACCTCGACGGCACCCTCACCGACTCCGCCCCCGGCATCACCTCCTCGCTCGCCCGCATGTTCGCGACGCTGGGCCGACCCGTGCCGACCCCCGCCCAGCTGCTCGAGTACGTCGGGCCGCCGCTGCTCGACTCGCTCGAGAAGTTCGGCGGCATGACCGAGCCCGAGGCCCGAGAGGCGCTCGCGGTCTACCGCGCGGACTACGCCGAGCACGGCGCGCTCGACTCGGCCGTCTTCCCCGGCATCCGCGGCCTGCTGGAGCGTGTCCACGCGTCCGGCATCCCGATCGCGCTGGCGACGAGCAAGCCCGAGATCCAGGCCACGCGCATCCTCGAGCACTTCGGCCTCGCGAAGTACTTCGACGTCATCACGGGCGCGACCGAGGACGAGAGCCGCAGCGCGAAGGCGGACGTGGTGGCCGAGGCCCTGCGACGCCTCGGCGAGCGCGGCGTCGACCTCGACCACACCGTGATGGTCGGGGACCGGGCGTACGACGTCGAGGGCGCGGGCGCGCACGGGCTGCCGACCATCCTCGTCGAATGGGGCTACGGCTCCCCGGCCGAGGCTGCGGGCGCGATCGCGGTCGTGCATTCGGCCGACCAGCTGAGCCAGCTGCTCCTGGGCTGAACGAGAATTCCGTGCAGGCACTGTCCCGCGCGGGAGCACATCGCCGAGTAGGCTGAGTGGTTGCGATACCGCACCTCATACAGCACTAGGAATCAACATGCGCACACGTAATCCGTTCGTTCCGGCCGCCATCGTCGCGGCCCTGACTATCGCCACGCTGGCCGGCTGCTCGTCCAACGGCAACGGCAACTACGTCACCCCGCAGACGCCGGGGTCGTCCTCCTCGTCCAAGGCCACCGCTGACGCAGGCTCGGACTCGGGCCAGACGTCCGAGGAGCTCCCCGCCGACTTCCCGAAGAGCGATGTCCCGCTCGTCGAGGGCACCGTCGTGGTGGCCCGCGGCGACAAGGACAACGGCTGGTCGGTCACCGTTCAGCCGTCGGGCAAGAACGGCTTCGCCGACGCCACGTCCGCGCTGAAGGACAAGGGCTACACCGAGCAGGCCGGCGCCACCGACTCCGCCGCCGTCTTCACCAACGACAAGTACACCGTCGCGGTGAAGACTCCCGGCGTCTCGGTCACCTACGCCGTCACCGCCAACTGACACCACCCGCTCGACGCCCCGCCGTCGAGTACGCGAAGAGTGCACGCTGACCACCCGGTCGGCGTGCACTCTTTGCGTACTGGGGGGTGTGTCAGGCGTCGATCATGCGGACGAGCTCGTCGATGAAGGCCGTGAAGGTGTCGGCGCGGCGGATGAGGGCGAGCACGGCGTCGCGGTCGGAGAAGACCTCGACGAACTGGTCGAAGACGGTCTGGAAGGATGCGCGTCCCTCCGCCGAGAAGGCGATGAACGCGATGACGTTCACCCGCGCATCACCCCAGTCGATCGCGGTGTCGTTGACGACGATCGCGATCGCCGTGCGCTTCGCGCTCATCGTCATCGAGTGCGGAACCGCCAGCGAGTCGGTGAACGCGGTCGACGACATCTGTTCGCGCTCGACCGTCTGATCCACGTACTCCTGGTCGATCGCGCCGGCCGCGATCATCCGGTCGCCGAGGGCGCGGATCATCGTGATCGGGTCGCGCGCGTAGAAGTTGCGCAGGAACAGGCTCTCGTCGAAGTACTCCAGCAGCTCGCTCTTGATGCGCGCCCGATGACGCTGGCGGCGGATGCGGGAGGCGGCCTGCCGCACGTGCTCCACATCCGTCTCGGTCAGGAACGGCTGCACGATGACCGTGTTCTCGCGCCGGACCAGCGGGTCGATCGTCGTGAGTACCAGATCGGCGTCGATCGCGTCCCAGTCGGCGTCGGTGGAGGTGATGACGCTGGTGATGTCGAGTTCGTCGCCGAGCGTGCTCTCGAGCCGCTCGCGCAGCAGGATGTGCATGTCGTAGTAGTTGGGACACACGACCGCGCAGGTGACCGCATCCCGCCGCCGCGACTGCTGCTCCAGGTAGGCGCCGACGTGCATCGCGATGTAGGCGATCTCGTCGTCGTTGACGGCGATCCCCTCGGCCGCCTGCAGCCGGCTCGCGATGTACACGGCCAGCTCGTAGATCATCGGGTACGAGCTCTTGATGGAGCGGGTGAGCGGGTTGCGCGAGTACGAGTTCTCGTGCGCCCGGGCGATCAGGTTCTGGACGTGCAGGGTCAGCCGCACGATGAAGTCCTCGTCGTGCAGATCGACCAGGTACTCGGTGGAGGCGCGGTCGATGATGCCGCGGACCACCTCCAGGTCGGCGGGGCTGACGAACTCCGCGACCGTGTCGCGTCCGGCGCCGGGCGCGATCACGCGCGTCCGCATCAGGATGGCGAGGTAGCGCAGCTCGGTCGGGTCGAGGGCGGTGCCGAAATGCCGCGCGATCAGCTCGCCGAGGTCGCGCGCGAGCGAGCGGATGGTCTCACTCGCCTCCGGCTCTTCGACCGTCGGCAGCACGCGGTCCTTCGCGACCCGGTCGAGGGCGACCGCCATGTGGAGCAGCACGTCGTTGATGCCGTACTCGTTGACGAAGAAGCCCCGCGCGTCCAGCATCGCCACCAGGTCGGACTTGAACTCGGCCAGCCCCTGCGAGCCGAAGGCCTCCTGGATGCGCGCCACGTCCACCACGCTCTGCCGCATCTCGTCGCGGAAGAGCCGCGAGAGGAGCTTCCTCCGCGCGATCTCCGGCCCGAGCAGCTGCACCGTGCCGCCGTGCCGCTCCAGGGACAGTTCGGTGCCGGCCAGCAGGCCGCGCATCCGGGTCAGGTCGGACTCGATGGTGGAGTCGGAGACGAACAGGCTCTCGGCGGTCTCGTACACATCCACGCCCTCGGGTTCGTCGAGCAGGCGTCGGACCAGGAAGACCAGCCGTTCCTGCGGCGACCCGGCGGTGCCCGCCTCCGAGGTGCCGTCGCCGGCCAGGAAGGCGGCGTACGCGTCGGTCTTGACCCGGTAACCGCTCGGCCCCGACTCGACCAGCTCGCCGAGCGCGGCGGCGTACGACCGGATGCTGCGGGTCGTCACGCCGATGTCGCGCGCGAGCTCGCCCGCCGTCACCCAGGCAGCACGGCGCGCGAGGATGTCGAGCATCCTCGTCTGCTTCGCCGAGAGCGCCACCGCGACCACCTTCCGAGACGAGTCAACCACCCCGCCGGGCTGCGGCCGGGAGTTCCGCCAATCTTTCCGCACCCCCGGAAGAAACGCTGCTGGAACCGCCCCTGCGGCCGGAGGGACCATGATCGACGTCCCATGAGCTCCACCCCGGAAAGGCAAGATCGATGAGGATCGTGGTCGTTTGCGGCGCCGGCGCGTCCAGCACCTTCGTGGCCGTCAAGCTGCGCAGCGCCGCCCGGACGCGCGGGACGATCGTCGAGGTCGAGCCCGGAAGCGCCAGCCAGCTGGACTCCCTGGACGGCGTGGACGTCGTCCTCGTCGGCGCGCACCTCGAGTACGCCGTCCCCGGACTGCGCGAACGCGCCGCCGCCACCGGCACGGCCGTGGCCGTGCTGCCTCCCGTCTCCCCCGCGGCCCTCGACGGCGAGCGCGCGCTGGACCTGGCCCTCAGCGCCAAGGCGACGACACTATGAGAGACACAGCGGCCACTCGGCCGGCACGGAGCGAAGGAGATCATGACCATGGCTGAACGGATCATCACCGTCGGATCGGCGCACGGGCTGCACGCCCGCCCGGCGAAGCTCTTCGTCGAGGCGGTCAACGGCTCGGGCGCGAAAGTGAAGCTGACGAAGGAGGGCGGCAAGACCGTCGACGCCGGCAGCATCCTCGGTGTGATCTCACTGGGCATCGACCACGGCGACAAGATCGTGCTCACCACCGACGCCGACAACGGCGAGGCCGTCCTCGACGATCTGGCCGAGATCCTGGCCACGGACCACGACGCCTGATCATGAGCGATTCGTCCACTCTCACCGGCGCCGGCATCGGCCAGGGCGTCGCCATCGGGCACGTCCTGCGGATGTCGGCCCCGCTGCCCGAGCCGGCCGACCAGCCGAGCACGCGCACGCCCGACGAGGAGAAGGCGCGCGTCCAGGAGGCGGTGGCCGCGGTCGCCGCCGACCTGCGTGAACGCGCCTCTACCGTGACGGGCACCGCGGCGGACGTGCTCGAGGCGCAGTCGATGATGGCGGAGGACTCCACCCTCGCCGACGACGTCGCCTCCCGGATCGACGGCGGCAAGACCGCCGAGCGCGCCGTGTTCGAAGGCTTCGCGGTGTTCCGCGACATGCTGAAGGACCTCGGCGGCTACATGGGCGAGCGCG
The DNA here is from genome assembly GCA_001647635.1 of Leifsonia xyli. Taxonomy (NCBI): domain Bacteria; kingdom Bacillati; phylum Actinomycetota; class Actinomycetes; order Micrococcales; family Microbacteriaceae; genus Leifsonia; species Leifsonia xyli. The sequence goes on along the minus strand of CP014761.1, from coordinate 2,376,757 downwards.
CCGGCGACCTCGACGACGTCTCGCAGCGGGTCGTCGCGGCGCTCGAAGGAAAGCCGGCGCCGGGCGTCCCGCACTCGGACGAGCCGTACATCCTGGTCGCCCACGACCTCGCGCCGGCCGACACGGCCCTGCTCGACCTGACGAAGGTGCTCGGGCTGGTGACCAAGGAGGGCGGACCGACCTCGCACACCGCGATCCTGGCGCGCGAGAAGTCGATCGTCGCGGTCGTCGGCGCCGCCGGGGCGGACCAGCTTTCCGACGGCGACGAGGTCGTCGTGGATGCGGCCACCGGCACGGTCACGGTCGCACCGACCGACGACCAGCGCGCCGACGCGCAGCGCCGCATCGACGAGCGCGCGGCAGCGCTCGCTGGCGGCGTCGAGCCGGGCGCCCTCGCGGACGGCACGCCCATCCCGCTGCTGGCGAACCTCGGCTCGGCCGAAGGCGCCGAGGGCGCGGTCGCCGCGGGCGCCGAGGGCGTCGGGCTGTTCCGCACCGAGTTCCTGTTCCTGGATGCGCGCATGGCGCCGACCGTGGAGCAGCAGCGCGAGCAGTACATCAAGCTGCTGAGCGCGTTCCCCGGTCAGAAGGTCGTCGTCCGGGTGCTCGACGCCGGCGCGGACAAGCCGCTGGAATTCCTCAACGACGCCCACGAGGACAACCCCGCCCTGGGCCTCCGCGGTCTGCGCTCGCTGCGCGCCAATGAGGACATCCTCCGCGAGCAGCTGACCGCCCTCGCCGAGGCGGACGCCCAGACCGACGCCGACCTGTGGGTCATGGCGCCGATGGTGTCCACCGTCGAGGAGACGCGCTACTTCACCGAGCTGGGCCGCGAGTACGGGCTCAAGACGGTCGGCGTGATGGTCGAGGTGCCCTCGGCCGCGCTGCTCTCCGACCGCGTCCTCCAGGTGGCCGACTTCGCGTCCATCGGCACCAACGACCTCACGCAGTACACCCTCGCGGCCGACCGCCTCCTCGGCTCGGTCGCCGGCTTTCAGGACCCGTGGCATCCCGCCGTCCTCCGCCTGATCGGCGAGGTCGGCGCGGCGGGCGCCGCGCACTCCAAGCCGGTGGGGATCTGCGGCGAGGCGGCAGCGGACCCGCTGCTCGCCGTGGTGCTCGTCGGACTCGGCGCCACCACCCTCTCCATGTCGCCGGCGGCCCTCGCCGACGTGCGGCTCTCCCTCAAGCGCTACACCCTCGGACAGGCCCGATCCCTGGCCGAGACCGCCCTGGCCGCCGATGGCGCGGCCGAAGCCCGGGAAGCGGTCCGCGCGGCCGCCGAGCGGTTCACCTCCTAACCCCGACACACCAGAAAGAGGCACCGAAATGACGACGGCGACAGCGACGACGCCGAAGAAGCCGAGCAGCGCACGCGTCCACGTGCAGCGGTTCGGCACCTTCCTCTCCAACATGGTCATGCCGAACATCCCCGCGTTCATCGCGTGGGGGTTCATCACGGCCCTGTTCATCGCGACCGGATGGCTGCAGAACACGGGATGGGCGATCAGCCCGATCCTCGGCGGCTTCGGCGACCAGGCGAAGATCGGCTGGCAGGGCGCGGCGACCGTGCTCTCGCAGGACCCGAGCGGCCACACCTTCCAGCAGTACGTCGGCCTGGTCAGCCCGATGATCACGTACCTGCTCCCGCTGCTCATCGCGAACACCGGCGGCCGCATGGTCTACGGCGTCCGCGGCGGCGTGGTGGGCGCGATCGCGACCATGGGCGTGATCGTCGGATCGACCATCCCGATGTTCATCGGCGCCATGATCCTCGGGCCGGGCGCCGCCTGGGTCATGAAGCAGGTCGACCGCCTCTGGGAGGGCAAGATCAAGGCCGGCTTCGAGATGCTGGTCAACAACTTCTCCGCCGGCATCGTCGGCATGCTCCTCTCGATCGCCGCCTTCTTCGGAATCGCGCCGATCGTCGAGTGGCTGAGCTCGGTCCTCGGCGGCGCGGTCAACTGGCTCGTCTCGGCGCACCTGCTGCCCTTCGCGAGCATCCTGATCGAGCCGGGCAAGGTGCTGTTCCTCAACAACGCCATCAACCACGGCGTGCTCACCCCGCTGGGCGTCGAGCAGGCGCAGCAGACCGGCAAGTCGATCCTGTTCCTGCTGGAGGCCAACCCAGGCCCCGGCTTCGGCATCCTGATCGCGTACTCGATCTTCGGTCTGGGCATCGCCAAGGCGAGCGCACCGGGCGCCGCGCTGATCCAGTTCGTCGGCGGCATCCACGAGATCTACTTCCCGTACGTGCTCATGAAGCCGGCCATCATCATCGCGGCCATCCTCGGCGGCATGACCGGCATCGCCACCAACGTCACCTTCGGATCGGGCCTGCGCGCCCCGGCCTCCCCCGGATCGATCATCGCGGTGCTGCTGCAGACCCCGGCGGACAGCTTCGTGGGCGTGACGCTCTCCGTGGTGCTCGCGGCCGCCGTGTCCTTCATCGCCGCGTCGATCATCCTGCGGGCCAGCCGCAAGCGCGACCTCGCCGCCGGCAACGCCGGTGACCTGTCCGCCGCCGTCGCGCAGACCGAGGCCAACAAGGGCAAGGAGTCGTCGATCCTCGAGGGCCTGGTCCAGGAGGGCGAGCACGACACCGGCGACGCCGAGGGCGACGCCACCAAGCGACTGGTGCAGAACATCGTCTTCGCGTGCGACGCTGGGATGGGTTCGAGCGCGATGGGCGCGTCCGTGCTGCGCAACAAGATGAAGAAGGCCGGCGTCGAAGGCGTCACGGTGACCAACCAGGCCATCAGCAACCTCGACGGCACCGCCGACCTGGTCATCACGCAGCGCGAGCTCACCGACCGCGCGAAGGGCCAGTCGCCGAACTCGCTCCACGTCTCGGTCGACAACTTCATGAACAGCCCCAAGTACGACGAGGTCGTCGACCTCGTCGCCAACCAGCAGAAGACCCCGGAGGACGCCAACAAATGACCGACACGATTCTCGACCGGGCGAACGTCGTGGCGGCGGGTTCCGCGACCACGCGGGAGGACGCGATCCGCGAGGCGGGTGAGCTGCTCGTGAGGGCGGGCGCCGTCGAGCCGGGTTACGTCGACTCGATGCAGGACCGCGAGAACACCGTCTCCACCTTCATGGGGAACGGCCTCGCCATCCCGCACGGCACCAACGAGTCCAAGGACGAGATCAAGCGGTCGGCGCTGTCCTTCATCCGCTACTCCTCGCCGCTCGACTGGGGCGGCGAGGAGGTGCGGTTCGTCGTCGGCATCGCCGGGCAGAACAACGAGCACCTCGAGATCCTGTCGAAGATCGCCATCCTCTTCTCGGAGGAGGACGACGTGCAGAAGCTGCTGGAGGCTCCGGATGCGGACACCCTGTACGCGCTCTTGGGAGATGTGAACGAGTGAAGGCCGTCCACTTCGGTGCGGGCAACATCGGACGCGGCTTCGTGGGGCTCCTGCTCCACGAAGCCGGGTACGAGGTCGTGTTCGCCGACGTCAACGCCGAGCTGATCGACGCGCTGGCCGCCGCCGACTCCTACGACGTCCACCTGGTGGGCGAGGAGTCGGAGACCAGGACGGTCACCGGGTTCCGCGCGATCAACAGCGCGACGGACGAGGAGGCGCTGGTCGCCGAGATCGCGACGGCGGACGTCGTCACGACGGCGGTCGGACCGCGCATCCTCCGCTTCGTCGCGCCGGTGATCGCCCGCGGGCTCGCCGCCCGCGCGGAGGACGCCCCGCGCCTCGCCGTCATGGCGTGCGAGAACGCGATCGGCGCTTCCGACCTGCTGGCCGCCGAGCTGATGGACGGGCTGCCGGACGACGACACCCGCGAAGAGCTGGGCGCGCGCGCCGTCTTCGCGAACACCGCCGTCGACCGGATCGTGCCGGCCCAGGCCCCGGACGCCGGCATCGACGTGACCGTTGAGACGTTCTACGAGTGGGTCGTCGACCGCACGCCCTTCGGCGGCCACGAGCCGCGCATCCCGGGCGCGCATTTCGTGGACTCGCTGGGTCCGTACATCGAGCGCAAGCTGTTCACGGTCAACACCGGCCACGCGACGGTCGCCTACACGGGCTTCCTGAAGGGCGCGACGACTATCAGCGAGGCGATCGGCATCCCCGAGGTGCGCGAGGCCGCCGAGGCCGCGCTGCGCGAGACGTCGGCGGCGCTGTCTGCGAAGCACGGGCTGTCGGAGGAGGAGCTGGCCGCCTACCGGGCCAAGATCCTCGGCCGTTTCGCCAATCCGTACCTCGTGGACGAGGTCACGCGCGTCGGCCGCGAGCCCATCCGCAAGCTGGGCCGCAACGACCGCTTCGTCGGCCCGGCGTCCGACTACGCGGAGTTCGTGGGCGGCGTCCCCGATGGCCTGCTCGCGGCGATCGGCGCGGCCCTCCGCTTCGACGTTCCCGAGGACAGCCAGAGCGTCGAGCTGCAGCGGCTGCTCGACGAGGCGGATGCCTCAGCCATCGTCGAGGAGGTCATGGGCGTCGCTCCCGACGACACCCTCCACGACCCCCTCACCGCGGTCGTCGTGACCGCACAACAGGACCGCCGAGACGAGTCCCTCTGAGCCGTGCCCCCCAGCACGGGAAAAACGCTCCGGATTCCCCCGATCCGGAGCGTTTTTCCTGTGCTCGGGGGCCGGGGCTGGGTGTTCGCCGACGACCGGTGTCGGGCGCTGAGGCCGGTGGTACGTTTCGCTTGTGAGTCGAATCGTGTCGGTCGCGCCGGTCCTCCCCGCGCGCAGCTACAGCCAGGGGGAGATCACCGCTGCGCTGCTCGCGATGATCACGTCCGACCCCGCGCGGCAGCAGGTGATGCGGCGCATCCACGCATCCTCCGGGGTGCAGACCCGCAGCCTGGTGATGCCGCTGGAGCGGTACAGCTCGCTCGCGTCCTTCCAGGAGTCGAACGACTACTTCATCGCCGAGGGCACCTCGCTCGCCGAGCGCGCCCTCACCGCGGCGCTGTCGTCCGCAGGACTCGCGCCGGCCGATGTCGACTTCCTCCTCTTCACCTCGGTGACCGGCATCGCGGCGCCGTCGATCGACGCCCAGCTCGTCTCGCGCCTGGGGCTGCGTCCTGACGTCAAGCGACTGCCGAGCTTCGGGCTGGGATGCGTCGCCGGCGCAGCCGGGATCGCCCGGGTGAACGACTACCTGGCCGGCCACCCGGATGAGGTCGCCATCCTCCTGTCGGTGGAGCTGTGCTCCTTGACCGTGCAGGCGAGCGACGACTCGATGGCCAACATCGTCGCCAGCGGCCTGTTCGGCGACGGCGCCGCCGCCGTCGTGATGGTCGGCGACCGCCGCGCGGAGCAGCTGGGCCTCCCCGGTCCGGAGGTCGTGGACTCGCGCAGCCACATCTATCCCGACACCGCGGATGTGATCGGCTGGGACATCGGCGGCACCGGGTTCCGCATCGTGCTGAGCGCGGGCGTCCCGGAGGTCATCGAGCGGAACTTCGCCGGCGACGCCCGGGGCATCCTCGCCGCGCACGGGCTCGAGGTGTCCGATGTCGGGGCGTGGGCCGCCCATCCCGGCGGACCGAAGGTGCTCGAGGCGTTCTCGCAGGCGCTCGACCTGCCGGAGGGCGCGCTGGACGCCAGCTGGCGGTCGCTCGCGAACGTCGGCAACCTGTCCTCGGCCGCGGTGCTCCACGTGCTCGCGGAGCAGCTGGATGCGCACGCCACCGGGACGATCGGACTGCTGTTCGCGCTGGGTCCCGGAGTGACGAGCGAACTGGTGCTGCTGCGCTGGGCCGACGGCGAGCGCCGGGCCGCGCCGACGTCCGTAAGCGCCCCGGCGCAGGCGATCGCCTCATGATCCGGGCCGCGTCGTGATCTGGTACACGCTCCTCATTCTCGCCACCGGCGCGGAGCGGATCGCCGAGCTCATCGTCTCGACCCGGAACGCCAAGTGGTCGTTCGCGCGCGGCGGTGTCGAGTTCGGCCGCGGTCACTTTCCGCCCATGGTCGCTCTGCACACCGGGCTCCTGCTCGCCTGTCTGGCGGAGGTGTGGTTCCTCGACCGCCCGTTCATCCCATGGCTGGGCTGGCCGATGCTGGTTCTGGTGCTCGCCAGCCAGGCGTTGCGCTGGTGGTGCATCGGCACGCTCGGACCGCGTTGGAACACCCGTGTTATCGTCGTGCGCGACCTCCCGCTCGTCCACCGCGGCCCCTACCGCTGGTTCACCCATCCCAACTACGTCGCCGTGGTGGTGGAGGGCTTCGCGCTCCCGCTCGTGCACACCGCGTGGATCACGGCCCTCACGTTCACCGTGCTGAACGCCTGGCTGCTCGTGGTGCGCATCCGCTGCGAGAACCGCGCCCTGGTAACGGTGCTCGGGGAGCCCGCCCGCGCATGAGACCGGATGTCGTCGTCGTCGGCGGGGGGCCGATCGGGCTGGCGTGCGCGATCGAGGCCCGGATCGACGGCATGGACGTCGTCCTCGTCGAGCCGCGCGTCGGCCCGATCGACAAGGCCTGCGGAGAGGGTCTGATGCCCGGCGCACTGGCCGCGCTGCACCGGATCGGCGTCGACCCGGCCGGCCGCCGCCTCGACGGCATCGCCTACGTGGATGCGGCCTCGCGCGTCGAGCACCGGTTCGCCGAGCGTCCGGGCCGAGGCGTGCGGCGGACCGTGCTGCACCAGGCGCTGGCCGAGCGCGCCGCCGAACTCGGCGCCCACCGCATCCACGCGAAGGTCACCGGCGTGACCCAGCGGCGCGACGGCGTGACGCTCACCCTGAACGACGGGGACACCGTCGACGCCCCGTGGGTCGTCGCCGCGGACGGGCTCCACTCCCCCGTGCGGCGGATGGTCGGCCTCGAGGGACGGTCGCAGCCGGGCTCGCGCCGCCGGTTCGGGCTGCGGAAGCATTTCGCCGTCGAGCCGTGGACCTCGCTCGTGGAGGTGCACTGGTCGTCAGGCGCGGAGGCCTACGTCACCCCCGTCGACGAGCGGACCGTCGGCGTCGCCGTATTGGGCGCGCGGCCTTTGGATGTGGACGCCGTCATCGCCGGCATCCCCGAGCTCGCCGGGCGATTGGACGGCGTCGCCGCCGTCTCGGAGCCCCGCGGCGCCGGTCCGCTTCTGCAGCGGGCCCGATCGCGGTCGACGGGCCGCGTGCTGCTCGCGGGCGACGCGTCCGGGTACGTCGACGCGCTCACCGGCGAAGGGATGCGGGTCGGCTTCGCGCAGGCACGCGCCGCCATCGCCGCCGTCCGCTCCGGCGACATGGAGCGGTACGAGCGGGCGTGGCGGGCGACGACGCGGGATTTCCGGATGCTGACCTCCGCGCTCGTGGTGGCGGCGCGGTCGCGTTATCGGCCGCGGATCGTGTCGACCGCCGCGCGGCGCCCCGAGCTGTTCGGGTCGATCGTCGAGCGTCTCTCGCGCTGAGGAGCGGCATCGGCGCGTCGGCGTTGTGCGTCCTTTTTGCATGCATTTCCGGGCTTTTAAAGCATGTGTAGCATCTGTGGATTGTGGCCTCGACGAGGGTGGAACGATTAGTATCTGTCTCAGATAGACATCGACATCCGATATGCCGGAAGGTGAGACATGGGCCATTCAGCATCGACTCCATCGGAGGACGCACCGCCGACGCCGAAAGTCCCCAAGAAGAGGACGACGGTGACGTTCTACCTGACCGACGCCATGCGCAATCGTGCGCGCGCCGCCTACCGCCAGACCTCGTACGACGAGCGTGATACCAGCTGGTCGGAGATGATCAACAAGGCGCTCCTGGCCGAGGTGCAGCGTCGCGAGCGCGCCTACAACGGCGGCCAGGCCTTCGTCGGCAACGACGAGCCGCTGACCCCGGGACGGCCGATCGGGTTCTGAGCCCTCTGGGCCTTGACCTGCACTTCTTGGAGGCGTCGCCGGCCGTGAGCCGTGCCGCCCCCGGGCATGACGAGTTCCCGGCACGCCGGCGGCTGGGGTGCCGACGTGCCGGGAAGCTGTCGCCCGACTCAGCGGGTGTGGTGGCGGCGCGGGCGGTTGGCCGCCGTGAACGCCAGCATCACACCGAGCAGAGCGAGAAGCGCACCCAGCGCACCCAGACCGAGCTCGTTCGAGCCGGTGGACGCGAGGGACGAGCTGCTGCCCGTAGCGCTCCAACCAGTGGCACCGTCCGCAGCGAGCGTCGTCACGCCGGCCGCCGAGGCGGTCACCGTCGCGATGTCCGAACCGGCGGTGATCGGCGTGGACGGGGTCGTCGGGGTGGTGGGCGTGGTCGGGTCGGTCGGAGCGCCCGGGGTGGTGGATCCGGCCGTCGCGCTGTCGCCGATCACGCTGATCGCGTTACCGCCGACCGTCACCGGGACGTCGACGCCGATCGGCAGGTCGACCCCGCCGAGGAGGCCGCCACCGTCCGTCCCGCCCGTGGTCCCGCCCGTCGCCCCACCGGCGGCCGGCGCCGTGGTGGAACCGGTCGACGTGGAGTCGCCCACGACCGAGATGCCGTTACCGCCGACGGTGACCGGGACGGCCGCGCCGATCGGAGCCTGGACCCCGGTCAGCACACCGCCGTCCGAACCACCCGAGGTGGCCGTCGAGCCGCTACCCGCGGCCGGGGCCGGGGCCGAGGCCGTCGAGCCCGACGTGGTCGAATCGCCGATCACCGAGACCGCGTTACCGCCTGCAGTCACCGGAACCGCCGCACCGATCGGAGCTTGGACGCCGGTCAGCAGACCACCATCCGAACCACCCGAGGTGGCTGTCGAACCACTGCCCGCGGCCGGGCCCGTGGTGGACGCACCCGACGTGGTGGAGTCACCGAGCACCGACACCGCGTTGCCACCCGCGGTCACCGGCACCGCCGCACCGATCGGAGCCTGGATACCCGACAGCGCCCCGCCGTCCGAGCCACCGGAGGTCGCGGTCGCGCCGCCACCCGCGCCCGGAGCCGGGGCGGTCGAGCCGGTGCTGGACGAGTCGCCCACCACCGACACGGCGTTGCCGCCGGCGGTCACCGGTGCGCTGGCCGAGACGACGGCCTGGATGTCCGACAGCAGGCCGCCATCCGTCCCCGAGCCCGTCGCGGTGGCACCGGAACCCGTCGCGCCGGAACCGGTCGAGCCGGACGTCGCGCTCGAGCCCGTCGAGGTCGAGTCGCCGACGACGGAGATCGCGTTGCCGCCCGCCGTCACCGGGACATCCACCGCGACCGGCGCCTGGATGCCGGAGGCGACGCCGTCCGAACCGGACGAGGTGGCCGTGCTGCCCGCCCCCGAGCTGCCGGACCCGGCGGCCGCCGAGTCGGAGCTGGCTGCGTCGCCGAGAACGCTGATCGCGTTGCCCGAGACGTTCACCGGGACGCTGACGGAGGCCACGGCCTGGTCGCCGCTCAGCACACCGCTCACCGCATCCGGCGAGATGGTCGCGGAGGGCGCGGGAGCCGCCGGCGCGGATGCGGTCGAGCCGGAGCTGGACGAATCGCCGACGACGGAGGCGCCGTTGCCGGCGAGCGAGACGGGGATCGAGACGCCGACGACCGCATGGTCGCCGGTGGCGACGCCGTCGCCGCCTGGATTCTCGGCCGCGTTGGCGGCGGCCGTTCCGGCGAGCCAGAGGCCGCCGACGCAGAGGGTGAACCACATCCCCCTGGAGACGTACTTGTTCATGAGTCAGCCTTTCGAAATGAGTGGGAGGGCCCGGGCGCGCACAGAGGCGCCGGGCACGGTCGCGTGCTGCCGAGAAGGCAGCCGGGACCCACTCAGTCGGGGCTGATGTCGTGGTCGGCGACGGGGCCGCCGGGGACGTGATCGTCCGAGGCCGCGCCGCTGAGCCCGCTCCGGACGGAGCCGGGCAGGAAGAATCGATCGGCGGTCGCCGCGGCCGACGGCGCAGCTCCGCCGGGGCCGCCGCCCGCAGCTCCCGAGGAGCCGACGGAACCGCCGGCGGGCAGACCCCTGCCGGGGTCGCCGCCGGGCGCCGAGGGGGCGCCGCCGAGCGGTCCAGTGCCGACAGAGCTCGCGCCCGCCGAAAGCGGCAGCGGCAGCGCGCCGGCGAAGACGGTGACGCCGAGGCCGGCAGCACCGAGCGTTGCGGCGAGCGGTGTCGAGAGCGCCTGAGGCGCGCCGAGGGCGGCGAGCACATCCGCTGCCACCGACCCCAGCTCGGGAGCGGGAGTCGAGATGTCTGTGGTGCTCGGAGCGAGCGGCGCCACGGCCGTGTCGACCGCGTCCGCCACATCCGAGACAGCCTGGTCGACCGTACCCGCGACGGGTTGCGTCACAGAGGCCACCGGAGCCGGCGGGAGCACATCCCGGACCACCGGTACCGCCGCCACGACCTCATCCACGGTCGACGCCACCGGCTCCACGACGCTCGCGACCGGCGCCTGGTCGGCCACCTGGTCGACGACGTCCGCGACGGGCGTGACGACCGCCGAGACCACATCCTGAACGGGCGCCGGAACAGCCGGAGCCACCGCCTGCGTCACCGCGCCCACCGTGTCGCCGACGCCGCCGGTGACACTCGAGACCAGGGATCCGACGGCTCCGGGAGGCGGTGCGGGCTCGGCCGCCGAGGCGGATGTGCCTCCGGCCAGGAAGCCCAGAACGGTCAGTCCTGCGCCGGCGATCAGGGAACCGATCAGCGCGCGCGCAGGGGTGATGAAGCGACGGTGCGGCTCCTCGGCCACCTCCGGCATACGATCACCCCCTGACCGTTCGAGACGAGGGCGAGTGTACGCCGCTGTCTACTAGACCGGAAGAGTCGATTCCGACGTCGCTTCGGCGCCCTGTTCGGTTCCCGAACGCCCGCGCCGGGCCGCAGCGGCGGCGAAGACCACCACGGTCAGTGCGCCGACGGTCATCGCGGCACCCACCCAGAGCGGCGAGGTGTAGCCCAGCCCGGCCGCGATCGTGAGGCCGCCGAGCCAGGCGCCCAGCGCGTTGCCGAGGTTGAACGCCGCGATGTTCGCCCCGCTCGCGAGAGTGGGCGCGTGGGAGGCGTACGAGAGCACCCGGAGCTGCAACGCGGGCACGGTGGCGAACCCGAACGCGCCCATCAGGACGAGCGCGATCACGGCTCCCACCGGCAGCCCCGCGACCAGGGCGAACGCGACGAGCACGACGGCGAGGGCGGCGAGGAGCCACAGCAGCGTCCGGTCGATCGAGCGGTCGGCGAGCCGTCCGCCCACCCAGTTGCCCGCGAACAGACCGAGCCCGAACAGGATGAGGAGCCACGGCACGGCGGAGGACGGGAAGCCCGACACCCCGGTCAGCGTGTAGGCGATGTAGGTGAACGCGCCGAACATCCCGCCGAAGCCGAGCACGGTGGCCGCCAGCGACAGCCACACCTGGCCGGAGCGGAATGCGGAGAGCTCGCCCCGGAGCCCGGCCGTCGGCTTGTCGGCGGCACGTCGCGGCACCAGCACCGCGATCCCGATCAGCGCGACGACGCCGATCGCGGTGATCGCCCAGAAGGTGGAGCGCCAGCCGAGTGCCTGTCCGAGCAGCGTCCCGAAGGGCACCCCGAGCACGTTGGCGGCGGTGAGGCCGGTGAACATGACCGCGATCGCGCGGGCCTGCTTCTCCGGTGCGACGAGTCCCGCCGCGACGACGGAGCCGATGCCGAAGAAGGCGCCGTGGCAGAGCGCGGCGAGCACGCGGCCACCGAGCATCACACCGTAGGAGGGGGCGAGCGCCGACAACAGGTTTCCCGCGATGAACAGGACCATGAGCCCGAGGAGCGCCGCCTTGCGCGGAATGCGCGTCGCGGCGGCGGTCAGGCCGAGCGCGCCGACGACGACCGCCAGCGCGTAACCCGAGATCAGCCAGCCGGCGGCGGCCTCGTCGACGTGGAAGTCGGCCGCGACCTCGGGCAGGAGGCCCGCGATGACGAACTCGGTGAGACCGATGCCGAACCCTCCGAGGGCGAGGGCGATCAGGCCGGCGGGCATGGTGACTCCTTCAGGATGAGGTGGGGTGCGCTAGTCTGTTAGTTGCAGACGCGTCATAAATAGTTGCACGTGCAACTAACAAGCGCAAGTGCGGAGGGAGACGACATGGGCATCGCCGACGACGCCGTGGAGGTCCGCGCCCACGGCTGGCGCACACTCGCGGCCCTGCACGGCTACATCGAGGCCGAGCTGGAGCGCGAGCTCAGCCGCAGCGTCCGGCTCTCCGTTGTCGAGTACACGGTCCTCGACGCGCTCGCCCGTCAGGACGGCTGGCACATGCGGATGCAGCAGCTGGCCCGCGCGAGCGCGCTCAGCCCCAGCGCCACCACGCGCCTGGTGAACAGGCTCGAGGAGCGCGGGCTGCTCACGCGCATCCTGTGCGCCGACGACCGCCGCGGCATCTACACCGAGCTGACCGGAGACGGGCACCGCCTGCTCGACGAGGCCCGGCCCGTACACGACGCGGCGCTGGCCCGTGCGCTCGAGGGGGCCCGCGACATCCCGGAACTCTCCCCGCTGGTGGATGCCCTCCCGCAACTCAGCGCCCAGCCCGCCTGAGGCCGGCCCGACGCGTCAGCGCAGCACCTCCACCAGCGCCACCCACGAGAACAGCACGGTCGTGACGATGGCGAGGATGGTCCCGACCGCCACCACGACGAGCCCGACCTGCGCGGGATGCAGCCCGACCAGGAGCAGTCCGCCGACCGCGTAGAGCACGGGCGGCGCCGCGAAGAGCGCCACACGCTCGACGGTGTACCGGCCGAAGCCCGTCTGCACCGCATCCCGCCGCACCGCGAGAGCCGAACGCACGACCACGAAACCGCACAGCACGGTTCCGACCAGCACTTGGATGCCGTAGCCGAGCGGCTCCTGACCCGGGATGAGGGCCAGGCAGCAGAGTGCGACGCCGAGGATGAGGGAGGCGATGGACGCTCCGGCGCGAGCGGCGAGGCCACGCGACTGGGCGATCGTGCGGATGTTCACCGACAGCGCGACGATCAGGAGACCGCCCAGCGCCGCGCCCGCACCCGCGACGGCGACGTTGAACTCGGACCACGCGTCGAACGGCTCCCGCATGCGGCCCAGCGTAGCGGTGCCCCGCACCAGGGCGTATAACGGGGGCATGGCGGACGCGATCACCAGCTGGATCGACCTGTACCGACGCGCGTGGGAGAGCAACGACCCCGACGACATCCGGGCACTGTTCACCGAGGATGCGAGCTACCGCACCGAGCCGTTCGCCGAACCGTGGGACGGCTACGAGGAGATCGTCGAGGGCTGGCTCGACGCCCAGGACGACCCAGGAGCCGCGACCTTCGAGTGGCGGCTGCTGGGCCGGGACGGTCCGGTGTACTTCGTCGAGGGCGTCACCGACTACCGCGACGGTCCGATCTACAGCAACCTGTGGATCATCCGCCTCGCCGAGGACGGGCGGGCCGAGGAGTTCACCGAGTGGTGGATGGAGCAGGAGCCCGACCAGGACTGACGGGCGTCAGGCCAGCTGGCCCAGCCACAGCCCGAGCCCGGCTGCGGCGAGCGCGAGAACCAGCATCCCGACGCCGTTGACGAGTGCTGCCCGGTAGCGCCGCTGCTGCGCGAGCCGCACGGTCTCGTAGCTCGCGGTGCTGAAGGTGGTGTAGCCGCCCAGGAAGCCGGTGCCGAGCACCGCGCGCCATTCCGGTGGCAGGCCGTGGACGAGCGCGAGTCCGGTGACCAGGCCGAGCAGGAACGAACCGGTCACGTTGATGACGGTCGTACCGATCGGATAGCCGATGCGGAGCCACGACCGCAGCAGTCCGTCCAACACGAGCCGGGCGACCGCGCCGACCCCGCCCGCTGCGGCGACCGCGATGACCAGGAGCGCGGTCACGATCGTCCCCCCGCCGCCCGGCGCCGCGCGATGGCGGACGCGAGCGCGATGCCGCCGATCGACGCGAGCGCCCCCATGAGGATGGTCGCCGCCGCGTACAGGATGCTGAGCCCGACGCTCTGCGCGGCGATCAGCCCATCGGTGTCCACCGCCAGGGAGCTGTACGTCGTGTACCCGCCGAGGATGCCCGTCCCGGCGAACAGGCGCACGTCGCGCCGTGCGCCGTCATCCGGCCCGCGCAGCGCGAGGGTCTGCAGGAGCCAGCCGAGCACGAACGCGCCGGTGATGTTGATCAGCAGGGTGATGAGAGGGACGCCGTCCACCGGAGGAACGGACAGGGTCAGCAGGTAGCGCAGCGCCGTGCCGACGGCGCCGCCGACGAAGACGAGCAGGAGGGAGCGCGGCCGCAGATGCAGCGGGGCCCGGGGGCGGTCGGCCGGCACTAGACCGGCGTGTCTTCCCACGGGAAGCGCTGGGCTCCCGGCTGCGGGTTGAGCGGGACGACGATGACCGGACGGTGCTGCCGGTGGGCCAGGTGCACCGCGACCGAGCCGTTGAAGAACTCCCGAACGCTCCCCCGCAGGCCTGCCTCGCGCGTCCCGACGACGATGTAGCGCGCGTCGATGTCGTCGGCCAAGCGCGCCAGCGACCACGCCGGGTCACCCGCGAGCTGCTGCAGCGAATACGGGATGCCGCGGCCGTCGAGCACGGACCGGATGCGCGCTTCGAGGTCCGGGTCGAACCGCTTCTCCTCCGTCTCGGGCAGGTCCGGGTCGTACGGCAGCGCGACCACCGTGCCGTCGACGTAGCTCGAGACCACATAGCGGTCGGGGTCGACGTTCGCGCACACGAGTGGGAGGTCGAGATCATCGGCCAGGCGGGCCGCCTGCTCGAGGACGGCGACCGGTTGTCCGGGGACCACCGCCGCCAGGATGCCGCCGCGTCCCGCCCGCTCGCTGCCGTTCATGCCCCTAGTGTGCACCATCCCACGGGTTCACTCGTGCGAGCCACTGGGGTACGTTCGGCCTACCAGCGTCTGAGAGGAGCCCGACCCGATGGCCGACACGCCACCGCTGCCGCGCGAGCGCCGCCGCACCACCCGGGGCCTTCGTCCGCTCCCCGAGCTGACCAAGGACCTCGTGGCCCAGCTGCGCCGGCTGATCTCGACCGAGCTCGCCCTCTTCAAGGCCGAGATGGCGGCGAAGGCGAAGGCCGCGGGCATCGGCGCCGGGATGCTCGTCGGCGCGCTGCTGTTCCTCTTCTTCGCGTTCGGCGTGCTGATCACGGCCGCCGTGCTCGGCTTCGCTCTCATCCTCCCGGCCTGGCTGGCTGCGATCATCGTGGGCGTCATCCTGATCGTCATCGCCGTCGTTCTCGGCCTGATCGGGATGCGCAGCCTCAAGAAGGGCGTCCCCCCGGTCCCCGACGACCTCGGCAGCGAGCTGAGCGCCGACGCCAAGGCCCTGAAGGGGGAGCAGCCGTGACCAACGAGACGACACCGTCGATCAGCCGCCAGGGTCAGCGGCCGGCCGGACGCCCGCCGGTCCCGGAGGGCGCGGGCATCAACACGCTGAAGCTCGACCTGGAGGTCACCCGCGACGAGCTCGCGAGCACGCTCGACGACCTCTTCGCGACCTTCAACATCCGGGTGCAGATCCGTTCTCATCCGGCCTTCTTCGCCGGCTTCTTCCTCATCCTGACCGGCGCGGCGGCCGGGATCGCCACGCTGCTCGTGCGGAGGCGCGGGCGTGCCGGCTGACCGCGGAGGCGTGGGCAGCGACCGCGCCAAGGCGGTGCGGCGGATCGAGGACCGTAACAGCCTTCCCTGGTACCGCCTGCCGTGGGGGTTCATCCTCAAGCGGACGATGCGCAGCTACTCCACAGATCAGGCCACCGACCTCGCCGCCGGGCTGACCTACTTCGCGGTGCTGTCGCTGTTCCCCGCGCTGCTGGCACTCGTCAGCCTCCTGGGGATCGTCGGGCAGAGCAAGGCGGGCATCGATGCGCTGTTCGGGATGATCGACGACCTGGCCCCGGGAATCGCCGACGTGCTGAAGGGACCGATCCAGGGCCTCGCGTCGTCCCCCGCGACAGGCTGGGCCCTCGTCATCGGAATCGTCGGCGCCGTCTGGTCGGCGTCGGGCTACGTCGGCGCCTTCGGCCGCGCGCTCAACCGCGTCTACGGCGTGCAGGAAGGCCGGACGTTCTTCACGCTGCGGCCGGTGCAGCTCGGTGTGACCTTGCTGGCGCTGGTGCTCATGTCGCTCCTGGCGCTGCTGCTGGTGGTCTCCGGTCCGGTGGCGCAGTTCCTCGGAAGCCTGATCGGGCTGAGCGACGCCTTCGTGATCGCGTGGTCGATCATCCGCTGGCCGATCGTGATCGTCGTGATCGTCCTGCTGGTGGCGGTGCTGTACGCGGCGACGCCGAACATCAAGCATCCGCGGATCCGCTGGCTGACCCCCGGGTCGATCGCGGCGATCGTGGTGCTCGGGATCGCGTCGGCCGGGTTCGCCTTCTACGTCGGCAACTTCGGCAACTACGACCGCACCTACGGCGCTCTCGCCGGGATCATCGTGTTCCTGCTGTGGATCTGGATCGCCAACAACGCGCTCCTCTTCGGCGCCGAGCTCGACTCCGAGGTGGAACGGGCACGCGAGCTGGTGGCGGGCATCGAAGCGGACGATGTGCTGCGGCTCCCCCTCAAATCGGACAAGGCGCTGCTGAAGGCGCGCGAAGCGCACGCCGGCGACATCCTGGCAGCGCGCGATCTCCGACGGAAGTACCGGACCGGCGTGAAGCACTGAGGCCCGCTAGCCTCGAAGAATGAGCGACGCGCGACCCGGCCACGACCACCCCGACAGCCGCGGACGCACCGGGCTGCACAGCACGGGCCGTGAACTCGACGGCAACCCGGATGTGCGCATCCGCGACGTCGAGGTCACCTCCGACGGCTGGCACGTCCTCCGCCGCACCACCTTCGACTATCGGGGGCGCGACGGCAGCTGGACGACGCAGTCCCGCGAGACCTACGACCGGGGCAACGGCGCGACCGTGCTGCTGTACGACCCCCACGGCCGCAGCCTGCTGCTCACCCGGCAGTTCCGCTTCCCGGCCTACGTGAACGGGCACCCGGACGGGATGCTGGTGGAGTCGGCGGCCGGGCTGCTCGACGGCGACAGCCCCGAGGAGGCGATCCGCCGGGAGGCCGCGGAGGAGCTCGGCGTGCGGATCGGCGAGCTGACCCACCTGTTCGACCTGTACATGAGCCCGGGCTCGGTGACCGAGCGCGTGCACTTCTACGCGGCGCCGTACGTGCCGGCCGACATCGACGGCGGCGGCGGGGTGGCCGACGAGGGCGAGGAGATCGAGCCCGTGGTCGTCCCCTACGACGAGGCGCTGGACTGGGTGGCCGACGGCCGTATCGCCGACGGCAAGACCGTCATCCTCGTGCAGTGGGCGGCGCTCAACCTCTTCGGCTGAGCGGCCGGATCAGCCGTAGCGGAGGGTGGCGCCGTCCGACTTGAGGAAGTCGATGTGCAGGTGGTTGCAGGTGTCGTCGAACGGCTTGAAGTTCGAGAGGTCCATCGACGAGCGGCAGCCGATCTGGCCGAGGCCGGTGCCGTTCGGGACCAGCGGGTCGAGGATCTTGATGAGCTCGACCGACTTGGCGTCTCCACCGGTAAGCGGAGAGCCGTTGAGCAGGTAGAAGTCGACCGCGTGGCCGCCGCCGTCGGCGTAGTGGGCGGAGTCGGTGCCCGCGCCCTCGATCTGGCCCGTGCAATGGCGGTTGATGTCGCTGACGCCGACCTGGTTGAAGTTGTCGAGGGCGACCGAGATGGCCTGCAGCACGCGGTAGTCGACGCCGCAGCCAGGCACCGCGTGGCCCTCGGCGAGGTCGGCGATCTCAGGGATGTGGTTGGGCGTCGAGCCGACCAGACGGCCGGACGCCACGGCGCCCATGATCTGCACGGCGAGCGCCTGCACGGTCGGAGACACCGTGGTGTTCATGGTCGAGTCGAGCGCCTGCGGGCTCTCCTGGATGGCGAGGCCGTCGCGGGCGACGACCTGCGTGACGCCGCCTCCGGTGAGCGTCTGCACCGCGAGAGCCGTGCGCGCGGCGCCGACGGTCGAGCCCTCGCCCGTCGTGGCGTACGCGGGGAGTGCGGCGGTGCCGAAGAACGCGGCGAGCGCCACCATGACGACGGCGTGCACGCCCCAGCGGCGGCGCTCCGGATGCGGAGTGCGGACGCGCGGCGCGCGAGCCGGACGCTCGGAGCGGGTGACGCGGGCGGCCTTCGGCGCGCGCTCGGCACGCTTCGGCTTGACGACGATGCGCTCGCGGACGGCACGCTCCGGGACGGCGCGCTCAGTTACGGCGCGCTCCTTCTTGCGCGGCCGGCTGCGCTCAGCCTCGAGGGCGGCACGGCGGCTGGTGAAGGGCTGCGCGGCGCTCAGCTGCTCGGGTGTGGTGAACGCGCTGACCGGGTCGGCCGAAAGTTCCGTCTGCTGTTCCACATCCACCACGATGGGTGCCTTTGCTGCGCGGCGAGGCCGCACGGAAGGAGTGGACTGGGGCAAGCTGCTGGGTCTTCCTGGGGAGGTCGGTCGGGGTCGACGCACCGGGACGGCGCGAAAGCGTACGTTCTTTTCTACCCGATTTCGTCTGGATGTTCCATCAATGCAGACGAATAGATCCCGGCCGGGGGCTCATCCCGCGCGTTCGGGTCACGCAGGGGCCCCCATCCGGAACCATGGCGGCGGGAAGGCGCCGTCCCTTGAGAATCTAGGTGCGCCGAGGCGATGGGGCACCGCGCGGTACGGCTGGTACGACGCCGTTCCC
This sequence comes from Leifsonia xyli, assembly GCA_001647635.1. Classification (NCBI taxonomy): domain Bacteria; kingdom Bacillati; phylum Actinomycetota; class Actinomycetes; order Micrococcales; family Microbacteriaceae; genus Leifsonia; species Leifsonia xyli. Next base: position 2,358,161 of record CP014761.1, on the reverse strand, counting down.
AGCCGCCGGTCAGGGGATGGCGACGGTGAGCTCGACACGCCCGGCGAGCTCGCGGAGTGCGACGGTCCCGCGCTCTGCGAGTTGTCGCAGACCGATGCCCGGGCCGCGCGTGTCGAGGCTTCCGCCGGAGGCGATCACGACCTCCACGCCGTCTCGTCCGCTCGCCCGCAGCTCGACCTCGACGAGGGAGCCGTCCCCGTGGCGGACCGCGTTGGCGAGTCCTTCGGAGACGGCGTCGACGACGGCGGAGGCTCGTGCCGGGTCGGCCAGGCGCCGCCACACGTCGTCCCCATAGCGAGCGCGGAGCTCGATCGCCGACGACCAGCTCTCCACGAGGGCACGGACCTCGTCGGCGGCATGTGGTTCCTCGCGACCGCCGCGAAGGGCATCCCGTGCCCGGCCGACGACCTCGGCGATGCGCAGGGCGGCGGTGTGCGAGCCGTCGGCGGCCCCGGCCGTCAGGGCGAGCGCGCCGGCGATCAGCTCCGACTGCACGCCCGCGTGCAGGAGCCGGGCGAGGGATGCGCGCTCGCGGTCGTATTCGGCGCGGATCCGCGCGGCGGCGCCGATGTTGACCTGCAGGGCCTGCTCCAGCTCGGCCTGGTCGCTGCGGACGCGTTGCGACAGCGACGACACGAGGGCGACGCCCAGCGCGATGACCGGGTACGTGAGCGCCTCGAACCAGGCCGACGCCTCGTCCTGGCCGGTCAGCGCCAGACCCAGCGCACTGGCCGCGGCCAGAAGGATGCCGACCGAGGCGGAGAGCAGGACGAGCGTTCCGAGTCGCAGCGAGGGCCGCGAGGGCAGCGGCACCGCGGTCGCGGCGGCACCCGCCGCCAGGAGGACCACGAAACCGCTCGCGAGCGGGAGGAGGCTCCACGGCCCGAACAGCGTTAGCCCGAACGGCACGACCAGCGCGTTGTACAGCAGCGCGGTGTTGACGGGGGCGCGGCGCGCATCCCGCCGATCACCGAGCCGGACCACTCGCCGCGGCCGAGCGGCTCAGCGTCGGGGATGTCCTGGGCCAGCTCGTCGCTGTAGACGCGATGACTCGCCGGTCGCACGACGTCTTCGGCGAGTTCGCGTAGCACGCGGGCCGCTTCGCGCGGTTCCAGGCGCTCCACGGAAACGGCGGCGGCCGCCTCCTCCATCGCCGACAGCACCTCGTCGACCGCGGTGCTCCGCAGTCGGCGGAGCCTCTCCGCCGCGCATTCGACATCGAGTTCCGAGGCGCGCTGCGCCGCCCGGAGGCGGCGGAACACCCCGCGATGCTCGTGCACCACGTCGACCCCGACGGCGATCAGCGCGAAGACCACGCCGCAGACCACCAGATTGACGACGATCCGGCCGGCCAGATCGCCGGGGGCGACCGGAATCCCGAGCAGACCGCCGGCCTCGAGGAACAACAGCGGACGCACCGCGCCGACCACGGCGAAGACCGCGTACACGGCGAGCGGGCGCCCGCGTCCCCGGACCTCGCGCAGCACGACCACGCCGAGGAGGAGCACTCCGCCGAGGATCGCGTGCTGCAGGGCGGCGACGGCGAGCACCGCGAGCGGTCCGCCGGTCACGTACTGGAGTCCGGACATCACCGTCAGGGCGAAGGGCAGGGTGAGCAGCCACGTCCACCAGGTGATCGCATACGGGCCGTACGAACGTGCGACCGAGCGGCGGAACGTCGTCATCCGCCGGTCAGAGCCCGGTCGCCGGATCGCCGAAGGTCGCCGCGTACAGGGTCGCCGCGGCCACCCGCGGCGTCGTCCGCTCGCCGCCCGCGAGCCCGAGCGCCGCGAACACGCGCTCGACGCTCTTCTCCACGGCGCGGACGGTCACGTTGCGTCGCCGGGCGATCTCCGCGTTGGTCAGCCCCGCTGCGAGCAGCCGCGTCGTCTCGAGCTGCGCCGCGGTCAGCGCCAGCAGGCGGGATCGCGCGTCCGTTCCCACGTGCTCGCGGGCGACCGGCCGGTCGGCGAGCACGGCCTCGGCGGCGTCGACGAGCTCCTCCACCGACTCCACGGCCCCCTTGTTGACGAAGGAGGCGTGCATGACGGTGCTCCGCGCCTGGGCGGCAGCCGCGTCCCGCGACAGGTTGCTCAGGAACATCACCGCGACGTGCGGAGCACGCTGCTGAAGGATGGTCGCCAGCTCGACACCGTTGGGCCGGCGTCCCAGATCGATGTCGGTGACCAGGAGATCGGGGTCGGTCGTCTGCGCGAGCTCCAGAGCCGCGGCGGCGTCGGCCGCCCCAGCGGCGTCGAAACCGCGCTGTGCGAAGGCGTCCACAACAAGCGATCGCATCAGGGCGTGGTCCTCCACCACCAGCACCCGCCGCCGCCATGTGTCCACCGCCATGCGCACAGGATAACGCGGTGGACAGTCCGGTCGGTCTGTCCACGTCACCCCAGAAGTGGTCCCGTGCTCGCTGCGAACAGGACCCGCGACATCCGTTCCGTAGACTGGCGACGAACAGCCTTTCGACACGGAGGATGCGCATGGGATCGAGGTGGGCTCGCGTCTGTCGCGGCATGCTCGCCTCGACGACCGCGATCTTCGTCGCCGCGCTGTTCCACGTCGCTGGCGGAGGCGCGGCACCGGGGCCGGTCGCGCTCGCGCTCAGCCTGGCGTTCGCGACCCTCGCGTCCATCGCCCTGACCGCTCGGCGGCTCTCGCTCTGGCGCCTGGTCGTGGCGGTCGGCCTCAGTCAGTTCCTGTTCCACGCGCTGTTCTCGCTCGGCGAGGGGAGTGCGCGGTTCACCGCTCCGGGCGGGATGAGCCATCTGCACGCCGGGATGCACCTCGTCATGACGAGCGGTGCGATGCCGACCGCGCACACGTCCGACCTCAGCCCGTCGATGTGGCTCACGCACGCCTCGGCCGTGCTGGTCACGGTCGTGGCGCTGCGCTTCGGGGAGCAGGCGTTCTGGGGACTGTTCCGCACAGCGCGGGTGCGCGCCACCCGAGCGGCGGACCGCTTGGTCGCCCTGCCGGTGCCGGTGCGCTCCGTCGTCAGCCCGGTCGCGACCGCCGAGCCTGCGCGGCTGCACGACCTCGGCCTGCCGCTCGCCCGCCCGCGCCACCGCGGACCGCCGGCGCTCGCCCGCGCGTTCTGACAGCTTCCGGAGCCTCCGGACGCTGCCGGTCACGCGCGCACAGCGCTCACCGACGATCCGATCGCTCAAGGGAAACCCATGAAGAAGTCCACGTTCGCCGCGTCCGTCGCGGCGGCCTCCACCGCTCTGCTCCTGCTGTCCGCGCCGCTCGCGGCCAGCGCGCACGTCCACGTCGACCCCGACCAAGCCGCGCCCGGCAGCTACACCGACCTCACGTTCAAGGTGCCGACCGAGTCGGCCACGGCCGGTACCGTCAAGCTGGTCGTCGACCTGCCGACGGCCACGCCGTTCACTTCGGTCAGCTACCTCCCGCTCGCCGGATGGACCACCACCGTCGACACCGAGAAGCTCGCGAAGCCGGTCAAGACGGACGACGGCACGATCACCGAGGCGCCCATCCGGGTGACCTGGACCGCCGACAGCGGAGTGCAGGTCGCGCCGGGGCAGTTCCAGCGGTTCACCATCTCGGCGGGCGCCGTGCCCGACACCGGATCGGTGGAGCTCCCGACGCACCAGTACTACTCCGACGGCACGGTCGTCGACTGGGATCAGCTGACCCCGGCCTCCGGCAAGGAGCCCGAGCACCCGGCGCCGACGCTGTACATCGACAGCCCGGCGCCGGCCGAAGACGGGTCCGCCGCACTGCTGGCGACCGACTCGCCGAAGCCGCAGGCCTCCGATTCGGGCACGACCGCCACGGTCGTCTCGATCGCCCTCGGCGTCGGCGGCCTCGCGCTGGGTGCGATCGCCCTGGTCATCGCGGTCTTCGCCCTCACCCGCGCCGGACGCGGCGCCTCGCGTAAGGTGCAGGGATGAGGACCAGGCTGCTCGCCGGGGCCGCCGGCATCGCCGCGGTCGCCGCTCTCGTCCTGGTGCCCGCCTCGGTCGCGACCGCCCACGACTACGTGGTCGGCAGCGACCCGGCCGCCGACGCCACCGTGACGACGCCTCCGCAGTCGGTCACCGTCACGTTCAACGACCGCGTGCTCGACCTGTCCGGCGACGGCTCGACGAATCTGCTGACCGTCACGGGACCGGGCACCGAGGCGCGTCACTTCGAGACGGGATGCGCGACCGTCGCCGATACGAAGGTGAGCGCCCCGGTGGCGCTCGGACCTGCGGGTTCGTACACGGTCACCTACCAGGTGGTGTCGGCCGACGGTCACACCGTGTCGTCGTCGTACGCGTTCACGTATCAGCCGCCTGCGGGCGCGCCGGCCGCCCCAGGGTCCGAGACGTCGCCGTGCGGTGCGAAATCCACGCCGAGTGCTGCGGCGACCCCGCAGGCGGGCGGTTCGGGAGGCGGTTCCGCTGCGCAGGCGACGGCCACCGCATCCACACCCCAGCCGACGGCGGCCTCGAACGGCACCGACGTGGGGCTCGTCATCGGCATCGCGATCGGGATCGTGCTGCTGGCGGTCGTCGGCGTGGTGATCGCGCTGCTCACGGCGCGACGCAAGCCGCCCGCCGGCCCGGAGGGCGGGTCCGACTCCACAGCCTGAGCGGTGAACGTTACGCCTCCGGCGCCGAGCTGCGAAGCCGTCCTGTCGGGACTATCCGCGCCCGGCCCGCAGGCGTAACGTTCGCGCATGGCCAGACAGAGCGACCAGCAGACCGCCGACTTCCCGGACGTCGTCCCCGAGGAGCAGATGGATCCGGACATCGTGCCGGCCCCGCAGCCTGCCCCCGATTCCGTCGACGACGGAGACGAGGAAGACGGCCGGCTCTAAGCGGGCTCCTCGCCCTCCTCGTGGATCTGGCCCTCCTCGGGGTCGTGCGCCGTGAGGTCGGCGCTCGTGTACTGGCGCTCCCCCGGGTCGAGGTCTTCTCGTTCGTCGTCGCCGTTGGCGCGGGGATCGGACATCGCGGCCTCCTTCTCTCTTGGCACAGGACGGTACCCTCTTAGCCCTGGTTGAGCAGTCGTCCAGTCTCGTGGGGCAATGTGGCCCCCGTGGAGATCGTGGTCGACGTCGTGCTCGTGGTGCTCGGCGTCCTGGCGATCGCCGCAGGATGGGCCAAGGGTGCGATCCGCTCCGCCGGCACCCTCATCGGCCTGGGCGTCGGACTCTGGCTCGGCCTGATGCTGGCGCCGGTCGTCGTCGGCTGGTTCGCCGACGCCGGCTTGGGCGGCGTGACCCAGCGGTCCGTCGTCGCCGGTGTCGTGATCCTCGTCTGCGCCGGCGTCGTGTACGCCCTCACCGGCGCGCTCGCCTCCATCGTCGGCAAGGTGCTGCGCCACGGCCCGGTGCGCTGGCTCGACTCGCTCGTCGGGGCCGTCCTCGGGCTGGCCACCTGGGCGGTCGTCGTCTGGCTGCTTGCCGGGTTCGCCATGGCGACCAGCCTGGCCACCGTCGTGCAGGCGGCCAGCTCGTCGCGGGTGGTGGCGACCCTGAACAGCGTCGCGCCGCTCCCGTCGTCCACCGTGCTCGGCGCCATGGACGACGCCCTCGCCGGCGCCGGGCTGCCGAAGGTCTTCGAGGGCGGCGAGACGATCCGCGCCGTCCCCGAGCCGGACCCGTCGATCCCCGCCGCCGTCTCGCGCGCCGAGCAGTCCGTGGTCACCGTGCTTGCCTCCAAGCCCGCCTGCGGCCTCGACTCGGAAGGCAGTGGATGGGTCGTGCAGCGCGGTCGGGTCGTGACCAATGCGCACGTGGTGGCGGGAGCCTCCTCCGTCGTCGTCCGCGAGTCGGGCAGCACCTCGGTAGAGCGGGCGACGCTGATCGCCTTCGACCCGTCCCGCGACCTGGCCGTGCTCGACGTCACCGATCTGAACGCCGCCCCGCTCGACATCGGCCCTGACCTCACCGCCGGCGCCGCGGCCTACGCGGCCGGCTACCCCGGTGACGGACCGTTCACGATCTCGCCGCAGCGCGTCCGCGACCGCGTGACCGCCCGCGGCACCGACATCTACCAGAGCGGCAGCGTCGACCGCGACATCTACTCCCTGCGCGGCAGCGTCCGACCCGGCAACTCGGGCGGACCGCTGCTCGATGCGAACGGGCAGGTCGCGGGCGTCGTCTTCGCCCGCAGTGCGACCGACGCCGACACGGGCTATGCACTCACGCTGACCGAGCTGCGCCCGGTGCTGTCGTCGGTCGGCTCGACCCCCATCAGCTCCGGGGCGTGCACCGCCGGCTGATCCCCTCGAAACCCGCCGCCGGACATGGTTGGCTGGTGCCATGAAGGCTGTGACCTACTCCGCCACCGGCGACTCCGATGTCCTCACCCTCGGCGAGCGCGAGGAGCCGCATCCCGGACCGGGGGAGGTGCGCGTGCGCATCCATGTCTCCGGCGTCAATCCGACCGACTGGAAGGCGCGGAAGGGCAGCGGCGCGAAGGAGCTGCCGCGGCCGCAGGTGCCGAACCAGGACGGCGCGGGAGTCGTCGACGAGGTCGGCGACGGCGTGACCGCGTTCGCGCCCGGAGACCGGGTGTGGGTGTGGGATGCCGCCTACCAGCGCCCCGACGGCACCGCCCAGGAGCTGGTGGTGCTGCCCGAGCGGCAGGTGGTGGCGCTGCCCGACGACGTGACCTTCGACGAGGGAGCCTCACTGGGCATCCCGGCGCTCACCGCGCACCGCGCGCTCACCTCCTACGAGCACGCGCCGACGGAGCTCGCGCCGGGGTCGCTCGACGGCCGGACCGTGCTCGTCGCGGGAGGCGCGGGGGCGGTCGGCCATGCGGCCATCCAGCTCGCGGTGTGGGCCGGCGCGACGGTCATCGCCACGGTCAGCAGCCATGACAAGGCGGAGCTGGCCCGCGCGGCCGGTGCACATCACGTCGTGAACTACACGGAGCCCGACACCGCGCAGGCGATCGGCGCTCTCGCTCCGCGCGGCGTGGACATCGTGGTCGAGGTGAACGTCTCCGCGAACGCCGACCTCGATGTCAAGGTGACCGGCACGAACGCCACCATCGCGAGCTACGCCGACAGCCCGGGCGCCGACTCGGTGACGATCCCGGTGCGGCCGAGCATGTCGAAGAACCTGCGCTGGCAGTTCGTGCTGACCTACACGGTGGCCCCGGAGACGAAGGACGCCGCCGTGCGGGCGGTGGCCGCGGCGGCGGCGGACGGGGCCCTCCGCGTGGGAGTGGAGCACGGCCTCCCCATCACGCGCTTCCCGCTCGCCGAGACCGCGGCCGCCCACGACGCCGTCGAGAACGGCGCCGTGGGCAAGGTGCTCATCGACGTGGCTTGACCGCCTGCACCACAAGGGCGACCACCGCGGCGATCGCGATCGCGGCCGAATAGCCGAGGGCGGTCGGCAGCAGCCCGATCGCCCCGATCAGCTCGCCCGCGACCAGCGCCGGAATCCCGTAGGCCAGATAGCTGACGAGGAACACTCCCGCGAAGAGCTCGGCGCGCTGGTCGTTCGGTGCGAGTGGGGCGAGGATGCGCAGCATGGCTGAGAAGCCGGCGCCGAATCCGCCGCCGGCGACGGTCGCGCCGACGAAGAGCAGCGGGAGAACGGCGCCCGCAATGGCGACCGCGGCCACCGCGACGCCGACGAAGATCGCCGCCATCGCCCACACCACGGTGGTCCGCGCCACGGCGCGGGTCAGCAGCAGGCCGGCGATCGCGCCGACGGCGGGCGGGACGGCCACGATGGCTCCGTTGAGGAGGCCGCTGTCGAGGTGGAAGACGCCGTGGAGGATGGACGGCGACAGCCCGATGAAGAGGCCCGCGAGCATCCAGGTCGCGAGGAAGAGCGGGATCGCCCCGACGAACTCGCGCCGCGCGGCCTGCGGGATGAGCAGCCGCGGGATGAGCGAACGCACCGCGCCCGGACGTCGCTCGACGGTCTCGGGGGACGCGACGATGACCAGGATGCCGGCGGCGAACAGCACCGCGAGCGTGACGAACACGAGTGTCGTCGGCTGCGGCACGAACTGCACCGCCGCTCCGGTCAGGAACGCGCCGATCGAGATGCCGCCGACCGGGGCGGTGCTGCCGATGGTCGCGCCGAGCTTCTTCTGACGCTCGGGCGCCAGCTCGACCAGGGCGGCGGTGAAGGTGCTCATCGCCGCGCCGGTCGCGACGCCCTGAACGGAGCGGGCGCCGATGATCCAGCCGATGTCCGGCGCGAAGAGGAAGACCAGCATCGCCACGACCTGCAGCGCGAGCGCGGCGATCAGGACGGGTCGCCGGCCGATGTGGTCGGAGAGCGAGCCCGCGACGAGGAGGGTGATGAGGAGCGTCACCGCGTAGATCGCGAAGGCGACGGTCAGCAGCCACGGCTGGAAGCCCCACTCCTGCTGGTACAGCACGAAGAGCGGGCTGGGCGCGCCAACGGCGAGCGCCACGGCGACGAAGGTCAGGGCGGTGCCGGCGAAGGCGGCCGCCGGGCGGAGGCGGAAACCGCGCGTGCGCCGGGCCGCGGCGGGCCTCACGGCGAGCATCCCACCGGTGCGGGTCTCGGCTGTAGTCATGTCGACTCCTTAAAGCAATTTTGGTTGCTTTTGCGAGCATAGAGGCGGGTCCAGGAAAAAGCAACAATATTTGCGTTAAGCTATTCCCATGGAAACGACGACCACACCGGCCAAGCGCACGGGAGGCCGCAGCGCTGCGGTCATCCACAACGTGCGCACGGCCGTCGAAGAGCTCGTCGAGGAGAAGGGTCAGGACAAGGTCACCGTCCCGATGATCGCCGAGCGCGCCGGCGTCAACCCGACCAGCATCTACCGTCGCTGGGGCGACCTCCCGACCCTGATCAACGACATCGCGACCTACCGGCTCGACCCCGAGCGCCCCCTGCCGGCCAACGGCGACCTGCGCGCCGACCTGACGGCGTGGACGCGCGAGATCGTCGAGCACTACCGCAAGCCGGTCAACGCCGCGCTGCTGCGCGGGGGCGCATCCGCGGCCGGCGAGCAGCAGTCGTACTGCCTGCGCAACCGCCGCGTCGAGGCCAACCTGCTGCTCGACCGCTACCCGGACTCGGGAGTCACGGCCGACGACATCCTCGACGTCGTGATCGCGCCGGTCATCTACCGCGTCATCTTCCTCCCCTGGACGCTGGACGATTCCACGGCCGAACATCTGGTCGCCCGACTCTTCCGCTGACCCCACCGCCAACCGGTAATGTCGGGAGGCGATGCCTGAGGAACGGACCAGCGAGGAACGCGCCGCGGCCCGCTCCGGCTGGGCCGTCGGCATCGCGACCGCTCTCTACGGCATCTCGTTCGGCGCCCTCGCCACCGCATCCGGGCTCGACGTCTGGCAGGCATGCGTCCTCAGCCTCGTGATGTTCAGCGGCGGCTCGCAGTTCGCGCTGATCGGCGTGCTGGCCTCGGGTGGTGCCGCCGCGGGCGGCACCGCGATCGCGAGCGCCGCTCTCCTCGGCGTGCGCAACTCCTTCTACGCGCTCCGCCTGTCGCGCATCATCGGCCCCGGCTTCTGGCGGCGGGCCGGTGCCACTCAGCTCACCATCGACGAGTCGACCGCGGTCGCGACCGCGCAGACCGAGCCGCGGGCGCAGCGGATCGGGTTCTGGGTCACCGGTCTGGTCGTCTTCATCGGCTGGAACATCATGACGCTGGCCGGCGCGCTGCTCGGCAACCTGATCGGCGACGTCAAGGCGTACGGACTGGATGCGGCGGCCGCGGCCGCGTTCCTCGGCCTGCTGTGGCCGCGGCTGAAGGCGCGCCAGACGCAGGCGGTGGCTGTCGCGGGCGGCTTCGTCGCCACGCTGCTGACACCGTTCCTCATGCCCGGGCTCCCGGTGCTCGCCGCCGCGCTCGTCGCGATCGTGCTCGGCGTGCTCAACGTCTTCGGCCGCCGCGACGACACGCCGCATCCCGAGGCGATCCCGATGGAGCGGGAGGTGGAGCCGTGACCACGTGGCATGTCATCCTGCTCGCGTCGATCGCCGTGCTTGGCCTCAAGGCGGTCGGCTGGCTGGTCCCGCCCAAGGCGCTCGACCATCCCACCGTCGCGCGGGTCAGCGACCTGCTGACCGCGGCGCTGCTGGCGGCGCTGATCTGCGTGCAGACGCTCGGCGCCGGACAGTCGCTGCAGCTCGACGCCAGGCTGCCGGCCGTCGCCATCGCCGCCGGCCTGTACGCACTGCGGGTGCCGTTCATCGTCGTGGTGCCGGCCGCCGCGGTGGTCGCGGCGCTCATCCGGCTGTTCACCTGAAACCTCGTCCGCCGTGGGCGAACCGCCGCGCCACAACGCTCTCGCCGGAGCGACACTGATGCCATGTACGAGGACGAGGTGGACGACCGGGCGGCGCTGGACGCCTACTCGGCCGCCGTCGTGAGGGTCGCGGAGACGGTGCTGCCGTCGGTCGCGGCCGTGTCCGTCCGCACGCGCTCCGGCGCCGGGGCGGGGAGCGCGTCGGTCATCAGCGCCGACGGGCACCTGCTCACCAGCGCCCACGTCGTGGCGGGGGCGACCGGCACTGAGCTCGCCTTCGCCGACGGCACGACCGTGGACGCCGACGTCGTCGGGACCGACCCCCTCTCCGACCTCGCCGTCCTGCGGGCCCGCGGCGCCACTCCCCCGCCGCTGCGCCTCGGCGACGCGGCGCGCCTGCACGTCGGGCAGCTCGTCGTGGCCCTCGGCAACCCGCTGGGCCTCGCAGGGAGCGTGACCGCGGGGATCGTGTCGGCGCTGGGCCGCTCGCTGCCGACGGCGTCGGGACGCGTCATCGACGAGGTCATCCAGACGGACGCCGCCCTGAACCCCGGCAACAGCGGCGGCGTGCTCGCCGACAGCGCCGGCCGGATGGTCGGCGTCAACACCGCCGTCGCGGGCGTCGGCCTGGGGCTCGCGGTCCCCATCAACGCGAGCACGCTCGAGATCGTGGAGTCCCTGAAGACGGCGGGCCGTGTCCGGCGCGCGTGGCTGGGCGTCGCGGGCACGAAGGTCCGGCTGACTCCGGAGGCGGCCGCGAAGGTCGGCGCGCCCATGGGCATCCGCATCGCCACGGTGGTGGCCGGCAGCCCGGCCGCGGAGGCCGGAGCGCGGCCCGGCGACATCGTGGTATCTCTCGACGGCATCCCCGTGGTCGACCCGACCGGCCTGCAGCGTCTCATGGTCGAGCGGGCCATCGGGCGCCGGATGGAGCTCACCCTCTGGCGCAACGGCGCCCTGGTGGATGTGGTGGTGCTGCCGCAGGAGCTCGTCGCCTGATCCTGCGACCCCGGGGTGTCGGCGGCGCCCCGTAACGTGACGCCGTGAGCGCATCCTGGCACCCGGTGGCGAATGCGCAGCCCACCGAGTGGCTGCTCCGCCAGGGGGCGCTCGGCACGCCGTACGGCGTCATCCGGCGGTTCGCGTTCGGCGACCCGAACCGGCCCGACATCTGGTTCCGCGTGGTCACCTGGGCGCCGACCTCCGCGGGCCGCGAGCTCATCGGGTGGTGCCGCACCCTCGAGGCCGCGGCCGCCGTGGCGTGGGACCACCGCTGCGCGGCGGAGTCCTGGCGCCACCACCTCGCCGCCCGCCGCACCGACGCGGGGGCGATGGCGGTCCAGCGTCCGGCGGCCTCCGAGCTGGTGCGCTACTACCGGGCTGCGCTTCGCCGCACTCCTGAATCCGTGCTGGCCCGGATGCCGCAGCCGGCCCGGCGCCCCTAACCTGTCAGTGTCTCGGCCAGGGGGACCGATCCAGTCGGGGGACGGATCGGGAAAGGGCCCGGAGCGATCTCGCTCCGGGCCCTTTCATTGTTCACACGAGCGTGCGAACGGGAGTTACTTGGTCAGCGGCTCCAGGCTCGGGTCGTTGGCGTACGCCTCGGCCGCGTTCTCCTTGGTGACGATGACCGGCTTCAGCAGGTAGGCCGGGACGACCTTCTTGCCGTTGTTGTACGACTTGTCGTCGTTCACGGCCGGCTTCTTGCCCTGCTGCAGGTCCTTGACCATGTCGATGGCCTGCTTGACCAGGTTGCGGGTGTCCTTGTTGATGGTCGAGTACTGCTCGCCCGCCATGATGGACTTGACCGACTCGGCCTCGGAGTCCTGACCGGTGACGATCGGGACGGGCTTGCCAGCACCCTTCACCGAGGTGATGATGGCGCGGGCCAGGGTGTCGTTCGGCGACAGGACGCCGTCGAGCTCGGTCGAGCCGTAGTTGGCGGCGAGCAGGGTGTCCATGCGGGTCTGCGCGTTCGCCGGCAGCCAGCCCTGGGTGGAGGTCTGCTTGATCTCGGTCTGGCCCGAGACGACCTTCAGGGTGCCGTCCTTGATCTTCGGCTCGAGGATCTTCATGGCGCCGTCGAAGAAGACCTTCGAGTTGGCGTCGTCCGGCGAACCGGAGAAGAGCTCGATGTTGAAGTTCTTCTTGCCCGGGTACTTCTTCGCCATGCCGTCGAGCAGGGCCTGGCCCTGCAGCTCGCCGACCTTCTCGTTGTCGTACGCGACGTAGTAGTCGACGTCGTTCGTGTTGAGGATGAGGCGGTCGTACGCGATGACGGTCGCGCCGGCGTCGTGCGCGGCCTTGGCCTGCGCGGCGAGCTGGCCACCGTCGACGGCGCCGATGATGACGACCTTGGCGCCGTTGGTGATCATCGACTGGATCTGCGACTGCTGGTCGGAGACACCCGAGCCACCGGCGTACTGCACGTCGCCCTTGAAGCCGGCCGACTTGAGGCCGTCCTCGAAGAGGCCACCGGCGAGAACCCAGTTCTCCGACGTCTTGGTCGGGAGGGCGACGCCGATGGTGGCGTCCTTGGCGAAGCCGGAGGCGGAGGAACCGTCGCCCGAGCCGCCACGGCCGCTGCCGGAGCAGCCGGTCAGGGCGAGCGCGGTGGCAGCTGCGACGGCCACTGTCGCGAGTGCGATTTTGCGCATTGCTATCTACTTTCTCTGTGTGTGGGGTGTTGCAGGTAGGAGGTGAAGCGAAAGGGACCTACGAGGTGAGAGACCTCGAGGAGTCCTCGGCCTGGTCGCCGGTCGGAAGGACGGCGGGCTTGTCCTCAGCCGCGGCGTCGATGCGCTGCGTCTTGTCGCGGTTGAACATCCTGCCGATGAGCGAGGGACCGCCGCGGCGCTTGGAGTAGACGTCGATGCCGACCGCGATGAGCAGGACCAGGCCCTTGATGATCTGGACCTTGTCGGAGGTGACGCCGAGCAGCTGGAGGCCGTTGTTCAGGACGGCGATGACCAGACCACCGATGATGGAGCCGGCGACGGTACCGATACCGCCAGAGACCGCGGCACCACCGATGAAGACGGCGGCGATCGCGTCGAGCTCCCAGCCGAGGCCGTCCTGCGGGCCGGACGACACCGAGCGGGCGACGGCGATCATGCCGGCCAGAGCGGCGAGGACCGACATGTTCATCATGACGAAGAAGTTGATCCGGCGGATCTTGACGCCCGACAGCTCAGCGGCGTGCGAGTTGCCGCCGACCGCGTAGATGTGACGACCGAAGATCGTGTTCCGCGTGATGAACGAGTAGAGGATGATCAGCACGCCGAGGATCACACCGGCGACGGGGAACGAGGTGCCCACCCGTCCGCTGCCGAACAGCACGGCGGCGTAGACGACGACGGCGTCGAGGATGACGACCTTGAACACGCTGACCCAGAGCGGCGCCTTCTCGGAGCCCATCTTGGTCTGCTTGCGGCGGGTCCGGACCTCCATCAGCGCGATGACGACCGCGATGATCAGGCCGAGCAGCAGGGTGGAGTTGTTGTAGCCGGTGTTCGGGCCCCACTCGGGGAGGAAGCCGCCGCCGATGTAGGTGAAGCCGTCGGGCACCGGGATGGTGTTCGCGTTTCCGATCAGCTGGTTGAGGCCGCGGAAGATGAGCATGCCCGCCAGGGTCACGATGAACGCGGGGACGCCGACGTAGGCGACCCACCAGCCCTGCCAGGCGCCGATCACGACGCCAACGAGCAGGCCGAGCACGATGGCGAGGGGCCACGGCACGTTCCAGTTCGTCATCGCCTCCGCGACCACGATGCCGACCAGCGCCGCGACCGAACCGACCGACAGGTCGATGTGGCCCGCGATGATGACCATGACCATGCCGATCGCCAGAATCAGGACGTAGACGTTCTGGTTGACGAGGTTGATCAGGTTCACCGGGTCGAGGGTCTTGCCCCCGGTGGCGACCTGGAAGAACAGGATGATGATGACGAGCGCACCCAGGATGCCGAACTGGCGACCTGTGGACTGCCCGCCGCCGAACATCTTCCCGAGGTCGCGGATGCCTCCGGACTTCTTCTTCTCTGCGATCTGCGTGGTCATGGTTATCGGGTCACCCTCTTCTTGGCGGATGTCATGCTTTTCAGGAGCGTCTCGGGGGTCGCTTCCGCGATCGGGAAGTCGGCGGTGATCTGACCCTCGAAGATCGTGTAGATGCGGTCGGAGATGCCGAGCAGCTCGGGCAGCTCGGAGGAGATGACGATGACGCCCTTCCCCTGAGCGGCCAGCTGCTGGATGATCCCGTAGATCTCGAACTTGGCGCCGACGTCGATGCCGCGCGTGGGCTCGTCCAGGATCAGGATGTCCGGGTCGGTGAACATCCACTTGGCCAGCACGACCTTCTGCTGGTTTCCGCCGGACAGCGTGCTCACGCCGCGGTTGACGTCGGGCGTGCGGATGCGGAGGCGCTTGCGGTACTCGTCGGCGACCGCGTACTCCTGCAGGTCGTCGACCACGCCGCGCTTGGCGATCTTCGTCAGCTTGGCGGCGACGACCGACTGCTTGATGTCGTCGAGCAGGTTGAGGCCGAGCACCTTGCGGTCCTCGCTCACGTATGCCATGCCGTTGTCGATGGCCTCCGAGACGTTGCGCACCTCGATCTTGTGGCCGTCCTTGTAGATCTCGCCCGAGATCCAGTTGCCGTAGGAGCGGCCGAAGACGCTCATCGCGAGCTCGGTGCGGCCGGCGCCCATGAGGCCGGCGAAGCCGACGATCTCGCCGCGGCGCACGTAGAAGCTGGAGTTCTTGACGACGAGGCGCTCCGGGATCTGCGGGTGCTGGACGACCCAGTCGCGCACCTCGAAGAAGGTCTCGCCGATGTTCGGCGTGCGCTCCGGGTAGCGGCTCTCGAGCGTGCGGCCGACCATGCCGCGGATGATGCGGTCCTCGTCGACGCCGTCCGCCTTGACGTTGAGCGTCTCGATGGAGTGGCCGTCGCGGATGATCGTGATCTCGTCGGCGATCTGCTCGATCTCGTTGAGCTTGTGGCTGATGATGATCGAGCTGACGCCGCGGCCCTTGAGCCCGACGATGAGGTCGAGGAGGTGCTGCGACTCGGCCTCGTTCAGCGCCGCGGTGGGCTCGTCGAGGATGAGGAGCTTGACGTTCTTGTTGAGGGCCTTGGCGATCTCGACCAACTGCTGCTTGCCGACGCCGATGTTCTTGATCTGCGTGTCAGGGTCGTCGCTCAGGCCGACGCGGGCGAGGAGTTCGACGGCGCGGGTCTTCGCCTCGCCCCAGTTGATGACGCCGCCGCGGCCCGGCTCGTTGCCGAGGAAGATGTTCTCGGTGATCGAGAGCTCGGGGATGAGCGCGAGCTCCTGGTGGATGATCACGATGCCCTGCTGCTCGCTGGACTTGATGTCCTTGAAGCGCATGACCTCGCCCTGGTAGACGATGTCGCCGGTGTACGTGCCGTACGGGTAGACGCCGGAGAGGACCTTCATGAGGGTGGACTTCCCCGCGCCGTTCTCGCCGCAGATCGCGTGGATCTCATCGGCGTGCACGGTGAGGGAGACATCCTCCAGGGCTTTCACACCAGGGAACTCCTTGGTGATCTCGCGCATCTCGAGGATGACTGCGTTCGACGGCATCGTCGCTCCTGTTCGAGCTCGGGTAATGGATGTGCCTAAGTAGTAAACGCTATGTTCTCACTTGTCGTCAAATAGTGAAGACAACGATGCGATAACGGTCAGTCGTTACCGGAGAGTGCGCCCTGGATCACGATGGCCGCGGCGCCCAACGACTCGGCTCGGTCGCCCAGCGACGACACGCGCACGGTCGTGGTGCCGGCGATGATCGGCAGCGCGTTGTGCTGGATGCCGCGCCGGATCGGGTCGAGCAGCGCGTCCCCGAGGCCGACCAGGGGCCCGCCGATCAGCACGAGTTCGGGATTGATGACGTTGGCGATGTTGCCGATCGCCTGGCCGATGGCGGTGCCCGCGTCGCTCACGACGCGTAGCACGGCCGGGTCGTGAGCGAGGCCGCGACGCAGGATGTCGGCGGTCGTCAGGCCGCCCCCGGTGCCATGGCCGAGCGACTCCAGCATGACGCTGGTGGAGGCGACGGTCTCGAGGCAGCCCCGGTTCCCGCACCGGCAGATGACGCCGTGCTCGGCGACGGGCGTGTGCCCGAGCTCGCCCGTGATGCCGAGGAACCCGTAGTACGGCTGGCCGTTCAGGATGAGGCCGGCGCCGATCCCGGTGCCGATCTTGACGAAGATCAGGTTGCGCTCCCCGCGGTTCGCGCCCCAGGTGACCTCGGCGAGCGCGCCGAGATTGGCGTCGTTGTCGACGACGACCGGGAAGCCGAACACATCCTCCAGTTCGCGCCGCGTGATCCCCACCCACTCGGGCAGGATCGCGCCCTGCAGCACCGTGCCGGTGCGCCGGTCGATCGGGCCCGGGATACCGACGCCGACGGCGAGCACGGACTCCCGGTCGTGACCGCCGTCGGCCAGCATCCGGTCGAGCAGCCGCGCCGCCTCCTCCACCGCGCCGAGCACGTCGTAGCCGGGCTCGAGGGCGACCTGCTCCTCGGCGATCACGTCGTAGCCGAGGGTGGAGAGGACAATACGCACGTGGCGCCGGCCGAAGTCCACGCCGACCGCGATGTCGCCGGTGTCGGTGAGCTGCACGAGCAGCGCGCGGCGGCCGCTGGAGGTGACCGGACTGGTCGCGACGACGCCCTTCGCCGCCATGTCGCGGACGATGTTGGACACGGTGGCGGTGGACAGGCCGGTCCCGCGCGCCAGCTCTGCCTGGGTCGACGGTCCGTGGGCCAGGAGGAACTCGACGAGTCGTTCCTGGTTCAGATGCCGCAAGGCGCCTTGCGACCCGGGATTGCGTGCGCCACGGGGGATCAGCCCCTGAGTGGCGGTCATGACGACAAGCGTGAACGATCGACGTGTTGGAGTCAAGCTGTGAACGCAATCGTCCACCCCGCGATCAGGTGACACCCCGATCCCTATGATCTTCCACATGACCATCCTCTCGCTGCTCGCCTTCGCCGGCCTGTGCCTGGTGCTCGCGCTGACGCCCGGGCCGGACACCTTCCTCGTGCTGCGCTACAGCATGGGCCGGGCGCGCGACGGCATCGCGGCGGCGGCGGGCACGGCCATCGGGTCGCTGGTGTGGGCCGCGCTGGTCGGCTTCGGGCTGGCCGCGCTCCTGGAGCAGTCGGCCGAGGTGTTCCGCATCGTCAAGATCGCGGGCGGTCTGTACCTCCTCTACCTCGGGGTCTCCGCCTTCATCGCCGGCCGGCGTCAGGCGCGCCGCAGCCAGGGCGAGGTCGTGGCCGAGCTGCCCGCTCCGCGCCGCCGCTCCTCGTCGAGCCTGCTCGCCGGGATGCTGTCCACCATGCTCAACCCGAAGGTCGGCCTGTTCTTCATCGCGGTGGTGCCGCAGTTCGTCTCGGCGCACGCGAGCTTCGGCGAGACCCTCCTCCTCGGCGCGATCGACGGGCTGATCGGCATGCTCTACCTGATCGCGGTCGCGCTGCTCGCCTCCCGCATGATCGCGTGGCTGCGCCGTCCGCGTGTCACGCGTGCCCTGGAGCGCATCTCCGCCGGCATCCTCGCGGCGCTCGGCATCGGGACGATCGTCGCCGGGGCGGAGGGCTAGCTCCCCTGCGATGATGGGAGCATGCCCATCCTGAACAAGGACATGCAGGTCTGCATCTCGCTGGCCGGCCGTCCCAGCAACATCGGTACGCGGTTCCACAACTTCCTGTACGACGAGCTCGGTCTGAACTTCGTCTACAAGGCGTTCACCACGGACGACCTCGAAGGCGCGGTGTGCGGCATCCGCGCGCTCGGCATCCGGGGCTGCTCGGTGTCCATGCCCTTCAAGGAGGCGATCATCCCGCTGGTCGACAACCTCGAGGCGTCGGCTGTCGCGATCGAGTCGGTGAACACGGTCGTCAACGAGGACGGATTCCTCACCGCGTCCAACACCGACTACGAAGCGGTCGCCCAGCTGCTCGCCGAGCACGAGGTCGATCCCTCTCAGAGCGTGCTCGTCCGCGGGTCGGGCGGGATGGCGAAGGCCGTCGTCGCGGCGTTCCGCGGCGCGGGCTTCGACGACCTCACCGTACTGGCCCGCAACACGGACGCCGGCCCGGCGCTCGCCGAGCGCTACGACTACCGGTGGGTGCAGGACGACCCGGAGCCCGACTTCGACGTCATCGTCAACGTCACGCCGCTAGGGATGCGCGGCGAACAGGAGTCGGAGCTCGCCTTCTCGCAGCCGTTCATCGATCGTGCCGCGACGGTGTTCGACGTGGTGGCCTTCCCCTCCGAGACGCCGCTGATCACGGCCGCCCGCGCCGCCGGCACCCCGGTCATCACCGGCGCCGAGGTGATCGCGCTTCAGGCGGCTCGGCAGTTCGAGCGCTACACGGGCGTCGCCCTGACGCCGGAGCAGGTCGCCCGCGCTTCGGAGTTCTCGCGCGCCGAGTGATCCGGTGCGGCGGGGTGTGGTGCGCGCCCCGGCGTCCAGGGAGTAGCTTGAGCCCACGGACGTGAAGGAGCGTGGCGCATGGGCATCGGAAGCGGCATCTTCATCTTCGTCGTCGGCCTCATCCTGGCCTTCGCCCTGCAGGTGGAGGTCAGCTGGATCGACCTCAAGGTGACCGGTTACATCCTCATGGGTGCGGGCCTCGTGGTGTTCGTGATCTCGCTGGCGTTCGCCCTGCGGCGGCGCCCACGGACCACGGTGCGGCGCGAGACCATCGACCCGGCGACGGGCGAGCGGGTCGAGCGCACCACCGATGAGTACTGATTCGCGCCCATACAATGGCCGGGTGTCAGACGACGTCCTCGCCTTGGAGAACCAGGTGTGCTTCGGCCTCGCCGTGGCGGCCCGGAGCGTCATCGCCCTGTACCGTCCCGTGCTCGAGCCGCTGTCCCTGACGCATCCGCAGTATCTCGTGATGCTCGCCCTCTGGGAGCAGGAGCCCCGCTCGGTCAAGAACCTGAGCGACACCCTCGCGCTCGAGCCGGCCACACTGTCGCCGCTGCTCAAGCGGCTGGAGGCCATCGGCTACGTCGAACGCAAGCGCAGCGCCGCCGACGAGCGGGCTCTCGAGGTCAGACTGACCGGGAGCGGGCGGGCACTGCGGGCCGAGGCCGAGAAGATCCCGGGTCGCATCGTCGAGCGCCTGGGACTGCCGGCCGGCGAACTCGCCGAGTTGCGCACCAGCCTCCACACGATCATCGCCGCCGCAGCGCGCATCCCGGAGCCCGCTGGAGCCTGACCCCGGGGTCAGGGTCGACACTGACGGCGGAGGGCGACATGCGCATCAGCGAAC
This sequence comes from Leifsonia xyli, assembly GCA_001647635.1. Taxonomy (NCBI): domain Bacteria; kingdom Bacillati; phylum Actinomycetota; class Actinomycetes; order Micrococcales; family Microbacteriaceae; genus Leifsonia; species Leifsonia xyli. Next base: position 2,338,589 of record CP014761.1, on the reverse strand, counting down.
TGGCCGAGCAGGCCGGGGTCACGGTCAAGGCCGTTCGCTACTACGAGCGGCTCGGGCTCGTCTCCCCTGCGCGCCTCGGCAACGGCTACCGCGATTACGGGGACGACCACCTTCGGGTGGTGCGCGAGATCCGCGAGCTGGCGGCGACGGGCATCCCGCCGGGGAAGGCGCGGCCGTTCATCGACTGCCTCGGCTCCGGCCACGCCCACAGCGACGAGTGCCCGGCCTCACGGGACGCGTACCGGGACGGATTGGCCGAGCTGGATGCGGCCATCGCCCAGCTGGAGCGCCGCCGCGATCTGCTCGCCCGCCGGCTCGCCGGGGCGGAGGACCGCATCCCGGAGCCCGCCCACGGCTGCGGCTGCACCGTCACTCCCCTCTGAGACGCGCCGCAGATCATCCCCCGGAATGACCCTCCCACGACCTGGGGTCGATGCCCCGGCACGCCCTCCCGCGGTTGACTCGAAGACGTCGGCCGGGCGATCCGCCCCGGCCTCGACGTGAAGGGGGAGACCGATGACGACGCTGGGCCACGGAGTGCGAACCGCACCGACGCTCGCATCGCCGTCGGAACCGGTGCGGCGGCGAGCGCGGGGGCTGCTCGCCGCCGTCACCGGGAACGCGTACCTCCAGCTGGCGGTGACGCTGCTGCTCGTCGCGACCGGGCTGGTGCTGCTGACCATCGGGATCGGGCTGGCGCTGAACGTCGCCCTGCCCTGGGTCTTCCAGGACGAGCTCCGAGCGCTTCGGGCGATCCTCCCGCAGGTGGGTTGAGGCTGGCCCCCGAGGATGCGCGGCTCTAGAGTCGCGCCATGGGACGCCTGATCTTCTCCGCCATCGCCTCGGTCGACGGCTACACCGTGGATGCGTCCGGCTCCTTCGACTGGGCCGAGCCCGAACCGGAGCTGCACGCGTTCGTCAACGATCTGGAGCGCGGGATCGGTACCTATCTCTACGGCCGTCGCATGTACGAGACCATGCGCTTCTGGCAGGATCCGCCGCTGACCGCCGACGACGGGGTGTACGCGGAATACGCGGCGATCTGGCAGGCCGCCGACAAGGTCGTGTTCTCGTCGTCGCCGGCCGAGCCGACGACGCCGCGGACGCGCGTGGTCGGGCGCTTCGACGCGGAAGAGGTTCAGCGTCTCGTCGAGGACTCCGACCGGGACGTCTCGATCGGCGGCCCCACTCTGGCGGCCCAGGCGTTCGCCGCCGGACTGGTGGACGAGGTGTGGCTGTTCCTCTCCCCCGTCTCGGTCGGCGGCGGCACGCCGGCGCTGCCTGTCGGTCTGCGGCTCGACCTGGAGCTGCTCGACGAACGCCGGTTCTCGGGCGGCGCGGTGGGTCTGCACTACGCCATTCGGTGACAAGACCTCAGTTTCTACTCCCGCTCCGCGAGACGAGCCACTAGCCTGTGCCGGGAAGGCCCGACGAGGGTCGGGCCGGAGGAGGCCGGCGATGACCAGACATCGCGTCCTTGCTGCTGCCGGACTCACCGCGGCCATCGCCGTGGTGCTGCTCGGGATCCCGCAGAGCGTGCAGGGCATCTCGCCCGGCGCGGCCGGTGTGCACTTCACCGCCGCCGGCGACTACACCGCGGGCGCGTCGGCGCAGTCGGTGCTGACGGGTATCAAGACAGCGGCGCCCGACCTCAATCTCGCGCTCGGCGATCTCTCGTACGGCACGACCGGCCAGGAGCAGGCGTGGTGCAACTTCGTCACGCAGACCGTGGGCGCCGGGTTCCCGTTCGAGTTGCTCTCCGGCAACCACGAGAGCAACGGCCAGAACGGCAACATCAACGACTTCTCCGCCTGCCTGCCCAACCAGCTGCCGGGCGTCGTCGGGACGTACGGGCGCGAGTACTACGTCGACGTGCCGCAAGGCGCGCCGCTCATCCGCTTCATCATGATCTCGCCCGGCCTGCCGTTCTCCGACGGCACTTGGACGTACGCGAGCGGCACCAGCCACTACACCTGGACCCAGAACGCGATCGACGGCGCCCGCGCCGCGAACGTCCCCTGGGTCGTCGTCGGCATGCACAAGCCCTGTCTCACGATGGGCCAGTACGCGTGCGACCCGGGCTCCGACCTGTTGAACCTGCTGGTGTCCAAGCGCGTGGACCTCGTGCTGACCGGCCACGAACATCTCTACCAGCGTTCGGTTCAGCTGGCGACCGGTGCGTCGTGCCCGTCCATCACGCCGGGCGTGTACAACGCCGGATGCGTGGCGGACGGCGACAGCACCCTGACCAAGGGCGCGGGCACCGTCTTCGCCACGGTCGGGACCGGAGGCAATGCGAACTACGACATCAACCCGAACGACAGCGAGGCCGGCTACTTCGCCGCGGCCTACGGGAACAGCACGGCCCCGCTGTGGGGTCTGCTCGACGTCACCGCCACGTCGACCCAGCTCAACGCCAACTTCGTGCGCACCGGAGGCGCCACCTTCTCCGACAGCTTCGTCATCGGTCCGCCTCCCGCCGGGAACCAGCCGCCGAACGCCTCCTTCAGCTCCTCGTGCACCGACCTCACGTGCTCGTTCGACGGCAGCGGGTCGAGCGACCCCGACGGCACCATCGCCTCCTACGCCTGGGACTTCGGCGACGGCACGACGGCGACCGGCGCGACCACGACGCACGCCTACACGGCGGCGGGCAGCTACACCGCCCGGCTGACCGTGACGGATGACGGCGGCGCCACCGGCGGCACCAGCAAGGTGGTCACCGTGACCGCGCCTCCCCCGCCTCCCGACACCCTCGCCTCCGACGGGTTCGACCGCACCGTGACCGGCGGATGGGGCTCGGCCCCCGTGGGCGGAGCCTGGTCGGTCTCCGGCAGCTCGACGCTGTACTCGGTCGCGAGCAGCACGGGCCGCATCCAGCTGCCCACCGGTTCGGGAGGCACGGCTCGCCTGCCCGGGTTCAGCGCGACGGGCATCGACCTCCGGCTCTCGACGGCCCTCGACAAACTGCCGTCGTCGGGCAACGTGTACCTGACCATCCAAGGACGCCGCATCGCCACCGCGGGCGCGTACGCATCGAAGGTGATCATCTCCTCCGCGGGCAAGGTGACCATCCAGATCGTGCGCGTCGACCAGAACGGCGGCAACGAGGTGGTCGTGCAATCCTCGGTCGCGGTGCCCAACGTGACGTACGCCGCCGGGTCGAAGCTCGACATCCGCGTGCGGACGACCGGCACGTCGCCGACCCTCGTCGAGACCAAGGCCTGGCTCGACGGCACGACCGAACCGTCCGCCTGGCAGCGCTCCGCGTCGGATTCCACCGCCGCGCTCCAGGGGGCGGGCGGCATCGCGGTCACCGGCTATCTATCGGGGGGTGTCGTGAACACACCGGTCACCGTCTCGGTCGACGACCTGACGGCCACCAAGCCGTGACCGTCAGGCGGCGTCCCACCAGCGCAGCACGCGCAGCGCCCGGAGGGTGATCCACCGGCTCGGGAAGCCCTCCATCTCGAACTCGACGATCACCGAGCCCTCGTGGAGGTTCTCGAGCACCCAGCGCCCCTCGGGGTCGGCCTTGCCGCGAACCAGCTCGACCGCCTCGGCGAGCCGGGGATCGCGCCGGTCCAGCCGGCGGAAGTGCTCGAGCCCGCGCAGCACGTCGTGGTACCAGCGCACCGGGTACGACAGCATCGTCATCCGCGGGTCGGCCACCGATCCGTCCGACCGCCGGTGGTACAGCCCGCGCTCGAGCAGGTACTCCTCGCCGGCGCGGGCGACCTCCTCCACGCGCGGATCGTCGCCGCCTGCGCGCTGCCAGTCCCGGAGTCCTTCCACCGCGCAGATCGTCGAGTGAAAGGACGATACGCGCGCGCCGTACTCTGCCCAGCAGTTCCAGCCGCCGTCTCCCAGTCGGGAATCGACCAGTGTCCGGGCGATCGCGTCGCCGCCTTCCCCGAAGTAGGAGGCGATGGTCAGGGTCACTCCGTTGATGCACGGCTCGGTCTCGCCGTCGAAGTACGGCTCGCCGGCGTGCTCCCAGCGAACATTTTCACGGACCCGGCCGATCGCCGTCCGTGCCTCCGGGCTCTCCGGATCCAGCCCGAAGTCGACCAGCTGCTGCAGGGTGAAGTGGGTTCCGCTCCACGCATCGAAGCCGTCGCGCTCCGGCGGGATCCACCCGGGCCGGTAGGTTCCGCCGTCCCAGAGACCGTCCTCGGCCTGCTCCTCCAGCAGGGTCCTTCCCCAGCCCTGGCGCGGGATCCGGGCTCTTTCGGCTGCGACTTCATCGGCCGACGCGCCGGTCAGGTCACGGAGCACCTGCCAGCGGATAGCGGGGTCGGAATCGAGCAGCCAGTCGACAGCGTCCATGCCGGACACGCTAGCCCCAAAGCGCAGGAAAGGCGCATTCTCGCGCAGGGGTACCCCCCGAGCGAGTGCCGTGTCAATCTCTGGACCCGCCTCCACCGGGTGTCTTCAGTGGGCCGCACATCCCAACCGGACACATCCACCGAAAGGAAACGTCAGTCATGACCATGTCAGACGACCAGTCCGCGGACACACCGATCTTCGACAGCAGGCGCGATGCGCTGGAGCCCGAGGCCGGTCTGCCGGAGACGGTGCTGCCAGAAGGCACGGCCGGGACCACCGGGGGCACGAGCACGGGCTCCGCCGGCGGTCAGAGCGGCGGAGTCAAGGACGAGGCGAGCCGCGTCGCAGGATCGGCCAAGGAGGCCGGCAAGGACGTCGCGGCCACCGCGAAGGAGCAGGCCCGGAACGTCGCCGATGAGGCGAAGTCCCAGGCCAGAGACCTCTACCACCAGACGCAGCGTGAGCTGCGGGACCAGGCCGCCCAGCAGCAGGAGCGGGTCGCCAGCGGCCTCCACTCCGTCGGCGACGAGCTCGACCAGATGGCCTCCTCGTCGCAGCAGGGCGGCATTGCCACCGACCTGGTCCGCCAGGCCGCGCAGCGCGCCCACTCGGTCGCGGGCTGGCTCGACCAGCGCGACCCCGGCTCGCTGCTCAACGAGGTGAAGTCGTACGCCCGGCGCAACCCCGGCACCTTCATCGCCGCGGCCGCCATCGCCGGCGCTCTCGCGGGTCGCCTGACCCGTGCGCTCGCCAGCGGCGGTGACGACTCCTCGAGCGGCAGCAGCGGCTCCGGGACCACTACCACGCCGCACACCGGCACGACCGGCACCACCGCCGGGTACCCCGGCAGCAGCGTCGGCTACGCCGCAGGTACCGGCAGCGCCCTCGGCGATGACGACCTGTACGACGACGGCGTCGGAACCGAGGTTCCGCCGCTTCCGGGCGCCGGGTACACCGGAGGCCGGCCATGACCGACCAGCCCAGTGCCCGGCGGGTCGCCGCCGAGGCCGCCGCACCTCAGGTGGACGCCGCGGAGGAGCGCGCCGCCAGCAGCTCGCTCGGCGAGCTGCTGGGTGAGGTCAGTCGCGACCTGTCTACGCTGATCCGTCAGGAGATGGAACTCGCCAAGGCCGAAATCAAGCAGACCGTCACGCGCGCCGGAAAGGGCGCCGGCCTGCTCGGCGGTGCGGGATACGCGGGCCTCATGGCCGTGTTCTTCCTGTCCGTCGCCCTGTGGTGGGCGCTCGGCTACCTGGTGGGCAACGCCTGGTCCGCGGTGATCGTCGCCATCATCTGGGGCATCGTCGCGCTGATCCTGTACACCCGCGGACGCAAGCAGCTGAAGACCGTCGAAGGCGCTCCGCAAACCGTCGAGACGGTCAAGGAAATACCACCGACACTGAAACCGAACGGAGAGAACCGATGAGCGACGACCCGGACGTGATCCGCGCCGAAATCGAAGCCACCCGCCGCAACCTGAGCGGTGACGTGGATGCCCTGGCCGACAAGGTCACCCCCAGCAAGATCGTGGACCGCCAGGCCCGCAAGGTCAAAGGCGCCTGGCATTCCGTCACCGACCGCGTGATGGGCTCCGCAGACGACGTGTCGGGCAACGTGCACGGCGCCGTCGCCGACGCCGGCAGCACCGTCGCCGACGCGGGCCGCACTGTGGTGAACAAGGCGCAGGGCAACCCGCTCGCCGTAGGCCTCATCGCCTTCGGCGTCGGAGCCCTCGTGGCCTCCCTCATCCCGGCGAGCAGCAAGGAGAAGGAGCTGGCCGCATCCGCGAAGGACGCCGCGCAGCCGCTCCTCCAGGAAGCCGCCGAAGTGGGCAAGCAGGTCGCGAACGACCTGAAGGAGCCCGCCCAGGAGGCCGTCCAGTCGGTCAAGGAGACCGCGCAGGAGGGGGTGTCCACCGTCAAGGAGGAGGCCACGAACCGCGCGAGCGACGTCGCCGACGAGGCCAAGGAATCGGGACAGCGGCTGCAGTCCGATCAGTAGTCGCATCCCCGAACGCGCGGCGGAAGGCCATCCCCCCGGACCTTCCGCCGCGTTTTCCTATTAAGAAAGGACCCACCGATGAGCGATATCGGCGCCAGCAAGCGACTGGCCGATGCCCCCGCCCCCGAGGACGGGCGGAAGCCGGACAAGCCTCAACATCTCGACAAGCCCTCGTGGAAGCTGGTATTCAAGCGCACCCTCCGCGAGTTCAGCACCGACAAGTGCACCGACATCGCGGCGTCACTGACGTACTACGGCGTCCTGTCGCTGTTCCCCGGCCTGATCGCACTGATCTCCCTTCTCGGCGTCTTCGGTCAGGGCAAGTCGGCGACGACGGCCCTCATGGGCATCGTCACGCAGGTCGCGCCGGGCTCGACGGCGAAGCTGCTCGAGGGTCCCATCCAGAACGCCGTGAACTCACCGGCTTCCGGCTTCGCGCTCGTCTTCGGCATCGTGCTGGCGATCTGGTCGGCCTCCGGCTACGTCGGCGCGTTCTCGCGAGCCATGAACCGGATCTACGAGATCGACGAGGGCCGGCCCTTCTGGAAGCTGAAGCCGCAGCAGCTGCTGGTGACCGTCATCACGCTGGTGCTCGTGACGATCGTCGCGCTGATGCTGGTCGTCACCGGTCCCGTGACCACGGCTGTCGGCAACGCCCTCGGCCTCGGCTCGGGCGTCCGCGTCGCGTGGGAGATCGCCAAGTGGCCGCTGATGCTGATCATCGTGGTGGTCATCATCGCGGTGCTCTATTACGCGACCCCGAACTCCAAGCAGCCGAAGTTCCGCTGGATCAGCATGGGCGCTGTGATCGCGATCGTCGTGCTGGCGATCGCGACCTTCCTCTTCGCGTTCTACGTCGCCACCTTCGCCAACTACGAGAAGACGTACGGGCCACTCGCGGGCGTGATCGTCTTCCTGCTCTGGGTGTGGATCGCGAACCTCGCGCTGCTCTTCGGCGCGGAGATCGACGCCGAGACCGAGCGCGGCCGAGAGCTGCAGGCCGGCATGGAGGCCGAGGAGACTATCCAGCTGCCGCCGCGCGACACGAAGCTCAGCGAGAAGTCGGAGCAGAAGGAGGAGAAGCTGATCGACGAGTCCCGGAGGGTGCGCGAAAGCGCGGACCGGGACTAGCCGACCGAGGTGCCGACCACGCGGTTGCCGCCCGCGTTCTTCGCGGCGTACATCGCGTGGTCGGCCTCGCGAATGAGGCGGTCGGGGTTCCAGCCCGGGTCTTCGGTGCGCGCGATGGACATCCCGATGCTCGCACTGATCGGGAAGCCGTCGGGCAGATCGGTGAAGGGCTGCTCGATGGCCTGACGGATGCGGTCCGCCACCTCTTCGGCGGCGGCGAGCTCGGGCACCTCGCAGACGACGACGAACTCGTCGCCGCCGTAGCGGGCGACCAGGTCCTCGGTCCGGACGGTGGTCTGCAGGCGGAATCCGACCTCCCGCAGCAGGAGGTCGCCGACGTGGTGGCCCAGATTGTCGTTGACGCGCTTGAAGCCGTCGAGGTCGATGAAGAGCGTGGCGATGAGCGCGGGCGTGGCCCGGGTGTACTCGAGCAGCTGCGTCTCCAGCCGGCGCCGGTTCGGGAGGCCCGTGGTCTCGTCGTGCATCGCGGCGTGCTCGAGCTGCCGCTGGAGGCGGAGGGTCGTGATCGCCTGCGCCGCCTGTCCGGCGAGCGCGTCGGCCAGCGGAGCGGCCTCGGAGTCGAACTGCCGCGGGTGCAGGAAGAACGCGACGAAGACGCCGAACAGCACGTCGTCGTGCTGGATGGGCGCGACGAGCACCGCATCCACTCCGGCATCGCGCATGGCGTGGCCGAGGACGGGCGTGACCTCGTCGGCCGCCGTGGTGCCGCTGATGGTCATCACGCTCTGCAGGCTCGACGCCTGCGAGACGAGGGGGGCGGCGTCTTCGACCGCGAGAAGGGGATTGCTGCCGCCTGCCTGGGTGAAGGCCCCGAGGTCGTCGAGGAGGAAGACCGCCGCCTGCTCCGCCTGGTACGCCTTCGCGACCGTCGTGACCAGGATGTCGACGAGCTCCTGCTCTGTCGTGGCCGCCGAGAAGGCGATCGAGGAGTCGATGATGAGTTGGAGCCGGTTGCGGGTACGTTCCTGCAGCACCTGCGACTGCAGCATCTCGCGCTCATGCTCGGCCCGCTCCGTCGCATCGACGAGGACGACGACGTCGCGCCCCTCGACCTCACGGCGGCTCGCCATCACGGGACGGGAGGTGCCGTCGATGTTCGCCAGACGAACAAGGCTCTCGGAGCGGCCGGCGATCCCGACGATCCGCTGGCGCAACGACGCGTACGGCCGCCCGCTCAGTTCGTCGGGCGACAGTCCCGTCCACTGACGGAACAGCTCATTGGAGTCGACGATCCTGCCTTCTGCATCCAACTCCACGAGGGCGCAGGGCAGGTCGTCCGCAGTAATGGGGCGCACCGCTCGTCTTTCCCTTCACGAGGCCGGACCGCTGATGGCGGGTGGTCAGATAAACCTAGCCTACGAATGATTGCAGCCAGGCAATGAATTCATTTGGTGAACTCGGCCGGGCGATGTAGAAGCCCTGCCCCCGGTCACAGCCCGCCTCGCGCACCCGCTGCAGCTGCTCCTCGGTCTCGATGCCTTCGGCCACAACGCGCATCCCGCCGTCGTGGGCGAGCGAGACGGCGTCGGCCACCTGGTCCCAGTCGCCGGACGCCACGAGCGCGCGGTCGATCTTCAACTCCCGCGCGTGAACGGCGACCGCTCGCTCGATGGAGGAGTGCCCCGATCCGAAGTCGTCGATGGAGACGGTCACGCCCCACTGCTGGATGATGTCGAGGCGCCCGGCGACCGTCCCATAGTCGGCGATCCTCTCGGCCTCCGTCACCTCGACGATGAGGTCGGCCGGCGCCAGCCCCGATTCGCCGAGCTGGCGTTCCAGCTCGTCGAAGAAGCGGTCGGTCTGCAGCTGCAGCGGCGAGACGTTCACGGCGACGGCCAGTTCGAACCCGCGCTCGCGCCAGTCCCGGCCGATCCGGCAGCACTCGCGAAGAGCGAAGAGCCCCAGGTCGTGGATGAGGCCGGTCGACTCGGCCAGCGCCACGAACTCCGCGGGCGGTATCGGGCCCAGAGCGGGGTGCGTCCAGCGGCTCAGCCCTTCGACGGCGACGACCCGTTCGGTGGAGAGGTCGATCTGCGGCTGCACGTGGATGCGCAGCCGCTCCGTCTCGATCGCGTGCGCGAGGTCATGCGCGTCCAGCTCGGCCGTCGTCACCCGCTACCTCCTCCGAAGGGTCCCTGCGATAGAACCGGACGGCGGACCCGCTGTCAACGGGTGTACACGCTCGTCTGTTCGCTCATCGCGTCCGGAACTCGCGCTCCTCGGGGCCGAAGCCCTGCTGGGGGAAGTCCGCGCGCAGGTCGCCCGTCGGCTCCTCCTGGCGGAGGGTGTCGGCGATGCTGGGGCCCGCGCCCACCGGCGAGAAGGCGACCCGGTCGCCGCGCGTGCTCGACTGGTACAGCTTCATCCTCCCGCCCACGGGCAGCTCGATCTCGGCCGGCGGCTGGCCGTCGGCGAACGGGACCGCCCGCTGCGTGGTCGTCCCGTCCTCCTCGACGAACTCCGCAAGGCGGAACGCGAGCGCGCCGCGATCGAAGGAGACGCGCACCAGGAGATAGGTGCGCAGCGCGTCGTCGTCCAGGGCGCCGATCTCCGTCACGAGAGCGGAGAGCTCCGGCGTCGCGCCCAGGCGCGCCCCGTCCTCCCCCAGTTCGGTCGCCCACGCGCGCACGTGCCCGGCGAGGTCGGCGATGGCGGCGTCGTACGAGTCGGGCGACGACCCGCGGATGCCGAAATCGCCCCACTCCGCCAGATACCGGTCCGCGAGGTCGTCGTGCTCGACGGCCACCACGACCGGGTGATCGGAACGCGCCGCCGCCTCCCAGGCCGCGAACTCCTCGGCGGTGAACTCCTCCTGGAGCCGGCGCACGGCGTCCTCATCGTCCGGCCCTGCCGCGTGTGCGAGGATCGCCCGCTCGAAGAACGCATTGTCGTCCACTGCCGTCTCCCTCCGACTCCCCCAGCATCGCAGGGCGAACAGCGGTGGTGAAGGGAGGCGCCCGGAATCGGATAACGTTCTCTGAACATCCTCACAGCGACGAAGGAGAGCCCGTGACGACGACCGCGCCCGCATCCGCGACCAAGGGAGCCTCGCTCCGGCGAAGCCTCGGCCTCTGGGCCATCGTGGGGCTCGGCCTCGGCTATATGACGCCGACGGTCGTCTTCGACACCTTCGGCATCGTGTCGGACGAGACCAAGGGCGCCGTCCCGGCCGCGTACCTCGTCGCGCTGGTCGTCATGCTGTTCACGGCCGTCAGCTACGGCAAGATGGCGGGCGCGATCCCGAGCGCCGGATCGGCGTACACCTACGTGCGCGAGTCGATCCACCCGAACCTGGGCTTCATGGTCGGCTGGACCTCGCTCATCGACTACGTGCTGCTGCCGATGGTCAACTGCCTGATCATCCGGCTGTACCTGGAGCAGGTCTTCCCCGCGGTCCCCAGCTGGATCTGGGTCGTGCTGTACTGCGCGGGCGTCACGACGCTCATCTACTTCACGATGCGCGGCACCTCCAACGTCAACATGATCCTGCTGGTGTTCGCCATCGTCGTCATGGCGGTCTTCGTGACGATGGTGGTCGCACAGCTGGCGAACGGCGCCGGCGACGGCACGGTCGCGTCGGTCAAACCGTTCTTCCACGACGGCGTGACCCTCGGCGCGGTCCTCACGGGCGCGACGGTCGTCTGCTTCTCGTTCATCGGCTTCGACGCCGTGACCATGTACGCGGAGGAGGCCAAGACGCCGCGGGTCATGCCGCGCGCCATCCTCCTCACCGTGCTGATCGGCGGAGCGATCTTCCTGGTCGCCGCCTACTTCGCGCAGCTGCGCTTCCCGACCAACGCGCCCTTCGGCGAGTTCACCGACGACCCGCTGCCGCAGATCGGCCTGATCGTCGGCGGCCCGGTGTTCCAGGCGATCTTCGTGTCTGCCGGCTTCGCCGCCACCCTCGCGTCCGGGCTGGCCTCGCACGCCTCGGTGTCGCGGATGCTCCTGGTGATGGGGCGCAACAACGTGCTCCCCGGCGCTTCTTCGGCCACATCGACGGGAAGACGCAGACGCCGACGTTCAACATCATCCTGGTCGGCGTGATCTCGCTGCTGGCGGCGACGTTCTCGCTCGAGCTGATCTCCGCCTTCATCAACTTCGGCGCGCTGATCGCCTTCACCTTCGTCAACATCTCGGTCATCGCCTGGTTCGCCATCCGCCAGGGGCGCCGACGCACGTTCGCGGACGTCGTGCGCTTCATCGTCCTGCCCGGCATCGGGATGCTGCTGACCGGCATCCTGTGGGTGAACCTCCACGCAGACGCGCTGATCGGCGGCATCGTCTGGGCGGTCATCGGGTTCGCGTACCTGCTGTTCCTGACGCGCGGTTTCCGCCGGCCGGTCGCCGCGTTCGACGAGAACCAGCCGGTGACCGGCTTCAACAAAGCGGTGTGAGGCGGTCTGGGCAAGGGCATAAGGGTCCTTCAGCCCATCCACAGGCGGCGTAAGAATCCCGCAAGAATGCACCTGCATTCTGAGATGCATGGATCACACGTTGAGCGCCACCGCACCGGCTCCGCAGGTGCGCGCCCGGCCCCGCGGCCGGACCGGTCGCCGCAGCGGCGGGGCGTTGGCCGTGCGCGCGGCGCTCGTCCTCGGCGTCGTGGTCGTGCTCGGGATGTGGTGGTTCACCGTCCCGGCGGGATACGCCGCGACGCCGGCGAACGCGCTGACGTCATTCGGTGAGCTGGCCGGAATGGTCGGCGGGTTCCTGGTGTGCGCGCAGGTGCTGTTGATCGCCCGGGTGCCCTGGTTCGAGAACGCGATCGGCCTGGACAAGCTGGTGTCCTGGCACCGCTCGCTCGGCGCGTCCGTGCTCTTCCTCATCGTGGCGCATGTGCTCTTCCTGGTGATCGGCGGCGAGCTCGCCGACCGGAACCCTCCGTGGACGGAGTTCGTCTCCATCCTGAATTCCTACCCGGACATGGTCAGCGCGCTGGTCGGCACCATCGCCTTCCTCGTGGTCGGACTGAGCAGCGCGCGGCTGATCCGCACGAAGCTGTCGTACGAGGTCTGGTACTGGCTGCACGTGACGACCTACGTCTCGATCTTCCTCACGTTCCTCCATCAGCTGAGCGGCGGTGCGCACTTCGTCTCGCAGCCGGTGAACCGCGTCCTGTGGCTCGCCCTCTACCTCGGAACGGCTGCGGCGGTGCTGACCTGGCGGTTCATCCTCCCCGGCATGGACGCCTGGCGCGGCCGGATGCGCGTCGCGGCCGTGGTGCCCGAGAGCGAAGGCGTGAACAGCGTCTGGCTGACCGGGCCGCGCGTGGCCCAGCTCGGCGTCCGCGCGGGCAACTTCCTCCTGTTCCGCTTCTTCAGCCGCGGACACCTCGGCACGGCGCACCCGTACTCCGTCTCCGCGGTGCCGGCGAACGGCTACCTGCGGATCACCGTGGGCGCCCTCGGCGACCACTCCAGCCGCCTGCCGCACCTGCGACCGGGTTCGCTCGTCTTCGCGGAGGGTCCGTTCGGGCGCTTCACCGCCGACCGTGCGAGCCGGCCGCGCATCCTGCTCGTCGCCGGCGGCGCGGGGATCGGGCCGATCCGCGCCCTGGCCGAGGAGCTCGTCCGCCGCGGCGCCCAGCCCGTCGTGCTGTACCGCGCTCGGTCGGCGCGGCACCTGGCGCTGCTCGGCGAGCTGCAGGCCATGCCCGGGGTGACCGTCATCCCGCTGGTCGGCCGCCGTTCCGAGCTGGGCTACGACCCGCTCGCCGCTGAGCCCCTCCACCGCCTGATCCCGGACGTCCACGACTGGGAGGCGTTCATCTGCGGGCCTGCGGGGATGGCGGACCGGGTTCAGGCGTCGCTCCGCGCCCTGCGGATGCCGAAGCGCTTCATCCACCGAGAAGAACTGAGCATGTCATGAGCAGCAACTGGCGGGGAACCGCACTCTTCACCATCATCCTCGTGGTCATGGGCGCGACCGTGGGGCTCAAGCTCTACGGGGTGGGCGAGCAGGTGGCCGCGTCGCCCGCGGCGGCGTCCACGACGAGCGGGTCGACGACCTCCGGAAGCACGAGCAGCGAGTCGGGGACGTCCTCGACGTCGTCCGGCGACGCCACCACGCCGAGTTCGACCCCGTCTCCGAGCGCCTCCGCCTCGACGGCGACCACGACCGTGACCGGCGACGCCGTCGACACGCGCTACGGAGCGGTGCAGGTCGAGGTGACCTTCTCGGGGACGACGATCACCGCAGTGAGGACGGTGCAGTCGCCGAGCGGCAACGGCCGCGACATCGAGATCAACGACCAGGCGCTGCCGATCCTGCAGCAGGAGGCCCTCCAGTCGCAGTCCGCGAACATCGACACCGTGTCGGGCGCGACCTACACGTCGGAGGGCTACATCCAGTCCCTCCAGTCGGCGATCGACAAGCGATGAGGTTCCTCGAGACCGTCATGGGCATCCCCATGTCGATCGACATCCGGGACGACGTGGATGCGGCACCCGCCGCCGACCGCGCCTTCGCGGTGCTCCGGGAGGCGGACGCCCGCTTCAGCACCTACCGCCCGGACAGCGAGGTGAGCCGGGCGAACGCCGCCGCCGGCGCGACCGCGGATCCGAGCGCCGACTTCCGCGAGGTCGTCGCGATCGGCGAGAGGGCGGTGCGTGCGTCGGGCGGAGCGTTCCGCATCCGCCGGCCCGACGGCACCTGGGACCTCGACGGGGTCGTCAAGGGATGGGCGGCCGCCCGGGCCGCGCGCGTCCTCGATGCCGCAGACGTCCGCGACTACTGCCTCAACGCGGGCGGCGATGTGGTCGTCTCGGGCAGCCCGGGCGAGGGCCGGCCATGGAGCGTCGGCATCCGCTCGCCCCATCGTCCCGCCGACATGCTCGCGGTGCTCGCGGTGTCGGATGCGGCGGTCGCGACCTCGGGACTGTACGAGCGCGGACCGCACATCGTGGACGGCCGCGACGGGTCGATCGCCGCCGGACTTCTCAGTGCGACCGTGGTGGCCGACGACCTGACCACCGCCGACGTGCTGGCGACCGCGGTCTTCGCACTGGGTCCGGACGGTCTCCGCTGGGCGATCGACCACGGCGCACGCGGTGTGCTCGCGATGGACGCGTCCGCGCGCGTCCTCGGGGTGGGCGACCTCACCTTCGCCCGCTCCGCCGCAGGCGCATGAGCGCGTCCGTCGACCAGCCTCTCCCCGGTGGCCGCTCCTACACTGTGGATGTGGACGACAGGGTGCGCGTTCTGATCGTCGAGGACGACAGCCGTCTCGCGGGGATGCTGGACGGCCTGCTCCGCTCGGAGGGCTTCGACGTCGAGCTGGCCCGCGACGGCCAGCGCGCCCTCCACCTCGGCCTCACCTCCACCTACGGTGCGATCGTGCTCGACCGCGGACTGCCCGCTCTCGAGGGGCTTGACGTGCTGCGCCGGCTCCGCGAGAGCGGCGTGACCACGCCCATCCTCGTGCTGTCCGCCCTCGGCACGGCGCCCGATCGCGTCGACGGGCTCAACGCCGGCGCCGAGGATTACCTCGCCAAGCCGTTCGACATCGACGAGCTCGTCGCGCGCGTGCGCGCCCTGACGCGCCGGGCCTCCGCGGTGGTGCCGACGGTCCGGTTCCCCGGCGGACGCCTCGACACCGAGAGCCGAACGGTGACCCTCGACGACGGCGAGCGCACCCTGCTCTCCGAGCGCGAGTCCGCACTGCTGGAGCGTCTCGCCCGGCGCCCCGCGCAGGTGTTCTCGCGCGCCCTTCTGCTCGAGGAGGTGTTCGCGGACGCGGACGACCCCGGGGTCGTGGACACGTACGTGCATCACCTGCGCCGCAAATTCGGCCGTTCCCTGGTCGAGACGGTGCGAGGCGTCGGCTACCGGATGGGGGCGCTGTGACGGGAGTGCGCGCGAGCGCGGACGACCAGGAGCTGCGCTCGGCATCGCGTCGGCTGGCCCTGCAGTTCGCCCTCATCATCCTCGGGCTGTTCGTCGCGCTCGGGATCGTCGTCTACACCGTCGTCTCGGCGGGCCAGGTCGAGGCCGCGAAGCGCACGCTCGCGGACGCCTCCATGGTGGACTCGACGCACGACGCGCCGCGCAACCTGCTGGTGACGGTCGTCATGCCTCAGGGACGGGACAGCTCCCCGAACATGCCCGAGGGACTTCCCGACGAGTCCGCCCTGCAGTCGGTGATGTCCAACGGGGGCTCCGTGTCGGAGACCGTGGAGGCCGGCGGCCAGCGCTACCTGGTCGAGACCGACGTGCGCAATGGCAAGGTCGTCCAGATCGCGTACGGGCTCGGCGAGCAGCAGGAGGAGCTGAACCGCCTCGTCGTCGCCCTCGTGTTCTCCGGTCTGATCGCGTCCATCGCCGCGGCCGGCATCGGGCTGCTGTTGGCGCGGAGGTCGATCCGCCCGCTCGCGGACGCGCTCGGCCTGCAACGGCGGTTCGTCGCCGATGCTGGCCACGAGCTCCGCACCCCGCTCACGCTGCTGAGCACGCGCGCCCAGCTGCTGCGGCGCCAGGTCTCCGGAGGGACGGCCTCCAGAGAAGAGGTCCGGTCGGGACTGGATGAGATCGTCGACGACAGCCGGGCCCTCACCGAGATCGTGCAGGACCTATTGACCGCGGCCGACCCGCGCCAGATTGCCGAAAGCGAGGGGGTGGACCTGGGCGAGCTCGCCCAGGCCGTCGCGCGTTCGGCGGAGGCGCGGGCTCAGGAGCGCGGCATCCGTATCGACGTCGAGGCGGTACCGGACTCGGTCGTCACCGGCGCGCCCGTGTCTCTCCGACGGATGGTGGTTGCGCTGGTCGACAACGCCCTCGATCACGCCGCGTCCTACGTGCTGCTCACCGTGACCGTCGTGCGGGATCGCGTCGAGCTGGTCGTGCGGGACGACGGGCCGGGCTTCTCGGCCGGCGTGGAGTCCCGTGCGTTCGAGCGTTTCGCCACCGCCCGGGATGCGCAGCCGGGAGAGGACCGCCCGCGCCACTACGGCCTCGGTCTGGCGCTCGTGTCGGAGGTGGTGACCCGGCACGGCGGAACCGTCGCCGCCTCCAACGCAGCGGAGGGCGGCGCGGTGGTGACCGTCCGGCTACCGCGGGCGCACTGACCGCCCCTCCCCGTCAGCGCGACACGTCGTCCCTGAGCACCCCCACCGGCGCGACGATCGCGGACTCCAGCCGGCTCACAACCTCCAGGTAGTCGGCCGTCCAGATGAGCCGGACCGCCGTGGCCGTGTCGTGCATGTCGTCGGCGGTGCGCTGCGATGCGAGCACCGCGCCCGCGAGCTGCTGCACCATCGCCGGGTCGGCCGGCCGCGGCTCCGGAAGAGCCCCGCGAGCGAGCAGCTGGTCGGCGAGTTCGGCATACCAGGACCGCAGCCCCGCCAGGGCCTCGTCGAGCGCCGCCTTCGCCTCGGCCGTATGCCCGTCGGCCGCAGGCTGCCCGCGCCACAGCTCGACGATCGCGTCGCCGGCCTGCCGAACGCCGGCGACACCCGTCACCGACGCCGAGACCTCCGCGAGCGGCCGCCGCTTAGCCCCGCGCTCCGCCAGATACGTACGGAACGCGTCATCCAGCCGGCGCGACGCCGCTGCCGCCCGGGTGGCCTGCACACGCGGATCGGCTGAGCCGTCCCGTGTCCCCACCCCGTACGCGACCGCCGCTTCGAGGTACTGCACGCCGTCCCGGTACGCGTCACTGAGAGCGCGTCGCAACGACGCCGCGGCCCCGCGCGGCCAGAACAGCGCGCCCACGACGAGGCTGACCGCACAGCCGAGGGCGACGTCCTCGATCCGGATCAGGCCGACCGTCCATCCCGTCGGCGCGATGATGTTGAACAGCAGGACGAGCACGACGGTGAACGCCGCCTGACCCGCCGCGAACGAGATCGCCGCCGGCGCCACCCCGGCGACCAGGATCCCGATCGGCAGCACGATCCAGAGGACCACCGGGTCCTTGCCGATGAGCAGCAGCAGCCCGGCGCCGAGGACGACGCCGATCACCGTCCCGAGCACACCGCGCAGCACGTTCTGCCCGGTGCTCAACGCGTTCGAGCGCAGGACGGACAGCGTGCCCAGGACAACCCAGAAGGAGTGCTCCACGCCGGTCAGCTTGGCGAGCAGCACCGCGAGGGCCAGCGCGATCGCCCCGCGGATGCTGTTGCGCAGCCAGACCGAGTTCCAGCCGACGAACCCGCTCGCCCGTTCGGCCGCCGCCGCGACGGGTCCGCTCAGGCCGCCCGGCTGGCGCCCGAGCATCCGCTGCCACCAGCCCCGCCGCTCCGCGCGGGCGGTGAGTGCGATGTTCCGGCCGACCGTCGCGGCCGCATAGGCGAGCTCCTGGGCGCGGAACCCCGGGTCCAGGGTCGTCATCATCTCCTGCGCGACACCTCCCGCACGTGCTGGGACGGCCGGTTGGGCCAGCATCGCCGTCTCCACCGCGAGGCGTGCCTCGGAGAGCCGGTGCAGTGCATCCTCCAGCGGCACCGGATCCGCGCCGTGCTGAGCGAGAACGAGCGCCCCGGCGTCGAGGACCTCGGCAGCGGCGGACTTCACCGTCCACGCTGCAGCGTGCGTCGCCGACTGGATGTCCCTCCGCGGCCGGTCGAGACTGTCGTACTGCGTCATGACGGAGTCGAGCCACACGAGCTCGTCGACCAGCCGCACGATCGTGCGTGCGGGCGTGCTCAGCCCGGTCGGCCGATAGGGCGCGGCGATGAACGCCTCGTGCAGCGCCCTGACCGCGGAGTCCGCTGCGGCGATCGCGCGGTCGCGCCCTGCGGCGAGCGCCGCCTCCCCGTCGCCGCGCAGGAACGCCGACTCCGCCCGCAACCGCGCAGCGAGGGCGCCGATCGCCGTCACGGCCGGTCCCCGGAGCGGCTCCCGGGCGGGGGCCGGCCAGAGGACGGTGATCGCGACGATGCACACCACCGCCGCGATCCCCCACCCGGCCAACCGCGCCGGTATCGAGGCGACGGTTCCGGGCAGCGTGACCGGGAGGATGAACGCCAGCAGCAGCGACGTGCTCGCCGACGCCGTCACCGAGCTCACCGATCCGGCGAAGAGCACGAGCAGCGCGACGACCGCCATCCCGATCGCCGACAGCCACACCGGCTCGGACGCCAGCGTGCCGAGACAGACCAGCACGGCCCCGACCACGGCGAGCCCGACCATCGCCTGCACGCGCTCGCGCAGGGTGCCGCCGAAGTCGACGAAGAGCAGCATCGCGAACGTGCCGAACGCCGAGAAGAAGGCGACATCCGGGTTGCGGATCACCTGCGTGCCGAGCGCGAACAGCAGCGGCATCACGATCGCCGCACGCCCCGCGCGCCGAAGCGCGCTGAACCCGGGGTCGTGCCGACCCAGCCATCGAACGACGCGCATGCTGCCCTCCCCTCGCTGTTCAGGCTCAGACTAGGCGGCCCGACCTCCGCGCGGGGAGCGGGTCATGAATCTGTGGAGAGAAGCCCTTCGTACACCGCTCTGCGGAGGACTTCGGCGCGCAGGATCGCCTGCACCGCGTCCGTCCCCGCCTCGGAGGAGGCGGCCGACACCGCCTTCCTCACGGTTTCCGAACCGCCGACCAGCGTCGCAGACGGATGCACGTACGACCGCCGAGCGACCGCGAGGGTGTCTCCCAGCAGCTGCGCGGCCGCGTGATACGGCGCGAGATCGTCGCGCACGCGCCTCTCCGCGTCGAATCGCGCCCCTCCGGCGACCGCCGCGGCCGCCACCGTCGCACCCCACGTGCGGAACGTCTTCGCGCTCGACGCCGTGCCCGAGTGCGCATGGATGTAGGAGTTGACCGTCACGCTGTCGATGCGCCGCGGAACCGGCCGCTCGGCCGTGGAGAACAGCGCCGAGTCGTCGCCGTCCTCGACGGCGAGCCGCGCGCGGATCACCCCGGCGACCGCCGGGTCCTCGACCACGATGTGGTGCGAGATGTGCTCCTTGCCCACGAAGTCGAACGCGAGCGCATCGCCGTCCACGCTCACGTGCGCGCGGGTCAGCGTCGTCAGCCCGAACGTGTGGTTGTCCCGCGCATAGCGGTCGGTCCCGACGCGGAATAGCCCCTGATCGAGCAGCCGGACCGCCGCAGCGGTCAACGGGACGGCCGGAGATGCGGACTCGAGAGCGGCCAGGTCGGCGTCCACGCGTTCGCGGAGCACCGGGAGCGCGGCCGCGAAGTCCATCAACGCCGAGAACTTGCGTTCCTCCGCCCGCGCGACGGCCTCGGGAGAATAGAGGTACTGCGTGCGCCCACGCGCATCCACCCCGGTCGCCTGCAACGGCGCGTCACCGGTCGGCGCCGCCCACACGTGCGTCCACGCCGGCGGGATGCGCAGCCCGTCGAGCCGCGCGAGCGTCACCGCATCCCGTACCTCGTCACCCGCGTCGTCCACCCAGACGGCCGGCCGCACGCCGAGCCGGTGCAGCCCGGGCGGTCGCACCACATGGCGGGCGGTCGGCGCGGTGGACGTCTGCACACCGTTACTCTGCCCGATCGCGGCCCGACGACGAAGGGCCGGACCGACTTGTGCAGTCGATCCGGCCCTTCATTCGTCCGTGCGCGAGGGGGACTTGAACCCCCACGCCCTTGCGGGCACTGGCACCTGAAGCCAGCGCGTCTGCCAATTCCGCCACTCGCGCGAACCCAGGAACTCTAACACGACGCCCGGACCGTTCACGAATCGGGGACCCCCTCCAGGAGCCGATCTTCACCGGATCGCCAGGGGGTTTTCCAGGGTTCCGACTAACATGCATGTAGTCATCGAGCCGGAAGCGGGAGAGCGTGGGCATTCTGGACAACTTCGAGCGGGGGCTCGAGCGTGCGGTCAACGGCGCGTTCGCGAAGACCTTCCGTTCCGGGCTGCAGCCGGTCGAGCTCACCAGCGCGCTCCGCAAAGAGCTCGACACGAAGGCCGCCGTTGTCGCTCGCGACCGCGTCCTCGCGCCCAACCGGTTCGTGCTCCGGATGTCGGACGCCGACTACACCCGCATGCGCTCCATGGGGGCCGCGCTGACCGACGAGCTCATCGACTTCGTGACAAAGCACGCCGCAGCTCAGCACTACCAGTTCGCCGGCGGCATCTCGATCGACCTCGAGAAGGACGCCGAGCTCTCGGTGGGGATGCTGCAGGTCGAGTCCGAGAACGTGAAGGGCGACGTCGCCTGGACCCCGGTGCTCGACGTCAACGGCACCCACTACCCGCTGACGCACTCCCGCACGGTGGTCGGACGCGGCGCGGATGCGGACATCACCGTCGACGACACGGGCATCTCCCGTCGCCACGTCATGATCACGTGGGACGGCAACCGCGCCCAGGTGGAGGACCTCGGCTCGACCAACGGGACGAAGCTCGACGGCCAGCCCCTGCGCAAAGCCATCCTTGAGCCGGAGTCGGTCATCACGCTCGGCCGCACGCGCATCGTCTTCCGCGTCCTCCCGCAGGCCGCCCCGGGCGGAGCGCGACGCAGCGACGCCGGCAACTTCTGGAGTCCCTCGTGAACCCCAGTGAGCTGACGCTGCTGGTACTGCGGTTCGGCTTCCTTCTCCTGCTCTGGCTGTTCGTGTTCGGCATCGTCTACGCGCTGCGCACCGACCTGTTCGGGCAGCGCGTGCGCAAGCTGCCGGAGTCGCAGGCCGCAGCACCGGCCGGTCCCTTCCCGGCGAGCCCCGCGCCGGCCCCCGCGCCCGCCGCGGTCCCCGCCGGACCGACCGAACCGGTGATGAAGGCCGCCCCGGTCTCCTCCCTGCCGTCGGGCGCGAACCGCGCGAGCACGCACACGAACGCGAGCGTCCAGACCGCCCGCCGCCTCGTCATCACCTCCGGGCCGCGCGCCGGCACGGAGCTCCCGCTCGGGCGCGACCCGATCACGATCGGCCGCTCCAGCGAGTCCAACCTCGTCATCCGCGACGACTACACCTCCACCCACCACGCCCGCCTGCTCCTCTGGAACGACGAGTGGATGATCCAGGATCTCGACTCCACCAACGGCACGTTCCTCGACGGCCGCCGGGTGACCGTCCCGACCCAGGTCCCGCTCGACACGCCGATCAAGATCGGCACGACCACGTTCGAGCTGCGGCGGTAACCCGTGGCGGCGAACAAGGCGGCGGCCGTCTCCCACGTCGGGAAGATCCGCTCGAACAACCAGGACTCCGGCTACGCCGGACGGGACCTGTTCGTCGTCGCCGACGGCATGGGCGGCCACGCCGGCGGCGACGTCGCCTCGGCGATCGCCGTCAACCGCATCCGCGAGGCCGACCGCGAGTACGCGTCGTCCTCCGAGGCGGAGTTCGCCCTGCAGTCGGCCCTGATCGCCGCCAACTCCCTGCTCGCCGAGACCGTGTTCGAGCATCCCGAGCTCACCGGGATGGGCACCACCGTCAGCGCGATGGTCCGCGTCGGCGACCAGATCGCGTTCGCGCACATCGGCGACTCGCGCATCTACCTCTTCCGCGACGGCGAGTTGAAGCAGGTCACCACCGACCACACCTTCGTGCAGCGCCTCGTCGACTCCGGGCGCATCACCGAGGAGGAGGCGATGGTCCATCCCCGCCGCTCCGTGCTGATGCGCGTGCTCGGGGATGTGGACGCCTCCCCCGAGATCGACACCTGGACGCTCGACACCAGACCCGGCGACCGCTGGCTGATCTGCTCGGACGGCCTGAGCGGCGTGGTCAAGCACGACGACATGCTGGCCACCCTCGCGTCCAAGGACGGCCCGAAGCAGGTCGCCGAACGACTGCTCAAGCAGAGCCTGGACGCGGGAGCGCCCGACAACGTCACGGCCGTCGTGCTCGACATCGCGGACACCGCCCGCGGCGAGGTCATGAAGGATCCGGTGACGGTCGGGTCCGCCGCGTCGCCCCTGCAGTTCGGCGCCGAGCCGAAGCCGACCACCCGCGCGGCGCGGCTCCCCGGCCTCCGCCTGCACCCCATCCGCCCGGCCACCGGGCCGACGCACTTCGAGCCGCAGTCCGAGGACTACCTCGACGAGCTCATCGAAGAGGACGCGCGCCGCGCCCGCCGGCGTCGCCTCACCTGGATGATCGGGCTCATCCTCCTCGTCCTGGCGATCGTCCTCGGGATCGTCGTCGGGTACCAGTGGACGCAGTCCCGCTACTACGTGGGCGCGTCGCCCGACGGCAAGGTCGCGATCTACCAGGGCGTGCAGCAGGGAATCGGACCGATCAGCCTGTCCCACCTCTATCAGGAGTCGAACGTGACGGTCGACGACCTGCCCGAATACGACCAGCAGCAGGTGGAGCAGACCATCAACGCCGACGACCTGCAGGCGGCGAAGACGATCGTGGAGCAGCTGAGCGATGCCGGCAAGCAGTAGCGCGCAGGCGCCCCAGCGACCCCGGACCGCCACCGGTCCGGTCAAACGGCTGCGCCTTCCGGCGAAGCTCCGCAACCTGGAGCTCTTCCTCCTCGTCATCGCCTGCGCCATCAACGCCGCCGCGGTCGTGCTGGTGCAGCTCGGTGCGCTCGGCCACGTCGACCTCACGCTGGTCTACCTCGGCGCCGGTCTCTCCGCGCTGGTGATCGGAATGCACATCGCGCTGCGCTTCGTCGCACCCCAGGCGGACCCGTTCCTCCTGCCGATCGCGACGGTGCTCACCGGGATCGGGATCGCCGAGATCTACCGCATCGACATCCACTACAAGGATGCGGGCTGGGACAGCGCGGGCGTCAAGCAGATCGTGTGGGCGGCGATCGCCATCGTGGCCGCCATCCTGGTGGTGAGCCTCATCCGCAACCACCGCATCCTGCAGCGGTACACGTACGTGTTCGGCTTCGCGGCGCTGATCCTCCTGCTGCTGCCGATGCTGCCCGGGATCGGCAAGGAGATCAACGGCGCCCGAGTGTGGATCGGCATCGGCCCGTTCAGCTTCCAGCCCGGCGAGATCGCCAAGCTCTGCCTGGCGATCTTCTTCGCCGGCTACCTCGTGCAGACACGCGACTCGCTGTCGGTCGTCGGCAAGAAGTTCCTCGGCATCCGGTTCCCGCGAGCCCGCGACCTCGGCCCGATCCTCGTCGTCTGGCTGGCGTCCATGGCGGTCATCGTCTTCCAGCGCGACCTCGGCACCGGACTGCTCATATTCGGCCTCTTCCTGGTCATGCTCTACGTGGCCACCTCGCGCATCAGCTGGGTCATCCTCGGTGTCCTGCTCGTCGTAGGCGGTGCGGTGATCGCCAGCCAGGTCCTGCCGTACGTGCACGACCGGTTCGCGAACTGGCTCACGCCCTTCACACCGGGCCGGTACGACGCCGAGCTGGGCGGCAGCTACCAGCTGGTGCAGGGGCTGTTCGGTCTCGCGCACGGCGGTCTCATCGGCACGGGGCTCGGTCAGGGCCAGCCGTGGATCACGCCGATCTCGCAGAGCGACTACATCATCGCGAGCATCGGAGAGGAGCTCGGGCTGGCCGGCCTGTTCGCCATCTTCGCCCTCTACCTCGTCTTCGTGGCGCGCGGCCTGCGCATCGGCTTCGCCGGTCAGGACGACTTCGGGAAGCTCCTCGCGGTCGGCCTGTCGTTCACGGTGGCGCTGCAGTGCTTCATCGTCATCGGCGGCGTCACCCGCGTCATCCCGCTGACCGGCCTCACGACGCCGTTCCTGGCTGCGGGAGGCTCGTCGCTCGTCGCCAACTGGATCATCGTGGCGCTGCTGCTGCGCCTGTCGGACACCGTCCGCAATCAACCCCGGCTGGTGGTGAGCTGACATGAATCGTGAGATCAAGCGTGTGAGCACGATCGTGCTCGGGATGTTCCTCGCACTGCTCGTGTCGACCTCCATCCTGCAGGTGTTCTCGGCGGACACGCTCAACACGGATGCCCGCAACACGCGTGCGCTCAACGACAGCTACTCGGCGCAGCGCGGCGCGATCCTCGTCAAGGGTCAGCCGATCGCGCAGTCCGTTCCGTCGAACGACGTCTACAAGTGGCAGCGGGTCTACAGCAACGGGCCGCTCTACTCGGCCGTCACCGGCTTCTTCCCGATCAACGGAGAGCCGACCGGCCTCGAGGGCGCCCTCAACGCGAAGCTCAGCGGCTCCGCCAACTCGCAGTTCTTCGACCGGATCAACGCCATCCTGACCGGCAAGAACCCGCAGGGCGCGACGGTCGAGACGACGATCGACCCCGTCGCCCAGCAGGCCGCGTGGGATGCGCTGGGCGACCAGCAGGGGGCCGTCGTGCTGTTGCAGCCCAAGACGGGCAAGATCCTCGCGATGGTCTCGAAGCCGACCTACGACCCGAACCAGCTCGCGTCGCACGACGGCAAGGCCGTCGACAGCGCGTACCAGGGGCTGCTCGCGGCTCCCGGCGACCCGCTCATCAACCGCACGATCGGCGGTGACCTCAATCCGCCCGGATCGACCTTCAAGCCGGTGATGAGTTCGGCCGCCTTCGGCACCGGGCAGTACACGAAGGACAGCCAGCTCCCGAACCCGGCATCGCTGCCCCTTCCCGACTCCCCCACGGTCGTCAAGAACGACTCGCTGACCACCTGCGGACCGGGCGCCACAGTGTCGATCGCGACCGCGCAGATCCTGTCGTGCAACATCCCGTTCGCCGAGCTGGGCATGCAGCTCAAGCCCGAGGTCATCAAGGACCAGGCGGACAAGTTCGGCTTCAACCAGGCGCTCAGCATCCCCATCCCGGTCGAGAAGAGCGTCTACCCGCTCTACACCGACGCGGCCGAGCGCGCCCTGGGCTCGTTCGGACAGAAGGACGACCGCGCGACGCCGCTGCAGATGGCGATGGTCTCGGCGGCGATCGCGAACGGCGGGACGCTCATGACGCCCAACCTCGTGGACTCCATCCGGTCGGCTGATCTGCAGACCGAGGAGAGCTTCCAGCCCAAGGAGTTCTCCCGCCCGCTGAGCCAGCAGAACGCGGACACCATCAAGCAGATGATGGTCGACGGCGTCGATCACGGTGTTGCGAGCAATGCAAGAATAGGTGGGGTTCAGGTCGGCGGTAAGACGGGCACGGCGCAGAACGGGAACGACGATCCCTACACGCTGTGGTTCACCGGTTTCGCGCCGGCGAACGACCCGGAGTTCGCTGTGGCTGTAGTTGTCGAAAATGGCGGTGGACAGGGTCAGAGCGGCACGGGAAACTCCATCGCCGCTCCGATCGCGAGGAAAGTACTAGAGGCGGTGCTGAATAAATGAGACCCACAGCAGGGCTCACCTTCGGGGGACGTTACGAGCTGCAGTCGCGGATCGCGATCGGCGGGATGGGCGAGGTCTGGCAGGCCACCGATCTCGTCATCGGGCGCACCGTCGCCATCAAGATCCTGAAGGACGAGTACCTCGGCGACCCCGGCTTCCTCGAGCGCTTCCGCGCGGAGGCGCGGCACGCCGCCCTCGTCAACCACGAGGGCATCGCCAACGTCTACGACTACGGCGAGGAGGAGGGCAGCGCCTACCTGGTGATGGAGCTCGTCCCCGGCGAGGCACTGTCGAGCATCCTGGAGCGGGAGCACGTCCTCAGCACCGACCGCACCCTCGACATCGTCGCCCAGACCGCCGCCGCGCTGCACGCCGCCCACGCAGCCGGCCTGGTCCACCGCGACATCAAGCCCGGCAACCTCCTCATCACGCCGGACGGCCGCGTCAAGATCACCGACTTCGGCATCGCCCGGATCGCCGACCAGGTGCCGCTCACAGCCACCGGCCAGGTCATGGGCACCGTGCAGTACCTCTCGCCGGAGCAGGCCTCAGGCCACCCGGCGTCGCCGACGACCGACATCTACTCGCTCGGCATCGTCGCGTACGAGTGCCTCGCCGGACGCCGCCCGTTCACCGGCGAGTCGCAGGTCGCGATCGCAATGGCGCAGATCAACGAGGCGCCCCCGGAGCTCCCGGCGACGGTCGCCGAGCCGGTCCGCAACCTGGTTTTCGCGTGCATCGCGAAGAACCCCGCCGACCGCCCCGCCTCGGCCGCGCACCTCGCGCGCGCCGCGCAGGCCCTGCGCCGTGGAGACATCCGCGCAGCAGCAGCATCCGTCCCGGCCATCCTGGGCGCCGCCGCCGCGACCGACGCAGCCACCGTGCTCATGCAGTCGCCGACCGCGGCCCCGACGGCGGCGACCACTGTGCTGCCCTCGACCGCGGTCGCCCCGGTCGTCGAGGAGACCACCACCACCGAGCCGGTCGAGGAGCGCAAGCGCAGCCGTTGGACCTGGCCGCTGATCGCTCTCATCGCGCTGCTCGCGCTCATCCTCATCGGCACGATCATCACTCTGGTGGCGCAGCCGAAGGCCGCACCGACGCCGACGCCGAGCACGCCGCCGGTCACGCAGTCGTCGACGCCGTCTCCGACGCCGACACCCACGAGCAACACCGTGCAGATCACCGAGAGCGACTTCCTGGGCCTCACCGCCGATCAGGCGCGCGACAAGCTGCAGCAGCTCGGGATGGTCGCCGACGTCTCGCAGGGCAACGCCGCGACGACGCAGGACCAGGCCAACAAGGTGTACTCGGTCAACCCGACCGGTCCGGTGCCGAAGGGCTCGACCATCTCGGTCAAGGTCTACGGTCCGGTCGCACCCATCCCGACCCCGACCGACACGGTCTCGGCCAACCCGCCGTCCGGCCAGGGCACCCCGCAGTCGCAGATCACGGTGAACTTCGGCTCGGCCACGTGCCCGGCCGGCCAGAACCTCGTCGGCCGCCGCCTGTACGTGAACGGTCAGCCGCAGACGCCGGTCAACGACACCAAGATGGTGTGGTCCCCGAGCGCCGCGGGCACCTACCAGCTGACCTACACGATCTTCTGCGGCGAGTCGGTGGAGTCGGGCCAGTCGCCCGCGCTGCCGTACGAGGTCGTCGGCTCCACCTCGACGCCGAACCCCGGCGGCAACGGCAAGTGACGGGTCTCCCCTCGGGGAGATACCCAGCCACGCCCCGCTACACTATCCGGAGTCACGCACCGACAAGGAGTCCGCATTGAGCCCAGATAGCCGCCTGCTCGCAGGCCGATATCAGGTGGGCGAACTCATCGGTCGCGGCGGCATGTCCGACGTGCACCGCGGCACCGACTCCCGTCTCGGCCGCACCGTCGCGATCAAGCTGCTCAAGCCGTCGCTCGCGACCGACCCGGCGTTCCGCACCCGCTTCCGTCAAGAGGCGCAGGCCGCCGCGCGCATGACCCACCCGACGATCGTCCGCGTCTTCGACGCAGGCGAAGAGACGGTGCGCGAGCCGAACGGCCACGAGGCGCAGCTGCCCTTCATCGTCATGGAGTACGTCGACGGCGTGCTCCTCAAAGACCTGATCAAGCGCGGTCCGCTCGAGGTCCAGGAGGCCGTGCGCATCACCGAGGGCATTCTCACCGCCCTCGAGTACTCGCACCGCGCCGGCGTCGTGCACCGCGACATCAAGCCGGGCAACGTCATGATCACCAAGACCGGCCAGGTCAAGGTGATGGACTTCGGCATCGCCCGCGCGATCAGCGACTCCTCCGCCACCGTCGCCCAGACGACCGCGGTGCTCGGCACCGCCAGCTACTTCTCGCCCGAGCAGGCGAAGGGCGAGTCGGTCGACGCGCGCACCGACCTGTACTCGACCGGCGTCGTGCTGTTCGAGATGCTGACCGGCAGGCCGCCCTTCCGCGGCGACACCCCGGTCGCCGTCGCCTACCAGCACGTCAGCGAGACCCCGGTCGCCCCGAGCACCGTGAACCCCAAGGTCTCGCCGGCGATGGATGTGGTGGTCGCCCGGGCGCTCACCAAGGACCGCTTCGAGCGCTACCAGACCGTCGCCGAGTTCCGCGCCGACCTCGAGGAGGCCGCCGCCGGCCGCATCCCGAAGCGCAAGCACGAGGACGAGTTGGCCGAGACGCTGTTCGGCGCTCCGCCGAGCGCCGTGTCGGGCCCGGAGGCCGCGTTCCGTCAGCTCGCCGAGGACCAGACCATGACGCGCACGCAGCGGCGCCCACCGGTGATCTGGATCTGGGCCGGCATCGCGATCATGGCCGTCGTCATCGTCGCCGTCCTCGCGTGGGTGCTCCGCCTCGCGCCGAGCACCACGATGCCCGACACCTCCCGCAAGGTCCCCAACCTCTCGGGCCAGACGCTCGACAAGGCCACGGCCCAGCTCGACGACATGAAGCTCAAGTGGGTGCAGTCCACCGAATCCAGCCCCACGTATGCGCAGGGCCAGGTCATCCGCACCGATCCCGGCGCCGGGATCGTCGTCGCCACCGGTGACACCATCACGGTGTACGTGTCGACGGGTAAGAAGACGGTCACGGTACCGGATGTGCACAACATGACGGTGGATGCCGCCACGGCCGCGCTGCAACAGGCCGGGCTCACCGTCGGTCCGACGACCTCGGAGAATTCGCCGAGCGTGCCGGCCAACGTCGTGATCACGACCGACCCGGCACCGAACGCCTCTGCGCACGAGGGCGATCCGATCGGGCTCCACGTGTCGAGCGGCAAGGTGACGCTCACCGACCTGACCGGTCAGACGATCCAGGCCGCCACGGGCATCCTGTCTCAGCTCGGCCTGACGGCCAATCCGAAGCCGGATCCCACCTGCCCGCAGGACAAGGGCGCGACGATGGTGCACACCCAGTCCGTCGCACCGGGAGACGTGCCGCAGGGGACGACCGTCGACCTGACCTACTGCTCCGGCTGACGCGCTTCGTGCCTGTCGGACTCAGCCCAGCTTGACCAGCGGGCTGAGCGTCCTCGACGCCTCGGCAGCACCGGCCAATCCGGCGACCTCGAGCCAGTTGCCGAGCATCCGGTAGCCGCCCTCGGTGAGCACCGACTCCGGGTGGAACTGCACGCCGTAGATCGGCGCCTCACGGTGCTGCAACGCCATGATGACGCCGCCGGGCGTGCGCGCGGTCACGTTCAGGTCGTCCGGAAGCGTGCCGTCGACCACCGCGAGCGAGTGGTACCGCGTCGCCGTGAAGGGCTGTGCCACGCCGTCGAACAGCGGGCTGTCGTCGTGAGCGACCTGCGACGTCTTGCCGTGCATGAGCTCCTCGGCGTTGGTGACGACGCCGCCGAAGGCCTCGGCGATCGCCTGGTGGCCGAGGCAGACGCCCAGGAGGGGCTGCCCGGTCGATAGCACCTGCTCGACGACCGGGATCGAGACGCCCGCGTCGGCGGGTTTGCCCGGTCCGGGAGAGATGAGGACCGCGTCGTACTCGGCGAGCTTCGCGGGCAGGTCCTCGACCGCGATGTCGTCGTTGCGCACGACCTCGGTCTCGGCGCCGAGCTCCTGGAGGTAGCCGTTCAGCGTGTAGACGAAGCTGTCGTAGTTGTCGATGACGAGGACGCGGGTCACGTGCCCACGGTACCTTCCTGCGGACCGACGAGCGAATCCACCCAAGGGAACACCCAGGTAACCAGTGCGAACAGCACGACCGCGATCAGGACGAGCAGAAGCAGGAGCCGGACCCACCACGGGCCGGGCAGAAGGCGCCAGAGCGCTGCGTACATGGTCAGCCTCCCTGTCCGACGACGGCGGCGATCTCGCTCGGCACATCCTGCGGGGGCGCGAACGACTGGTAGACGCTGTACGCGATGAGCCGCTCCCCCGCGGCGAAGGGCGGATTGCACGTCGTGATGGTCATGAACCGCTCGACCGGCGTCGCGCCGGGCTGTCGCGGGACCGGCAGGAGCACACCGACCGCCGAGGGCTGCACGTACTCGAAGTTGCGGAACGTGTACGTGTACCAGCCGTCCTTGGTCTGGACGTAGATGCGGTCGCCGATGCGCAGCTTCGACAGGTCGATGAAGGTATTGCCCCACCCGGAGTCGTGGCCGGCGACGGCGAAGTTGCCGACCTGGCCCGGCATCTGGGTGTCGATGTAATGGCCGACGCCGGCGGTATAGCTGTTGAGCACGCGCTCGGTGTCGACGGTCTGCCGGATGGTGCGCTTCCAGTCGGGCCCGAGTCGCGGCACGTACAGCACCGCGAACGGCTCGTAGGGGGCCGGCTTCGCCAGCACGGGCGGATCGGCCTCGGGTTCCGGTGTCGGCTTCGGCGCCTTGATCGCGTCGTCGATCCACTTCTGGCTCTGCTCCGCGGCCGCCGATGTCTGCTGGTTGGAGGTGACGAGGTTGTTCCACCAGATCTGCCAGCCGAGGAACAGCAGGACCAGCACGCCGCCGGTGATGAGCAGCTCGCCCAGCACCCCGAGCACGGTGGGACGCCGGTGCGGCCGGCGTCGCCGGGCCCTGCGCGTCTCCTCGGTGGTCATGTGTCGCATTCTAGAGAGCGGCGCTGGGGAATCGGGCAGCATTCCACAGGCCGTCCCCCGTACGGGGCATCAGGAAGCCTCCTGCCTTCCCCGCTACACTGTGGTGCTATGGCACGCAGCAAGTCGAAGACGAAACCCGAGCGACCCGCCCGCGCTGAGCGCACTGCAGCGGCGTCCGGAGAAGAGGCGCCGAACCCGGTGTGGTTCAAGCCGCTGATGTTCGGCTTCATGCTGCTCGGCCTGATCTGGATCATCGTCTTCTACGTCAGCCAGAACCAGTACCCCATCCCGGCGCTCGGCGCCTGGAACATCCTCGTCGGCTTCGGGATCGCCTTCATCGGCTTCCTCATGACCACGCGCTGGCGGTAGACCCCGCGCATCCCGTGCCTCGAGCCCGGGTCGGCTTCCCGCCGGCCCGGGCTTCGTGTTTTCCACAGTTGTCCACAGGGACCCTGTGAACAGTTGCCGCGCGTTGGCCGACGATTTCCCCAGTGTTAATAAGCCTGTGGAGAGTTACAGCAGTGTAATTACCCACAGTGTTAATAAGCCTGTGGATAACTTATCCACGCGATGTGGGTAATTACACGAAGACGTGGATGAGGCTCAGCGCCACGAAGACGACGCAGAGCAGGACGAGCAAGGGCAGCTGCCACCGCCGCCGGTTCGCCTGGCGCGTCTCCACGAAGATCAGGCCCACCAGCACGCCGCCGATGAGTCCGCCGACGTGCGCCTGCCACGCGATGTTGAACCCGGGGAGGAACCCGATCCCGAGGTTGATGGCGAGCAGGACCAGCATCTGGGTCGCGTTGCCGCCCAGCCGTCGCTGGATGATGAAGTAGGCGCCGAAGAGACCGAAGATCGCTCCGGACGCGCCGACAACCGGCACGACGGGAGAGGCGATGAGGAGCACGCCGAGCGAACCCGCGAAACCACTGATCAGGAACAAGGCCAGATAGCGGGCACGTCCCAGCATCGGCTCGAGCGCCGAGCCGAAGATGAACAGCGTGTACATGTTGAGCAGCAGGTGCAGGATGTTCGCGTGCGCGAAGATGCTTGTGAACATCCGCCATGGCTCGAACGCTCCGGACACGGACGCCGGATACGAGTACGCGCCCGCGTAGCGCAGGGCGTTCGTCACCTGGAAGCCGAGCAGATCGCCGACGGTCTGCACGATGAAGACCAGGACGCACACGCCGATGATGGCGTAGGTCACGACAGGCGCACCCTGCCCGGTCAGACGCGTCATCCACGCCGGCTTGGTGCGCGGGTGCGAGGCGCGCTGCTGCGCCATGCATTCCGGGCACACCACACCGACCGCGCCAGGGGTCTGGCACTCACCGCAGATGGTGCGGCCGCACCGCTGGCAGAGCACGTAGCTCTCGCGATCGGGATGGCGGTAGCAGTAATTGGAGCGCGCGCCGACGGGCTGAGTCATGGTTCTACTCCGCCCGCCTTTCTGTTCAGACCTGCTCGATGTCGATCGACTCGATGACCACGTCGTCCAGCGGCCGGTCGCGCGCGTCGGTCGGAACCTCGGCCAGCTTGTCGACGATCTTGCGCGACGCGTCGTCCGCGACCTCGCCGAAGATCGTGTGCTTGCCCTGCAGCCAGGTGGTCGGGGCGACCGTGATGAAGAACTGCGAGCCGTTCGTGCCGCGGCCGCCCTGGACGCCGGCGTTCGCCATCGCGAGGATGTACGGCTGGGTGAAATCGAGCTCCGGGTTGATCTCGTCGTCGAACTGGTAGCCCGGGCCGCCGACGCCCTGACCGAGCGGGTCGCCGCCCTGGATCATGAAGCCGGGGATGATGCGGTGGAAGACCACACCGTTATAGAGAGGAGCGTTCGTCTTCTCGCCGGTGGCGGGATGCGTCCACTCGATCTCGCCCGTCGCCAGGCCCTCGAAGTTGCGGACCGTCTTCGGCGCGTGATTGCCGAAGAGGTTGACCTTGATGTCTCCGTAGTTAGTGTGGAGCGTGGCGACAGCGGTGTGCTTAGACATGGCACCAATTCTTGCACAGGGCGTATAGACGACCCGGGCAGCCGTGAGAGCTCTCGGGCCATCCCCAGCCCTTTCGGTGGCAAGATGGAGTCAGTCGCCACCGATGACTCGACGGAGGAACAGATGAGCCTGACACGGAAGCGCCAGAAGGAACTCAAGCGACTGCGCAGCGGAGCCGAGGAGCTGTGGAGTCAGCAGCAGGAGGTCCTGGCCAACGCCAACGCGCTTGCCGCCGAGGCCCGCAAGCAGGCGGCCTACTACACCCGCGAGGAGATCGCGCCGCGCGTCCGTGAGGGGTACGACCAGTACGTCGTCCCCACGGCGCAAGCGGCCAAGGACACCGCGGGCCGCTACGCCGGCCAGGCCCGCGAGAAGGTCGTCCGCGATGTCATCCCGGCCGTCGGCACGGTCGTCGGCACCGCCCTCTCGGTGGTCGACCACGCGCGAGCCGCACGTTCCGCCGCGTTCGCCGGCGACTTCCAGAAGGCGCGCAAGGAGCTGACGAAGAAGGTCAAGGTGGAGCCCCAGAAGTCCGGCCCCGGTGCCGGCGGCGTCATCGCCATCGGTTTGGGACTCATTGCGGCCGTCGGACTGCTGTACGCCGTCTGGCAGACCTTCCGCGCCGACGACGAGCTCTGGGTCGCGGACGAGGAGCCGACGACGCCCGCATCGACCGGCGACTCGGCGGCCGAGTCGCAGCAGTAGGGGCTGAACCCCAGGGTCCATTCGGGGGTTTCCCCGATGGCGATGGTGCGCGCCCGCTGCGAGGCTGAAGAGCATGAACACTCTCTTCCGTCCCCGTGATGAGCGCATCCTCGCCGGCGTCTGCGCCGGTCTCGCGCTGCGCTTCGGCCTGCGCCCGTGGACCGTGCGCATCCTCTTCCTGCTGTCCTGCCTGCTTCCCGGACCGCAGTTCCTCGCCTACATCGTGTTGTGGATCCTCATGCCGAGCGAGCAGCGCCGCCCGGTGAGCACTCAGGCCTGATCGAGTCCGGCGAGCCCGAGGGCGATGTCGACCAGCTCGACGCGGCGCTTCGGGATCCGTCCGAGCGGGAACCACGCGGCCTCGTCGGTCGTGCCATCCAACTCGTTCGTGAGAGTGCCCCCGACGACGCTCGCGCGGTAGATGATCCGCAGCGCATGGAGCGGTCCGGCCTCCGGGATGAAGCGATGCTCGTGCGGGATGACCTTCGAGTCGATCCCGAGCAGCGCTCCCGCCTCCGCCGCGTACCCGGTCTCTTCGGCGATCTCGCGTACGACCGCGTCCGCCGGATCCTCCCCGGGTCGATCCCGCCGCCGGGCAGCGTCCACCCGGACCGGCCGCTCTCGTTCCAGTGCGCGAGGAGGATGCGGTCACCGTCGGTGATGACGCCGTAGGCCGCGACTCGGATGTCCACCGCCTCACACTACTGCCGATGTCGGTGGTCGGGGGCAGACTAGTGGTGATGCCCGAACTGCCGGAAGTCACCGCCCTCGCCGCCGACCTCGACCGCCGGCTGACGGGTCGTGTCATCGATCGGCTCGGCATCGTTGCGTTCTCGGCGCTGAAGACCTTCGACCCGCCCGCCGACGCCCTGCACGACCTGACGATCAGCGGCGTCACCCGGCACGGCAAGTTCCTCGACATCGCCGCGGGCGAGCTGCACGTCATCATCCACCTCGCCCGCGCCGGCTGGATCCGCTGGCGCGACAAGCCCCCGCCCCCGCCCACTGGTCGCTTGGGCAAGGGACCACTGGCCGCGCGGCTCGTCCTCGACGACGGTTCGGGCCTCGACATCACCGAGGCCGGCACCAAGAAGAGCCTCGCGATCTACGTCGTCGCCGATCCCTCGGAGGTGCCGGGGATCGCCCGACTGGGCCCGGACCCGCTCGAAGCCGCGTTCACGGAGGCGGTCTTCGCCGGCATCCTCGCCGCGCAGGGCCGCGCCCAGATCAAGGGAGTGCTGCGCAACCAGTCCCTCATCGCCGGGATCGGCAACGCGTACTCGGACGAGATCCTGCACGTCGCCAAGATGTCCCCGTACAAGCCGGCCAACATGGGGCCGGACGATGTCGCCCGCCTCTACGAGGCCGTCCAGTCGACGCTGCGCGAAGCACTCGCGCGGGCGGATGGCCTCGCCGCGTCGGAGCTCAAGAGCGAGAAGAAGTCGAACCTCCGCGTCCACGGACGCACGGGCGAAGCGTGCCCGGTGTGCGGGGACACGATCCGGCAGGTCATCTTCCACGATTCGACGTTCCAGTACTGCCCCACGTGCCAGACCGGCGGCAAACCCCTCGCCGACCGGGTCCTGAGCCGGCTGCTCAAATAGTCAGCACGCGCAGTCGATCGCACCGAGCGGTGCCGTGAGGTCGTCGATCGCCCGCACGACGGGGCCGGCGTCGTCCACGACCGACAGTCCCTCGCGCGCCCAGTACTCGAAGCCGCCGATCATCTCGCGCACCTCGTAACCGAGCAGGGAGAAGGCGAGCGCTGCACGCGTCGACCCGTTGCATCCCGGGCCCCAGCAGTACACGACGACCGGCGTGCCCGGGGCGATGAGCTCGGGCGCGCGGTCGGCGATCTCGGACGTCGGCAGGTGGATGGCGCCTTCCACGCGTCCCTGCCGCCAGGCCGCCTCGCCCCGGGAATCGACCAGTACGAAGCGCTCCCCTGCGTCCATGGCCGCCTTCACATCAGAGGGATCCGTCTCGAACTGGAGCTTCGCGGCGAAGTGGCGGGCGGCTTCGGAGGTCGTGATCGTCATGCCTCGAGCATATGAAGGCGATCGACCCGATGGAACAGACGATCGACGGCAGTCCGTTCGTTGCACCGTCGATTCCATGCCAGAATCGCGGCATGGCCGTCACTCTTCCGTTCACCGCCGACAGCGTCGATCGGGCGCTTCTCGCCGAGCTCCAGCGGGACGGCCGACAGTCCGTCGCCGAGCTCGCTCGCCGCGTCCACATGTCGAACAGCGCGGTCGCCGAGCGCATCCGTCGACTCGAGGAGGCCGGGGTGATCGCGGGCTACCGCGCGGTGGTCGACCCGGATCGGCTCGGGTACGGCATCCTGGCGTTCCTGCGCCTGCGCTACCCGAGCAGCCAGTACCAGCCGCTGCACGACCTGCTGGCCGATATCCCGGAGGTTGTCGAGGCGCACCATGTCACGGGGGACGACTGCTTCATCCTGAAGGTCGTCGCGACGTCGATGCGTCACCTTGAGCAGGTGAGCGGACGAGTCGGAACCCTGGGGAGCGTGACGACGAGCGTCTCGTACTCGAGCCCGTTCCCGACACGGCCGATCGTGCCGCCACAGGAGTGATGAAGAGAAGGGGTGGAGCCTAGGAGATTCGAACTCCTGACATCCTGCTTGCAAAGCAGGCGCTCTACCAACTGAGCTAAGGCCCCGAAACGGGAGAATGGTGGGGATACGAGGACTTGAACCTCGGACCTCTTCGTTATCAGCGAAGCGCTCTAACCGCCTGAGCTATATCCCCGAATGGGCAGATACGAGACTACCCGATCGGCTTAGGTATTGTGAAATCGGTCAGTTGTTGGTGAACCCGACCAGCAGACCGCCTGTGATCTTCACCGAGAGGTTGTAGAGGAGGGCGAACACCGCGCCGAGAGCGGTCACCACGACGATGTCGAGGATCGCGACGATCAGTGAGAAGCCCATGACCTGACCGAGGCCGAGGATCGAACGGAGGTCGCTCCCGCCGGCGCCGGAGATGTCCTTGAACAGGCTGTTCACCTGGTCGAAGATGCCGGTGCGGTCGAGCACGGTCCAGACCAGGAACGTGCCGACGATCGCGATGATCGCCAGGCAGATGCCGGCGAGGAACGAGAGCTTCACGGTCGACCAGAAGTCGATGTAGACCAGCTTCAGCCGCACCTGCTTGGCGGATGCGGGTCGGCGGGACGACTTCTTGGCGAGCTTGTCGGCGACGCTACTGCTCATCTACGGTTTCTTCCTTCCCGACCGCCTCGGCTTCCTCCGCGGGACTGGAGGACTCGAGGTCGCGTTCGGTGTTCTTCGCCAGAGCGATGATCTTGTCCGACTCGGCGAAACGTGCAAAGACGACACCCATGGTGTCACGGCCCTTGGCGGGTACCTCGGCCACGGCAGAGCGTACCACCTTGCCGCTGGCAAGAACCACAAGGACCTCGTCGTCCTCGCCGACGATGAGCGCGCCCACCAGGTCACCACGATCGTCGTTCAGCTTGGCCACCTTGATGCCCAGACCGCCGCGGTTCTGCAGTCGGTACTGGTCGGCCGAGGTGCGCTTCGCGTACCCGCCCTCGGTCACGACGAAGACATAGCCCTCGTCGGAGACGACCGATGCGTCGAGCAGGCTGTCCTCACCGCGGAAGTGCATGCCGATCACACCGGAGGTGGAGCGGCCCATCGGTCGCAGCGCCTCGTCGGAAGCCCTGAAGCGGATCGACATGCCCTTGCGCGACACGAGCAGGAGGTCGGAGTCCTCCTCCACCAGCAGCGCCGACACGAGCTCGTCGCCCTCGCGCAGCTTGATCGCGATGATCCCGCCGGTGCGGTTGGTGTCGTACTCCGACAGCGCGGTCTTCTTGATGAGACCCTCGCGCGTCGCCAGCACCAGGTACTTGGCCGCCTCGTAGTCGCGGATGTCGAGGATCTCGGCGATCTCCTCATCCGGCTGCAGGGCGAGCAGGTTGGCGACATGCTGACCCTTGGCGTCGCGGCCGGCCTCCTGTACCTCGTAGGTCTTCGCACGGTAGACGCGCCCCTGGTTGGTGAAGAACAGGAGCCAATGGTGCGTGGTGGTCACGAAGAAGTGGTCGACCACATCCTCACCGCGCAGCTGTGCGCCCTTGACGCCCTTGCCGCCACGGTGCTGGCTGCGGTAGTTGTCGCTGCGCGTGCGCTTGATGTACCCCCCGCGCGTGACTGTGACGACCATCTCCTCTTCGGGAATCAGGTCTTCCATGCTCATATCGCCGTCGTAGCCGAACATGATCTCGGTGCGGCGGTCGTCGCCGAAGCGGTCGACGATCTCGGTGAGCTCTTCGCTCACGATGGTGCGCTGACGCGCCGGGTCGTCGAGGATCGCGTGGTACTCGGCGATCTGCTTCTCGATCGCCTCGGCCTCCTCCATGATCTTCTGGCGCTCGAGGGCGGCCAGTCGGCGCAGCTGCATCGCGAGGATGGCGTCCGCCTGAACGTCGTCGACCTCGAGCAGGCTCTTCAGACCCTCGCGCGCGTCGTCGACCGTGGCCGACCGGCGGATGAGGGCGATGACCTCGTCCAGAGCATCCAGCGCCTTGAGGTAGCCCCGCAGGATGTGCGCCCGCTCCTCCGCCTTGCGCAGACGGAATCGGGTGCGGCGGACGATGACATCGATCTGGTGGGCGACCCACGCGGTGATGAAACCATCGAGCGAGAGCGTGCGAGGCACATTGTCCACGATCGCGAGCATGTTCGCGCCGAAGTTCTCCTGCAGCTGCGTGTGCTTGTACAGGTTGTTCAGCACGACCTTGGCGACCGCGTCGCGCTTGAGCACGATGACGAGGCGCTGGCCTGTGCGTCCGGAGGTCTCGTCGCGGATGTCCGCGATGCCGCCGATGCGGCCCTCCTTGACCAGGTCGGCGATCTTGATCGCCAAGTTGTCCGGGTTGACCTGGTACGGCAGCTCGGTGACGACGAGGCAGACCCGACCCTGGATCTCCTCGATGTTGACCACCGCGCGCATCGTGATCGAGCCGCGACCGGTGCGGTACGCGTCGTGGATGCCCTTGGTGCCGAGGATCTGCGCTCCGGTCGGGAAGTCCGGGCCCTTGATCCGCTTGATGAGCTCTTCGAGCAGCTCCTCGCGCGAGGCGTCCGGGTTCTCGAGGTGCCACAGGGCGCCCGCCGCGACCTCGCGCAGGTTGTGCGGAGGGATGTTCGTGGCCATGCCGACCGCGATGCCGACCGAGCCATTGACCAGCAGATTCGGGAAGCGGCTGGGAAGAACGGCCGGCTCCTGCGTGCGGCCGTCGTAGTTGTCATGGAAGTCGACGGTCTCCTCGTCGATGTCGCGCACCATCTCGAGCGCGAGGGGAGCCATCTTCGTCTCGGTGTACCGGGGTGCGGCGGCGCCATCGTTGCCCGGCGATCCGAAGTTGCCCTGGCCGAGGGCGAGCGGGTAACGGAGGCTCCATGGCTGGACGAGGCGGACGAGCGCGTCGTAGATCGCCGTGTCGCCGTGCGGGTGGAACTGGCCCATCACATCGCCGACAACGCGGGCGCACTTGGAGAACGCCTTGTCCGGGCGGTATCCGCCGTCGAACATCGCATAGATCACGCGGCGGTGCACCGGCTTCAGTCCGTCGCGGACCTCCGGCAGTGCGCGGCCGATGATGACCGACATCGCGTAGTCGAGGTACGACCGCTGCATCTCCGACTGCAGGTCGACCTGGTCGATCCTGCCGTGGATGCCGAAGCCGGCTCCGTCGCCCGACACGTTCTCTTCGTCCGTCACAGTCTTCTCTTCCTCGTAGTTCCTGGCATCCGTCGCTCGCGCGTCAGATGTCGAGGAACCGCACGTCCTTGGCGTTCTTCTGAATGAAGGAGCGGCGCGACTCGACGTCTTCGCCCATCAGGGTGGAGAAGATCTCGTCGGCGGCGGCCGCGTCGTCGAGCGTGACCTGGAGCAGCGTCCGCGTCTCCGGGTTCATCGTGGTCTCCCACAGCTCCGAGTAATCCATCTCACCGAGACCCTTGTAGCGCTGCACCCCGTTGTCCTT
This sequence comes from Leifsonia xyli, assembly GCA_001647635.1. Classification (NCBI taxonomy): domain Bacteria; kingdom Bacillati; phylum Actinomycetota; class Actinomycetes; order Micrococcales; family Microbacteriaceae; genus Leifsonia; species Leifsonia xyli. Next base: position 2,299,164 of record CP014761.1, on the reverse strand, counting down.
CGGAATGCGCTTGCCGGCGGCGAGCCCCTCCGCCATCAACGCGTCACGCTCCCGGTCGGAATAGACGTACTCGTGCTCGGCATTCGACCACTTCAGCCGGTACAGCGGCGGCTGCGCCAGGTAGACGTAGCCGAGCTCGATCATCGGCCGCATGTAGCGGAAGAGCAGGGTGAGCAGCAGCGTCGTGATGTGCTGGCCGTCGACATCGGCATCGGCCATGAGCACGATCTTGTGGTACCGCGCCTTCTCGGGATCGAAGTCCTCGCCGATGCCGGCGCCGAACGCCGTGATCATCGCCTGGACCTCGTTGTTGCCGAGGGCGCGGTCGAGCCGGGCCTTCTCGACGTTCAGGATCTTGCCGCGCAGCGGGAGGATCGCCTGCGTCTCGGGGTTGCGGCCCTGCACGGCGGAGCCGCCGGCCGAGTCGCCCTCGACGATGAAGATCTCCGACACCGTCGGGTCCTTCGACTGGCAGTCCTTGAGCTTGCCGGGCATCCCGCCGCTTTCGAGCAGGCCCTTGCGGCGGGCCGTCTCACGCGCCTTGCGGGCCGCGATGCGGGCGGTCGCCGCCTGCAGTGCCTTGCGGATGATGTCCTTGGCCTGGTTCGGGTTGCGGTCGAACCAGTCGCCGAGCTGATCTCCGACGACCTTCTGCACGAACGCCTTGGCCTCCGTGTTGCCGAGCTTGGTCTTTGTCTGACCCTCGAACTGCGGCTCCGACAGCTTCACCGAGATGACCGCGGTGAGACCTTCGCGCACATCGTCGCCCGAAAGGTTGTCGTCCTTGTCCTTCAGGATGCCCTTCTCGCGGGCGTACCGGTTGACCAGCGTCGTCAGTGCGGCACGGAATCCCTCTTCGTGGGTTCCGCCCTCGTGCGTGTTGATCGTGTTCGCGTAGGTGAAGACGCTCTCGTTGTAGCTCGTGGTCCACTGCATCGCGACCTCGAGCGCGATCTTGCGCTCGGTGTCCTCCGACTCGAACGAGATGATCTCGTCGTGGACGACCTCCGCCTTCTTGGCCGAGTTGAGGTACTCCACGTAGTCGGTCAGACCGCGCTCGTAGAGGAAGACGTCGTGGCGCGCGGCGAACTCGTCGTCGTCGACCTCGCCCTCGACCGGCTCGATGGCGGGCGGCCGCTCGTCGGTGAGCGCGATGCGGAGGCCCTTGTTGAGGAACGCCATCTGCTGGAAGCGTGTGCGCAACGTCTCGTAGTCGAACTCGACGGTCTCGAAAGTGTCGGGGCTCGGCCAGAACGTGATGATCGTGCCGGTGCGGTCCGACGCCTCGCCCTGCTCGAGCGGCGCCTGCGGAACGCCGTTGCGGTAGCTCTGCCGCCAGGCGTATCCCTGACGGTGGACCTCGACGTCGAGACGCGTCGACAGCGCGTTCACGACCGAGCTGCCCACGCCGTGCAGACCGCCGGACACCGCATACCCGCCGCCGCCGAACTTGCCGCCGGCGTGGAGGATGGTCAGCACGACCTCGACGGTCGACTTCTTCTCGACTGGGTGCTCATCGACCGGGATGCCGCGACCGTTGTCATCGACGCGCACGGCGCCATCGGCGAGGATGGTCACCTCGATATTGTCGGCGTGACCGGCGAGCGCCTCGTCGACGGAGTTGTCGACGATCTCATAGACCAAGTGGTGGAGACCACGGGGACCGGTGGAACCGATGTACATTCCGGGTCGCTTGCGGACGGCTTCGAGACCCTCGAGGACCTGGATCTCATTCGCGCCGTACTCGTGATCTGTCCCGGCCCTGTTCGGTTCCATCGTCATATGAAATTAGGCTCCTGACCGCACTCAACAGTGACGATCCATTCTACCAAGATAAGGGTGACGATATCCCCGGAAACGGCCGTCTGACGCATTTTCTTGGAGACGGCGACCTCTTTTGTGCTCTCAACCGTAAGTATCGCGCGGGCCGCGCCCTGGAATCGACCTGGGGCCTCTTTTCCAGGAGGGGGCGTCCGGCCCCTGAAAACGGATCGACTGGATGTCCGCCTGCGGGAACCTCTCGGTGATGCGAGCGAGGAGCTCCGACCGCATCATCCGGAGCTGCGTCGCCCATGCCGTGGACTCGCAACGGACGACCAGGACACCGTCCGAGATCTGCTCTGGGACGGCATGCTTGGCGGTCTCCTCGCCGGCCAGTTCGCGCCATCCCTCCAGCACATCCGATTGGGCGAGCGCGGAGGTCCAGCCGAGCTGCGCGGCGAGGGCGTCGACCACGTCCCCCACACCATGGGGATCGCGACCGGATCCGAACGGTCGGCTGAGCCCATCGACCTGATCGTCGCGCGCGGCCCGCCTGCGTCGCGCGGGTGTGCCGGTGAACAGCGACTTGAGTCGCAGATAGACGGCGGACGCCTCGCTCGCTCGCTCAGGCACCGGCCGGCTCCACGATCGTGCCGCCCTCGATGCGGACGGTATGCGCTGTGAGCTCGTCCGGAACGTCGTCGTACACGGCGGCGGTGATGAGAACCTGCTCGTAACCGGACACGGCGGTTGCGAGCATCCGGCGCCGGGCCTGGTCCAGCTCGGCGAACACGTCATCGAGGATGAGCACGGGGTCGCCGGTCGTCGACTCGCGGCGCAGCAGCTCGGCCGACGCGAGCTTGAGGGCCAGGGCGAACGACCACGACTCCCCGTGGCTGGCGTATCCCTTGGCGGGAAGGCCGTTGAGTTCGAAGAGCACATCGTCGCGGTGCGGACCGACCAGGGTCAAACCGCGCTCGAGCTCCTTGCGGCGCACGGCCGCGAGTGCGCGGCGGAACGCATCCGGCGTGGCGACACCGGCTGACCCCGTTACAGCATCGTCACCGGAGGTGTCGTCATCGTCCTCGACGTGGGCGCCGAAGATGGTGAGCTGCGGCGCCAGCCGCGGGTGGTGGTCGTCGCCGGCGACAGAGCGGTACGCCGCGATCAACGGATCGCTCAGCCGGAAGACCAGATCGAGGCGCGCATCCATCAGCTCGGAGCCCAGCTGGATGAGGCGCTCGTCCCAGATCTCCAAGGTACCGAGCTGGTCCTCCCGCACACGTGACGCGCGGGCCGACTTCAGCAGGGTGTTGCGTTGCTTGAGTACCCGCTCATAGTCGGCGATGACGCCGGAGAAGCGCGGATTCCGCTGGATGAGCAGCTGGTCGAGGAAGCGGCGGCGCACGCCGGGCTCTCCGCGGACGAGGGCGAGATCCTCGGGAGCGAAGAGCACGCTCGAGAAGTATCGCGGCAGCTCACGCGGCTTGATCGCCGCCCGGTTCACCTGTGCCCGGTTCGGGGACGAACGATTGAGCTGGACCTCGACGAGCAGCTCGCGTCCCTCGTGCTGGATGCGCGCCCGCACGATGGCGGCGTCGGCATCTTTGCGGATCATCGCCTGGTCGCTCGACACCCGGTGCGACCCGAGGGTGCTCAGGTAGCCGAGCGATTCGACGAGGTTGGTCTTCCCCTGGCCGTTGCGGCCGACGAACAGATTCGCGCCGGCCGCAAACGGCACCTCCGCGGTGCGGTAATTGCGGAAGTCGGTCAGGGAGAGATGTGTGACTCGCAAGAAGGGTTCAGTCCACGGCCTTCACGGCGTGACCGCCGAACTGGTGTCGCAGTGCGGCGACGGCCTTCATCGTCGGAGAGTCCTCCTGGCGGGAGACGAAGCGCGCGAAGATCGAGGCGCTGATCGTCGGGACGGGGACGGCGTTGTTGAGCGCCTCCTCGACGGTCCAACGGCCCTCGCCCGAGTCCTGCACGTAGCCCTCGATGTGCTCGAACTCCGGGTCCTGCTCGAGCGCGCGCACCAGGAGGTCGAGGAGCCAGGAGCGCACGACCGTGCCGCGCTGCCATGCCTTGAAGGTGCCGGTGACGTCCTTGATGATGTCCTTGCGGGTGTCGAGGAGCTCGTAGCCCTCGGCGTAGGCCTGCATGAGGGCGTACTCGATGCCGTTGTGCACCATCTTGGCGTAGTGGCCGGCGCCGACCTCGCCGACATGGACGAAGCCCTCGTCGCGCGGACCCTCCGGACGCAGCGCGTCGAAGACCGGCAGCACGCGTTCGACCTGCTCGGCGGAGCCGCCGACCATCAGGCCGTAGCCGTTCTCGAGACCCCAGATGCCGCCCGAGACGCCGACGTCCATGAAGTCGATGCCCTTCGGCGCGAGCAGCTCGGCGTGTTTGAAGTCCTCGGTGAACTTCGAGTTGCCGCCGTCGATGACCAGGTCGCCCTTCTCGAGCACGGGCTCGAGCTCGCGGATGACCGAGTCGGTGATCTCGCCGGCGGGAACCATGACCCACACCGTTCGGGGTGCGGGGAGGGCGGCGACCAGGTCGGCCACGGTGGCGACGTCCGAGACCTCCGGGTTCGTGTCGTATCCGGTGACGTCGATGCCGTTCTTCTCGAGCCGGGCACGCATGTTGTTGCCCATGCGTCCGAGACCGATGAGGCCGATGTGCATGATTGTCCTTCTCTTCTCGTTACCGTCGCCGGGTCAGCGGAGGAGCAGGTTGGGCTGGAGCAGGTACTTGTAGGAATCCGCTCCCGCCTGGTCCTTCGAGGTCTGGCTCGTGATGAGCACAGGGCCCGGCTTGTTGGGGTTCTCGGTCTTGGTGAAGGAGATGCGCACGAATTCCGAGTGCACCGCCCCGAGACCGTCCAGCAGGAACTGCGGCTTCAATGAAACCACCGTCTCCTGGCCAGTGAGAAGAGCGTCGATGCTCTCGGATGCCTGCGCCTGCTCAGAACCGATCGCTTCCAGCGTCAGCCCGTCGGCGGTGAAGGTGTAGCGGAGCGCGGCCTCGCGCTCCAGCACGAGGGCGACGCGGCGGGTCGCCTCAATGAGCTCGGCGGTGTTGATCACCGCGTAGTTGTCGACCTGCTCGGGGAACAGCCGGCGCACCGGCGGGAAGTTGCCCTTGATCAGCAGGGAGGTGACGGTCTTGCGGTCGGCCGTGAACGCGATCAGCTCGCGGTCGTCGCGGTTGGTGATCGAGATGGACACGTTGCCGCTGTGTCCGAAGGTCTTGCCGATCTCGGTCAGCGTACGTGCGGGGACCAGCGCCGTGACGGGCTCGCCGGAGGTGGTGCCGTTGTCCCAGTCGATCTCGCGCACGGCCACCCGGTAGCGGTCGGTCGCGACGAGGCCCAGGGTGTTGTTCCCCACCTCGAGCTGGACGCCGGTGATGACCGGGGTGACGTCATCGCGGGAAGCTGCGACACCCACCTGCGCGACCGCTTCGGCGAACTCCTCAGCCGGCACGAGCCCGGCCTCGCCGCTCACCTGCGGGATACTCGGGTATTCCTCGACCGGCATGGAGAGCAGCGTGAAGTTCGCGGATCCGGCGCGGACGACGATCTTCGACTCCTCGGTCGAGAACCGCACGGGCGCGTTCGGCAGCTTCGAGGCGATCTCGGCGAGAAGCCGGCCGGAGACGAGGACTCGGCCGGGCTCTTCGACCTCTGCTGCGATCTCGGTCTGCGCCGACACCTCGTAGTCGAACGACGACAGCTGGAGTCCGTTCTCCGTCGTCTCGATGAGCACACCGCTCAGGATGGGCAGGGTCGTCCGCTGCGGAAGGAGCTTCACCGCGAAGGAGACGGCCTCGCTGAACACATCCCGATTGGCTTGGAACTTCACGAAGTCACCTCTGTCGGCTCACGGATAACGGACGTGACCGATCCTAGCGCCTGGCCTGTGACGCGGAAGCGGCGGTGCGCTCGACCCCCGAAGGTTGTCGTCCGCCCCCTATGAGAAGAGTTAAAGTGTAATCGTGTTAACCGCTGTGGATAATGTGGATAACTCTGTTGAAGCCAGGCGAACATTGGGAACCACACCTCGGTGACTTGTTGATGACCTGAGGATTCCGCCTGTTGACAGGGCAGAGCCCGGATGTCGTCGAGCCGGCGCAATTCACAGGACGTCGACCGTCGTCCCCATTAACGGCCGCGTTGTCCGGAAGCTCTCCACAAGTTATCCACACGTGTTAATAACGAATTGTCCCCACTCTGGGGATGGATTTGTGGATAAGTGATGCACTATCCGGACGGCGCGCCTACTTGCCGTAGCGGTGGTTCTGCTTGATCCGGCTGGTCAGCTCGGTGACCTGGTTGTAGATCGAGCGCCGCTCCTTCATGAGCTCGCTGATCTTCTTGTTCGCGTACATGACCGTGGTGTGGTCGCGGCCGCCGAACAGCTGACCGATCTTCGGCAGAGACAGGTTGGTGAGCTCGCGGCAGAGGTACATGGCGATCTGCCGGGCGGTTGCCACAGCCTGCGACCGGCTCGAGCCGTAGAGGTCGTCGACGCTGAGCTTGAAGTACTCCGCGGTGTTCGTAATGATGTCCGTCGGCGCGATGACGTTGTCGTCGTCGAGCGTGATCAGATCCTTCAGCACGGTCTGCACCAGCGGCATGTCGACGGGGGTGCGATTGAGGCTGGCGAAGGCGGTGACGCGGATCAGCGTCCCCTCGAGCTCGCGGATGTTGCTCGACACCTTCGTCGCCATGAACTCCAGGATGTCGTCCGGCACCTGGATCTTCTCGCTCTGCGCCTTCTTGCGCAGGATGGCGATGCGCGTCTCGAGGTCGGGCACCTGCACATCGGTGATGAGGCCCCACTCGAACCGGGACCGCATCCGGTCCTCGAAGCCCGTGAGCATCTTGGGCGGCAGGTCGGAGGTGATGACCACCTGCTTGTTGTGGTCGTGCAGGGTGTTGAAGGTGTGGAAGAACGCCTCCTGCGTCTCAACCGCCCGCTGCAGGAACTGTATGTCGTCGATGAGCAGGATGTCGATGTTGCGGTATCGCGCCTGGAACGATGAGCCGCGGTTGTTCGCGATCGAGTTGATGAAGTCGTTCGTGAACTCCTCGCTCGACACGTACCGGACGCGGATCCCCGGGTAGAGGCTCATCGCGTAGTGGCCGATGGCGTGGAGGAGGTGCGTCTTGCCGAGGCCCGAGTCGCCGTAGATGAAGAGCGGGTTGTACGCCTTGGCCGGCGCCTCGGCGACCGCGACCGCCGCGGCGTGCGCGAAACGGTTGGACTGGCCGATGACGAAGTTGTCGAAGCTGTACTTGGAGTTGAGACGGGTGTCGCCTCCACGCGGAGGGGCGGTGATCTCCGGCGCCGGCTGGCTGACCAGCGGAGGAGCGACCTGCTCCACGTAGGCAGCCGCGGTCTCCGGCTCGGCCGCTGCGGTCATCGACTCCTGCTGGATCTCCGGGTTGACGACGATCGCGAAGGTGTTGACCGCGAGCGCGTCGTCGAGCCCGCTGATCGCGTTCAGCAGTGGGAGGCGGCTCCGCTGCTCGATCATCCCGCGGGTGAACTCGTTGGGCACCTCCAGATAGAAGGTGCCGGCCATGATGCCCTTCGGCTCGACCAGGCTGAGGAACCCGTAAAGCTGCGGGGTGATCCGATCGTCCGTCTCGAGCTTCCCGAGCACGTCCTGCCATGCCGCAGCTATGGGCTCTTCGCTGCCTGCCATCGTTCCCCGTCTTCGTCTGTCTTGCGGATGCCGTCAGCCCGACGAGGGGACGAGTCGACCCCCGGTGACTCTCGTCGGGTTGGCGGCTTCGGATGCCGCCGGTGGGTATTCACAGAGTTATCCACCGCTGTGTGAGCAATACCGTAGCGATCTCCGGCCAGAATTGGCATGGCCTGGGGATAACTTTCGACCTCACGGTAACTTGTCCACAGAAGCTCGATCAAATCCGATCCGCGGCATACGTCGGCGCGTCGCTCCTCGTGAGCCTGCTAATACCGTGCATAATCAGTGGATTTGAGTCGATCGGTTTGACCTCGCCGGTTATGAGGCCGTAGTTTTAATCAGTTGACTTGCAGCCATTACGGCTGCCCTCAAACTTTCCTGGTCCCCGTGCTGGCATCCCATCTCAGCACAGGCCTGCGAAGAGATCACCCACGGAGATAGATATGAGCAAGAGAACGTTCCAGCCGAACAACCGCAAGCGCGCGAAGACCCACGGTTTCCGCCTCCGCATGCGCACCCGTGCCGGCCGTGCCATCCTGTCCGCGCGCCGCAGCAAGGGCCGCACCAAGCTCTCCGCCTGAGTCTCTTCCGGTAGGGGCCGCTCGGTGCTCGCGAAAGCCAATCGCATCACGCGAGGGGTGGACTATCGGGTGACCGTTCGTCGTGGTGCTCGCTTCTCCGGAGCGAGCACTTTGACGTACATCCGCCCGAATCCCGACTCCGACGCCGTGCGATTCGGTTTCATCGTGAGCAAGACGGTGGGCAACGCGGTAACACGCAATCTCGTTCGGCGCCGACTGAAGGCCGCGGCCTACGACCTGCTCCCCCGGTTCGCCCCGGAGAAGTCGTCGGGCGGGTTGGACGTGGTCGTGCGCGCATTGCCAGCCTCTGTACAAGCGCCGTGGGCTAGCCTGCACGAAGAGCTCTCCCGGGCCTCGACCCGCTTCACCAGCCGCAGTCATCTCAGTAAGGGCAGCGTCCGTCCATGAACACCGCGATCGCAGCAGTGCTCCTCGCGCCGCGGAATCTCGCGGTGCTGGTGCTTCGTGCGTATCGGGCCGTGATCTCTCCGCTATACGGCGATGTGTGCCGCTACTACCCGTCGTGCTCGTCCTACGCGCTGCAGGCTATCCAGCAGCACGGTGTCGTGGTGGGCTCGTACTTGGGGATTCGTCGGATCCTCCGCTGCCATCCGTGGGCGGCGGGCGGAGTCGATGACGTCCCGCCTGCGAGGAAACAGCGGTACCGGGTGACCCCGTTCGGTTTCGTCGTGCCGGCCGATCATCTCTCGTCCCACCAGCCATCGAAGGGCTTAGCAACGCGTCATGCCTGATTTCATCGGAATCATCCTCTGGCCCATCAAATGGGTCGTTGAGCTGATCCTCGTCGCCTTTCACTGGCTGTTCACCCAGATGGGTCTCGACCCGGCGGCCGGCATCACCTGGGTGCTCGCCATCGTGGGTCTGACCGTCGTCGTGCGCGCCGCCCTCATCCCGATCTTCGTGCGACAGATCAAGAACCAGCGCCGGATGCTGGAGATCGCGCCGCAGCTCAAGAAGATCCAGGACAAGTACAAGGGCAAGAAGGACCAGTTCTCGCGCGAGGCCATGTCCCGCGAGACCATGGAGCTCTACAAGAAGACGGGCACCAACCCGCTGAGCTCCTGCCTCCCGTTGCTTCTGCAGATGCCCGTGTTCTTCTCGCTGTTCCAGGTGCTCAACGGCGCCCAGAGCGGTAAGGCCGGCGTCGGCCCGCTCAACGAGGAGCTCGCGCAGCAGTTCGGCAACGCCACGCTGTTCGGCGTCGCTCCCCTTCACCAGAGCTTCCAGGGCGCGATGAACGCCCATCCGCCGCAGGTCGCGGTCATGATCATCGCGGCCGTTATGGTTATTCTGATGACCGGCTCGCAGTTCCTGACGCAGCTGCAGATCGTCTCCAAGAACATGTCGCCGGAGACCAAGGCGAGCCCGCAGTTCAAGCAGCAGCGCATCCTGCTGTATCTGCTCCCCTTCGTCTTCCTCTTCTCCGGCTTCGCCTTCCCGCTCGGCGTCATGTTCTACTGGCTCACCTCGAACCTGTGGACCATGGGTCAGCAGTTCCTCGTCATCCGCAACATGCCGACCCCCGGCTCCGATGCCGCGAAGGCACGCGAGGCGCGTCTGGCCAAGAAGGGCAAGCTGGTTCAGGCGGATGGCGCGACCGTGCTTACCGTCGAGGAGCAGCCCAAGAAGCAGCCGACGCAGCGCGTACAGCCCGTGAGCAAGTCGCGCGCCAAGAAGCAAGCAGGAAAGTAAGGACCGCGCACCGATGACCGACGTTCAGACCTCCTCCCCCGAGCCCGCCGACCTGACCGGCGACGACGCTGTGGATGCTGCAGCCGTCGTGGCAGACGCCGACGCCGACGCTATCTCCGGCGACGCGAGTGTGGAGCCGGCCGATCTCGACCGCGAGGGTGACATCGCGGCGGACTACATCGAGGAGCTGCTCGACATCGCCGATATCGACGGCGACATCGACATCGACACGCGCAATGGCCGCGCGTACATCTCGGTTAACGCCGAGGACGGCACCAACCTCTCGCTTTTGGCGAAGGCCGACACGGTCGCCGCTCTGCAGGAGCTGACTCGTCTCGCCGTGCAGAACCAGACCGGCGGCTACTCACGGCTGATCCTGGACATCGCCGGTTCTCGCGACGCCCGGCAGGCCGAACTCGGACGTCTGGTCGAGCGCGCGATCGCGAAGCTCGACGAAGGCGCCGCGGAGGCTGCACTCCCCCCGATGTCGTCGTACGAGCGCAAGGTGGTTCACGACATTGTGTCCGAGCGGGGCTATGTCTCGAACTCGCGCGGCGAGGGTCGTGACCGTCACACGGTCATCACCGCCGCCTAGTTTCACGTGAAACAGTGACCGACGTCGAAACCGAGCCGGCCGCAGCACTTTCGCTGTTCGGCGACCGCATCGAGGTAGCCCGCCGCTTCACGCAGAACCTCGCCGACCAGGGCGAAGAGCGGGGGCTCATCGGACCGCTCGAGCTGCCCAGGCTGTGGTCGCGTCACATTCTGAACTGTGCGATCGTCGCACCCTTGCTGCGTCCCGGAGTCGTGGGCGACGTCGGAAGCGGCGCTGGGCTCCCTGGCCTGGTACTCGCCATCGCGCGACCGGATGTTTCGTTCGTGCTGATCGAGCCGATGGAGCGTCGCATCGCATGGCTCACCGAGCAGGTGGAAGAGCTCGGGCTCGACAACGTGGAGGTGGTCAGAGCGCGTGCCGAGGAGGTCCGCCTCGGTGAGCCGCTGGACCAGGTCACCGCCCGCGCCGTCAGCGCCTTTCGCAAGCTGCTCCCGCTGACCGCTCCCCTGCTGCGCGACGGCGGCGAACTCGTTCTCATGAAGGGCGCAGGCGCTCCCGCCGAGGTCGAAGCGGCGACCAAGGAGATCCGCAAATACAAGGTGCACGACATCGAGGTGCTGACACTCGGTGAGGGTGTGCTGGATGAGGTCACGAGAGTTATTCGCGCCACTGTCCGGTAGCACCGCGTCTGCCGAGGACGCTTAGATCGCCTCTGGTGAGGCTGAAGCATCGGCTTCAGTTCGTTCAGAGGCGTTCTAAGCGCCGATGCGAGTCCGCTGTAGGAGCAAAAATCGGCTCGGCGAAGCAGATTCGACATCGATTCGGACCTCTCCCCCGCGATGCATCGACGACGGTCGCGCACCGAATCGCCGAGGCCGATCATGAGAGCGTGGCGCGAGCGGTTCTCGACTGGTCCGGAGCAAAGGCAGCTCCCTCACTGAACCGGAAGTAGCTGGAACTGGATCTAGCGAAGCCGGCCTGCGGTTCTGAGTATAGAAAAGATCCACGGGCGCACGCCTCTGCGCCAGTGTGCTTGCCCCGGATCTCTTCATCGCCATCGGGCGGTGTTTCACGTGAAACATGGATCGCGCGCATTCCTAAGCCACTTTCGCCCACTCAGGCTAAAGAGCTCTGGCGCAGCCGCGGATCACGACGGCCGATGGTCGACGTGCGTAGGCACGTACAAGACTCAGCCCGGGACTTGGCCAAACGAGCGGCCCAGCGACGCCACGCCCTCGTTTCGCGTGAAACGAGGCGTCTGCGAGGCGAAGTGACCACACCGCCGGTGGGATCGTTCGAGCGAAAGGAAAAAGGGGAGATCGGGTACTGCTGCAACGCTGTACCGGTCGCGCACTCTGTGGCCCGTGGGACGCGACGGTCGTTGGTCCTCCGGACGACGCTGCACAAGTTACACGTGAAACGACAGACCCACGCTCGTTTGCGGTACGAACGAGTGACACCACTGCGCTAGCGTTCTGTCGCTTCTCAGGCCAGCCGGATGGCCCATGCCGGCAACTCTGCACGCTCGCTTCACGATAGGCGAAGGAACTGTCGTCACCGCACCGAACGGTGCTCGCGGCAACACGGACGAGCCACCACCCTTCCGGCCTGTAGCTCCGCCGCAACCCGCCCCAAGACACCCCTGTCCTATTCAATCGAGCCTTTGGATCTCGGCGTCCAGTCGCCACCATAGGACGAGGAGCGTTTCACGTGAAACGCCCGCGATGCGCGCGCTATCTAGTGACTCCTCCTCAAGCGCCGCGTGGGCGTGCTCTATCGCTCACTAGCCAATCCACTTCGCTCCCCTTTCTGCGGTCGCCTGATCAGCCACAGCTGTACCGACGCGACGTGAACCGACCAGGGCCACCGATGTTTCACGTGAAATGTCGAGAAACCGTCCACGCGTTCACACCGTCGCGCGCCGTGTAAAGAAGCGTCGGATGGTCGGGTTAGAGTTGAATATCGGTCGCGCTGCGGGTGTGCCGAACGACCGACCCAGAGCCGGTGCAGAGCACCACAAAGCGACGAGGTTTCACGTGAAACAACCCCACGCCGACGACCGCGGCAGAGTAGGTGAGATCGGGAGCGAGATGGAGACGGAGACGCCGGTGGCATTCGACGGGACCACTCCCCTTGCTCAGGAGATCCAGGACCTCGCTCGCCGGCGGCAGGCGATCGCCGCCACAACTCTCCCCCTCCCCTCGAAGACGCGAATCTTCACCATCTCCAACCAGAAGGGCGGCGTCGGGAAGACAACCACGGTCGTCAACCTCAGCGCGGCATTGGCGAAGTCGGGCGCTCGCGTGCTTGTGATCGACCTGGATCCGCAGGGAAACGCATCCACGGCGCTGAGCGTCGAGCACCGCGAGGGTACGCCGAGCGTCTACGACGTGGTCGTGAACGATCGCGAGCTCGAGGAAGTGATTCAGAAGAGCCCGGAATTCGACGGATTGTTCGTCATCCCGGCCACGATCGACCTCGCGGGCGCCGAAATCGAGCTAGTCTCGATGGTCGCGCGCGAACAGCGGCTGTCCCGGGCACTCGGACGCTTCCTCGACGAGTACGACATCGACTACGTGCTCATCGACTGCCCGCCGTCGCTGGGCCTTCTCACGATCAACGCGTTCGTCGCAGCGACCGAGGTGCTCATCCCCATCCAGTGCGAGTACTACGCGCTGGAAGGCCTGAGCCAGCTGCTCAAGAACATCCAGCTGATCGAGCGCCACCTGAATCCCAAGCTGCGCGTCTCGACGATCCTGCTGACCATGTACGACTCACGCACCAACCTGGCCCACCAGGTCGCGGCCGATGTGCGCGAACACTTCCCCAACGAGGTGCTCGACACGATCATCCCGCGTTCCGTCCGCATCTCCGAGGCACCGAGCTACGGACAGAGCGTCATCAGCTACGACACCAACTCCAGCGGTTCCCTCTCCTACATGGAGGCGGCCGCAGAGATCGCACGCAGAGGAGTACCCCGCTAATGGCAGCGAAGCGCACCGGACTGGGCCGAGGCATCGGCGCCCTCATCCCCACCAGCGACCAGGCCAGCAGGCCGGTCGACGTGTTCTTCCCCGACAACTCCGCGGGGATGGGCACGGCGACCGCCGTGGCAGAGCGACCCGATGAGCTGGTCGCCGTACCCGGTGCCCGGCTCGCCAGCCTCTCCCCCGAGGACATCATCCCGAACCGGGTGCAGCCACGCACGGAGTTCGACCGGGAGGCGCTCGACGAGCTGGTCGCCAGCATCCGCGAAGTCGGCGTGCTGCAGCCGGTCGTCGTCCGTCCGCTCTCCGATGACCCGGGACGCTACGAGCTCATCATGGGCGAGCGGCGACTGCGCGCGACCAAGGAGCTCGGACTCGACACCATCCCGGCGGTAATCAAGGACACCGCCGACGAGGACATGCTCCGGGATGCGCTGCTCGAGAACCTGCACCGCAGCCAGCTGAACCCGCTGGAAGAGGCATCCGCATACCAGCAACTGCTCGCGGACTTCGGCATCACGCAGGAGGAGCTCGCCAACCGCATCGGACGCTCACGCCCCCAGATCACGAACACGATCCGCCTCCTCAAGCTGCCCGCTGTCGTCCAGGCGCGTGTCGCCGCCGGCGTGCTCAGCGCCGGCCACGCCCGGGCGATTCTGTCGCTCGGTGACGACCACGAGGCGATGATCCGACTCGCGGACAAGATCGTGAACGAGGACCTCTCGGTGCGCCAGGCCGAGGCGGCTGCCAGCAAGACGCCCAAACCGACCCGGCAGAAGGCGACCGCCGGGCGTCACCGCGGACACCTCGACGAGATCGCCGGTACCCTGGGCGACCGCCTCAACACGCGTGTGAAGATCACCCTCGGTGCAAGAAAAGGCCAGATCGTGGTGGATTTCGCCACGATTCAGGACCTGAACCGCATCCTCGAGGAGATCGGCCAGCCCAGCTACAGCTGATCAGGCGTCGGCGATCGCCGCACGGGCGAGTTCGGCGTAGACGGCGCCCGGCTCGCGCCCGGACGCGGTGATCGCCTGGGGCATGATCGAGGTCTCGGTGAGGCCCGGAAGCACGTTGGCTTCGAGGAACCACGGCGTCCCGGCGGCATCCACGATGAGGTCGATTCGGGACAGATGCCGCAGGCCCAGCGCGATGTGGGCGTGCACCGCCGCCTCAGCGACGGCTGCAGAGACCTGCTCGTCCAGCCGGGCCGGCACGTAGAACCGGGTCTCCCCTGCGTTGTAGCGCGCATCGAACGTGTATGCCCCGTCGACCGGTTCGATCTCGACTGCCGGCAACGCAGACGGGCCGTCTCCGGTGTCCACGACGGTTACCGAGACCTCGACACCGTCGACCTTCTGCTCGATCAGTGCGACATCGGAGTACGTGTAGGCGTCGACCATCGCGCGAGGAAGCTCCTCGGCGGACGCGACGATCGTCACACCCTGTGCCGATCCGCCCTGTGCCGGCTTGACGACCACCGGGAGCGTCAGGCCGGCTAGAACCGTCTCGAGGACGCTCCCGGCGCCGAGCTCGCGGAAGGTCTCCTGTGGAAGCGTGACAGATGCCGGGGTGGCCACACCGGCGCGATGGACGATCGTCTTGGCGTTCGGCTTCGACCACGCGAGGCGAGACGCATCCGCGCGCGAGCCGACGAACGGCACCCCCGTCAGCTCCAGGAGTCCGCGCAGGGCTCCGTCCTCTCCGCTCGCCCCATGGAGTGCCGGCCACACGACGTCCGGTCGGCTCTCGTCCAGGAACGCGAGGAGGGACGCATCCGGATCACGGAGCGAAACCCGGTGGCCCAGCGCATTCAGGCCGTCCGCGACACGGCGCCCGCTGCGCAGCGATACGTCGCGCTCGTGAGAGATTCCGCCAGCGAGAACGACGATCTCAAGTGCGCCATTTTGTGCCATGATCAGGCCTTTCTCGTCAACGAAGGTCGGTAGGAGGATTGGCGCTTGTCCGGCTTCGACGCTGCGACGCGTCAAGCGGGCCAGTGCCGGCGAAGGTATCCAGCAGATCCTGCTCCCCGCCGATCACGTTGGCGAGACGGCGAACGCCGACACGGATGTTCTCGGGCGTCGGGTAGCAGAAGGACAGTCGGATGTTCTGCGCGCCCGATCCATCCGCGAAGAACGCGGTGCCGGGAGTGTAGGCCACGAGTTCGGTGACGGCGCGCGGAAGCATCGCCTTGGAGTCGAGGTGCGGCGGCAGGGTGACCCAGACGTAGAACCCGCCGTTCGGGTCGGTCCAGCTGAGCTCGGGCAGGTGCTCGGCCAGCGCCGAGACCATCGCCTCCTTGCGCTCGCGGTACACGCCGCGGAAGGTGTCGATCTGGCCCTTCCAGTCGGCGTCGCTCAGGTACTGCGAGATCACGAGCTGGCTGAACGAACTCGGGCTCAGCACGGCCGCCTCGTTGGCGAGGATGAGCTTCTCGCGGATGGCGTGGGGCGCGAGCGCCCATCCCACGCGGAAGCCGGGGGCGAGTGTCTTCGAGAACGTGCCCAGGTACACGACGCCGTCCTTCTCGACCGAGCGCATGGCCGCCGGGGGCTTCTCCTCGAAGTAGAGCAGCCCGTAGGGGTTGTCCTCCAGCACGAGGATGTCGTTCTGGCGTGCGATCTCGAGGATCTCGAGCCGGCGCTTCCAGGTGAGCGTCACACCGGCCGGGTTGTGGAACGTCGGCACCGTGTAGAGGAACTTCAGGGTGCGCCCCGCGGCCTTGAGACGGGCGATGTGCTCCCGCAGGGCCTCGGGGATGAGGCCGTGCTCGTCGGAGGGGACGTGGTCCACCTCCGCCTGATACGACTTGAAGATGACCATCGCCGTGACGTAGCTCGGGCCTTCGGCGAGCACGACGTCCCCCGGGTCGAGGAACAGTTTGCTGAACAGCTCCAGCGCGTGCTGCGACCCGGTCGTCACGATGACGTCATCGGCGCTGCCGCTGATGCCCTCGAGCGCCATGACCTCCAGGATCTGCTCGCGGAGGGCCGGAACGCCCTGCCCGGAACCGTACTGGAGGGCGACGGCGCCCTGCTCGCGCATGACCCGATCCATCGCCCCGACCACCAGGTCTTGCGGGAGGGCGGACACGTACGGCATGCCGCCGGCCAGCGAGACCACCTCGGGTCGGCTGGCGACGGCGAACAGGGCTCGGACCTCACTGGCGGCCAGGCCGCTGGTGCGCTGTGCGTAGTGGTTGTACCACGGGTCCAGATTGTTGCCCCGCTGCTGCGGGGTCCCCTGTTCGATCACGTGTGGGTTCCGTTTCTCTGCCGTTGAGCAATGCTATGGGGGCGGCGCACCGGCGGGAAAATCGGTGACCGTCGGCGGGTACGAAAAAGACCCGCCCGGCGGGTGAGCGCCGGACGGGTCTGAAGAGGACGGGTCGCGCTACGCGAGGTAGGCGGCCAGGTCGGCCTCGAGGGCGGGCTTCGGCTTGGCGCCGATGACGGTCTTGACGACCTCGCCACCCTGGTAGACCTTCATCGCGGGGATGGAGGTGATCTGGTACTTCGCAGCGGTCTGCGGGTTCTCGTCGACGTTGAGCTTGACGATCTCGATCTTGTCGGCGTGCTCGGAGGCGATCTGGTCGAGGATCGGGCCGACGGCGCGACACGGACCGCACCACTCAGCCCAGAAGTCCACGAGGATGGTCTTCTCGCTGTTGAGGACGTCCTGCTCGAAGCTGGAGTCCGTGACCGAACGTGCTGCTGACATTGTCTTGTTTCTCCTTATGCGGTGGTCGTGAGTTCGAGGTCACCCGACGCGCCATCCGCTGCGCTGTCGAGCAAGTTCTTGGGGAGCGTGGTCAGGTAGTGCTCCGCGTCGAGCGCGGCGACCGTACCGGACGCCGCGGCGGTGACCGCCTGGCGGTAGGTGGGGTCGATGACGTCGCCCGCGGCGAAGACGCCGGGCAGGTTGGTCTTCGAGGTGCGGCCCTGGACGGCGATCGTACCCTCGGGGGTCAGGTCGAGCTGGCCGTGGACGAGGTGGACGCGCGGGTCGTTGCCGATCGCGATGAAGAGGCCCTGCAGCTGCAGCTCGCTCTCCTCGCCGGTGACCAGGTTGCGCAGCTGGACATCCTGCACCTGCTCGTCGCCGCCGATGCCGATGACCTCGGAGTTCCAGATGAACTCGATCTTGTCGTTGGCGAACGCGCGGTCCTGCATGATCTTGGAGGCGCGGAGGCTGTCGCGGCGGTGGATGACGTACACCTTGTCGGCGAAGCGCGTGAGGAAGGTGGCCTCCTCCATCGCGGAGTCGCCGCCTCCGACGACGGCGATCGTGCGCTGACGGAAGAAGAAGCCGTCGCAGGTGGCGCACCAGGAGACGCCGTGTCCGGACAGTCGCTCCTCGTCGGCGAGACCCAGCTTGCGGTAGGCCGAGCCGGTCGCGAAGATCACGGCCAGCGCCTCGTGCACCGCGCCGGAGCCGAGGGTGACCCTCTTGACCTCGCCGGTCAGGTCGACCGACACGACGTCGTCGAGGACGATCTCGGTGCCGAACTTCTCGGCCTGCGCCTGCATTTTGAACATGAGGTCCGGTCCCATGACGGCCTCGGGGAAGCCCGGGAAGTTCTCGACCTCGGTGGTGTTCATGAGCTCGCCACCGGCCTCGACGGAGGAGGCGATCAGCAGCGGCTTGAGGTTGGCGCGGGCCGCGTAGATGGCCGCGGTGTAACCGGCAGGGCCGGAACCGATGATGATGATCTGCCGCACAGCGGAACTCCTGATCTGTCCTGACACCTTCGTCTGGAGGTGTCGACCTGTAGAACACATCCTAGGCGGATGCTATTCCGTGTCACCTGGACGCGCGAGTGCGCCCTCCGAGCCGGTTCAGGATGGGCGCGAGACCGGCCTCGAGATCGGGTGACCGGAGGATGACGAGGAAGCCCGCGTAGACGACCAGCATGACGACGCCGATCACCGCCGTCGCGATGATCGCTGCGATCGGGCCGCTGACCGGGAAGGCGCCTGGGCCGACACCGCCGAGGATAACGAGGAAGCCGGCGCCGGCGGCGATCGAGGCGACGCCGGCGAGCACGAAGCGCCACAGAGAGCCGAGGATGCGGGTTCCGTCCACTCCCCCGGTCCGCCGCCGCAGGAGCGCGAAGGCGAGTACCGCCTGCACGACACTGGCGATCGACACGACGAGGGCGACCGACGCCGCTCGCGTCTGCGGCGGTGCCAGGAAGCACAGCAGCACGCCGGCGATGATGACGGCGACCTGGGCGAGCGTGAAGAGGAACGGCGTGCGCGTGTCCCCGAGCGAGTAGAACGCCCTCTGCGCCATGAACACCAGGGAGAAGGGTACGAGGCCGACGAGGTACGCGATGAGGACGAGACCCATGGCCTGGTAGTCCGAGGTGAACACTCTCGCGATGGGGTACGCGGTGACGATGAGGGCGGCGGAGGAGAACACGATCAGGAACATGATCGAGCGGGCCGCGGAGGAGAAGTCCTGGCGGAAGTCCTGGACGGATCCGCGGTGCGCGTGCTCGGCCATCCGCGTGTAGAAGGCCGTGACGATCGAGACGGCGATGATGCCGTGCGGGAGCATGAAGATGAGCCACGCGTTCTGCATGGCGAAGGAGCCCGCGTACGCGGCGCCCGCCGAGTTCGAGACGTTCAGTTCGATGACGCCCGCGACCTGCGTCGCGATCAGCATGGCGAAGGTCCAGCCGGCCGCCTTTCCAGCGGTGCCCAGTTCGACGCCGCGCCAACCGAAGTCGAAGCGGAAGCGCAGCCCGACCCGGCGCCAGAAGAGGAAGAGGATGAGCGCCTGGGCCGCGATGCCGAGCGTCGCTCCCCCGGCGAGAAGGGCGATCATCCCGAGCGCCCACTGGCTATGGGGGTTACCGGTCGCGAAGGCCCCGAACGCCAGGATGAAGGCCCCCAGCATGACGATGGCGACGATGTTGTTGACGACCGGCGCCCAGGTGAACGGGCCGAAGAACTTGCGGGCGTTGAGCACCTCGCCCAGCAGCGTGTACAGGCCGAGGAAGAAGATCTGCGGAAGGGACCAGTAGGCGAACGCGGTAGCCAGCGCACGCTGCGACTCCGGCACGCCGAACAGTGCGACGAGGACGGGCGCCAGGAAGGTCGCGACGAGGGCGACGGCCGCGAAGACGACCATCCCGAGGGTGACGAGCTTGTTGATGTACGCGCGACCGCCGTCGGGTTGACCGAGGCGCGCACGATCTGCGGCACCAGGATGGCGTTGAGGATGCCCTGGGCGATGATCGCGTAGAGGCTGTT
The DNA here is from genome assembly GCA_001647635.1 of Leifsonia xyli. Taxonomy (NCBI): domain Bacteria; kingdom Bacillati; phylum Actinomycetota; class Actinomycetes; order Micrococcales; family Microbacteriaceae; genus Leifsonia; species Leifsonia xyli. The sequence goes on along the minus strand of CP014761.1, from coordinate 2,279,582 downwards.
CGGGATGGCGGTCGCCGTACCGTACGCGTTCGCGGCGAAGGAGACGACGCCGATCGCCTGAACCAGCAGCCACGCCTTGGCGAAGCCGAGGAGACGCGAGACCAGTGTTCCGGAGGCGAGGAGCGCACTGGCGCGGCCGACGCTAGCCATCCTCGCCCTCGGCTTCCGCAGGCTCCGCCTCTGCGTCCTCGGCGCCCTTCGAGCGTCGGCGCAGGATGTTGCGCACGATCCCGAAGCCGAACAGCAGAACGAGGAGGATGCCGAAGATCAGCGCGCCGATGCCCTCCCAGTCGGCGTGCACATCCACCGTCACCGACGTCGGGTCCCCGATCGGCACTCCGGTCGGGCTGTACAGCTGCAGCGAGAGCACGACCTGGCCGTTGCCGACCTTCGCCTTCACCGGGATCAGGACCGTCGCCCGCGAATCCTTCAGGATGCGCTTGGTCGTCGACTGGTCGACCTCGAGCCGGCTGTTGGACGGGGATGCGGTGAGCACGATCGTCGCCGCGTCGTCGGGCAGCTCGTTGCTCACCGTGAACGGGATGGAGCCCTGCGCGCTCACGAGGTTGACGTTCTCGGTGGGCAGGATGTGGATCGAGTGCAACGTCGCGACCGTCGCCTTCCGCGCTGCCGTCACGGCCGCGGGCCAGTCCGTGCGGGGGTTCTGCCAGGACACCGCCAGAAGGGTGAGCAGCTGGGCGCGTGTGCGCCCGGTGAGCCGCGTCGGGTCGTCGAGCACCGTGGCGAACTGGCCGAGCGATCCCTCGTCCTGGACCAGCGCCCGGATGTTCGTGATGCGGTCGGCGGACTCCGGCGCGTCCACCAGGTCGAGACCGGCGCTGGCAGGGGCCTGGGCCACGGAGGAGAACGATGCGGGTGCGGACCAGGGCGACGAGAACAGGGCGTTCAGCGTCCGCTCCAGCTGTGTGCCGCTCGACGGCCAGGAGCGATCGAGGGCGACCAGCAGGCGCCGGGCGTCGCCGGACTCCTGGCTGATCAGCTCCAGCTGCGCGTTGACCTTCGTCATCGCGGAGTTCCATGCGATGTCGCTCGGCGCGGAGACGGCTTGAGCCAGGGCGTCGCTGAGCGCCTGGTCGGATTGGAGGATGCGGTCGTTGCCGCCGCCGACCGGTGCGGAGGGCGTCGTCGACAGGTCGGCCGCGTTCGTGTTGCTGCCGGAGACGATCGTGGTCGTGAGCCCCACAGCCGCCAGTGGGGCGAGATCGGCGCGGCGGACGGTCTTGTCGCCGGGCCAGCTGATGCCGGAGAGCGTGTAGTCCCACGCGAGCAGCGTCTTGAGGTCGGGCACGACCGGACCGGGCGTGGCCGTCGGCGTGGGAGTCGGAGTCGTCGACGTACGCGGGGTGGCTGTCGGGGTGGCCGTGGAGGGCTCGCCCACCGGGGTGGGCGCCGGCGTGAAGTTCTTGGGATCGATCGCGTAGGCGAGGGAGGTGGGGGCCAGCGGGGCCGGGAGTCCGGCTTGGATCTGCCCGACCGTGTCGGCGTCCCCGTAACCGAGAGAGAAGGTGTCGTTCGGCAGCTCGGACAAGCGGGTGAGCCAGTCCACCGCGCTCGCCGGGGCGGCGTTGCCGAGCAGCCGGATGGACGCGATGATCATCGGGTCGATGCCCACGGTCACCGTGGTGTGGCCGATCAGGCCGTCGAGTTCTCTGGTCAGGATGCCGTTCGGTGCGGTGTAGGTCGCGAGGTCGTCTGCGGCGATGAGGCCGTCCGAGCCGGAGGGCGTGACGATCGGCAGAGCGACGTTGATGCTCGACTGCGTCGCGCTGCCGCCCGGATACCAGACGACCGAGCCGCGCGGCTCGGCGTCCGCCTGTCCAGCCCGCACGGTCGCGCCCATCCCGAACACCCCGGAGGACGTGCGTGCCGAGAACGGGAGCGATGCGGCCGGGACGGTAACCCGGACCACCGTGCTCGAGCCGGGTTCGAGGGTGTTGAGCTGCGCCTCGCCGAGGGCGACGGCATCGGCGGGCTTGTCGGTCGAGGCGAGCCACGTCGCCAGCGCCTTGCGTCCCTCCTGCGGCGACGGATCGATCCAGAGTCCGACCGATCCGGAGGTGTAAGCCGTGTCGGTCGGGTTCGACACCGTGACGGAGACCCCCAGCGCCTTGCCCGCGGTGACCACTCCCCCGTCGTCCGCGGTGACGGTCGCCGTCAGGGCGGAGTCGGAGGCGGATGCGGGCGGCGCCGGGGTCGGGCCCGGCGTTGCGCCGCTCGCCGGCAGGGAGGCACCCGTCGTGGCGGTCAGGGTCGCCAGCGCTCCCACGGCGATCGCGGCGGCCATCCGGCGGACGCGGGCGCGGAACGACGCACCCCCGCGGAGGGTGGAGGAGGCTGCGCTCATGCGTCGACGCGCGATCCCGACTCGGCCTCCATGACGACGATTGTAGAGGTCACCCCCTGAGAGGCCGGCGAGCGGGGCCGTTAAACTGGGGCACCATGCAGAGCGTCGCCGAATCCCTCGAACGCCTCGGCGACCTCGCTCGTACGCCGTCGGTCGCCCGCCTCGCCGACGCCTTCGCGGCCGTGGGACACGAGCTCTCGCTCGTCGGAGGGCCGGTGCGCGACGCGCTCCTGGGCCGTCAGGTGCACGACCTCGACTTCACGACGGACGCGCGCCCCGACGACATCCTGCGCATCGTCTCCCCCGTCGCCGACGCCGTCTGGGACGTGGGCCGCCAGTTCGGCACGATCGGCGCGCGTCTCGGCGACGACACCGTCGAGATCACGACGTATCGCAGCGACAGCTACGACGGCACCACCCGCAAGCCCGAGGTGGAGTTCGGCGACACACTCGAGGGCGACCTGATGCGGCGCGACTTCACGGTCAACGCGCTCGCCCTGCGCCTTCCCGAGGTGCGGCTGGTCGACCCGTCGGGCGGGGTCGAGGACCTCATCGCGGGGGTGCTCCGCACGCCCAGCACGCCGCAGATCTCGTTCGGTGACGATCCGCTGCGGATGATGCGCGCCGCGCGTTTCACGGCACAGCTCGGTTTCGCCGTCGACGACGAGACGCGCGCCGCGATGGCGGCGATGGCCGACCGCATCGAGATCGTGAGCGCCGAGCGCGTCCGTGACGAGTTCAGCAAGCTCCTGATGGCGGACGAGCCGCGTGCCGGTCTCGAGCTGCTGGTCGACAGCGGTCTCGCCGAACTCGTGGTCCCCGAGATCCCGGCCCTGCGGCTGGAGGCCGACGAGCACCACCACCACAAGGACGTGTACCAGCACAGTCTCACCGTGCTGGACCAGGCCATCGGATACGAGAAGGAGCGGCATCCGGGGGAGGCGCCCGACCTCGTCCTCCGGCTTGCCGCCATCCTGCACGACATCGGGAAGCCGGCCACCCGACGGTTCGAGCCGGGCGGAGCGGTCAGCTTCCACCACCATGACGTCGTCGGCGCGAAGCTCGCGAGGAAGCGGCTGACTGCGCTGCGCTTCGACAAGGCGACCATCGACGCCGTCGCCCGGCTGATCGAGCTGCATCTGCGGTTCTTCGGCTACGCGGACGGCGCCTGGACGGACTCCGCCGTGCGCCGTTACGTTCGCGACGCCGGTCCCCAGCTCGAACGACTGCACATGCTCACCCGCGCCGACGTGACGACGCGCAATCGCCGGAAGGCCGATCGGCTCGGATTCGCCTACGACGACCTCGAATCGCGCATCCAGGAGCTGAAGGAGCAGGAGGAGCTGGACGCGGTCCGCCCCGACCTCGACGGCGAGCAGGTCATGAGCATCCTGGGTCTGCGACCGGGAAGAGAGGTGGGGCAGGCGATGAAGTTCCTCCTGGAGCTGCGCCTCGACGAGGGGTCGCTCGGCGAGGAGGAGGCGACACGGCGCCTGCTCGCCTGGTGGGAGTCCCGCTGAGCGCGCCTGTCCACAAGTGACGCTGCGAGCCTGTTCTCCACAGTTTTCCCCTGACCGCGTCTTTCGCGGTCTGCTCCGGCGAGAGTTGGAGCATGACCGAGACATCCGTTACCCTTGATAAGTTGCCCGGGCGGAAGCCTGCCCTGGGCGCGTCTATGACACCCTCCTGCTGCAGAACGTCTGCAGCCGCTGAGACCAGAGGAGGTGGGTTAGTCATGCATCAGTACGAGTTGATGGTCATCCTCGATCCCGAGATCGATGAGCGCACCGTGGCTCCGAGCCTTGACAAGTTCCTCAACGTCGTTCGCAACGACGGTGGAACGATCGACAACGTCGACATCTGGGGACGTCGTCGCCTGGCTTACGAGATCAACAAGAAGACCGAGGGCATCTACGCCGTCGTCCAGCTCACCGCTGAGGGCGACACCACGAAGGAGCTCGACCGCCAGCTGAAGCTCAGCGAGGCCGTCATGCGCACCAAGGTCCTCCGCGCCGAGGAGGCGATCGCCCAGATCGCCGCCGCTCAGAAGCGTGCCGACGAGAAGGCCGCCCGCAAGGCCGCCACCTCCGAGAAGGCCGGCGCCTAGTCCCATGGCCGGCGAGACCGTCATCACCGTGGTGGGCAACCTCACGGCCGACCCCGAGCTGCGCTACACGCAGAACGGGCTGGCAGTCGCCAACTTCACCATCGCGTCCACCCCCCGCACGTTCGACCGTCAGGCGAACGAGTGGAAGGACGGCGAGGCTCTCTTCCTCCGCGCCAGCGTCTGGCGCGAGTTCGCTGAGCACGTCGCTGGTTCGCTGACGAAGGGGTCGCGCGTCATCGCGCAGGGCCGCCTGAAGCAGCGTTCCTACGAGACGAAGGAAGGCGAGAAGCGCACCAGCATCGAGCTCGAGATCGACGAGATCGGCCCGTCGCTGCGCTACGCCACCGCGCAGGTCACCCGCGCCCAGTCCTCGGGCGGTCGCCCGGGCGGCTTCGGCGGCGGCGCCCCCGCTGTCGAGGAGCCGTGGGCCGCGTCGGCTCCGGCGGACCCGTCCGCCGGTGCGGATGTCTGGAACACTCCGGGCTCCTACAACGACGAGACCCCCTTCTAACGAGACTCGCCTCTCGGTCGAGGGGCACACATCATCAGCTCGCCGGTGACAGCACCGGACGGGCGGAAAGCAAAGGAAACCATGGCTGGAAAGTCGAGCGGCGACCGCCGCAAGCCGATCCGCAAGGGCAAGGACGGCAAGAACGCCGCTCCCGCGAAGTCCGTTCGCGTGGGCGTCATTGACTACAAGGACGTCGCCACCCTGCGCAAGTTCATCTCGGAGCGCGGAAAGATCCGCGCCCGCCGTATCACCGGTGTCTCCGTTCAGGAGCAGCGCCTCATCGCCCGCGCCGTCAAGAACGCGCGCGAGATGGCGCTCCTCCCCTACGCCGGCTCTGGCCGCTAAGGAGCAACGACATGTCGAAGGTTATTCTCACGCACGAGGTCACCGGCCTCGGCTCTGCCGGTGACGTCGTCGACGTCAAGAACGGCTACGCCCGCAACTACCTCGTCCCCCAGGGCTTCGCGATCGCGTGGACCCGCGGTGGCGAGAAGCAGGTCGAGCAGATCAAGGCGGCCCGCGCCGCTCGCGAGCTGCACACGATCGAGCAGGCTCAGGACCTCAAGGCCAAGCTCGAGGCCACCCGCGTCAAGCTGACCGTCAAGGCCGGTCGCGAGGGTCGTCTGTTCGGCTCGGTCAAGACCGGCGATGTCGCGGACGCCGTCAAGGCGGCCGGCATCGGCGAGCTCGACAAGCGCAAGATCGAGCTCCCCAACCCCATCAAGGTGGTCGGCGACCACGAGGCGACCGTGCGTCTGCACGACGACCTCTCGGCCGTGATCTCCCTCCAGGTGGTTGCTGCCAAGTAAGACAAATAGGCACGAGTGTAGCGGCGGGCGAGTCCCGCCGCTACACCTCGTTAAGGGACTTTGTGCACAGGTTCCCCCACCCCGTACAGAAGCTTGAACACAGGCTTCAAAGAACTTTTTACACACAGCCTGGGGAAAGTAAAAACCCCGGTCAGGCCGCATTTGGACCGGCAAGCTCATTTGTTGTCCACAGGTTTCCACACACCTTCTACACACGCTCCACGGCGTTTCGCGCAGATTTTCCCCAGTTTTATCCACAAGCTGAGTTGTGGATGGGGAACCGGCGTTCATAGGGTGTCGGAGGTCCTCCCGAGAATGAGTCGAGGGAAGCCGTGCAAACAGTGAGGAGAGAACGTGACGATCGCCCATATCGGTCTCGCCGACGGACGTGACCAGGGCGAAGCCCGCTCTCCCGAGCGCACCCCTCCGCACGACCTACTCGCCGAGCAGAGCGCTCTCGGCGGAATGCTGCTCAGCAAGGACGCGGTGGCCGACGTGGTCGAGGTCGTGCGCGGCACCGACTTCTACATCCCCAAGCACGAGATCATCTACGACGCGATCCTGACGTTGTACTCGCACGGCGAGCCGACCGACGTCATCACCGTCACCGACGAACTGACCAAGATCGGCGAGCTGTCGCGCGCCGGCGGTGCCGAGTACCTCCACACCCTCACCAGCCTCGTCCCGACCGCCGCCAACGCCGGCTACTACGCCAACATCGTGGCCGAGAAGGCGCTCCTCCGCCGTCTGGTCGAAGCGGGCACCCGCATCACGCAGATGGGCTACAAGGCCGAGGGCGAGGTCCTCGACCTCGTGAACAACGCCCAGGCGGAGATCTACTCCGTCACCGGCACGCAGGAGACCGAGGACTACGTCCCGCTCACCGAGGCCGTCACGGTCGCCATCGACGAGATCGAGGCCGCCAAGCACAAGGACGGCTCGATGACGGGCGTCCCGACCGGGTTCTCCGAGCTGGACGAGCTCACGAACGGCCTGCACCCCGGCCAGATGGTCATCGTCGCGGCGCGACCCGCGCTCGGAAAGTCGACGCTCGCGCTCGACTTCGCCCGCGCCGCCGCGATCAAGCACGAAATGCCCACCATCTTCTTCTCGCTCGAGATGGGGCGCAGTGAGATCGCGATGCGCCTCCTCTCCGCCGAGGCGTCCGTCCCGCTGCAGAACATGCGCAAGGGAACGGTCGACAACCGCGACTGGACGACCATCGCCTCCACCCGCGGCCGCATCAACGACGCTCCGCTCTACATCGACGACAGCCCCAACATGACGCTGGTCGAGATCCGCGCGAAATGCCGCCGCCTCAAGCAGCGGGTGGGCCTCAAGATGGTCATCATCGACTACCTGCAGCTCATGACGAGCGGCAAGCGCGTCGAGAGCCGCCAGCAGGAGGTCAGCGAGTTCTCGCGAGCCCTCAAGCTGCTCGCCAAGGAGCTCCAGGTCCCCGTGATCGCACTCTCGCAGCTGAACCGAGGCCCGGAGCAGCGCGCCGACAAGCTCCCCGCCCTGAGCGACCTCCGCGAGTCGGGCTCGATCGAGCAGGACGCCGACGTCGTCATCCTGCTCCACCGCGAGTCCGCCTACGAGAAGGACAACCCCCGCGCGGGCGAGGCCGACCTCATCGTCGCCAAGCACCGCAACGGTCCCACCCGCACGGTCACGGTCGCCTTCCAGGGGCACTACTCACGGTTCACCGACATGGCGCCGGTCTGACCGGTCAGTGCGACTGGTTGGCCCACCCCGCCGGCTCCAGCGCGGCCGCTGCCGCCTGATTCGGCGGCAGGGTGCTGTCCCATCGTGCGGCGTCCAGGCGGGCGCCGGTCACAGCCGCGGAGGCGTCGGAGGCGAGCCACAGCAGCGGCTCGACCATCACCTCCGGTTGAAGCAGCCGGCTGCGCACCGCCGCGGAGACGCCCTCGGGGATCATGCCGGTGTCGGTGGCGCCCCCGGGGAGCAGTCCGTTCACCGTGATGCCCGACCCGGCCAGGTCCTGGGCCCAGATCACCGTCTCCGACTCGAGCGCGGCTTTCGACGGACCGTACGGCGAGAAGCCGGCGCGGCGCATGGTGTCGTGGTTCATGGTGATGTTGACGATGCGGCCCCAGCCCTGCTCCAGCAGATACGGCACCGCTGCCTTGGCCATGAGGAACGGACCGTTGACGTTGGTGTCGACGATGGTCCGCCACGTGTCGCCATCGACCTCCCAGAACCGTGTCGGCTCCGTCAGGAACGCATCGCTCACGTACTTCATGCCGCGGCCCGCGTTGTTGACCAGGATGTGGAGCCCTCCGAAGGCGGTGACCGCCTCATCCACCAGGCGCCGGCAGTCGGCCTCCCGGGTCACATCCGCCTGAAGCGCGAGCACGCGGGCCGCGCCGAGATCCGTGTTGATGGCGTCCGCGACTCTACGGATCTCCTCGGCCTGCCTCGCTGCCGAGATCACGACGTTCGCGCCGGCGCGGGCCAGTCCACGTGCCATGGCCTGACCGAGCCCACGGCCGCCACCGGTGACGATGGCGACCGTGCCCTCCAAGGAGGTGGTGGTCACGCGCTCAACCGCGGGTAGTCCGTGTAGCCCTCGGCGCCGGAACCATAGAAGGTCGCCGCGTCGGGCTCGTTCTCCGGGTGCTCGCCCTTCCAGCGCTCGACGAGGTCCGGGTTCGCGATCGCCAGGCGGCCGACGGCCACCGCATCCGCGTGCGCGTCCTCGACCAGGGCGATCGCCTCGTCGCGCGTCGTGAGCGAACCGAAGCCGCTGTTGACGATGAACGGGCCGCCGAAGCGCTCGCGGAGGTCCTGCACGAGAGCACCGGTGGGCTCGCGATGCAGAACGCTCACGTACGCGAGGCCGAGCGGAGCGATTCCGTCGACCACGGCCTCGTACGTGGCGGTGGCGTCGGCGAGGTCCGTCTCGAACACGTCCTGGATGTTGTGCATCGGCGACAGGCGGATACCCACCCGACCGGCGCCCACCGCCTCGGCGATCGCCGTGGTCACTTCGACGACGAAGCGAGCGCGCGCCTCCGGGCTGCCGCCGTACTGGTCGTCGCGGATGTTCGAGACCGGCGAGAGGAACTGGTGCAGGAGGTAGCCGTTGGCGCCGTGCACCTCCACACCGTCGAGCCCGGCGGCGATCGCGTTCTTCGCCGCCGTCACGAACTCGTCGCGCACGATCGCCAGCTCCTCCGTGGTGAGCGCGTGCGGCACCGGGTAGGCCACCTTGCCGCTCGGGCCGTGGGCCTCACCGGCGATGGCGACGGCGCTGGGACCGACGACGCGGTCCTGGCCGTTGATCGACGGGTGCGACACGCGTCCGCTGTGCATGAGCTGCATGACGATGCGGCCGCCCTTGGCATGCACGGCGTCGGCCACGGCGCTCCAGGCGGCGATCTGCTCGTCGGTGACGATGCCCGGCTGCCCCGGGTACGCGCGCGACTCGTGGCTCGGGTAGGTGCCCTCCGAGATGATCAGGCCCACGCTCGCCCGCTGGGCGTAGTGCTCCGCCACCAACGGACCCGGGACGCCGGCGTCGCCCGAACGCGTGCGCGTGAGCGGTGCCATCACGACGCGGTTGGGAAGGTGGAGGTCGCCGAGAGAGACGGGGGAGAACAGATCCATCGAGAGGATGCCTTTCGGTTCGTAGAAAGCGAGACGGCCGGTCGGATGCGACAGGTGCGCTCCAGAACGGCCTCTTGGCCGAACAGCACGCCCGGCTGCACTATTCCGACCGGCACGCCCGCGTTTTCGGCTCGCTCCGGGACGAATCATCCTGCGGGAGGACGCCCGCGCGCCGATCCGGGCGTTCAATGGGGATATGACGGAGATCCTCCTCCCCCTCCTGCAGGGTGCGGGCAGCGTGGCGCTCGCGCTGGTGGCGTTCGCGCTCGCGTTCACCTGGCCGTCACTGCTGCGGCCGATCCTCGGCCTGCGGACCGAGGGCGCGCGGGCCGGCGCCTTCTCCCTGCTGGGCGTCGTGCTGCTGCTCGCGGCCGCCGTGATCTACGTCATCCCGGGTGTACTGCTGCGCGATCCGCTCGGTCTTCTGATGGCCTTCCCGGTCGCGACGCTGTGGCTGGTCGGCGCGGTGTCCCTCGTCATCCGCGGGCTGGTGGTTGGAGGCGCGACCCGAGCCGTCTCCCACGTGTTCGCCGTCGTGGCGACCGGCGGGACGCTCGCTGGCATCGCATCGGCCATGCTCGTCCAGCGCGGCATCGCCGACACGGTCACGCCGACCGGCGCCTTCCTGCTCGCCGTCGGCGGGCTGGCCGCGGTCATCCTGTGGGCGCGCGCTGAGGATCGGGAGCCGCGTCGCCCACGCCATCCGAAGGCGAAGGCCGTCTGACGCTCCAGCGCCGCGAGACCCACACCACGCCGTAGCCCGCCGCCAGGATGACGACCGCGATAAGCACGACGTAGAACGCCACCGACAGATAGCCGTTCGGACTGGTCGCCGGGTTCAGGAACGGATACGGGTACCACGGCGACGTCCCGGTCACCGGCTCGATCGCGAACGGCGCACGCACGAGCGTGTAGACCGCCCACACGATAGGGAACACGGCGATCCCCCACACGCTCCGCAGTCGCAGCGGAGTCCGGCCCGGCGCGAACAGCCAGTCGATGAGCAGGTACGCCGGCGCGACGACGTGCAGCACCTCGTTCGACCAGCCGACGGTCGTGCCCTGCGGGAGCGGGATGTTGCGCAACAGCAGGTTGTACACGACTCCCGTGGTCACCAGATAGGTGGTCGCAGCGGCCCGGAGCCCGGTGAACCAGGCCGGGTCGTTGCCCTTCCGGACCACCAGCAGCACGGCGCCGATTCCGAGCACGACGATCCCCAGTACGTTCGAGTCGATCGTGAAGAAGCTGAAGAAGTTGACAAGCAGCGCGGGGACGCTGCCGCCGCGGTCGCTCGTGTTCCGGATGCTGGTGGCGAGCTGGGCGACGACGGCCGCAACCATGAGCAGGAAGACCACCGCGCGCAGCGCAGCGAAACCGATCCGCATGCCGCGATGCTAGCGGCGGAGCGCGTCCCGATGGGGCGAACGCGCAGGAAGCCGCCGACTAGACTGGATGGCGAATCCGTACGAAAGAGGTCGCCGAATGGCTACCGCCGTCCCTGCCCAGGGTCCGAGCATCCACGCGCACAGCCGGTACTGGGTCGTTCCCGCCGTCCGAGCCGTCGTCGCGCTCGCCGCGGGCGCGGTCATCACGTTCACGCGGGACGCCCACACCGCCACCTTCGGGCTCGTGGTCTTCGGCGTCTTCGCCATCGTGGACGGCCTGGCCACGGCCATCCTGAGCTGGATGCTCGCCGGCCGCCGCCTCACCCGCACCCTCTTCGCCGTTCAGGGCGCCATCGGCGTCATCGCCGGCGTGCTCGCCCTGTCGCTGACGGGTGCCGGCCTCGGCCTCTTCCTCTATCTCGTGACCGTGTGGGCGGCGCTCACCGGCTTCCTGGAGCTCTACAACGGCATCCGGGAACGCCGTCGCGATGCTGCGGCCCGCGACTGGCTGACCATCGGCGCCATCACCGCGATCCTCGCGCTCGTGCTGCTGTTCATCCCGGCCGACGCCGTCCTGGCCATCGGGCTGTTCGGAGCGTGGGCGGTCGTCGTCGGCGTGTTCCAGGGCATCGGCGCGGCGACGCTGCGCGGCGCGGCACGCGCCGGTGAGGCCTCCCGCGGAGCGGAGAGCGGATCGTGACCTCTCGCGACAAGAAAGACCCCGAGTGACCCAGAATCTGCAGCCCACCCGCCGCGACCGCTTCCTGCCGGTCGAACTGCTCGCCATCTCCGCCGGTCTCGCCGTGTTCGTCGGTCTGATCGTGCTGATCGCGACGCGCGAGTTCGTGCTCGCCGGGGTCGGCTTCGGCGTGACGTTCATTGTGGCGCTCGTGCTGCTGGCGCTGTTCGCGCTCGCGTTCAAGCCGACCGAGGCCGAGGTGGAGGACATCCACGAGCAGGATGCGGAAGCGCGCGCCAAGGCCGCGCAGGCCCGTCCCGAGGGGGACGACCGCCCGCGCGGCCACTGACGTCGGCTAGAGGTAGTCGACCAGCTCCGAGGCGAGCCCGACGTACCCGGCGGGCGTGAGCGCGAGGAGGCGGTTCTTCGCCGCCCGGCCGATCTCGAGGCCCTGGACGAACTCGGTGAGCGCCGCGTGGTCCACCCGCTTGCCGCGAGTCAGCTCCTTGAGCAGCGCGTACGGGTCGGAGATCGTCGAGCGGCCGGCCGTGACCTCCGCGCGGATCACGGTCTGGATGGCTTCGGCGAGCACCTCCCAGTTCGCGTCGAGATCCTCGGCCAGGGCGGTGCGGTCGATCGCGATCTGACCTAGGCCGCGCTCGATGTTGTCCAGCGCCAGGAGGGAGTGGCCCAGCCCGACGCCGATGTTGCGTTGCGTGGTCGAGTCCGTGAGGTCGCGCTGCAGCCGGCTCGTGACGAGGGTGGCGGCCAGCGAGTCCAGCACAGCGCTCGACAGCTCGAGGTTGGCCTCGGCGTTCTCGAAGCGGATCGGGTTGACCTTGTGCGGCATCGTCGACGAGCCGGTCGCGCCGGGCTCGGGGACCTGGCGGAAATAGCCGAGCGAGATGTAGGTCCAGATGTCGGTGCACAGGTTGTGCAGGATGCGGTTGGCGTGCGAGATGCGCGAGTACAGCTCCGCCTGCCAGTCGTGGGACTCGATCTGGGTGGTCAGCGGGTTCCAGTCGAGGCCGAGGCTCTCGACGAACTCGCGCGAGATGCGGGGCCAGTCGGCGTCCGGGTCGGCGACGAGGTGCGCGGCGAAGGTCCCTGTGGCGCCGCTGAACTTGCCGAGGTGGACGCCCGCCTCGATCTGGGCGCGAACGCGCTCCAGCCGGTGGACGAAGACCGCGAGCTCTTTGCCCATGGTGGTGGGGGTCGCCGGCTGGCCGTGCGTGCGGGCGAGCATGGCGTCGTCGCGGTACTGCTTCGCCTGCGCGCGCAGCTCGCCGATGACGGCACGGAACTTCGGGAGCCAGGTCTCGCGCACCGCGGCGCTGACGGTCAGCGCGTACGAAAGGTTGTTGATGTCCTCGCTGGTGGCGGCGAAGTGCGTCAGCTCGGCGATGTGGTCGAGGCCCAGCGCGTGCAGGCGCTCGCGCACCAGGTACTCGACGGCCTTGACGTCGTGGCGGGTGGTCGCCTCCAGCTCGGCCAGGCGGTCGATCTCGGGCTGCCCGAAGTCGTCGGCGAGGGTGCGGAGGGCGTGCTTCTGCTCGTCGGTGAGCGGCGACGAGCCGAACATCCGGTGCTCGGTCAGGTAGATCAGCCACTCCACCTCGACCTGCACGCGCGCACGGTTCAGACCGGCCTCGGAGAGGTGGTCGCCGAGCCCGAGCACGGCGGAGCGGTAGCGGCCGTCGAGCGGGCTGAGCGGCTGGGGAGGCAGGGCGGACATGGTGCTCCTCGCGGGATCAGGCGGCGATTACCCCACCATTCTCCCGCACGCGCGAGCGGGCCGCCGACCTCAGTCCCGGCGGGCGGGCCGGAAGATCAGCCCGAGCAGCCAGGCGATGATGCCGAGGACGAGTGCGCCCAGCACGCCGGACCAGAATCCGTCGATGTGCAGTCCGAACCCGATGGCGTCGCTGATCCACGACACGATGAAGAGGAGGAACGCGTTGACGAGCAGCGAGATCAACCCGAGCGTCAGGATGTAGAGCGGGAACGCGACGACGCGGATGACCGTGCCGATGATCGCGTTCACGACACCGAAGATCAGTGCGACCAGCAGGTAGGTCAGGACGAGGGCCGTCGTGTCGGGGGCGTACGGCTTCACGGTGACGCCGCTGACGATCAGCGTCGTGAGCCAGAGGGCGAAGGCGTTGATGATCAGTCTGAGCAGGAATCGCATGCCCACATCCTGGCAGTGCGTCGGGCCGGGGTACAGGGGTGGCGCTAGGGTCTGGAGCGTGGACTCGCCCGACGGACTCGCCGCCCCGCCGCCCCTCGACGGCCCTGTGACCTATCCTCCGATGCGCTGGTGGCCGCTGCGCGTGATGAACCCGGGCCAGAAGTTCGCCGTCCTGGTGGTGATGACGGCGCTCAACGCCGTGATCATCTGGATGGTGAGTCCGGTGCTGACGGGGGCACTCGGAGTGATCCTGTTGCGCCTCGTGTCGACAGCGCTGCTGATCGCGGTCGCGCGGTCGTTCCGCGGGCCCGGGGAGCCCATCGCGCCGCCGCGGGCGTGGTGGCGCCTCACCGCACGACCCCTTGCGGGCTGGTGGCTGTCCGGCGTCTATCTGCTCGGAGTGGTGCAGCTCGTCATCGAACCACCCCGGACCTTCGACGATGGCGCGACGGCCGTCTTTCCCGTGCTCGTCGGGCTCGCCTTCCTCAACTCCTCCATTCGTCTCACCATGCTTCGGCGCCATCCACAGATCTAGGTGATTCCCCTCGGGGTATGCGGGCGCGGCTAAGTTGGGTCTGTGAGTTCCGAAGACACGCTCGGCGTGAAGCTCCGTCCGGAGATCGTCAGCGTCCCTCCTTACAGGCAGGGGCGACCGGCGCCGGCCGATGGCTTCAAGCTGTCGAGCAACGAGAACCCGTTCCCGCCTCTGCCCTCGGTGGTGGACGCTGTGGCGGCGACCCTCCGCGAGCTGAACCGCTATCCCAACGCGACCGGGGGCGATCTGCGTGCACGGCTGGCGGAGCGGCACGGCGTCGGCATCGACCAGGTGCACCTCGGCAGCGGCTCGGTCGCCCTGCTCGCGCAGCTGATCGCGGCGGCGGCCGGCGTCGGCGACGAGGTCGTCTACGCGTGGCGCTCGTTCGAGGCCTACCCGGGCCTGGTGACGGTGTCCGGCGCGACGAGCGTGCAGGTGCCGGTCCGCGCCGACGGCAGCCACGAGCTGGAAGCCATGGCCGACGCGATCACCGACCGCACCCGTGTCGTGATCGTGTGCTCCCCCAACAACCCGACGGGCACGGTGGTGACCGCGGCGGAGTTCGAGGCGTTCATGGCGCGCGTGCCCTCCGACCTCCTGGTGCTGCTCGACGAGGCCTACTACGAGTTCGTGACCGACGACGACGCGGTCGACGGCATCCCGCTGCTCTCCCGCTACCCCAACCTGGTCGTGCTGCGCACGTTCTCGAAGGCCTACGGGCTGGCGGCACTCCGCGTCGGCTACGCGGTGGGTCCCGCACCGGTACTGGATGCCGCCCGCTCGGCCGCCATCCCGCTGTCCGTCACGGATGCAGCACGCGTGGCCGCGCTCGCATCCATCGACGCGGAGGACGAGCTGATGGAGCGGGTGGCGCGCATCGCGATGCTGCGCGACCGCCTGCGCGACGCCCTCATCGAGCAGGGCTGGAACGTGCCGGTGGCGCAGGGCAACTTCGTCTGGCTGGCCACGGGGGAGCAGACGGCTGCCGCCAACGACGCGTTCTTCGACGCCGGGCTCACGGTCCGCGCGTTCCCGCCGGAGGGCATCCGCATCAGCGTCGGCGAAGAGGAGTCTGTAGAGAAACTCCTCCAGGTCGCCGGTGAAATTGTGCGGAACCTACCAAATGGGCACCCAGGCAAGCGGTTAGGTTAGAACGGTGGTTGCGACGAACGAGATCCCGCGCCCGGCGAACACGGTCCAGCTGCTCACCGCTGACGGCCGTTTCCAGCCGAGCGAGACGTCGGCCGAGTACCTCCCCTATCTGGAGCGACTCGACGAGAACGACTACCGACGCTTCTACCGTGACATGGTCCGCGTGCGAGCGTTCGACCACGAGGCGGCCAACCTGCAGCGGCAGGGTCAGCTCGGCCTCTGGGTTCCGAGCCACGGCCAGGAGGGCGCGCAGGTCGGCTCCGCGCACGCGGCCAAGCCGCAGGACCACCTCTTCCCGTCGTACCGCGAGCACGTCATCGGCATGATCCGGGGGATCGACCCGGTCGGCATCATCGAGCTCCTGCGCGGTGTAACCCACGGCGGGTGGGACCCGACCGATCCGGCGGTGGGCAACTTCCACCTCTACACGCTCGTGATCGGCTCCCAGACCCTCCACGCCACCGGCTACGCGATGGGCATGAAGTTCGACGGCGCAGTCGGCACCGGCGACGACACCCGCGACTCGGCATCCATCGTCTACTTCGGCGACGGCGCCACCAGCCAGGGTGACGTGAGCGAGGCGTTCGTCTTCGCGGCGAGCTACCAGACCCCGCAGGTGTTCTTCCTGCAGAACAACCACTGGGCGATCTCCGTGCCGGTCAGCACCCAGTCCCGCACTCCTCTCTACCTGCGTTCGAGCGGCTTCGGCATCCCGGGCGTGCAGATCGACGGCAACGACGTGCTCGCCGCCTACGCGGTCACCGCGAAGCACCTGGACGACGCGCGCAGCGGCGAGGGCCCGAGCATGATCGAGGCGCTGACCTACCGGATGGGCGCCCACACGTCGAGCGACGACCCGACCAAGTACCGGACGGCCGACGAGGAGGCCTACTGGGCCGAGCGTGACCCGATCGTGCGGTTCCGGGTCTTCCTCGAGCAGCAGGGCGTCGGGCAGGCGTTCTTCGACAGTGCGGACGAGGAGGCGGCCGATCTCGCCGCCGATGTCCGTCGCCGCACGCTGCAGCTGGGAACGCCCTCTGTCGCGTCGATGTTCGAGCACGTCTACAGTGAGCCGCATCCCGTGACGGAGGAGCAGCGACGCTGGCTCGAAGACTATGAGGCGTCGTTCGGAGGTGACGCATGAGCGACGTGAGAAGCGACGCCGAGTACGTGGAGGCCGAGTTGATCGAGGGGCAGCCCGAAGCGGACCACGCGGACGAGTCGTCGATCGACAGCACCTCGCTCGACACCCAGGCCATCGACGTCGTCGAGATCATCGAAAGCGAGCCCGGCTCGCGCGTGCTCGAGGAGCACGTGGCAGAGCAGGAGTGGACGCGTGAGTTCATGATCGACGATGAGGCGGCGGAGCTCGCAGAAGCGACCGAGGACGTTGCGGCCGAGGCTCCCGCGGAGGCCGCCGCGACGGCTCACGACGACGCCCAGGCGTCCGCGGAGGTGGGCGCGGAGGCCGCCGCCGCCGAGCATGACGGCACCGGGCCGTCGGAGGCTCCGGTCGATGCGCTTCCCGAACCGCGCATCCAGTCGCTGCCGATGGTCAAGGCGCTGAACGCCGGCCTGCGCCGCGCGCTCGCCGACGACCCCAAGGTGATCATCCTGGGCGAGGACGTCGGTCCGCTCGGCGGCGTCTTCCGCGTGACCGAGGGTCTGCAGCAGGAGTTCGGTCCCCAGCGCGTCATCGACACCCCGCTCGCCGAGGCCGGCATCGTCGGAACCGCGATCGGTCTCGCCATGCGCGGGTACCGCCCGGTGCTCGAGATCCAGTTCAACGGGTTCGTGTTCCCCGGCTTCGACCAGATCACGACGCAGCTCGCCAAGATGACCAACCGGCACAACGGCCGCATGCCGTTCCCGGTGGTCATCCGCATCCCGCACGGCGGCCACATCGGTGCGGTCGAGCATCACCAGGAGGCGCCGGAGGCGTACTTCGCGCACACCGCCGGCCTGCGGATCGTCGCTCCGTCGACGCCGCACGACGCGTACTGGATGATCCAGGAGGCCATCCGGTCCGACGACCCGGTGATCTTCTTCGAGCCGATGAGCCGCTACTGGCCCAAGGGCGAGGTCGACCTGCACGAGAACCCGACGGCGTTGCACGCCAGCCGCGTGGTCCGCACCGGCACCGACGCGACCATCGTCGCGTGGGCGGGCATGGTGAGCGTCGCGCTGCGCGCGGCAGAGCTCGCCGCCGAGGAGGGCCGCAGCCTGGAGGTCGTCGACCTCCGCTCGCTGTCCCCCGTCGACTACGGTCCGGTGATCGCCTCCGTGCAGAAGACCGGCCGCCTGATCATCGCGCAGGAGGCGCCGGGGAACGTCTCGGTCGCGTCCGAGGTGGCGGCGACCGTCACCGAGAAGGCGTTCTACTCGCTGGAGGCGCCCGTGCTGCGCGTCGCCGGGTTCGACATCCCCTTCCCGCCGGCGAAGCTGGAGGAGCTCTACCTCCCCGACGCCGACCGCATCCTCGAGGCCGTCGACCGGGCGCTGGCGTACTGACGCCGCGCCCCGATCCGGGCGCCCCTGACAGAGAGAAGTCGCACATGAGCGAGTCCCAGTTCCTCCTGCCCGACGTGGGCGAGGGCCTGACCGAGGCGGAGATCGTCTCGTGGAAGGTCGCGCCCGGCGAGCAGGTCGCGGTGAACCAGGTCATCGTCGAGATCGAGACCGCCAAGTCGCTGGTCGAGCTGCCGTCGCCGTTCGAGGGGACGGTCGGCGAGCTCCTCGTCACCGAGGGTCAGACGGTCGAGGTCGGCACGCCGATCTTCACCGTCACCGCGGGAGGCCAGGCAGCCGAAACCCCGCAGCCCGAGCCGGAGCCTGCCGAGGAGGTCGCCGCCGACGCCGCCGCGACGGTCTCGCACGAGGAGGAGCCGAAGGCCGGGGCCGTGCTCGTCGGCTACGGCTCCGCCGGACACGGCACCAGCCGTCGTCGTCGGGTGACCCACCCCGGCACTGCCTCCCTCCCTGTCTCGTTCTCCGGCAGCATCGCGCAGAGCCCCGCGCCCGCGGCACCGGCTGCTGCCCCGGCGCCTCAGGCCGCCCCCGCGTCGCCCGTCGCCGCGCCCTCGCAGCCTGCCGCGGCCGCTGCGCCCGGGCCGCGCCCGTCCGGCCCGGTCATCGCCAAGCCGCCGATCCGCAAGCTCGCGAAGGACCTCGGCGTCGACCTCACCCTGGTGACGCCGACCGGGCCCATCGGCGACATCACGCGCGACGACGTGCTCCGCGAGGCGACGCAGGCGAGCGTCTTCCGCAACATCCAGACCCCGGAGTGGCCCGACGACCGCGAGGAGCGCATCCCGGTCAAGGGCGTGCGCAAGGCGATCGCGAACGCGATGACGTCGAGCGCGTTCAGCGCCCCGCACGTCAGCCTCTTCGTCGATGTGGACGCGACGCGCACCATGGAGTTCGTCAAGCGGCTCAAGAACTCGCCCGACTTCGCCGGTGTCAAGGTGTCGCCCCTGCTGATCATGGCGAAGGCGATCATCTGGGCCGTACGCCGCAACCCGACCGTGAACTCGACGTGGACGGACGAGGAGATCATCGTCCGCCACTACGTCAACCTCGGCATCGCGGCCGCCACCCCGCGCGGCCTCATCGTGCCGAACGTCAAGGAGGCGCAGGGGATGACCCTGCTCGAGCTGGCCCGCAGCCTCGAGCAGCTCACGTTGACCGCCCGCGACGGCAAGACGCCCCCGTCCGACATGAACGGCGGCACCATCACCGTGACGAACATCGGCGTGTTCGGGATGGACACCGGCACGCCCATCCTGAACCCGGGCGAGGTGGGCATCGTCGCGCTCGGGACGATCAAGCAGAAGCCATGGGTGGTCGACGGCGAGGTGCGTCCGCGCTTCGTCACGACGCTCGGCGCCTCGTTCGACCACCGCGTGGTGGACGGAGACGTCGCGTCGCGGTTCCTCGCCGACGTCGCATCCATCATCGAGGAGCCTGCGCTGCTTCTCGACTGAGGCATACAAACCTAAATACAAACGTTTACGCTCAGATATCACGATTGCTACCTTCGTAGAGGCGCTCATGCGCCTTGACGAAAGGAAATCAAGTGATCAATTCCGAGATTCTGGACGACGTCATCTCGCACGATGGGACGACCCGTCAGGCCGGTGGATACACCACTCGCCAGGCCGGCGGTTACGTGACCCGATGAGGTCTCGTGCGGATCGGCGTGGAAGCGTCGATCCGCACGTCCCTCCCGAATCGAAATGGAATCCATTCTCGAGGCCATCGGGCGTCACCTCCCGATGCCACCTCTGCGAAGCCATCACCAGACCGAACCGTCGATCACCTTCACGCACCCGAGAGACAGCCGCATATTCGCGGTGGGCAACGCGCATGGTGCGTGCGCGAAGTGCTTCGAGCGGAAGGTCGACATCCTCTGGTCCCGGGTGGACGGGCACGACAGAACCTTGAGCGCATCCGAGAGCGTCGATGCGGTCGAGGAAGCCGCTCGGCACGGAGTCGCTCTCGCCATCACCAATGCGAGCATCGGGCAGAACTGGTCGGTCATCGCGCCCTGGCCCGACTGTGCCGAATGCCGCCGAACGGGAGCCGCGCGTCGGCAGCTGCTTCCGGAAGCCCAGGCTGGTCCAACCGCCGGGGAATGTCACGGGGATTCTTGCAGCGGTATCCCCCGATCGGCGAGCCCCGAGACCTTCGTGGCAGCGCACCGGGGATGGTTCGGGTTCGCGTCCGTGCTCCTGAATCCCGCGCTCGTACACGAGCAGGGAATCTGCACCGCCGACTCGGCGATCTTCCTCGATGAAGCGGAGACGTTCGCTCCGGTAGGAGGGAAGGGGGCGACTCGTGAGCAAGCGCTCGCCAGTTGCCTTGGCGAGGGGATCGAGCGCTTCGCGGTAGCAGGCGGGTTCGACGAACCGGATGCTCCGATCGTGGCGATTCCGGCGGCTGGGATCAGCCGGGCCGCGTGGGGAGACGCTCGCGATTTCGACGGTGAGCCGGTGCCCATCGGCTCGCGCGATCTCGTGGATCACGTGATGCTTGCTTCCCTCACCGGGGCAAGACCGCGGCCCTTCCCCGCCAGCCTGGTGTACGCCCCCTACACGCCGGCGGCCGGGCGCCGCTCCTCCACCCCGAGCAGCACGACGGGCGCCGCGGTCGGGGCATCGCTCGTCGAAGCCACCTTGCAAGCCGTGCTGGAGCTGATCGAACGCGATGCGTTCTGGTTCTACGCGCGCACTGGTCGCACGATCTCGGCACTCGACGTCGACGATCACCCTCTATCGCTGGAACTCGCGCGATCGACAGGAGCCCGGCTCCGGGCCGGGGTTCTCGCGAACCCCTTCAACGTGCCCGTCGTACACGTCACCCTCGCAAGACCGGCGGGTGCCGGCGGCTCAGCGACCGCTCGAGGAATGGGCGCGGCTACGACGTTGGGTGCAGCGCTGCGGAAGGCAGTGATCGAAGCAGCGCAGATGATGCGGTCGCTCGACACCGGGCGGGAAGTAGGGCCGTCCATCACCGACATGCGGTCGTTGTGGTTCAGTGGCGCGGCGCGTCCGATGTTCAGCTCCTTCTTCGAGCCTGACCCCGTCCACAGCGTGTCCTGGCGGTCCGACTCGCAACGGATCAGCGGTGAGGGGGATCCGGCGCAGTCGCTGGCCGAGGTTCTCCGGCGTGCGTCCGGAGCGGGCGTCGAGTTCTACCGCCACACCTTCGTCGATGCAGCCACGTTCGCGGCCGTCCGGGTCATCGGCGATCGCATCCTGCCCCTGGATGATCTGTACTTCCCGCGGCTCGAGCGCTTTCGGGATTGGGCGGACGGCAACGATGAGCGGGCGACGGCCTACACCGGACCCCTCTTCATGTGAGGTACCAGAAGTGAAACGTGAACGATCGGCCATCTGGGCCTTCCTGATGCTGTCGGCTGCCGGGGTGGGCTGTTTCGCAGTTGTCGACAACCTGTACTTCCAGGGCAAGGGCTATTCGCCGGCGACGATCGGCGCGCTGGTCGCAGTGTTCAACATCTCCGTGGCCGTCTCGGAGATTCCCGCCGCGGTCGTCTTCGATCGTCGCTCGCACTGGCTGGCGATCCAACTTGGCAACCTCGTACGGACGTCTGCCCTGCTGCTGTTCTTCCTCTCCTGGGGAGTGGGGGCCGACGCGGTGGCAGAGGTTCTGGCCGGCGTCGGGGCGGCAGCAATGACCGGAACCTCGACGGCGTACGTGCTGAATCGGCTCAGCGACGAACCGTCGGCGCAGCGGATCGCGATTGGCCGGATCGCCTGGATCAGTGCCGCAGCGTCGCTCGCCGGTGGAGTGATCGGCGCTGCCGTGTTCGCGATCGACCCCAGGACCATCTGGCTAGCCGGAGCGACCTGCATGGCAGCCGCCGGCTGCGTCTTCCTCGTCGGCCGGCCACGGCGAGTGTCCGCTCGAACGAAGTCCGAGCCGCTCCGCCGGTATCTTCGAGGGCTGGGCGCGCTCAGCGCGCACCCGAGGGCCTGGCTCTCCATCCTTGCAAATGCCGCACTGATCGCTCCTCTGATCCTCTGGCAGCTTCGGCTAGGAGCTTGCTCCCTGACCGCCGTGCTCCTGGGATTCGCCGTGATGAAAGCCGCCGGCGTTATCGGCGGAAGACTGATGTCCGGACGACGTGTGCCCCGCGGAACCCTGTTTGCCCTCATCGGAGGGAACGCGGTGGCCATCCTGGTGTTCGCTTCCTGCGACGTTCCTGCCGTGATCCTCGTGTGCTTCGGTGTTCACGTCGTCGCCCACGTCGCGATCAGCGTCTACTGCTCGGCGAGCTTCCAGGAGGTCGTACCGGCACATCGCCGAGCTGGGGCATCCTCGGTCGTCTCGCTGCTGTCGTCCGGGCTCACCTCGATCGCGGCGCTCGCCGTCGGCGTGCTGGTCGACAAGTACTCTGCCCTTGTGGCGGTTCTTCCGAGCCTTCTGTTGTACGGGCTCGTGGCCGTGATCGCAGCGGCGACCTCTCTCTCCGCGCGAAGACGGACCCGGGGTCACAACGAATCGCCACGACCGGTCGAGGCGACTGTCGATTGAATTTGACAATCATTTTCAATAAGACGTAGCCTGAGCCGGTGCCCGCGACCGCGGGTGCTTCCTCGACGTCGCCTCGGCGACTTAGACAGGCTCCTCCATGAAGACGCGTTCCCTCGTCTCCACCCTGGCCCTCGCCGCCGCGACCGCGCTGGCGCTCGCCGGTTGCTCTTCGGCGTCGTCGGCCTCCGACGACGGCACCCTCCGCGTCGTCGCGAGCACCAACGTGTACGGCGACATCGCCGAGACGATCGGCGGCGACGCCATCCACGTCACCTCGCTGATGAACGACCCCGCGCAGGATCCGCACTCGTTCGAGGCCAGCGCGCAGAACCAGCTCGCCGTGTCGAAGGCCGACATCGTCATCGAGAACGGCGGCGGCTACGACGACTACATGCAGACGCTGCTGAAGGGCTCGAAGAACGACGGGACGACGGTGCTGAACGTCGTCGAGCTGTCGGGACTGACGGCGACCGACGGCGAGCTCAACGAGCACGTCTGGTACGACTTCCCCACCATCCAGAAGTTCACGGCCGCGCTCGTCGCCGCGCTGTCGAAGGTCGATCCGGACCAGAAGTCGACGTTCGAGAAGAACGCCGCCGCCTTCACGCAGAAGCTCGACGCGCTCGAGGCCGACGAAGCGAAGCTCAAGGACGAGCACGCCGGCGAGGGCGTCGCGATCACCGAGCCCGTCCCCCTGTACATGCTCGACGCGATCGGGCTGGTCAACAAGACGCCGGAGAAGTTCAGCGCCGCCATCGAGGAGGAGAACGACGTCTCCCCGGTGGTGCTTAAGGACACGCTGGAGCTGTTCAGCGGCCACCGGGTGAAGCTGCTGGCCTACAACGAGCAGACCACCGGGGCGGAGACCGAGCGTGTGCTCGCGGCGGCGAAGAGCAACGGCGTCCCCGTCGTCCCCGTGACCGAGACGCTTCCCGTCGGCAAGCACTACGTCGAGTGGATGCAGTCCAACCTGGACGCGGTCGGATCGGCTCTGGCGAAGTGACCGAGCCTCTCGACCTCGTCACGCCGCCCTCCGACCGGGAGGTGGTGCTGCGCCTGCGTGACGCCTCCCTGGGTTTCGGCGACAGGACGCTGTGGAGCGGGCTCGACCTGGACGTCCACGCCGGCGAGTTCGTCGCCGTCCTCGGTCCGAACGGATCGGGCAAGACGAGCCTGCTGAAGACGATCCTCGGACAGCAGCACCTCGACTCCGGCGAGATCGCGTTCGAGGGGCACGCCGTCCGGCGCGGCGACCGGCGCATCGGGTACATCCCGCAGCAGAAGCTGATCCCCGCCGGAACCCCGATGCGCGCGCGCGACCTCGTGGCGCTGGGCGTGAACGGACACCGCTGGGGGCTCCCGCTCCCCCGTCGAAGCGATCGTGAGCAGGTGGACCGCCTCATCGACGCCGTCGGTGCTCGCCGTTACGCCGACACGCCCGTCGGCTCGCTCTCGGGCGGCGAGCAGCAGCGGCTCCGGGTCGCGCAGGCCCTCGCAGGCGACCCGGCCCTCCTGCTCTGCGACGAGCCGCTGCTCTCCCTGGACCTCCAGCACCAGCGCGGCGTCAGCGAGCTGATCGACCGCCGCCGCCGCGATCACGGCAGCGCGGTGGTCTTCGTCACGCACGACGTGAACCCGGTGCTCGGGATGGTCGACCGCGTCCTCTACCTGGCGGGCGGCCGCTTCCGCACCGGCACACCGGACGAGGTGCTGCGCAGCGACGTGCTGACCGACCTCTACGGCACGCCGGTCGACGTCATCCGCAGCCGCGGCCGCATCGTCGTGGTGGGCATCCCCGACGCCGAGACCCACGACCACCACGCGCACACGCGCGACGCGCACCCGGAGCCGGCCGCATGACGCACATGGACCTCTGGTCGCAGCTGTTCGACTTCACCGACTACGGCGAACTGCTCCTGCTCGTGAAGAACTCGATCTTCGCGGGCGCGGTGCTGGGCATCGTCGGCGGCCTGATCGGCGTCTTCGTCATGCAGCGGGACATGGCGTTCGCGGTGCACGGCATCAGCGAGCTGTCCTTCGCCGGCGCGGCCATCGCACTGCTCTTCGGCGTGAACGTCGTCGTCGGATCCCTGGTCGGATCCCTGATCGCGGCAGTCCTGATCGGCGTCCTCGGAGCGAGGGCGCGCGACCGCAACTCGATCATCGCCGTCCTCATGCCGTTCGGGCTCGGCCTCGGGATCCTGGCGCTCGCGCTCTATCCCGGTCGCAGCGCGAACAAATTCGGGCTCCTGACCGGGCAGATCGTGTCGGTCGACGACCCCCAGCTCGGGTCGCTCCTGGTGATCGGCGCGATCGTCCTCATCGCCCTGCTGCTCATGTGGCGTCCGCTGACCTTCGACAGCCTGGATGCGGACGTCGCCGCCGCCCGCGGCATCCCGACCCGGTTCGTCGCGCTGGCGTTCATGGTCCTGCTCGGGCTGGCGGTCGCAGTCTCGGTGCAGATCGTCGGCGCACTACTCGTGCTGTCGCTGCTCGTCACGCCGGCGGCCGCGGCGATGCGCATCTCGTCCTCGCCGCTCGGCGTTCCGATCATCAGCGTGGTGTTCGCGCTGGTCTCGGTGGTCGGCGGCATCCTGCTCGCACTCGGGAGCGCGCTCCCGATCAGCCCGTACGTGACGACGATCTCGTTCCTCATCTACGTGGTGTGCCGAATCGTCGGCGGGCGCCGCGCGCGCCGACGGACGGCCGCGACTTCACGGCGACTCGTGAGCCAGGCGGGCTAGCCTGGGATGGTGAAGCGGAACACCTGGCAGCGGGAGGCCGTCCGCGAGGCTCTGTCCTCGACGGAGGGTTTCATCAGCGCGCAGGGACTGCACCTCAGCCTCCACGAGACCGGCTCGCCGATCGGGCTGGCGACCGTCTACCGCGCTCTTGCCGACCTGGCCGCCGAGGGGGATGCGGATTCGCTGCAGTCGCCCGAGGGCGAGAGCCTGTACCGAGCGTGCACGACCGGCCACCACCACCACCTGATCTGCCGCAACTGCGGCCTGACGGTGGAGATCGAGGCGGATGCGGTCGAGCAGTGGGCCCGTCAGGCGGCGGCTGCGCACGGCTTCACGCAGGCGCAGCACGTCGTCGACGTCTTCGGCCTCTGCGCGGCGTGCACGGCCAAAGCCGATTTGGCCGGCCCCGCCTCCATGCCGTAGCATGGTTGTTTGGCTGAGTGGGCTCCTCCCACTCCGTTAGCCGTGTACGAAACCCCCTGCTTCTCGAAGAGGGGAAGTCGTGCGCCGACAAGTGACCTTGGGTGGTGCCGCCTGGCATCACGGTATTGGAGAAGAAAGCAATGGCAGCAGTGTGCCAGGTGACGGGAGCCGTTCCGGGCTTCGGTCACAACATCTCGCACTCGCACCGACGCACCAAGCGCCGGTTCGACCCGAACATCCAGAAGAAGACGTACTACGTTCCGTCGCTTCGCCGTAACGTCACCCTGACCCTGAGCGCCAAGGGCATCAAGGTCATCGACGCCCGTGGCATCGAGTCCGTGGTCAAGGACCTCCTGGCCCGTGGGGAGAAGATCTGATGGCGAAGCAGCAGGACATCCGTCCGATCATCAAGCTCCGTTCGACGGCGGGCACCGGTTACACCTACGTGACCAAGAAGAACCGTCGCAACGACCCCGACCGCCTCGTGCTCAAGAAGTACGACCCCATCGTGCGCAAGCACGTCGACTTCCGAGAGGAGCGCTAATCATGGCCAAGAAGTCCAAGATCGCCAAGAACGAGCAGCGCAAGGTCGTCGTCGCTCGCTACGCCGCCAAGCGTGCGGAGCTCAAGAAGGCTCTCGTCGACCCGAACGGCACCGACGAGTCCCGTGAGGCCGCCCGCGTCGGCCTGCAGAAGCTCCCCCGCGACGCTTCGCCGATCCGCGTCCGCAACCGCGACGCCGTCGACGGCCGTCCCCGCGGCAACCTCAGCAAGTTCGGCATCTCCCGCGTGCGCTTCCGCGACATGGCGCACCGTGGCGAGCTGCCCGGCATCACCAAGTCGAGCTGGTAATCCGGCCCGAGTGCATGCTCTGAGGGCGTCCGGCATCCGCCGGGCGCCCTTTTTGCTGTTTCCAGCGTCTAAAACCCCCGGAAATCCGCGTGTTTCCGGGGGTTTCTGATACATTCGAGGCGGTCAACCGACCAAACGTAACGGCCCAGTGTGGCCTCAACCGTTAGACACAGAAGCTGTAGATCCAGCACAAGGTCCGAGGAGGACACTCAATGGCTGACAACCTGAACAAGACCGAGCTCGTTGCTGCCGTCGCTGCGGCGTCGGGTCAGAGCCAGGCCACCGTCTCGAGCGTCGTCGACGCGTTCTTCAGCACCATCAGCGAGACCGTCGCCAAGGGCGGCAAGGTCACCATCCCGGGTTGGCTCGCCGCTGAGCGCAGCGAGACCGCTGCCCGCACCGGCCGCAACCCGCAGACCGGCGAGGAGATCTCGATCCCGGCCGGCCACCGCGTCAAGCTGACCGCGGGCTCGAAGCTCAAGGCTGCCGTCAAGTAGTCTTCGCAACGCTTGTCGAGGGCGGTGCCGCGTTGCGGTGCCGCCCTCGTCGCATCTGCTCTGATCGCGTCAGCGGCTCACGCACTGTGGGCGGCCGTCCAGGAGGGTGGACGTAGGCTGGACGGGTGCCACCAATCCTCCGCGTGATCGGCCCTGCCGCTCTGCTCCTCGCAGGCGTCGCGGCCATGATCCTCGCGCTCGCGTTCGGAGGCGGGGCGAACGCTCCGCTGCTCGCGGACCCGGGCGCGCTGGTGCGCTGGGGGCTTCCCGCCGCGACCCTCGTGGTCAATCTGAGTCTCGCCGGCACCGTCGGAGCACTCGTGCTGGCCTGCTTCGCGTTCTCGCCCGACCGGGACGAGTACGGCAAGGCGCTCGACTTCGCCGCGGGGAGCGCCGGCGTCATGACGGTCGCCGCCGCCGTGACCGGGCTCTTCACCTTCGTGAGCGTCTCGAACGTCCCGTGGTCGTTCGATGCGACCTTCACCAACGGTCTGAGCTCGTTCGTCACCAGCGTCTCGCTGGGCCAGGCCTGGCTCGGCATCACACTGATCGCTGCCGCGGTCACGGTTCTCTGCTTCGCCGTCCGCAATCAGACCGCGATCGCCTTCGTCACCCTGCTCGCCATGGCGACCGTCGTGCCGATGGCTCAGCAGGGGCACAGCGCTGAGGCGGCCGGGCACGACGCCGCCGTCACCTCCTTCGGCCTGCATGTGCTGTTCGCTGCGATCTGGCTGGGCGGTCTGGTCACGCTCGTCGTCGTCAAGCAGACCCTCGGCAGCGGCCGTCTGGTCACCGTGCTGGAACGCTACTCCACCGTCGCGCTCATCTGCTTCGTGGTGGTCGCGGCCTCCGGCTACGTCAACGCCGAGCTGCGGGTGGGGACGCTCGCCGAGCTCGCCACGCCCTACGGCATCCTGGTGCTGGTCAAGGTCGCCGCTCTCGTCGTCCTGGGGCTCTTCGGCCTCACCCAGCGCCGCTACCTCATCGGCCGGCTCAAGGCGTCCGGCGAGCCGCGCAGCTTCTGGTGGATCGTCGTCGCCGAGCTGGCGTTCATGGGCATCGCCTCGGGTGTGGCGGCTGCGCTCGCACGGACGGTGACGCCGGTTCCGCAGACGCGGGCGGCGACGCCCACGCCCGCCGAGATCCTCACGGGAGAGAAGCTGCCTCCCGAGCTGACCTGGGGTCGCCTGTTCACCTCGTGGAACTTCGACCTGCTCTGGGTGCTCGCGTGCGGGTTCGCGCTGTTCTTCTACTTCGCCGGCGTCTGGCGGCTGCGCCGGCGCGGCGACGCGTGGCCGATCTACCGCACGGTGTTGTGGACGCTGGGCATCGCGCTCCTCTTCTACATCACCAACGGCGGGGTGAACGTCTACGAGAAGTACCTGTTCTCGGCGCACATGTCCGCCCACATGGTCCTCACGATGGCCGTCCCGCTCCTGCTGGTGCCCGGCGCGCCGGTCACGCTCGCCGCCCGGGCCATCCGGAAGCGGCGCGACGGCTCGCGCGGTGGACGCGAGTGGATGCTGCTCGCGGTGCACTCCCGTTTCGCCGCGGTCATCTCCAATCCGATCGTCGCCGCTGTGCTGTTCGCGGGGTCGCTGTGGGCGTTCTACTACACGCCGATCTTCCGCTGGGCGACGACCGACCACATCGGGCACGAGTGGATGATCGTGCACTTCCTCATCACGGGGTACCTGTTCGTGCAGTCGCTGATCGGCATCGACCCGGTGAAGTACCGGCTGCCGTATCCGTTCCGGCTGCTCCTGCTGCTGCTGACCATGGCGTTCCACGCCTTCTTCGGGCTGTCGATCATGCAGATGCACGGCCTGATGCTCGCCGACTGGTTCGGCGCGATGGGCCGCACGTGGGGCGACTCCCCGCTGGTCGATCAGCAGACCGCCGGCGGTATCGCGTGGAGCATCGGCGAGATCCCGACGGTCATCCTGGCGATCGTGGTGGCCGTCCAGTGGAGCCGCAGCGACGAGCGCGAGACGAAACGGCGCGACCGGAACGCCGACCGCACCGGCGACGCCGAGCTGCAGGCGTACAACGAGCGGTTGGCGCGCATGGCCGACCGCGACCGGGCCGTCCGCTAGGGTCCCTGCGCCACCACGATCGCCAGCGAGCCGTCCGGGCGGACGGTGACGCGGCTCAGGTTCATTGCGAACCGCACGTCGTCGCTGCGATGCGAGACGGTTCCGTCGAACAGCGACTGAACCGTCACGTCGATGTGGGCGACGCCGACCATCTGTCCGGTCTCCCAGGCGTCGTCCCCGGGGCGGAGCTCGACCGTCGGGTAGGCCACCATCGACCAGGAGGGGTCGCCCTGGACGCGGTCGTCGATCTCGACGCCGAACGGGCAGCCCGCCGGCTGCAGCACCTTCTGGGCGGCGCAGGCGTCCAGGAACGCGTTCACCTGCTTCTGCGTCTCGGCGGTGAAGGCCCGGGTCGGCTGGGCGTCCACGACCGTCTCGGTGACCGTGCCCGGCTCGGGTGAGGTGGCGACGGGCGCCGCGCGGACGTAGGTCGACGTGTGCGAGAGCCGCAGCGGCGCGAGCGGCGCGACGACGTAGTCGGCCGAGACGCTGAACGCGCCGGCCGGCTGGTCCGGTGAGGCGGCCCGCGGGCTGACGGTGTGCCGTCCGACGCGGAAGTCGTCCGCGTGCGCGACGGTGATGCGCGACACCCCGACCGGTGTGGAGGCGAACTCCCACGTGGGAAGCACCCCGAGCACCGACCCCGCCTGGCGCACGCGGAAGGACGCGGTCACCGGCCGGCCGTCGGCCGTCGCCTTCACGACGACGGTGTGGACGCGGTCCGATCCCTCGGTGTCGGAGGCGACGGTCACATCCCGGATGGCGGGGAGGATGTCCGACCGGAGCAGCTCCGTGGAGGCTCCGGTGGGCAGCGCGGCGGCCTCGAGCGCACTCGCCGTCGGTGCGGCACCGGGCATCGCCAGCGCGTCCGTCAGCCGATGCGCGGCGATCGAGGAGGCGAACGCGCCGACGAACCCGGTGGGGCTGTAGTACGCCCGCTGCACCGCGCCGAGCGCGGCGACGAACGCCGCTATCAGCAGCACGCCGATGCCCGACCAGAGCAGGACGACGCGCGTGAGCGTGCGCGAGTCCCCCACAGCCATGCAGCCATCCTAGGGTCCTGTGGATGAGCGGCCGTCGCGCCTCTCGCGGGGTTAGAGTAGTCCGGCATGCCGGGCGAGTCGGAAAGGGGAAGGCATGGGCCGTCTCTCCCTCTCGTCCGAGCAGCAGGCCGTCTTCGACCTCATCGAGAACACGCGCGAGCACGTCTTCGTGACCGGCCGCGCGGGCACCGGCAAGTCGACGCTGCTCAACCACCTGTCGTGGAACACCGAGAAGTCGCTCGTCATCTCCGCGCCCACCGGCGTCGCAGCGCTGAATGTGGGTGGGCAGACCATCCACTCGCTGTTCCGCCTGCCGATCGGCGTCATCGCCGACCACGCCATCGACCAGAGCGCCGAGCTGCGCAAGCTGCTCAACAGCATCGACACGCTCGTGATCGACGAGGTGTCGATGGTCAACGCCGACCTGATGGATGCGGTGGACCGCAGCCTGCGTCAGGCCCGGCAGCGCGCGGGCGAGCCCTTCGGCGGGGTGCAGGTGGTGCTGTTCGGCGACCCGTACCAGCTCGCGCCCGTGCCGGGCGACAGCGAGGAGCGGGCGTACTTCGCCGACACCTACCGGTCGATGTGGTTCTTCGATGCGAAGGTCTGGCAGGAGACCGACCTGCGGATCGTCGAGCTGCTGCAGGTGCACCGGCAGCACGAGTCCGACTTCCGTTTCATGCTGAACGCCGTGCGGCACGGGCAGGTGACGAAGGAGATCGCCGACCGGCTGAACGAGGTCGGCGCGCGCCCCGCTCCGGACGACGGCACGATCACCCTCGCGACCCGCAACGACACGGTCAACCGGATCAACGCGCAGGCGCTGGGCCGACTCCCAGGCCGCGCCCTGACCGCGAAGGCCGAGGTCAGCGGTGACTTCGGTGGCCGCAACTACCCCGCCGACGAGACGCTGGAGCTCAAGGTCGGCGCGCAGGTGATGTTCCTGCGCAACGATGTCGGCCAGGGCGACGGGCCGCGCTGGGTGAACGGCACCATCGGCACCGTCACCAAGATCGACTCCAATGTCTACGTGGATGTCGACGGCGAGGTGCACGAGGTCGAGCCGGCGATCTGGGAGAAGTTCCGCTACACCTGGTCGCCCGAGACCAAGAAGCTCACGAAGGACGTGGTGGCCGAGTTCACGCAGTTCCCGCTGCGGCTGGCGTGGGCGGTCACCATCCACAAGTCTCAGGGCAAGACGTACGACGCCGCGATCATCGATCTGGGCACGCGCGCGTTCACTTCGGGCCAGACCTATGTGGCGCTGAGCCGCATCACGACGCTCGAGGGCCTTTACCTGACGCGGCCGCTGCGGCCGAGCGACATCACCGTGGACCCGGACGTCGAGCGCTTCATGCGCGACGCGCGCCCGGTGACGATGCCGGTCGCCCAGGCGGCGGCCCGATGACCGGAAGGGGACGGACGTGGCGGTGACCTTCGTCATGGATTTCAGCGACGGCCAGCACGTCGAGACCAGCGGCAACGGCGTCATCGGCCGCAACCCGGCCGTGCACGCCCCGGGCACCGAGATGGAGGACCCGGGTCACGTCGAGCTGATCACCGTCGAGGACGACGCGAAATCCGTCTCGCGTGCGCACCTCGCCTTCGGGCAGTACGACGGCGTCTTCTGGGTCATGGACCTGGGCTCGGCGAACGGCACGACGATCACCTACCCCGGCGAGGGCACGTTCGCCTGCGATCCGCAGACGCGGCACGAGGTCGACCCGGGGTCGGTGGTGCGGTTCGGGAGCGTGTCGTTCGCGCTGACCCGCCGCTGACCTTCGCGGGGCCGCCCGTCAGTGGTGGTGGTGCACCGTCACGGCGGCGACGCCCGCATCCGTCAGCGTCAGCGCGGGGATGGTGATCGCGCTCACCGCGCAGGCGCTCAGCACGAGGCCGAGGAAGAAGCGCAGGAAGCTGCTCGGGGCCGAGACGCGACGGCCGCGCCGGACGATCACGGCCGCGGTCGCGGCGATCGCGACATCGAGCACGGAGGCGACGCCCATCGGCACGAGCGGGAGCGCGATGGCGGTGCCGCCGGAGGCCGTCGCGCCCGCGATGGCGAGCGCGGCCCACATGCCGACCGGCAGGAGGGCCAGTGCGGGGATCAGACGGAACGCCGGCGGGAAGTCCCTCGCGAGCGTCGCGACCGCCCAGACCAGCTCGCCGAGCGCGAGCACGAGGAAGGCTGCGAGGAGAGCAGGAGGTGCGCTGGGGGCGAGAGCCGCATGAAGCAGCCCCGCCCCCAGCGCGGCCACGGCGAGGAACGCGCGCGTCGCCGGGCCCACTGCGACGGCCCGAGGGGCCGAGGCGGCGGGGGCGACGCGCAGCGTCTCCGTGATCCTGCTCATGGGAGCCGTGGCCCCGCCGATCAGGCGGCGGCCGTGGTGGCGCGGGTCCCGCGGTCGGCGCCGAGGCCGGTGCCGAGCAGGACGATCGCGCTCACGAGGTGGAGGAAGTGGTCGGGGGTGTTCAGCGCCAGGATGTTGGCGCCGGTCCCCACGAGGAAGAAGCCGACGATGCCGAGCAGCAGGTAGACGGCTCCGACGGTGATGTTGACGGCCTTGGCCGCCGCTACTCGCGTCAGGCCCGCGATCAGCAGGGCGGCGCCGATGAGCAGGTGCGCGATGTTGTGCAGCGGGTTCACCTCGAAGATGCCGAGCAGCAGGCCGCCCTTGGTGGCGACGAAGCCGACGCCGCCGGTGACGGCGAAGCCGAGGAGACCGACGAGCAGGTAGACCGCACCGAAGATGGTGGCCACCAGACGATTCGGTGAGTTGCGCATTGTGTCGTTCCTTCCGTAGGACGGCGCACGGACGCGCGCCTCACTTTCCCTTCGAAGCGTCGTCCCAATCGGATTGCGGCCACAGCCCCTTGCGCGACGGCAAGGAATCTGCCGCACGTTACAATCGCTGGACACGCAGCACCGAAGGCGGGGAGTACGGATGCGACGAGACACCAGGTTCGGGCGGCTCGCGCTCGCGGCGACCGCGGGGCTGGTGGCTCTCGTCCTGGCGGGCTGCACGTCGTCCGCGGGAAGTGCCGACGCGCCCTCCCAGCAGCCCGGCGGATTCTCGAAGGACGTCGAGAAGCGGCTCGAGACGGCCGTGACGGACGCGATGACCCTGGCCGACGCCTCCGCCGGTTTCGCGGGCGTGTGGGCGCCCTGGGCGGGCAGCTGGACGACGGCGCAGGGCACGACGACCCGCTCGGGTGCGACGCCGGTGACGACCGACATGACGTTCCGCATCGGGCAGAACACGACCCCGATGACCTGCACGGTCCTCCTGGAGCTGGTGGACGAGGGCCGGATCGATCTGGACGACGCGCTCACCAAGTGGCTGCCCGGCATGGTCGGCGTCGACGGCGTGACGATGCGCGAACTGTGCCAGAACACCTCCGGCATCAACGACCACACGGGGGCGCTGAACCCGAAGTTCCTGATGAACCCGACCCGCCAGTGGCCCCCGCTGGAGCTCGCCAGCGACGGTATCGCGATGCAGCGGTACGGCACGCCCGGCGAGAAGTACGGTCCCTCGGCGACCAACGCGATCCTGGTCGGCATGGCGCTGCAGAACGCGACGAGCAAGAGCTGGCAGCAGCTCTACAAGGAGTACGTGTTCGATCGACTGGGCATGACCAAGAGCGTTCTGCCCGACAACGGCTCGCTCACGCCTCCCGGGCCCCATGCGGTCGGCTACTCGGTGGGGCTCGACGGCTCTGGCGCCGTGGTCTGCGAGCCGATGCGGGACGTCACGAAGATGTCGCCGTCGCTCGGCTGGACCTCCGGGGCCTGGTCTCGGACCTCGCCGACCTCAAGACGTTCGGCCAGGCGCTGGCGACCGGCAGCCTCCTGAGCGAGAAGTCGCGCACCGCGCAGGTGGATGCGGTGGTCAACGGCGAGTCGTGGCAGCGCTACGGTCTCGGCGTCCAGCTGCTCGGCCCGCTGCGCGGGAGCAGCGGCGCGGTGCCCGGCTACCTGTCGGCCGTCTTCTCGGACCCGAAGTCGGGGCTGACCGTCGTCGTCGCCCTGAACAACTCGACTCCCGGTGCGCCGTTCGCCCAGTCGCTGGCGCAGCGCCTGGCCTCCATCGCCTCCAAGCTCCCGCCGAAGCAGAAGGGCCTCAAGGCCGTGGCATCGCTGCCCTGGTCGGAGCAGCAGACGGTCGACGCCATGAAGAAGACGGCGCCGTGCCCCGCCAAGAAGGCCGGCTGAGTCCGGGCCGGTCGGGGGCTACGCGCCCGCCAGCGACGCGAGCTCGGCGCGCACCGGGAACGCGTCGTCCTCCAGCACGAGCTGCAGGGCGGATCCCGTCGCCCGGTTGACGATGACCGGCGCGAGCAGATTGACCGTGCTGCCCTCGTGCGACGGCGTCACGACGACGAGGAGCAGGGCCTCCTCCGGCGTCGTGATGCCGAGCTCGGCAGCGCGATCGTCCGGCAGCTCGGGCGAGTAGCCGGGCAGGTGGCGGGAGGCGTCGATCGTGAACAGCCGGATCTCCGGGCGCTCGGTCGACGCGAGGGTGTAGAGGCCGTCGGCGCCGGCGACCGCGTCGAGGGTGAAGTCATCGAGCGGCTCCAGGCCGGGCGGCGGCGCGAGGAAGCGGACCGCGCTCATCGGAGGAAGTCCATCAGGGTCGGCTGCAGCACGCGGGCCGTGACGGCGATCGCGGTCTGGTAGTTCACGTCCTGCGTCTTGAGGTCGAGGATGACCTTGCTGAGGTCCACATCCTCCAACGACGAGCGCTGGCCCTCAAGAGCGTTCGCGCCGACGGCGAGGGCGTCCTTCGCCTTGTCGATGCGGGTCTGGCGTCCGCCGACCTCCGCGTGCTCTCCCACGATCGCCTTCATCCTGTCGTCGATCTGCGCCAGCCGCGGAGTGACATTGACGCCGTTCCGCAGATCGCTGGCTACATTGTCGATCAGCGCGAACACCGAGGAGGCGCCGGTTCCGAAGGCCGCCGCTCCGTCCGCATCCACCCGCACCGTGGTGTCGGGGCCGATCCTGCGCTCCACTGTACTTCCCGCGGTTCCCGTGAACGAGTAGTCGGGCTGGAAGGCGACGCCCGCGTCCGAGTTGCCGGCGAAGACCGTGCGTCCCAGGTAGGTGGTGTTGGCGAGCGACAGGAGGCTCTTCTTGATGCCGTCGAGCTCGGTCGCGATCGACTCCTTGGCCTCGGTCGACATCGAGCCGTCGTTGGCGCCCTGGACGGTGAGGTCGCGGAAGCGGTGCATGAGCGTCTCGACGGACGTCAGTGCGGAATCGGCGGTCGTCAGCCACGCGTCGCCGTTGCTCACGTTGCGCTGGTACTGGGACGTGGCCGCCGCGTCGGAGCGGACGCCCATGGCGCTCGCCGTGGCCGTCGGGTCGTCCGACGGCTTGTTGAGCAGTCGGCGGCTGGTCGCCTGGTCGTAGAGCTGCGCCTGGCGCTGCAGGCTGAGCTGCAGGTTGCGCTGCGCGTTGAGGGTCTGGGTGGCGTTCGTCACTCGGCTGATCACGGCTATCTCCCGACGAGTCCGGTGTGGTTGATGAGCACATCGAGGGCCTCGTCCACGGCGGTCATCACGCGCGCGGCGCCCTGGTAGGCGTGCTGGAAGGACAGCATGTTCATGTTCTCCTCGTCCAGATCGACGGAGGCTCCGGCCAGCTGCGCGTTCACGGCGGAACTGGTGGCCATGTCAGCGAGGTCGGACTGCTGCTGCTCGGTCTTGCTGGCCACGCCGACGCGGACGACGAAGGCCGACCACTGCTTGTCGACGGCGTTCGCACCGGTGCCGAGCTGGCTGATCGCATCCGCGACGCTGCCGTCCGCTCCACCGGCCCCCGCGGCGCCGGTGGCGATCTGCCCGACACCCGTCGGGACGACGGAGAGGCCGAGCGCGGCGGGCTTGGTCGGGTCGATGGCGAAGAAGTCGAGGCCGGTGGCGCCCGTCGGCGTCGTGCCGGTCTGGTGGACCGCGTTCACGCGTTGCGCCAACGTGACGGCGAACGCGTTGTAGCTCGCGGCCGCCTCGGCCAGCACGCCACCGGTCCCGTTCGCGTCCGCGGGTGCGAGCGTCGAGAGCGCGCCCCCGATCGAGCCGCCCTCCATGGCGATCGCGGCGCCCGGACGGTAGGCCCACTCGAGCCGCGGCGGGTCGCCTGCGGCGTCGGCCATCCGATTCGCGCCGGCGGCCTTCACGGCGTTCGCCGTGGTGCCGGAGACGAGCGCGTTGCCGCCGACCAGCACATCCACGGTGCCGTCGTCGTTCGGCCGCACCACTCCCCCGGCCAGCTTGGCGATGGAGGTGGTGAGCAGGTCGCGGCGGTCCATCAACTCGTTGGCCGACTGGCCGGCGTTGAGGGCGGAGCGGATGCGACCGTTGAGGTCGGCGACCTCGGTCGCGGCGCTGTTCAGGTCGTTCACCATGCCCTCGACGTTCGACCGGAGTGCCGTCCACTGGTCGTCGACGGCGCGGTAGCCGGTCTGCAGCTGGGTGACCAGGCTGCCCGCCTGCCCGAGCAGCACGCCCGCGGGCGCCTGCTCCCCGGCCTGGTTGGCGACGTCGCCCCAGGCCGACCAGAACTTCTGCAGCGACGCGGAGAGGCCGTTGGTGCCCGGCTCGTTCAGCGACGTCTCGAGCGCGTCGAGCGCAGCCGCGCGGGTGTTCGTATACCCCGAGAGCGCGGTGGTGCTGCGTACGCGCGCGTCGACCGCGGCGTCGTCCAGCCGCTGGATGCCGTCCACGTTGACGCCCTGACCGGGGCGGACTCCCCCGCTGAACAACCCGACCGTGTTCAGGGCGGGGACGCCGGAGGTGGTGACGCGCTGACGGGTGTAGCCCGCGGTGTTGGCGTTGACCAGGTTCTGGCCCACCACATCCAGCCCGGCCTTGGCGGCGACGAGCCCGGTGTAGGCGGTATTGAGGCCGCTGAACGTGCTCATCAGGCCTCCGTGTCGAAGAAGCGCGCGGTGTCGCCCAGGCTGCCGGTGCCGCCCGCGCCGTACACGCCGGGGTCGTCGCCGGCGCCCGAGAGCGAGCTCAGGGTCTCCTGCGTCGAGCGGGCGGCCTCGCGCAGCAGGCGCTCGTTGGTGTCGCGCACCTCGGCGATCTGGGCGGTGAGCTCGGTCATGGCGGCGAGGTGGGAGCCGAAGATGTCGGACCAGATGCCGTCGGGCGCGGCGGTGGCGAGCTCGCGCAGGGTCGCATCCGGACCCATCCCCCACTCCTCGGCGACGGCGGCGACCTCGATGGTGCGTGCCAGGCCGACCGCGCGCATGCGCTCGATGACCTGCTCGACCTCACGGGTGGCGTGCGAGATCCACCGGGACTTGCCGGCGATCAGCAGCAGCTGCTCCTCCTCCAGCTTGAAGAGCAGGAGCTCAAGCAGCTCGCGCTCCTTCCACAGCTGGGCAGAGAGCTCGCTCGCGGCCATGTCGCTACCAACTTCCTCGTGAGTCGATGTGCGCACCTGGTCTCCTCGGGTCTGAAGTGCGGTGGATGTCGTCCCCGCCTCTTCAGACCATCGGCACGCTTGCGCCCGATGTTAGGCGCGGCCGCGGGCCCGTGGCGATCACGACCTACCGCATGGCGAACACTGTCAGCATTCCCCGTACTGGGGGTACGTGCTGCCCCGTAATGGGGGCAGAAAGCATGCAATCTGAGCGAACCCCAGTTGTTACCGTGAACAACGAAAGACCCCTAGCACCTCGCTCGGCACCCGACTAAGCCCGAGCGTCCACCGCACCGCCCGAGTACCGAGAGACGTCCTTCCCGAAAGAGGTCGTCGCAACGTATCCGTCCGATGAAGAGGGGTCGCCCAGCGTGAACCGGAACGAACGCAACGCGCTCGTCGTCGAGAACCTGCCGCTCGTCGGCTACCTGGTCTCCGACCTGTGCTCCCGCGCCACGCACCTGTCCCGTGACGACCTGGCCTCCGCCGGAGCGGTCGCCCTCGTCCAGGCGGCCGACGCCTACGACGCGAGCACCGGCGTCCCGTTCGGCGCCTACGCCCGCACCCGGATCGTGGGGGCGCTCGCCGACGAGCTCCGCGCCTCCGATTGGGCCACCCGTGGTGCGCGCAAGCGCATCAAGGAGACGCTGGCGGTGCAGGAGAGCCTGACCGCCTCCCTCGGCCGCGCCCCGAGCGTCGACGAGATCGCCGACGCGCTCGGCGTCGACCGCGAGACCGCCGCCGCCGGCCTGGCCGACGCGTCGCGCACGGTCAGCGCCCTCGACGAGACCATCGAGCCGCTGCTGGTGGCCGACACCCCCGGCCCCGCGGACGCGCTCCTCGCCGACGAGCAGACCGCCTACGTCCGCGCCGCCGTCGCCGCGCTCCCCGACCGGATGCGCATGATCGTCGAAGCCATCTACTTCGACGACCGCACGGTCACCGAGATCGCCGAGGAGCTCGGCATCACCCACTCCGCCGTCTCCCAGCAGCGCTCCGAGGCCATCCGCCTCATGCGCGAGGGGATGGCCACCCACTACTCCGACGAGGGCGACCCCGTCGTCATCGAGGCGAAGACCTCGCAGGCCCGGCGCAGCGCGTATCTCGCGCGTCTCGCGCAGCACGCGGTCGCGAACGTGTCGCGCCTCTCCCCCACGTCGCCGACCTCGGCGAAGGCGTCCTGAGACGCATCGCTAACGGGACGGCAGCGACAGCCGATAGAGGCTGATGCGGACCACGGAAGGGCCGCGGACCACCACCCAGTCATGGAGGAAACATCATGGGTATGCAGATCAACACCAACATCGCGGCGAACAACGCCTACCGCAACCTGAACAACACGCAGGGCGACCTCTCGAAGTCGCTCGAGAAGCTGTCCAGCGGCCTCCGCATCAACCGTGCGGCGGACGACGCGGCCGGCCTCGCCATCTCGGAGGGCCTGAAGTCGCAGGTCGGCGGTCTGACCGTCGCCGCCCGCAACGCCCAGGACGGCATCAGCGTCGTGCAGACCGCTGAAGGTTCGCTCACCGAGGTCCACTCCATCCTGCAGCGCATGCGCGACCTCGCGGTGCAGGGCGGCAACGACTCGAACAACGCGACCTCGCGCGCGGCGATCAAGACGGAGGCCGACGAGCTGGGCAAGGAGCTCAACCGCATCACCAACGGCACGAACTTCAACGGGATCGACCTCCTCAAGGGCGGCTCGCTGAACTTCCAGGTCGGCGCGGGCTCGACGGCGAACGACACCATCTCGGTCAACCTGGCCGACGTGGCCACCTCGGTCGGCACGCTGTCCGGCGCCACCGGCGCCACGGGCTTCGTCGTCACCGACAACACCACGGCGAACACCACCATCACCGCGATCGACACCGCGATCACCGCGATCTCGACCGCCCGCTCGGAGCTCGGTGCCTCGCAGAACCGCTTCGAGTCGGCCGTGCGCAGCCTGAACGTCTCGAAGGAGAACCTCTCGGCCGCGTCCAGCCGCATCACCGACACCGACATGGCCGAGGAGATGGTGAAGTACACCCGCTCCAACATCCTGTCGCAGGCCGGCACGGCGATGCTCGCTCAGGCGAACCAGTCCAACCAGGGCGTCCTGCAGCTGCTCCGCTGATAGGCACGGCGGCCGGGCGCTGACCCCAAAGCGCGCCCGGCCGCCGCACCACACCGCACCACGTCGTAGGAGGGAGACCACCGCATGGGAATGGCCGTCGACGGGCTCATCAGCGGCCTGCAGACCACCGACCTCATCAACAGCCTCATGCAGGCGGAGGCGATTCCGCAGACCCTGCTGAAGAACAAGGTCACCGACTCCCAGACCTACATCACGGCGATGCAGACCCTGAACGGCAAGGTCGCCGCCCTGGCCGATTCCGCCGCCAAGCTGGCGAAGCCGGCCGGAACGGATCTGCACACCGCGACCACCACCTCCACCTCCGTCACCGCGACCGCCGGGACCGGCGCCGTGGACGGCACCATCGACTTCACCGTGGACAAGCTGGCCCAGTCCCAGGTCACGGTGACCGGCCCGCTCACCCAGTGGCCGGACCAGCCGCCGACGCTCACCTTCGTCGCCGCCGACGGCACCGTGAAGCAGGTGACGGCCGGGAGCTCCTCGCTGGCCGACGTCGCCGCCGCGATCAACCAGGCGGGTGTCGGCGTCAGCGCCACCCAGGTCGCTGCCGGTCTGGACCCGGCGACCGGTCAGCAGCTCTACCGCCTGCAGCTCAGCTCGACGAAGACCGGAGCCGCCGGCGCCTTCACCGCCTACCGCGGGACCCCGGCGGATGTGACCGCCGGCACCGCGACGAACCTCCTCTCCGACCCCGGAGCGGCCCAGGTGCGTGCCGCCCAGGATGCGCAGCTCACGCTGTGGGCCGGCACCGGCGCCGCGCAGACCGTCACCAGCTCGACCAACACGTTCACGGATGTGCTCCCGGGCGTCTCCGTCACGGTGACCGCGGCATCCACATCCCCCGTCACGCTGACGGTGGCGCGCGATGACGCGAGCCTCGCGGCGGCCGCCAAGTCGCTCGTCTCCAGCGTGAACGACATCTTCACGCTGATCGCCTCCAAGCAGGCCGTCGCCACCACCACCGACTCCGCGGGCGGCACGGTCGTCACCGGCGGCGCGTTCACCGGCGACTCGACCACGCGCGACGTCAACCAGAAGCTGGTGGATGCGATCAGCGGCCCCGTGAACGGCGTCTCGCCGTCGACCTACGGCATCAGCATCCAGCGGGACGGCACGGTGACGTTCGACCAGGACGTCTTCACGGCCGCGATGGCCGCGAATCCGGATGCGGTGAAGGGCGCCCTGACCACGATCGCCCAGCGCGTCGCCGACGCCTCCACCGCAGCCAGCGACACCTACACCGGCTCGCTCTCGCTGCGCATCAAGGGCGAGCAGTCGACCGTCAAAGACCTCAACGACCAGATCACCGACTGGGACACGCGCCTCGCCGATCGGCGCTCCACCCTCGAGAAGACCTATGCCAACCTCGAAGTCCAGCTGCAGCAGCTGCAGTCCCAGTCCTCGTGGCTGACCGGCCAGCTTTCGTCTCTTCCCTCTGCGAGCGCATGATGAACGTCCTCACCTCGGCGGCGGCCAAGCTCTCCGCCTACAACCGCGACAGCATCCTGTCGGCCAGCCCGGCGCGACTGCTCACCATGCTCTACGACCGCCTGCTGCTCGACCTCAGCCGCGGCGAGGCCGCCCTCTCGGCCCAGCAGTGGCCGACCGCGTGGGAGAACCTCCGCCACGCCGACCAGATCGTCGCCGAGCTCGCGGGCAGCCTTCGGGTCGACCTGTGGGACGGCGCCGAAGGTCTCCTCCAGCTGTACGGCTACCTCGCTGACCTCATCGTGGGCGGGATGATCGAGCGCGACCCGGCGAAGGTGCGCGAGGCCATCGAGCTGGCCGAGCCGCTTCGGCAGACCTGGCACGAGGCCGCGGGGCTGCTGCCGGCGGCCGGTGCGACGGACACGGGACGGGACCTCGGTGTCGCCTGAGGCGGTGCGCGACGACAGCCTCGGCTGGTCGGATGCGCTCGACCGGATGGAGAGCGAGCTGCACGGCGCCCTCGCGCACGTCGACCCGGTCCCCTGGCGTCCGCCGATCGCGCTGGGCCCGATCCCGCCGGAGCTGCAGGAGCGCGCGGCCCGTCTGCTCGAGGCTCAGCTGCACACCATCCGGTATCTGGAGGACGTGCGTCAGACGACCGCTCGGCACCTTGCCGCGGTCCGCGCTGTACCCCGGTCGGAGGTCGGGCCGCATCCCGTCTACTTCGATCTGATCGGCTGACTCCCCCACACGTTCTCCACCTGTGGATAACCCTGTTGAGAAGGCGTGGATGAATGCCGTTCTCGTGTGGAGGACACGCGCGGGATGTGTGCATTCTCAGATTCTCAGGTTTCGAATTAGCGCTCTGGCCGGGCATTTTACCGGCGTGGTAGCTCGTTCGAAGGTCTCTTCGAAAACACACGGTTGTAATTCACACCGGGGTACAAGCTGTGGATGACGTTGTGAGAACCGCGCACCGAACGTCCCCCGAACTAGGGCGCTAACGGCGGGGGAGAAGCGGCCGATAGCTCTTCCTGAGCACGGATCGCTCATCGACTGGCCACGGATGGGCCGCCCCCGACCCTGGAGTGCAGCTGTGCTCGAATCCGTGACCAGTGCCGCCCTCGCGAGCGCCCTCGACGGCCTCGCCGCGCGCCAACGCGCCATCGCGAACAACATCGCCAACGTCAACACGCCGGGCTACACGGCCGAGCGCGTCTCGTTCGAGGACGCCCTCGCCGCCTCCGTCGCCGATCACGACGGGCACGTCAGCGCGACGACAGCGCGCTCCCTCGAGCCGACGCGCCTCGACGGCAACAACGTCAACCTCGACACCGAGACGCTGTCGAACGTCGACACCGTTCTGCGCTTCCAGTTCGCCTCCCAGGCGGCCGGCAACCAGTTCTCCGCCGTCCGCGCGGCCCTCAAGACCACCTGACCGATCCCCACAAGGAGCTGAACGTGACCTTCGACGCCATCGGGATCGCCGGAACCGGCCTGACCCTGCACCGCAAGTGGCTGGACGCCATCTCGGACAACCTCGCCAACATCAACACCGCGAAGCCGACCGACGGCGCCGCCTTCCAGGCCCGGTACATCGTGGCCCAGGAGGGGGAGGGCGTCTCGGGCGCCTACGTCGCGGGTGCCGCATACGGCAGCGCCGAGGGGCGGATGGTCTACGAGCCCGACAACCCGATCGCAGACGCGAAGGGGTACGTGCGGTACCCCGACATCGACCTGTCCGAGCAGATGGGCGCGCTGATCATGGCGCAGCGCGGCTACCAGGCCAACGCCGGCGTCGTGGACCGCGCCAAAGAGACCTACCAGGCAGCGCTCCAGATCGGGAGGAACTGATGCCCATCCCCGCCATCGGAGCCGTCTCCGGCGTCAGCGCCGCGAGCGGACTCGCCGCGACCCAGGCGACGACCGGGACGGGCGCCGCGTCGTTCGGCAACGCGCTCACGGGCGCCGTCGACAACCTTCAGAAGCTGCAGAGCACGAGTGACACCCTCGCCATCAAGGCGGTCACCGGCAACCTCGACGACATCCACGACGCGACCCTCGCGTCCACCCGTGCCCAGGTCACTCTCGAACTCGTCGCCGGCGTGCGCAACAAGGCCGTCGACGCGTTCAACGAGATCATGCGGATGCAGGCCTGATGCCCCAGCAGGTGACCAGTTTCTTCCGGCGGCTCGGCGACACGATCCGCGGCTTCAGCGTGGCCCAGCGGGTCATCGCGATCATCGGCATCGCCGTGGTGGCCCTCGGCGCGACCGGGATCGCGATGTGGGCGTCCCAGCCGTCGTACACCCCGCTGTTCTCGGGCGTGGCCGCGTCCGACGCCTCGGCCATCGTCGACCAGCTGCGCACCGACGGGGTGCCGTACCAGCTGACCGACGGCGGCTCGACCATCCTCGTGCCGCAGGAGAAGGTGTACGACGAGCGGATCAAGGCCGCCTCGGCCGGCCTGCCCGCGACGAACACGGGCGGCTACTCGCTGCTCGACAAGATGGGCGTCACGTCCTCCGAGTTCCAGCAGAACGTCACGTACAAGCGGGCGATGGAGGGCGAGCTCTCGAACACCATCGGCGCCATGAAGGGCGTCAAGACCGCCTCCGTGCGCCTGGCCATCCCGGAGGAGACGGTCTTCGCGGCCGAGAAGAAGGACCCGACGGCCTCCGTGTTCGTGGAGCCGCAGAGCGGCGTGACGCTGAGCGCCGACCAGGTGCAGGCGATCGTCCACCTCACCAGCGCCGCCGTGCCCGGCATGAAGCCGACCGATGTGGCCGTCGTCGACGCCGACGGAACCGTGCTCAGCACGGTCGGCGGAGGTGCGACCGGGGGAGCGGACAAGCAGGCGAGCGACTACGAGACCCGCGTGAAGTCGGCCGTGCAGGAGATGCTCGACAAGGTGGTCGGCGCCGGCAACGCGACGGTCGCCGTGGCGGCCGACGTCAGCACCGAGTCGGCGCAGCGGACCGAGGAGTCGTACACGACGCCGACCAACGCGCCGTCGCTGAGCGAGTC
Source organism: Leifsonia xyli (assembly GCA_001647635.1). Lineage (NCBI taxonomy): Bacteria > Bacillati > Actinomycetota > Actinomycetes > Micrococcales > Microbacteriaceae > Leifsonia > Leifsonia xyli. The sequence continues at coordinate 2,235,477 of CP014761.1, read as the reverse complement.
CACCCAGAAGGAGACCTACACGGGCTCCGGGAGCGGTACGAGCGCCGGCGTCCTCGGCCCCGACAACATCGCCGTCCCGAACGGCGGCAACGGCAACGGCACCTTCAACTCCGAGTCGAACACGAAGGACAACGCGGTCGACAAGGTCACCGAGCAGCGCACCATCCCGGCCGGCGCCATCAACCGGCAGACGGTCTCGGTCGCACTGAACTCCGACGCGGTGAGCGGCGTCAGCGCGAACGAGGTCCGCAGCCTCGTCAACGCGGCGGCCGGGATCGACATCAAGCGCGGCGACTCCGTCAGCGTCGAGATGGTGCCGTTCAGCAAGGCCGGCGCCACCGAGGCGGCCAAGGCGCTGCAGGAGGCGAAGGATGCGGCGGCGGCCGACCAGCTGACCAGCATCATCCGCACCACCGTCATCGCCGCGGCCGTCGTCGCCGTCGCGATCATCGCCTTCATCCTCATCCGCCGCGGTCGCCGCCGTGCCGCGGAGAACGCCGAGCTGGCGCAGGACGCGGACACGCTCGCCCTGGAGGGCGGACTGTTCCCGATCGCGCTCGAGCAGGCCGCGCCGACCGTCCCGATGCAGCTCGACCCGGTGCCGGACATCCCGGACCCGGGCGAGCTTGAGGCCACCCGGCGCAAGGCGGAGATCGAGGCCCTCGCCGAGCGCGACCCGCAGCGCACGGCCGAGTTCCTCCGCAGCCTCATGGATGATCGGGCCGGCGTATGAACGCCACGCTGACCGGCGCGCAGAAGGTCGCCGTGGTGCTCATGAACATGGACCAGCAGCGCGCGGCCCAGGTGATGAAGCAGTTCTCCGACGAGGAGGCCGACGAGATCACCGCGGAGATCCTCCGTCTGCGCCGCGTGGACCCGACCGTCGCCGAGAAGGCCCTCAACGAGTTCCACGACCTGGCGACCCGCGGCGCGACGACCACCCGCGGCGGCCGGGACATCGCGGTCGGCCTGCTGGAGGCGTCGTTCGGCGCCGAGCGTGCCACCGGCGTGCTGAACCGCGTCGCGTCGAACCTCGCCGGCAAGCAGTTCGAGTTCCTGGACGCGGTCGAGCCGGCGCAGGTGCAGATGCTGCTCTCCGGCGAGCTGCCGCAGACCTGCGCCCTCGTGCTGGCGCATCTGCGCTCGGACCACGCCTCCCGCATCCTCGCCGGCCTGCCGGAGGGCACGCGCACCGAGGTCGCGCACGCCATCGCGACCATGGGATCGCCGAGCCCGGACGCCGTCCGGGTCGTCGCCGAGACGCTCAAGCAGCGGGCGAGCGCCGTCGTCTCCTCGCGCACGGCGTCCGACGCCGTCGGGGGAGTGCAGCCCCTGGTCGACATCATCAACCGCTCGGACGCGGCGACCGAGAAGGCCCTGCTGGAGGCACTCGAGCAGCGTGACCCGCAGCTTGCCGAGGAGGTCCGCTCGCGGATGCTGACGTTCGACGACCTCGTCCGGCTCGAGTCCCGCGACGTGCAGCAGGTGCTGCGCGGTGTGGACGCGGCGGTGCTGGCGGTCGCGATGAAGGGCGCCACCGAGGCGGTCACCGAGGTCATCACCATGAACCTGTCGGAGCGCAATCGGGAGATCCTGGAGGACGAGGTCCGCATCCTGGGCCCGGTTCGGGTCTCGCAGGTGGAGGACGCGCGCGCCGAGATCGTGCGCTCAATCCGCGACCTGGAGGCCACCGGCGCGATCACCGTGCAGCGCGGGGACGAGGACGCGTATGTCGAGTGACGCCGCGCTCGCCTTCGAGCCGTTCGCCGTCCCGGTGCTCGCCGAGACGGAGCAGGAGCGTGCCGCGATGGCGGCCGCCCGCTCCCGCGGGTACGCCGCCGGCTTCGCCGAGGGGCGCCGTGCGGCGGCGGAGGAGCAGGAGCGCTGGCTGGCCGGCGCGGAGGACGCGCGCGCGGCCGAGAGCGCCGAGGCGTCCGACCACATCGCCGTGCTCGCTCGGGCGCTGCGCGGTGCCGCGGTGGAGCTGCGGGAGGCGACCGTGCCGCTTCTCGCGGAGGCGGAGTCCGCTCTCGTGGAGGCGGCGTTCGAGCTCGCGACCGCTGTGGTCGGCGTGGCCCTGGGCGACCGCGTCGCGGCTGCGCGCGCGGCGGTCGAGCGCGTCGTGGCGGCGGCGGACGGGGGAGCGGTGCCGGTCGTCCGGCTGAACCCCGCGGATGCCGAGGAGCTGCGCGCGGCCGGGCTCGCACCGGAGGACGTGCGCCTGGTCGCCGATCCGACGCTGGCCCGTGGCGACGCGATCGGAGAACTGCCCGGCGGCTGGCTGGATGCGCGTGTCGGCGAGGCGCTCGCACGCGCTCGCGAGGTGCTCTCGTGAGCGCCGTGCTGACCGGCTGGGACGCCGCCGTCGCGGCCGCCGGCGTCGAGCGCGTCGGCCGCGTGACCGGCGTGGTGGGTCTCGGCGCCGAGCTCGAGGGTCTTCGCGCGGCGATCGGCGACGTGGTCGTCATCGGCGAGGAACCCGGTGTGCACGCGGAGGTGGTCGCGACGACGGCCGATCGCGTGCGCGTCATGCCGTACGGCCCGTTGACCGGGGTGGCCGCGGGTGCGCCGGCGCGAGCGGTCCGTGCGCCGCTCCTCGTGCCGACCGGGCGCGGGATGCTGGGACGCGTGATCGACGCGCTCGGCCGTCCCGTCGACGGGCGCGGACCGATCGAGCCGGACGGCTTCGTCGACCTCGGCAACCGCGCGCCCGACGCGATGCGCCGCGCGCGCATCCTGCAGCCCCTCGGCCTCGGGGTCCGCGTACTCGACACCATGGTGACCGCCGGACGCGGGCAGCGACTCGGCCTCTTCGCCGGATCCGGCGTCGGCAAGTCGTCGCTGCTGTCGATGATCGCCCGCGGCACCGACGCGCAGGTCTCGGTGATCGCGTTGGTCGGGGAGCGGGGCCGCGAGGTGCGGGAGTTCCTCGAGGACGACCTGGGTCCCGCCGGGCTCGCGCGCTCGGTCGTGGTCGTCGCGACCTCCGACGAGCCCGCGGTGATGCGTCTCCGCGCCGCGTTCGCCGCGACGCGCATCGCGGAGGCCTTCCGCGACCAGGGGGCCGACGTCGTCCTGATGATGGACTCCCTGACCCGCGTCGCCATGGCGCAGCGCGAGATCGGCCTGTCGGCGGGCGAGCCTCCGGCCACCCGCGGCTACCCGCCGTCGACGTTCTCCCTGCTGGCGCAACTGCTGGAGCGCGCGGGGACGGGCGAGACCGGCTCCATCACCGGCCTCTACACCGTCCTGGTGGACGGCGACGACCACAACGAGCCCATCGCGGACGCGGCGCGCTCCATCCTCGACGGGCACGTCGTGCTCGACCGGAAACTCTCGGTGATCGGGCATTTCCCCTCCGTGGACGTGCTCGGCTCGGTTTCCCGGCTCGCGTCGCGGGTGACCACGCCGCAGCAGCGCGCCACGGCTGTGGCGTTGCGCAGCATCCTCGCCGCCAAGGTCGCCGCTCAGGACCTGCTCGACGTCGGGGCGTACAAGCCGGGCACCAACCCGAAGGTGGATGCGGCGGTCGCGCACGCGGACGCGATCGACGCGTTCCTGCGTCAGGGAATCGGCGAGCCGGCCCTGCCGGCCGAGTCGTGGGCGCGCCTGGAGGCGCTGATCGGGATGCTGGGAGGCGCGTGATGGCACGGGCGTTCGCACTGGCGGGACTGCTGCGACTGCGGCAGATCGAGAAGGAGCACGCGGCGAGCGACCTCGCCGCGGCCAACGCGCTGCGGCGCGACGCGGGGGAGCGGCAGGCTCGCGCCATCGCCGCACTGCACGCGGTGCCCGTCGAAGCGACGGATGCGAGCACGCTGTTCGCGATGGCGGCGGCCCGCGCATCCAGCCGCAGCATGCTGGCCGACCTGTCCGCGCTCGCCGCACAGGCGGACGCGCAGGCCGAGGTCGCGCAGGAGGCGTTCACCGAGGCGAAGAAGCGCGCGGTCGGCCTGGAGAAGCTCGAGACCCGGCACCGCGAAGGTGTCGTGGCCGGCGACCTCAGTGCCGAGCAGGCCGCCATCGACGAGATCGCGACGGGCGCGTGGCAGCGCGCCCGCGAAGGGGGAGAGGCATGACCGTCACGGATGCGATCGGACGGATCGCTCAGATCCAGGCGACGCTGGTGCAGCTGGACGGCGGGAAGACGTCGGCAACATCCTCGTCGACGTCCGCGCCCGCGGTGTCGAGCACGTCGGCGACCGACTTCGCGTCGGCCCTCTCGGGCGCGCTGGACAGCCCGGCCACCGGGACGGTGACCGGCGCGGACGTCGTCGCCGACGCCAAGAAGTACCTCGGCGTGCCCTACGTCTTCGGCGGCACCAGCGCCTCCGGGCTCGACTGCTCCGGCCTGGTGCAGCGCGTGTTCAAGGATCTCGGGATCGACGTGCCGCGGCTGGTCTCCGGCCAGTCGAAGGTCGGCACGGAGATCCCGTCGCTCGCGCAGGCGCAGCCGGGCGACATCATCGTGACCAACGGCGGCGAGCACATCGTCATCTACGCCGGGGACGGCAAGGTCATCCACGCGCCGAGCGAGGGACGCAACGTCAGCCTCGTGGACAACTGGATGAGCGACTCCGACATCGTCACGATCCGCCGCCTGGTGCCGCAGGCGGCGCCGGCCACCAGCTCCCCGCTCTCGCCGTACGCGTCAGCGCTGAGCGGGCTCGGGGGATCGACGTCGTCGGCGCAGGCCGACATGCTGCGGTCCCTGTTCGCGTCCCTCGCGCAGGGAGGCTCGCTGTGAGCCCGGCGGCGGTCGCTGGTGCGGCGCCGACCGCGCAGCCGGCCGTGCGCAGCGCGGGTCCCGTGAAGGGATCGGGGGACGCTTTCGGCGCGTTCCTGCGCGGGGCGACGGATGCGGCGGCGCAGGATGCCGCGCCCGCTCCAAAGGCGGAGGGAGACCGCGCGCACGAGACGCGACACGACCGCGGGCGGCCGGCGAAGGCGCATCCGACGAAGGAGGCCCCTGTCCCGGAGGCTCCGGCGGGCGGAGCATCGTCGGTCGCGGCGGACGGGAAGCCGGATGTGGCGGCTCCGGTGACGGTGGAGGCGCTGTCGACCCCGGTGGCAGCTGCGCCGACTCCTGAACCGGGTGCTGCGGCGGCGACCGCGCAGGCCGTCCTGACCGCGACGGCGCCGGTGGGAGACGTGCCCGCGCAGGAGACGGCTGCTCCGATGACGCCGGCGGTCCAGGTCGCGACGGTCGCCTCGGCGGCACCGGCTGCCCCCATGCAGACCGCGGCGACGGCAGAGGCAGCGGCGTCCGTCGCGACGCCGAAGGTCGCCGGGGCGATGGATGCGTCAGCCACGTCGGCTCGACCGGCCGCCGCCGCAGCACCCGAGCCCGTCGTCGAAACGGCCGCGACGCCCGCTGCCGCCCCAGCGGCGCCGACGTCCGGCGGCTCCGGGTGGGCGCAGGAGCCCGCCGTCCCCGCCGCGCCGGCAGCCGGCGGTGCCACCACCCTCCCGACGGCGCCCGCCGAGCCCCGGCTTCCGGTCGCACCGCGGGAGTCGGCCCGTGCGGCCGACACAGCGGCCCGGGCCTCCGCCACCCCGAGTGGGGCAACGGCCACGACGGTGCCGGTCACCGCTCAGCCCCAGCCGGCAGATGCCACCCCGGCATCGCGCCCCCGGCAGCCGCTCGCGGAACCGATCACCGCGACCGTCGCTACGACCCCCGCGCAGCCGCCGGCCCCAGTGGCCGTCGACCGCACCCTCCCATCGCAGCCCGCGTCGCCGCCGGCACCCGCCGCATCCGCACCGCCGCTCGCCGGTCAGCTCGCCCGGCCCGTCTTCACCCTCGCCGCTGCCGGTGCGGGGGAGCACGTCATGACGGTGCACGTGACGCCCGACACCCTCGGCCCGGTCACGGTCCGCGCGCATGTCGGCGGCGAGGGGGTCCGCGTCGAGCTGTTCGCCCCGACCGACGCGGGGCGGGACGCGCTGCGCGCGATCCTCCCCGACCTGCGCCGCGATCTGACCGGCGCGGGCCTCAGCGGCTCGCTCGACCTGTCGTCGCAGAACCAGCCGTCGCCCCAGCGCGAGGCGCCCGGCGACGGACGGGGCTACCCCGGCCCCTCGTCCGACGAGCCGCGTCGGCGTTCCGCGTCAACCGCATCCACCCGCCCCACCCCGGCCGCGACCGCGGACGGGTCCCCGCACACCATCGACCTGATCGTCTAGAAGGGAGCCACCGTGGCCGTCGACCCCATCACCGGAGCCGATACCGCCTCCACGGGCGGCATCTACTCCACCGCACCCACGCGCACGCCGAAGCAGTCGCTCGACAGCGAGGCGTTCATGCAGCTGCTTGTGACGCAGCTGCGCAACCAGGACCCGAGCTCGCCGATGGACACCAACCAGATGATCTCGCAGACGACGCAGCTCGCCATGATGGAGAAGCTCACCAACATGGACACCACCGCGCAGGAGGGCTTCGCCCTGCAGATGCGGCAGGCCGCGGCGGCCCTCATCGGCCACACCGTGAGCTACCTCGACAAGAACGGCGACACCCAGACCGGCGTCGCCTCCTCCGTCTCGTACGCGGGATCCGTCCCGATCGTCAGCATCGGCGATCAGAAGATCGCGCTCGACGCCATCCTCGGCGTCGTCACCCCCGCAAGCACCCCGGCGCCGACACCCGCGCCGACCGCCTGATCCTCACGCTCTTCCTCACGAAAGGAACCACCCATGCTCCGCTCGCTCTACTCCGGAATCTCCGGCCTCCGCTCGCACCAGACCATGCTCGACGTCACCGGCAACAACATCGCCAACGTCAACACCACGGCGTTCAAGTCGTCGGCCGTGCAGTTCCAGGACACGCTGTCCCAGCTGGTCAAGGGCGCCGGCGGCGCACAGGCCGAGACCGGCGGCACCAACCCGGCCCAGATCGGTCTCGGCGTGCTGGTCGCCGGCATCTCGACCAACTTCACGCAGGGCGCCGCGCAGGCGACCGGTCGCTCGACCGACATGATGATCAACGGCGACGGCTTCTTCGTCATGAAGGTCGGCGGCGAGACCGTCTACACGCGCGCCGGTTCGCTCGACCCGGACTCCCTCGGCCGCCTGGTCGGCCCCGGGGGCGCCATCCTGCAGGGCTGGAACGCAGTGAACGGCGTCGTGCAGCAGGGCGGCGCGCTCAGCGACATCACCATCCCGTTGAAGGCGGTCACCCCCGCGTCGGCGACGACGACCGCCAACGTGACCGGCAACCTCCCGTCGGACGCCGCCAACGGCGACCAGCTGGTGCGCGACGTCTCGGTGTTCGACGCCAACGGCACCGCCCGCAAGCTCACCCTCACCTTCACGAAGACCGGCACCGGCTGGGATGTCGCGGGAACGGATGCTGCGGGAGCGACCGGCAACACGTCGCTCACCTTCACGAACGGCGTCCTCACCGGCGGCGGTGCGCTCACCGTCGGCGGCGTCGGCGTGAACCTCGGCTCGGTGACCGGCTACTCCGGCATCACCAGCGTCGCCTTCAAGGACCAGAACGGCCGCGCCGCGGGCACCCTGGAGTCCTTCACCTTGGACAAGGACGGCACCATCACCGGCCTGTTCTCGAACGGCGACAAGCAGGCCGTCGGCCGCATCGCGCTGGCGACCTTCGTCAACCCGGGCGGCCTCGAGAAGGCCGGCGGCTCGACCTACCGCGCGACCGTCAACTCCGGCGCCGCCCAGCTCGGCGGACCGGGCGAGGACGGCCTCGGCCAGCTCCAGGGCGGCTCGCTCGAGATGTCGAACGTCGACCTCTCGCAGGAGTTCACGAACCTGATCGTCGCGCAGCGCGGCTTCCAGGCGAACGCCCGCATCATCACCACCTCCGACGAGGTGCTGCAGGAGCTCACCAACCTCAAGCGCTGACCCGCCGAGGTGCAGCTTGTTGCGCTGCGACCCGGCGTGTCGACCGCAACAAGCTGCACTTCGCGAGGCTGGACGCTTGCGGGTTCTAGGCTCGGAGGGTGCCTATTCTGCGAGAGCTCACGCCGACGCTGCTCGGCGTGGCCCTGCTTGCGCTCGTGGCGGTCGGGGTTCTCGCCGCGTACCGCGTCCCGCACCGGTGGGCCCCGGCGCTGGCCATCCTGCGTGGCGCGGCGCAGCTCGCGATCATCAGCGTCATCCTCGCCGGGGTCATCACCGACCCGCTGTGGGTGGCGCTCGCGCTGCTCGTCATGTTCTCGGTCGCCGCATCCACCGCCACCCACCGGATCGGATGGTCGCGCGAGCACGCGCTCATGATGGCCACCGCGATGGCGACCGGCGTGATCGTGTCGTTCTCCGTCGTCTTCCTCACCGGCGCCATCGCCTTCAACGCGCGGTACGCCCTCGCGATCGGCGGCATCGTCATCGGCAACTCGATGAGCATCGCCACGCTGGCCGGTCGCCGGTTCACCGAGGCGGTCGGCGACCACTGGGACGAGGTGGAGGGCTGGCTCGCGCTGGGCGCGACGCCCCGGCAGTCGACGCTGGAACAGGCGCGCACCGCCGTGTACTCGGCGCTCATCCCGTCGGTGGACCAGACCAAGACGACCGGCCTCGTCACGCTGCCGGGCGCGTTCGTCGGCGCGATCTTCGGTGGTGTGTCGCCGCTGGAGGCCGGGCGGTTCCAGGTCGTCGTGCTCGCGGCGATCATGGCGGCCGGGGCGATCACCGCGGTGATCGTCTCCGCCTGGCTCGCGCCGGTGCGGGTCAAGCCCGCCGCGCTGCGCTGAGCTCCCGCCGAGGGACGCGCTTCCAACGTTGTAAAGTCAGGTGACGCACGCAAGAGGGGAGCATCCATGGCTGCGACGATGCACGACGTCAGCCGGCTCGCCGGCGTGTCGATCAAGACCGTGTCGAACGTCATCAACGACTACCCGTACGTCCGCGAGGAGACGCGCCGCAAGGTGCTCGACGCCATCGACACCCTCGGCTACACCCCGAACCTGTCGGCCCGCAGCCTGCGGTCGGGGAGGACCAACGTCATCTCGCTGATGATCCCCGACCTGCGCAATGCCTACTTCGCCGAGCTGGCCGACTCCGTCATGCGCGCAGCCGCGGAACGCGGGCTCGCTGTGCTGATCGAGCAGTTCGGCGACGACCGGCAGCATGAGATCGACGTGCTGCGGCAGCCGCGGGCGCGGATGGTCGACGGCGTGCTCTACAGCGTCCTCACCCTGGACCAGTCGGACGTGGACCTGATCGCCGAGCTGACCACGCCGGTCGTGCTCCTCGGCGACCGTGACCTTGGCGGTCCGCGCGATCACGTGACCATGCGCAACACCGAGGCCGCGCGCGCGGCGACGGAGCACCTCCTGAGGGCGGGCCGGCGGCGCATCGTCGCCCTCGGCGCTCACCCCGGCGAGGAGATCGGCTCGGCCGCGTTGCGCCTCCAAGGCTACCGCGAAGCGATCGAGGCGGCCGGCCTGCCGTACGACGAGTCGCTGGTCGTTCCGGTCGGCTCGTGGCATCGCCGCAACGGCGCCGAGGGGATGCGCGACTTCCTCGCCGCCGGAACGGACTTCGACGGCGTGGTGGCCTTCAACGACGCGATCGCCCTGGGCGCTTTGCGCGTGCTGCAGGAGCAGGGCAGGCGCATCCCGGAGGACGTCGCCGTCATCGGGTTCGACGACATCGACGAGACCCAGTACTCGATGCCGACCCTCTCGACGGTGGACCCGGGCCGAGAGGAGATCGCCCGCACGGCGGTCGACCTGCTGCTCCGACGCATCGAGGGCGCGCAGGAGGTGTTCGTGCCGGAGGAGATCGCCGTGCCGTTCCGCCTGGTCGAGCGCGAGTCCACCGGGGAGTGAGAAAAAGCATTTGACACGGTCACATCCGTCGCGCATCATGGTCTCTACAACGTTGTAGTACAACGTTGTAGACAAGGGTGTCACACACCGCGAAGGGAATCCAATGAAGAAGCTCCTTGCAGCGGGCGGCGTGATCGCGGTTGCGGTCGCGGCGCTCACCGGATGTTCCGGAGGCGGCGGCGCTGCAGCCGGCTGCCAGAACACGATCGTGAACTCCGACGCCAAACAGGTCACCATGTGGGCCTGGTATCCGAACTTCGAGCCGGTCGTCGACCAGTTCAACAAGACGCACAAGGACGTCCAGATCTGCTGGACGAACACCGGCGCGGGCAACGACGAGTACACGAAGTTCTCGACCGCCATCCAGGCCGGCTCCGGCGCTCCCGATGTCGTCATGCTCGAGAGCGAGGTCGTCCCCAGCTACATCGCCGACGGCTCCATCGTGAACCTCAGCAAGCTCGGCGCCGACAAGGTCAAGACGAACTACTCCGAGGGCGCCTGGAGCGACGTGAGCAACGGTGGCGACGCTTACGCCATCCCGGTCGACGGCGGCCCCGTGGGCCTGCTCTACCGCAAGGACCTCTTCGACAAGTACGGCCTGACCGTCCCGACCACGTGGGACGAGTACGCGGCCGACGCTGAGAAGATCAAGCAGGCGACCGGCGGCAAGACGCTGATGACCGACTTCCCGGGCAACGGGCGCGCCTACCAGACGGCGCTGTTCGCGCAGGCGGGCGCCGCCCCGTTCGAGCTGAGCGGCAAGCAGGACATCTCCATCGACCTGAACGACCAGGCCAGCCAGAAGGTTCTCACCTACTGGAACGACCTCGTCCAGAAGAAGGAGGTCGGCACGGAGGACTCGTCGACCACCGACTACAACACCCACCTCGTCAACGGCACGTACGCGTCCGTCATCGCCGCGGCCTGGCTCCCCGGCTACCTGCAGGGCTTCACCGGCGCCGACAAGACGGCGCAGTGGGCCGTCGCGCCGGTCCCGCAGTGGGACCCGGCAAACCCTGTGCAGATCAACATCGGCGGCTCCGCCTTCGCGGTGAGCAAGCAGGCGCAGGACCAGAAGGCGGCGGCGAAGGTCGCGACCGAGATCTTCGGCACGGAGGAGGCCTGGAAGATCGGCATCGAGAAGGCGGCGCTGTTCCCGCTCTGGAAGCCGATCCTCGAGTCCGACTACTTCACGACGAAGGCGTACCCGTTCTTCGGCGGCCAGCAGATCAACAAGGACGTCTTCCTCACCGCGGCCAAGGACTACAAGGGCTTCCAGTTCAGCCCGTTCCAGAACCTGGTCTACGACAAGCTGACCGACGCGGTGAACGCGACGAACAAGGGCAAGTCGAGCCCGGAGGCCGCACTCAAGACCTACCAGCAGGCGGTCGTGAGCTACGCCAAGCAGCAGGGCTACACCGTCAAGTAGCCGAGGGGATGCGGTGCCGCGCGCATCACGCCGGGCACCGCATCCCACCCGTTCCACCCGCTCCACTCTCCGAAGGGGTTCACCGATGACCCAGACCGCCGTCGCACCGCCGCGGCAGCGCACCGAGCGCGGCGCGCGCCCCGCTCGCCGCCGCGATATCGTCAGTCTCCGGCGCGCGCGCTGGGGCTGGGCGTTCACCGCCCCGTTCGCCGTCTTCCTGATCGCGTTCCTGCTGATCCCGCTCGTCTACGCGTTCGTGCTGAGCCTGCAGAACACGACGCTGGCCGGCGGCACCTCGTGGGTCGGCTTCGCCAACTACGTGAAGGCGTTCACCGATCCGCTCTTCCTCGACGGCGTCTGGCGGGTACTGTTGTTCGCCGTCATCATGATCCCGGCGCAGATGGTCGTCGCACTCATCGCGGCGCTGCTGATCGACGCGCTGACCACCCGGTTCGCCAAGATCTCGCGCCTCCTGATCTTCGTGCCGTACGCCGTGCCGGTCGTGATCGGCGCGCTGATGTGGGGCTTCCTCTACAGCCCGAGCTTCGGCCCGGCGCAGGAGCTCTTCGGGGCGATCGGACTCCAGGCGCCGAACTTCTTCTCGGACCAGAACGTCTTCGGGTCCCTGGTCAACATCGTGACCTGGCAGTGGGCCGGCTACTACATGATCATCATCTACGCGGCCCTCCAGGGCGTCGACCCGTCGATCTACGAGGCGGCGCGCGTGGACGGGGCCAACGCCTGGCAGATCGCGTTGCGGATCAAGATCCCGATGGTGGCGTCCTCGCTGCTCCTGGTGCTGGTCTTCGCGCTCATCGGAACGCTGCAGTTCTTCAACGAGCCGCAGATGCTCCGCGGGATGGCGTCCGGCTCCATCACCTCCAACTACACGCCGAACATCTACGCGTACACGGTCGCGTTCTCGTACCACCAGTTCAACTACGCCTCGGCGATAGCCTTCGCCCTCGGCCTGGTGATCTTCGTCGGGTCGTACGTGTTCATGTTCGCCACTCGCAAGAGAAGTGGACTCATGAAATGACCGCTCAGCTCGTCGACCCCGCTGCCGACACCCGCAGCATCCGCACCGGACGCCCTGCCCGCGCCCGCCGGGACGCGCCGGCGGGACGCCGCACCGGCCGCCAGGTCATCCCGCACATCATCCTGGCCGCGTTCATCGTCTACTTCGCTCTGCCGTTCTGGTGGCTGATCGTCGCCAGCACCAAGAGCCAGCAGACGCTGTTCGACGGCAAGACGAGCCCGCTGTGGTTCGGCGGGAACTTCGACCTGTTCGCGAACATCTCGTCGCTGTTCACCTACTCGGGCGGTCTGTACGCGCACTGGCTGGGCAATTCGTTCCTTTACGCGATCGCCGGGGGTGTCGGTGCGACCGTGCTGTCGGTGCTGGCCGGGTACGGCTTCTCCATGTACGGGTTCCGCGGCCGCAGGCTGTTCTTCGCCATCGTGCTCGGATCGGTGATGGTGCCGGCGACGGTGCTCGTCATCCCGCTGTTCGTGCTCATGAGCGGCGCGCACCTGACGAACACGATGTGGGCGGTCATCCTGCCGTCGATGCTCAATCCGTTCGCCGTCTACCTGATGAAGGTCTACACCGACGAGGCGATCCCGCCGGAGATGGTGGATGCCGCCCGCGTCGACGGCGCCGGCGAGATCCGGATCTTCGCCCGGGTCGCCCTGCCGTTGATGCGCCCGGCCGTCGTGACCGTGCTGCTGCTGTCGGTCGTCGGCACCTGGAACAACTTCTTCCTGCCGCTGGTGATGTTCTCGAATCCGCAGCTGTTCCCGGTGACGGTCGGCCTCGGCGCCCTGCAGGCGCAGGCCCAGGTGAACACCGGCGGCCAGTCGCTGTGGAACCTCGTCATCACCGGTGCGCTGATCTCGATCGTCCCGCTGATCGTCTCGTTCCTCACCCTCCAGCGTTACTGGCAGGGCGGGCTGTCGATCGGCAGCGTCAAGTGAGCATCCACCGTTCTTCACCCGTCGGAACCACGCACAACCAGGAGACCCATGTCTGACACCCGTATCGCCCTCGATCGCTCCGCGCGCGTCGCGCCCCTCAACCGCCGCATCTTCGGCTCGTTCGTCGAGCACCTCGGACGCTGCGTCTACGACGGCATCTACGAGCCCGGCCATCCGACCGCGAACGAGGACGGCTTCCGCCTCGACGTCGTCGAGCTCGTGCGCGAGCTCGGCTCCACGACCATCCGCTACCCGGGCGGCAACTTCGTCTCCGGCTTCCGGTGGGAGGACTCGGTCGGCCCGCGCGACCAGCGCCCGGTGCGCCGCGACCTGGCCTGGCACTCGCTGGAGTCGAACCAGGTCGGCCTCGACGAGTTCTCGCGCTGGCTGAAGCTGACCGGCTCGGAGCTGATGCTCGCCGTCAACCTCGGCACGCGCGGCATCCAGGCGGCCCTCGACCTCCTCGAATACGCCAACCACCCGTCCGGCACCGCGCTGAGCGACCAGCGCATCGCGAACGGGACGCCCGAGCCGCACGACATCCGGATGTGGTGCCTCGGCAACGAGATGGACGGCCCCTGGCAGACCGGCTACATGACCGCCGACGACTACGGCAAGCTCGCCGCCCGCACCGCCGCGGCGATGAAGATGGCCGACAAGGACCTCGAACTCGTGGTCTGCGGCTCGTCCGGCTCCGGGATGCCGACCTTCGGCGACTGGGAGCGCACCGTGCTCGAGCACTCGTACGACCACGTCGACTACATCTCCGCCCACGCCTACTACCAGGAGCGCGGCGGCGACCTCGGCTCGTTCCTCGCCTCGTCGGTGGACATGCAGTACTTCATCGACACCGTCGTCACCACGGCCGACCACGTGGGCAACAAGCTGAAGAAGAAGAAGCGCATCCAGATCTCGTTCGACGAGTGGAACATCTGGTACCTCGACGAGCACCAGGCCTCGGAGGAGGTCAACGACGAGTGGCGCTACGCGCCGCGCCAGCTGGAGGACGTCTACTCGGTCGCGGATGCGGTCGTGCTCGGCAACCTGATGATCACGCTGCTCAAGAACCACGACCGGGTGACCAGCGCTTCCCTCGCCCAGCTCGTCAACGTGATCGCGCCGATCATGACCGAGCCGGGCGGAGACGCCTGGCGCCAGACCACGTTCTTCCCGTTCTCGGTCACCAGTCGCCTTGCGGCCGGCGAGGTGCTGCGCCCGACGATCGCGACGGGCACGTACGAGACCGCGGTCTACGGCGAGGCGGACCTGGTGGACGCGGTCGCGACCTTCGACGAGGCGAGCGGCACGGCCGCGCTGTTCGTGGTCAACCGCAGCCTCACCGAGACGCAGACCGTGACCGTGGACGTGCGCGACCTCGGCGTCACGACCGTCCGCGAGGCGCAGTCGCTGTGGGATAACGACGTCTACGCGAAGAACACGCTGCAGGACCAGACCCGCGTCGGCCTTCGCCCGACCCCGCGGGCGGACCTCGTCGACGGCACCCTCACCCTCGAGCTGCCGCCCGTCTCCTGGACGGCCGTCTCCCTGGGTTGACGGTCCGCGCTCGCGAGGAACCGGGCGGTAAGGAGTCCGGCGAGGCGTCGGCCCAGGTGAAAGGCTGTCGGTCTCTCCTGTGAGAACTCTCATGAGCGCGCTAGCATTGAATCGTGCGTGACGCGGCTCACCACGGAAGGAGCCCGGTGAGGATCGCGAAGCGCGTGACGGCGGTGCTCGCCGCACTCGTGGCTGTCGGAGGGGGCGTCGGCGTCGCCGCGCCTGCAGCGACCGCGGCGACGGAGATCACGATCCGGGGAACGATCACGCTCGGCGACACCGGCCATGCCGCTGGGGCGGGGGAGGCGCGCGTCGGACTCGTCTACGTCAGTCCGCAGGCGAGCCCGACGAAGGTCGGGGTGCCGGTCCTCACGGATGCGAGCGGTCACTACGCCCTGACCACGCATGGCTCGAAGGGGATCGAAGAGTACGTCCTCCACGTGGAGTACCTCGGCTCGGGTGGCTTCTTGTCGGTGTACGGCAACCGCACCCAGTTCGTCGGACTCCCGGGTGAAGGAGACTGGCTGCCGGTCGAGCTCGGCGAGGACATCGTCTTCGACCAGACGCTCCCACGGCCGACCACCATCACCGGCAGGGTCGTGACCACAGCCGGCGTCGCCGCGAACGGACAGCTCGTGGCGACGCGCAGCGATGTCCAGCAGAACTACTCGCACGATCTGGACCAGTCGCCTTATGTGAAGACATCGTCGGACGGGACATACAGGATCACCGGCCTGCTCCCCGGAAGGTACAGCGTCTCGTTCGAAGGGTCCGGCGCGGTGTGGGATGGGGCAACCTGGAGCTTCCCGCCGTCCGCAACCCGACCGTTCCCCGTCGACACCCGCACGGGCGATGTCGCCGTCGCTGATCAGATCGCGTACGCGCTGGCCTCGGTATTCGGGCACTTCCGGTGTCCTTCGTGCGATGCGTCCGCGTACGAGATCGTCAAGTCCTACCTCATCCGGGTGGAGCCGGACGGCGGCCAGACGCTCCTGCAGTCGGGGGGCGAGTTCTTCGGCCAGAACGGCGACTACGGCTCCTACTACTTCACGGTATTCCCCGGCACGTACCGCGCTGCGGTCACGTTCCCCGGCGTGCCGGAGGCGGGAGCAATCCTTACTTCGCCGGTCACGTTGGACGAGGGCCAACAGCAAACCTGGCCCGATGACCTGAGTAATCCCACCACCGCACGGCTGGCCGGCTCCGATCGCTTCGACACGTCGGCGGTCATCTCGGCCAACACGCTCACTCCCACCTCGCGCTTCGATCCCGGACTCGACACGGTCTTCGTGGCAAGCGGCCTGAACTTTCCCGATGCCTTGTCGACGGTGCCCGTCGCCGCGTCCCTCTCCGCGCCTCTGCTCCTCGTGAAGGGGGACGAGGTCCCGGCCTCCGTTGCCGGCGAGCTGTCACGCCTGCACCCACGGCGGATCGTCGTGGTCGGTGGCCCGGCGATCATCTCGGACTCGGTCCTGCGGAGGCTTCGCGACTTCGTCGGTTCCCCCTCGGACGTCGTGCGTGTCGCGGGCGCTGACCGCTTTGCCACCTCGCGTGCCTTGACCGAGTTCGGCTTCCCGCACGGAACGGGCACGATGCTGCTCGCGTCGGCCTGGACCTTCCCGGACGCGCTCTCGGCCGGCGCGGCGGCATCCGCCAAGCGCGGGGGTGTGCTTCTGGTCGACGGTCGCCTTCGCTCGCCCGATGTCGAGACCGTCACACAGCTGAAGCGTTCGAGCGTCACGAGCGTCGAGATCGTCGGTGGCCCCGCCGCCATCTCCCCGGGATTCGCGGAAGGCCTGACAGCGGCGGGCTTCAGCGTCACTCGCGTCTCGGGCACTGATCGATTCGCCACCTCTGTGGCCGTCACCGACGATGCGTTCCCAGGGGTCCGCCTGGCTGCCGACGGCGCGATCGGCGCTCTTCACCTCTCGGAGACCGCCGTCGTCGCCTCGGGACTCAACTTCCCGGACGCACTCGCCGGCGCGGCGTTGGCGGGGAAGGTGGGGGCGCCCCTCCTGCTCGCCGCCACTGGGTGCGTTCCCCCGGACGCGCTCAGAGCGATGCAGGAGATCGGCGCACAACAGGCCATCGTCATCGGCGGGACGGCGACCCTGTCCGGAGCGATCGACCGCCTGGCGACTTGCCGCTGAAGGCGATCACGGCCGCTCAGCCCCTCTCGGCCGAGGCCGGGGCGGTGCCCGGCTCGGGCGACTGCAGCGCCTGCGGAATCAGCTTGCGGATCGCATCGGCCTGCGCCGACAGCACCACCACATCCACCCGCCGGTTCTGGGCGAGGTCGTTGTCGGTCGTGCCCGTGAAGCCGTCGACCGGGCGGGCCGAGCCGAAGCTGACCGCGGCGATACGGTTCTGCGGGAAGCCGTTCACCTCGACCAGGTGACGCAGGACGCTCGTCGCGCGTCCCGCCGACAGCTCCCAGTTGGTGGGATAGGGCGCCCCCGGCTGTCGGAGATCGGCGTGGCCCTCCACCGACACGTCGTACGACGCGGGCGCGAGCACCGGGCCGATGTCGTTGAGCACGGCGAGGGCGCGCGCGCTCAGTTCCGCGCGGTTCGAGTCGAAGAACGTGGAGTTGCCGACCAGGCCGATGGTCAGGCCGCGGGAGTCGATCTTCAGCTCCACCGCGTCCTGCAGCCCGTCGCGGGTGAGGGCGGCCTGGATCTGGTCCTTCAGGTGCTTCAGGTTCTGCGCCTCCTGCTGCGCGAGCGCGAACTCGGTCGACTTGCCCGACTCGTCGACGTGCTTGGGGGGCACGACGACGCCCTTCGCGGTGTCCACCTTCTGCGTCTTGACCTGCCCGAACCCCGTCGCGAGGGAGTCCTTGAGCTGCTCGAACTTCTTCGCGTCCACCGTCGACATGGCGAACAGCACGATGAACATGCACATGAGCACGGTGACCATGTCCATGTAGGAGGCCATCCAGCGCTCCTCGTTCTCGTGCTCCTCGGGCTCCTCGTGCTTCTTGCGACGGCGGGCGGCCATGTCAGGCGGCTTCCTCGACGGGATCCTTCGACCGGCGGGACGCCTTGGCGGGCTTGGCGCCGGCCTTCTCGGCGTCGCCGCCGGGGATCATCGCGCGCAGGCGCTCGCCGAGGAGGCGCGGCTGGCTTCCGGACTGCACGGCGAGCACGCCCTCCATCAGCAGGTTCATCCGCTCCACGTCCAGCTCCGAGAGCCGGCGCAGGCGCGCGCCCAGCGGAAGCCACAGGAAGTTGGCCGACAGGAGGCCCCACAGCGTCGCCACGAAGGCGCTCGCGATCATCGGGCCGAGCTCGCCCGGGTCGGCGAGGTTCTCGAGCACGTGGGTGAGCGAGACGACGGTTCCGATGATGCCGATGGTGGGGCGTAGCCGCCCATCGCGCTGAAGAACTTGGCCGCGACGCGGTCCTTCTTCGAGCGGGTCGCGATCTCGTCCTCCAGCAGCACGCGCAGCTCGTCGCCGTCGGTGCCGTCGGCGATGTTCTGCAGCGCGCGCTTGAGGAACGGGTCATCGACATTCTCCGCCTCCTGCTCCATGGCGAGAAGACCGTTGGCGCGCGCCTTCTCCGCGAGCCCGACGACCTGGTCGATGACCTGCTGCGGCGGCTCGATCTTGCCGCGGAAGGCGCGGGGGAGCGACTTCACCGCGGTCAGGAAGTCCTTGATCGTTCCGCTCGCGATCCCGACGGCGATGGTCGCCCCGAAGACGAGCACCATGGGGGCGGGGAGGAGGAGCGAGCTGAGATGCGCGCCCTCCATCGTCACCATCGCGACGACGGCGCCGAACGCGAGGACGATGCCGATGATGGTTGCCGGGTCCATTACTTCTTCCTTGCTCGGAGGGGGACGGCGCGGGCCTCGGGATGAGCCTGAACCGCTTCGTCGTCTTCCAGACCGGTCAGCGTCACGAGTCCCAACGGCGGCGCGGGCACGGGACGCGGGCCGGCGGCGGGGAGGTCGTGGGCGAGTGCGATCACACGCGCCCGGTACGCGGCGATCTTCTCGATCACTTCGGACATGGACTCGGTGACGATGAACTTCGCCCCGTCGACCATGACGAGAGTGGTGTCCGGACTGGCGTGGATGCGCTCGATGAGGTCGGGGTTGACCGCGAACTGGGTGTCGTTCAATCGGGTGACGACGATCATGGGCGCGAATCCTGGTCTCGGCTCCGGGTGAGCCGTCACAAGTCCACTATCGGCGCGCCGCGGTCGGTCGTTAGGGGGACCGAGTATCCTCGCGCGACCGCTAACGGGACGGCCGCACCTGCCGATAGACCCATCCGTGACCATCCTGCAGGCCCCCGCGCCGGACGCCCCCGAGGCGCCCGTCTACGACTTCCGGCGGCCGACCACGCTCGCGCGCGAGCACTCGCGGGTGCTGGAGCTGGCGTTCGAGACGTTCGCGCGGCAGTGGGGCACGCAGCTGACCGCCAAGGTCCGCGTCCTCAGCCAGGTCGAGTGCGACACCGTGCAGATGCAGACGTACGACGAGTACGCGGCGTCGCTGCCGGCCACGACCGCCATGGTGCTGTGCGAGCTGGAGGGCATCGTACCGAAGGCGGTCATCCAGTTCCCGACCATCGCCGCGCTCTCGTGGGTGAACGCGATGCTCGGCGGACAGGGCACGCCCGTGGACCACGAGCGCACGTTCACCCAGATCGAGCACGCGCTGGTGCGGCGGCTGATGGACGACGCGCTGGAGGACCTGCATTACTCGCTCGGCTCCCTGCTGACGACCGCGATCGGCGTGGACGCCATCCAGTACAACTCGCAGTTCGCGCAGGCAGCGGCAACCAACGAGCTGATGATCGTCGCCGGCTTCGAACTCCGCGTGGGCGAGAACACGGCGCGCGCGACCGTCGCGCTCCCGGCCGTGGCCCTGTTGCCGCAGCTCGGCGAGACCAACCCGACCCACAGCACAGAGAACGCCCGGGAGCTGGTCGACGCACAGCTCGCGCACGTCCCGGTGGAGGTGGCCCTGCGGCTCGCCCCCGCGACCGTACGCCCCAGCGTGGTGCTGGGCCTGTCGGTGGGCGACCTCCTGCCGCTGCCCCATCCGCAGCACCGACCCTTCGACCTCACCGTCGGCGGACAGACCGTCGCCTCGGCCGGCCTCGGCTCGAGCGGCTCCCGTCTCGCCTGCGTGATCATCGACACAGAGGACTGAACCATGAGCATGACCAGCATCGCCAACGCCTCCGGACTCTCCCTCGGGCAGGCACAGGCCGCCGCCGAGGCGCTCGCCCGCGTGCTCCCGACGGGCACGCCGCTGACGCCGCTCATCGCGCAGGGGGCGGATGTGCCCGTCGGCGTGCAGGCGGTCGTGGCGACCTTCGTCGGCGCCGTCTCGGCCGACCTCGCGGTGGTGCTGCTCGAGGTGCCGCACCTCGTCGACGAGGGCGCGGACGGCTCGCCGGTCGTGGCGCTTCAGGATGTGCTCCAGCCGGCCCTCGAGGCGGCGAGCGACACCCTCGGCGCCGGCGTGCTGGACGACGCACGCGCGGAGGACGCCGCCGCCCTGTTCGCCGACCCGGCGACGACGGTCTTCGCCCTGTCCGGCGGCGCCGGGGTCGCGGGATGGTTCGCGGTCCACGGCCGTGCCTCCGTCTCCGAGCGCCCGGGCGGCGGCGCCCTCGGCGGCAAGCTGGCGCGCATCAGCAACGTGGAGATGGCGCTCACGGTCGAGATCGGCCGGACGCGCATGGCGGTCCGCGACGTGCTCGCGATGGAGCCCGGCGCGGTCATCGAGCTGGACCGCTCCGCCGGCTCGCCCGCGGACGTCCTCCTCAACGGCCGCCTGATCGCGCACGGCGAGATCGTGGTCATCGACCAGGACTACGCGGTGCGGATCACGAAGATCCTCGACACCGCCGAAGACCTGGACTGACCCGGTTCAGCGCAGCGGCGTCCATCCGGGTGGCAGCGGTCCGTCGAGGCCCGCGCGCTCCGCGTCCGCGGCCGCCGACCATCCCTGGGCCGCGCCCTCCGCGTCGAAGCCACCGCGCGCCAACCGCACACCCACATCCGGATGCTGCGCGCGCGGAGGGCCGCCGCGACGGACGGAGGCCCGGACGCTCCAGGCGTCGTCGGCGAAGCCGCCGCCGCGGAACACGCGGTAGTCGCCGTAGCGTCCGGGGTCGAGGAGGTCCCAGCACCACTCCCAGACGTTGCCGAGCGTGTCGAACAGGCCGTTCAGGTTGGGCAGGCGGAGTCCGACGTCCGCCGGCGCGCTGAGTCCGTCCGCGCTCGTCCAGGCGACCTCGGGCAGCGGGCCGTAGTGGGGACCGGTCGAGCCCGCGCGGCAGGCGAACTCCCACTCGGCCTCGGTCGGCAGGCGATAGCCGTCCGCGTCCACGTGCCAGGTGACGTCCTCGCCGTCGAACGTGTAGGCGGGATCGAGTCCCTCCCACTCCGACGCCGCATTGCAGAGTCGGATGGCGCGCTGCCAGCTGATGCCGGTCGCCGGGCGGCGCGTTCGGGTCGACGGCTCGCCGATCAGCTCGGCGACCTCGGCCTCCGTCACGGCGAAGACCCCGAGCTCGAACGGCTCCAGCTCGACGGTCCAGCGCCGCTTGCGCCGGGCGTCGTGCAGTTGCACGGTGCCCGCCGGGATGCGCGCCAGCTCGATGTCCACCTCTCCAGCCTGTCACGGTTCTCCCATCTCCCGTGAAGTGCAGGTAGTTGCGGACGACGCGCCGGAGCGATGCGCGACAAGCTGCACTTCGCGTGTGGGAACGCGCTAACGGCACGGGCGCACCGGCCGATAGAGGGCTTCGTGGAGACCCTGTTCATCGCCCTGCGCGTGCTCGTCGTGCTCGGCGTGATGGTGGCGCTGCTGTGGTTCGTGCAGCGTCGCGTCACCAAGGGGCGCACCTCCGCGCGGAGGCGCCGCGGCAACGCGGTGACCGTCGTCGGGCGGCAGGGTGTCGGGCCGAAGGCGTCGGTGGTCGTCGTGGATGTGGACGGCAACCGGTTCGTGCTCGGCGTGACCGAGCGCCAGGTGTCCGTGCTCCACACCTCCGACCGTCCGCAGGATGCGGACGTCACCCCGCTCGTCCGCGTGCCCGAGGCCGCGGCCGAGGTGCAGACCGAGGCCCGCACCGGGACGGACGACGCACCCGCGATCACCGCGAGCAGCAGCACCAGCACCACCACGACCACCAGGCAGGATGCCGACTTCCTCACGGCGCAGGGACGCGCCTCGCTCTTCGACGAGGCACTCAAAGGCTCGATCCTGTCCCCGGCCACCTGGCGGCAGGCGAGTTCGGCGGTGCGGCACAAGAAGTGACGGCGGGAACGGGGAGGCTTCCCCGTCTGGCCGTCGCCGGCGCGCTCGTGGCCGTGGTCGCCGTCGCGATCGTGCTGCTCGGCGCGAACGCCGCCCACGCCGTCCCCACGCCCGTCCCGACTCCGTCCGGCCCGGCCGGTCCCGGGGGCACCGGCGGCATCACGGTCGACATCAACGGCCCGAACGGCACGCCCAACGCGGCCATCCTCACCCTCGTCGGAATCACCGTCCTGTCGGTGGCGCCGGCGCTGCTGCTGATGATGTCGTCGTTCACCAAGATCTTCGTGGTGCTCGCGATCACCCGGAACGCGCTCGCGCTTCCGTCCATCCCGCCCAACCAGGTGCTCGCCGGCCTCGCCCTGTTCCTGAGCCTGTTCATCATGAGCCCGGTGCTGGTGGACATCAACAACTCGGCCGTGCAGCCCTACCTGGCCGGCCACATCGACTTCACCGGCGCGGTGCACGCCGCCGAGGGACCGCTCCGGCACTTCATGGCGGCGCACACCCGCGAGGAGGACATCGCGCTCATGACGCGCGCCGCCGGTCGCCCGAACCCGGAGAACGTCAACAGCGTCCCGATGCTCACGCTCATCCCGGCGTTCATGATCTCGGAGCTGCGCGCCGCGTTCATCATCGGCTTCGTCATCTTCGTGCCGTTCCTCGTCATCGACATGGTGGTGTCCGCGGCGCTGATGTCGATGGGCATGATGATGCTTCCGCCGGTGATGATCTCGCTGCCGTTCAAGATCCTGCTCTTCGTGCTGGTCGACGGCTGGGGGCTCATCATCCAGAGCCTGATCACGAGTTACGGGAGCAGCGGATGAACCCGTCCGCCGTCCTCGACATCGCCATGCAGGGACTCATGGTCACCGCGAAGCTGGCCGCGCCGATCGTCGTCACGGCGCTGGTCGTCGGCTTCGCGATCTCGCTCGTGCAGTCGATCACGCAGATCCAGGAGGTCACGCTCTCGTTCGTGCCGAAGGCCGCGGCGGTCGCGGTGGCGCTCATCATCTGCGGCCAGTGGATGATCTCCGAGCTGGTCTCCTTCACGCACGTGCTGTTCGACAAGATCCCCCTGCTCCTGGGCGGTGGGTGATGAACATCCCCATCGACATCGCGGCCATCGAGGCCGTGGCGCTCGCGTCGCTGCGGATGGTGGCGTTCCTCGTCATCGCGCCGCCCTTCTCGTACAACGGGTTCCCGGCTCAAGTGAAGGGGATGCTCGCGATCGGCCTCGCGATCGCGGTCGCGCCCCGCGTCGGCTCCGGCTACCACTCGGGCGACACGGGGGCGTTCCTGCTGGACCTCGTGCGCGAGCTCGCGGTCGGGGCGACCCTCGGGTTCCTCGTCTTCCTCGTGTTCGCGGCCATCCAGTCGGCGGGCAGCTTCATCGACCTGTTCGGCGGGTTCCAGCTCGCGCAGGCGTTCGACCCGCAGGCCATGATCAACGGCGCGCAGTTCACCCGGATGTTCCAGCTCACCGCGCTCGCGCTGCTGTTCGCATCGGGCGGCTACCAGCTCATCATCGGCGGACTCGTGCGGTCGTTCGACGCCATCCCGCTCGCCTCCGCGCTCAGCATGGCCGACCCGGCGAAGGAGATGGTGAACGGGGTCACCCAGATGTTCCTCGCGGCGCTGCAGATCGCCGGGCCCCTGATCGTCGTCCTGTTCCTGGCGGATGTCGGCCTCGGCCTCCTCACCCGCGTGGCGCCCGCGCTCAACGCGTTCTCGCTCGGCTTCCCACTCAAGATCATGCTGACCGTCGTGCTCTCGGCGATCGTGTTCGTCGCGCTGCCCGGCGTCGTCTCGGGGCTCACCGACACCGCCGTCAAGACCATGCTGGGGGTGGGCCGATGAGCGACGCGCAGGAACGCACCGAGAAGGCGACCGACAAGCGGATGAAGGAGGCCCGCTCCAAGGGCCGTCTCTCCAAGTCGATGGACCTCACCGCCTGGGTCGGCGTCGGCGCCGCGGCGGTCATGCTCCCGTTCACGTTGCAGCAGGGGACCACTGCGGCGATCGACCAGCTGTTCTCGGTGCGCTCGGTGATCGAGAGCCCGGACCCCGCCAAGGCGGTCGCCGCCCTCGGAGACGGCTTCGGCAGCATCATGGCGACCATCGGACCGCTGCTCGCCGTGGGTGCGCTCGCGGTGGTGGGCGCGGCGGCGGTGCAGGGCGGCATCCACTTCAAGAAGCTCGAGGGCAAGTACGAGCAGTTCAACCTGGTCCAGGGGCTCAGCCGGGTGTTCGGGATGCGCGCGCTCTGGGAGGGCGCGAAGACACTGCTCAAGTCGGCGGTGGTCGCGGTCGGGCTGTACCTCGTCGTGCAGGGCCTGATGCCGGTGCTGCTGACCTCCGGCTCCATGCCGCTCGCGTCGCTGCTGTCCGCCGCCTCCGGCGGCACCGCGGGGCTGTTGCAGGCGGCGGTGGGCGCCGGACTCGTGCTGGCCGGGCTCGACGTGCTCGTCGTGATGCGCCGCAACCGCAAGCACACGCGCATGAGCAAGCAGGAAGTCCGCGACGAGAACAAGAACACCGAGGGCGACCCGCTGGTGCGCTCGCAGCGGCGCTCCCGCCAGCTGGCGATGAGCCGCAACCGCATGATCGCCGCGATCGGAGGCTCGGATGTCGTGCTCGTGAACCCGACCCACATCGCCGTCGCCGTGAAGTACGAGCCGGGCAAGTCGGCGCCGCGCGTCGTCGCGAAGGGCGCGGGCGCGATCGCGCTGCGCATCCGCGAGAAGGCGGAGGAGGAGCGCGTGCCGATCGTCAAGGACATCCCGCTCGCGCGGGCGCTGCACGCCGGCTGCGAGATCGGGGACGAGATCCCCGTCGAGCTCTACAACGCCGTGGCGCGGGTGCTCGCCTTCGTGATGTCGCTCAAGAAGCGCGGCTCGTCCGCCGGAATCCACACCATGCGTCCCCAGCTGGGAGGGCTGTCGTGAAGCAGAACAAGGGTCTCGCCGCGAAGATCGCGGTGCCGATCGGCGTCGTCGGCATCATCATGCTGCTGGTCGTGCCGGTGCCCGCCTGGATCCTCGACCTCCTCATCATCGTCAACATCATGCTGGCGCTGGTCATCCTGCTCACCACGATGTTCGTCAAGAAGCCGCTCGACTTCTCCGTCTTCCCGTCGCTGCTCCTCGTGGCGACGCTGTTCCGACTGGGGCTCAACGTCGCGTCCACGCGCCTGGTGCTGGGGGACGGATTCGCCGGTCAGGTCATCCAGGCGTTCGGTCATGTCGCCGTGGGCGGGTCGATCATCATCGGCGCGGTGGTGTTCCTCATCCTCGTCGTCATCCAGTTCATCGTGGTCACCAAGGGCGCCGAGCGCGTGGCCGAGGTCGGGGCGCGGTTCACCCTCGACGCCATGCCGGGCAAGCAGATGGCGATCGACGCCGACCTGAACGCCGGCCTTATCACCGAGGAGCAGGCCCGCGCCCGCCGCGCCGAGGTGTCGGCCGAGGCTGACTTCTACGGCGCGATGGACGGCGCCTCGAAGTTCGTCAAGGGCGACGCGATCGCGGGCATCCTGATCATCATCATCAACGTGGTCGGCGGCATCGCGATCGGCATGATCCAGCGCGGCATGGACATCGCCGACGCGGTCAGCCACTACACGCTGCTGACCATCGGCGACGGCCTGGTGTCCCAGATCCCGGCGCTGCTCATGGCGGTCTCGACCGGCATGATCGTGACCCGGTCCAACGCCGAGTCCGAGATGGGCACGACCGCCAGCAACCAGCTCAGCCAGTCGCGCAACGCACTGATGATCGCGGGATGCGCCGCGATCGTGCTCGCGCTCATCCCCGGCATGCCGCCCATCCCGTTCGTGCTCGTCGGGGCGTTCCTCATCCTCGCCTCGCAGCGGATCAAGACCGCGCAGGCCGCCCAGAAGAAGGCGGAGGCCGCGAAGAACGCGGTGGCCAGCGCCACCAAGAACGAGACGACGGAAGACCTCATCGAGCAGATGCGCGTCCACGCCCTCGAGATCACGCTGGCGCCGGACCTGGTCGACATCGTGAGCGGTGCGTCGGACGACCTGCTCGCCCGAGTGCGGGCGCTGCGGCGGAAGATCGCGCTGGAGCTCGGCATCATCGTCCCGCCGGTGCGCACCCGCGACAGCGCCGAGCTGCCGCCGGCGACCTACGTCATCAAGATCGCGGGCGTGGAGGCCGGACGCGGCCAGGCGCCGTCCGGCCGCGTGCTCGCCCTCGGCGACGCACTCGACAACCTGCCGGGTACGCCCACGGTGGAGCCGGTGTTCGGGCTGCCCGCGAAATGGATTCCCTCGGAGATGCGGCACAGCGCCGAACTCGGCGGCGCGACGGTCATCGACCGCGTCTCGGTGCTCATCACGCACCTGTCGTCGATCATCACGTCGAACGCCGGACGCCTGCTCACCCGAGAAGACGTCCGCCTGCTCACCGAGGGCGTCAAGCAGGTGAACCCGCCCGCGGTGGAGGAGCTCGTCCCGAACCTGCTCTCGCTCGCCGAGGTGCAACGGGTGCTGCAGGGGCTGCTCGCGGAGCAGGTGCCGATCAACGACCTGCCGCGCATCCTCGAGGCGCTCACCCTGCGGGCGAAGCTGTCGAACGACCCGGAGGGGCTCGTGGAGGCGGCGCGGTCGGCGCTCGGGCCCGCGGTCGTCGCGCCGCACCTCGACGCCGGGACGCTGCGTGTCATCATGATCGACCCGGGGCTGGAGCAGTCGATGCTCGAGGGGCTGCGGCCGTCCGAGAACGGCACCCAGATCGTGCTCGACCCCGTGCGGCTGGAGGCGGTGCTGGCATCCATCCGCGACACGGCCGGGCGGCTCGACGACGCCGGGGTGACGGCGGTGCTGGTGTGCGCGCCGGCGCTGCGTCCGGCGATCCGGCGGCTCGTCGCGGGGCAGATCGCGGGACTCGCGGTGCTGTCGTACCAGGAGGTGACGGCCGTGCAGGCGGCGATCGAGACCGTGGGGGTGGTCCGCGGTGCGGAGTCGATCGCGGCCTGAGTGGCTGGGCGGCGGCGCCGAGGAGGAGGTGCTGCCGGCGGTGTCGACGTCGTCGCTGGCGTTCCAGGCGGTGCTGGACGACCTCGTGCGTGCGGTCGACGCGCCTGAACTGGCGGTGACAGTCCCGTCCACTCCCTTCACCTCGGCTGGTGGTGAGCCGTGGCTCGAATCCGAGCCGGGCGGCGACCAGCTGTCACCACTCGATCAGGTGGTCCCCGACGTGCCCCGCCCGGTTGGCCCGCCGCCGGCCCGCCTCCGGGGTCGCGGCGACCTCACCCTGGTCGTCGGCCTCGGCGGCGACGTGCACGAGGCCGCGCGCATCCTCGCTGCCTCCGCCGACGCGAACGCCGAGGTGCAGGCCGTCGCCGACCGGCGCGACGCCCTCGCCGCCCGGGCGGACGGCGTCCGCCGCGAGATCCCGATCGTCGCCGCGTTCCCCCTCGCGGGCCCCGCGTCCGTCCCCGACGTGGCGGCCGATCTCGCCGCGACCGCCCCGGATCAGGTCTGGGTCGTGGTCGATGTCTCGCGCAAGCACGACGACACCGCGCTCTGGGTGGAGGCGGTGGATGCGGTGCTCGCGGTGGACGCGATCGTCGCCACCGGAGCCTCCCTCACCGTCTCCCCCGACTCCGTCCACGCTCTCGGTCTGCCCGTCCTCTGGCTGGAGGCGCCGCCCGCCGGATAGGCTGGGACGATGCTGGTACTGACGCGCAAGGCGGGGGAGCGGGTGCTCATCGGCGACGACATCGTCGTGACGATCCTCGATGCGCGTGGGGACGGCGTCCGCATCGGCATCGACGCGCCGCGTGGCATCCGCATCCAGCGCGACGAGGTCGTCAAGGCCGTCACCGAGGCCAATCAGGAGGCGACCGAGCGCGCCGCGGGCACCGACGACGCCGAGGCGCTCATCAAGAAGTCGCTCGGGCTCTGAGCGTCGCGCCGGCGCTCGCCGCGGCCCGGCGGAAACCGTGCACCGTGAGGTAGGCGCCGAGGAACAGCTCCCACACCACCTCCGGCAGTGTCAGCAGCGCCGACCACGGCGACACCTGGCCGTACGCGCCGAGCAGTACCGCGACTCCGGACAGCGACACGAGCGGACCGGCGACCATCCCGAGCACCGCCCAGCCGCGCGGCACCAGGCCCGAGCGGTACAGCGCGCAGCCGAGAATCAGCCCGTTGCCGAGCCCGACGACGAAGCCGGGGCCGAGCAGGAAGGTCCAGCCGTGCAGCGCCACGAGCGCGGACGCCACCGGGCCGGCACCGGCGACGCCGTCCTGCTGCAGGGTGACCACGGTGAGCAGGCTCAGGATGCCGACGGCGATCAGCGTCGACTCCATGACGCGGGCGACGACGTACGCGAGCGCGAGCGACGGAGTCGTGCGCCGCAGCATCGGGTAGAGGACTAACGCGGTGCCCAGGTTGGCGATGATGAGCGCGATCTCGAGCAGCGCGCCGGCGAGCACCGACCCCGATCCGGCGTGGCGCCCCACGAAGCCGGGGTCGCTCAGCACCGGCCCGTAGAGCAGCGCGCCGGGGATGGAGGTGGCGAAAGTCAGGAGGAAGAGCACGCCGGTGGCGAGGGAGCGGCGACGGTCGTCGTCCATGATCGGATCCTTTCGGGATGAGGTGTACGGCGTACACCTGCTGGCTCCGACGATAGGTGTACGCTGTACACCATGTCAAGCCCCTCGTCGGCGCCGCGCCGGACGCTGACCGTCGAGCGTGTCGTCCGGACCGCCATCGAGCTCGCCGACGCCGACGGCCTCGACGGCCTCAGCATGCGCACGCTCGCCCAGCGGCTCGGCGTCGTCCCGATGGCGCTGTACAAGCACGTGGCCAACAAGGAGGAGCTGATCGACGGCATGGTCGACAGCGTCTGGGCAGAGGTGCAGGCGCCCGAGCCGGAGCTGCCGTGGCGTGAGGCGGTGCGCCGCCGCTCGATCTCGCTGCGCGGCGCGATGCTGCGCCACCGCTGGGCCGTCGGCCTGATGGAGGGGCGGATGCGTCCCGGCTTCGCCAACCTGCGGCAGCACAACGCGATGATGGGCTGCCTGCGCAACGCCGGCTTCTCGTTCCGCACGACCGTTCACGTCACGTCGATGCTCGACGCCTACGTCTACGGCTTCGCGCTGCAGGAGAAGACGCTGCCGTTCGCGACGGCCGAGGAGTCCGGGGAGGCCGCGGCCGAGAAGCTCGAGGCCACGCCGCCCGAGCTCGCGGCGATGTTCCCGCACCTGCTCGAGGTCGTCTCCGAACTGGGCAGCGCCGGGTACGACTACGACGAGGAGTTCGAGACCGGGCTCGACCTCATCCTCGACGGCGTCGAGCGCCTGCGGCCGGAGTGGGTCGCCCTGCGCGGCTGACCGGTGCGGCAGAATGTCCGCATGGCGCCGATCAGGACCGAGCGCGGGCTTGACCGGCTCGTCAACTTCTCCGACGCGACGGTCGCGATCGCGATAACGCTGCTCATCCTGCCCCTGGTGGATGCGGCATCGCAGATCGGGCGCCAGAGTTTCGGCGACTTCGTCGGTGAGAACTTCTGGGAGATCCTGGCGTTCGTGATCTCGTTCGCGGTGATCGCCCGGTTCTGGGTGGTCCACCACCGCGTCTTCGAGGCGGTGAGCTCCTACGACGGCGCGATGGTCTGGTACAACTTCCTCTGGCTGCTGGCGATCGTGGCCATCCCGTTCAGCGCGAACGTGCTGTCCAACGGCGCAGGGGAACGTCCCGACGTGTACGCGCTGTACATCGGGAACATGATCGTCGCCTCCCTCGCTATGCGTTTGATCGGGATGGAGCTGTGGCGGCATCCGGAACTGATGACGGAGGAAGGCCGCGCGACCATCGACCGGACGGCCGGCATAGCAGAGCTCATCCTCATGGCGGTGGCCCTGGTCCTCGCTGTCCTGATTCCGGCCGTGAACATGTTCTGGCTGTTTCTGCTGTTCCTCGCCGGACCGCTCCACGCGCTCATCCACAGGCTGGTGTACGGACCTTCGCAGACCGCGGCCTGAGGTATACCGTCGAGACATGCGACCCAAGACTCTCGTCATCCTCGTCGTCGTCGCGGCGGCGTACCTCCTCGGCGCACGCGCAGGCCGCGAGCGCTACGAGCAGATCACCGAAGCGGTGACCTCCTTCTGGAACTCGCCCGACGTCAAGAAGGCGCGCAAGAAGGCCAAGGCGCAGGCCGAGAAGGCGCGCAAGCGCTACGCCTGACGGCCGACGAGCTCACGGCTCGTCGTAGTCGCCCTCGGTGTACTCGCCCTCGGGTGCGTCGACGGGCTCGTCGGAGTCCGTGTACGTGCCCTCGGTCGCGGTCTCGGGGCCGACGCCGTCCGTCTCCGTGTACTGGCCGTGGACCGTGCGCTCGTGCGGCGCCTCGCCGTCGGCCTCGGTGTAGCTGCCCTCGAGGTTGTCGCGTGCGTCGCCGATCGGCTGCTCTGGGTTGCTCATACGACGGACACTACGCCGTACCGCCGCCGACGGCTACAGGTGGAGGCGCCGTAGCCGCGCACGCGTACGGCGGAGTAGTCTCTGCGCGTCGTGACGACGATGGGCGGACCCATGAGCGAAGACGCACAGCCGGACGCGTGGCCGCACCACGTGCTGGAGCTGCGGATCCACGGCATCAAGAACACGCCGCCGACCGAGATCCTCGGGCGCGAGCAGAGCGAGCTGCGACAGACCCAGGGCGATGAGAACGGCGGCTTCTGGTGGGCCCCGAAGCAGGACGAGCCCGACCGCGACCCGGACGACGCCCCCGGTACGATCGACCCGGCCGTCCCGCCGCCGGATGTGCGCACCGAGGCGTACTCGTGGGGCCGGCTGGCACGCTTCGGATCAGGTCCCCTCCTGTTCATCGGCCAGCTGTTCGTCCAGCTGGCGTGGCTGCTGCTTGCCCCCTTCGGGCTGGCGAACACGGCCTACTGGACCCGGCGCATCCCGACTCAGCGGCCCGGCGGGGAGTGGGAGTCGGGAGTGGGCGGCGCGTCCCTCCGCATCTTCGCGCTCGGCCTCACCCTGCTCTACGTCTGCGCGCTCGGATCGGTGAGCCTCGACCTGGGCGTCCAGTGCATCAGCGGCACCGCCTGCACAGCGCTGCCGAGCGGGTTCGCGGACTTCTTCAGCCTCCCGCCGCTCAGCTGGCGCGGCCCGCAGCTCGCGATCCTGTCGCTGATCCCGATCGCGGGCGTGCTGCTGCTCTTCCTCGTGTCGCGGCGTGCGCGTGTCCGCTATGAGGCCGCCATCTTCGACGCGGCCGACCGCATGGGCGGCCGCGGTATCAAGCGGACCGGCAGACTGCGTCCGCTCGCCTCCGAAGGATTCTGGCGCACCGCCCGGGTCGGCTCGCCCACCGAGCGGCTGCACCTCGCGGCGACCTTCCTGCTCGTCGCACTGCTCCTGGCCTGGGACCGGATGTTCTCGGCGGCCGAGGCCTGCGCCAAGCTGCAGACCTTCGTGTCCGGGGAGTGCCTGGGCACGGCGGCGCGGATGGGGAGCCTGCCGGTCCTCATCGGCGGCCTGGTCGCCGCCGCCGGGCTGGTGGTCGCCATCACCTGCGTCGGCGCTCTCGCCGAGACGACGAGCCCTGGGCAGGTGGCGGTGGACGAGTTCCTGCGCGATCGACTCCGCCGCACGGGCACCGTGACCGCCTGGATCCTCGTCGCAGCCGTCCTCGTGTACGTGTTCGTCGGCGCGTCGCTGTGGTTCGGCGGCCAGTACGACGCGGCAGGAGGGAGCACCTTCCTCGGGCTGGCGACCGCGCCGTCCATCATCCTCGGGGTGCTGGTCGCGATCTGCATCTCGGCCCTCGGCTGGCGCCGCGGAGTTCCCCACTGGCTGTCGATCGTGCTCATGACGATCGCCGGGCTGGCGTTCCTCGCCGGGGTTGCGCAGAACCCGCCGACGCAGGATGGCACTCCCGGCCCGCTGCGCCTCCCGCTGTTCGCGGTGGCGGCCGTGGCCACCGCCCTGCAGCTGTTCTTCGTGTGGTGGTGGCCGCGCTCGCGGGCGGGGCGCCGCGCGGGACCCCCGGAGCGCTTCCACGCGGAGGGCTGGGCCGGCATGGGACCGGGGATCATCATGCTGCTCTCGCTCGGCGCCGCGATGATCCTGTCCACGCTGCTGGTCCTCGGCGTGCAGGGCTGGTTGGTCAGCGGGTCGCCGCCGTGCGGGTGCGCGTCCGCCGGGCCGCACACCGTCCTTCGCCCGCCGATCGTCTACCACAACTTCGGCGACGTGCTCCCGTTCATCGCCCTCGCCCTGGTGCTCGTCGCCGCGGGCATCGCACTGTCGCTGCTGCGGTGGATGCCGCTCCTCACGACCCCGCGCACCCGCGACGGGCGCCGTCCGCTGCTGGAGCAGGTCGACTCGTACCGCGACGGCCGCATCGCCGCGAGCACGACCGCCGACCGACTGGCGCTCAAGATCCTCCGCGCCCGACGGATGGCCGCCCTCGTCCACCGCGGGGAGCCCATCCTCGGCATCCTGGCCGGGCTGCTCGCCCTGGGGTTCGTCGTGGCGCTCGCCGTGTCGTACTCGGCGCCGTTCCGCGCGATCGACGCGCTCGTCGGACCGGCGCTCGCCGTCATCGCCGCGGCCATCCTGGCTGTCATCGTCGAGAACGCGCTCACCGCGAAGGAGCGCCCGATCAGCGTGATGTGGGACCTCATGTGCTTCCTGCCGCGCGCCGGCCATCCCTTCGGTCCGCCCTGTTACGCCGAGCGCGTGGTCCCGGAGGTGCGCGACCGGGTCACCGACTGGCTCACGCACGATCTCGTGCCGCCCGAGGGCATGGACCTCGCCGCCCGGCTCAGCTGGCGCGACGCCCAGGAGGAGGAGGCGCTGGGGCGCGACCGCCCGTTCAGCGTGGTGGTGTCGGCCCACAGCCTCGGCGCGGTGCTGGCGGTATCGACCCTGTTCACCCTCCGCCCCGCCGACGCCGACCGCCTCCACAACGTGGGCCTGCTCACCTACGGCGCCCAGCTGCGCGTGTACTTCGGCCGCTTCTTCCCGGAGCTCTTCGGCCCGGATGCGCTCGGCACGCTCGGGTCCCGGCGTCCCCTGCTCGGCAAAGGCGACCCGTGGTTCACACAGGTCGAGCTCGACCAGGACGGCGACCCGGTCGTCGTGGACACCTCCGGAGCAGACGACCCGTCCCTCGTGCAACTGCTGACGCAGCCGGACGGGTCGGTCGCGTGGGTGAACCTGTGGCGCCGCACGGACTACCTGGGCTTCCCGATCAACAGCTACCGCCTGGACGACCGGCGGCCCGACGATCTCGACCGCGGCGCCGACGAGTTCGGGCCGCCGCGCTACCTGGTGAAGGTGGCGACGCATCCCGACTACCAGTCCGCCCCGCAGTACCGGGTGGCGCTCCTGGATGTGATCGAGCGGCTTCACCGTACGCCGGGCCCACCGCCCCGGTAACCCCTTGCGGGTCGGGCGGACCGGGCGTTCTCTGTGCCGCATGACGGATTCGCGTGACGAACAGGAGCCGATCACCGGCTCTGACCCCACCAACGGGCTGGCCGGTGATCTCGAGGGCGACGACGGCGGTGCCGTCGAGCCCGGCGGGAACCGCAGCCTCTTCGACGAGGTGATCGGCGACCCGGATGGCGACCGCCTCGCGGCGGGCGCGGACGCGGACGAGGATGCGGACTCCGCGACCTCGTACAGCGAAGAGGGCAAGCCGTGAGGCTGCCGGGAAGGAGCGAAGCATGAGCGACACGAGCGGACTGCCGAACACCGACTCCGAGGGCGTGCCCGCCGAGGACAAGCCGGAGCGCTTCGAGCAGGGCGGCGGTGACAACGACGCCCAGGCTGCGGAGCCCGCGGAGACCGAACCGGGCCAGTCGGGAGACGTCTCGGCGCCCGGCGAGACGGGGATCGCGCCGGAAGGGGCCGAGGATGTGACGACCGCGGACGCCGGGGGCGGCTCCGACGGCGCCGAGCCTCCGCCCGCCGACTTCGACCCGGCCGAGCACCCGTCCAACCCGGACCTGGTCAGCGGCACCGGAGCCAGCGAGCCGCCGGACTGATCGGTCCCACCCAGCCACCGGCTCTGCGCCGGTGCACGGACGACCCCGCCCCCTTCATCCCAGGGCGGGGTCGTTGCTGTGTCAGCGGCCCCGGCCCATCAGCCATCCCGCGCCGGCGCCCAGGCCCACGGCGCAGCAGACCGCGCCGACGAGCAGCACGGAGACGTCTCCGCCCGCCCGCGGCAGCAGCAGTCCGACGACGACGAGGAACGCGCCGACGTTCAGCAGCACGGCGGCGACCCAGCCGAGCGCCGTGCGCAGCGTCGCGTTCATCCCGGGAATCGTATCCCGGCCGCTACTCCCCGTCGATCAGCTCGAGCAGGCGCTTCGTCTCGCGGGCGATGTCGTCGTGGTCGTTCTGGGCTGCGCGGCTCTCCAACGAGATGGCCGCACACCGGTGCACCTTCGAGAAATCGCCGTACGGGAAGCTGAAGCGGCCCTTCGTCTCCTCGGACTTGTCCGGGTCTTCACCGAGGTGCCACAGCGCGTAGTCGTCCCAGCCGTTCTTCTCGATGAAGCGGTTCTCGTCGTCGGCGCTGGGTGCGTGCTCGCTCCAGTCGTCGCGCTCGTCGTGGACGACCTTCCCCTGCTCGACCAGCTTCCTGGCGTGCTCGAGGGCCTTCTTGTTGAGGTGGATGGTCATGCCTCGCCCTGGTTCCCGGTCGCCGCGGTCTCCGCGTCCAGCGACTCGTTGATGAGGGAGGCGACCAGCATCCGCCAGTCCGACCCTTCGTGCAGCGTCTCGGTGTACCCGGGCGGCACGGCGCCGAACACCGGCTCGTGCTCCTCGCCCTCGACCGCGACGCGCACCAGCGTCCCGAGTTCGGCGTGCGATTCGTCGAGGACGACCCACACCCCCGGCGACTTCTTCTCCACGTGGAAGATGCGGTCCCGATACGGGTACCGCACGCTGGACATCTCGAGCTCGCTCGCCGACATGGCGACTCCTCTCCTGGGCCGTCGGTCCTATGGAACGCCGCGCGCTGCGGCTTGGCAAGAGGGCGTCCGGCCGGGCTCAGGCGGAACGGCGCCCGCTGAGCACGCCGTCAATGCGGGCCAGCAGGTCGGCGGGGTCGTCGAAGACCGACACCGCGCCCGCCTCCAAGAGCTCGGACGGACCGACCCCGCCGGAGAGCAGACCGGCGGAGCGCACGTGCGCCCGCGCGGCCGCCATCATGTCCCACACCGAGTCGCCGATGAAGAGCGCGTCCGACGGCTGAGCCCCGGCGCGATCCAGGGCGACCTCGATGATGCCGGGTTCGGGCTTGGCCGTCGCCACGTCGTCCGCGTTCGTGGTCGCGTGGATGGCGTCCTCCGCATCCAGCACGTCCATCAGCATCTTCAGCTCGTCTTCGGGCGCCGACGTCGCCAGCACCACCCGGATGCCGCGACCCGACAGCTGGCGCAGCAGGTCCGCCGCCTCGGCGAACGCGCGCAAGCGGCCCGACTGCTCCGTGTAGTGCTGCGAGTGCAGGTCCTTCGCGCGCGTGATCCACTCGTCGTCGCGCTCGCCGACCAGCTGCTCCAGCAGCCGGGCGGAGTCCTGCCCGATGGCCCGGTGGATGCGCCAGGAGTCGACCGGCGTGCCCATCTCGGCGAACGCGCGGCTCCACGCGTCGACGTGCAGGAAGTTGGAGTCCACGAGCGTGCCGTCGACGTCGAAGAGCACTGCGGAGATGGTCATGGCTCCACGACTACCACCCTTGCGCGGCGGCGGGATGGGGTGCACCGTGCCGGACATGGCCGATCACACCTACCCCGAGCTCACCGACCCGCGCACCGCCATCGTGACCGGGTCCGACTCCGGCATCGGACGCGCCACGGCCGTCGCCCTCGCGGAGGCGGGCATGGATGTCGGCATCACCTGGCACTCCGACGAGGAGGGCGCGGAGGAGACCGCGCGGCTCGTGCGCGAGAAAGGCCGCCGCGCGGTCGTCACTCAGCTGGACACCACGGACGCCCCCGCGTGCGGGGACGTCGTCGACCGGCTGGCCGACGAGCTCGGCGGCTGCGACGTCTTCGTCAACAACGCCGGCATCAACGGCGGCACGATGTTCTTCGACACCGACTGGGAGACCTGGCGGAAGACCATCTGCGGCGACCTCGACGGCGCGTTCGTCTGCATCCAGCGCATGGCCAGGCGGATGGTGGATGCAGGACGCGGCGGCCGCATCATCGGTGTGACGAGCGTCCACGAGCACCAGCCGCGGGTCGGGTCCGCCGCCTACGACGCCGCGAAGCACGGGCTCGGCGGTCTGTTGAAGACCCTGGCCCTCGAGCTCGGCGAGTACGGGATCACCGCCAACGCGGTGGCGCCGGGCGAGATCTCGACGCCGATGAACGACGCCGAGGACGAGGACCCGCGCGAGGTGCACCGCCCCGGCGTGCCGCTCGGCCGTCCGGGAGACGCGCGCGAGATCGCGTCCGTGATCGCCTTCCTCGCCTCGCCGGCAGCGTCCTACGTCACGGGCGCGTCGTGGGCGGTCGATGGCGGGATGCTGCAGATGGGTCCGCAGGCCGGCTCGCACCTGACGTCGGATGACTGGCGCCGTCTGTAGGCACCCTCGCTGTCTATCGCAACCGCCTCGGACCTGCTGCAATACAAGGACATCGTCCCCGCTGCTCTCCCCTCATCCGGCGCGGGACGGATGCAGGTCGGCGGGCCCGCCTTTCGGGCATGACGGACCCGCCGGCTCCCGCCGCCGCCGCTTCTGGCCGACTCGCGTCACGATCGGTGGACGCCTCCGTCTACGTGGGTGAACACGTGAAACGCGAGCCCGCGAAGGAGGGCGATGCCGGCGACGCCACGCATCCCGACGGAACGTACGACGCACCGCACGACCTTCGTCGCGCCCGAGGGGTGCCGGGGCGATCGATCCTTCGGCGTGAAGGACGACGCGTCGGATCGTCGTCGTGGTGGCGTTCGTGGCGGCCGTCCTCGTCCAGACGATGGTGCTCTCCGCGAGTGAGGCGTCCGGTCCTGCGGCAAAGACGGTCGGAGCCCGCAGGTCAGCGAGGTCCCCGGTGAGTTCAGTGAACGACCGACGGCGACCACGCGTGCTCGAGGAACGGCGACTCGGCCGCCGAACCGTCCGCCGGCGCCGAGTACACGGTGAAGTCGCCGTCGGAGCCGGCCACCGGGAGGCCGAAGAGCAGGGTCCGGTCGTCCAGCCACTCCGCCTGGTCGTCCACGTTCCCCCTCAGCGGCAGGACGGTCTCGGTCTTCGACCCGAGGTCGTAGACCGCGAGCGTCCACCGCGGAGCGTCGACCGTGCCGAGGTTCTTCTTGTAGGCGACCCGCGTGCCATCCGGCGACAGGGACGGGCACTCGGCGCCCTCGCGCACCGCGACGAGCGTCCGCGCACGGAGGTTGCCGCGGACCAGCCACGTGCGTCCGGCGGAGGCGGCCGTCGCGTAGAAGGAGTTGCCGTCGTCGGCGAACGTCACGCCCCAGAAGTTGAGGTCGGCGGCGGCGTAGGGTTTCGCATCCACCAGGAAAGTGAAGGCGTCGAGCGGGCCGTAGTAGGTGCCGTGCACCCGGGTGATGATCGTCTGCGTCGAGAAGGCGACGCCCCCGTACGATTCCCCGTCGACGAAGCCGGTCCAGGCCGCGAGCTGGGAGTCAGGCGACAGGCGCGTGCGGCTCGGCGGCCCGGGGAGCGACCAGAAGACGTTCTCGGATCCGTCCGCCTCGTAGAGCGTCTCGCGATACCCCACCGGGTCGGTGTCGAGCCGGCTCAGGCAGGAGAGTGCCTTGCGGGTAGCGGCGACGCGCTCGCAGATGAGCGGTGAGACGGTACGCGCGCCACCCGGCGCCGACAGGGCGACCGACGACACCTTGCCGAAGTCGGCGCCCGCGGCGGTGTTGCGGAAGACGATGCTCGGACCGGTGGGCGCCCGTCATCCCGAGTTCGCTGCCGGTTTGGACTGCCGGCCTGCCGGGATGGAGGGAGCGGGCGTCGGCGGGCTCTCCGCCCAGCAGGCGGTCAGGCACAGAACGGCACTGGCCATGATCGCCGCGGCGGTCGCCCGCGTGGCCCGTGTGCTCCGGATGGTGCGCATCAGCCGATGAGGGACACCGCCCGGGCGATGACCAGCGCGAGCAGGACGAAGCCGGCGAACGACTCCAGCGCCATCAGGAGCTTCGCCCGGTGCGTGAGCGGCATGGTGTCCGTCGGGCTGAAGGCCATCGAGTTGGACAGCGAGAAGTAGAAGTAGTCGATGTAGTTCGGCACCCAGTCGGCCTTCTTGCTCGACCCGCGGGCGACCTCGTCGACCGCGTCGTGGTCCTCGTCCTGCGGGAAGCGGAAGTCGGCCAGCGCCAGCTTCGGCCGCGGGACCATCGCCCGCGCCACCGGGCCGCCGCGGTCCAGCACCCAGAAAATGAGGGCGTACGCGATCACGTTCGTGACCCACACCTGCAGCGAGGCCAGCAGCAGCTCGTACCCGTTCCCGTTCTTGTTGAGCAGCCGGACGATCGTCTCGGCGAACGCGATCTGATTGGCGACGAGGATGAAGATCGCGAGCGCGATCTCCGCGCGCCGCGACCACGCCGACTCCCGCGTCAGGTGGTGCGGGTTGTAGATCACCAGGGCGATCACCATGAGCAGGCAGATGCCGACAACCGCGTAGCGCTCGATCGCCGGCACGACGCTCGGCAGGAACGCGTAGGCGGCGAGGGCGACGATGGTGGCGATCACGGCGGGCCAGCGATGCTCAGGCTCCGCCGTCCGCTCTCTCTTCTCGGTCTGGGTCACATCGGCAGAGTACCCAGAGAGTGGGCGACCTCAGTTGAAGATCGCCCACTCCGATCGGTCCAGCCGGGCGCGGTTGCCGTTGATGATGAGGTACCACGAGCCTTCGTCGCGATGGAGGTACTCGGCGAGGATGGTGGTGTACTTCCACTCCCCGTTGACCAGATTCCATCGGATCAGGGAGATGAGCTGGCCCTGGCGCAGGTACGGGACCGCGACGAAATCATCTTGACGGTGGGGCTCCGGTGCGCTGCGGGCCCCCGTCCGCTGCATGCTCATGTGCGAACTGTAACTCCGGCGCAGGCCCGCTGGATATACCCCCGATTCCCGCGTCAGGGAAGACGCCCCCTGGGTGTCACTCGCCCGACGCGGTCACCAGCTCGCGAGCGGAGCGGACCGGCGCGATCGTCCGGCGCTCCGCCGACTCGTAGGCGGCGAGGATGATGCCGAGCACCTCGATGCCCTCCTTCTGCGTGTGCAGCGGTCGCGTCCCGTCCAGGATGCTGCGCGCGAAGTGGGCGATCTCCTCGCCGAACTCGTGCACCGGCTCCAGCTCGTACACGGTCGGTTCGTCGTCGCCGCGGCCGCGGAGGGTGAGGGACGTGCCGTCGCTGGTCAGGCTGCCCCGCTCGCCGACCACCGAGAACTTCTCGGTGCCGTCCGCCGGCTGGTACGCCCAGCTCGTGACCAGGCTGCCGATCACGCCGTTGTCGAAGCGCACGAGCACCTGCGCGGAGTCCTCGCCCTCCATGAACGACAGGCGGTGCGTCGCGAGCATCGCCGTGACCTCGACCGGCGAACCTCCCGCGAGATGCAGCAGCAGGTAGGTGGGGTGGTAGCCGGTGTCGATCAGCTCGCCGCCGCCGCTGGTGGAGGCGTGGGCACGCCATCCCATGTTCGACGGGTCGAAGTCGTTGAAGAAGCTGTCGGTTGTGCGCACCTCGTAGATCCGGCCGAGCGCCCCGGCGTCGATGAGCTCCTTCGCCTTCGCCACGGCGGGGAGGAACAGCTGGTTGTGCGCGCACATCAGGGTGACGCCGGCCTCGGCGACCGCGGCATCCACCTCGGCGGCCTCCTCCGGGCTCAGGCAGAGCGGCTTCTCGCACAGGATGTGCTTGCCCGCACGGGCGGCGGCGACGATCGCGTCCTTGTGCAGGTGGTGAGGCAGGCAGATGTCGACGGCATCGATGTCGGCCTCGGCGAGCATGGTCGCGTAGTCGGCGTAGATCGCGGCGCCGGAGTCGCCCGCGCGGCTCTCCGCCGACGCGCGGACCGGGTCGGCGACGGCGGCGAAGGTGACCGTCTCGGGGTTGCGCAGGTACCCGGCGACGTGGGCGCCGGCGATGCCGCCTGCTCCGATGAGGCCGATGCGGATGGTGTCAGTGGACATGGTGAACGTGCTCCTCAGAGGAAGAAGGTGAGAGAAAAGGGGTCAGGCGACCGGTGCGGGGGCGAGCTCGACGACGCGACCGGAGGCGGCCGATTCGTTGGAGGCGACGATCGTGCGGGTCAGCTCGACGGCGTGACGCAGGTTGTCGTCGGCGGTCGTGCCGTCGTGGATGTGCTGCACCCACTGCGCGAAGGCGCCCGGCCGCGGCTCGGGGAGCGGGAGCTCCTGCCAGTCCTCCCGAACGCGCCGCCCTTGGCGAGCAGGCGCTCGCCGCCGAAGCCGAACGTCAGCGTGGCCTGCGTCCCGCGCAGCTCCACGGTGAAGGCGCCCGGGGTGGTGGCGACGCTCGCCTCGAAGACGCCGAGTCGACCGCCGGGGAAGGCGGCCGTGACCACCGCGTTGTCCTCGACCGCGCGCCCGGTGACGCTGCCGTAGCTCGCTGAGATGCTGAGCGGCTCGGCCCGGTGGTAGAGCCGGGTGAGGTAGGCCGGGTGGCAGCCGAGGTCGGTGAGGGCGCCGCCGATCGCGGCGTCCGGATCGGCGAACCGCTCGGGCAGCCAGCCGGCGACCCAGCCGTCGTGCGCCAGCCGCACCCGCGAGTAGGTGAGCTCGCCCAGCGTCCCCTCGTCGAGCACGCGCTCGATGGCGACCGTGTAGTCGTCGTAGAGGCGCGGGAGCGAGACGACGAGCGCGACGCCAGCCTCGCGGGCGAGGTCGACCAGCTCCTCCGCTCCCGCCACGGTGGGGGCGAGGATCTTCTCGGTGAACACGTGCTTGCCCGCCGCGATGGCGCGGCCGATGACGTCACGGTGCTGGTCGGTCGCCGTCGTGATGGTGACGGCGTCGAGCTCCGGACGCGCGAGCAGCTCGTCGAGGTCGGCGACGAACTCCACGCCGAACTCGTCGGCGGCGGCGCGGCCGCGGTCGGCGTCGTCGTCCCAGACGGCGACGAGGGTGGTGTCGGGGTGCTGCTGGACGTTGCGCGCGTAGTCGCCCGCGTGGACGTGCCAGAAGCCGATCGCTGCGACAGCGAGATGGGGGGACATGCCTGTCAAGGCCTCCTTGCCAGATGAATTCGATGCGCGCGAACCCGGCCAGCGTATCTTCTGCTCCGGAGCAGTCGAAAGACTCTAGGCGGAATTTCTGGAATCGTTCCCAGATCAGCCATGATCGAGGGGTGTGCACTGCGACGATGCCGCTCGACGGCGACGACTGGACCATCCGCGAGGCCCTCGGCGACACCGCCGAGTGGTACCTCGGGGCACCGCTGCCGGAGGCCGGCAACAACGTGGCGGAGGCGTCCGCGGCGATCGCGGCGGCACCCGGGTGGCTGGCGGCGCGGGTGCCGGGGGCGGTGATCGACGACCTCCACCGGGCCGGCGAGGTGCCCGACCCGCGGGTGGGGCGGAACAGCCGCGCGTCCGAGTGGGTCGCCGAGCGGTCGTGGGTCTATCGGCGCGCCGTCGACCTCGACGCGTCCGCTGCGGAGGGCGTGGCGGTGCTGGAGCTCGACGGCGTCGACCCGGGCGCCGACGTGTACTGGGACGGCGAGCGGCTCGGCTCGGTCGACGGGCTGTACCGCCGCGGCCGGTTCGCGCTGACGCCGGAGCAGCGGGCCGCGGGGCGGCACAAGCTCGCACTGCGCGTGCATCCCGCGCCGGTTTCGGAACCGCAGGTCGGGCGGACGGAGCGCGTGCGCGTCCACACCCCGCGGCTCGGCTACGGCTGGGACTTCTCGCCGCGGCTGCGGCACCAGGGAGTGTGGAAGGGCGTTCGCGTGCGATTCGCCCGCGCCCTGCTCGCCGACGTCGTCGTCCGCTCCCGCCTCACGGCGTCGAGTGGTGAGCCGATGCTCCCATCGGGGACGAGTGGCGACCAGGTGTCACCACTCGGTGTGGTGGAGGTGTCGTGGGCGGCGCCGTTGGGGGCCGTCGACGACGACGGCGTCACTGTGACCGTCTCGCGGGAGGGGCGGGCGGTCGCCGAGGTGTCCGTCCCCGCGTCCGACGGGGCCGCGGAGGTGCGCATCCCGGACCCGGAGCTGTGGTGGCCGAACACCGTCGGCGGCCAGCCGCTCTACGAGGTGACGGTCGCGCTCGGGGACGCCGACGCGACCACTCGCACGGTCGGCTTCCGCACCGCGGAGCTGGTGCCGAATCCCGGCGCTCCGGCCGGATCCCTCCCGTACACCGCCGTCGTCAACGGACGGCCGGTCGACCTGGTCGGCTGGAACTGGACCCCGGCCGACACCCTCTTCGGCTCGATCGACGAGGCGAAGGTGGAGCACCTGCTCGAGCTGGCCGCCGCGTCCGGCGCTCGCCTGATGCGCGTCTGGGGCGGCGGGCTGATCGAGACCGAGCACTTCTACGACACCTGCGATCGCCTCGGCCTGCTGGTGTGGCAGGAGTTCTCGCAATCGAGCTCCGGGATGCAGAGCGCACCGAGCACGGACGCCGCGTTCGTCGCCCTGATGCGAGCGGAGGCAGAGGCGCTGGTGCCGACGCGGGCGCACCATCCGTCGCTGCTCCTCTGGGGCGGAGGGAACGAGCTCGACGAGGCCGGCGTCCCGCTCTCCGACGACCGGTCGCCGGTGCTCGCGGCGTTGTCCGAGACCGTCGGCCGCCTCGACCCGGACCGCGGCTGGCTGCCGACGTCGCCGACGGGGCCGGAGTTCCACAACCGGCTCGACCGCATCCACGCGGACCCGGACGGTCAGCACGACGTGCACGGGCCGTGGGAGCACCAGGGACTCGTCGGGCAGTACACGCTCGCGAACGCCGGGACGAGCCTCGCCCACACCGAGTTCGGCGTCGAGGGGATGACGAACCTGCGATCACTCGAGGCGCTCGTCCCCGCGGACGACCGCTGGCCCGCCGACCGCACCAACCCGGTCTACCGGCACCTCGGCGAGTGGTGGAACAACGCCGACCAGGTGGTGGAGCTGTTCGGCGGTCGCCCCGATACGCTCGAGACCCTGAACCGCGCCTCCCAGCTGCTCCAGGCGACCGGGCTGCAGTACGCGGTGGAGGCGGACCGGCGGCGCTCGCCGCGCTGCAGCATGGTGCTGCCGTGGCAGCTGAACGAGAGCTTCCCGAACGCGTGGTGCACCGCGGCGGTCGACTTCCGCGGCGACCCGAAGCCGGCGTTCTTCGCGGTGGCGCGCGCGTTCGAGCGGCGCCGCGTGACGCTGAAGGTGTCGCGAGCGGTGTGGGCCGGCGAGGCCTCCGCGTCGGTCGAGGCGTGGCTGTGGGCGGAGGACCCGGTCGGGGCCGAATCGACCGTCGTGCTGCGTGCCCGCTCGCTCGACGGGTCGGTGCTGGCAGAGCAGGTGGTCGTCGCGCCGTCGGTCGGCTATCCGATCCCGGTCGGGACCCTGGAGGTGCCGGTCAGCGCCCTGAACGGGGTCTTTCTCTGGGAGGGCGAATGGCGGCATGCTGACGCTGTGATCGACCTCGAACGGATGATCGCGACGGCGACGTCCGACTTCGCCGCCCTGTTCGACGTGCCCGCGCCCACCCTCGCGACGGGCCGCGAGGAGGACGGGACGGTGGTGGTCCGCAATACCGGTGGGGTGGCCGCTCTGACGCTTCGGGTGGTGGATGCGCGGCCGTCCGTCCAGCCCGGCATCCTGTCCGTGAGCGGCGATCCGCGTCCCCTGCTGCCCGGAGAATCACGGCGGCTGGCGGCGTCGGCGGGCATCCCTGTGCGGGTGGAGACGTGGAACGCGCATCCCGCCGATCCAGGCGGCACACCGCGTCCGTTCACGGCGCGTTCAGATCGGGGTGGTGAGATATCCCCGTGAAGACGCGAATCGCGGAGTACCCGCGGCCGGACCACTTCCTTCTGCACATCAGCGACACCCACCTGCTCGCGGGTGGCGAACGCCTCTACGGCTCCGTCGACAGCGAGCACCACCTGCGTGCCCTGCTCGACGAGGTCGAGGCGTCCGGCGGGCGCCCGGAGGCCATCGTGTTCACGGGCGATCTGGCCGATCGCGGTCAGCCCGACGCGTATCAGCGCATCCGTGCACTCGTCGATCCGGCGGCCGAGCGGATGGGCGCCCGCGTCATCTGGGTGATGGGCAACCACGACGAGCGCGCGGCGTTCCGCGAGGGCCTGCGCGACGAGCTGCCCGACGTCTCGCCGGTCGACGACGTGTACTGGATCGGGGGCCTGCGGATCATCGTGCTCGACTCCACCGTCCCCGGTCGCCACTACGGCGATGTGAGCGAGTCGCAGCTCGATTGGCTGGCGGCGG
The DNA here is from genome assembly GCA_001647635.1 of Leifsonia xyli. NCBI lineage: Bacteria > Bacillati > Actinomycetota > Actinomycetes > Micrococcales > Microbacteriaceae > Leifsonia > Leifsonia xyli. Next base: position 2,190,992 of record CP014761.1, on the reverse strand, counting down.
AACTCGCGACCGCGGCGCCCGAGGGCACCATCCTCGCGATGCACCACCCGCCCATCCCGAGCGTGCTCGACCTCGCGGTGTCGGTGGAGCTGCGCGACCAGTCCCAGCTGCGCGAGGTGCTCGAGGGCAGCGACGTGCGCAGCATCCTGGCCGGTCACCTGCACTACTCGTCGACGGCGATGTTCGCCGGCATCCCGGTGTCGGTCGCGTCGGCCAGCTGCTACACGCAGGACCTCAACGTTCCCGTCGGAGGCACGCGCGGCCGCGACGGCGCCGCGGCGTTCAACCTCGTGCACGTCTACCCGAACACGGTGCTGCACTCGGTCGTGCCGCTCGGCCAGTACCCGGCGCTCGACTACATCGACGCGGAGGAGTCGGCGCGCCGGCTGGCCGCCGACGGCATCCGCATCCCGCCGGCCGCCCGCCGCGAGGCCCCGACGGAGCCGATCAGCATCCTCGCCTGACCGAGTCGGGCGGGGTCAGGTGGGGAGTTCCCAGGGGGCGGGGAACGGGAAGTAGCGCTCGAGGAAGTCGGTCACGATCTGCGTGCGCTCTTCGGGGTCGATCTCGGGCTTGGAGCCGTCGTTGAGGCAGAACATGTCCTGGTCGCGCTTCTTGAGCAGGCGGCGCATCATGTCCGGCGCCTGGCGCAGCGTCGTCTCGATGTAGAGCACCTTCGCCTGCGTCTGCGTCACCGCGCGGCCGGTCATCAGCGCGTAGTAGTGGTACAGCGAGTTCGTCACCGAGATGTCGGTCGCCGAGCGGAACGGGCTCGTCGCCGTCCGGCGGAAGTCCTCGGGGAACTCCTGCTCCATCTCGCGCAGCACGCTGATCCGCAGCGGCGCCGCGCAATGCTCCAGGTGCCGAGTGGTGACCGCGCCGAACCGCTCCCAGAGCAGGCGGCGGTTGACGCGCGCCGCGTTCTCGAACCCACTCCGTGTCGGGTCGGTCTCGCCGAGGCCGATGCGCGTGCCCGCCTCCACGAACTTGGTCACGCCGCCCGGCGAGAAGAACACGTCGGGTGAGAGCGGCCGCCCGATGAACATGTCGTCGTTGGAGTACAGGAAGTGCTCCGACAGCCCCGGGATGTGGTGCAGCTGGCTCTCGACGGCGTGCGAGTTGTGCGTCGGCAGGCCGGACTGGTCGGAGAAGAAGTCCTCGCTCCGCATGATGTGGATGCGCGGGTGCTGCGCATCCAGCCATGGCGGCACGGGGGAGTCGGTCGCGATGTAGATGTTGCGGATCCACGGCGCGAACATGTGGACGCTGCGGAGCGCGTACTTGAGCTCGTCGATCTGCCGGTAGCGGGCCTCGTTGTCGTCGCCCTCGCCGACCACGTACGACGCCATCCGGGCCGCGCGCCGGCGCTGGAACTCGGTGTCGGAGCCGTCGACCCACGAGAACACGATGTCGATGTCGAAGGCGACGTCGCTGGAGAGCGGGTCGAACATGTGCTGCAGCGTGCGCCAGCGCCGACCGTACAGCTCGACCTCGGCCTCGACGGCCTCGCTGCGGGGGAGTCGCGGACGCATCAGCGCGTTGGGGCACGGCGCGGTGATCTCGTCGTCGCCGAACTTCCAGAACTCGAGCTGGAACGCGGTGTCGGCGCCGTAGCGGAGACGGCCGATCGGCTCCAGGCGCGGGCGGTAGATGCGCAGGATGTCGGCCTTGCGGCGCGAGAGGCGTCCGTCGGCGATGAGGAGGTCGCCGTCGTCGGTGCCCTTCTCGGGGTCGATGCTGCGCGCGTAGAACGGCTCGTCGGCGAACGCCTCCGCGAGCGCGACGGCCGCCTGCTTGCGGTTGCGGCGGTCGAGGGCGACGATCAGACGGTTGTCGTCGTCGCGGACCAGCAGGTACTCCAGCCGCGCCTCGTCGAGGGCGTCGCGCACGGCGAGGAGGTCCTCGATCATCGACTCCCGCGGCGTGAACGGGCCGCTGACCAGCGTGTAAAGCCCTTTTCGGAGCACGATGTCGTCGCGGACGAACCGGCGCACGCCGATGCCGGTGTCGCTGGTGACGACGACGGGCTCGGGCTGGTCGGACAGGGATGCGGGAGGAAGCTCAGCCATTACATGCCTAACTCTAGGCCGCTTGCGCCGCGCTGCCCGCCCGAGGTCCGGCAGCCGGGGTCAGCCGAGCAGCTCCCGGATCGTCGCGAGCAGCAGCGAGCGCGCCTCCGGCGTCACCAGCCACGGCGCGAACCCGTCGGCGGCAAGGAAGAACGTGGCGCGCGCGGCGGGTGCCACGGTCCCGTCGGCCATCCGCGCGCCGGCGGGCGTCAGGCCGATGACGGCCCGCCCCGACTCCGGCTCGCGCGCGACGACCGCCGTCTCCACGGACGGATCGGCGACGGTCAGCTTCGACCGGCCGCGGTAGACGACGACCTCCCCGGACAGCCCGGCGGCTACCGGATGCGCGGGGTCGGCGATGTGGACGCGGTCCACCGAGAGCGGGACGGCGGCGGCGGAAGCCAGACCCAGCGGCACGAGGTGCGCCCACGCGAGCAGCGGCACCGGGCGCAAGCCCGCGGCGCGCGCGACCGCCTCGGATGCCTGGCGTGTGACGATGATCAGGTCGGCATCCGGATCGTCGCCGAGCTGCGCACGCATCCCGGCCCCGCCGAGGAATTCGACCAGCTCACGGTCGCCCGGCGCGGGGTTCGCGCCGGTGAGGACGGCGATGAGAGCGCCGTCGCCCAGCAGGCGGTGCGGCGCGACGCCGAGGCCCTCGAGGGCCGTATCGACGAGGGCGAGCACGGCGCCGCGCGCGACGTCGGCGAACTCGGCCTCGAGGGCCCGGCGGGCGGCGAGGAGGCGGTCGGCGCTCGCTGCCGGCTCGTCGCCGGCGAGCACGCGGCAGGCGAGTACGCCCGAGGCTCCGGCCGCTCGCGCCGCGGCGATCCACGGCGCGAGCTGCGCGGCGAGGTCGGCCGGCGTCGTGGGCCCGGGGTGGGTGTCGGCCAGGCGGGCGAGCAGGTCCGCCGCCTCGCGCCAGCGTTCCGTCGCGACAAGGTCGTCGAGTCGCGGCCAGCGCGGTGCACCGGGCGGCCACGCGCTGCACGCGTCCACGAGCGTGCGCAGGCCGGCGTCGGTCCCGGCAACCGCCGCGTACGCGCGCGAAGCCGCTGTGGCCGGATCGTAGGCAGCGGGATCCGCCGCCCACTCCGCGACCGTATCCAGCGCGAAGCGGGAGGGCGCGGCCTCCACCATCGGGTTCGCGACGATGCCGACCAGACCCGGTGCCGCCTCCCGCCCGGACAGCGGGCCGAGGAACAGCCGGGAGCGGTCGAAGTCGTTCACCGGGAAGTTGTCCCAGAGCACGAGGTCGCGGCCGAAGCTGCGCGCGGCCTGCGCGACATCGTCGGCGGTCACCGCGCCGACGACGATGTCGGGGCCGGTCCACAGCACCCGCGCGTCGACGGGCAGCGTCTCCGAGAGCCCGACGCGGTAGGGCGTGCGCGCGAGTCCCGCATAGTCGGTGGGGCAGAACAGCACAGGCTCGTCGATCCCCGCAGGCCGGAGGAACGCCTCCTGGAACCGCGCCGCCGTGGCGCCGTGCGCGCGTCCGAGCGCCTCAGGATCGTCCATCGGCACGTCGTCGAACAGCAGCGCGAACGACCGGATACCCGCGTCGAGCAGCTGTCGGCACTTGGCCGCGAGCGCCTTGTGCTCGGCGTCCTCGTCGAACCTCATCGAGAGCCCGGGCGAGATCGCGTAGACGAAGCGGACGCCGCGCGCGGCCGCCTCGTGGTTCAGCCGCGCGAGGGCGGCGAGGCGGTCGGCCGGGTACGGCTCGCGCCACGCGTCGCGGTGCCAGGGGTCGTCCTTCGGTGCGTACAGGTAGTGGTTCAGCCCGATGGCGCCCCCGCGCTCGAACCACGTGAGCCGATCGGCGTGCGACCACGGCTCGCCGTAGAAGCCCTCGACGACGCCGCGCCACGCGAGTCCGCTCACCGGCCGCCCCCGTGCCACGACGACCACAGCTCGGCGTACGCGCCTCCCGCGGCCACCAGCTCCTCGTGGCTGCCGAGCTCGTCGATGTGCCCGTCGCGCACCACCGCGATCCGGTCGGCGTCGTGCGCGGTGTGGAGGCGGTGAGCGATCGCCACGACCGTGCGTCCCTCGAGGACGCGGTTCATCGCCCGCTCGAGGTCCCGCGCGGCGGTGGGGTCGAGCAGCGAGGTGGCCTCGTCCAGGATGAGCGTGTGCGGGTCGAGCAGTACGAGCCGAGCCAGCGCGAGCTGCTGCGCCTGCGCCGGGGTGAGGACGACCCCTCCCGAGCCGACGACCGTGTCGAGGCCCTTCGGCATCGAGCGGACCCAGCGCAGCGCATCCACGACCCGGAGGGCGCGGGCCAGCTCGTCGCGTCCGGCGCCGGGCTTCGCGAGCGACAGGTTCTCGGCGATGGTGCCGACGAAGACGTGGTGCTCCTGCGTGACGAGGGCGACGTGGCTGCGCAGGTCGTCGAGCGGGAGGTCGACCAACCGCACGCCGCCGACGGTGATGCGGCCGCCGGACGGTTCGGTGATCCCCGCCATCAGGCGGCCCAGCGTCGACTTGCCGGATCCGGACGGGCCGACGATCGCCAGCCGCTCGCCGACGGCGAGGTCGAGCGAGACGCCGTGCAGCACCTCGGTGCCCTCGCGGTAGGAGTAGCGGACGTCCGCCGCGACGACGTGCTCGTCGGCCGGCTGCTCGCCGGTCGCGTGGCGGTCCTCGGGCACGTCGGCCACGCCGATGATCCGCGAGAGCGCGGTCGTGCCGACCTGGATCTCGTCCAGCCAGCTGATCAGCTCGTCGACCGGCGACACGAGCTGCATGGCGTACAGCGCGACGGCGGTCACGGCTCCGATCCCGACCACGCCCGCACCGACGAGGTAGGCGCCCCAGGCGAGCACGACGATGACCGGCAGGAGGAAGGCGATGTCGGTGCTCGGGAAGAACCACGAGCGCAGCCACAGCGTGTACCACTCGGACTCGCGGCGCTCCCGCAGGGCGGCGTCGATCTTCGTGCGCTGCGCGGGCGCGAGGCTCAGCGCCTCGATCGTGCGGACGCCGTCCACGGTCTCGCTGATCGTGCCGCCGAGGGTGGCGTACGACGCGAGCTGCCGTTGGTAGCCGGGACCGGAGCGCCGGAGGTACCACCGCGCGGCGAACACCAGGATGGGCACCCCGGCGAACATGGCGACGGCGACCGGCGGACTCACCAGGAACGCCGCGACCACGGTCAGCACCGCGGTCACCGCCGCGACGAGGATGCGCGGCACGCCGAACCGCACCGTCTGGGCGACCGACTGGATGTCGTTGGTCGTGCGGGCGAGCAGGTCGCCGGTCCCGGCGGCCTCCACCGTCGAGAGCGGGAGCCGCGCGACGGTCGCCAGGAACTCCTCCCGCAGCTGCGCGAACACGCCCTCGCCGAGGATCATCGACTGCCGCTGCGCGAAGCGGATGAGGACGGCCTGGCAGACGATCGCGCCGAGGAGCACTAGGGCGATGGTGTCGATGCCGCGGACGACAGGCTGCCGCCGGTGATGCCGTCGATGATGAGGCCGATGAGCGCGGGACCCGCGAGGCCGGCCACGGCGGCGAGCGTGTGCAGCACGAGCACGACCGAGAGGCCGCCGCGGTGCTGCCGGATGAGGCGGGCGCCGGTCGCCCGCACGGTCGCGGTGCTAGCGATCGGAAGCAGCATCGTCCGTCCCCTTCTTCGCCTTCTTCTTCTTGTTCTTCTTCGTGCGCTTGCGGTCGCCGGCCGGGCGCTGCGCGGTCACCGGGTGGGTGGCCGTCCACAGGGCGTCGATCGAGCCGGTCCACGCGGCGTCGAGCTCCTCGCCGTCGGCGGGCTCGGCTGCGCTGATGGTCCGCGAGACGATCGCCCGGTAGAGGTCGCCGAGGTCGTCGTCCTCGCGGAGCAGGGACTGGTGGGTGCCGGTCCCGACGACGCGGCCCTTCCGGACGACGGCGATCGTGTCCATCCGGTCGAGCAGCAGCGGGCTGGCGGTCACCACGACCGTGGTCCGGCCGTCGCGGGCCTGGCGCAGCCGCTCGGCGATCTGCGCCTCGGTGTGCGCGTCCACCGCGCTCGTCGGCTCGATGAGCACCAGCACCTCGGCGTCGGTGAGCAGCGCGCGGGCGAGGCTGAGCCGCTGTCGCTGGCCGCCGGAGAAGGTCCGGCCGCGCTCGGCGACGCGCTCGTGCACGCCCTCCGGCAGCGCCTCGACGGTCTCGCTCGCCGCCGCGGTATCGAGCGCAGCGGAGACCCGGCGCAGTCGTCCGGTGGAGGTGTCCGTGTACTCCGCGTCGCGGATCGGCAGGGTGTCCAGCCCGTCGAGCAGCCGACCGCCGAAGAGGTGCGGGTTGGCGTCGTTGACCACGATGCGCTCCCGGACCTCCCGCACCGGGACGCGGGTGTGGTCGACGCCGCCCCAGAGCACGGGCGCTTCGTCGTGGACGCTGTCGTCGAAACGGCCGAGGCGCGTCGCGATGCCGGCCGCCTCATCCGGGTCGGCGTCGACGATGGCGGTGAACCGGCCGGGCTCGATGACGACGCCGGACGCGAGGTCCTCGATGGCAGAACCCCACGCGGGCGCCTCGGCCGGCTCGGAGGCGTCGCGGGCGGCAGGCTGCGTGCGCAGGACCGACAGCACCCGTCGCGCCGAGACGACGCCCGCGGTGAAGGTCTGCGCCGCCTCGACCGCCGTGCGCAGCGGGAGCACCAGGAAGGTCGCGTACCCGTAGAACGCCGTCAGCTGGCCGGGGGTGATGGTGCCGTCGAGCGCCAGGTGCGCGCCGAACCAGACGATGAACACGAGGAAGGCGCCGGGCAGCAGCACTTGGAGCCCATCGAGCCAGCTCTGTGTCTTCGCGACCCCGACGCCCGCGGCGCGCACCCGCCGCGACTGCGTCGCGTAGCGGTCGACGAACTCGTGCTCGCCGCCGATCCCGCGCAGCACGCGCAGGCCCACCACGGTGTCGGCGCCGAGCGTCGTCAGGCCGCCGGCCTCCTCGCGCCACACCGCCTGGCGTGTCCGGAGCGGACGCAGCAGCAGCGCGAGCACGAGCGCGACGGCGGGCACGCCGATCACCACGGCGAGGCCGAGCGGGAGGGAGGCGTTGAGCATGATGACCGACACCGCGACGAATGCGACGACGCCGCCGCCGAGCCGTGCAGTCACGTCGAACATCGCCCCGAGGCGGAGGGAGTCGGTGCTCACGGTCGCGACGATCTCGCCCGACGAGGTGGTCGCCGTGATGGCCGGTCCGGTCTCGGCCGAGTGGTAGCCGATCAGCCGCGCGACGCCGAGCGACGACCGCAGCCAGTTGGACACGGCCATCCGGTGGCGCAGCATCCCGGTGACCGCCTGGATCACGGCGACGAGGAGCAGCGCGCCGCACCAGGTCCACAGGGCGGACGGGTCGCCGGAGACGCCCTCGTCGACCGCGCGGCCGAGCAGGTACGGCCAGACCGCCTGGCACAGCATCCACACGACGCCGAACAGCACGCCGGCGCTGAGGGTCGCGGGTTGGCGTGCCGCCTGCCAGAGCAGGAACCGCGGCACGGACGACAGGTGCTTCTCGTCAGGGCGGACGGAGGGGATGCGCGCCCCGCGCGGGGTGCGCGGCGGCGACGGGGGGCAGCGCGGACGCTGGACATCGTGGGTGCTCCTGGGGGATCGAGCGGTGAGAGAGAAGGGGGAGGCGGCTCAGCGGCCCGGCGGCGTGAGCGCCGCGACGGCGGCGGCGTCGAGCGCGACCGCGGGCGCCTGCTTCAGCAACAGGGTCAGCTGGGCGGCCGTCTCGAGCTCCTCGGCCAGGTCGATCGCCGCGTCGAGCGTGGCGGCGGCGACGACCGGCCCGTGGTTCGCCAGCAGCAGCACGGGATGCCCGGGTGCGGCGGCTGCCACGCCTGCGGCCAACTCGGCGCTGCCCGGTGGGGCGTAGGGCACGAGCGGCACATCGCCCAGCCGCATCACCCGGTAGGGCGTGAGCGGCGGCAGCGGCGCATACCCGCTGTCCCCCGAGGGCAGGCACGCGATCGCCGTCGCGTGCGGCGAGTGGAGGTGGACGACCGCGGTCGCGGCGGGGTGCGCGGCGTACATCGCGGCGTGGAGCGGGAGCTCCTTCGTGGGACGCGGCACGCCCTCCTGGTCCGCCGGCGTGGCGGCCAGCTCGTCCTCGGCGACCGCCCGCAGCGACGACCCGGTGGGCGTGGCGATGATGCGCGAGCCGACGCGGACACTGACGTTGCCGGAGCTGCCGGGCGAGAGCCCCGCCGCCGACAGGTGGCGGCAGGCGCGGACGATGGCGGCGCGGGCCTCGGCCTCGGTGCGGATGGTCGTCACGGCGCAACCTCCCAGGCGTCGGTGAACAGGGCGGGGCCGCCGAAGTTGCCCGACTTGAGCAGGACGGCGACAGGGCGCGGCCCGTCGCCGGCGTCCGAGGACGACACGGCCCACGGCACGCCCGGTGCCGCCTGCGCGCCGATGCGGAGCCGGGAGAGTCCGAGCCGCGCGGTCACCGCGCCCGAGGTCTCGCCGCCCGCGATGAGGAGGTGGCTGCGTCCGAGCTCGTGGACCGCGAAGGCGGCCAGTTCCGCGAGCGCGTCCTCGAGGAGCGCGGCGGCACGATTGGGGCCGAGCGCGGCCTGGGCGGCGGCCACCTCCGGAGAGGCGTGGATGAGGACCGGCGCGAGCGGGTCGACGTGCGCGGCCAGCGCATCCCGGATCCGCGTCAGCGCGTGCGGGCCGCGGGCGAGCTCGAGCGGGTCGAGGATGTGGCGCTCGCCGCGGAAGGCCGCGATCTGGCTGCGCGTGGCGGCCGAGGCGCTGCCGGCGAGGATGAGGCGGCCGGTGAGCGGGACGCGCGGAAGCGTCGCGGTGGGGGGCGCGATCTCGGGGTCCGAGGTCACCGCGGCGCGGGCCAGCGCGGTCGCGACGCCCGCGCCACCTGCCGCGACGATGGGTCGCTCGGCCGCGATTCGGCCGATCGCCTCGGCCATGACGTCCAGATCGGTCTCGGTCAGCGCATCCACGAGCACGTGTCCGGCATCGACCAGCGCGGCCACCGCCTGTGCCCCGCGCTGGACGTCCTGCCAGCGCACCAGCCCGACCGGCGCCGGGGTCTGCGGCGACAGCAGGCGCACGAGGTCGGAGTCGCGCATCGGCGTCAGCGGATGGTCGCGCATCGGCGACTCCGCGAGCGGCACGCCGTCGACGAACAGCGTCCCCTGGTACTGCGTGCGGGCGGCGCCGGGTGTCGCCGGGGTGCCGATGGTCGCGGTCGTCCCCACCGCGGATGCCAGCGCGTCGGCGATCGGACCGATGTTGCCGGACGGCGTGGAGTCGAAGGTCGAGCAGTACTTCTGGTAGAGCTGCGTCGCGCCGGCATCGAGGAGGAAGCGGGCCGCCGCGCCGGAGGCGGATGCCGCCTCGGCGTCCGGCGCGGTGCGCACCTTGAGCGCGACGACAGTGCATCCCGAGCCGGCCTCGAACAGGTCGCCGGGAGCGTCATCGGGCGTCCCGAGCAGGACGGTCGCGGGGAGTCCCGCCTCGACGACGCGGCCCGCGAGGTCGCAGGCGCCGGTGACGTCGTCGGCGACGGCGCCGAGCCGCATCACGAGACGCCGACCCCCGGCTCGTCGGATGCGGGGGTCTGCGCGCGACCGGAGAGCAGGGTCGGGTCGAACGGCTCCCCGGCGACGATCACGGTCGCACCGGCCTCGCGCAGCGTGCGGACGTCGTCGGGATCGGCGCCCGCGTCGGTGAGGATCGCGTCCACCAGGTCGAGCCCCCCCACGCGGATCGGGGCCCGGGCGCCGAGCTTCGAGTGGTCGACGAGCAGCACGGTCGTGCGGGCGGCGCGGGCCAGCTCCTGCTTGAGCTCCGCGTCGAGCGCGTTGGCGCAGAGGATGCCGCGCGTGTCCACCGCGGTCGCCGACAGCACCGCGACGTCGATCGAGTAGTCGGCGATGGTGCGCCGGGCGGTGGCGCCGGCGAAGCTGCGGGTCTCGGCCTGGTAGACGCCGCCGACGGCGACGAGCTCCACGTCGTCGCGGTCGATCGCCGCCGTTATGACCGGCGCCGAGTGGCTGATGATCGTGGTGCCCGCGTGCAGCATCCCGGCCAGGCCGGCGACCGTCGTCCCGGCGTCGAGGGCCACGGTGACCGCTCCGTCGAGCAGGTCGAGGCAGGCTTCGGCGATGGAGCGCTTCTCGGCGCCGCCAGTCACGGCGCGTTCGTCGAAAGGCCGGCCGTGGCCGAGGTTCGGGAGGCTGGCGCCGCCCACGACGCGCCGGGCGAGACCGTCGGCCTCGAGCTGGCGCAGGTCGCGCCGGATGGTCATCTCGGAGACGCCGAGCTGCTCCGCGACGCGCGACGACGACACGTAGCCCTCGACGGACAGCCGTCGGAGCAGCTCGTCGCGGCGGGCGGGGGCATCGGTGTAGCGCACGGCGTCCATCCAACCGGCTGCTCGCTGCGCTTGTCAACAAACGGACAAATCTTGACGCGAATGTTCGGAAGTGAACAGAATGGAGTCCGTGACCTCCGCTCCTCTCGCCGCTCTCGGCGTGGATGTCGGCACCACCAACACGAAGGTGGTGCTGGCCGTCTTCGGTGACGGCGTGCGCGAGGAGAGGACGCTGTCGGTGCCGACGCCGTCGTCGGGCGCGGCGCTCCAATCGGTGGTCCTCCAGGCGGCGCGCGACGTGGTGACCGACAGCCCGCATCCGATCGTCGCCATCGGCGTCGCGTCGATGGGCGAGACCGGCTCGCTCGCCGGACCGGACGGGCATCCCCGCGGCGAGCTGTTGCGCTGGGCGGACGGCGACACGGGCACCGCCGACACGCTCGTCGCGGCCACCGGGGCCGAGGCCCTCTACGAGGCGACCGGCGTGCCCGCGCCGCGCAAGTCTCCGCTGGTGCACTGGCAGCGGCTGGCCGACCAGCAGGATGCGCGGCTCGACGACGCCCGCTGGCTCGGCGTCGACGCGCTGGTGATCGCGGCGCTGACCGGCGAGGCGGTGACCGACCACACGCTCGCTGCCCGCACCATGGCCTACCGGCTTCCGGCGCCGGGCGAGACGCTCGCGCGCGAGTTCGACCGCGACCTCGTCGGGCTGGTCGGGCTGACGGCGGACCGCTTCCCGCGGGTGGCGCTCCCGGGGGAGACCGCCGGCCCGCTCGCTGCGGACGCGGCCGCCGCCCTCGGCCTGCCGGCGGGCATCCCCGTGGTCGCGGCCGGACACGACCACGCGGTCGGCGCCTGGGCCGCCGGCGTGCGCGAGCCGGGAGACGCGGCCGACTCCGTCGGGACCGCCGAGGCCCTGCTCCGGATCGCCGCGCGTGTGCCGCGCGATGCCGCCCGGCGCCAGGGGATGAGCCTCGCCCGGAGCGTCGACGGCCGGTACGAGACGGTGTTGGCCGGCAATCCGACGGCCGGGGGGCTGGTCGAGTGGGCGTTCGCCGAGCTCATCCCCGGTGCCGACCGGCACGCCGCGCTCGAGGGCGCCCGGTCGCTCGCGGACGGTCCGCTCGACACGTTCCTCCTCCCCTACCTGCGGGGTCGCCAGTCCCCGGCCCCGGACCGGACGGCCTCCGTCCGCCTGGTGCAGCGGGCCGCAGACTCCTCCGGCCCGCTCGCCGACCCCGCCGCGACGCTCACCGCCGTCCTGACCGGTCTCGCCCTCCAGCTCGCCTGGATGGACGCGGCCCAGACCGGACTCACCGGCGCGCGTCATCTCGACCTCACCGTGCTCGGCGGCCCCGGAGCCGCTAACGCCGCCTGGTGGCGCCTCAAGCAGCGCCTCCTCCCCGGCCGACTGCGCCGTGTCGACGCCGCCGAGCCGGTGGCCACCGGCGCCGCCCTGCTCGCCGCGCACCGCGTGGCCGGCCTCACGACCTCGCTGCCCGTGCGCCCGCACGATACGGGCAGCGCCGACAGCGTCGCCTCCGCGGGCGATCCGGCCCTGCTGGACGCCTTCGTGGAGGCGGCGACGCTCCGAAGCAAGGAACCCGCATGACCGACACCGCCTCCCGTCCCGCACTCGACCTCGACGCCATCGCCCGCACGACCGGCGCCCTTGCGATGGTCGCGATGGATCAGCGCGAGAGCCTCCGCCACATGTTCGACCTCGCCGGCGCCGGACGACCGGCCGACGACGTCCTCATCCGCTTCAAGCTGGACGTCGCCGCGGCGCTCGGCCCGCTGGCATCCGGTTTCCTGATCGACCGGCACTTCGGCTGGGAGGCGGTCCGCGACACGCTGCCGTCGGGCACCGGCCTCATCCTGGCCGCCGACGACCTCACCCAGGAGGACGGCGGTCCGGTCGAGGAGACCGCGCTTGACGAGGTCGTGCTGACCGAGACGGACCTCGACGGCGTCTCGGCGCTGAAGCTGCTCGTCATCTGGCGTCGCGACGCCAAGCGCGAGCAGCGCGTCCAGCTCGTGCATCGGTTCGTCGCCGAGTGCCGCGCTCGCGGTGTGCTGTCGGTGCTGGAGCCGGTGGTCCGAGCGACGCCCGAGGAGCTGGACGCCGGCACCTGGGACCTGGACGTCGCCATCCGCGAGGCCGCCGCCGAGCTGTCCCCATCCGGCCAGAGTCTCTACAAGGTCCAGGTGCCGATGTCGGGCACCGGCGACGCGGCCGCCCAGCGGGAGGCGAGCGAGCGGCTGAACGCGAGCATCACAGGGCCCTGGGTGGTGCTCTCGCAGGGTGTCGACCGTCCGGCGTTCCTCCCCGCCGTCGAGGCGGCGTGCCGGGCCGGCGCGAGCGGCTTCCTCGCCGGCCGCGCGCTGTGGAGCGATGTGGTCGGCCGCGATGACGTGGCCGGCGCACTGCGCGAGCTCTCGGTGCCGCGGCTGGAAGCCCTGATCGACGTCGTCGACCGCGAGGCGCGTCCCTGGCGGGAGGCGTGATGATCGCCGGACTGCTGCACACCGTCCCCGCTCTCGCGCCGACCTTCGACGCGCTGGTCGCCGACGCGATCGCAGGCACGAACCGCGAGCACGTCGTCGACGCGTGGATGCTCGAGACCGCCATCGCCGAGGGCGTCACCCCGGCCGTGCGAGACCGCGTCGCCGTCCACCTGCGCCACCTGGCTGACTCGGGCGTGGACGCGATCCTGGTCACCTGCTCTTCGATCGGCGAGGCTGCCGAGGAGGCCGCGGCCGACCTCGCGGTGCCGGTCATCCGGGTGGATGCGGCCATGGCCGGCGAGGCCGCTCGCCTCGCCGCCGACGCGTCGCGCGGCTCCGGTGCCCCGGCCCGCATCGCGGTGCTCGCGACCAACACGGCCACCCTCGGCCCGACCACCCGGCTGATCGAGCGCGAGGCGGCGGCCCAGGGTGTCGCCGCAACCGTGACCGCGACCGTCGTCGACGGCGCCGCGGCCGCCCGCGCCTCCGGAGACCAGGCGGCTCACGACCGTCTCATCGCCGACGCCGTCCGTGCCGCCGCGAACCCCGCCGACGACGGGGCCGCGGCCGCCGTCCTCGTCCTCGCCCAGGCCTCGATGGCGGCCGCCGCCGAGTCCGCCGGCGTCGCCCTCCCCGTACTCACCTCCCCGGCGGGCGGCGTCGCCCGTCTCGCGGAGGCCTTGACCCCGTCGGATCCGGGGACGCCGGACGCCAGCGCGAACCGTGCGGCCGCCCCCGGATCCGGCGGAACCTCCTCAGAGAACGGAGCGACCTCATGACCGGCGTCGACCTCCTCGCCTACGCTGACCGCCTCGGCGGCGACCTTCCGCGCCTGCGTGCCCTTCTCGACGGCCCGCTCCGCGACTTCGCGGGCGTGCACACCCTGCCGTTCTTCGTGCCCTTCGACGGCGCCGACGCGGGCTTCGACCCGATCGACCACGGTGCCGTCGACCCCCGGCTGGGCACCTGGGACGACGTCCGCGCCATCTCGGCGAACCGGGAAGTCACCGCCGACCTGATCGTGAACCACGTCTCGAGCGAGTCCGCCGAGTTCGTGGACTGGCTGGCGCTCGGGGAGGAGTCCGCCCACGACGGCATGTTCCTCACCTTCGACACGGTCTTCCCCGATCGGGCCTCCGAGGACGACATCACCGCCTTCTACCGCCCCCGACCCGGACTGCCGTTCACCGCGTACCGGATGGCGGACGGCCGCCGCCGCCTGGTCTGGACCACCTTCATGCCCAGCCAGGTCGACCTCGACGTCGCGAACGACCGCGCCCGCGCGTACCTCCGCCGCATCCTCGCCGCCCTGCACGACGGCGGGGTGACGACGGTCCGGCTGGACGCGGTGGGCTACGCGGTGAAGACACCCGGCTCGGACAGCTTCATGACGCCCGAAACGCTGGAGTTCGTGCGGGAGATCGTCGCGCTCGCCCGCGAGGAGGGCCTTCGGGTGCTCGTGGAGGTGCACGCGCACTACACGCAGCAGCTCGCCATCGCGCCGCTCGTCGACCTCGTCTACGACTTCGCGCTCGCGCCGCTGCTGCTGCACAGCCTCGGCACCGGCACCTCCGACCGCCTGGAGGAGTGGCTGCGCATCCGCCCGCAGAACGCGATCACCGTGCTCGACACTCACGACGGGATCGGCATCATCGACGCGGGTCCGTCCGGCGACCGCCCGGGCCTCATCAGCCAGGACGACATGGCCGCGATCTTCGCCCGCGCCGCAGAGGCCACGCACGGCCACTCGACCATCGCCTCTGTCATCCCGGCGTGGATGAGCCTGCCGCACCAGATCAACGCGACCTTCTTCTCCGCCCTCGGCGCCGACGCGGACGCCTACCTGCTGTGCCGCGCCGTCCAGCTCTGGCTGCCCGGGCGCCCGCAGCTGTACTACGTCGGACTGCTCGGCGGCCTGGACGACGTCGCCCTGTTCCAGCGCACCGGCCAGGGCCGCGACGTCAATCGGCACGTCTACACGCCGCAGGAGTTCGACGCGGCGATGGCGAGCGACGTGACCCGCGCCCAGCTCGCGCTCGTCCGGCTCCGGTCGGCGCATCCCGCCTTCTCCGGCGAGTTCGGCTACCGTGTGGAGGCGGATGCGCTCGTGCTCGAGTGGACGCTCGGCGACGAGCGCGCCACGCTCGAGGTCGCGTTCGCCCCCGAACCGCGCTTCCGCATCCACCTCGAGGGAGTCGACGGACCGCTCACCGCCGACTCCGTCGCCGCGCTCGCCGCCCTCTGAACCACCCGCGACCTCACCCTTCCCCCACCCCCGAGGACCATGCAGACCACCCAGGACATCACCGTCACCCGCAGCGCGACCGAGGTCGTGCTCGTCGCCCCCGCCTACGCGCTCGGCGTCGCCCTCGCACGCCCGCGCGCGACCATCGCCGGCCCGGACGGCGAGCTGTGGAGCGACCTCTCCCTGCTCGCGAGCGTCGACCGACTCGGCGTGCCCGACGAGTCGTCCGGCCCGACGGCGGTGACGGTCGAGGAGGAGGACGACGGCTCGGTGCGCGTCACCGTGCTCACCGACTCCAGCGCGTGGGCGACGAAGGCGATCGTGCTGCACTGCACGCCCACCGAGGTCCGTGCGCGCGTCGAGGTGACCACCGAGGAGGACGACGCGCGGATCACCGACCTGACGATGTTCGGCGGCCAGGCGGCGCTCCCGACCGGCGCGGCGGGCACGTTCCGCTCGGGCATCCGCTTCCCCTCGCTGTTCGTACCGACGCCGACCGAGCCCATCCAGGTCGTCCGGCCGTCCAACACGCAGGCGCAGCTCGGCGTCGTGGGCGATGCGGAGCCCGGACGCCTCCACGGCATCTTCTCGCCGCCGCCGCTCGTGTTCGGGCTGGGGCGTCCGTCCATCGCGGCCGACGCGCCGCACGGACCGACCGACATGCCCGTCGGCGACTGGCTCGGCGTCTCGGTCGTCGCGCCGATCGCCCAGCTCGGCTTCACGACCTTCCGCTACGACGTGCTCGACGGGGGCTTCCTGTTCCGGCTCACCTACGAGGGCCACACCCGCGTCCGCGCGGGCGGCTGGGTCTCGCCCGAGTTCGTGCTGCGGCCGGGCGGCGCCCCGCTCACCCTCATCCGCGACTACCGCGACGACCTCGCGGCGCGTGGATGGGCGGCTCCCGCTCCCGAGCCCGTGGGATGGTGGCACGAGCCGATCTTCTGCGGCTGGGGCGCCCAGTGCGCGCTCGCCGTCCGCATGAGCCACGAGGGCGAGGCGCTCGCCACCGACAACGCCGACGGCTTCGTGCTGCCCTCCGGTGCCGCCTTCGCTCCCGACCTGGCCCGGCAGTACCTCTACGACCGGTGGCTGCGCCGCCTCGCCGAGCGCGACATCCACCCGGGAACCGTCGTCATCGACGACCGTTGGCAGGCCGACTACGGCACCAACACGGTCGACACCGAGAAGTGGCCCGACCTGCGCGGCTGGATCGACGAGCGGCACGCCGCCGGCCAGCGCGTCCTCCTGTGGTTCAAGGCCTGGGACCCGAGCGGCCTCCCTCCGGAGCTGACGGTCCGCGACGCGTTCGGCCGCCCGGTCGCCGTCGACCCGTCGAATCCGGCCTACCTCGACGCGCTCGCCGAGCAGGTGACGCGGATAGTGTCCCCTGACGGTCTGGACGCCGACGGCTTCAAGGTCGACTTCACGCAGCGCGCGCCCTCCGGCGTCACCCTCCGCACGCACGACGACGGCGTCTGGGGCATCAGCGCCCTGCACGCGATCGTCCGCACCATCCACGACGCCGCCAAGGCCGCGAAGCCCGACGCGCTCGTGGTGACGCACACCGTGCATCCCTCGTTCTCCGACGTCACCGACATGGTGCGGCTCAACGACGTCCTCGAGGACTCGGTGCACGGCGAGCCGGTGCCCGTCGGCGACCAGCTGCGCTTCCGCCACGACATCGCCGCGGCGTCGCTCCCGGGCCACCCGATCGACACCGACCAGTGGCCGATGCCGAGCCGGGAGGAGTGGCTCGCGTACTCGCGCATCCAGCCGGAGCTCGGCGTGCCGGCGCTCTACTACGTGGAATCCATCGACAACAGCCGCGAAGATGTCACCGACGGCGACCTCGACGAGATCGCCGCCCTGTGGCGCGCGTACCGCGCGGCCCGCGACGACGAGCACGCGAAGGAGCCGAGCACGGTATGAGCGCGTTCACCGAGGTCGCCCCCGGCGTCCACCGGTTCGCGGACACGTGCAACGTCTACGTCGTCACCCCGCCGCCCGGGGCGGTCGGCGGCGCCATCGCCATCGACTTCGGGTCGGGCGACGTACTCGACCATCTCGGCGAGCTCGGCCTCGACACGCTCGACGCCGTGCTGATGACGCACCACCACCGCGACCAGGGCCAGGGCCTGCCGCGCGCGGTGGCCGCCGGCATCCCGATCTACGTGCCGCCGGTGGAGCAGGACCTCTTCACCCGCGTCGACGAGATGTGGTCGTCGCGGGCGCTGTACAACGACTACAACCTGAGGCAGGACCGCTTCTCGCTGCTGGACCCCGTGCCGGTCGCGGGCACGGTGCCCGAGTACCGCACCGCGACCTTCGGCGGCGTGGACGTGAAGACCATCCCGACTCCTGGCCACACCATGGGCTCGGTCACGTACCTGGTCGAGCGCGACGGCGAGCGGATCGCCTTCACCGGCGACCTCATCTACGCGCCGGGCAAAGTCTGGTCGCTCGCGGCGACCCAGTGGTCGTACACCGAGAACGAGGGCCCGGCGATGAACGTGCTCTCCTGCCTGATCCTGCAGGAGGAGCAGCCCGGCATCCTGCTGCCGTCGCACGGCGAGCCGATGTCGGACGCGATAGATGCGCTGGAGCAGCTGGTCGACCGGATGGCCGGCTACGTCGACTCCCGCCGCACGCACCCGTGGGACCTGCGGGACTGGCTGGAGCGGCCGTTCGTGCGCCTCACCGACCACCTGCTGCTCAACCGCACCGCCAACTCCTGCGTGTACGTGCTGCTCAGCGACTCGGGAGCCGCGCTGTTCATCGACTACGGCTACGACATGTCGACGGGATGGCCGGCCGGCACCGACCGTGCGGCGAGGCGGCCGTGGCTCGCCAGCCTCCCGGCGCTGAAGCGCGACTTCGGGGTGACGTCGATCGAGGTCGTGCTCGGCACGCACTACCACGACGACCACATCGCCGGACTGAACCTGCTGCGCGACGTCGAGGGCACCGAGGTGTGGCTGCCCGAGAACGTCGCGCCGATCATGGCCGACCCGATGCGGACCGACCTGCCCTGCCAGTGGTTCGAGCCCATCCCGGCCGACCGCGTGCTCCCTCTCGGCGAGACGGTGCGCTGGCGCGAGTACGAGTTCGTCACGCACGAGCTGCCCGGGCACACGCTCTACGCCGCCGCCTTCGAGTTCGAGGTCGACGGCGTCCGAGTGCTCGCGACCGGCGACCAGCAGACCGCCGAGGGGCGGCTCGGCGTGCAGCGCGAGATCCTCAACTACCAGTACCGCAATCGGTTCCGGCGCGATGACTTCATCCAGAGTGCGGCGCTCTACCGCCGGGTGGCTCCCGGTCTGATGATCACCGGCCACTGGCAGGGCCGCGAGGTGGATGAGGACTACCTGCAGCTGCTCACCGAGCAGGGCGACGAGCTCGCCGCCATCCACAACGGACTGCTGCCGGACGACGGGATGCTCCCGCCGGCCGACGGCAATCTGGTGCTGGTCGAGCCGTTCTACCAGCGCGTTCAGCCCGGCGCGGCGCTCCAGTACGAGGTCGTCGTCGTGAACCCGTACGACGAGCCGCGCGAGGTGGTCGCCCGGCTCGTGACACCCGAGGGGTGGAGCGATCCGTCGCCGGCGTCGGTGGTGGCGGCGGCCGGTGAAACGGTCCGGCTGCGCTTCGCCGTGCGGGCCGGCGACGCGCCCCGCAAGCGTCAGCGCCTGGCCGCGGACGTCACGGTCGGGGCGTTCCGCCTCGGCCAGGCCGGGGACGCGGTGGCCGACACGGTCTCCCTCGACAGCGCACCCGCCCTCGGCTAGCCTGCGGGGCGTGGACCGCATCCCGCTCTACCGCCGCTGGCACGGAGACCCCGACTCGCCGCATCCGCCGTTGCTGCTCATCCACGGCGGCGGCTCGACCATCGAGACCAACTGGGGGCTGCTGCTGCCGCTCGTCGAGCCGACGCGGTCGGTGCTCTGCGTGGAGCTGCAGGGGCACGGGCGCACCGCATCCGGTGACCGGCCCGCGTCCTTCGAGGGCTCGGCGGATGACGTCGCGGCGGTGCTGACCGAGCTGCGGCTCGGGCCGGTGGATGTCCTCGGCTTCAGCAACGGCGGGCAGGTCGCGCTGCAGCTCGCAGCACGCCATCCCGGCGCGGTTCGGCGGGTGATCGCCGCCTCCACGCCCGTGCGACGGGATGCGATGGTCGACGGGTTCTGGGATGCGCTCGCTGGGGGCACGTTCGACGACCTGCCGGCGCCGTACCGCGATGCGGACCGCGCCGTCAGCCGGGACCCCGACCACGCCCGGCGGATGTTCGAGCTCGACCGGGAGCTGATGCTCGGGTTCGAGGACTTCCCGGACGAGCTGCTCGCGTCCATCCACGCGCCCGTGCTCGTCGTCGGGGCCGACCGCGACGTGGTCCGGGCGTCCCATTTCGTGGAGCTGGCGTCACTGCTGCCGGATGCCCGCCTCCTGATCGTCCCCGGAACCCACGGCGACTACCTCGGCGAACGGCTGGCCGCGTCCGGCGACCCCGCCGCCCTCCGCCGCACGCTCCCCCACCTGCTCGCCTTCCTCGACGCCCCTTAGCGGGTGAGGGTGCCGGCGAGGATGGCGTCGATCTGGTCGAGGGCCAGCGTCATGCCCTGCTCCTGGCCCATCTCGAGCAGCTCGTTCATCTGAGCGGTGCTCGCGAACTGGTTGAGGATCGTCATCCGGGTGCGTCCGTCGCGCTCCTCAAGGGTGGCCATCATGCGGCCGGGCTCGCCGGGTGCGGGAGCGCCGCCCTCCTCGGCGAAGCCGTCGTCGATCGCGATGCGGCCGGTCGGCTCGATCTCGACGAACCGCCACCAGCCCCACGCCTTCCCGCCCTCGGGCAGGCTCATGTAGTAGGTCGCGCGTCCGCCCGGCTCGAACTCGAACACCTCGAAGGTCGCCGGGTAC
Organism: Leifsonia xyli; assembly: GCA_001647635.1. Taxonomy (NCBI): domain Bacteria; kingdom Bacillati; phylum Actinomycetota; class Actinomycetes; order Micrococcales; family Microbacteriaceae; genus Leifsonia; species Leifsonia xyli. Next base: position 2,170,922 of record CP014761.1, on the reverse strand, counting down.
CCGGGAGGGCCCCACCACAGCTCCAGCTGCCGCGGATCGGACCACAGCTGCCAGACCCGCTCCTGCGGGGCGTCGTACTCGCTGACGATGGTGAGCGTCAGCGCTTCCGGGTCCTTGGTCGATTCGATGACCGTCATCGGTCGCTCCTCTCTCGTTCGGTGGTGCGGGTGGTTCGTCTCTTCCCGGCCTCCGCGGCCAGGATGCCGTCGATGGCCGCATCGCGGTGGCGCCACAGCTGCTCGAAGGCGTCGAGCAGCGCGGACGCCCGCCGGATGGTCTCGGGGTCGCCCGTGACGACCCGCTCCCGTCCGCGCGTCCGCTTGTGCACGAGTCCCGCGCGTTCGAGCACGGCGACGTGCTTCTGGACCGCCGCGAAGCTCATGTCGTACCGCCCGGCGAGCTCGCTCACCGAGTGCTCGCCGGCCAGCGACCGCGCGACGATGTCTCGCCGGGTCGCATCCGCCAGCGCGTGGAAGATGCGGTCGACCTCTGCGTCCGTCAGCTCATCTACAACCATTTGGTTGTACGTTAGCGGCCGCCGCCGCGCCGCACAACCCCCTGCCGTGTTGACCCGCCTGCCCGCCGCGCCCTAGTATCTGTGGGAACGATCCCACACGATCCACCAGCGCAGGCGCGGTCGTGCATCCCCGGAAGGACATGATGGCAAACGGCCTCCGCGCCGTCCTCTCACTCGACATCGGCGGCACCAAGCTCGCCGTCGGTGTCGTCACGGAGGACGGACGAACCCACGCACTCACCGTCGAACCCACGCGCCGCGACGAGGGTTCGGGTGTAATCGTTCCCAGACTCTTCGCCATGGGGCAGCGCGCCATCGCCGAATCCGGCCTCCCGGTCGAGGCCGTCGGGATCTCGTGCGGCGGTCCCCTGGATGCGAAGGCCGGCGTCCTGACCGGTCCGCTCCACCTCCCGGGTTGGATCGACCTGCCGATCGTCGAGCTCGCCGAGCGCGAGTTCGGCGTCCCGGCCGTGCTCGAGAACGACGCGACCGCCGGCGCCCTGGGCGAGTTCCGCTACGGCGCAGCACGCGACGCCGACACCATGGTGTACCTGACGATCTCCACCGGCATCGGCGGCGGCGCGGTCATCGACGGCCGCCTCCACCGCGGAGCCGCGGGCAACGGCGGCGAGTTCGGCCACGTCATGGTCCGCACCGGCGGGCGGCCCTGCCTGTGCGGCCGCCGCGGCTGCCTCGAGGGCTACGCCTCCGGCACCTCGATCGCCCAGCGCGCCCGGGAGGCCGTCGCGGAGCGCGGGGCGGGGTCGTCGCTCGCGCAGCTCCCCGTCGTGCGCGCCGAGGACGTCGTCGCGGCCGCCGCCACGGGTGACGCGCTGGCGACCGAGCTCTGGGACGAGACCGTCGACGTCCTCTCCACCGCCCTCACCGACCTCGTCAACGTCTTCGAGCCCGACCTCGTCGTGCTCGGCGGCGGCGTGACCCGCTCGGGCGACGCGCTGCTCGTGCCCGTCCGCGAGCGCGTCGCGGCCGACGCGATGCCGCCCGCGGCCGCCGCCTCGACCGTGGTGCTCGCCGGCCTCGGCGACGTCGTCTGCGTCGTCGGCGCCGGAGCCGTCGCGTTCGACCGCCTCGACCAGCTCGCCGGCGCGGGCGTCAGCGCGAAGGGAGCCCCGCATGTCTGAGTGGATGCGCGACCAGCTGCAGGCCCACATCCAGGTCGCCGAGCAGGGCGAGACGCTGCTGCCGGCCCTCCGCGAGGTCGGGAAGGTGCTGTGCGACGCGTTCGCCGAGCGCGGCATCCTGTATACGTTCGGCAACGGCGGCAGCGCGGCCGACGCCCAGCACTTCACGGGCGAGATCATCGGCCACTACAAGCGCGACCGCCGCCCGCTCGGCGCCGTCACGCTGAGCACCGACCCGACCACGATGACCTGCATCGCCAACGACTACTCCTACGACGACGTCTTCTCGCGGCAGGTGCTCGGGCTCGCGCGTCCCGGCGATGTGGTCGCCGCCTTCACGACGAGCGGACGGAGTGCGAACATCGTCTCAGCGCTCGAAGCGGCGAAGTCGGCCGGTGCGACGACGGTGCTGTTCGGCGGAGGCGACGGCGGACCGGCCAAGCAGTTCGCCGACTTCGCGCTGCTGAGCCCGTCCACCACCACCCCGAGGATCCAGGAGTTCCACACGTTCATGCTCCACGTGCTGTCCGAGATCGTGGACGCGTGGGCCGACGGCGACGAGGAGTACGCACTGTGACCGACGCCCCGAAGGCACCCGTCGCCAACGCGCCCGCCGGCACCCAGCCGCGCGACCTCGCCCCCGCGTACCGCCCGACCGCGACCCCGCAGCGCACCCTGCACATGATCGGCAACGCGCACCTCGACCCGGTGTGGCTGTGGCCGTGGCAGGAGGGCTACCAGGAGGCGCGCGCCACCTTCTGGTCCGCCATCCACCGCATGGAGGAGTACCCCGACTTCGTCTTCACCTGCGACCAGATCGTGCTGCTCAGCTGGGTGGAGGAGTCCGATCCGGAGCTGTTCGAGCAGATCAAGCGACGCGTCGCCGAGGGCCGCTGGGTCAACGTCGGCGGCTGGTGGGTGGAGCCCGACAACAACATGCCGATGGGCGAGAGCTTCGTGCGCCAGGGCCTCTACGGCCAGCGCTACCTGGAGTCGCGCTTCGGCATCCCGGCCACGGTCGGCATGAACGTCGACCCGTTCGGCCACAACGCGATGCTCCCGCAGATCCTCAAGGGACAGGGCCTCGACTCGTACACGTTCCTGCGCCCCGGCCCCCACGAGTCCGACCTCGCGCCCAGCCTGTTCTGGTGGGAGGCGCCCGACGGTTCGCGCGTGCTCGCGTACCGCATCCCGTTCGAGTACGGCAGCCCGCCCGGGTCGGTCGACGGCCAGACCGAGAAGTCGCTCGCAGCGCTCGACCGCACGGTCGGCTTCGGCGAGAACGCCACCGCCATGGTGTTCTACGGCGTGGGCAACCACGGAGGCGGCCCGACCATCGCGAACATCGAGTCCATCCACCGCTACGACCGGATGGGCTCCTTCGGAAGGATGACGATGTCCTCACCGCGCACCTACTTCGACGAGGTCCTCGGCCGCGGCGAGGCGTTCCTCGACGGCCTGCCGGTGCGGCGCGACGACCTGCAGCACCACGCGCCCGGCTGCTACTCCGCCCATTCCGGCATCAAGGCGTGGCAGCGGCGGGCGCAGTTCGCCGTGCTGAACGCCGAGCGCTGGGCGGCCGTCGTCGCCGCGCACGACGGGATCGAGTACCCGCGCGAACAGCTGGAGACCGCCTGGAAGCAGGTGCTGTTCAACCAGTTCCACGACATCCTGCCCGGTTCGGCGATCGAGCCGTCGTACGACGACGCGCGCGACCAGCTGGGCGAGGCGGTGTCGATCTCGAAGCGGATCATCACCCGCGCGCACAACGTCCTCGCCCGCCAGGTGCAGGTCGACCGCGAGGACGGCACGCAGCCGGTGCTCGTGTTCAACCCGCACCCCTGGGCGGTGGCGGTGGATGTGGACTTCCAGTACGGCGCGCAGCGCGCCGGCGTGCACGTGGTCGACGAGACCGGTGAGCCCGTTGTGTTCCAGAACTCGCAGTCGACGGCGACGACGGATGACGTGTCGCGTGGCGCGGTCGTGTTCCGCGCCGAGGTGCCCGCGCTCGGCTACCGTCTGTACCGACTCCGGCCCGGCAGCGGCCCCGGCGCCTCGTCCGGCGGCCTCACGGTGACCGAGGACACCCTCGAGAACGATCACGTGCGCATCCGCATCGACCAGGAGACGGGCTGGATCTCGTCCTACCTCGTCAAGGCGACGGGCGTGGATGTGATGGCCGGCGTCGACGGCGCGCAGCACACCCAGATCAACGACGACCCGACCGACACCTGGGGCCACCGCGTCATCTCGTATGCCTGGCCGGGCGCCACCATGGCGCTGAAGCGCATCGTGGTCCGCGAGACCGGCCCGCTGCGTTCGCGGGTCCGTGTCGAGCGGGAGTGGGGCGCATCCACCCTGGTCGAGGAGCTCATCCTGGACCACGACTCGCCCGTGCTGCGGGTGAACGTGACGCTCGACTGGCGGGAGCAGGCGCACCTGCTCAAGCTGCGCTTCCCGACCGTGCTCGACGACCCGACCGCGACCTACGAGATCCCGTTCGGCCACCTCGAGCGACCGGTCGACGGCGCGGAGGAGCCGGCCCAGTCGTGGGTGGACCTCACCGGCACGGTCGGCGGCGAGGCCGCGGGCCTGACCGTCATCACGACGAACAAGCACGCCTACGACGTCTCGCCCGGCGACGAGCCGAGCATCGGCGTCACCGCGGTCCGCAGCCCCGTCTATTCGTGGCACGACCCGCGGCTGCTCGACCCGGAGGGCATCTACTCGTTCCAGGACCAGGGCATCCAGCGCTTCAGCTACGAGCTCGTGCCGCACGCCGGCGACTGGCGCGAGGCCGACCCAATCCGCCGCGCGCTCGAACTCGGCAACCCGGTGCGGGCGCAGCAGGAGTCGTTCCACGACGGCGCGCTTCCCCCGGTGAACTCCTTCGCGGCGGACGGCGGCTCCTCGGTCATGATCACCGCGCTCAAGGGCACCGAGGATGCGACGGAGGCGCCCGGCGGCGCGGACGTCGTCGTCCGCGCGGTGGAGACCCGCGGCGAGGCCGGACGGTCGCGCATCGAGCTGCCCCTGCTCGGACGTGTCATCGAGGAGGACTTCGGGCCGTCGCAACTGCGCACGTTCGTCGTGCCGGCGGACCCGGCGCAGCCGGTGCGCGAGGTCGACCTGATCGAGCGGCCGCTCGGCGCGCACGTGGCATCCGCGCCGGCGGCGTCGGGTGCGTCGGATGCACCCACGTCGGCGTCCACGTCCACGTCCTCGTCCGAGGTGCCCGAGTCGCCTGTGACGTCCCAGACCTCCGAGGCGCAGACCTCGCAGGAGGACCCCGGACGGTCGCAGACCTCGCAGCCTCCGCAGCCGTGAGCCCGCGCCCCGAAGTCCGCGTCAGCGCCGTCGGACCAACCGCCGACGACCTCCACCTGGAAGAGGAGTGGACGGACGCGCCGATCGGCTGGCACCTCACCATCCGCGCGTCCTTCACCGGCGCCGCGCCGGCCGAAGGCTCGGTGCTCGTGGAGGCGCCCGTCCACGGCGCCGACGACCCGTGGTGGCTGATCCCGGGCGCGTTCTACGGCGAGAACCGGCCGGCCGCGAACACGCGCGCCTTCCCGCGCTTCGAGGTCGGCGCGGACACGCGCGAGCAGCACGACGCGCTGGTGAGCGACACGTGGGAGTTCCGCGCCGACCGCGCGGCGACGCCCGCCGTCTTCGCCTGGGCCGGTCCGGGCCGCGGCGGGGTGGCGCTGGCGACCGGCGAGACGTCGGCGCTCGGCCTCACCGGCCTCGGCCTGGCGCACGACGCGACGTGGGGCGACGCGACGGTGAGCCTGCGCTTCCCGTTCCACGAGTTCCCGGTGACCTACTACGGCGACGCGCACCCGCGTCCCGCTGAGCAGGCCACCCACCGCTTCGAGCCGGGCGAGACCGTGGAGCTGTCCGTGCGCGTCTTCGCGCTGGACGCCTCCCGCCACGCCTACGCCCCGGTGCTGCGGGCCCTGCACGCCGAGACCGCGCAGAACGCTCCGCAGTCGCCGTGGATGGATGTCGCCACCGCCGCCGACCTGACCGCCGAGGGCCTCCGCACCTGGCACTACGACCCGGACCCCGGCGTCCTGCTCGAGACCGTCGGCTTCGACCGCGAGGTCAGCGGCCGCGACGGGCTCACAGTCGACCGACAGGCGATGCACGTCGGCTGGGTCAGCGGCATCCCGTGGGCGTACGCGCTGCTGGCGCACGGGCTCCGCACCGGCCGCCCGGACGACGTGGACGCGGCGCGCCGCGTCATCGACTTCATCACCGCCTCCCTTTCGCCCTCCGGCAGCTTCTGGGGCGTCTGGTACCGGGACTACGGCTGGACCCAGAGCTGGACCGAGCTGAAGCGCGGCCTCCACTCGCGCACGCTCGCCGAGGCCACCCTGTTCCTGCTGCGCGCGCAGGCGCTCGACGCGCACCCGCAGTGGGAGCTTGCCATCCACTCCAACCTGGATGTGGTGGTCGGCCGCCAGCGCGCCGACGGAAATCTCGGCTCCGTCCACCACGCCGAGACCGGAGAGGTGCTGTCCTGGTCCGGAGCGTCCGGGCTCACCTGGATCGCGGCGCTTGTGGAGGCCGCCGACCGCGACGAGCGCTACCTCCCCGCCGCCGTCGCCGCAGGCCGGTACTACGAGCAGTTCGTCGACCGCGAGTTCATCCACGGCGCCCCGGAGGACGTCGACCTGGCCCCGACCTCCGAAGACGGTTACGCGGCGGTCATGGCCTACGTGGCGCTGCACCGCGCCACCGGCGACGCGCACTGGCTCGACGTCGCCCGCCGCGCGGCCGACTGGATGCTGACCTTCCGCTACACCTACGACGTCGCCTTCCCCCAGCACACGCTCCTCGGCGCCTACGGCTTCCGCACCCGCGGCGCGGACAACGCGTCGCCGTCGAACCAGCACCTCCACGCGTACGGCCTGGTGTGCACCGCCGAACTGCGCGAGCTCTCCGCCGCCCTCGGCGACCCGCACTACGCCGAGCGCGCCGACGAGACGCTGGCGTGCTTCCGCCAGTTCATCGCGCGCGAGGACGGCGACTTCAACGCCTACCGCGGCATGGTCAGCGAGCGCTACTACCAGACCGCGTGCTTCCAGCCGAAGGGGATGCTGCTCACCCTCTCGCACGCCTGGAGCGTCGGCGTGACGTTGCTCGCGTGCGAGCAGACGCTCGCCCGCTGAAGCGCATCGCGGGGCCCGCTCAGCGGTGCAGGCCCCAGAAGGCCCAGGGTGAGATGCTGTCCATCCACCGGTCGCCGCCCGCGCGCCGTGCGAATCGACGTGCCCGCATCGCCCGATAGCGGATCCATATCCACGGTGCTGTCTGATCCACGTCGACCTCCACCCCGGCTAAACCTGTTTGCGGCGTTCCAGCGCGAGGACGAGGTCATCCCCGTCCCGTTGCGTCTCGTCCGCGACTTCGTGAACACCGTCGAGTACCAGGAGGACGAGGAGGGCTGGGAGCGCCCGGCCGACCTCACGGCATGGTTGCGTGCACGCGAGCTGCTCAGCGGCGACGCAGCCGCCTCCGAGGACGACCTCGAGCTTGCGAAGACGGTCCGCGAAGGTCTCCGCAGCGTCCTGGCGGGCCACGCCGGCCACGACGTCGACGCCGCAGCGGCCGGCCGGCTCGACCAGGCGCTCGCGCAGCTGCCGGTGCGGGTGACCTTCGGCACCTCAGGGGCGTTGTCCCTCGCTCCCGCCGGTGGCGATCGGGTCCTGAACGCGCTGGCGGGCGTCCTCGACGCGGTGCGCGCGTCCCGCGAGGACGGCAGTTGGTCGCGCCTGAAGGTCTGCGACCGCGCGACCTGCCGCTGGGCGTACTACGACTACTCCAAGAACCGCTCCAGCCGCTGGTGCACCATGGCCGGCTGCGGCAACGCCGTCAAGATGCAGAGGCGCGCGCACGCCTAGCCGCGCGGCCAGGGGTCGCAACACGCCGTTATCGCCACGGCGTGGCGGCGTGTTGCGCCCCGTCGCTCACCCGCGCGCGTACTCCGAGCCCGAGCGGGTGCGGACTACGAGCCCCGCGTCCACGAGGTAGCGCCGCAGGGCGACCGGGTCGTCGCTGCGCTCCGCCAGCCGCTCGGTCAGCGCCCGCTCACCGACGACCTCGCCGTCCGAGAGCACGGACTCCGCGACCATGCGCAGGAGCGCCATCCGGTCGTCCGCCGACGACGGATACCGGTCGATCCGCCCGTCCGCCCGCAGGAACTGCCCCACCCCGGTCGGCCGGGGCCGGACCGCGGCCGACGCGGCGAGGAGGTTCCGGAACACGCCGTCATCCGCCACCACGGAGTCGCCGACCCGTCGTACCAGCCCGACCCGTTCAAGCAGATCCAGCGCTCGCCGCGTCCGCGCGGCGCCCAGGCCCGCGTCCGTCTCGCCCGTCGCCACGACCGCAGCCCACACCGCGCGCGCGTCGCCGTTGGCCAACGCCGCGACCACCGGCCGCCAGTCCGCGCCCGCCGCTTCCGTCTCCTCCACCCGTCCACCCTCGCACGCGCTCAACCGCCGCCGCACCTACTCGTCCCAACACGCCGTCACGCCCACCCGCCTGACGGCGTGTTGGGCCCACTAGTCGGGTGGACCGGTCGGCCGCCGGCCACGCCGTCCCGGCCCCTTCGGTTGACGCAACACGCCGTCGCCAACGCATGCATCGCGGCGTGTTGCGTCAACGAGAGGCGCGGGCGCACCACGCCCATCCGCCTGACGGCAATTCACGCCCACCAGGTGGCGGATCGCCCGTCACCCGGCGACGCTTGCAACGCCGTCGGCATTGCTGCATCCACCGGTCCCAACACGCCGTTACGCCCATCCGCATAGCGGCGTGTTGGGCCCACTGGATGGGTGAACCGGGCGGCAGCCGTCCACGCCGCCTCGACCGCTTCCTGGTGGACGCAACACGCCGTCCCAAACGCACGCATTGCGGCGTGTTGCGTCAACTGCAGGGCGGTGGAGCCGTCAGCCGTCCTTGCGGAGCTGCTGCAGCAGCTCCGGGGCGCGAACGTCCAAGACGCGGCCGCCGATGCGGACGCCGACGACGAGCAGCACCGCACCGAGGACCACGCCCGCCGCGAGCCCGAGCCAGCCCCACACCGCCTCGCGCGTCACGAGGGAGACGACGAGCAGCACGACCTCCGGCAGGCACAGCACCGCGATCACCCCCCACGCGGCGAACGTCGGCCCGAGCAGCGAGATGTTCGCGCCGGGGCGCGACCGGAACGGGTTGTCGCCGGGCTCGGGCACCGGGAACACGAACCGCGCCGACGTCACCGAGCACACGGCGACGCCGCTCAGCAGCATCCCGAGCGTGAGTCCGAGCAGGCCGGGTGCGGGCAGCCAGTCGCCCTCGGCCGCGACCGAGCCCAGCGTGATGATCGCGACGGCCGGCACGGCGAACGAGAGCAGCGCGGAGGCGCGGCCCAGCGGTCGGCGCGTCCGGGCACCGCCTTGGAGACGTGCAGCGCGAAGGCCGTGGAGTCGTACGAGACGTCGGCGATCATCCCGATCCCCAGCGCGAACGCGACGACCGGGCCGACGGCGAAGATGTAGCCGGTGGAGTGGTTGATGCTCGAGTAGAACCACATGACGGCCGGCAGCAGCGGGATGACGAGCAGCTGCCGCAGGTAGCGCGGGTCGCGGAACCAGTAGGTCAGGCACCGCGCGGCGATCGCGCCGGCGGCGGTCCCGGGAAGCACCCCGAACAGCCCCGACGTCCCCGGGGCCCGCACCCGCGACGACGCGCGGACCGGGGTCACGAGCGAGCGCGCGAGTCCCCAGCGCCACACGAACCACAGCACGACGAAGGTCGCGACGGCGACCAGCAGCCGCAGCAGCGCGCCGAGCGGGTCGCCCGCGGCGACGGCGCCCGGCACGGCCCACGCCGCTCCGAGCGGCGACCAGCCGAGGCCGGCGGCGATGGACGGCAGCGCGTCCGCCGAGCTGCGCAGGCCGCTGGTGATGCCGATGACGATCGGCCCGGCGAGGATGAGCGGGATCAGGATGAGCAGCCCGCTCGCCTCTCGGAACCGCCGCCCCGAGGCCAGGCCGCTCGCGACCGAGGTGACCGCCCGCGACACGACGATGCACGTCGCGGCCCCAAGAGCCCCGGTGACCAGCGCGATCAGCGCAACGCCGGGCGACCGCAGCCACGGCAGCGCGGTCCCGAGGGATGCGATGGTGGTCGCCGCGCCCGCGACGCCGACGGCTCCGCTCAGCAGCATCCCGAGCATCAGGGGTCGGAGGCCGATCGGATACACGGCCAGGTGGCCGGGATCGAGCGTCTGCTCGACGCCCGACAGCAGCAGCGGGAAGACGGCCCACCCGAGCACGGCCGCCGATCCGGCCAGCACGACGGCGGTGGTCGCGACCTCGGGAGGAGCGAACGACAGACCGACGAGCGCGGCCAGAACGACGAGCAGGCCCCCTGCGCCGTACACGGCGCCGATGATGACGGCCACCAGCTGGCTGGTGCTGCGACGGAACGAGTTCCGCAGCACGAGCAGCCGCAGCCTTACGAGTGTCGCAACCACTCCGGCCCCTCCCCGACCCGGCGCCCGCCGACGAGCTCGACGAAGCGGTCCTCGAGCGTGGACCCGGCGCGGACGTCATTCACCGAGCCGGCGGCCAGCACGCGGCCGGCGCTGATGACGGCGACGTGGTCGCACATCCGCTCGACCAGGTCCATCACGTGCGAGGACACGACGACCGTGCCGCCGCCCTGCACGTAGGTGCGCAGGATGTCGCGGATGTTCGCCGCCGACACGGGGTCGACAGACTCGAACGGCTCGTCCAGCACCAGCACCCGCGGTGCGTGGACCATAGCGGCGGCCAGGGCGATCTTCTTCGTCATACCGGCCGAGTAGTCGACGACGAGCGTGCCGCCCGCGGACTGCAGATCGAGCAACTGGAGCAGGTCGGCGGTGCGCTGCTGGGCGGTCGGCCGGTCCATCCCGCTCAGCAGTCCCGCGTACTCGACCAGCTGCTGGCCGGTCAGCCGGTCGAAGAGCCGCACGCCGTCCGAGAGCACGCCGACCATCGCCTTGGCGACCAGCGGCCGCTGCCACATGTCGACGCCGTGGATGAGCACCTGCCCGGCGTCCGGGCGGAGCAGCCCGGTGGCCATGCTGAGCGTCGTGGTCTTTCCGGCGCCATTCGGTCCGACCAGACCGTAGAAGCTGCCGGACGGCACATCCAGGTCGATCCCGTCCACCGCGACCTTCTCGCCGAACCGCTTGTGCAGCCCGCGGATCCTGATCGCGACAGCTTCGTCCTCGGCCACGCGCACCCCCTCACGTCCGGGCGTTCGCACCTCGAACGCGCCGGTGCGTCCACCCTAGCCGCGCCGGGATTCGGGATGCGGCGCGCCGCGGCGCCCCTGGTCGCATCCGGCGCGCCGCATCCGTCAGTGGGAGGGGAGGGAAACGCCTGCCACCGGACACTCATCCGGAGCGCGGGGTGGATCGGTTCGGTGCGTGTGCCCCTTTTGAGGGGTTTCCCAGGTTGGCGGCGGCGCCTCCATTCGTTCACGATGTGGCATCGTTGCCATATGTCTCGGGGGCTTCACAACCGTTTCGCCTGAGCGTAAGAAACGATCAAGTAACGAAAACGGGCCCCGTGTGCCCGCTCCCCTTGTGAAGACCCGTACCGCTGCATTAGCGTGCGATGTGGGAAGGTTTCCATACTGTCGCCTCAGACCCCGGCAGTGGGAATCCCGTACCTCTTCGCTCGGGCGAGGACGCCCGCTGCGACACCACTGAAGGGAAATCAGATGAACAAGAGGCACACCGCCCTCGCCGCGATGGCAATCACCGCGTCGGTGGCGCTCCTCGCCGGGTGCAGCTCCAGCGGCGGCAGCTCCTCCGGCGGGAACTTCTCGAAGGACGTCAAGGGCAGCCTGAACGCCTGGGGCTTCGACAACGCCGACGAGGTCGGCACCTCCCGCATCGACTACGCCAAGGAACAGCTCAAGGGCGTCACCATCAAGATCGACCAGACGCCGTTCGACGCGCAGAAGTTCACCACCCGCGTCGCCAGCGGCAACGTGCCGGACGTCGTGCAGATGGACCGCCAGTTCGTCGCGACCTACGCGGCGCAGGGCCTCATCCAGCCGCTCGACCAGTGCTACTCCGTGCACAACGTCGACCCGCAGAAGCAGTACTACGGCTCGGTCGTCGACGACATCACCTACAAGAGCAAGATCTACGCGGTGCCGCAGTTCTACCAGCCGCCGGCGATCATCACCAACGAGCGCGTCATGAAGGCGGCCGGGGTCACCGACGCCGACATCGACACCTCCAAGCCGGAGCAGCTCGTCGCAGCCGTCAAGAAGATGTACAAGGCCTCGGGCGGCAACCCGAGCGTCCTCGGCTTCGACCCGCAGGCCTCCGGCCAGGCCGGTCTGTGGCTCCTCGCCAACGGCGGCCAGGTCATCGGCAGCGACGGCAAGCCGACGCTCGACGACCCGAAGAACGAGAAGGGCCTCGAGGTCCTGAAGCAGATCGCGGACGCGCAGGGCGGGTACGCGAAGATGAAGAGCTTCACCGACTCCTTCGACTTCTTCGGCGAGAACAACCAGTACGTGAAGGACCAGGTCGGCGCTGAGGTCAACGCCCAGTGGTACGTCAACGTGCTGACCCCGTTCGTCGACAAGGTGGACATCGGCGCAGTGCCGTTCAAGGACAGCAGCGGCCAGCCCTTCACCGTCGCCTCCGGCACGTCGTTCGTCATCCCGACCGGCGCCAAGAACAAGGACGCCGCGTGCGCCTGGGCGCTCGACCTGACGAGCCTGCAGGCCTGGGAGGCTGCGGGCGCGGCCCGTGCCAAGACGATCGAGAAGACCCCGGGTGCGATCAACACCGGCCTCTTCACCGGTTCGCCGGAGGCCGACAAGACGCTCCGTGACAAGTACGTGAAGCCGTCCGGCAACGCGGGCTTCGACAAGGCCATCTCGACCTACTACGACGTCGTCGGCAGCGGCAAGTCGTTCGGTGCGTCGCCCGCCGGCCAGCAGATCCAGACCGAGCTGCAGAACGCGATCCAGAAGTACCTCCTGGGTCAGGCGTCGGCCAGCCAGGCCCTCAAGGACGCGCAGACGGCGGCCCTGAAGGCCTACGACCAGTCCACCAAGAGCAGCAAGTAACGCCACTCTCCCCAGGGGCGGCCTCCTCGCGGAGGCCGCCCCTTCTGCGTCCCCGCCCACCTCCGCCGACCTCCGCCGAAGGGCAGCTTGTTGCGGTCGACACGCCGCCGGTCGCCGCAAGTACCTGCCCTTCGGGTGGTCATGGGACCGCGGCGGGGGCGGCGTCGGGGAGGTCGGAGACCTCGCGGGCGCCGCGGAGCGCCGACCACAGCACCACGGGGCACGCGAGGAGCAGCGTCCCGGCCACGACCAGCGTCCAGCGCGGACCGACGACCTCGCCCAGGATGCCGCCGACGAGCGCCCCGACGGGGAACAGGCCCATCACGACCACCTGCATGGTCGCGTTCACGCGGCCCAGGATGCGGTCCGGGCAGACCTGCTGCCTCAGGCTCACCTGCGTGATGGCGTAGACGATCTGTCCGAGCTCGCCGGCGGCGATTCCGAGGACGATCAGCAGCGTCCACCATCCCGGCTGGGCGAAGGCGCCGAGGAGCGACAGGGGCGCGGTCACCGCCAGGGACAGCCACACGATCCGCACCGGTCCGACCGCACGCGACAGGCGGGTGGTGAACGCCGCGCCGACCATCACGGTCACCGACCCCACGGCGATCACGAGGCCGATCAGCGCCGGCGAGAGGCCCAGGGTGCGCGACAGGAACACCATATTCACGGCGGAGGCGATCGCGAACGAGAAATTGCTCAGCGCGCTCGCAGTCGCGGTCGCCCGCAGCACCCGCGACCGGAACACGAAGCCGAGCCCCTCGGCGATCCCGTCCCGCAGGCGCTGGCGCCCCGACGAGGCGACGGGCGCAGGCTCCGGCGCCCGGATGCCGACCAGGCACAACGCCGATACCGCGAACGTGCCCGCCTGCACCAGCAGCACCGACGCCGCCCCGATCAGCGACACCAGCACGCCGCCGAGGGCGGGTCCCGCCACCTGACCGGAGGCGCGCACGAACTCGAGCGACGAGTTGCCGGCGAGCACCCTGTCCCGGCCGATCACCGCGGGCAGGTAGCTGCGATAGCCGACGTCGAAGAACACGCGGGCCACCCCGGTCAGCAGCGACACCAGGAGCAGCTGCCCCATCGACAGCACGCCGAGCAGCGCGGCGAGCGGGATGGTCGCGAGCAGCACCGCGCGCACGAGGTCGCTCGCGACGAGGACCGGCCGCCGGCGGACGCGGTCGATCCACGCCCCGGCCGGAAGCCCCAGCACGGCGAAGGCGATGGTGGATGCGGCGCCCAGCATCCCGACCTCGAACGGGGTCGCGTGGAGGGTCACCACCGCGAGCAGCGGAAGCGCCACGCCGGCGATCTGCGCGCCGAGCTGACTGGTCGTCTGGCCGGCCAGCAGCAGCCGGAAGTCGCGGGACGCGAACAACGAAGGAGAGGGAGAGGAGGTCACGACGTGGGCCTTTCGAATCCGGAACAGGTGGTCCTCCCACCCGCCGGCTCGATCCGGAAATCGTCGCTAGGGGGTTAAATGTTACCGGGCGCGATGGACGATGTCCAACGCGCCCGGTAATCGGGATGCGACTCAGCCCTTGCGGCCCTGGGTCGCCACCCCCTCGATGAAGTACCGCTGGCCGAAGCCGAACAGCAGCAGCATGGGCAGCGTCACGATCAGGGCGGCCACCATCACGAACTGGTAGTCGCCGTGCCCGCCGTTGGTCGGGCTGAACGTGGTCATCGCGTACGAGATGCCGAGCGGGACGGTGAAGCCGTCGACGCCTCCCGCGTTCAGGTAGATCAGCGCCGCCTGCAGGTTGTTCCAGCTGGCCTGGAACTCGAACAGGAAGATGATGATGAACGACGGGATGCTGAGCGGCATCGCGATCCGCGTGAACAGCTTCCAGTAGCTGGCGCCGTCGAGGCGGGCGGCCTCGAACAGCTCACGCGGCAGCCCCATGAAGAACTGCCGCTGCAGGAAGATGTAGAACGCCGAGCCGAACAGGTTCATGCCGAACAGCGGGATCCAGGTGCCGACCAGGCCGAGGTTCTTCCAGATGAGGTACTGGGGGACCATCGTCACCGCGCCCGGGAGCATCATCGTCGCGAGCACCAGGCCGAACAGCAGCGTCCGCCCCGGGAACTTGAAGTAGGCGAAGCCGAACGCGACGATCGAGCTCGAGATCGCCACCAGGCCGGCGGCGAGCACCGCGATGATGACGCTGTTGCCGATCCACGAGAGCAGCGGCAGCTGGTTCCACACCTCGACGTAGTTCTGCGGTGTGAATGTCTTGGGCCACAGCGAGTTGTCGAACACCTCCTGCCGCGGCTTGAGGCTCGCCGCGAGCAGCCAGGCGAAGGGATAGAGGAACAGCAGCGCGAATCCGATCGCGACGATCCACAGCAGGGTCTTCGCGACGATCGACTTCGGGCGGTACCAGCGGCTGCCCACGGGCTTGTCGCCCTTGCCGGACGTCTTGCCGGTCTGGGCCTGCGCGGTCTGCAGCTCGGAGGCGAGCGGTGCCGCGGCCGGTGCGGACTGGGTCGCGGACGACATCACTTGTCTCCTTCGTAGTAGACGAGGCGGTTGCTGACCTTCACCTGGACCAGGGTGATCAGGAGGATGATCACGAACAGCAGCCACGCCATCGCCGCGGCGAAGCCGAAGTTGAACTGCCGGAAGGCCTGCTGGAACAGATAGACGCCGTAGAACAGTGACGAGTCGGGCGAGGCGTTCGTCTGATCTCGCCAGAACAGCAGGTAAGCCTGATCGAACACCTGCAACGCCGCGATCGTGAGCACGACCACGTTGAAGAAGATCGCCGGGGAGATCATCGGGATGGTGATCGTGAAGAACTTGCGGACGGCGCCGGCGCCATCCAGGGAGGCCACCTCATAGAGGTCCTGCGGCACGTTCTTGAGGGCCGCGAGGAAGATCACCATCGTGCCGCTGACGCCCCACAGGGTCATCAGCACGATCGACGGCTTCACCCAGTTCGGGTCGATCAGCCACTGCGGGCCCTCGATGCCGAACAGCGCGAGGAAGCGGTTGATCGCACCCGTGTTGCCGTTCAGCAGCAGCAGGAAGATGGAGGCCGTGGCGACCGCGGGGGTCATCTTCGGCAGGTAGTAGAGAGTGCGGAAGACGCCGGCCCCGCGCCCCACCCAGTTGAGCAGGAGGGCCAGGAGGAGCGCGAAGATGATCTCCAGCGGAACGGCCATCACCGCGTAGAAGAGCGTGTTGCCCAGCGACAGCGCGACCTTCGGGTCGTTGAACAGCTCGGCGTAGTTGTCGACGCCGGCCGGGCTCGCGCTGTTCGTCGCCAGGTTGTAGTTGCTGAACGAGATGAAGAGGCTGTATAGCATCGCGCCGAGTGTGAACACGAGGAAGCCGATGATCCACGGGCTGATGAAGAGATAGCCCGCGATCGCCTCGCGCCTGTTGTACTTCGTGGCCCGCTTCTTCTCCGGCTTGCGGTCACCCGTCCGGGTCTTGCCACCAGACGCGTCGGTGAGAACGGCCATCACCGGCCTCCCCGTGTCGCGTCATCGAGCTCGGTGATCCTCATCGCCACCCTTTCGATCCGTCCCCCGCCACCATCGGCGCGGTGTGGCATCGTTACCACATAGCAGCGACTATAAGTCCTCGTGAGCGGGCGGTGCAACCGCGCCCAGTGCTTTCCCGGGCGGGAGGCCTCTCGCGATGCGGACCGGTCACTGGCTGCGGACGTGCCGGCGGGGGTTCTGCGTGTTGCGGCGCACGGTACACCCGGACGGGGGCAGCGTCACCGGGCCTCCGGCGCGCCGGGACGCCGCCTCGACCGTTATGGTGGACTTCGCCGGGCGTCCGGCGCTCCGGCGCCCGGGGGAGAGGTGCGATGATCGGGAACGATGCGGAGGGGGCTCCACGGCGCGCGACGTTGAAGGACGTCGCCGTGGCGGCAGGAGTGTCGCAGTCGACGACATCCCGTGCCCTGAGCGGCGAGGGGTACGTCGCCGCGGGCGTGAGGGAACGTGTGCTCGCTGCCGCCGAATCCCTCGGCTATGTGCCGCACGCGATGGCCCGCAGCCTCCGCAAGCAGGACAGCCGCACGATCGGCGTGCTGGTCTCCGACCTGCGTAACGCCTTCTACGCCGATCTCGCCGCCGGCATCGCGTCTCGCGCCCGCCGCGAGGGCTACACGATGATGCTCGTCGACGACCAGGGGTCCACCGAGGCCGAGATGGATGCGGCGCGCGCGTTCGTCGCCACCCGTGTCGCCGGCGTGATCGTCACCCCGCTGTCGGGCGACGTCTCCGATTACCTCGTGCGCCAGCACATCCCCGTCATCGAGGCCGACCGCCAGTTCTCGGCCGGCCGCTGCGACGCCGTCATCATCGACAACGCGGGCGTGGCCAAGCGCATGACCGACCACCTCATCGACCTCGGCCACCGCCGCATCGCCCTCTTCATCGACGAGACGACGTGGACCACCGGCGGCGAGCGCGCCGCGGGCTA
Organism: Leifsonia xyli; assembly: GCA_001647635.1. Classification (NCBI taxonomy): domain Bacteria; kingdom Bacillati; phylum Actinomycetota; class Actinomycetes; order Micrococcales; family Microbacteriaceae; genus Leifsonia; species Leifsonia xyli. Next base: position 2,153,677 of record CP014761.1, on the reverse strand, counting down.
CCGCAGCTCGCTCGAGGGTTCGGGCATCGACGCGGACCCGTCGCTGGTGATCTCGACCGGCTGGGACGCGGACGGCGCCCGCAAGTCGGCGATCGACATCCTGGCCCGTCGCGACCATCCGACCGCGATCTTCGCCGCCAACAACCTGCTCGCGGAGGGCGTCTGGCGCGCCACGAACGACCTCGGGCTGCGCATCCCCGAGGACGTCAGCGTCGTGTCGTTCGACGACTCCGAGTGGATGAGCATGGTCAGCCCCGGAATCACCGCGGTGGCGCAGGATGCGGTCTCCCTTGGCGAGACGGCGCTCGACCGCCTGCTGGAGAGGCTGAAGGACCCGGGCGCCGAGCCGCAGACCACGGTGCTCGAGGCGCAGGTGCGCCCGCGCGGCTCGACGGCCGCCCCACGCGCGCTGTAACGGTCCCGTTCCGACGGTTCTCCACAGGCTCGCCAGGCCGGGTGGAAACGATCCCATATCTGCGGCAGGATGGCAGCATGCCAGACCGCGTCCACCCGCCGTTCGCCGTCGCGATCGACGGCGGCAACTCCAAGACGGAGGTCGTGGTGCTCGACCGCGCCGCGGTCGGCCTTCCCGAGCGCACGCGAAGGATCGGCCCCGGCAGCGGCGGAGGCCCCGCCTCGGTCGCGCGCGTCGTCGCCTCCCTGCTCGCCGAGGCCGGCGTCGATCCGCTGCTCGTCGGCGAGGTGTCGGCGGCCGTCGCCGGGCTCGACTTCCCGGGCGACGAGGTCGCCTACGCCGAGGCGCTCTCGGCGGCCTTCCCGAACGCCTCCGTCGAGGCGGTGGGAGACGTCGTCGCGGTGCTGGATGCGGGCGGCGGCCTGGGTGACGCGCTCGCGATCGTCTGCGGCGCCGGCCTCAACGCCGTCGCCTGCGGGCCGCGGGGCCTCGCCACCGTCCCCGCGCTGGGCTGGGTGAGCGGCGACTGGGGCGGCGGCCATGCGCTCGGCCGTGAGGCGGTCCGCGCGGCCGCCCGCGCCGAGGACGGGCGCGGCCCGGCGACGGACCTGCTCCCGCTCGTCCTCGCGGCGACAGGGGCGACGGATGCGGTGGCCCTCGCGCGCGGCATCCGCGACGGCGTCGTGACGATGGATGCGGTCGGTGCGCTGGCGCAGGTCGTCGCCCGGGCGGCCGCCGACGGGGACAGCGTCGCGAGCGAGCTCATGGCCCGCGCGGCCGGTGAGGCGCTGCTGCTCGCCGGCGTGGTGACTCGCGCCGCCTTCGGCCAGGATGCGCCCGCCCGGTCCCGCACCCCGGCCGTCCTCGCCGGCGGCCTGTTCTCCGACCCCGGCTTCCTCGCCGCCGTCTCGGACGGCCTGCGAGAGCGCGGCTTCGAGCCCGCGCCGCTGGCCTTCCGTCCGGTCGACGGGCTCGTGCGGGCGCTCCGCGAGCGCGCCGCCTCCCGCTGACTCCACGACCCCGAACCCTGCAGAAAGGACCCGCGATGAAGGTCACGGTCATCGGCGCCGGCTCCACCTACACGCCCGAGCTCGTCTCGGGCCTGTGGAACGAGCGCGAACGCCTCACGGTCGACGAGCTGTGGCTCATGGACATCGACGGCCCGCGCCTCGAGATCGTCGGCGGCATGGTGCGCCGGATGCTCGCGCGGCAGGGCGCGGAGGTGCCGGTCACCCTGACCACCGACCGCACCGCGGCCATCGCCGGCGCTGACGCGGTCCTCATCCAGCTCCGCGTCGGCGGGCAGCGGGCGCGCCTGCAGGACGAACTGTTTCCGCTCGCCTGCGGCTGCGTGGGCCAGGAGACCACCGGCGCAGGCGGCCTCGCCAAGGCGCTGCGTACCGTCCCGGTGGTGCTCGACATCGCCCGCGAGGCGCGGGAGCGCGCGAACCCCGGCGCGTGGGTGGTCGACTTCACCAACCCGGTCGGCATCAACACGCGGGCGCTGCTCGACGACGGGCACCACGCGATCGGCCTGTGCAACTTCGCGATCGGGGTGCAGCGCTGGATCGCGCGCGAGCACGGCGTCGAGCCGCACCGCGTCGAGGTCGACCCGGTGGGCCTCAACCACCTGTCCTGGGTGCGCCACATCCGGGTGGACGGAGTGGATGTGCTGCCCGCGATGATCGCGGAGCGGTCCGACGAGCTCGGCCGCCGGGGCGGCGTGACCGGCGAGCTGATCCGCGACTTGGGCGTGCTGCCGTCCTACTACCTCAAGTACTACTACGCGCACGATGCGACGGTCGCCGAGATGAATGCGGGCACCCCGCGCGCGACCGTCGTCGCCGATGTGGAGCGCGAGCTGCTGGAGCTGTACGCCGACCCCCGCGTCGACACGAAGCCGCCGCAGCTGGAGGCACGGGGCGGCGCCTTCTACAGCGAGGCGGCGACGGCGCTCCTCGCGTCGCTCGTCGGAGGAACCGGCGACAACCACGTCGTGAACGTGCGCAACAGCGGGCTCATCGCGGGGCTGGCCGACGACGACGTGATCGAGACGCTCTGCCGGGTGGATGCGGCCGGCGCGACGCCGCTGCCGCAGGAGCCGGTCGCGCCCGAGCTGCTCGGCCTGATCCAGCACGTGAGCGCGTACGAGCGGCTCGCCGCGCGCGCCGCCGTGACCGGTGATCGACGGCTGGTGCGCAAGGCCCTGCTCGCGCATCCGCTGGTCCAGCAGTGGGACCTGGTGACCGCTCTCGAGCGCGGCCTCTTCGAGACCGGCGGCGAGCTGCTGCCGCAGTTCGCGAGCGCATGAGCCCGTCCGCCGACGTCGTCGTCTACGGTGCGACCTCGGCTGGGGTCGCGGCCGCGGTCGCCGCCGCCGAGGGCGGCGCGCGGGTGGTCCTCCTCGAACCCGGGCGGCACCTCGGCGGGATGACATCCGGCGGACTCGGCTACACCGACATTGGCGACGTCCGCACGCTCGGCGGAGCGGCGGCCCGGCTGCGGGCGGACATCGCCGCGCATTACGGCACGACCCCGGGCCGCTACGCCGGTCCGGAGCCGCACGTCGCCGAGGCGATCTTCCGGCGGTGGCTGGAGCAGGCCGGCGTCGACGTCGCGTTCGACGCGCGTCAGGATGCCGTCGAGACGGGCGACGGCCGCGACGGGCGCGAGCTGCGGGCGCTGACCACCACCGCGGGCGACCGACTCGAGGCGTCCGTCTTCGTGGACGCGAGCTACGAGGGCGACCTGCTGGCGGCGGCCGGCGTGCCGTATTGCGTCGGCCGCGAGGACCGCTCCCTCCACGGCGAGCGCTTCGCAGGGCGACAGGAGCTGGTGCCCGGGATGCACGCCATGCCGCCGTGGATCTCGCCCTTCGCGGGCGACCCGACCGGGCGCACCGAGGGCCGCATCCTGCCGCAGCTGCACGACCGGTCGCTCGCCCAGCTGGGCGAGGGCGACGGTGGCGTGATGTCGTACGGCTACCGCGTGTGCCTGACCACCGCGGCCGACCGCATCCCGTTCGGCCGTCCCGAGGACTACGACGAGGAGTACTGGGAGCTGGGTCGCCGCCTGTTCGCCCGCGACCGACGCGAGGGCGTTGAGCGGACGGCCGGACGGATGCTGGGTCTCGAGCCGAACCTCCCCGGCGGGATGGCGGACGGCAACTCGCTCGGACCGGTCTCGCTGAGCGTGCTCGACGGCTCGGCGTGGGAGTACCCGGACGCCTCGCCGGAGCGCCGCGAGGAGCTCCGGCAGCACCATCTCTCGCACACGCGCGGGTTCCTGTACTTCCTGTCGCACGACCCCGCTGTGCCGGCCGCGATCCGCCGCGAGCTGTCGCGCTGGGGGCTGCCGAGGGCGGAGTTCGCCGACACCGGCCACCTCCCGCACCAGCTGTACGTGCGCGAGGCGCGGCGCATGGTGGGCTCCCGCGTCCTGACCGAGCACGACCTGCTCGCGGGCGCTGTTCCCGCCGACACGGTCGCCCTCGGCTCGTACCACATCGACATTCGCGAGGTGCAGCGGGTCTGGCGCTGGGTGTACGAGCACCCGGATCCGATCGGCACCGTCTTCACGGAGGGCTACCTGTCGGTGCCGGTGCCCGTCTACGGCATCCCGTACACCGCTCTGCTGCCGCGTCGCGAGGACGCGTCGAACCTTCTGGTCCCCGTCTGCCTGTCGGCCTCCGCGGTCGCCTTCGCGTCGGTCCGGATGGAGCCGCAGTACATGATGCTGGGTCAGGCGGCCGGGACGGCGGCCGCGCTCGCCGCGTCGCTCGGGGTGGCCGTCCACGACGCTCCGCTCGACATTGTGCAGGCTCGTCTCCGCGATGGCGGGGCGCGGATCGAACCGGTTTAACCACGCTCTGGTACCGGTGTCAATCCCCCTGACACGAGAGGATTTCGGTGCACCGATAAGGCACTATGTCGGTTATGGGAAAACTCGTCTACGGCGCGGGCCAGGAATACGATCTCGACGACCGCGTGCTCAGCCACGTCAAGCTCGCGATCGTCGCCAAGCTCCGCCGCCACGAGAGTTTTCTGCTGAACTGGGACGTTCCGGTCGAGCAGGGCTCGGGCCGCGTCTCGCTCTGGATCAGCCGGGAGGTCCCGCTCGCCTTCCAGTTCAGCGGCAGCCGCCCGCCCGCGATCAACCCGCAGTGGCTGGAGGCGCTCATGCACACGTCGCAGCGCACCGGCGGCATGGTGATCATGTCCGAGGACGAGATCGGCCACCACATCCCCTGACGCCCGCACTCCCGCGGGCGATCGTCAATCCCCTGCTTTTCGGGTCACCGCCGACATAGCTTTGCTTGCATGCGCGATATGACGGCGACAGCGGTGCTGATGATGCTGCCGCGCCGTGCCCGGACGCCGGTGGCGGTGCTGGTCGACGGGCCAGTCCCCTCTTCGCTCCGGCTGGACGTGTTCGGCGGCCGCGACCTGTTCGTGCGCATGCGCCGCGGCCCCGGCGTCCACGGGCTCGCCGAGCCCTACCGCGAGCTTCCGCGCGACGACTTCCCGGTGGAGTCCGAGCCCGCCGTCGTGGTGACCGCCGACGGCTACGCACAGGGCCGGTTCGCCTGTTCGGCGTCCGTGTTCGGGGCGTCGGACGTGGTCGTGTTCGTCCCGCTGGACGCGGACGCCGAAGCGCCCGCGCGCGTCCGCATCCCCATCCCCTCGCTCGACCGGCCGTCGTGGCACGATTACGAGCTCGTCTCCCGCACCCGCATGGAGTGCCGCTACCGCGTCGCCGGCCGCGACGAGCCCGTCCCGACCGGAGGATCCCGTGCTCTATCAGCTCTCTGAGGTCGAGCGCCTGCTCGACGACGGACCCGGTCTGCACGTGCGCTTCTCGGCGGGATACGCCGCCGATGTCGAGTCCGGCTCGATGGATGCGGAGAGCGGCCTGTCGATGCCGGGCCTCCCCGCGCATCCCCTCGACGCGGAGGAGTGGTGGACGCTGCCCAGGATCGAGTGGGTCGCCCGCCAGATCAGCCGCCTCCCGGCCCCTCGGCACGCCCCGCAGGACGGCTCCCGACCTGAGCGGTTCGCGTGGCTGCTGCGGGGCCGGGAGGTCGGTCACGCGCCCGACGGCGAGACTCTGCTCGCCGACGTCGAGGTGGTCGGACGCCTGGCCGAGTGCCTGATCGAGCAGGCCGACCGCGTCTGGGGCGCGCGGTTCGACGCCGAGCTCGGCCGCCGCAAGACGGAACTGGTGTCGGTGGCGCATGCCTGAGACCGTCCCGACCGGCGGGGCCTCGCTCGTCGACGCCACGGCAGTGCTCCAGCTCATCTCCGACAGCCCGTCGGGCGGCACCGTGATCGTGCTGCGCAGCTCGGAGGCTCCCCCGTTCGTGGTCATGGGCGACGACTCCGAGGAGGGCTTCTCGCGCCTGCGCCGCGGCACCATCGCCTACGGTGTGCCCGAGTTGTACCAGGCGCTGCCGCGCGACATGATCCGCGCCGGCCACATCCTGCATGTGCGGGACGACCACCGGCCGGCACGCGTCGACAAGGCGGGCTCCATCTTCGGTGCGTCGCCCGAGAAGCTGTGGGTGCCGCTCGATGACGACGGCGAGCCGTTCGCGGCGATGCGGGTGCCCATCCCCTCCCTGGAGCGACCCGCGTTCGTCGAGTTCGTGCTCGATGCCGACGGCGACGTGCTCGAGTACCGGCTCAACGGCGAGGCGCGGACGGGCGACGGCTATATCTGCTCGTACTGCGGCAGGCTGTGCCCGCAGAAGGAGCCGCACACCGCCGCCCACGGGGTGGCGGGCCACACGCACGCCGGCGTGGCCGCCGGTCAGGAACGGGAGCCGGCGCCGCTGACCGGCCCGCTGGAGCTGGGTCACCCCGGTTCCGGGACGCAGCTGTGAGCCGCGGGCTGCGGCTGCTCGTCTGGCAGGTCCACGGCGGCTGGATGGACGCGTTCGTCCGCGGGCGGCACACCTACCTCCTGCCGGTGGATGCCGCCGGCGAGGGTGGCGTGGGCGGTCGCGACTGGCCGCAGAACGTTGTCGAGGTGCCGGAAGCCGACCTGGCCGAGACACCCTTCGACGCCGTGGTGCTGCAGCGGCTGGAGGAGTTCGACCTCGTCGAGCGGCTGACCGGGCGCACGCCGGGCGTGGACGTGCCGGTCGTGTTCGTGGAGCACAACACGCCCCAGGAGGACGTGCCGCGCTCCCGGCATCCCCTCGCCGACCGTGACGACCTGCTGATCGCGCACGTCACGCACTTCAACGCGCTGTTCTGGGACACCGGGTCCACTCGTACGCAGGTCATCGAGCACGGCGTCGTCGACTACGGCCGGTTCTTCACCGGCGAGCTGCCGCGCGCCGCCGCCGTCATCAACGAGCCGGTGCGCCGCTGGCGGGTCACGGGATCGGACCTGCTCGGCGGGTTCAGTGCCGTCGCGCCGGTCGACGTGTTCGGCATGCAGGTGGACGGGCTCGCGCAGGCGCTCGGCGTCGGAGCCGACCGCGTGGTCGCAGCGGGCGACATCGAGGCGCCGCGGCTGTTCTCGGAGATCGGGCGCCGTCGCGTCTACGTGCACCCGAACCGATGGACGTCGCTCGGGCTCTCGCTGCTCGAGTCGATGACCGCCGGGGTGCCCGTGGTGGCGCTGGACACGACGGATGCGCGTCGCGCGGTGGTCCCGGGCGTCGGGGCGATCTCGACCGATGTGACCGAGTTGCACGACGCGGTCCGGGCGTTCGTCGACGACCCCGGCCGCGGGATGGAGGCCGGGGAGCGGGCCCGCGAGTGGGCGCTGGAGCGTTTCGGTCTCGGCCGCTTCCAGGCCGACTGGGACGAGCTCCTCGCCCGCTGGGTCGGCTGACCGGCTCGCTCAGTCGGCGCGGGCGTCGCGCAGTTCGCGCTCGGCCTCGCGGACGGCGCGCTGCGCGTCGGACAGCCGCGAGCGCAGCTCCTTCTCGGAGGCGCGCGTCTCGGTGAGGTCGTCCATCAGCCGCTGCAGCGTGCGCTGCAGGCGGTCGCGCTCCGCCTCCAGGTCGCCGCGGCGGTCCACGGTCTCGTCCAGTTCGTCGTCGACGGCGTCGGCGTCGGCGCGGGCGCGCTCGACCGCCTTCTCGGCGGCCCGGATGCGGCGCTGCCGCTCGCGGCGCTCGCTCGGCGACTCGTCGGGCCCGGCCTCCACGGCCTCCGTCTCGGGTGCATCCTCGGACGCCGCCCGGGTGGCCTTCTTTCGTCCCGGCCGGGGCGTCGGGAAGTCCTCGATCTCGACGGGCAGCGCCACCGCGTCCGACACGTCGACCTGCTCCAGCCCGGTCGACTCGAGCGCGCGTACCAGCATCCCGCTGCGCACCGCCGCCGCAGCGGCCGGGTCGATGACGGCCGCCTGCAGCGTCTCCTCCACCTCGCGCTGCACGGACGGGCTGAGGTCGAGGCCGTCCGTCGCCCGCTGCAGCAGCCGCTGCCGCTCCTGGGTCAGCGACCGGATCTCGGCCCGGTCGCGGGAGGCGAAGGCGTCGCGCATCCTCGCCCCGATGTCCAGCACGTCGCCAAGGAGATCCGGCTGGTCGCGCACGAGCGCGTTGATCGCCGCGGCGGACGCCGACGGCTTGCGCAGCGCCTTGATCTGCTTCGCGGTCGGCCGGTCGGCCCCGGCCGCTGCGGCATTCCGCTTCGCGATGAAGTCGCCCGGCGCGGCGGCGTAGAGCTCGCCGGCGACATCCCGCAGGTCCATGCCGCGAGTGTACGCGTGCCGGGAACGACTGCGGCCCGTGGACCGGAGTCCACGGGCCGCAGAGAGGAGGGTGTCAGGCGCGCGGCGCCTTCGAGGCCTTGACCGCGGCGAAGTACTCGCTCGACGGCCGAAGCCAGATGAGGACGGTGGCGACGATCGTCGCAATGACCTGCAGGGCACCGGTGCCGAAGCCGTTGATGATGTTGAGCAGTGACAGGACGGTGAGCACCGTGAGCACGATGCGCGCCCAGTTGGCGCCCCGTCGCATGAAGAACGCGAAGAGCACGAACGCCACGGCCCAGAAGATCAGGGTCACGATGGCCCAGACGGTGGCGCCGGCGATGACCGCGTCGACCACGGCGTTCGGGTTGGCGTTGCCGGTCTGGCTGGAGTTGCGGACCGCATCCAGGAACTGGGCGCGCTGGGACCCGATCGTCGCGATGGTGATGATGCCGCTGATCACGCTGAGGACGGCGCCGGCCACGTACAGCCAGAACGCGATGTTCACGGTGGTCGGCGGAGCGGTCGGGGCGACCACCGGGCCGCCGGCGGGCGCACCCGCACCGGCCGGGTAGGCGGGAGGGGCGGCGGCGCGGCCGGGAAGCCCTGGCCGGTCGCGGCGGGGGAGGAGTCGGCGCGTCGGCCGCGGCCGGAACGTCCGAAGCGGGCGGCGGGGTCGTCGGCTCGCCTGCCCCGGTGGGTCCGGCCGGGCGCGGCGTGCTCTCGTCGTCAGGATTCGTCATGTTATGAACCTACTCCCAGCAGGCTCTCAGAACTAGAGTCCCGTCATGGGCGCTCCGGCGCGTCGGGCGCCGGGGCGAGCGGCTGGGTCGCCGGACCTTCCAGCACAGAACCGTCCGGAGCGAAGCGCGAGCCGTGCAGCGGGCAGTCCCACGACAGCTCGGCGTCGTTCCACCGGACCACCCCGCCGAGGTGGGTGCATACGGCCGACAGGGCGCAGGTCTCGCCGTCGATGGTCGACACGGCGACAGGTGTGCGACCGCGGCGGCCGACGGTGCCGGTGCCCTCGCCGACCGGCGCGTCCGGGAGCTCCGGTCCGGTCGTGGCCGAGGCCCACTCGGTGACGGCCGCCTTCCCCACGCCCGCGTTCATGGCGACACCGGAGGCGATGTCGACCGGTCGGGTGACGCGGTGGTGCAGCACGCGCGCCCATTCGAGCGTCTCGCCGGTGAGGTCGGCGGTGAGGCTGAGGGCCGAGGCGATCGCGTTCGTCATCCCCCACTTGCCGTACCCGGTCGCGAGGTACACCCTCCCGCGTCCGCGCGGCAGCCAGCCGACGAACGGCACCCGGTTCGCCGAGCGGTAGTCCTGCGCCGCCCACCACTGTGTGCGCTCAGCACCGGGGAACATCCGCTCCGCCCAAGCGGTGAGGTCGGCGATCTTCTCGGCCGGTGAGTCCGCGCGACCGACGGGATGCCCGTTTCCGCCCACCAGCAGCAGCTCGCCGCCGTCCGCGGCCGTCGCCGTCCGGAGCGAACGGGTGGGCGCGTCGGCCGACAGATGCATCCCCCGCGGGATGCTGCCCGGCACCCGGAACGCGGCCACGTACGACCGCATCGGCTCCACCTTCGCGAAGTACAGCCCGCGGTCGAGGATGGGCGTTCCGGTCGCGAGGATCACGTGGTCGGCGTGCGAGGTGCCGGAGGTGCTGGTGACGACCGCCGGTTTCGCCGCCGACACGTCGGTCACCCGCTCGCCCTCGACGATGCGTCCACCGAGCCGCCGCAGCTCGGCGGCCAGCGCCGCGAGCACCTTCAGCGGGTGGACCTGCGCCTGGCCGGCGAGCGTCAACGCCCCCTCCACCGCGAAGGGCAGCTCCGTGCTGCGCTCCTCCGCCACGTCGAGTCCGGCGCCGCGCGCGGCCGCCAGCTCCGCGTCCAGCTTGTCGAGCCCGTCCAGCGTTGTCGCGTAGGTCACCGCGTCCCGGACCTCGTACGGCACTCGCTGCTCCTCGCAGAAGTCGAGCAGCCAGCCCTGCCCCGCCGTGTTCCCGTCGACGTAGGCGCGCAGCACCGCGTCGGAGGAGTGCCGGCGGATGGACGACAGCGTCGTCCCCTGCAGCAGGCTCACCTTGCCGGTGGTGTTGCCGGTGGTGACCGCGCCGACGGTTCGGGCCTCGAGCACGCACACGCGCATCCCGGAACGGGCCAGCATCAGGGCCGTCGCGAGCCCCGTCAGGCCGGCGCCGACCACGATCGTGTCGTAGTGGCCGTCCCACTCGAAGGGGTCGGTGGCGATCGGCGGGGCGGTCTGGAGCCAGAGGGACGTCGTCGGCATGACACGAGCATCCCCTGCCGGAGAGGTCGGCGGTAGTGCTTGACTCGGGCGGGTGTTCGCGTCCCGCCGTTCAGGCGAGCGAGTCGAAGTCGAACCAGAAGGCGTCGTCGTCGTCTTCTCCGGCGGTCGCCCCGGTGGAGACCGGATCGCGCGGGATGGTCGCCGTCTCGATGCGCACCTTTGTCTGGCTCGAGACGAAGATCTCGGTCGGCGGCCGGCTCGACTGGGTGATGGAGACGAAGTCGCCGTCGTTCCTGCTCGCCGCGACGATACTGCTCTTCAGCTCCTCGACCGGGGTGCGGTCGACGAAGGTGAATCTCAGGTCGTCGATGTAGACGTGGAACACCTGCATTACCCTCTCCCCGGTCCTCTGTTACTCGCCCGATAGTACGCGGTGCCCGTGAGAGCGCCAGTGCAGTGACGCATCGGGCGGATCACAGCAGGTCGTAGTCGAGATCGGGGAGGTCGTCGGTCCCGTGTTCGACGAAGGTCGCGCGCGTGGGCCCGAGCGCAGCGATCCTGCCCTCGAACTCGGTCACGAACTCCTCGTCGCGCAGCTCGCCTCCGTCGAAGTGCTCGTCCTCGGCGAGGATCTGGCTGGCCGGTCCGAGCAGCATGAGCACTTCACCGGTCTGGTCGCCGTCGACGATGGCGGGCGCGTGCACTTCGGCCGAGTCGTTCCGGTGCGCCAGGGCGGCCGCGAAGCGCACCAAGACGTCGGCGATGTCGTCGCCGGTGAGCAGCGAGCCGCTCGCGTAGTGGATGCGTTTCATAGTCCATCAATACATCCCTCGTGCCGGAGGTCAAGGTTGCCTGCGAATGGCTTGCGCTCCGCGGAGCCTGCGCGTTCACTCCACCGCATGACCGATCACACCCGTCCGTTGACCGCTCTGGCCCTCGTGTGCACGCTCACGCCGTCGCCGGGGGAGTCGAGCAGCCAGCTCATGGCCCGGCAGCTGCTGGACGAGCTGGCCACCCACGATGTGACCGGGACCGCCGTGCGCCTGGTCGACTACGACATCAAGCCCGGCGTCTCCGCGGATGAGGGGAACGGCGACGACTGGCCGAAGATCCGGGAGCAGGTCCTCGCCTCCGACATCCTCGTCATGGTGACGCCGACCTGGATGGGCCACCTCTCCTCCGTCGCGCAGCGCGCGCTGGAGCGCCTCGACGCCGAACTGTCCGAGACCGACGACAACGGCCGTCCTCTCGTCGAGGGCAAGGTCGCGATCGTCGGCGTCGTCGGCAATGAGGATGGAGCGCACGGCATCATCGCGGACCTCTTCCAGGGCCTCAACGACGTGGGCTTCAGCATCCCCTCGCAGGGATCGACCTACTGGAACGGCGAGGCGATGCAGACCGTCGACTACAAGGACCTCGACGAGACCCCGGAGGCCGTGGCCGGCCAGAACGCGACCGTCGCGCACAACGCTGCACATCTCGCGCGCGTGCTGCGTTCGCAACCGTTCGGCTCGGCCTGAGCCCGGCGGCCCTGCGACGACGGCGCCCGGCTAGCATGGCCGGGTGCCCGCACCCGACCCCGTGATCGTCGCGCGACTGCGCGCGGCCGGATGCGTCTTCGCCGAGGACGAGGCCCTGCTGCTGACCGCGGCGGCCGTCTCCCCGGCGGAGCTGGAAGCCCTGGTCGCCCGGCGGGTGGCCGGCGAGCCGCTGGAGCCGCTGCTCGGCTGGGTGGAGTTCTGCGGTCTGCGCCTGCACGTCGACCCGGGCGTCTTCGTTCCGCGCCGGCGGACCTCCCGATTGGCGCTGCGGGCCGCCGACCTCGCCGCGGACGCGCTCGCCGCCGGCCGGGATGCTGTCGTGGTCGACCTGTGCTGCGGGATCGGCGCGATCGGGGCCGTGGTCCGGGATGCGGCGCCCAGCGCCGAGGTCTACGCCGCCGACATCGACCCGGCCGCCGTGCGGTGCGCACGGCGCAACCTCCCCGCCGACCGCGTCTTCGAGGGCGACCTGTTCGCCGCCCTGCCGTCCGTTCTCCGCGGCCACGTCGATGTGCTCGCGGTGAACGCGCCCTACGTTCCGACCGATGCGATCGCGCTGATGCCGCCCGAGGCCCGCGATCACGAGCCGCAGGTGGCGCTCGACGGCGGCGCCGACGGCCTCGACCTGCACCGCCGGATCGCAGCGGAGGTCGCGCAGTGGCTGGCTCCCGGCGGCATTCTGCTCATCGAGGCGGGCGCGTCCCAGGCCGCCACCTCCGCCGCCCTGTTCGCCGCCGCGGGGAATGACACGACGGTCGACGCGGACGACGAGACCGGCTCCACGATGGTGGTCGGCGTCGCCCCGTGCTGACCCGCCTCCCTTCAGCGTCGCCGGTTTGCGGACTACCGTACGGGGCATGAGCACGCTCGCCGCCGCGCGGCCCATGCCGGCCGACCGCGTCCGCCAGACCCTCGTCATCGCCGGGACCGTCGTGGCGATCATCGGGGCTTTCGTCGGCTCAGGAGCCGCCGGCGGCACACCCATCCCCGAGGTGGCGGGCGGAGCGCTGAGCGCGGACGCGACCCTCCTGGCTCCCGCCGGTCCGGCCTTCGCGATCTGGTCGGTGATCTACGCCGGCCTCGTCGCCTACGCGATCTGGCAGGCCCTGCCGTCGCAGGCCGCCCGGGAGCGCCAGCGCCGCGCCGGCTTCTGGGTGCTCGCGTCGCTGCTCCTCAACGCCGCGTGGATCCTGTCCGTCCAGGCCGGCCAGCTCGGCCTCTCGGTCGTGGCCATCCTCGCCCTGCTGGTCGTGCTCATCGTGACCTTCGTCATCCTGCGCCGCCACCCGTCGGAGTCGACTGCCGACGCCGTCCTGTTCGACGGCGTGATGGGCCTCTACCTGGGCTGGGTCATGATCGCGACGGTCGCGAACGTCACCTCGTGGCTTCTCAAGACCGGCTTCGACGGCTTCGGCGCGAGCCCCCACGCATGGGCGATCGCCCTCCTCGTGGTCTTCACGGTCATCGGCGGCGCGCTGGCGATCTGGGACCGCGGACGCTTCGCCCCCGCGGTCGCCTCCGCCTGGGGCCTCGCGTGGATCGGGGTGTCCCGGCTGACCGGGTCCCTGGTATCGGCGCCGGTCGCGATCACCGCCTTCGCGGCGGCCGCGCTGCTGCTGCTCATCGCGCTCGCGGTGCGCGTAACCCGGCCGGGGTCGGGGCGGCGGGGCTAGCGCCCCGCATCCACCTCGCGCAGGTACGCCGCGTTTCCGCGGATGGCTGCCTCGTACCGCTGCAGGTCGGGCGTGCGGATGCGGTCGGCCGCCACCTCCATCAGCTCGGCGACCGCCGCGTCGCTGCGGCCGGCGGCGTGCAGCGACAGCGCGTGCCAGACGCGCACCGACTCCGACTCGGGGAACAGCGTCAGCGCGCGGTCGAGAACTGCGAGCGAGTCGTCGAAGCGATCGAGGTTGCGGAGGGTGCTGCCGTACTGCAGCAGGCAGCGACGCAGGGTGTCGCCGTCGAGCCCGGCCTCCAGGGCGCGCTCGTAGTAGCCCGCCGCCGTCTCCTCCTCGCCGGCCGTGTCGTAGGCGCCGCCGACCTCGTAGAGCACGTGCGGGTCGTCCGGATGCTCGGCGAACACCGCGAGCAGGGCGTCGATCGTGGGCTGCATGTCGGCCCGGTCGCGGGCGGCGAACAGCTCGGCGAGGCGCGCGAGCAGCGCGGGGTCGGTCGTGGGCATCCTCTCACCCTATCCGTGCCCCGCACCCCTCCACTGAAGGGCAGGTAACTGCGGTCGACACGCCGCTGAGGTGCGCGAGTACCTGCACTTCACGAGGGGAAGGGGAGCGACCGCAGGATGCCGCGGAGCGGCGCGGGGAGCTCGTCGGCGGCAAGGGCGCCGGTCAGCACGGCGCCGTAGTGCTCCTTGCGGCCGGAGGTCGTGCCCAGGAAGCGGTGCAGCTGTTGGTCGAGCGAGCGCGGGCGCTGCGCGGGCTGTTGCTGGAACATCCGGAACAGCCGCAGGTCCCCTTCCTGCTCCAGTACCGCGAAGGTGCGGTCGGGGCCGAGGGCGCGCAGCAGCTCCGCCTCGAGGTCGGGCCGGCAGACGAAGATCGCGGTGTCCGGCAGACCGGCCCGCTGGTAGTACCCCGCCTCGCGCGCGTCGCACAGACCGCGCAGGCGCAGGCCGTCGCCCGATGGACCCAGCTCGGCCACGAACCGGCGGATGCTCATCGCGCCGCCCATGGCGACGACCGCGACATCCGAGGCGGCGAGGTCGAGCCCGAGCAGGTCGGCCGCCGCCAGCACCGCGGCGCGATCGCTGGCGCCCTCGACCAGGATGGCCGTGCCGTGCTCTCGTCGCCCGTCCACGCTGACATTGTGCTCCACGCGGTGGCGGGCACTGTCGCGCCCGGGCCTCCGCGCGTACGGTGCACGCCATGAAGATCATCACTTTTGCCGCAGGAGTCGCCGTCGGGTTCATCATCGGGTCGCGCGCGGGCGGGGTGCGTACGAGGACCTGCGCCGCAAGTGGCGCGGGTTCGCGGATTCGGACACCCTGCAGAGCGTGAAGGGCGATGTGAAGGACTTCGCCGGGCGCGCCGCATCCGACGTCGGGGGCAAGGTCAGCGAGACCGTCAGCAAGGTGACCGACAAGGCGTCGGCCAAGATCGACCAGGTGACCGGCAAGGGCAGCGGCAGCGACGAGGGCGGCGCGTCCACGTCCCCCGCCGTCTGAGCCGCCCCTCTACGCTCCCTCGGGCGGGTGGGCCAGCAGGTCCACCCGCTCGGAGAGGTACGCGTCGAAGGCGCGCGAGTGCGCGTCGTCGGCCGCCGCACTCCAGCGGACCAGCGCCCGGCCGTCGCGGAGGAACAGCGGGCCGGTGGAGGCGCGGAGGGCGTCCGCATCCAGGGGGATCGGGACCGCGTCGAAGTCGACCGTCTCGCCGTCGCGGAAATGCCCGCGCTTGGCGGCCGCCCGCAGGGCGCGCCGATGCTCCGCGGACTGCGACTGGTACTGCGGCCGCCCCGGCGGCGTGGCCCGCACCAGCGTGCCGGTCGCGTACAGCGTCCCGGCGTCGTCGAGCAGGAACACCCCGAGCCGCCACACGCTGCCGATCCGGCGCAGGGCAGGCTCCCGACGGATGCCGAGCGTGCGTCGCGCCGGGATGAACTCCGCCAGCGCCTCCTGTCGGGCTCCCGCAGCGGTCAGCGCGGCCACCGCCTCCTGGATCGAGGCTTGGATGCGGCCGATCGCTTCCGCGTCGTCGTCGGTCCCGTCCTGCACGGGACGAGCCTACGAGAGGGTGCGGATGGAGAAGGAGTTGTCGTCGGTGACCAGCAGCAGCTCGAGGCCGGCATCGTGACGCAGCACGACGAGGGCCGACGCATCGGACGCGGCGACGCGCTCCACCTGGTTGAGGAAGATGCGCGCCATCTCGTCGGTGACGCGGAAGTCGCGGCCCAGAGCGTTCACGATGTACCCCGGCGTCTGCGGCGGGATGCGGCGGAGGCCCGTCTCCTTGGCGAAGTCGTCGACAGCGACATGGAAATCAGGCGTCATGGTCATCGGTGGCTCCTTTACTGCCATCAAGCAATGTAGGCGCGGAAACCCGCGCCGTCAGGGGGTTGACGAGGAGTTAGATGGAAGGCATGAAGACGTTCACCTTCCCCCGCACCGACATCGAGGCCTCGAACATCGTCCTCGGTCTCATGCGCATCTCGTCCCTCGACGACGAGCAGATCCGTACCCTGGTCCGCACGGCTCGCGACTCCGGGATCACGATGTTCGACCACGCCGACATCTACGGCGGCGAGACCGACGGCTGCGAGCGCCGCTTCGGCGACGCCGGCGCCATCCCCGCCTCGGAGCGGGACCAGGTCGTCATCCAGTCGAAGGTCGGCATCCGCGATGGATACTTCGACTTCTCGCGCGAGCACATCCTGCGCTCGGTCGACGAGTCGCTGGCAGCGCTGAAGACCGACTACCTCGACATCCTGTTGCTCCACCGCCCGGACACGCTGGTCGAGCCCGACGAGGTCGCCCTGGCCTTCGACGAGCTCCAGAGCGCGGGCAAGGTGCGCGCCTTCGGCGTCTCGAACCAGACGCCGGGCCAGATCGAGCTCCTGCAGCGGTCGATCTCGCAGCCGCTGGTCGCCAACCAGGTGCAGCTGAGCATCACGCACGCCCCGATCATCGCCCAGGGCGTCGCGGCCAACATGGCGGGGCTCGACCAGTCCATCGACCGCGACAACGGCATCCTGGACTACGCCCGCCTGCACGACATCGTGCTGCAGGCCTGGTCGCCGTTCCAGAAGGGCTTCTTCGACGGCGTCTTCCTCGGCGACCGCGAGGACTACGCCGAGCTGAACGACGCGATCGACGAGTTGGCCGAGAAGTACGACGTCACGCCCACGGCCATCGCGGTGGCGTGGATCACGCGGCACCCCGCGGGGATGCAGGTGATCCTCGGGACGACCAACGAGCAGCGCGTGCGCGACGCGGCGGCCGGGTCGGACATCCCCCTCACGCGTCCCGAGTGGTACCGCCTCTTCACGGCAGCGGGGCACACCCTCCCGTAACCGCCCTGCCCGGACCGGGCGTCGGCTCAGCGAACACGCCGCCGCCGCCCGGTCCGCCGGACGCATCCCGACCGGTTACGGTCGGTAGGTGGTCGACGATCGTGTGCCGCTGTCGCACCGGATGGCGATGCGGCTCTGGCGCGCCCACGTCGCGGTCGTCCGCTCGCGCCTGGTTCGGCCGGTGGACGGGCGTCAGGCCTACGCCGCCGGGCGGAGGACCATCCGCGTCCTGCTCGTCGGCTCCGGGCCCGCCATGGGCTGGGGCGTCGGAAGTCACGACCTCGCCCTGCCCGGTGCGGTGGCACGTGCGCTCGCCGCGGCCACCGATCACGGCGCGGTGGTGGATGTGGTGCCGCATCCCTCCGCCGGTGTCACGCGCCTCGGCCGGCTGCTCGACCACGCCGGATTCGAGCGCTACGACGCCGTGGTGCTGAGCGGTGCGGTGGCCGACGCGCTCCGCATGGCCAAGCCTTCGGGCTGGGCGGCGGAGCTCCGACGGCTGCTCGAGCATGCGCGTTCTTGCGGACCGCGGACGGTGGTGTGGCTGGGCGCTCAGCCCATCCTGTCCATCCGGCCCTACGACAATGCCGGCGGCCGGATCGCCGATCAGCACGCCCACCGGCTCAACGCCGTCGCCCGCCGGGTGTGTCGCGAGACCGGCGCTCTCTACGTCGGCCTCGCGGCGCCGGAGCACACAGAGTCGCGGCGGCGCCGGACGCCGGCCGACTACCTGTTCTGGGCGCGGCAGATCGTGGATGCGCTGGCGCCGGCGCTGCAGGAGCGGGAGACGCAGCGACCTGTGCCCGCCGCGGACGGCGCCGATCGCGTCGAGGCTATCGAGCGCCTCAAGCTCAGCCGCCGCGGCGGCGACCCCCGACTCGAAGGCATCGTCGGCACAGCGAAGCGCACGCTCGGGACCGAGATCGCGATGTTCACTGTCCTGGACGACCGGAGCGAGTGGCCGCTCGCCTCGACGGGCGCGATGCTGGACAGCATCCCGATCGAGCAGTCGGCGTGCATCCACACCATCCAGTCCGAGGACGGGATGGTCGTGCCGAACGCGGAGGAGGACGAGCGGTTCGCCGCGAACGCGCTCGTCACCGGTCCCGCCGGGCTGCGCTACTACGCCGGGTACCCGGTGGAGGCGCCGGACGGCACGCGGATCGGCGCGCTCTGCGTGTTCGGCCGCGCGCCTCGCGACCGGGCGGACGGGGAGGCGGACCTCGACGTGCTGCGCGAGCTCGCCCTGCTCGCTCAGCGCGAGCTGTGGCGGTGGGAGCCGCCCGAGACCTGAGCGGACTCAGCCGTTCAGCGCGGTCAGCAGCCGGTCGAGCGAACCGCCGAGGCCGTACCGCTCGGACAGCGCGCGCAACGTCTCGCGCTGCTCGTCGGTGAGCGGGGCGAGCCGGGCGTCAACGTCGGGGAGCGGGAGGTCGCGGGCGACCTCGACCACCGTCGGTGCGACCGCCAGGTAGTCGAGGGAGGCGGCGAAGCGAGCTCGGGCCGCCGGCTTCATGCCGCTCGCGGAATCCTCGGCGGCGGCGATGATCCCGGAGAGGTCGCCGTAGTCCGCGAGGAGCGCCGCCGCCGTCTTCTCGCCGATACCCGCAACCCCCGGGAGCCCGTCGGACGTGTCGCCGCGCATCGCCGCGAAATCGGCGTACTGGTCGCCGCGGACGCCGTACTTCTGCTGCACCACCGCGTCCGTCACGACTTCGAGGTTGCTCATGCCGCGCGCGGTATACACGATCCGCACGTCACGCTCGTCGTCGGCGAGCTGGAACAGGTCGCGGTCGCCGGTGACGACGTCCACCGGTCCGGCCGCACGGGTCGCGAGCGTCCCGATCACGTCGTCGGCCTCGGCGAGCGGCGCCCCGACGATGGGGATGCCCAGCGCACCCAGCACCTCGCGGATCACCGGCACCTGGGCGACGAGCGCCTCCGGCACCTCCTCCACGTCGACGCCGCCAGGGACGAGCGTCGCGACGCGGTGCGCCTTGTAGCTCGGGATGAGGTCGACGCGCCAGCGCGGGCGCCAGTCGTCGTCCCAGCAGGCGACCAGCGACTCGGGGCGGTAGTCGGTCACCAGCTTGGCGATGATGTCGAGGAAGCCGCGCACCGCGTTCACCGGCGAGCCGTCGGGCGCCTTCACCGTGTCGGGCACGCCGTAGAACGCACGGAAGTAGAGAGAGGCGCTGTCGAGCAGCATCATTCGGCCGGTCACGCGACGATCCTGCCACGCGAGGGCGCCGCGCGGCACACCTCCCCGCACACAGCCCGCGGGCGATAGTGTTCGCGTCATGGCCGGAACCGTCATCGTCGAACGCACCACGCGCATCAGCGCCACCCCCGAGCAGCTGCTGCCGCACATCGCCCGCCTGCCCGAGTGGACGCAGTGGTCGCCGTGGGAGGACCTCGACCCCGACTTGAAGCGCGAGTACGGCGGCGAGCCGGGCGCGGTCGGATCGACCTACGCGTGGTCGGGCAACCGGAAGGCCGGTTCCGGCACGATGCGGATCACGGCGGTGGAACCGGACGGCGTCGGCATCCACCTGGAGTTCACCCGGCCTTTCCCCTCGTCGAACGAGCTCCGATTCGTACTGACGCCGGAGGGCGACGGCACGCGGGTGGTCTGGCGGATGGAGACGCCGCGCAAGCTCTACACGCGGTTCGTCAACCTGGACAATCTCGTCGGCGGGGACTTCGAGAAGGGGCTGCGCAAGCTGAAGCAGGTCGCCGAGACCCCGTGACCTGCACAGGCCGGTAGCCTCGGAGGGTGACCGCCGATCCGATCATCGTCTCCGCCGTCGCGGTGGTGCGCGACCGCCGCGTGCTGATGGTGACCGCCCGCGGGCGGGACGTCTACTACATGCCCGGGGGCAAGGTCGATCCCGGCGAGACGGCAGCGGAAGCGGCCGCGCGCGAGGCGTTCGAGGAGGTCTCGCTCCCGTTCCGCGCCGACGACCTGGAGGAGCTGTTCGAGGTGCGGACGCAGGCGCACGGCGAGCCCGACGGCCGGATGGTGCACATGCGGGTGTTCCGCGGCTGGACGGACGACGAACCGGTGCCGTCCGCCGAGGTCGGCGCGGTGCACTGGACCACGAGCGCGGACGCGAACCGCTGTCCGGCCGCCGGCACCGAGGTGCTGCGCCGTCTGGTGGAGCTGGACCTGATCGACTGACGCACCCGTGTCGGTGGCCTGCGGTTGGATGCCGCCATGCGGATCAGACGTGAGATCGTTGTGTTCGACACCGCCGACCTCGAGCGCGAGTCGTCCTTCTGGGCGGCGCTGATGGGCGGCGAGTCGCGCGGCGAGGGGGACGACTGGCGGACGGTCTACGTCGACGGCGAGCCGCGGCTCGCCTTTCAGCTGGCGCCGACCCACGAGCCGCCGGCCTGGCCGGACGGCCCGCAGCAGCAACTGCACCTCGATCTTTACATCGACGACATCCGCGAGGCGCACGACCACGCCGTCTCGGTCGGCGCGACCCTGCTCCGGGCGGCCGACGACCTCGACGCGAGCGAGGGATTCCAGGTCTACGGGGATCCCTCCGGGCACCCCTTCTGCCTATGCTGGGGCTGAGATGAGCGAACCCGCACCCACCCTGGCCGTGACCGGCGTCACCGGGGGCGTCGGCCGCATGACGGCGGACATCCTGGCGGACGCCGGTGTGCCGTTCCGGATGCTCGCGCGCTCGCCGGAGAAGGCGCCGCGCTATCCCGGCAGTTCCGTCGCCCGCGCGGCTTACAGCGACCGGGATACGGTGCTCGCGGCCCTCGACGGCATCGAGACCCTGTTCATGGTGTCCGCCGCCGAGAACAAGGAGCGGCTGGGCGAGCACCTCGCCTTCGTGGAGGCAGCCGTCGACGCGGGAGTGCGGCACGTCGTCTACACGTCGTTCTTCGGCGCGGCGCCGGACGCGACGTTCACCCTGGCTCGCGATCACTACGCCACCGAGCAGCGCATCCGGGAGTCCGGGATGCGGTACACGTTCCTGCGCGACAACCTCTACCTCGACTTCGCGCAGTTCCTGGTCGGCGACGACGGCGTCATCCGGGGACCGGCCGGCGACGGGCGTGCCGCGATGGTCGCCCGGGCGGACGTCGCGCGGGTCGCCGCGGAGGCGCTGCAGCATCCCGCCGACCACCTCGACGTCACCTACGACCTGACGGGCCCGGAGGAGCTGACGCTCGCGGAGGTCGCCGAGCAGCTGTCCGCGCACACCGGCCGCCCGGTGTCGTTCCACGACGAGACCATCCCGGAGGCCTACGCGTCCCGGGAGAAGTGGGGCGCGCCCGACTGGCAGGTCGACGCGTGGGTGTCCACCTACACGGCCATCGCCAACGGCGAGCTCGCGGGCGTCTCCGGCGACGTCGAGCGCGTCACCGGCCGCCGCCCGCTCTCGCTCGACGAGCTCCTCCGCGACACCCTCAGTTAGGGGCGTGCGAGAGGTCCTCTCGAAGGGGTAGACAGGGCGGGTGACTTCGCTTCAGCAGCCGGCGCCGCCCAAGACCAACCTCATGGCCCTGATCGGCTTCATCGCCGCGTTCGTGGTCCCCGTCGTCGGCATCGTTCTGGGCGCCATCGGGTTGAATCAGACCCGCACCAGCGGCGAGAGCGGTCGCGGCCTGGCGCGGGCGGCGGTGTTCATCGGTTCCGTCTTCACGCTGTTCCAGGTCGCCTTCTTCATCGTCTGGCTCTCCTTCTTCTTGCAGGCGTTCTCCCATATGCCCACCCGGTGACGCGAAGGAGG
This sequence comes from Leifsonia xyli, assembly GCA_001647635.1. Lineage (NCBI taxonomy): Bacteria > Bacillati > Actinomycetota > Actinomycetes > Micrococcales > Microbacteriaceae > Leifsonia > Leifsonia xyli. The sequence goes on along the minus strand of CP014761.1, from coordinate 2,131,973 downwards.
CGGCCCGCGCGCCGCGGACCGCCTCCTTGGTCAGCCGGTTACGGCTGTGTGGCCCAGCCGCCGCGCGGCGGCACCGGCCAGTGCGGGCGCGTCGGAACAATGGACGACACCGCGCCGGTCGCCGGGTCGAGCAGCACCTCGCGCTGCTGCGGGTGGAACCAGTCGAACAGTCCGCCCAGGGACCCCGCACTCGTGTCGAACGATGCGTCGCCGATCCGTCCGGTCAGCCAGTTCGTCTCGATGAAGCGCAGGATGCTGGCCTGGTTCGTCTGCGTGTGGTCGATGCGGTTCTGCGCGGCCCACGGCGACACGACCAGCAGCGGGAGGCGCTGGCTCGGGCCGCAGCGGTCGGCGTAGCCGCCGGCGACGTGCTTGACGTCCGTGCAGATCGTCGAGTCGACGGCCGCGTCGTTCGAGCCGTTCGTCACCTTCGGCGCGACGTGGTCGTACCAGCCGTCCGAGTCGTCGTAGGCGACGACGACCGCAGTGCTCGACCAGCTCTTCGACTTCTGGATGGCGTTGATCTCGTTGACGAGGAACTTCTGCTCGTCGATCGGGTTCGAGTACCCGGCGTGCCCGTCCTGCGCCTCCGGGGCCTTCAGGAACGAGACGCCCGGGAGGTTGTCCGCCTTCAGTGCCGCGTCGAACGAGGTCAGGTCGTACTGGTGGTTCGCCTGGTCGGTGTGCCCGATCGCCTTCACCGAGGTCGGCGGCAGGTGGTGCGGGTTCGAGGTGGACTTGTAGTACTGGAACGGGGAGTGGTGCGGCGAGTAGTCCTTCGGCGTCGCGCCCGCGATGTTCGCGGTCGTGGCGTCGCATTTCGCGTACGAGCCGGCCTGGCCGTTCCAGGCGGTGGTCGGGGTGAAGCCGCCCTGGAACCAGCCCCAGCTGACTCCGCGCTGGTTCAGCAGGTCGCCGACGTTCTTGCCCGACATCCCGACGACCGCGGAGGTCGAGGTGTGGTCGTTGTCGGAGCAGTCGTCGTAGGCCGGGTCCGGGTCGCCGATCACGGTGCCGACGCCCTGGGCATTCGGCGACTGGACGGCCGTGGACGCGGTGAGCACCGCTCCCGTCTTCGGGTCGTACGCGGTCCCGCCGTGGGTCTGGCCGGAGATGAGGTTGAGCGCGCCGGGCGTGGACGGACCGAACGTGGTGTCCCAGCTGTTGTCGCTCATCGCGTAGTTCTGGGCGTAGTTCCACAGGCCGGTGACGGTGTTGCCGTCGTAGTAGTCCATGACCAGGCCGGGAGCGCCGTACGCGCCGGTGCAGGTGTCGGTCTCGGTCTTCTGGACGAACTGGTCCATCGCACCGCCGTCCACCGCCTGCTGCTCCGCCTTGTAGCTGTGGTTCTGGTCGCAGGTGACGGCCTGCGCCGGGGTCAGCCGCTGGGGCGGGTACAGGTTGGGGTTGTTCGTGAGCGTCCCGGAGCTTGCGAGCGTGTTCGCCTTCGGGGTGTTCTTCGCCGCGGTGAACGGCGTCCCGTCGGTGTTCGCCGCGTTCGGGTAGGTGCCGAAGTAGTGGTCGAACGAGATGTTCTCGTCGAAGATCACGACGAGGTGCTTGATCGGGGTGAGGGTCTGGTCGGAGTGGTCGCCGTGCTGGCCGCCGGGATTGGCGGAAGCGGGGGCGCCCGCGAGGATCCCGGCGCCCGCGAGCGCCGCGGCGCCGGCGAGGGCGACGCCGGCGAGGGCGACGGGGGAGCGGCGCAGACGTGAGGGTCTGAACACGATTCCTTCTTCCTGTTCTTTCGTGGTCCCGTCACGGTCGTGACGGGCGGCCTCCGGTGGTCAGGCGAGCATGGTGCGCCCGAGCCAGTCGGAGGAGTCGCGGGCTCCGGGGAGCGCGAAGAAGTACCCGCCGCCGAACGGCTGGATGTAGTCGGTCAGTGGTTCACCTGTCAGCCGCTTCTGGACGGTGACGAACTGGCGGTCGAGGTCCTGGTTGAAGGCGACGAAGATCAGCCCCATGTCGAGGTTCCCGTTGGCGTCGAGACCGCCGTCGTAGTTGTAGGCGCGGCGCAGCATCCGCTGGTCGGCGGTGTCGCCCGTGCGCGGGTTCGCGAGCCGGATGTGCGCGTCCAGCTGGATGACGTCGCCGGTGGGATCGTTCTCGAAGTGCGGGTCGTCGAACTCGGCGGAGGCGGTGAGGGGGGCGCCGGTGTCGCGGCGGCGGCCGATCATGTTCTCCTGCTCGTGGAGGTTGACCCGGTCCCAGAACTCGACCAGCATCCGGATGACCCGGACGACGTGGTAGCTGCCGCCCGCGACCCAGGCGGGTTCGCCGCCGCCGCCTTTCGCCCAGACCAGCCGCGACATGAGGGAGGCGTCGCTCGTGTCGGGGTTGCTCGTGCCGTCCTTGAAGCCCATGAGGTTGCGCGGCGTGCCGCTGGGTCGCGGCGGCGAGACGAAGCCGTCCTGCCGCCAGCGCACCTGCATCGCACCGCGGGTCGCGCGGGCGATCTCACGGACGGCGTGGGTGACCGCATCCCGGTCGGCTGCGCAGACCTGCAGCAGCAGGTCGCCGTCGCAGACGTCGCGGCGCAGCGCGTCGTCAGGGAACGCGTCCATGGTCCGCAGCCGGGCCGGTTTGGCGCCGGCGAGCCCGAACCGGTCGTCGAAGAGGGAGGCGCCGGCGGATACGGTGACGCTGAGGCCGTCCGGCACGACCGTCGGCCCGAGGACGCCGGAATCGCGCGGCGGGCCGGCGAGCCCGGGGTCGGGAGGCGTCCCGCCGGTGGTGAGGAAGCGGACGCGTTCGGTGATCGTCTTGAGCAGGTCGGCGAGTTCGGCGCGGGAGCCGGCGGTCACATCCAGGGCGACGAAGCTCGCGGCGCGCTGTGCGGGTGTGAGGATGCCCTGCTGGTGCGCTCCGTGGAACGGGAGGGCGGCGGGATGCGCGGCGGCGGCCGGGCGGACGGGGGCTGCGGCGATCCCCGCGCCGGCGGCCACCGCGGTCGCGGCAGACGCCTGCAGGAAGCCGCGGCGGTCGATGGGGGTCATGAGTCCCTCCGGGGGTCGCAGATGGCGGCGACGGGTGCGAGGAGTTCGGCCGTGCGGCTGAGGGCCGCATCCACGCGCTCCCGTGCGGGGCGGTCAAGGGCCGAGAGCGGCGTCCACGAGCCGTCCGCCGCCCGGAACGACTCGACCAGCGTCTGCGCCTGCCTGAGCGCCTGCTGGGTCTCGGCCAGCCCGTCGTAGCGGTCGGCGAGCACGTCGTGGAGCGGGGCGAGCGCCGCCGCCGCGCCGGTGAGGTTCGCGTCGATGCCGGCGAGCTCGGTGCCGGAGCCCGCGTCGGTCGCACCGGTGAGCCCGTCCTGGATCGCGTCCTCGACGATCTCGTGCGCCCGCAGGGCGACCTCGCCCGGGTCGAGCTGCGCGTCCGCGAACTGCGCCTGCAGCCTGCCGGTCAGCGCGACCAGGGTCTGCGCTGAGGCGGCGACCTCGGCGGCGGGTGCGCCGTGCCAGAGCTGCGACTCGACCAGGTGGAAGCCCGTCAGTCCGTGCCGCGGGAGTCCGTCCAGCTGGTCGCCCAGGTCGCCGAAGGCGTCATAGGCGCCGCCGAGGGTCTCATAGGTGGTGTGCGCGGTCAGCCAGTCGCGTTTCGCGGCCGGTAAGTCGCCCTCCTCGGCGTCGGCCGCCACCGCGGCGACCTCGCGCTGGAGCGCAGGTATCCGGCCGGCGACCCAGGCGGTATAGGCCTTCGCGACCGGGATGAGGTCGTTGCGGGTGACCGGGACGATGCCCGGGGTCAGCGGGGAACCCGGTGGAGCTTTCCCGACGACCACGGTCGGCCCCCGGGCCGGATCGGCGTCGGCGGGCAGGCACACGAACCGGTAGCGGCCCGCGCCCAGCGAGGCCCGAACGGTCGCATGAGCGCCGGCCCCGAGGCTCTCGAGATCGAGGTACACCCGCTTGCTGTCGACCGACTGCAGGTAGACCTCGATGCCGCCGACCGTCGTGTTCGTCACCGTGAAGGTCTGATCGCCGCCGGGGACGGAGTCGGCCGCTCCCCATCCCGCGCCGCAGTCGTCGAGCCCGGCGCTGATCTCGAACGCTGTGGGCGCAGCCGCCCCGCTCGCGACGGGCCTCAGCACGATCGCGAGAACCGACGCCACCACGACGAGCGCGGCAAGAGCCGCGAAGAACGCGGTCAGCCGGGCGCGAGTCGACATCGGCGGATGCCTCCAGAGGGGGATTCGTGGTCCGGGCGACGCCCGGCGTGAGCGATCCTAGGAGCGCGCCGGAGCCCGCGGATCGGCCTTCACCCGGAGTTCACCCGACCGTCATCGCCTCGCCCCCGGAAGGGGGACAGACAGCGGCCCAGCGCGTTCGCGCCGCGAACAGGGGACACGGCGATCCGGCTAACCCGGGCGCATGATGGAGTGTCGGAAGGGGCGCCATGCGCGAGGCCTGCTGCCCGCAGTGCCGTGGTGCTGCGCGCCTGGTGCGCAACCCCTATTTCGGCGCGGGCCTGGCCGTGCACGCCGACCTCCTGGTGTGCCAGTCCTGCGGCTACACCGGCTACGCCGACAACCCGGAGGAGGACGTCGCCGAGGCGTCGCACGCGCGATCGGACAGTGCCCTGCGCCGATTCCTGCGGATGCTCGCGGGAGGCTGACGCGCTAGCGGATCCGCACGCGTCCCTGCTGCCACATCCGCGCCGCCGTGACGCGCGGGTTCGCCTGCTCGTCCGCATCCACTCCCAGCGCCGTGTACAGGCGGGCGAGCATCGTCTCCACCGCGCGCACGCTGGTGCCGCGCTCGCTCGCGATGCGGCGCGTGGACGCTCCCGAGGCGACGAGCCGGAGCACCTCGGCCTGCGCCCGCGTGACGGTGCGCACGTCGCCCGTCGGCTCGGCCGGCCGGTGGTCGCCGCCGACGATCGCCGCGTCGACCGCGGCGACCAGCACGTCCACATCCTTCACCTGCGACTTCACCAGGTACACGACCGAGGGGGGCAGCGCGTCATCGCCCACCGCGAGCTCGGGCGACAGGTGCGACGTGAGCACCACGAGTCCCACCCACGGCAGCTCACGGTGCACGCGCCACAGCAGCTCCGCGCCGGAGCCGCCGCCGCCGAAGTCCAGGTCCGTCACGACGGCGTTCGGCTCGACCTGGAGGATCGTCGCCCACGCCTCCTCGGCCGACGTCGTCTGCGAGGCCTCGATGCCGGTGGAGCGCAGGGCGGACGCGACCATCGACGCCGTGAAGACGTCGTCGTCGGCCACCACGGCTCTCAGTGTCCGCGTCCGTGCGGAGGTGTCGGTCATCTGCTGGCTCCTGCCCCTTATGTCACCGTCCCAGAGGTGGACGCCACGAGCCCGTCGACGGCGTCGAGGAGCTCGGTGAGGGGGAACGGCTTCGCGAGATAGCCGATCCCGGTTCCGGCGAGCTCCTCTGGCGGGGCCAGGGAGCCGCTCATGACCAGTATCGGCCGGGCGCTCCCGTCGTCCCGGCGACCGAGCAGCGTCAGGCATTCGCTGAGCGAACAGTCCGGCATGATGGCGTCGAGCAGCACGACGTCGGCCTCCGCGTGCTGGGACACGGTCCGCGGGTCGCCGGTGGTCGTCACGCGGTACCCGTGCGCGGTGAGCGCGGCCTCGACCGTGAGGCGGATCAGCGGGTCGTCGTCGACGACGAGGACGCGCGTCCCGTGCTGCAACTCGCTCATGTCGGTCAGTGTAGGCCGCCCGATCCGCCTACAATCCCCTGCATGCCCCGCCAGATCCGAACCCTGCCATGACCACCCCGGCTGAAGCCCTGCGGATCAACGGCCTCGACGCCCTGTTCCACGGCCATCCCGACGGCGTCTGCGTGGTCGACGAGGACGGCGTCTTCGTGGAGTCGAACGCCACCCTCGCCGACCTCACCGGGTTCCGCGCCGAGGACCTCCTCGGGATGCCGTTCTCGCGTCTCCTGCACCCCGACTACGTCGAGTCCACGATGGCGAGGTTCCGGGAGGCCGTCACCGGCCAGAACCGGCGCTACGTCACGCGTATCGTCAGGCCCGACGGCACCGTCCGCCTTCTCGACGTGACGCTCATCCCGCTGCGCGGCGAGGGCGACGACGTGGCGGCCGTCCTGGCCATCGCGCGCGACATCGGCGACGTCGAGCGCGCGGCCGCGGCGGCGGCGGGCAACGAGGCGCTGGTGCGGATGGCCGCGCGGATCGCCGGCTTCGCAGGCTGGACCGTCGACGTCGAGACCGGCCGCATCGAGTGGAGCGAGGAGCTGTTCCGCCTGCTCGGGATCGAGCAGGGACGCGTGCCCGAGGACTCGCTCGCGCTCTTCGAACCGGCGGACCGCGAAGCGGTGGCCCACGCGTTCGAGCGGACCATGCACCACGGCGAGCCGCTGGACCTGCGGGCGACGATCGTGGACGCGGCGGGGCGCACCGTGCACGCGCACCTCGTCGGTGAGGCCGAGCGCGACGAGAGCGGCCGCATCGCCCGCCTCCACGGCGCGTTCCACGACGTGACGGCGCAGGTGCGGCACCGCGAGGAGCAGCGGGCGGCGGCGCGGCTGCTGCGCAGGTCCCTCGACCAGGTGCACGACGCGATCGGGTTCGTCGGCCGCGACTGGCGTTTCACCTTCGCCAACTCGTGGGCGCTCCAGCTCGCCGGGATCGACGAGGCGCGTCTGCGCGACCACACGCTGTGGGAGATGTTCCCCACGACGCACGGCAGCCCGTTCGAGACGATCTACCGGGACGCGATGGACCGCGGCGTCGTCGGGACGGCTCGGGCGTTCGTGCCCGACTGGGGCTGCTGGTTCGAGGTGGACGCGCATCCCACAGAGGAGGGCATCGCCATCATCGTGCGTGACGTCACCGACGACCAGCGCGCGCGGGAGAAGCTCGACGAGTACACCCGGCGCCTGGAGGCGCAGGCGGCGCTGCTGGACGCCGCTCGCGACGCCATCATCGTCCGCGACCTGGGCGGCGTGATCCGGTACTGGAACCACGGCGCGGAGACGATCTACGGCATCCCGGCGGCGGAGGCCGTGGGCCGGTCGGTGCGGGACCTGCTCTACGACGACCCGCGCGAGTTCGACCTCGCGGCCGCCGCCCTGCTACGGGACGGGTTCTGGGTGGGCGAGCTGCGCCAGCGGCGGGCCGACGGCGCGCTGATCGTGGTGGACTGCCGCTGGCAGCTGTCGCGCGGCGAGGACGGCCAGGTCACCGTGTTCGCGGTCAACTCCGACATCACGGAGCAGCGTCGCGAGCAGGAGCTGCGCATCCGGACGCAGCGGCTGGAGAGCCTGGGGACGCTCGCGGGCGGGATCGCGCACGACCTCAACAACGTGCTGACGCCCATCCTGATGTCGGTGCAGCTGCTGCGGCAAGACGAGCAGGACCCCCGCCGTCGCGACATGCTCGACGCCCTGGACGCGGCCGCGCAGCGCGGTGCGTCGATGATCCGGCAGGTGCTGTCGTTCGCCCGCGGGTCGCAGGGACGGCGGGCGCCGGTGGAGGTCGGCCCGCTGCTGTGGGAGCTGGCGCGGTTCTGCCGCGAGACACTGCCGAAGTCGATCGAGCTGCGGGTGGAGGCGGCGGACGGACTGCCCGCGGTGTCAGGCGACGAGACCGAGCTGTTCCAAGTGCTCGTCAACCTCGTCACCAACGCGCGCGACGCGATGCCGGAGGGCGGCGTCCTCACGATCCGCGCCGGCGACCATGACGGGAAGGTGCGGATCGAGGTGGTGGACTCGGGGACCGGGATGGACGAGGCCACGGTCGGGCACATCCTCGAGCCGTTCTTCACCACGAAGGAGAGCGGGACGGGCCTCGGCCTGCCGACCTCCGCGGCGATCGTGCAGGCGCACGGCGGCGAGCTCGAGGTCAAGACGGCGCCGGGTCGCGGCACCTCGATCGCCTTCGAGCTGCCGCCGGTGGCGCAGGCGGAGGCCTGGCCTCCGCGTGATGAGCCGCCGGCGCCCGGTCCGGGCCGCGGCCGACGCGTGCTGGTCGTCGACGACGAGCCGGCGATCTGCGAGCTCATCCGGGAGACGCTGGATCAGCGCGGCTTCGTCACCGAGGTCGCTCAGGGGCGGCAGGCGCTCGAGTTGCTCGCCCAGGGGAGCCGGTTCGACGCCGTGCTGACGGACGTCATGATGCCCGGTGTCGCGGGCGACGCCATCGCGCGCCGGTTGACGGCCGAACAGCCGCGGGCCGCCGTGGTGCTGATGAGCGGACTGCTGCCCGGTCCCGGCGCCCGCGCGGCGGTCGAGCGCGACGGCGCGCACTTCCTGGCGAAGCCGTTCACCCCGGCGGCGCTCCTGGCGACACTGGATGCGGCGCTGAACGAACGCGCCGCCTCGCGTCAGGCGCCGTCGTGACAGACGCCGACGCGGTCCTGCGCGAGGAGCTCGAGCCGGCGCTGCGCGAGGGGATCGCGGCGCTCTCCGGCGCATCTATCGTCCCCGGCGATCCCGACGGCCTGGCCGACCGACTGGGCGCGGCGGCCGAGCGCGCACTGGAGAGGCTGGGCGAGCGGGCGCGCGAGCCGCGCATCCACCGCATCGTCGGCGCGGCCTCCTCGGCCTCCATGGCGCTGGCGCTCGGAGGCGGCGTGGTCCCCGTCGCCGACGTGAGAGGACGGCTTCAAGAGGGCCTCGACCTGTTGACGGCGGGATCCTGGTCACCCGAAGACCAGGATCCCGCCGAATGAGTGCCGCGGGCGGATCAGCCAGGGACCGGGGGGACGGGGCTGCTCCGGACACGCGACGGGATCGATCATCCGGGGTGCACGGCTCGAGGTGCAATGACGACACCGCCGAACTGTGCGCGAAACGAAGAAAAAGCGCCACGAGAGCGCTCTCCTATGAGAGGCTTCAGACATGAAGGAATCTCACGGACCCGACGCGACGGAGCCCGCGTCCGTACACGGGCCGGGTCGCGCCCCGGCCGGGATGCCCCTCACGATCCGTCTCGGAGAGCGGGAGTACGCCGCGCTGGTGCGGATCGCCCGCTCGCGGGACACCACGGCCGCGACGCTCGTCGAACAACTGGTGCTCCACGCACTGAGCAAGGCCGACGTGCCGCCGCCGGCCGAATCGCACCCCGCCCGGCGCCACACGACATACGAGGAGGCGACAGCAGGTTTCCGGCGGGACGAGCCGGCTAGCGCGGCGTCGGATCTGTAGTTCTTCTCAGAGAGCCCCGCCGGGCGGCACTGTCACCGAGTTCACAGCGCGCGTACAGTCACGGGCGTGATCCACCGTCCTCCGTCGGCGCGCACGGCCTCCGCCGCGCTCGTCGCCCTTGTCATGGCCGGCGCCCTCGCCGGGTGCTCGGCCGACGCCGCCGCCTCCGGAAGACTGTCCCAGTCGGCCGGATCGGCTGCCGCGAGCGCCCGATCCGCCGGTCTCGTGCTCGGGCTGAATCAGAACGACCGCCTCCTCGGCACGGTCCTCGACACCGGCCTCTCCGACGCCGCCGACAAGCTCGCCGCCGAGGCGCGGGTCGTCGCCACGACGACGGCGCTGGGCGGCATCGGGGCCAGCCGCGACCGCGTGCTCCACGACATCCGGGCGGCGCAGGACGAGGTCGCCTCCGCGCAGCGCGCTGTCGCGGCCAACCGGGCCTCCGGCGACGCCCTCCAGGCGCAGCGCCACGAACTCGACCGTCTCGCGCAGCAGCTGGACGCGATCTCCAAGCGGTTGGAGAGCCGGTGAAGGCGCTCTTCGCCGTCGCGCTCGGCGTCCTCACCGCGATCGGCGGCTTCGTCGACATCGGGGATCTCGTCACCAGCAGCGTGGTCGGCTCGCGGTTCGGGCTGACGCTGGCCTGGGTGCTGGTGCTCGGCACCGTCGGCATCTGCCTGTTCGCCCAGATGTCGGGCCGCGTGGCTGCGGTCAGTGGGCGCGCCACCTTCGAGATCATCCGGGAGCGGCTGGGGGCGCGGATGGCGCTCGCCAACCTCTCCGCCTCGTTCCTCATCAACCTGCTGACTCTCGCGGCGGAGATCGGCGGCATCGCTTTGGCGATGCAGCTCGCCTCCAGCATCGAGCCGACACTGTGGTTCCCCGTTGCCGCGATCGCGGTCTGGATCGTGGTGTGGCGGGTGAAGTTCTCGATCATGGAGAACGTCACGGGCCTCCTCGGCCTGGCACTCGTCGTCTTCGCGGTCGCCCTGTTCGCGCTGCATCCCGACTGGTCGGCGCTCGGATCGCAGGCGCTGCTGCAGCCGTCGCCGCACACCGACGAGTCGCCCGCGACGTACTGGTACTACGCGGTCGCGCTGTTCGGCGCCGCGATGACGCCGTACGAGGTGTTCTTCTTCTCGTCCGGCGCGGTCGAGGAGAAGTGGAAGCCGAAGGACCTGGCGCAGTCGCGCGTCAACGTCCTGGTCGGGTTCCCGCTCGGGGCGCTGCTGTCCCTGTCCATCGCCGCCTGCGCCGCGGTCGTGCTGCTGCCGAAGGGGATCGCCGTCGAGTCGCTGTACCAGACGGCCCTGCCGATCGCGCAGGCGTTCGGCAAGATCGGGCTGATCGTCGCGATCCTCGGATTCGTCGCTGCGACGTTCGGCGCATCGCTCGAGGTGACGCTGTCGAGCGGCTACACGCTCGCCCAGTTCTTCGGCTGGCCGTGGGGCAAGTTCCGGCGTCCGGCATCGGCGTCGCGCTTCCACGCGGCGATGATCCTGTCCCTGGTGGTGGCTCTGGGCATCCTCTTCACCGGCGTGGATCCCGTGCAGGTGACCGAGTTCTCCGTCGTGTTCTCGGCGATCGCCCTTCCCCTGACGTATCTGCCGATCCTCATCGTGGCGAACGATCCGAAGTACATGGGCGACCACGTCAACGGGCGGGTCACGAACGTCTTCGGTCTGATCTTCCTCGGGATCATCCTGATCGCCTCCGTCGCCGCCATCCCGTTGATGATCGTGACGGGAGCGGGCGCATGACGGAGCACCGAGAGCTGCCGCGGCCCCCGAAGGTGGCGGGGCAGATCCTCGACGCCGGACTGGACCTGCTCGACCGCCAGATCCTCGACCCGAAGGCCGTGCCGGTGAGCACCGTCGACGACGTGGAGATCACGACGCCTGTCGACCTCGCGCATCTCGACCCCGACCATCCGCCCGTCATCGAGGCGCTGCTCACCGGGCCGATCCTGCTGACCCGGGTCTTCGGCGGCCGGCTGCCCGAGTCGCGGTTCATCCGCATCCCGTGGCGCGTCGTCTCCGAGTGCGGCATCGTCGTCAGCGTCGGCGTCCCGGCCGATTCGCTCGACGCGAGCTGGACCGAGCGGTGGATGCGGGACCACGTCATCGGTCGCATCCCGGGAGGTCGCCATGATCCTGAGTGACCTGCTCGGCAGCCCGGTGCTCGCCGCCGACGGCGAGCGCCTCGGCCAGGTGGTCGACGCCCGCTTCGTCCTCGACGGACCGCCCGACGGGATGCTCGCCGCGGCCCGCCTGCATGGGCTGGTGGTGAGCCCGCACTCGCACAGCTCGTTCGCCGGTTACGAACGGACCGGCGTGGATGCGCCCGCGCTCATCGCCCGCTACCTGCGCTGGCGCGCCCGCGGGTCGGTCCTTGTGCTCTGGACGGACCTCGCCTCCTTCACCGACGACGTCATCCGCCTCCGGCCGGGCGCGACCGTGTACTCGCCGCGTCTCGACGACTCCGAGGTGTGACCGCGTGAGGATCGACGCCGAGTACGTGCTGCCCCTGCGCTGGGCGTCCGATGACGGGCTGGACGAGCTCGTCGCCTACCTCGACGGGCTCCGCGAGCTCCTCGACGTGACGGTGGTCGACGGGTCGCAGCCCGACCTGTTCGCGGCCCATGCCCGGGCCCTCCCGGCCGGCGTCCGGCACCTCCCGGTCGAACCGCGTCCTGGACGCAACGGCAAGGTCGCGGGCGTGATGACCGGGGTCCACACCGCGCGCCACGACCGCGTCGTGATCGCGGACGACGACGTTCGGTACGACGAGGGCGCCCTCCGTGCCGTGGTGGGGATGCTCGACGCGGCCGACCTCGTCCGCCCGCAGAACGTGTTCGTGCCGGCGCCCTGGCATGCGCGCTGGGACACCGGCCGCAGCCTCCTGAACCGGGCCCTCGGACACGACTACCCCGGAACGCTCGCCGTGCGGCGGCAGCTGCTGGTGGACGCGGGCGGCTACGACGGCGACGTCCTGTTCGAGAACCTGGAGCTCATCCGCACCGTCGTCGCCGCGGGCGGCCGGGTCGTGACCGCCGACCGGATCGGCGTCGCACGGCGCCCTCCCACGCTGCGGCACTTCGTGCGCCAACGGGTGCGGCAGGCCTACGACGACTTCGCGCAGCCCGCGCGGCTGCTCGCCGAGCTGGCGATCCTTCCGCTGGTGCTGCTGTCCGTGCGGCGGCCGGGGCGCATCCTGGCCGGCGCGGCCGCCGTCGTGGCGCTCGCCGAGGCGGGCCGCCTTCGTGCGGGCGGCCGGCGCCTGTTCCCCGCGACCGCCGCCCTGTGGGCGCCCGCGTGGCTCACGGAGCGGGCCGTCTGCGTCTGGCTGGCGCTCGGCGCACGGCTGCGCGGCGGCGTCCGCTACTCCGACGGCCGCCTCGTGCGCGCGGCTACTCCTCTCCGCGAGTTGCGCCGGCGTCGGGCGAGACACAAGCACTGAAACGACCCTCTGGCAACCACTTGAATGTCCTCTCAGGCGCCGGTTGCCTCGGGATATGACACCACGCATCACCCCGAGGGGGTCGGTGAGCGAGGCGCTGCTGGAGGCGCTGCAAACCGCTCCGTCCGCCGCCTGCGAGCTGGTCGTCGTCGTCGCCGACCGCACCGCCCAGGCGCTCGACGCCCACCCCGACCTCCTCACCGACGAGGACCTCCAGCTGACCCTGTTCATCCTCTACGGCCTCCACTACGGCGACACCGTCGACGCCGACGACGAGTGGGAGTGGCATCCAGAACTGCTCCGCACGCGCCGCACGATCGAGCGCGAGTTCGAGCGGCAGCTGCGCGAGCGCGTCCCCGTCGGCGACCTCCCGGAGCCGACCGCCGACGCCGTCGCCGCGTACCTGTTCGATCTGACCGGGGAGGACGGCGGCCCCAGCCTGTCCCGGTTCCTCGCCAAGAAGGCGACCGAGGAGCAGGCGCACGAGTTCGTCATCCACCGCTCCATCTACACGCGTAAGGAGGCGGACCCGCACTCGTGGGCCATCCCGCGCCTGACCGGCCGCGCCAAGGCCGCGCTGGTCGAGGTGCAGTCCGACGAGTACGGCGCCGGGCGGCCGGAGCGGATCCACGCGGAGATCTTCGGCCGCACGATGCGCAACCTGGGCCTGGACGACGCCTACGGCGCCTACATCGACAACGTGCCGGCGATCACGCTGGCGTCGTTCACGATGATGTCGATGTTCGGCCTCAACCGCAGCCTGCGCGGCGCGATCACCGGCCACCTGGCGGCGTTCGAGATGACGTCGTCGATCCCGAACCGCTTCTACGGCAACGGCTTCCGCCGCCTCGGCTACGGCGAGGACGTCACCTGGTACTACGACGAGCACGTCGAGGCGGATGCGGTGCACGAGCAGATCGCCGGCCGCGACCTCGCGGGCGGGCTGGCGGAGCAGCATCCCGAGCTCCTGCCCGACATCGTCTTCGGCGCGGCCGCGTGCCTCTACGTCGACGGGCTCGCCGGGCAGCATCTGCTGGACAGCTTCGAGGCGGGCCGCAGCTCGCTGCGCCAGCCCGTGGCGGTGCCCGCATGACCGCGCACGAGGAGGAGCCGGTCATCGTCGCCTGCCCGGATGGACCGCTCCTCGTCCGCGGGCACATCGACCTGACGACCCCCGACGGAACGCCCATCGAGCAGCACCGTCGCACGGTGGCGCTGTGCCGGTGCGGGGTCTCGACCATCAAGCCGTTCTGCGACGGCAGCCACAAGGCCGTGCACTTCCGCACGGACACGTGACCGAGAGAGAGGGAACACCATGTCCGACCCCCAGAACACCGAAGGCGACCGCCACGACGACGACACGAAGGCGGAGCAGCAGATCGTCGACAAGCCGTCGCAGGCCGAGGGTGATGAGGGCGACTCCGACAACGGCTAGGGTTCCTGCATGACGGAAGAGACCACCGGCCTCCGCGAGCGCATCGCATGAGCGGGGCGGAGGGTGTCGATGCCGACCCGGGCGACGGCCGCAACGAGACGGCGACGCAGCGGGCGGACCGCAACTGGAACGAGCTGCTGCAGGAGTTCCGCGTCTTCCAGACGGGAACGCAGATCCTCGCCGCATTCCTTCTGACGCTGCCGTTCCAGCAGCGCTTCAAGGAACTCCACCCGTTCGACGTGGTCGTGTACCTGGTCCTGGTGTTCCTGGCCGTGACGGTCACGCTGCTCGCATTGGCGCCGGTCGCCCTCCACCGGCTGCTGTTCCGTCAGAAGGCGAAGGCCGAGCTGGTGGGGCTGGGCAGCAAGCTGCTCATCATCTGCCTGGCGGCCGCATCCCTCCTCTTCACCGGCATCGTGCTGTTCATCGTCGACTTTCTGCTGGTCCCGCCGGCCGGCATCATCGCGGCGGGCTGTGTCTTCGTCGTGCTGATCGTCATCTGGGTGGTGCTGCCGCTCGTGATCCGGAGTCAGCACAACCGCCACATCCAGGGGCGCTGACCGGTCAGGCCTTGTCAGGGCGGAACGTCTCCGTCTCGAGCACGCCCTGCGCCGCTTCCGAGCCGCTGCGGCCGCCGCCGTACCCGCGGAGGACGAACGCCAGCCCCACGGCGACCACCGCGCCCACCAGCGGTCCGACGATGTAGACCCAGTACGACGAGAAGTCGAGCGAGAGCAGGTCGGGCCCGAAGGTGCGGGCCGGGTTCATGGATGTCCCCGACACGGGGCTGCTCCACAGCCCGGCCAGGGCGATGTAGCTGCCGACGCCGATCGCGCCGACGACGCCGACGTTCTGCGCGCCGGATGCGGTGCCCAGGATGACGCTCACGAGCCCGAGCGTGAGCAGCGCCTCGAACAGGAACGCCTGCCAGTCCGAGGCCTGGCTCGCAGGGTAGTTGGACCCGTACTTCGCCGAGACGTTCAGCGTCGCCTGGAGGAACCAGGCGGCCAGCGCCGCACCCCCGAGCTGGGCGATGATGTACCCCGGCACCCGCCACCACGGGAAGTCGCCGCGCAGCGCGAACGCCAACGACACCGCCGGGTTGAGGTGCGCCCCGGACACCTTGCCCATGAAGAGGATGATGCCCAGGACCATGAGCCCCGGCGCGACCACCGCCGCGGCTCGGCTGATGGTTCCGGGGTAGGCGTGCCCGACCATCCCGCCGCCAGCCGCGACGATCACCAGCAGGAAGGTGCCGAACACCTCCGAGACGAGGCGCCGCCACTCCTGTCGAGGATTCTGGAAGTCGGCCAGCGGCTTGACCACCTCGGCGTCGTACCACCGCTCCACGCGGCTCCGTATGTCGGTTCTCACCGCAGCGTTCTCGCTCATCGCTCCACCAATCCTGGGCCCGGCGCCGGAAGTGTAATGCCGCGATGCGCCGGCGTGACAGACCGCGTTCGCCCACCGCACGCGCGCCGTGCGCAGCGCCTGCGTGCTGTGCAGCAACGGCTGCGGCTGCGACATCGCCGTGAAGGACGGGCGGATGGTCGGCATCCGCGGCCGCACCGACGACCACATCAATCACGGCAGGCTCGGGCCGAAGGGGCTGTACGCCAGCTGGCAGGGGATGCAGAGGGCAGATTCCCGCGCATCCTCCCTGCCGCGCGCCCGACCGCTGCCCGCTCTACTCCACCCGCTGCTCTCTTTCGACTCGCCCGCTCCTCCCGCGCGGCGCTCGAAAAGGAGGACATCGGCGTCCAGCCGGCCCGAATCTCCTCCCGCTGTGGTCGATCAGGCCAGCGGAGGCGCTCATCTCCTCCCTTCCGAACGCGGTACATCCCCGCCGCCCGGGGCGGCTCAACCGGCTCGAAACGGAGGAGTCGCCCACCGCCACGCCGCCCAAACGCACGAAACGGAGGAGACCCGGCGGTTAGACCCACCGTTTCTCCTCCGTTTCGACGGGCCGCCCGCCTACGGCGTCGGCATACCGCCCGTCACCGCCAGCGTCTCGCCGATGACGTAGCTCGACTCCGGCGACGCCAGGAAGACGTACGCGGGCGCGAGCTCCGCCGGCTGACCCGGTCGGCCGAGGGGCGTCTGCTGCCCGAACTCGGGGATCGCCTCCGGCGGCTGGCCCTTGCTGACCTGCAGCGGCGTCCAGATCGGACCCGGCGCGACGGCGTTCACGCGGATGCCCTTCGGCGCGAGCTGCTGGGCGAGCGCCTTCGTGAACGCGTTGATCGCCGCCTTCGTCGTCGCGTACTCGACGAGGGTCTCGCTGGGCGAATACGCCTGGATAGACGTCGTGTTGATGATCGTCGCGCCGGCCGGCAGGTGAGGCAGCGCCGCCCGCGTGAGCCAGAACATCGCGTAGATGTTCGTCTTCATCGTGTGGTCGAACTGCTCATCGTTCACATCGGTCAGGCTCTCGGTGGCGATCTGCTTGCCCGCGTTGTTGACGAGGATGTCGATCCCGCCGAGCTCGTCGCGGGCCCGCTTCACGACCTCGTCGCTGAACGCGCGCTCCTTCAGGTCGCCGGGGATGGTGACGGCGGTACGTCCCGCATCCCGGATCAGGCCGGCGATGCGCTGCGCGTCCTCCTCCTCTTCCGGCAGGTAGACGATCGCGACGTCGGCGCCCTCGCGGGCGAACGCGATCGCGGTGGCGCCGCCGATGCCGGAGTCGCCTCCGGTCACGATGGCCTTGCGGCCGGTGAGTCGGCCGGTGCCGACGTAGCTGTCCTCGCCGAGGTCGGCGGCCGGGTGCAGGTCGCTCTCGAGGCCCGGCTCGGGCACCTGCGTCTCGTCCGGGTGGATGACCGGGTAACGGTCGACGGGGTTGTCGAAGGTGAACTGGTTCTCTGGCATGCCCCTACGCAAGCACGGGCCGGGTCCCGCGTCCCGGGGCTGGCGACGGGCGGACGCGAGGGGTACGCGCTGTTGCGCATCCCGTTCCCATGTGCCAGCATTGAGACGAGTTGATACCGGTACCAAAAACTGGATCGGTGGAGGGAGACACATGCTGGGCTTCAACGAAGAGGAATACTTGGAGCAGGTCCGCAGCACCGTCGCGCTGCGGCCGCAGATCGAGGAGCTGGCCGAGCGCGTCAGCGCCGGACGCTGGAAGAACATCTACTTCATCGGCGCGGGCGGCACGTACGCCGCCGCGCTCCCCTACGAGCGCTTCTTCCAGACGCACTCGTCCTTCCCGGTGCGCGCCGTCATCGGCAAGGAATTCGTGCTCGCGCCGGACCCGCAGTTCGGCCCCGACTCGGTCGCGATCTTCGCCTCCGTGTCCGGCACCACCGAGGACATCCTCGAGTGCGTCGAGTTCGCCCGCGAGAAGGGTGCGCTGACCGTCGGCTTCACCGGCTACCCGGAGAGCCCGATCGCGTCCGCCGTCGACGAGGTGCTGCTGTCGGCGCCCAAGGCGTGGCCCTTCGACGTGCAGTTCCTGACGTTCGCCGCCAAATTCCTCTCGCTCCGCGGCGAGTTCGACGGCTACGACCGTCTCGTGAAGGACCTCGAGGCGCTGCCCGAGGCCCTCATCGCCGTCACCGAGCAGGCCGACCCGATCGGCAAGACCTTCGCCGAGAAGCACGCCGAGAACGACTACCACTTCCTGACCGGTGCCGGCCAGCTGTGGGGCTTCACCTACCTCTACTCGATGTGCATCCTCGAGGAGATGCAGTGGCTGACCACCACGCGCGTCCACGCCGCCGAGTTCTTCCACGGCTCGCTCGAGCTCATCGAGAAGGACACCAGCATCATCGTGTTCGCGGGCGAGGACGAGACGCGCCCGCTCACCGACCGCGTCATCTCCTTCTCGAAGGAGTACAGCGACGACGTGACCGTCATCGACACCAAGGACTACGCTCTCCCGGGCGTGAGCGACGAGTTCCGCGGGCTGCTGGCGCCGATCGTCGTGGACGCGGTCGTCGACCGCTTCAGCAAGCACCTCGCCCAGGTGCGCGACCACTCGCTCGACCTGCGCCGCTACTACCGCGTCGTGGCGTACTGAGCGGGCGTCGATGAGCACGGTGCGCGTCCTCGGTCTCGGGGACAACATCGTCGACCGGTTCGTCGATCGCGGCGTCGAGTACCCGGGCGGGAACGCGGTGAACGTCGCGGTCTTCGCCCGGCAGCTCGGCGCCGAGGCGGCGTACCTGGGGGTCTTCGGCGACGATGAGCAGGGGCGCTTCGTGCGTGCGGCCATCGAGGACTGCGGGGTCGACACCTCGCGGTCCTCGGTGCGCCCGGGTCCCAACGGGATCACCGAGATCGAGACGGTGGACGGCGAGCGCCGTTTCCTGGGCTGGAACCAGGGGGGTGTCACGATCAGCGACCCGGTGCGGCTGAGCGAGGAGGATCTTCGCTACATCTCGGGCTTCTCGCTGGTGCACTCGAGCGCCTACTCGGGCATCATCCCGGAGCTGCCGAAGCTGGCATCCACGCGGGTGCTGCGCTCGTACGACTTCTCGTCCGAGCCCGAGTACCGCACGACGGAGTACCTGGACGCGGTCGGCCCGTGGATCGACCTCGCCCTCGTGTCGCTCGGGGGCAGTCCCGCACGGACACTTGGGCCGAGCTCCGACGCATCGCATCGTACGGGCCGTCGCTCGTGCTGGGGACCCAGGGGGATGACGGTGCGGTGCTGTTCGACGGCGACGCGTACTACTACTCCGACGCGGCGCCGGTGCCAGGGCCGTTCGTGGACACGATGGGATGCGGCGACGCGTACGTGAGCGCGTTCGTGGTTGAATTGCTCCGATCCGGCTGGCGCAGGAATGCGCGGGCCGGCGGCGCCGCTCTTCATCGGTCGATGCGGCGGGCGGCGCAGTACGCCGCGCGGCAGTGCACGGTCGAGGGCGCGTTCGGTCACGGGCGCGCGGTCGATCTGGCCGCGCGGGTCGGCTCGCTGCCGCCGGTGACGGCGGGCGAAGCCGGCTAGGGCGGAGGCCGCCCCGGATCAGGAAGGGGTGGCGATGTCTACGGAGCGGGACCACCGCACTCCCTCGCCGACGATCTCCGAGGTGGCGGCCGCGGCCGGCGTCGGCCGCGCGACCGTCGCCCGGACCCTCGGCGGCTACGGCTCGGTGAGCCCGAAGACGCGGGACCGCATCCTCGCCGTCGCCAAGGAGCTCGGCTACCGGCCGAACACGATCGCCCGCAGCATGACGACGGGGGAGACGCGCACGCTCGGCGTGGTGCTCGCCGACGTCGGCAACCCGTTCTTCGCCGGCGTGCTGCGCGGCATCAGCGACGCCGCGCGCAAGGCCGACTACGACGTGATCGTGCTCAGCACCGACGAGAGTCTGCAGCAGGAGGCGGCCGCGATCGACGTGCTCGTCGACAAGCAGGTCGACGGGATCGCGTTGGCGCCGGCCGCCGGTCGTTCCGCGTCCCTGCCGCATCTGGAGATCGTCGCCAAGCGCGAGATCCCGCTGGTGCTGCTCGACCGCCTCGTGGACACGGTGGATGCGGACGCGGTCGTCATCAACAACCGTGAGGCGTCGCGCCAGGCCGTGCTCTCCCTCATCGAGAAGGGCCACCGGCGGATCGGCTTCGTCTGGGGACCGGTGACGAACGAGCCCGCGGCCGACGCGGACGATCTGCGCCGCATCCTGGACCACGCGCTCTGGTCGGACGGCGAGCGCCTGCTCGGGTATCTCGAGGCGCTGGAGCACGCCGGCATCCCCTTCGACACCTCGCTCGTCACGCACGTCGTCAAGAACGAGTCGCAGGCCACGCGGGCGGTGCTCGGGATGCTGGCGCTGTCCGACCCGCCGACCGCGATCTTCGCGACCGAGACGGATGCGCTCACGGGTTCCCTGCGCGCCATGCGGCAGCGCGGGCTGCGCTGCCCGGAGGACGTGTCGCTGATCGGCTTCGACGACAGCTCGTGGGCGAGCGTGATGACGCCGCCGATGTCGGTCGTCGCCCAGCCGATGCACCAGCTCGGCGAACTGACCGCCGAGTGCCTGCTCGCCCGCGTCGCCGGCAGCGAGGCGCCCGTGGCCACGCACGTCCTCGAGGCCGACTTCATCGAGCGCGACTCCGTCGCCCCGCCGCCCTCTCGCTAGCCCCTCCCCCTCCCCTCCCGCCGTCCCCCTTCCCACCCACCAGCCGCCGAAGGGCAGCTAGTTGCGGTCGACACGCCGTGCAGGTGCGCAACAAGCTGCACTTCGCGCTTTCTTGGGCGATGTTGATACCGGTACCAAAATCACGTATAGTCATCGCAACCGGTCGCGTGGAGCGACCCACGATCCAAAGACGGGTCAGCGGACGAACCCGACCGCACGACCCGCACGACGGGAGATGAGCGTGAAGAAGACCAGGACCATCACGGCAGCGGCAGCGGGCGTCATGGCGCTCGCGCTCACCGCCTGCTCCTCGGGCGGCGGCGCCAGCGCCGACATCACCGCGAAGCCGGACTACTCCGGCAGCATCAGCATCCTCACCGCCGCCGCGGGCGACCCGCTCGGCTCGTACTTCGAGGGCCTGGTGAAGGATTACACCAAGCTCCACCCGCAGGTGAAGATCACCCTCGCCCAGGAGACGGACGACAACGCGATCAAGGACAAGGAGAAGGTCCTGATCGGGTCGCAGTCGCTGCCCGACATCTACTTCAGCTACGCCGGCAACTGGGGCGAGAACTTCGCCGCCAACGGCCTGGCGGTCGA
Source organism: Leifsonia xyli (assembly GCA_001647635.1). Taxonomy (NCBI): domain Bacteria; kingdom Bacillati; phylum Actinomycetota; class Actinomycetes; order Micrococcales; family Microbacteriaceae; genus Leifsonia; species Leifsonia xyli. Next base: position 2,111,250 of record CP014761.1, on the reverse strand, counting down.
CCTCACCTCCGTCATCGCGCCGGGCACGTCCTGGGGCGACACCTTCGGAGAGGGATCGCTCAACGCCTTCAAGTACGACGGCAAGTACTACGGCATCCCGCAGTATGTGGATGGCAAGTTCATGGGCTACAACAAGAAGGTCTTCTCCGACCTCGGCCTGAGCGTGCCGAAGACGCTCGAGGAGCTGATCTCCGACTGCTCGACCATCAAAGCCGCCGGCATCACCCCGATCGCGTTCGGCAACAAGGACGGCTGGCCCGGCCTCCACTACCTCGGCCAGCTCTTCGCGTATGACGTCCCGCAGAAGACCCTCGAGGCCGACCTGCTGCCGAAGACCGCGAAGTACACGGACGAGGGCTACCTGGAGGGCATGAAGCAGTTCCAGGAGCTGGTGACCCAGTGCACCGGCGACGCAGGCAACTCCAACGGCGTCACCTACACCACCGCCCAGCAGCAGCAGGCGACCGGCAAAGCCGCGATGTACTACCAGGAGCTCATCGAGTTCGACTCGGTGAACACGAAGGACAGCCAGCTCGCCAAGGACGGCTTCGGCATCTTCCAGCTGCCCGCCGCCGAGGGCGCGAAGGGCGACACCTCGACGCTCGAGGCCGCGCCCGAGGGCTACATGATCAACAAGAAGAGCAAGAACGCCGCGCTCGCCCTCGACTTCATGAAGTTCGTCATGAACACGAAGAACGCGACAACGCTCTCCTCGCCGCCGTACGGCCAGCCGAGCGCGGTGAAGGATGTGGTGACCGACCAGACGTCGAGCCCGGCCGTCGCCGAGGGCACCAAGCTGGTGAACGACGCGAAATCGACCGTGGTCTGGCTGGACATGGCGAGCGTGCCCTCCGTCGGCGACGCGTGGGTCTCCGTCTCCGAGGGTCTCGTCTCCGGCAGCCTCACCCCCGAGGCGGCGCTGAAGGCCGTGCGACAGGCGTCCGAGAAGGCGAAATGACCACCACTCAGGCCCCACAGGCTCCCGTCCGGCCGCGGCTCGACCGCGGCCGGACGGCCCCGGCCCCCGGCCGCGTCGCCCCGAAGGCGGCAAAGCGGGGTCCCGCCCGCTGGCGCGGCCTGATCTGGCTGGTCCCGGCGCTGGCCGTGCTGGCGATCTTCGTCTACTGGCCGCTCCTGCAGAACATCGTCTTCAGCTTCCTGAAGTGGAACATCTACAGCGGCGACCAGACCTTCGTCGGCGTGGACAACTACGCCGAGATCGGCCAGGACCCGATCTTCTGGAAGGCCCTCGGCAACAACACCTGGTACGCCGCGATCTCGATCGTCTTCCAGGTCTTCGGCGCCCTCGTGCTCGCCGCCATCGTCGAGAGCGTGCGCAGCGAGCGCTGGCGCAAGGCGTTCCGCGCGATCTACTTCATCCCGTCGGCGATCTCGCTGACCGTCGCCGGCCTCCTGTTCTACTTCATCTACCAGCCGCAGACCGGCCTCCTGAACGTCTTCCTCGACAACCTCGGCCTCGGCCAGTTCTCCCAGGCGTGGCTCGGGCACGAGGGCACGGCGATCTTCGCGATCATCGCGATGAGCCAGTGGCAGGGCTTCGGCTACAGCGTGCTGCTGTTCTCGGTGGCGCTGCAGCGCATCCCGCAGGAGCTGTACGAGGCCGCGAACCTCGACGGCGTCGGCCCGGTGCGCCGGTTCTTCCAGGTCTCGCTGCCGCTCGTGCGCGAGATGACCGGCCTCATGATGATCGTCACGATCTCGGGTGCCTTCCAGGTCTTCAACGAGGTCATGGTGATGACCAGCGGCGGCCCGAACAACTCCAGCCAGGTGCTCGGCACGTGGCTGTACCACGCCGGCTTCGTCACCAACGACTTCGGCTCGGCCGCCGCGATCGGCGTCGCCATCTTCGTCATCACGCTGCTGCTGGCCGCGGCACAGCTCGCCTACTCGCGCAAGAGGAGAGTGGAATGGTAGCCCTCGCCCGTCTCGGCCGCGGTGTCCGCACCGCCCTCATGTGGGCGCTGCTGATCGCTCTCGCCGTCCTCGTCCTCTACCCGCTGCTGTGGATGGTGACCAACGCCCTCAAGACCAACGCCGAGCTGTTCGGCAACCCCTTCGCGCTCCCGACCGAGTGGCTGTGGCAGAACTTCGGCAAGGCGTGGAACCAGGGCGTCGGCGACTTCGTCTTCACCAGCGTCTCGCTGACCGTCCTGGCGACCCTCATCACCGAGCTGATCAGCGCGTGGGCGGCGTACGGGCTGACCCGGGTGAACATCCCGCTCAACCGCAGCTTCACCGTCATCGTGCTCGCCGGCCTGATGCTGGCGCCGACCGTCGCGCTGATCCCGCTGGTCAAGCTGTTCCAGGCGTGGGGACTGTACGACACGTTCCTCGGGCTGCTGATCCTCTACACGGCGTTCCGCATCCCGTTCACGGTGTTCCTCATCCGCGCGTACATGCTCGACCTGCCGCGCGAAGTGGATGAGGCCGCCTCGATCGACGGAGCATCACGTGCCGCGACCTTCTGGCGCATCATCCTGCCGATGAGCATGCCGATCATCGCGACGACCATCGTGCTGAACGTGCTGCAGAACTGGAACGAGTACCTGTTCGCGATGATCTTCACCAGCGGCACCGGCGTGCAGACGCTGCCCGTCGGCCTCGCCGACATGATGTCGAAGAACGGCACGCAGTATCCGGTGGTCTTCGCCGGGATGGTGATGGCCGCGCTGCCGATGGTGATCCTGTTCTTCGTGTGCCAGCGCTACTTCGTGCGCGGTCTCGCCGGCGGCGTGGGCAAGTAGCGGGGTGCGGGCGTACCTCGAACTCGTCCGCGTGCCCGGTGTCCTGCGGGTCACCGTCTCGCAGCTGGTCGCGCGCTTCCCCCTCGGGATGCTGTCGCTGGCCGTGCTGCTGCACGTACGGCACGCGACAGGGTCGTACGCGCTGGCCGGACTCGTCGTCGCCTGTGTGAGCGTGGGCGAGGCGATCGCCATGCCGTTGGTGAGCCGGTCGGTCGGCGTGCTGGGCATCCGCGGGCCCGTGCTGGCCGCGGCGGTGCTGAATGCGACAGGGATGCTCGTGCTCGCCTTCGGCCCGCCCGTGCCGGTGCTGATGCTCGTTCTCGGTGCGGTGATCGGGGCGTCCGTCCCTCCGCTGATGCCCGTGGTGCGCGCGCTGTACCCGCGGCTGGTGCCCCGCCGCGCGGTCCCGGCGCTGTTCGCGCTCGACACCTCGGCGCAGGAGCTGATCTGGATCACAGGGCCGGTCGCGGCGACGCTGCTGAGCGGCGCGGTCTCGACCCGGGCGCCGCTCGTGCTGGCCGCGGCCGTGACGGTGGTCGGGACGGTGTGGTTCCTGCTCGCGCCCCATATCGCGGGCGTGCGGCTGCCGCGGAGCACGTCCCGTCCCGGCGCGGTGCTGCTCACGCGCGCGGTGCGGCTCGCGGCCGCCGCGAGCTTCGCGCTGATCGCGTCGTTCGGGGCGCTGGAGCTGGCGCTGATCGCGCGGTTCGACGGTGACGGCGTGCTCGCGGGGGTCGCGATCGCGGTCTCGAGCCTCGGCTCGCTCCTGGGCGGGATCGCGTTCGGGCACCGGCGGATCGGCCCGCGCACGCTGGCGGCGATCCTCGGCGGGGTCGCGGTGGCGACGGCGGCCGCCGGGCTGGTGCCGGGCATCCCGCTGCTCTACGCGGTGCTGTTCCTGTCGGGCCTGGGCTTCGCGCCGTCGCTCGCCGCGCTCTACGCGATGGTGTCCGCCGCCCTGCCGGAGTCATCGACGCCGGAGGCGTTCGGCTGGCTTAACACCGCGGGCCTGATCGGCGCAGCGACCGGAACGGCCGTCGCCGGCGTCCTCGGCGACGCGCTCGGGGCCGCCGGTCCGTTCGCCGCGGCGACGATCGCCTCCGTCGTCGCCGCGCTGCTGCCGCTCGCCCCGGGCCTCCGCCCGCGTCCGGCCGCCGCCTGACGCACATCCATGGGTCGCAACACGCCGTTATCGCCCGCGCATGACGGCGTGTTGCGACCCATGGATGAAGCGGATCGGGTTGCGAGCGTCACGATGCGGACGGAACCACGTCTGAGGAAGTGAGTGTTCTCATCCACGACTTGGAGGCATCATGACGTCCGTTCCCCCCGCACCTGAGCAGTCGACCGCCCCACCGGCGCCGGGATACGCTGCTCCGGCCTACCCGGCCGCGCCGCCGCACGCGAACCCCTCGACGAACACGCTCGCGATCGTCGCGTTCGTCTGCTCCTTCTTCGTCGCCCTCGTCGGCGTCATCTGCGGCCACATCGCCCTCTCGCAGATCAAGCGAACGGGCGAGAACGGCCGTGGACTCGCCCTGGCCGCGGTGATCATCGGCTACGCCTCCCTCGCGCTGTCGGCCATCTTCGGCTTCATCTTCGTGGTCGCACTGGCCACGGCCGCGAGCGCCGCTAGCACGGGGTACTACGGCTGATCTCAGGCCGCGGTCGGCACGTTTCGCACCATGCGACGCTGTGCATCACAGCTCAGTGGCTGAGGGCCACCCGGGGACTTTCGCCGTATTGGGCGCGGTAGCGGCGGGTGAAGCGGTCGAGGTCGGCGAAGCCCCACCGGCCGGCGAGCTCGGCGAGGTCGGTGGAGGTGGGATCGGACACCAGCAGATCGGTGCGTGCGGCCGAAAGCCGCACGGTCCAGAGGTAGCTGCGCGCGGTGCCACCGTGGCGCTCGCGGAACGCCGCATTCAACTGGCTGATGGTGGTGCCGGCCGCGTTCGCGATGTCACCGACCGTGATCGGCAGCGACGCATGGTCTTCGATGAAGCGCACCGCGAGGCGGTACTTCTGCTGGAGCGCGGCAGGTGAGAGCGGCCTCTCCGCCGGGTCGGCGCTGAGCGGGAAGCACTGCAGCGCGGCCATGGCGAGCGTGTGAAACAAGCTTGCGCGCACCAGCGGGTGGCGGAACGTGCCCGATTCCATGTACTCGGACGCCACCGTCGCGGCGGTCATCATGTACTCGGCACGCCGTGGGTCGACGGTCTCGGCCGAGCTGAAGACGACCGGGCCCTCGTGACCGAACGCCGTGGCCGCCACGTCCCGCAGGACATCCGGCGACAGGAAGATGTTGACCACGTCGCTGTCCTGGGCGTAGCAGGTGAAGTCGTGCCCGGGCCGGATCAGGAAGGGCGCGCGCGAGCCGAACCCGTGCTCGCCGTCGATCTCCCAGCGGTAGATGTCGCTCTTGACGTTGACGATGACGACGTCGTCGAAGTCGCCGGACGTCTCCCACTCGCCGCCGATCGCGTAGCGCGCGACGGAGAACGACGGATCGACCACCTGGTCGACCTCGAACGCGAAGTCGTTCTGCGGGAGTCGTGCGAACGCGAAGTGCCCGCCGGCCTCCGCCATCGCCGCATCCGCCTCCTCCGGGTCGGAGGTGTGGCTGTGCAGGCGCGTGATATCAGCCATCCGCCAACGCTATCCCGGACCCCTGACAGTGACCAGGATGGGGCTCAGTCCGCGTGCCCCAGCACGTGCACCGGGATCCCGAACGACAGAGCGATGCACAGGATGCCGGCGAAGAACACCAGGCCCTGGAAGGCGGCCAGCGTGTCCGCGAGCCCCAGGAGGAAGATCCCCACCAGGAACAGCAGGAAGCACAGGATGAACGCGATCACGTCGCCCATGGGTCACTCCGTCTTTCGTGCGGCCGCAGTCTCGCGGCGGTTGGCCTTCTTGATCTCTTCGACCAGCTGGTCCTTCGTCATCCGGGTGCGACCGGAAATGTCCAGGCGCTTCGCGACGTCGAGCAGGTGGCTCTTGGACGCGTTCGCGTCGACGCCCTCCTGCGTGCTCGCCTTGGTACCGCGACCGCCCGCGGCCTTGCGGTCGGAGGGCCCGTTCTGCGCCTTGCGCTCCCAGTGATCGCCGACCTTCTCGTACTCGTGCTTCAGCGCGGAGAAGGCGGTGCGGTGGGCGCGTTCGCCCTCGCCGTACTCCTTCACCGCGGAGTCGTGCGCCTTCGACCAGAGCGCCTGCGCGTGCTTCTCGGAGCGCTCGAGGGTGGAGGGGAGCTCCTCTGATGCGGGCATGATCCTGTGGTACTCCTTCCGCTGCCGGTGGGGCTAGTACTTCTCCACAGCTACCCTCGTCGCGCGAGTCTTCAACGGGTCTCGTGGCTTCCGTTACCTCGGTCGCAGGCTCCGTCGGCGCAACAGCAACCACCGGGCGGTCACGCCGCCGCTGATCGACCTCGTCGCGGCCGGACTGTTCGACCCGACGTCGTTCATCACCCAGGAGGTCGGCGTGGTGGACGCGCTGGAGCGGAGGGATACCGTGGTGGGGTGACCGACGATCGTGAGCCCTCGCCGCCCCTGTCCGCCGTGGTCACGATGGACACTCGCGGCCCGGGAGCCGCGGGAGGGCCCACCTTCGTCCTCGTGCACGGCATCGGGGTCAGCTCGCGGTACTTCGAGCGGCTCGTGCCGGCGCTCGCCGAAGAGGGGCGCGTCGTCACAGTCGACCTGCCCGGCTTCGGGAAGGCCCGGAACCTCCGGCGGGTGCGCGGGTTCTCGATCGAGGACTTCGCCGACGCGGTGGCGATCGCGCTCGACGGCCTCGGGATCGTGGACGCCGTCATCGTCGGGCACTCGATGGGGACTCAGGTGGCGATTGCGCTCGCCGACCGCCGCCCCGACCTCGTCCAGGGCCTCGCGCTGCTCGGCCCGGTCATGGCGCCGCAGGATCGCAACGCCCTCAAGGCGGGGCTGCTCCTCGGCATCGACATCTTCCGCGAGGACGCGCGGGGGAACCGCATCGTGATCGGCGACTACCTGCGCTGCGGCGTCCGCTGGTACCTCGCGACGCTCCCCGCCATGCTCGGGTTCGAGACCGAGCGCGAGCTGGGGCGGTGCCGGGTGCCCGTGGTCGTCATCCGCGGCGGCCGCGATCCGATCGCGCGCGACCCGTGGATGCAGCAACTGGCGGCGAGCAGCGGAGGGACCGGCACCGCCGTCCCCGGCGTCGCCCACCTCGTCATGCACGGCGCGCCGTGGCGCACCGCCGCCCTGATCCGGCAGGGGGCGACGGTTCCGAGATGAAGCGCACGCTCCTCCGCAAGGCGGGCGTGGTCGCCCTCGACTACCTGTACGCCGGCCGTTACCAGCTCCGCGCGCTCCTCGACCGCAGCACACCGGACGCGCTGGTCGCCGGCGCGGGACACCGTGCTCCCGTCGTCCTGCTGCCGGGCATCTTCGAGACGTGGCGGTTCCTGCGGCCGCTGAGCCGCCACATCCACGCGCGGGGCCACCCGGTGCACGTCGTCACCGGGCTCGGGGACAACCGGATGTCGGTGCCGGAGGCCGCTGCGCTGGTCACCCGCCACCTGGAGCAGCACGACCTCCACGACGTGGTGATCGTCGCCCACAGCAAGGGCGGCCTGGTCGCCAAGTACCTGATGGGGATGCCCGACTCCGGTCCGCGCATCCGCACCGCCGTCACGGTCGGCACGCCGTTCGCCGGCTCGTCGCTCGCGCGGTTCATCCCGCTCCCGAGCGTCCGGGCGCTCATGCCCAACACCCCGGGGTTGCTGCGCCTGGCGCTCAGCCGGGCCGTGAACGCGCAGATCGTGTCCGTGTGGGGCTGGTTCGACCCGCACGTGCCCGGGGGCAGCCGGCTGGATGGCGCGCGCAACATCGAGCTGGACGTCGGCGGCCACTTCCGCATCCTCGCCCGGCCGGAACTTCTAGCCGTCGTCGACGAGGTGCTGGCCGCCGCTGACTGACCTCTGTCGCAGTCCGGGGACCCGGCGCTACCCTGCCGCTCAGAACGGCCTCCGGGAGGAATCATGCACGTCCGCATCCACCGCGTCCGCGTGGCGGCCGCCGGCGCCACCATCGTCCTCGCAGCGGCCCTCGCACTCGCGGGCTGCGCAGGAACGCCCAGCGGAGCCGCCGTCGTCGGCCGCTGGGGCTCGACGTCGTCCGGCCAGCCGAACCTGGACATCCAGAACGACGGCACCTTCTCGGGCAGCGACGGCTGCAACCAGTTGAGCGGGCAGGGCCAGATCGACGGCGACGAGATCACGTTCGGATCCATCGCCTCCACGATGAAGGCGTGCGAGGGCGTCGACACCTGGCTGAGCAAGGCTGCGACCGGCAACGTCTCGGGCAGCACGATGACCGTCCTCGACGACGGCGGCGCCACGATCGGCACCCTGAAGCGTTCCGGCTCCTGAGTCGCGCGCACTGACTATCCACTCCGACGACGGCCTGATTAACGTGTGACCCGCCACGCCCGGCCATGCCCGACCGGGATGCGGATCACGAGCTGTCGAGGAGTGAAGAAATGGCAAACGCCGAGGACAAGAAAGCCAGCACGAAATCGCCAACCACCGCCTACACCGGGTTCAACGACCGCACCCAGCTCAACCCGATCTTCGCCCGGCCGGGCGAGGCGACCGAGCTGCCGCTGGATCGCATCCCGCCCACGGAGTCGCTGCCGGAGACCGCGTACTGGGTCGTGCACGACGAGTCGATGCTCGACGGGAACGCCCGCCTCAACCTGGCGACATTCGTCGGCACCTGGATGGACGAGTACGCCGCCCGGCTGTACTCCGAGTCGGCCGACAAGAACATGATCGACAAGGACGAGTACCCGCAGACGGCCGCGATCGAGACCCGCTGCTGGAAGATCGTCGCGGGGTTGTGGAACTCACCCGACCCCGAGAAGTCGATCGGCACGTCCACGATCGGCTCCTCGGAGGCGTGCATGCTCGGCGGCCTCGCCCTGAAGCGCCGCTGGCAGCTCGCCAGGAAGGCCGCTGGTAAGCCGTACGACAAGCCGAACCTCATCATGTCGAGCGCAGTGCAGGTCTGCTGGGAGAAGTTCTGCAACTACTGGGATGTCGAACCGCGCTACGTGCCGATCAGCGACGACCACAAGGTGCTCGACGGCCACGACCTCGAGAAGTACGTCGACGAGAACACGATCGGCGTCGTCGCGATCATGGGCGTGACCTACACCGGGATGTACGAGCCAGTCGACGAGATCGCGAAGGCGCTCGACCGCATCCAGGAGGACACCGGACTCGACATCAAGATCCACGTGGACGGCGCGTCCGGCGGCATGATCGCGCCGTTCCTGCAGCCGAACCTGGTGTGGGACTTCCGCGTCGACCGCGTCGTGTCGATCAGCACCTCGGCCCACAAGTACGGCTTGGTGTACCCGGGTCTCGGCTGGGTGGTCTGGAAGACCGTCGACGACCTGCCCTCCGACCTCGTCTTCGACGTCACGTATCTCGGCGGCCACATGCCGACGTTCGCCCTGAACTTCTCGCGTCCGGGCGCGCAGGTGCTGCTGCAGTACTACCTGTTCCTGCGCCTCGGCTTCGACGGCTACTACCGCGTCCAGAAGGCGTCGCAGGATGTGGCCCTCTACCTGTCGAGCGAGATCGCCAAAATGCCCGCCTTCGAGCTGTGGAACGACGGCTCCGACATCCCGGTCTTCGCCTGGCAGCTCAAGAAGGGGCACACCGACAAGTGGAACCTCTACCACCTGTCCGAACGGCTGCGGCTGAAGGGGTGGCTCATCCCGGCCTACCCGATGCCGGACGACCTGAGCGACCTCACGGTGCAGCGCATCGTCGTGCGCAACGGCCTCAGCCGCAACCTCGCCGAGTCGCTGGTGATCGACATCCGGGAGGCGGCCGACTACCTCGACGCGCTCGAGGCGCCCATGCCCACGGAAGGCCAGACGCACTCCTTCACCCACTGAGCGCGACGCGCTCGCAGCACAGAGCGGAGCAGACCATGACCGCAACCAGCGAACCGCACAAGCACGCAGGATCCCCGCAGCGCGCCGACGGCACCCCGGCGCCGTCCGTCGAGCACGTCAAGCCGCATCCGTTCGGCACCGTGTCGCACAAGCCGGCGATCGGCGCGCCGGCCACGACCTCGACGAAGTTCATGAGCGTGATGCAGCTCGCCATCCTGACGGTCGTCGCGGTGGCCTCCCTCCGCAGCCTGCCCGCCATGGCCGGTTACGGTCTCGGCTCGGTGACGCTGTTCATCATCCCGGCGATCTTCTTCCTGATCCCGGTGGCGCTGGTCGCCGCCGAGCTCGCGACGGGGTGGAAGGGCGGCGTCTTCACCTGGGTGCGGAAGGCGTTCGGCGAGCGCTGGGGCTTCCAGGCGATCTGGCTGCAGTGGGTGCAGAACGTGGTCTGGTACCCGACACAGATCGCGTTCATCGCAGCCTCGCTGGCGTTCGTGTTCCTCGACCCGAACCTGGCGAACTCCGGGTTCTACACCGCCGTCGTGATCCTGGTCATCTACTGGTTCTCGACCTTCATCACCCTGCGCGGCGGCAACCTGTTCGCGAAGGTCGGGTCGTGGTCGGGACTCGCCGGCACGATCTTCCCGGGTGTGCTGCTCATCCTGTTCGGGATCATCTGGCTCGCATCCGGCAACACGAGTCAGGCGCCGCTGCAGGCGTCGGACATCATCCCGCCCTTCACCGGGATCGCGTCGATCGTGCTCATCGTCTCCAACGTGCTCGCGTACGCGGGCATGGAGGTGAACGCCGTGCACGCGAACGACATGAAGAACCCGGGCAGCGGCTACCCGAAGACGGTGCTGATCTCGTCGATCCTGATCCTCGGCATCTTCATCTTCCCGACCATCGCGATCGCCGTCGCGGTGCCGTCGAGCAAGCTCGGGCTGACCACCGGCATCAACCTCGCCTTCCAGACGTACTTCGACGCCTGGGGGATCGGCTGGGCCACCCCGATCATCTCGCTGCTCATCGCGCTCGGCGCGTTCGCGTCGGTCGTGACGTGGATCGCCGGTCCGTCCCGCGGTCTGCTGGCGGCGGCCCGCTCGGGCTACCTGCCAACGTTCCTGCAGCGGAGGAACAAGGCGGGCGTGCAGGTCGGCATCCTGAACGTGCAGGGGATCGTCGTGACGCTGCTCGCGGCGCTGTTCATCTTCGTGCCGAACATCAACACGGCGTTCATCCTGCTCGTCGACATGGCGGCAGCGCTGTACCTGATCATGTACATGCTGATGTTCGCCGCGGCCATGCGGCTGCGCAGGACGCACCCCGAAGTGAAGCGGACATACCGCACGCCCGCGATGGGCCTCATCGCGACGATCGGCTTCATCGCCTGCTTCGCGGCCTTCGCGCTGGGCTTCATCCCGCCCGCCGGGTTCGCCGCAGGGGCTCCGGGATGGGCGTACCCGCTGCTCGTGGCGGTGGTCGTCGTCATCCTGGGCGTCCCTCCGCTGATCTTCTACGCGGCGCGCAAGCCGCACTGGGATCAGCGGACCGCCGAGGAGAAGGCGACCTTCGATGACGTGCTGGTGAACCCCGGGGAGACTACGCCCGGCACCACTGCGCCGAAGGCACCGCCTGCCGCACCACCGGCGCCGCCCGCTCCGACGGCGCCGGCCTAACCCGTCCCGTCCCCCGACAACCGGGCGGGGTCGGCCGCCCGGGTCGATCGTCGGATCGGGTCAGGCGGCCGCAGGGGTGGTGTAAGCGCCGTCCGCGAGATCCTCGAGCAGGGTCGGGCCGACGGGCTCCCAGCCGAGGCGTGCGCGGGTGAGGGCGCTGGAGGCGGGGATGTCGGCCCCGAAGAACATGCCGATCCAGCCGAACTGCGACTGCGCGTCGGCAGGATCGATGGACGCGGCCGGCACGCCGACCGCCGCGCCGATTGCCTCCGCGATCGCCCGGGCCGGGACGCCCTCCTCGGCCACCGCGTGCACCACGCGCGCTGCGTCTGGGTCCTCCAGCGCACGGCGGATGAGACGCGCGACGTCGCTGCGGTGCACCGCCGGCCAGCGGTTGGAGCCGTCGCCGACGTAGCCGGCGACGCCCTTCTCGCGGGCGATCGCGGTCAGGACCGCCGTGAAGCCGTGGTCGCCGTGGCCGTGCACGGTCGGCGCGAAGCGCAATGCGACCGGGCGGATGCCGCGGTCGGCCGCCGCGAAGGCAAGCGCCTCGGCCCCACCGCGCGGAGCCTCCGGTCCGCTGAAGGGGACGGCGTCCTCCTCGGTAGCCACGCGCCCGGGCGTGAGCATGGCCACGCCGGAGGCGAACAGCAGAGGCTTGCCGGTGCCCTCCAGTGCGGAGGTGAACGTCTCCATCACCGCGCGCTCGGTTGCCGCCGCGCCCGGCATGTCCGAGAAGTCGTGCTTGTACCCGAGGTGGATGACCGCGTCCGCGGCCCCGGCCTGCTCGCGGAGGGCGTCCAACGCGTCGAGGTCACCCACGGCGGGCGTCGCGCCCGCGGCGCGGACCTTCGCGGCCGATCGCTCGGACCGGGCCATCCCGACGACCTCGTGCCCGGCCGCGACGAGCTCGGGAACGGTGGCCGAGCCGATCCATCCGGATGCTCCTGTGACGAATACGCGCATGGTGCGCTCCTCTCGTAGTCATGTCAGAGACTGACGTCAGCGACTGACATCACGATAGCACCGATGTCAGTCGCTGTCATCACTACACTGGAGCTGTGGGACGTTGGGAGCCGGGAGCACGCGAACGCCTCGTGGAGGCGGCGCTCGACCTCTTCGCCGACCCTGGATTCGAGGAGACGACCGTCGCGGACATCGCCGCGCGCGCAGGCGTGACCGAGCGCACCTTCTTCCGCCACTTCGCAGACAAGCGCGAGGTGCTGTTCGCCGGGTCCGACGAGTTCCAGGCCACGGTGCTCACCGCGATAGAGGCGGCCCCGGCCGGGCTGTCACCGCTGGAGGCGGCGTCGGCGGGCATGGAGGCGGCGGCCGCGTTCCTGCAGAGCCGGCCCGATCGCGAGTTCCCGCGCCGCCGTGCCGCGGCGATCGCGGCCAACCGGAGCCTCCAGGAGCGCGAGCTGCTGAAGCTCGCGACAGTGGCGACCGAGTCGGCGCGCGCGCTGGCGGGTCGCGGGGTGCCTGTCATCGAGGCGGCCGTCGCCGCGGAGGCCGCGATGGCCGCGTTCCGCCTCGCCTTCGAGCGGTGGGTGACGGCGCACGAGGTTCTGGATCTGCGGGAGCTCGTGCGGGAGCGGGTGGCCGCCTTCCGCACGCTCGCGTGAGAAAAGCCCCGCCCCACACCCGCCCGGTGGGATGATGACCCCCATGGATGAGCCGGTCGCCACCGTCGCCCCGCACCCCCACCACCATCACGGCTGGTGGTGGAAGACGCTGCTCACCGGGCTCGCCCTGTGGATCCTGACAATCATCGTCACCGCGGTCACCGGCAACACGAACCTGATCCCGACGCTGATCCTGCTCGGCAGCTTCCTGGTGCCGTTCTGCGTCGTGCTGTTCGCGATCGAACGCGTCACCGGCAGCATCAGCTCCCTGCAGCTCGTCCTCGCGTTCTTCATCGGCGGCATCTTCGGCGTGCTCGGCGCCTCCCTGCTCGAGGTGAACCTGCACCAGAGCTGGGGGCTCTACCTGCTCGTCGGCCTCATCGAGGAGTTCGTGAAGGCGGTGCTGCTCATCATCATCGGCTGGCGCGTCGTGCCGAAGACCGCGACGCAGGGCGCGCTGCTCGGCGCGACCGTCGGCGCCGGCTTCGCCGCCTTCGAGTCGGCCGGGTACGCGTTCAACGCGGCGATCACCTCCCGCGGAATCGACCTCGTGTCGCTGCTGCAGACGGAGGTGCTGCGCGCCATCCTCGCGCCGGTGGGTCACGTCCTATGGACGGCCGTGCTCGGCGCGGTCTTGTTCGGAGCCGCTCGCGGGCGCACCCGGTTCCGCTTCTCGATCTGGATCGTCGTGACGTACCTGGGCGTCGCGGTCCTGCACGGTCTCTGGGACTCGGCGAGCGACCTGGCCGCCGTGATCGCGCTCATCGCCAACGGCCGCGCGCTCGAGGAGCTCACGACAGCCGGAGGTCTCACGGCGCAGACGGCGGATGCGGTGACGGCTCTCGCAGGCATCCTCTACATCGTGGTGCTGATCGTGGTCGCTGCGGGCGGCCTGCTCACGCTGTGGCTGATCCTGCGGCACTACCGCCGGGCAGAGCAGCGACGGACGGCGGAGCGGCCGATCGTCTGACCGACCTCACTCCTCGGTGAGCGCCTCCTGGGCCTCCTTCGGCAGCTTGCGCACCTTCGTGCGCCGCTTGCGCCGGTCCGGGATCATCGACCGCATCTCCTCCAGGCGGCCGAAACACAGCAGGCGGTCGCCGGACTCGAGCACCACGCCGCTGCGCGGGTTCGGGATGACCGATGTGCCGCGGTGCAACGTCAGCACCGAGATGTCGCGGTCGGCGAGTCCGGAGTCGCGGAGCATCTTGCCGACCAGGTCGGCGTTGGTGTGCACGAGCAGTTCGGCGACGCCGTAGCCGGTCGAGACGCTGAGCCGCTGGCGCACGTCGATCTCCGGAAAGGCCACCTGGTTGTCGATGAAGTCGATGATCGCCCCGGCCACATCCAGGCCGGTCGCGCGCTCGATGCCCTCGAGCCCGGGCGACGAGTTGACCTCCATCACCAGCGGGCCGTCTTTGCCTTCGAGCATGTCGACACCGGCCACGCGCAGACCCATGATCTGCGCCGACCGCACCGCCGCCTCCTCGAACTCGGGCGTCAGCGCGACCTTCTCGACGGTGCCGCCGCGGTGAACGTTCGAGCGGAACTCGTCGCCGCTCGCCACGCGCCGCATCGCCGCGACGACGCGGTCCCCGACGACGAGCGCGCGGATGTCGCGGCCGCGGCTCTCCGCGATGAAGCTCTGGATGAGGACGTTCTGCTTCGTCGAGTGCAGCGTCTCGATGATCGACTCCGCGATCTTCGCCTCCGGCGCGAGGATGACGCCGATACCCTGAGTGCCCTCCAGCAGCTTGATGACGACCGGCGCCCCGCCGACGCGCTCGATCGCCATCCGCACGTCGGCGCGGCTGTTCACGAACGCCGTGCGCGGCATCCCGATGTTGTGGCGCGACAGGATCTGCGTCGCCCGCAGCTTGTCGCGCGAGTTGGTGATGCCGTTCGCCGTGTTCGGGGTGTAGACGTCCATCTGCTCGAACTGCCGCACGACGGCCGTTCCGTAGTACGTGATCGAGTTGCCGATGCGGGGCAGGATGGCGTCGTAGTCGGACAGCAGTCGCCCGCGGTACTGCAGGTCGGGCTCCTCGCCGGAGAGGTCGATCGCGAACCGCAGCGTGTTGAGCACCTTCACGGTGTGGCCGCGGCTCTCCGCCGCCGAGCGCAGGCGCTGGGTGGAGTACGCGTGCGGGGCGCGCGACAGGATGGCGAGTTTCACGGGGGAGCTCCTGCGAAGATGGGGGAATGGCCGACACCCATCTAAACACCGACGACGCCGGCACGCGCACGGTCGGCTGGCGCGAATGGGTGAGCCTCCCGGGCGTCCCGGTCGAGTGGATCAAGGTGAAGGTCGACACGGGCGCGCGCAGCTCCTCCCTGCACGCGTTCGAGATCGAAGAGCTGCCCGGGGATCGGGTGCGCTTCCAGGTGCATCCCTGGCAGGACTCCGACCGGGACGCGGTGACCGCCGAGTGCGCGGTGCACGACCGGCGCGTGGTCCGCAGCTCGTCCGGGCACACCGAGGAGCGGGTCGTCGTGCTCCTCGACCTCGTGCTCGGCGGCCGGACCGTGCGCGCCGAGACGACGCTGACCAACCGCGACCAGATGGGCTTCCGGATGCTGGTGGGCCGCGAGGCGCTGCGTCAGGGGTTCGTGGTGGACCCGGCGCGGTCGTTCCTGGGCGGCCGGGCGCCGCGAGAGGTCCGCCGCCGCAACCGCGGGCGCGAGCTGGGCTGAGTCAGCCGGTCGGCTCCAGCCCGAGCTCGCGGCGCCAGTGCGCCAGGAACTCCGCGCCGGCGTCGTCGTGGATCGCGTCGCCGATCGTGATCACCTCGTAGGGCCGCTCGAGCACGCCGTCGGCGGGGCGCACATCCACGTGGGCGACCTCGTAGCCGGCGTCGTGGACGAAGTCGGCCATCTTGTAATCGCTGCGGGAGTCGCCGACGGACCGCCAGCGGCGGGGGAGCGGCCCGCGCGCCGCGAAGTAGTCGAACGCGCGCTGGGCGCCGCGGTCCTTGTCGAGCAGCACCGACTCGATGTCCGTGGAGATGATGGTCGGGTCGATGCGGAACGGCACGGCGCCGGACGCGTCCGGCGACACGCGATCCCGGTACCGCAGCCCCACGCCGAGCCCGGTGAGCACGTCGAACGCCGCATCCTCGAACCGGCCCTGCGCCTCGGCGTAGGTGTCCGCGTCCACGTCGGTGCGCTGCTCCACGGAGATCATCGCGCGCTTGGTCTCGTCGAAGAACATGGTGTCGGCGAAGCGCTCGCGCACCAGCCGGCGCACCGCATCCACCGCCTCTGGCGCGAACGCGACCGACTCGTCGACCGTGACCTCGCCCATCCCGCCGCCGGTGATCGGCGCCCACGCGCCGCCCTTCTCGAACACGCCGAACATGCGCGCGCCGTGCTGGTCCAGCGCCTCGCCGAGCCCGGCGTCGCACAGCGGGGCGACCACCTGGTTGCGGATGAAGTCGCCCGACCGCCCGGTGATGAACGCGATCGGGACGCCGGCCGCGGCCATCGACACCAGGTCGGTGACGATGCTGCGGATGGCGATGGTGCGGGTGACGGGGCTCGCGAGGGGTCCGTCGACGTCGAAGAGGAGGCCGAGATTGTGCACGGTCCCATTCTCTCGCTGCGACAATGGACGCATGTCGCAGCCCGAGCCCGCAGCCTCCCCGCTGTGGCACCCCGAGGCGCCGAGCACCGTGGTCGAGGCCGACAACCTGTCGGTGCTCGCCGGGCTGCCCGACGGCGCGTTCCGGCTGATCTATCTCGACCCGCCCTTCAACACGGGCCGACCGCAGGCGCGGCGGACGCTCACCTCGGTCCGGTCGGAGGGCGGCGCGGGCAGCGTGGTCGGCTTCAAGGGCCGCAGCTACGAGCGGATCAAGGGCGACCTGATGCGCTACGACGACCGGTTCGAGGACTACTGGGGCTTCCTGGAGCCCCGGCTCATCGAGGCCTGGCGGGTGCTCGCCGACGACGGGACGCTGTACCTCCACCTCGACTACCGCGAGTCGCACTACGCGAAGGTGCTGCTGGATGCGCTGTTCGGCCGGGAGTCGTTCCTCAACGAGATCATCTGGGCGTACGACTACGGCGCGAAGCCGAAGAACCGCTGGCCGGCTAAGCACGACACGATCCTCGTCTATGTGAAGGACCCGTCCGCCTACCACTTCGACTCGGCCGCGGTCGAGCGCGAGCCCTACATGGCGCCCGGGCTGGTCACTCCAGAGAAGGCGCAGCTCGGCAAGCTGCCCACGGACGTGTGGTGGCACACGATCGTGTCGCCGACCGGGCGCGAGAAGACCGGATACCCGACTCAGAAGCCGGAGGGCGTGCTGCGGCGCATCGTGCAGGCGTCGAGCCGCGAAGGGGACTGGGTGCTCGACTTCTTCGCCGGCAGCGGCACCACCGGGGCCGTGGCAGCGGGGCTCGGGCGGCGGTTCCTCCTGGTGGACAGCAATCCGGCGGCGATCGACGTCATGCGCGAGCGGCTCGGCGACGACGTGCGGTTCGTCTGACGCGTCTCACCCGCGGTGCTCGACGTGCGCCTTGAGCGCGCGCATCGTCCTCCTGCTCTCGGCCGCGGCCATTCGCGCGAGCACGGGCTGCATCGCGCGGAAGGCGCCGTGGGTGGTCAGCTCCCCGACGCGGGTGACGCGGGTGGACGCGGCGGTGCCGTCGACC
Organism: Leifsonia xyli; assembly: GCA_001647635.1. Lineage (NCBI taxonomy): Bacteria > Bacillati > Actinomycetota > Actinomycetes > Micrococcales > Microbacteriaceae > Leifsonia > Leifsonia xyli. Next base: position 2,093,574 of record CP014761.1, on the reverse strand, counting down.
GCGTAGCGGATGTCCGCGTCCACCCCGCCGGAGCGCACGGACTGGTGGAAGTGCAGCATCCGGTCGGGCTCCTCCTCGAGCAGCCGCCCCCTCATGCGGCCGATCGTCGTCGTGTCCACATAGCCGTCCGGGGTCCCGACGCGGGTGCCGCGGTACACGATCGAGCGCCGTAGCCACCCCGGGTACGCGTCGAGCGCGCGGATCGCCAGGTACACATCGTGCGGCGGCGCGTCGATCTCGATGGTGTTCTCGATGCGTCTCATGCGACCGGTCTACTCGCCTTCACAGGCGATGGGCGAGCGTAGTTCTGCCCCCGTTGAGGGTTCGTCCGGGAATCTCAGGGTCGGTTGTGGAAGGGTTGGAGGCACTATGCGATCGAGCCTCCGCGCCCTGCCCTTCGTCTGGGGTGCGCTCGTGTCCGCGATGCTGTTCGTCGCCGTGTACCTGGTGTTCGTGCAGAGCTACATCGGCCAGGTGATCGACGAGCGCGCCTTCGCCGGGGCCGACGCGTGGAAGGGCGGCGTCATCGAATTCGCTCATGCCTTCCTCGACGCCCTCCCGGTCGCCTCCGTCATCATCGGCGCGGTCGTCGCGATCGTCATCGTCCTGGTGCGTCGCAATTGGCTGGTGTTCGCGGTCGCGGTCGGCGCGGCGATCGCCGCGAACGTGAGCACGCAGGTTCTGAAGTACACCGTCCTCTCCCGGCCCGAGAAGGGCGTGGATGTGGGACTCTCGAACTCCCTCCCGTCCGGTCACACCGCCGTCGCCGCGTCCGCGGCGCTCGTCGTCTTCCTGCTGTCGTCGCCGCGGTTCCGCCCGCTCGCCGCAGTGGTCGGGTCGCTCTTCACGATCGCGGCGGGCGCGTCCACGCTGGTCGAGCAGTGGCATCGGCCGAGCGACGTCGTGGCCGGCATGCTGGTGGTCGCCTTCTGGGGCAGCCTGGCGGGCATCGTGCTCTCGGGTCTGCGGATGCCGGGCGCCGAACCGCCCGTGCGCAGCAAGCTCTGGCCGCTCGTCTGGGTCGGTACGCTGTGCGGCCTGGGCTCGATCATCGCGCTGGCGGTGACCTATTTCTCGGCCCAGTCCGGGACTGAGCACCTCTTCATCGCCTACGCCGGCGGGGTCGCGGCGATCGTCGCCACCGGCCTCGTGATCGCGGCGGCCGGAAACAGGCTGTACCGGCGCCTGGCCTGACCAGGGCCCGCTTCGACGCCTGCGCGTGGTCGGGCCGCGGCGCGGGCGCCGTCGACCGGCCGTAGCCGCGCAGGTCGGGGATCACGACGGTGAAGCCGTCCGCGACGAGCAGCGGCGCAACGCGGTGCCAGGTCGCGCCGGTCCGCGGGTGGCCGTGGAGCAGCACGACCGGCGGTCCGTCGCCTCCGTGGCGAACGTGGATGCGCGCCTCGCCGACGTCGACGTCGGTCGTCCGGAAGCCGTCGAACACCGCCCGGGCTCAGGCCTTCGCGCGCAGGTTCTCCGCGATCTTCGCCAGCGACCCGTCGAGCGACTGCTGCATCCCGTCGAACTCCTGCGTCGTGTGGATGGTCAGCTCGACGCCGTCGTCGGTGATCCGCAGCGAGCCGTGGTAGTCGTGCGGGCCGGGCGCCGACCAGGTGATCTCGCGCGCCGCGCGGTCGACGTCGAACGCGGCCTCGGAGGTGACGGTCTCGTCGCTCCCGTCCTGATCGGCGTCGACGTGCGCGGTCGTCTCGACCTTGCCGTCGGGCAGCTCATGCGCCTCGGTCACGCGCGGGAAGTAGGCGGGCAGGTTCTCCGGGTCGGAGACGTAGTCGAAGTACTCGTCGGCGTCGCCATCGAGCGGCCGGTGTGCGGTATATGTTGGCATGCCGCGACGGTACCCCGGCCCTGCGCGAGCGCAAGCGTCGGCTGCCGCAGCGACCCCCGTCGCCGAAGGGCAGCTAGTTGCGGTCGACACGCCGCACGGGTGCGCAAGTACCTGCACTTCGGGAAGGCGGGGGCGAGCGGGGTCAGGAGGACTGGCGGACGACGAGCTCGGTGGGGAGGAGGGTCACGCGCTCGACGGGCTCGCCCGCGAGGCGGCGCACGAGCACGCGCGCCATCGCCTCGCCGAGGCCGATCGACGGCTGGTGCACCGTCGTCAGCGGCGGGGTCGACATCAGCCCGAAGCTGTCGTCGTCGTAGCCGACCACCGCGATGTCGCCCGGGATGTCCAGCCCCGCTTCATGGATCGCCGAGTACGCGCCCGCGGCCATCTGGTCGTTCGCGGCGAACAGCCCGTCGATCGGGCGCCCCTCCGCAAGCAGCCGGCGCATCGCCTCCAGCCCGGACGCGGGCGAGAAGTCGCCGTACGCGACCATCGACGCATCGAGCCCGGCCGCATCCATCGCCCGGCGCCAGCCTGTGTAGCGGTCGAGGCCGGCGGGCATGTCCTGCGGCCCGGTGATCAGGGCGATATTGCGGCGGCCCCGGTCGATGAGGTGCTGGGTGGCGACCTGCGCGCCCGCCTCGTTGTCCACATCCACGTAGTAGGACGCGTGCTCGCTCTCGCTGACCGGTCGTCCGCCGAACACCAGCGGCAGGGAGGCGCCGAGCTGCGCGTAGGAGTGGTCGCCCGAGTGGTGCGAGACCACCAGCGCGCCGTCGACGTTACCGCCCATGAGGTAGCGCCGCGTCTTGTCGGGGTTCGTCTCGGACGAGATGACCATGTTGAGCGTGTACTCGGTGTCGGCGAGGCTCAGCGCGACGCCCTGGACGATGGATGCGAAGAACGGGTCCGCGAAGACCTTGGCCGTCGACTCCGGGACCACCAGCGCGATCACCTGCGTCTTGCGCGAGGCGAGGGAGCGTGCCGCACGGTTAGGGACGTAGTTGAGGTCGGCGATGGCCCGCTCGACCGCGGCGACGACCTCGGCCGTCACCTTCGGCGACCCGTTGACGACCCGCGAGACGGTCGCGCGCGAGACGCCGGCGCGCGCGGCGACGGCCTCCAGGGTGGGCACGCCGCGCCCTGCCAGCTGCTCCGTCGTCATCGGGTCTCCTCGTCGCTCGCGTCCATGCTAGACGCGGGAAGGCGCCGTCTCCGCCACGGCTTCGCCCGCGCGAGCCGCCGCGATGACCCTCGCGAACGCGACTCCGGAGTCCTTGACGGTTCGCTCCTGGGTCTCGTAGTCGACCCGGACGATCCCGAACCGCTTCGCGTATCCCCACGCCCACTCGAAGTTGTCGAGCAGCGACCACACGAAGTAGCCGCGCACGTCCGCGCCCTCGTCGATCGCCCGGCCGACCGCGTCGATGTGGGCGAGGATGTACGCCTCGCGCTCGACGTCGTGCACCGCGCCGTCCGCCGTCACGACGTCGTCGTACGAGGCGCCGTTCTCGGTGATGTACAGCGGCGGCAGGGTCAGGTAGTCGCGGGAGAGCCGCACCAGCAGCGCGCGCAGCCCATCGGGGTTGACCTCCCACCCCATCGCCGTTGTCGGCAGGTGCCGCGACGGGAAGCTCACGTACTCGCTCCCCACGAACGGCGATGAGGTCGGACGCGCGGTGGGGACGACGGGCGCCGGGTCGTCCGCCGGCGCCGGATGCCCGCTCACGTTGTCGTCGTGGTAGTGGTTCACGCCGAGGAAGTCGAGCGGCTGCGCGATGGTCGCGAGGTCGCCCTCTCGCACCAGCTCCTCGAAGCGGTGCTCGCGCACATCCTCCAGCACATCGGCCGGGTACGCGCCGAGCAGCAGGGGCTCGAGGTACATCCGGTTCCAGAGCCCGTCGATGCGTCGCGCCGCCTCTCGGTCGACGGGATCCGCCGGGTCGTTCGGGACGGCCGTGGTCAGGTTGAGCGTGATGCCGACGCGCAGCGACTCGGCACGGCCCGTCGCCGCGGCCATCGAGCGCAGCTCGGAGGCCGCCAGACCGTGCGCCAGGTGCTGGTGATGCAGCGCCGCGAGCCCGGCACGCGGCTCCTGCCGCCCGGGGGCGTGCTCGCCGCCCGCGTAGCCGATCAGCGACGAGCACAGCGGCTCGTTGAACGTCGTCCAGTAGTCGACCCGGTCGCCGAGCGCGTCGTAGACGGCGACCGCGTAGTCGCGGAAGCGGTAGGCGGTGTCGCGGTTCGCCCATCCGCCTTTCTCCTCGAGCGCCTGCGGCAGGTCCCAGTGGTAGAGCGTCAGCCACGGCAGGATGCCCGCGCCGAGCAGCTCGTCCACCAGTCGGTCGTAGAAGGACAGTCCCTCCGCGTTCACGAAGCGGTCTCCGGGCTTCACCCGCGCCCACGACGTCGAGAACCGGTACGACTGGAGGCCGAGGGAGGCCATGAGCGCCACGTCCTGCGGCATGCGGTGGTAGTGGTCGACCGCGACCTCGGGGGTGTCCCCGCCGGCGATCGCGCCGGGGACGCGCGCGAACGCGTCCCAGATCGAGTCCTCCTTGCCGTCCTCGTGGGCGGCGCCCTCGATCTGCGCGGCGGCGGTGGCCGATCCCCAGAGGAAGCCGGCGGGCCAGGTGCGGTTCATTCTCAGCCTTTCACCGCGCCGGCCATGATGCCGGAGACCAACTGCCGGCCGGCGAGCACGAAGAGGATCAGCAGGGGGATGGTGGCGAGCACGGCTCCGGCGAGCACGATCGAGTAGTCGACGTACTTGGCCGACTGCAGCTGGCTCAGCGCGACCTGCAGGGTCGGGTTCTGCGGGGCGACGAGCAGGGGCCAGAGGTAGTCCGTCCACGCGGTCATGAAGGTGAACAGTCCGAGGATCGCCATGGCCGGGCGCGCGGCGGGGACGCCGACGTGCCAGAACGTGCGGATCATGTTCGCACCGTCCACGCGGGCGGCCTCGATCAGCTCCTCGGGGATCACGTCGACCAGGTACTGGCGCATGAAGAACACGCCGAACGCCGTCACCAGCGTCGGGACGATGACCGCGCCGAGCGTCCCGGTCCAGCCGAACTGCTTCATCACCATGAACAGCGGGATGATGCCGAGCTGCGTCGGGACGGCGAGCGTCGCGACGACGAACACCATCAGACCCTCACGACCGCGGAAGCGCAGCTTGGCGAAGGCGTAGCCGGCGAGCGTCGAGAAGGCGACGACCGAGAGGGTTATCACCGACGCGACGATGATCGAGTTGCCGAGCGCCAGCCAGAACGGGACGGTGTCGAGCACCTGGCCGATGTTCGTCCAGAACTGGCCGCCCGGCAGGAACGGCGGCCAGGTCGACGTCAGCACCGTGCTGTCGCTGGAGCCGGCGACGAACGACCACCACAGCGGGTAGGCGCCGCCGAGGAAGACCGCGAGCAGGATGCCGTAGGTCAGGAAGCCGGGGCGGCGGTCGATCCCGAGCGCCTTGCGCTTCGGCGCGCGGGGCTGCGCGTCGCGGGGCGCCCGAGTCGGACGGGTGGCGGTGGCGGTCACAGGTTCTTCTCCTCGCTCGCAGCGGCCAGGATGCGCGACGCCTGCAGGCGCCTCGCGGTGCGTCTGCGGTGCAGGCGGGTCTCGGTGGAGGCGATCCGGCGCGAGATCAGGAAGTTGAGCACGCCGAAGATCACGATGAGCAGGAACAGCAGCCAGGCGATGGCAGAGGCCTTGCCGAAGTTCTGCCGGTTGAAGGCCATGTCCCACAGGTAGAGCACGGTGGTCTGGTACTGCCGCTGCGGGCCGCCGGGCACGGCGCTCGACGGGTTGAACAGCTTCGGCTCGGTGAAGATCTGCAGGCCGCCGATCGTGGCCGTGATGATGACGAAGATCATGGTCGGACGGATGCTCGGCAGCGTGATCGAGAAGAACCGGCGGAACGAGCCGGCGCCGTCCAGGGCGGCGGACTCGTGGATGTCGCGCGGGACCGCCTGCATGGCCGCCAGCAGGATGAGCGCGTTGTAGCCCGTCCACCGCCAGTTGACCATCGTCGCGATGGCGACGTGCGAGGGGAACGTCTCGGTCTTCCACATCACCGGGTGCAGGCCGACCGCCTGCAGGAGGTTGTTGATCAGTCCGTACTTCTCGTCGAACGCGCTTGAGAAGATCAGCGTCACGGCGACCGGGGTGACGACGTACGGGAGGAGCACGCTCATCCGCCAGAAGGTCTTGGCGCGCAGGTTCTGGTCGAGGATCGCGGCGATGAAGACGGCGGCGATCAGCTGCGGGATGGCGGAGAGCAGGAAGATGCTGATCGTGTTGAACAGCGAATTCCAGAAGAACGGATCGGTCAGTTCGGTCGCGTAGTTCTTGAAGCCGACCCACTCGCCGGGACCGGTCAGCAGGTTCCAGTTGTTGAGCGAGACGACGAACGTGTAGATGAGCGGGAACAGGCCGACGAGCCCGAAGAGGATGAAGAACGGCGCCACGTAGAAGTAGGGCGACGCCTTGACGTCGAAGCGGCTGAGCCGCTGCTTGAAGGTGAGGCCTCCGCGGTCGTCGCGCTTGCGGGACGAAGCGGGAGCCGAGGGCGCGGATTCCCTGGTGGCGGTGGTGGTCATGACGGTTCTCCCGTGGGTCGGGCCCCCGCCGCTCGGGTTGCAGCGGGGGCCCGGTTGCGGTTTCGGGTTACTTGTTGACGACCAGCTGGTCGAGCAGCTTCATGGCGTTGTCCCATGCCTGCTGACCGTTGGCCTTGCCCGAGTCGAGCTGCTGCACCGACGGGCCGAACACCTGGGACTGGATGACCGAGTCGTCCGGGCCCTTGTACTGGGCGACGACGCCCTTCGCGCGCTCGCCGAGGATCTGGCCGACGGGGGCGTTGTTGAAGAACTTCGTGAGGTCGCTCTCACCGGTCACGCCCGGGTCGGTCTGCGCCTCGGTCACCGACGGGAACGTGCCCGCGGCCTGGAAGGTCTGGACCTGCGACTTCGCGGTGGTCAGCCACGCGGCGAGGGCCGCGGCCTCCTTCGGGTGCTTCGACTGCTTCGGGACCGTCAGGAACGATCCGCCCCAGTTGGCCGCGCCGCCCGGGAACACGTTGGCGAAGTCCCAGCCGGTGGTGGCGTCGCCGCCGCCCGCCTTGACCTGCCCCTGCACGACGCCGAGCATCCAGCCCGGGCAGACGAACGTGGCGAAGGAGCCGTCGGTGAACGCCTTGCCCTTGCCCCAGTCCCACTGGGTCTGGTTGGAGGACAGGCCCGCCGCGGCGCCGGCCGCCAGCTTCGACCACAGCGTCTTGAGGTCGCTGTTGTCCTTGATGTTGAGCTTGCCGTCCTTGGTGTAGTAGCCCTCCTCCTGCTGGTTCACCATGGCGTTCCAGATGAAGCCGGACTGGTCGTACCAGGCCTTGCCGGTGGCCGCGTGATACTGCTCGCCGACCTTGAAGAAGTCGTCCCAGGTGGCGTTGTCGCCGCCGAACAGCTTCGCGACGGACTCGCGGTCGCTCGGGAGGCCGGCAGCGGCGAACAGCTTGCCGTTGTAGCAGAGGCCCTCCGGGCCGATGTCGGTGCCGTAGCCGATGATGCGGCCGTTCTTGTCGGTGGCCTGCTTCAGCTTCCAGTCGACCCAGCGGCTCTTGATGTCGTTCGCGCCGTAGTCCTTCAGGTCGTTGAACTGGTCGGAGACCTGCATGACCTTGCTGAGCCAGCCTTCTTCGACCGCCTGGACGTCGGGGAGGCCGCTGCCCGCCGCCTGCTTCGTCTGCCAGTCGGTGAGCGCGTTGTCACCGGTGTCGATGTTGGTGGCCTTGATCTTGATGTTCGGGTGCTCCTTCTCGTACTGCGAGTAGAGCTTGTCGAAGCCCATCGTGCCGAACGTGGTGACGGTCAGCGTGATCGGGTCCGAGCTGGAACCGCTGCCTCCGCTCGATGAGCATCCGGCTGCGATGAGGGCGAAGGATGCTGCGCCGGCGACGGCCGCAGCGATCCTGGTGCGTCGTGAAAGCTTCACGGGTCACTCCTTTGTGCGTGTGTCTGGTGTGCGCCTGGTGCGCTTTGAGAGCGCTCTCATGCGACAGACGTGAGAGCGCTCTCATGCGTTTGGAGAGACTGTAAAACGGTCCGGACGGACTTGTCAAGTCTTTCGTGGTCGCGCTCTCATCGCTGTGTTTCCGGGAAGCGTAGGATGCTGCGATCACGGTACGCGGCGCCGACAGTGTCCGCCTATTTCCGAGGCATTGCGGCCATCAGGGGCCGACGGTTTCGCCGTCGCTCTATAGTGAGCCGGTGATCACGAACGTTGCTCGGCGCTTAATTGTCATGCTGTGCTTCCTCGCCACAGTCGCGGGGGGTGTCGTCGTCGTGACGGTTCTCGCGAGTAGTGGCATCGGACGCTGATCCGCTCCACAGCGACCCAGAATGCCGCGGACTGAGGCTCTTGTCATGGCTTCCCGAGCAGGCGATGAAGTGCACGAGTCCGCATCTGTCCGCGGAATGCAGAACGGCCGCTACCTTCGAGGAGGCGGCGGCCGTTCTGCGCCGAGTGACGCGCGCTCAGTCGGTCGCGGGACGCGGCCGCTGGGCGCGCGTCGACGCCGTGTCGACGCCGGGCTCGACCAGCGCGCCGAACTCGTTCGCGGCGCGCGTGGCGATGATGCCGGTGTCGTACTCCTCGTCGTCGTCCTCCGAGAGCGACGCGTAGGCGCCGACCGGCTCGCGCTCGGCGTTCTTCGCGGCGTCCGCGGCGGCGGCGTCATCGGCCGCCTCCTGCAGCGCGGACTTCGCGCGCAGCGGCGGGGTCCGGAAGAACAGCGACAGGACGAACGCGACCAGGACGACGATCATCGCCACCCAGTAGACCTGCACCGCCGAGGCGTTGAACGCCACGAGGAACGGCTTCGAGAGCCGCGGGTCGGCGGAGTTCAGGAACGACGTGTCGTTGATGTCCGAGCTGCTCGTCCCGGCGTTCGACTTCTCCAGCTGCGTCTGGAGGGCGGGGACCGCCTTCGAGACGACCTGCTGGCGCTGGTCGGCGTTCGAGAAGTCGATCGGCTCGGCCGGGACCTGCTGCTCCGCCACATCCTGGGGGATGCCCTTCGCGACCAGCGCCTGGACGCCCGCCTGATGGGCCTGCGCCTGCACCTGCGGGACGAGCTTGCCGACGATCGGGTCGTAGATCTGGTTCATGATCTGCTTGTTCTCGGGCGCGTTCGCCACCGCGGGGGTGAGCGCCGCATCCAGCGCCGAGGTCAGCGTCGGGGTGTCGGTCAGCGACGTCTTGATGTTCGTCGGGAACACCGTGAACAGCAGCGACAGCAGCACCGCGGTGCCCAGCGTTCCACCGATCTGGCGGAAGAACGTGGATGCGCTGGTCGCCACACCCATGTCGCGCAGCCCGACCGAGTTCTGGCTGGCGATGGTCAGCGTCTGCATCAGCTGGCCGAGGCCGAGTCCGATGAGCAGCATCGCGCCGGCGATGAACCAGTACGAGTCGTCGTACTTGATGAACGTCAGGTAGAAGAAGCCGCCGGCGAGCATGGCCGTTCCGATGATCGGGAACTGCCGGTAGTGGCCGGTCCGCGCGATGATCTGGCCCGAGACGATCGACGACACCATCAGGCCGAGGATCATCGGGAGCAGCTGCAGGCCCGACTCCGTCGGCGTGGAGCCGAGGACGATCTGCAGGTACAGCGGGAGGGTCAGCATGGCGCCGAACATCCCGAAGCCGACGAGCACGCCGATGATGGTGGCCATCGAGAAGGTGCTCGAACGGAACAGCTTGATCGGGATGAGCGCGTCGTCCTTCATCGCGATCTCGATGAAGATGAACGCGATGATGCCGACGCCGCCGATCACGTAGCAGGCGATCGCCGCGGCGCTGCCCCAACCCCAGTCGCGGCCCTGCTCGGCCACCAGCAGCAGCGGGACGAGCGCGACGATCACGCCGGCCGCGCCCCACCAGTCGATGCGTGCCGAGCCGCGCGACCGCTTGGGCAGGTGCAGGAACCGCAGGACCATCGCGAGGGCGATGAGGCCGATCGGGACGTTGATGAGGAACACCCAGCGCCAGCCGTCGATCCACAGGATCTGGTCCGCACCGGCGAACAGGCCGCCGACCAGCGGGCCGACCAGGCTCGAGATGCCGAAGACGGCGAGGAAGTAGCCCTGGTACTTGGCGCGCTCGCGCGGGGCGAGCATGTCGCCCATGATCGCCAGCGGCATCGACATCAGGCCACCGGCGCCGAGGCCCTGGATGGCGCGGAACGCCGCGAGCTCGAGCATCGAGGTCGAGAAGGTCGCCAGGATCGATCCGGCGATGAAGATGAGGATCGCGATGATGAACAACGGACGGCGGCCGAAGATATCGGACAGCTTGCCGTAGATGGGAGTCGAGATCGTCGAGAGGATCAGGTAGCCGGTGGTGACCCAGGCCTGCTCGCTGAGGCCGTGGAGGTCGTCGCCGATCGTGCGGATCGCCGTGCCGACGACCGTCTGGTCGAGCGCCGACAGGAACATGCCGGCCATGAGGCCGAAGATCACGAAGAGGATCTCGCGATGCGACATGATCGGCTTGGGGGCGGCGCCTGCCGCGGTGGTTTGACTGGACATCTGTCTCCGGGTCGAGAGTGCGGGTGCGAAAATGCGTGTAAAAGAATTTTGCGGAGACTGCAAAGTTACACCCCCTGCCACTCGGCTCACAACGCAGGGGGTTCGCTCCCAGCGAAAGCTGTACGGTCGCACAGCGAACGTCGCTGTCCCCTCTTCAGGTGACGCAAAAGTTCTGAGCGTATGGTGCAAGGCGATGACTCCTCCCGCCCGCTCCCGTCGTCTCCATCGTGCGCTCGCCCTGACGGCCGTCGCCGCCTCGACCGCGCTCGCCTTCACCGCGTGCGCCGGCGAGCCGTCTCCGGTCACCAAGGCCGTCGCCCAGGCAGCCGCGCCGTCGCCGTCGCCGACCTCGTCGGTCGTGTCGTCCATCCAGCCTGCCGCGGGCAGCGTCTCCGGGGGCACCATCACCCTCGAGGGCACGAACCTGCAAAAGGTGGGCGCCGTCCAGATCGGCGGCCAGGCCGCCACCGTCGCGCAGGCCACCGCCGACAAGGTCGTCGTGAACGTCCCGGCAGCGGCCAACTTCCAGGCGGGAAGCGTTCCGGTCACGGTCACCGACAAGAGCGGCAAGCCGGTCACCACCTCGACCAGCACGTACGACTACCAGGTGCAGACGCCTGTGGACAAGCAGCTCGCCTACGCGCTCACGTACTGGAAGAACTACAACACCGCCCAGTACGGCGACCTCAACCCCGTCGGCGGGGACTGCGCCAACTTCGTCAGCCAGACGCTGATCGCCCGAGGCTGGCAGATGAACGACGAGTGGTACAACCACGACGCCGCCTCCAGCTGGAGCCCGGCTTGGGGCTACGTGCCCGCGATGGACAATTACTTCCGTGAGAACGCCGCGAAGCTCGGGCTCACCGAGTACTCGTTCGACCAGCGCGACAAGATCAAGGTCGGCGACATCGTGATGTTCGACTGGAACGACAACGACTCGCTCGACCACGTCCAGATCGTGTCAGCCGTGCAGAACGTGAACGGCCAGATCAAGATCAAGATGGTAGGCCACAACGAGGACAGCGACTACCGCGACCTCGACGAGGCGATCACCGTCGACCACCCCGGAGGCATCGGCCACTTCTGGAGCCTGTCCAAGTAGATCCGGTTACGGCCACCCTGCAGGGAGGCGTCACGGGCATGAGCTATGCTCGGCCCCGTGAGTCTGGGGGGTGCCCGCGCGAGGCGGGATCGTCGGTCGCGCGCTGCCCGCGTCGCCGGCGTGCTGGCGGTCGTGCTGGTGCTGACCGGGTGCGCCTCCGGAGCCGTGTCTGCGGCCCCGACGAGCCACCGATCGACGCCGCATCGCACCGCGCCGACACCGCGGCCGCCGCGCCCCACGGCGACCCCGTCCATCCCGCCGACCCCGACCGTCGTGGGCTTCGATAAGGCCGCGCTCTCGCATGACGACCCGGCGAGCCCGTGGGTCGTCGTCAACAAGCCGCGAGAGCTGCATCCCACGACCTTCGCGCCCGACGACCTCGTCTATCCCGACGTCGCCTACGTCAACCGCCAGCCCATGCGGCAGCAGACCGCGGCCGCCCTGGTCGCGATGTTCCAGGCGGGCAAGCGGGAGGCGGGGCTCGACTTCGCCGTGCAGAGCGCCTACCGGTCCTTCGACTCGCAGACGCGGGTGTACGACGACGACGTCGCCCGCAACGGCCAGGCGTACGCGGACACCGACACCGCCCGCCCCGGCCACAGCGAGCACCAGACCGGCCTGGCCGTCGACATCAGCGCCCTGCCGGCGCAGTGCTCGCTCGACGCGTGCTTCGGTCAGACGCCGCAGGGCCGCTGGCTCGCCGCGAACGCGTGGCGCTTCGGTTTCCTGCTCCGCTACCCGGCGGACAAGGTCGCGGTGACCGGCTTCACCTACGAGCCCTGGCACTTCCGGTACATCGGCGTCCCGCTCGCGACCGAGCTGCACACCACCGGGGTGACGACCCTGGAGGAGTTCTTCGGCTGCCCGGGCGGCGAAAGCTATACCGGCTGACATCCTTCAATATGCTTGTGCCATGGTCGTGGATGGGCACACGCAGAGTGCGACTGCGCTCGCAGAGGAGGACGCACGCCAGGAGGCCGTCGAGGCCCTCGGGATCCTGGACACCGTCGCGGAGGACAGGTTCGACCGGGTGACGCGCATGGCCCAGCAGCTGTTCGGGGTGCCGATGGTGAGCGTCACCCTGCTCGACGGCGACCGTCAGTGGCGCAAGTCGCAGGTCGGCCTGGTCGAGGAGGCGCCGCGGGAGGGCGCGTTCTGCGACCTGACCGTGCGTCAGGATGCGCCGCTCATCGTGCGCGACGCCGCCGAGGACGAGCGGTTCGCCACGAATCCGTTCGTCGTGGGCGACCCGCACCTGCGCTTCTACGCAGGGGAGCCGCTGCACGCCCCGGGCGGCCAGGCGGTCGGGACGCTGTGCGTGCTCGACACCGAGCCGCACGAGCTGACCGACGCCCAGCGCATCCTGCTCCGCGACCTCGCCGACTGGGTGCAGGCCGAGCTGACCCGCGAGGAGGAGCTGGACCGCGCGCAGCTCGTCCAGCGCGCCCTCCTGCCCCGCCGGAAGCCGGCCGCGAAGGGCTTCTCGATCGCCGCCGCCTCCGAGCCCGGTGAGCGGATCGCCGGCGACTTCTACGACTGGTACGACTGCGGCGAGGGCTTCTGCCTGACCGTGGGCGACGTGGTCGGGACCGGTGTGCCGGTCGCGATCGTCGCCGCGTCCGTGCGAGCCGCACTGCGCGCGGCCGCTCCGTTCAGCGACCCGGCGCGGGCGGTGGAGACGGCGGCGCACGTCGTGGACGACGAGCTCCATCTGCTGGCCGCGTACACCACGGTCTTCCATGCGCGCATCGAGCCCGACGGGCGCATGCAGTTCGTGGACGCGGGCCACGGTCTCGCCTTCGTGCTGCGCGAGCGCACGGGCGAGCTGGAGCGGCTGGAGACTGCGACGCTCCCGCTGGGCCTCGACCGCGAGTCACGCCCGGCCCGGCAGCTGATCCTCGAGGACGGCGACCAGTTCCTGTGCCTGAGCGACGGCGTATTCGACGCGCTGGGCGGCGAGAAGGGGCTGCTGCGCATCCAGTCGATCCTGCGCGGGTCGGTCACGCCCGCGGGCGCCGTCTCCCGCATCGTGGCCGCTGCCCACGGCGCGTCGTCGGGCGACGCGCTCGCGATCGTCCTGCGCCGCGAGGCCGCCGCCTACTGAACCGGGCGACGGCCCGCGCTCATCGTCGGAGATTCGGACGTGGCGTCAGCCGCCGAGCGCGTCGCCGACGATCCGCCTGGCCTCCTCCTGCACCTCGCGCAGGTCGTCCTCGCCGACGAACGACTCGGCGTAGATCTTGTAGACGTTCTCCGTGCCGGAGGGACGCGCCGCGAACCAGGCCGTGTCGGTCTGCACCTTGACGCCGCCGAGCGGTGCGTCGTTGCCGGGCGCGCGGCTCAGCTTCGCCGTGATCGGCTCGCCCGCCAGCTCGGTGGCGCTGATCGCGTCGCCGTCGAGCTTCGACAGCGCCGCCTTCTGCTCGGGGCTGGCCGGCGCATCCACCCGCTGGTACACCGGGTCGCCGAAGCGCTCGGTCAGCTCGCGGTAGACCTCCGACGGCGACTTGCCGGTCACCGCGCGGATCTCGCTGGCGAGCAGGGCGAGGAGGATTCCGTCCTTGTCGGTCGTCCACGCGGTCCCGTCGAACCGGAGGAACGACGCGCCGGCGCTCTCCTCGCCGCCGAAGCCGACGGTTCCGTCGATGAGGCCCGGCACGAACCACTTGAAGCCGACCGGCACCTCCCACAGCCGTCGCCCGAGAGAGTCGGCGACGCGGTCGATGATCGACGACGACACCAGCGTCTTGCCGACGGCGGCGTCCGACTTCCACTCCGTGCGGGTGCGGAACAGGTAGTCGATCGCGACCGCGAGATAGTGGTTCGGGTTCATCAGGCCGCCGTCCGGCGTGACGATGCCGTGACGGTCGGCGTCCGCGTCGTTGCCGGTCAGGATGTCGAAGTCCGCCCGGCGCGCGACGACCGAGGCCATCGCCGAAGGGCTGGACGGGTCCATCCGGATCTTGCCGTCCCAGTCGAGCGTCATGAACGACCAGGTCGGGTCGACGTCGGGGTTCACGACGGTCAGATCGAGCCCGTAGCGCTCGGCGATCGCCTCCCAGTAGTGGACGCTCGCGCCACCGAGGGGGTCGGCGCCGATCCGGATGCCGGAGTCCTTGATCGCCTTGACGTCGATGATGTTCTCGAGGTCGTCGACGTAGTGCCCGCGGAAGTCGTAGGTCTCGACGCCGGACGGCTCGGCCATCCGCACCTCGGTCATCCCGTTCGCGATGATCTCGTTGGCGCGCTTCGCGATCCAGCTGGTGGCATCCGTGTCGGCCGGGCCGCCGTGCGGCGGGTTGTACTTGAAGCCGCCGTCGCGCGGCGGGTTGTGGCTCGGCGTGACGACGATACCGTCCGCCTGGTCGTCATGCCCCTGGCGGTTGTACCGGATGATGGCGTGCGAGACGGCGGGCGTCGGCACCCAGTCGTCGAACTCGTCCACGAGCACGCGCACCTCGTTGCCGACGAGCACGGCGAGCGCGGTCGTCGTCGCGAACTCGCTGAGCAGGTGCGTGTCGGCGCCGATGAACAGTGGACCGGTGATGCCCTGGCTGTTCCGGTACTCGACGATCGCCTGCGTGGTCGCCGCGATGTGGTCCTCG
Organism: Leifsonia xyli; assembly: GCA_001647635.1. Lineage (NCBI taxonomy): Bacteria > Bacillati > Actinomycetota > Actinomycetes > Micrococcales > Microbacteriaceae > Leifsonia > Leifsonia xyli. The sequence goes on along the minus strand of CP014761.1, from coordinate 2,078,433 downwards.
TTGAACGCGGTGTCGAGCGACGACCCGCGGTGGCCCGACGTGCCGAACACCACGCGCTGCTCCGGGATGCTCACATCCGGCTTCAGCTCGTAGTACGCGCGCCGCAGGGCGTCGACGTCGATCAGGTCGGAGGGCTGGGCGGGGGTTCCGGCTCGTTCGTCCATGCCCCTACTCTTCCACGGCGGGCGGCCTGCGCCAACGGCCTCGGTAAGCTGAGCGGCATGTCCTCCGACCCCGCCGACGCGCGCGCCGAGCTCCCCGCCTCCGTGGACGACGTCTACAGCTTCCTGGGTCCCTCGGGCACGTTCACCGAGGCCGCGCTCAAGCAGGTTCCCGAGGCGCGCGGCAAGCAGTGGCGGGCGGTCAACAACCTCGGCGAAGCGCTCGCCGATGTTGTCGAGGGCCGCAGCGTGGCCGCCATGATCGCGATCGAGAACTCGATCGAGGGCGGCGTCTCGGTGGCTCAGGATGCGCTGGCCACCATCCCGGGGCTGCGGATCGTGGGGGAGTACCTGGTCCCGGTGACCTTTGTCCTGGTCGCGCGGCCGGGTACGGCGCTCGCCGATGTGAAGACGATCAACGCGCATCCCGTCGCGTACGCGCAGTGCCACCAGTGGCTCGACCGCAATCTCCCGGACCACGGGCACCTCCCGGCCTCCAGCAACGTCGCGGCCGCCGCGTCGCTGTTCGAGGGCAGCAGGGCGGATGCGGCCATCGCGCCGCCCGGAATCGTCGACCACCACGACGTGGTGGTGCTCGCCGAGAACATCGGCGACAACGCCAACGCCGTCACCCGGTTCGTGCTGGTGAGCACCTCCCGCACGGTCCCCGAGCCGACCGGCGCGGACAAGACCAGCCTCATCGCCGAGCTGCCCGACGACCGCCCGGGAAGCCTGCTCGACCTCCTGGAGCAGTTCTCCACCCGCGGGGTCAACCTCAGCCTCATCGAGTCGCGGCCCATCGGCGACGCCCTCGGCCGCTACCGGTTCGTCATCGACGCCGACGGCCACATTCGCGACGAGCGGGTGGCGGACGCCCTGCTCGGCCTCCGCCGGTTCAGCCCGTCGGTCATGTTCCTCGGCTCGTATCCGCGGGCCGACCGGGTGCCGGTAGAGTTCGACCAGCGCTACCGCGACGACGTCTTCACCGAGGCCCGCGCGTGGCTGGCGTCGCTGACCGATGAGACGGGTCACGACCGCCCCTCTCCGGCGTAGGCTGCGAACACGCCACACAGCGAGGAGGTCGGCATGGTGGCCGAGGAGCAGGACGGCAGCGGTCGCGGCGACGCCTTCGACCCGCGCTACGACCCGTCCTTCCAGCGCGGCTACCAGCCGCAGCCGGGGGAGCGCGCGCAGACCCGCGTCCGTGCCGAAGCGCCCGACTCCGCCTACCGCAGGCCGTCGTCGCTGCTGCAGCGCCCCGCCGAGACGGACGATGACGACCTCCCGCCGGTGGAGGCGCGTGCCGCGTTGGTCCGCGAGCCCGAGGCCGCGATCGAACCCGCAACGACGGCGTCCGCATACGTCGTCGGTCAGGGGGCGCTCGCCCGGCTCGACGTCAGCCCCCGCCGCAACCCGCTCATCCTGGCTCTCTGGATCGTCGGCGGTGGCTTCGTCCTGCTCGGCATCGTGCTCTACTGCATCTCGGTCACGTCGTCGTACAGCGGCCCGACGCCGAGCAGCGACGTCGGCTCGCTCGTGTTCGCACAGCTGGGGTGGATGCTCGCCGGTCCCTTGATCACCGTCGGCCTCCTCACCCTCGTCGGGCTGTTGTTCCTCAACGTGATCGCCGGCCGTCGCGCACCCGTCGAGACGCCGCCCGACGATGAGCTCTAGGCGGGCACCTTCACCCGCAGCGCCAACTCGTCCACGCTGAAGTCGAGCCCGACCACGTCGCCGAACGCGTCGCCGTCCAGCTCGAACGGCTCGGGCGCATCCACCTCCACCTGCACCGACGCCCCGCGCAGGTAGCTGAGCCGGGTACGCACGGCCCGATCGGTGAAGCGGATGATGCGCCGGCCGAGAGCGGATCTGCGCAGCACCCGGTTCTCCCAGGTCACCTTGCGCCAGATCGCCAGCCAGCCGAACACGGTCGCGGGCTGCAGGATGGCCACGTCGAGGAGACCGTCGTCGATCGCGGTGTCAGGGATCAGCTCGATGTTCCCCGGCAGCGCGCCGCAGTTGGCGATCAGGATCGTGCTCACGTGCGCCGACCGCTCGTGCCCGCGGTCGAGGCGGAACCGCACTCGCACCTCGGTCGCCGACGGCCACGTTCGGAACGCCGCATCCACGTACGCCAGCCAGCCGAACCGTCGCTTGAGCTCGGGCCGTGCGCCGGCGATCATCGCCGCGTCGATCCCGATCCCCGCCATGACCAGGAACGCGTGCTCCGATCGAGAGCCGTCCGGGTAGCGCGCCGCGGCGACCCCGGCGTCGATCCGGCGTGTCTCGCCGCCGAACGCGACGGCGCACGCCGCCTCCACGCTCCCGAACGGGATGCCGAGATTGCGGGCCAGGAGGTTGCCGGTGCCGCCCGGGATGACGGCGAGCGTCGCGTCCTGCCCGCGCAGCGCCTCGGCGACAGCGCGCACGGTCCCGTCCCCTCCCGCGGCGAGGACCAGCGTGGCGCCGCGGTCGAGCGCCTCGCGGGCCTGCGCCTGGCCGCCCTCCTCCACCGTGGTCGGCAGCCAGAGCAGCTCGACGCCGTCGCCCTGGGCCGCCGCGGCCTCCACCGCCGCGCGCACCCGCGGGACGTCGACGCGCACGGGGTTGTAGACGACCGCGACGACCATCCCCGCGTCCCCACCCCCAGCGTTCACGGTGCTCACGCTACCTGTTCGGCATCGCTCGATAAGCTGGTCAGGTGATCGATCCCGTGCTCCTCCGCGAGAACCCCGATGTCGTCCGCCGCTCGCAGGAGGCGCGCGGCGACTCCGTGCAGCTCGTCGATGAGGCGATCCAGGCCGACATCGAGCGTCGTGCGGCCATCACGGCCTTCGAGGAGCTCCGCGCCGAGCAGAACGCGTTCGGCAAGACCGTCGCCAAGGCGCCGAAGGAGCAGAAGAAGGAGCTCGTCGCGCAGGCCCAGCAGCTGGCCGGGCGCGTCAAGGAGGCGCAGCAGGCCGCGAACGAGGCGGACGCGCGGTTCGAGCAGCTCATCCGCAGCATCGGCAATCCGATCATCGACGGCGTTCCGGCGGGCGGTGAGGACGACTTCGTCGTGCTCAAGACGGTCGGCGACATCCCGCAGTTCGAGTTCGAGGCCCGCGACCACCTGGAGCTCGGCGAGCTCCTCGGTGCGATCGACATGGCCCGCGGCGCCAAGGTCGCGGGCGCCCGCTTCTCGTACCTCCGCGGCATCGGTGCGCGCCTCGAGCTCGCGCTCATGAACATGGCGCTCGACAAGGCCGTGCAGAACGGCTTCATCCCGATGATCACCCCGACGCTGGTGAAGCCCGAGATCATGCAGGGCACCGGCTTCCTGGGCGCGCACGCCGACGAGGTCTACCACCTCGAGAACGACGACCTCTATCTGACCGGGACGAGCGAGGTCGCGCTCGCCGGCTACCACGCCGACGAGATCATCGACGTGGACGCACCGCTCCGCTACGCCGGATGGTCGACCTGCTACCGCCGCGAGGCCGGCTCGGCGGGCAAAGACACCCGCGGCATCATCCGCGTGCACCAGTTCGACAAGCTCGAGATGTTCGTCTACACCCGTCCCGAGGACGCGGAGGCCGAGCACGAGCGGCTGCTCGGCTGGCAGGAGGAGATGATGCAGGCGCTGGGCCTCAGCTACCGCGTCATCGACACCGCTGCCGGCGACCTGGGCTCGAGCGCAGCCCGCAAGTACGACGTGGAGGCGTGGATCCCGACCCAGGGCCGCTACCGCGAACTCACCTCCACCTCGAACTGCACGACGTTCCAGGCCCGCCGCCTCGACATCCGCTACCGCACCGAGAGCGGCAAGACCGCGCCCGTCGCAACCCTCAACGGGACGCTGGCGACGACCCGCTGGCTCGTCGCCATCCTCGAGACGCACCAGCAGGAGGACGGCTCGGTGCGCGTGCCCGAGGCGCTGCGTCCCTGGCTGGGCGGCCTGGAGCTGCTGGAGCCGATCGCCCGGTGAGCTCCGACGACCGCTTGCTGATCGCGCTCGACGTCGACGGCACGCTCATCCACGAGGACGAGACGATCGGCGACGCCGTCCGCGCCGCGGTTGCGCGCGTGCGCGACGCCGGACACGAGGTCATGCTGGCCACCGGCCGCAGCTGGGAGACCGCGCGCCCCATCCACGAGGCTTTCGGGCTCGACAGCGAGTTCGTCGTCTGCGCGAACGGAGCGCTCACGATGAAGCGCGACCGCTCGGTCGAGGGCGGCTATCGGCGCGAGTTCATCGAGGTCTTCGACCCGACGGACGTGCTGCTCACCATGCGACCCCACCTGCCGAGCGGCAGCTTCATGGTGGAGGGGCCGACCGGCTTCCGCCGCTACACCGAGGGCATGACGGACTGGGAGCTCGTGAACGCCGAGCAGGTGCCGTTCGAGGAGCTGCTGCAGCATCCCGCGACCCGCGTCGTCGTGGTCTCGCCCGAGCACGACACCGAGGAGTTCCTGTCGATCGTCGACCGGATGGGCCTCCAGCGGGTCAGCTACTCGATCGGCTGGACGGCATGGCTCGACATCTCGCCCGACGGCGTCAACAAGGCCACGGCGATGGAGCGGGTGCGGCACGCGCTCGACATCCCGCGGTCGCGCGTCGTCGCCGTCGGCGATGGCCGCAACGACCTGGAACTGCTCACCTGGGCGGGTGCCGAGGGGCTGAGCGTGGCGATGGGACAGGCGCCCGACGAGGTGAAGGCGGTCGCCACCCGGTCGACCGGTTCCGTCGTCGAGGACGGACTCGCGCAGGTCCTCGACGCGCTCTGAGACCCTTTCCAGGCTGGCGTGGCATGCTGTGAGACGGCGTGTGCCCATCCCGGGTGCACGCTTGTGAACGTGCGCACAGCCCGTCCGGAAGGAAGTGAATGAGCGAGATGCCCACCCGCGCGCAAGCGCGAGCGCAGGAGAAGACGGCCGGGCCGGCGGTCCGGCACGGTCGACTGAAGCACCACCACCCGCTCAAGGCACTCCTCAAGATCTTCGTCGCAGTCGTCGCCGTCTTCGGCGTCACCGGCGTCTCCCTCGCGGCCTACGCGGCGGTGGATGTGGTGGCCAGCGTCAAGAAGTCGGTCAAGCTCGTCGACGCCAAGGGCAACGAGGTCACTCCGAGCGTCGGCGCGATGAACGGCGCGTTCAACGTCCTGCTCGCCGGCAGCGACTCCGGCGGCGGCAACGCGGCCTACGGTGACCGCGAGGAGAACCTCAACGACGTCACGATGCTGCTGCACGTCTCCGCCGACCACAAGAACGCGACGGTCGTGAGCTTCCCGCGCGACATGTACGTGTCCATCCCGTCCTGCCCCGACCCCAAGGGCGGCAGCTTCGACGCGATGAGCCGCCAGAAGATCAACAACTCCCTCAGCTACGGCGGTCTCGCCTGCACCGTGCTGACGGTCGAGAAGCTGACCGGGCTCGAGATCCCCTACGCGGGCGTCATCCAGTTCGACGGCGTCATCGAGATGTCGAACGCGGTGGGTGGCGTGCCCGTCTGCGTCGCGGGCGACATCACGGACCCGTACACCGGTCTGGATGTGAAGGCCGGCCAGAACACCCTCCAGGGTCAGCAGGCTCTCGCCTTCCTTCGCACCCGTCACGGGGTCGGCGACGGGTCGGACCTCGGCCGCATCAGCAATCAGCAGGTGTTCCTGTCGTCGCTCGTCCGCACGATCAAGAGCGCGGATGTGCTCAACAACCCCGTGAAGCTGTACGGCATCGCGAAAGCCGCCACGAGCAACATCACCCTCTCCGACAGTCTCAACAACCCGACCACCATCGTGTCGATGGCGATGGCGCTGAAGAACATCGACATCAGCAAAGTCGTGTTCGTGCAGTACCCGAACCACTACGACGGCGACGGCGTCTCCCCGACGAAGGATGCCGCGGCCCAGCTCATGGGCGCCCTGCAGAACGACCAGCCCGTCACCCTGACCGGCGACACCGGCGTCGGCTCGGAGTCCGACCCGAACGCGCCCGGTGCGCAGACTCCGGCGACGCAGGCGCCCGCGACCCAGGCGCCGGCAGCCCCCGCGACTCAGGCGCCCGCTACGCAGGCGCCGACCGACGGCTCCACGCAGGCCGCGGGCGACGGCTCCGGAGTCCAGCTGCCGTCCGACGTCCACGGCCAGACCGCGGCGCAGTACACCTGCTCGAAGCCGTTCCAGGACTGAGTCCGCATACGAAGAAGCGCCCCCGTCGTGATGTCGACGGGGGCGCTTTCTCGTGTGGGGACTACGCCTTCTCGATCGTGTATACGACCTTGCCGTCCTTGCCGACCAGCGTGACCTTCCACTTCGAGGTGGTGTAGGTGCTGCCACTCGCCGTGAAGCCGGCATCCGTCAGCTTCTTCGCGGCGTCCGCCTTGGCGTCCTTGCTGCTGGTCTCGATGGTGAGCTCGTACTCGCCCTTCGCCTCGTCACCGGTCGCCTTCGCGCTCGAGTAGTCGTCGAGGTAGGGGATCTCCTCCGGCAGGCCCTCGATCTTGTCGTCGTGGCCCCAGGTGACACCGAGACCGCCTGTCTCCGCCTCGGCAGTGCTGGTGGTCTTGATGTCGGATTCGGTGGTCGAGACGCAGCCGGCGAGCGACCCGGTGGTCAGAGCGGCGAGCAGGATCGCCGGAACGACGACGGCCTTCTTGAAAGACATGGATTTCCTTTGCATGTGTTGGACACTCGGTCACCTATTACGACGACGGCCCCGGCAGGATCGTGACGCGGCCACGGCGAAGCGGCTCCGGTTAGACTCGAGGCGCCGGGTTCCGTCCCGGCGCTCAGGAGGGCTGTCCGAGCGGCCGATGGAGCCAGTCTTGAAAACTGGTGGGCAGAAATGTCTCGTGGGTTCGAATCCCACGCCCTCCGCTTCCGTCCGAGCCTGCCGGGTCGACAAGGTCGTGCGGCGCGGTTACCGTGTCAGCGAACCGTAGATCGCCCGCCGTTCGGCGTGCCCGAGAAGAAGTGGAGTGCCGAGATGACCGGACGCGCTCCCCTGCTCGCGGCCGCGCTCGTGCTCGCTCTGGGCCTCACCGGCTGCGCCGGCGGCGAGTCCTACTCCACGCAGACGGCGTCCCAGCTTCAGCACGCGGTGCTGGATGTCGCAACCTCCTCCGCCGGTGACGACTACGCCGGGGCGCTGGCGAAGCTGACCGCGCTGGAGCAGCTGAACGACGCGGCGGTGAAGAAGGGATCGATCAGCGCGGCCCGTCACGACGCGATCGCCGCATCCATCACGGCGATCCGGGCCGACCTCGGCCGCCTGCAGGACGCGGCGGAGAAGGCTCAGCTGCAGCAGCAGATCCAACAACTCCAGCAGCAGCAGCAACAACAGCAGGAGCAGCCGAAGGGCCCCGACAAGAAGGACGACAAGGGCGGCAAAGGCAAGAAGGGCGGGGGTGACTGACTGTGTCGACCACCGATGAGCTCCCCACCCCTCCCGTCGACGAGTCCGGCCGGGTCATCGCCGACCGCTATCGCCTCGTCGAGCGCGTCGGCCACGGCGGCATGGCCGAGGTGTTCCGCGCGCAGGACCAGGAGCTCGGCCGTGACGTCGCGCTGAAGATCTTCCGCCGCGAGCTCGCCTCCGCGGAGGACCTGCGCCGCCAGGAGGTCGAGGTGCGGCTGCTCGCGAGCCTGTCGCATCCCTCGTTGGTCACCCTGTTCGACGCCACCTCCGACGACGCCGGGCGCGGCGTTCTGGTCCTCGAGTACGTCAAGGGCAGCGATGCGCGCGACCGCATCAAGGACGGACCTCTTCCCGGCCCGGTCGTCGCCGCGATCGGGCTGGACATTGCGAACGCGCTGGCCTACATCCACGGTCAGGGGGTGGTGCACCGCGACATCTCGCCGGCGAACATCCTCCTGCCGGAGTCGCTGTCCACCGGCGTCGCCGCCAAGCTCACCGACCTGGGCATCGCCCGACTGGTCGATGACACGAAGATCACCGCGACCGGCTCGGTGATGGGCACCGCGAGCTACATGAGTCCGGAGCAGGCGCTGGGTCGTCCGCTGACCGGCCGCAGCGACGTGTACTCGCTGGGGCTCGTGCTGCTGGAGTGCCTGACCGGCCGTCGGGAGTTCAGCGGGACGCTGGCGGAGTCCGCAGCGGCTCGGCTCACGCGCGACCCCGCGATGCCGCCTGCGCTCGACCCGCGGTGGAGCGCGCTCCTGGCCGCGATGACGGCGCGGGAGCCGGAACAGCGTCCTTCGGCGGAGACCGTCGTCGCGGAGCTCCGGCCCCTCCTCGATCAGGACGCCTGGATCGCCGACCCCGTGGATCCGGCGGACGTCCCCACCGCCCGGATGGACCCGTCGCCGGAGCCGGCGGTCACCGCCACTGGCTCGACCCTGCTGCTGCCGGCGTCCGAACGAGAGGACGCGTCCGCCACGGTCCCGCTGTCCCCGGTCGCCGTCGAGGGTCCGGTCGCCGACGCACCGGTCGCCGAACCGCCGGCCAGGCGTCCGAGTCGGCGTCGCATCCTCGATCTCGTCCTGGCCGTGGACGCCGTCGTAGCCCTCATCGCGATCGTCCTCGCCGTCGTCACCCTGTCGACGGCCGACCACAGCGTCTCGGATCCCGTGACCACGTATCCACCGGTCGGCGGCACCCTCGGCGATCATCTCAAGCAGCTCGAGGATCAGGTCTCGCGCGACTGGACGCCCTGAGCGGCCACGCGAGTAGGGTCTCAAGCGGGCGCATCGCCGCCATCCCGACCGTTGATCGAGAGGATCCGCATGACCGACAGCCCCGTACCCTCGTTCGAACTGCTCGCCGCGCAGCTGCTGGAGGACCCGGACCTCGACGTCTCGGTAACCGCCACCGGGCTGCACGTGCACGGCAGGCTGTTCGCCTACCTCGACGGCACCGAGCTCGCGCTCGACCTTCCGGCCGAGCGCGCGGAGGACCTCGTCTCTCGCGGGGTGGCCGAGGCGGTCCCGGCCGGGCGCAGCGAGGCGAAGGGCGCCTGGGTGCGCATCGCCGACGCCGAGGACTGGCCCGAGCTCGCCTCCGAGTCGCACCAGTTCGTCGGCGAGCCCGCCGTCGGCCGCGACTCGTGAGCACCCCCGCCGCGCCGGTTCCCGGCTCGCCGGTCCCGGGCTGGTACCCGGACCCGACCGGCACCGGCGGACTCCGCTGGTGGGACGGCGTCCGCTGGACAGAGCACGCCTCGACCGGCGCGTCGCCCTACACGCCGCCGCGCCGTCCCCGCTGCCGGACGGGACGCCCGTCTACACGGTGTGGATCTGGCTGGTCGTCGCGCTGCCGATCATCCCCGTTCTCCTGCAGTTCCTGGTGCAGCCGCAGGTGATGTTCCGCGAGGTCTCCGTCGGCGGCCGGTCGACGCTGAGCGTCGATCCGTTCGCCCTGATCGGCGGCGCGGGCTACTTCCTCGTGGCGGGTCTCGGGTGGCTGGTGACGGCGGCCGTGATCGTGTTCTCGTGGCTGGACTACCGCGAGCTGGTCCGCCGCGGCGTCGAGCGCCCGTTCCACTGGGCCTGGTCGTTCCTGGGCATCGTCTACCCGATCGGTCGCAGCGTCATCGTGCGCGGCGTCGCCGGCGGCCGCGGCCTCGCCCCGCTGTGGGTGGCGATCGCGGTGCAGGTCGTGGCGTTCGTGGTCGCCATGGTGTGGACGATCGTGCTCGTGTCGCAGATCCTGGGAACCGTCTCCCACCAGGTGCCGTACGGAGCCTGAGAGTCCGGTGTCCGGACGCCCCCGCCGCGTCCGTTATGATGGCTGTCGTGCGTCCGCTCGCGGTCGCGCTGGAGACGTCGCATAGTCAGGCCTAGTGCACCACCCTGCTAAGGTGGAGTCCCCGTAAGGGGACCGAGGGTTCAAATCCCTCCGTCTCCGCCGCCCAAAACCCCCGGAATCCCGCTGATTCCGGGGGTTTTTTCTGCCCAGATGTGCCCATCCCCCACAAAAACCCCACAACTGATTTCCTGGCGGCGTCATCGAGGCGTGCCGAAACGTCGTCCAGGTCATCGTCGAAGAGGTCCGCGTAGATATCCAGAGTCATCGCCGCGGAGGCGTGACCGAGCATCCGCTGGATGGCTTTGACGTTGGCGCCGGCCGACACCGCGAGACTCGCGGCCGTGTGTCGGAGATCGTGAAGGGTCATCTGTGGGATGCCGGCGGTAAGGCGCGCGGTCACGAACCAGGATCGCGATGCCGTGCTCACCCGGGTGCGGCGCAGATACTTGCCGTGCTTGTCGGCGAAGACGAGGTCGTCCGGGCCCTTGCCCTCGACCAGCGGACGCAGCGCCGGGTCGAGCAGGTGGGGGAACGGAACCGTGCGGCGCTTGTGCGATTTCGGGGTGCCGACCTCGATCATCCCGTCGACCTCGACGGCGTTCTCGGAGACGCGGATGCGCCGCCGTTGGAAGTCGATGTCCTTCACGCGCAGCGCGACCATCTCGGCCCAGCGCAGGCCGGTGTAGCAGAGCAGGAGGATGATCGGCCCGCGCTCACCAGATGCTGTGGCCAGATCGTGGACTTGCTGGTGGGTGAGGTAGACGTGCTCCTTGGGAACCTTTCGAGGCAGCTTGATCTCGCGGGCAGGGTTTCGTGTGATCCGCCGGTCGCGCACCGCGATGTCAAGGATCCCGGCCAGGACCCCGTGGGCTCGGATCACGACGGTCGGCGAGCTGGCTTTCGACATCGACGCGACCCAGGTCTGCACCTCGCTGTGCCGGATCTCGCCGACGCGACGGTGCGCCCACTTGGGAGCGACGTGCTTACGCCAGGAGCCCTTCAGCGGTTTCAGTGATGAGGGCTTCAGGTTGCTACGCGACGCAAGCCACTCCTCAGCGAGTGCGCCGACTTCAGCCTTGGCCGACGATGGGTCGACCCATTCACCTCGCGATGTCGTGACGGTAGTCGAGGCGAGGAACTGTTCGGCGTCGATCTTCCGCGAGAATCCGGCCTTCTCCCGGGAACGGTGATCCGGGTCGCGATAGCGGACCCGGTAACGCCGGCCGCCCGCTGTCTGGTAGCTCTCGATGCTCCCCATCACTCACGCCGCCTACTAGACCCCTGCGGGCTCGCTCGTGATGCCGGTCAGTCCTGCGCTTGCCAGGAGGCCGCTTACGCGGGCGGCCTCCCGGGTGACGCGGTCGATCCGGTCGTCGATTTCGGCGCTCGAGGCCGAGAGGTCCGGGTCGCCGGATGTCAGGTGTACGTCGCGGACGATGCGGAGTCGGTCAACTTCCCGGCGCAGTGTGCCGAGTTCCCGCAATGACGCCAGGATGTCGATGTCGAACCGTTCGGCGGCGATGCCGGGGACGTAAGAGCTGGCGGGTGTCGCGGAGAGCCAGCAGTCGAACTCGGCGGCTGTCATGCCGTCGAAGTCGTTGCTCAGGTTGGGTAGGTCTAGTTCGTTGTTGGGTCGGCCGATCGGCGCGAGGAGCATGGTCGGCGGTACGCCGAGGGCGCGTGCGATGTTCAGTAGCTGGCTGACGCTGATGTCGGCTTTTCGTCCGGACTCGATGTTCTCCAGGATCGCGGCCGTTACGTTGCCGCCGGGGATCGCTTCGGCCAGGTCACGGGTGGTGCGGAAGCCTCGCTGTCGCCGGGCGAGTTTGATGCGAGCGCCGACGCTGGTTTCCGATCGAAAGTCCGTCATTTCGACAGACTAAACCCGCCAGTCTTGTCAAAGCAACAGACTCACGCTATTGTCACCCTGACAAGCAACTGATCCTTCAGTTGTCGAATCGGAGGCGATCGAAATGACGGGGGACTTCATCCAGCCGGCGGAAGTGACTGAGCTCACTGGCCTCTCCATTGCGGCGCTCGCTCAGCTGCGCCATCGCGGGCAGGGGCCACGGTTCTACAAGCCGACGCCGCGGACGGTGCTGTACAAGCGGGAGGAGGTGATCGCATGGCTGGAAGCGAGCGCGCAGACCGCGACGACGACATACGCGTAGGGCAATCGGCGCCGACGCCGGTTGGCGTCATCCAGGACTTCGTCGACGGCTATCTCGTGCCGGTCGACCCGATGGATGCGCTGCAGTGCGACGGCTGTCAGTAGAACCCGCCGTCCACCCCGGCGTGGCGCGCCAGGCCAACCCCCGTATGGGGGTAGCGTCCGGCACCAAATGGAGCGGCCGATCTTTACCCTCTTCACCGTGGCGCACGACTCACAGACCGAGTCCGGGCGGCGGTGACGCATCGTGGCTGACGCTCCCGAACCGCAGAGCCCGCCTCGCTACTCCATCTCTCGATCCGGGCACGCCGCCCACCTGAATCCCCGGCGTACTCCCGGTTCACCGTCCTCACTCATTCTGTGCTGGCGCGCGCCAAGGCGTGCCGGCGCACCGCACTAACGGGTCCTCAGGCCCGAACCCGATCCTTCACACAAGCCACCTCCGTACAAGGAAGGTAGTGATCTCGTGGCTGAAGGAATCCAACTCCGCACGCGCGCGGATGCTCGACTGACGGAGCTGCTCCGCGAAGTCGACACGTTGCTGCCGTATGTCCGGTTCCAGCTGCGCGGCTGGCCGAACGAGGTCGACGCGGTACTACAGCTGGCTCGCGAGACGGTCTGGCATCGAAGCTCTCGGTACGACCCGGAACGCGGCTCACCGCATGCGTTCGTGTTCGGCATCACCCGCCATGTCGTACTCCGAGAAGTCGAACGGAAGCACGTCGTCATGGACGACGTTCCGAGCGACGTGGAGTCCGATACGGACATCGACCCCCTGGATGCGCTGATCCGCAGGTTCGACGCGCACCGGTGGATGGTGTTGGTCGCCGACTTCGTGGGTCCGTCCGACTGGCAGATCATCAGCGACCTCAGCCTGGCCAACGGCGACGCCGACCGTGTGGCAGACACCCATCAGATCTCCAAACGCGGGCTGCGCTCGGTGCATGACCGGGTGTGTCAGACCGCGCGAACGGTGCTGGCCGCCCTCGCAGCCGCAGACGCCGGACTACCAATTACGGGGTCGGTGATCGTGTCCTGCGTTCCCGACGTTGGTGGCTTTCGGGAGGTCGCGGAGATGATTGGCGAGGACGCGACCACCATCGCCGATACGCTCCACATCCACCCGGGGTCCGCGCGGGCGCGGATCGCGACCGCGAAGCGGTTGCTGATGATCGCCCGTGTTGTACTCGAGCAGGAAGCTGCCGCATGATCAGCGCCAGCGCAGCGGCAGCTCACGCGGTGACGCATCCGAAGACGATCCGGAACCTGCTGATCGTGGCCGCTGTCATCGTCCTCGTCGTCCCGCTGGCCCTGGTCGCGGTGCCGGTCACCCTGGTGCTCGCGATGGGAGCCAACGGGTTCGGCGGTGGCGGGGGAGCGTGCGGCGGTTCCGCTCCCGCCCTGGAGGCAGGCCGGGCGGTCGATGGTTACGGGCCTGAGCAGTTGAAGATCGCTGCGACGATCATCACCGTCGGGCAGCAGATGGGTGTTCCTCCGCACGGGCTGACGCTGGCGCTGATGGTCGCGATTGGCGAGTCCGGACTCCGCAATCTTGACCACGGTGATGCGGTGGACAACACCACGATTGGTGTTTTCCAGCAGGGCGCCAGCTACGGCACTCCGGCGCAACGGATGGACCCGGCCACCGCGGCCGCCGCTTTCTACACGCGGATGCTGCGCGTCCCTGACTGGCAGACCATGGCTCCCACCCTTGTCGCGCACGCGGTGCAGATCAACGCAGACCCGAACCACTACGCCCCGTTCTGGACGCCCGCCGAACGGGTCCTCACGGCCCTGACCGGGGCCAGTGCCACGGAATGTCAGGTCCCTGCAGACGCTCGTGCAGCGGCAGCGGTCCTGGCTGCGGCGATCCAAGCGAACAAGCTCAACTTCCTTGAGACGCGCTATCGGCAGCAGGTTCTCAACATGGCAGACGGCACAGCCAGATCCGACTGCATCATCGACGCGCACATCCTCCAACTGATCGTCGTGGCTGTCCAAGCGTTCCAGCAGGTCGGTATCAGCGACCTGAACCGCAAGTGCACCGGGTCGACGCCCGGCGCCGGCACCGCGTCCGCGCACTGGAAGGGCAAGGCGGTCGACTTCTACGCGATCAATCGGCAGTCGCTGACCGGAGCGGACGCCCTCTCGCTCCAGCTGATCCACGCCCTGGACCCCTACGCCCCGCACGACTCGTCGATCGGTCAAAGCGACTGCCGAGCTCGCGCCCACGTGGTCCTGGGCACGCTGTTGAACATCACCACTGCCTTCCCCGACACCTGCAACCACCAACACATCCAGGTGCCCTGAGTTCGAGATGCGCGCCAAAAAACGTCCCGAACCGGAAGTTCTAAGTGAAGGGCGCACACGAAACCGAGGTGAAGTGAAATGACCAAGAAGCTGATCGCAGTCGCGGCGCTCCTCTCATGCCTAGCCCTGACCAGCTGCGCCACGACAGCCCCAGCCAAGAACCCGTCATTCACCACCGTCGCGCCGGCCAAGCCAACCCCGACCCCGGCTGAAGCTGCGACGCCGGCCGCAGACGGCATCGTCGATACGGTCTACGTACAGGTCTTCCCAGGGAAGACGTTCAAGGCCAAGCACGGCTGCCGCTGCACACTCCCCGATGCGACGCAGGAACTCTTTCCCGCTGGCACACCGGTCATCTTCATGAAGTTCACCATGACCGGCGAGTGGAAGCCCTCGCAAGGCAACCAGACCTATCAGGACGTCACCGGCACCACCCTCAAGGGCACACAGTTCGATGGTCGACCGGAGCCCGCGGTCTTGGACACCGCCGATGGGCCCACCGTCGCCAAGACCAACGGCCTGCCCTGGATGCCGAGCGGGCTCTTCCGCGGCCAGTCCACCTGGACCCTCCCGAACGACAAAGAACGCTCCTTCGCCGCCGCCTGGTATCTGCCAGCAGGAGTCGATCGCCTCCTGCTCACCATGGACGTCCCCTCCGAGGGACAACCGCTGAGACTGACCGTCCCGCTGCCTGCCTCCGCAACCAATTCCGCGAACGCTGGCGGTGAGTGACCTCATGAACCTCGTGCTAACTCTCCTCGGCGTCCTGGGACTCGTCACAGTCACCTTGCTCGGCATCATCGGATCCGGGCTCCTGACCGCGAAGCGGATGGCCGAGACGAACGAACCCGAGTCGAGAACATAACCCACTGGAAGGAAAACCACATCATGAACGCTCTCAACGAAGCACTCGTGATCGTGCACTCCCGCACGATACCCGTGCTGACCGTGAACAACCCGTCGCCGGACTTCTCCGGACCCGGCGTCGGCGCCCTTCAGTCGATTGCGAACGTCGTGTTCGCCATCGTCCTCACCCTCGGTGTGATCGGCGGTCTGATCGCCGCCGGGTTCATCGTCGTCGGCCACATCTCCAGCAACGGACGCGTGCAGAAGATGGGCATCGTCGGCGTCGTCAGCTGCGTCGCAGGTGTCGCCGTCGCCGCCGGAATCGCCGGACTGATCAACTGGGGCCAGTCCCTTCACGTGGCGTGATCACCATGCAGGTACTCGCTGCTCCGCCGGACCCGTTCTCACCGAACTACGGCTGCTTCATCTCGGACTTCGACTGCCAGGCCTCCCAAACCCTCGCCGAATTCATGGGATCCACCATCCGCAACCTCGGCGACTTCATAGCCACCATGATCGCCGGCTCCTTCAACACCAACATCGACCAGAGCAGTTGGGAGATCGCACACTCCCAGTTCCTGTTCTGGGTCGCCGTTACCGCACCGGTGATCCTCATCGTCGCCCTCATCCAGATTGGCATCGCGATGATCCTGCGGGACTGGGCACGCATCGGCCGAACTGCCGCCGGCGCCGCCCTGGCCATCCCGTTCGCCGCCATCTGCGTCTGGGGCATGCAAAAAGCTTCTGGCGTCACCGACGCAGTCACCAGCAGCCTCACCTCAACGGTGCAAGGCGGAGGCCTCAGCCAAGGCCTGCTGCGCGTCGTCGGCATCCTCGACATCACCAAGCAAGCGCCCAACGCGGTAATGCACTACTCCCAATTCACCCAAGGAGGCGCCGTCTTCACTATCGCCGCTCAGGGCGCGCAAGGACCCGGCGCCGTTGGGGAGTACGTGCTCGCTCTGCTCGTGGTCGGGCTGATGATGATCGCCTCGCTCTTCTTGTTCATCGCCATGGCCATCCGCGAGTTCGGGCTCCTCGCCCTCGCAGCGATGGCCCCCGTCGGACTGATGATGATCGGCCAACCCAAGCTCACCGCCTGGGCACAGCGTTGGATGAACCTCACCATCGGACTGCTCATCGCCAAACCCCTCGCTGCCGGCGTCGTCCTCCTCGCCGTCGAACTCACCAAATCCAGCCTCAGCATCGGAGTCATCCTGGTCGCCGCAGGCGCCGTGATCGCCGCCTCGTTTTCCCCGCTGTGGGCCACGAAGCTCGTGTCCTTTGCGGGCGCGGAAGTGGGCACCGCTCTACATCACCGCTTCTCCGTGCGCGACCAGTTCTCGCGCGTCAACACCGCCGCCGCACCTGTTCGCTCCGCGGCGCGCGTCATCAAGGTTGGGAGATAACTCATGACCACCTTCACCGCCGACCAGATCATCACGGATGAGGGCGCGCCACGCGTCCGGTTCGCCGCCCGCGAGCGCCGCGGGATCTTCCTCGGCCTCACCTTCCTCCAGCTTGTCGTCATCGGCGGCGCCGTCGCCGCTCTGCTTGCGACGCTGTTCATCAACCCGAACGCGTTCTGGGTAATGCTTCCGCTGATCTCGTTGATCGTGTTCTTCGCACTCGCCACGTACCGGCGCGAGCCGGTGCTGGTGATCGCTGCCCAGGCGGCCCGGTACGTGTACCGCAGCATCGCCGGTCAAACCGTGTTCCGCCGAGACGTCTGGCTTCGAGTCGCCACCGCGTCGCTGAACGTCGGCCACGCACAGGCTGCCGCGATCACTCCGACCGTGACCTCGAAGTTCCTGCTCCCAGGCGCATTAGGTGATGTACAGGTCGTTCAAATCCCAGGCGCTGGCGCGTTCATTTACAACGCTCACGGCCGGCTCGCTTGCATCACGGTGCGGGTCGGATCCCGTGCGTGGGCGCTCCGTGACAAAGGCACACAGGAAGCGGCCTACGACGGTTTCGTCGAATGGCTCAGCTCACTGGAAAACCTGCCGGGCGTGCGAGAGACCACCATTCGCATTCGAGTGGACAGAGCCTCCTCCAACGAGCTCCGCGACTACCTCATCGCCCGCGAAGGCGAACACGCCCCACAGGTCAGCCCCGAACTTCGACAGCAGTACTGGGACCTGACCCAGGCCGCCTCAAAGCGGTCGATGGGATTCACCAACTACGTCACCCTCACTTTCGACACCGGTGCCCTCAACGGGGCGATCCGCGACGCAGGCAAAGGACTCACCGGACTTGCCGCCGTGCTCAAGGAGCGCGTCGCTGGCATCGAGACCTCGATGGAGCACGCCCGCCTCACACCGGCCGGGTGGCTGACCTCCGACGATCTCGACAAGCTGCTCGCGCTTTCCGCGGACCCCGTCTCGGCCGCGACCCGGCGCGAGCAGGACGCCACGCTCGTGCCGCAGCCCGCGCCTCCCGTGATGGGTATCGACGAGGGCTGGGACGTGATGTGCGTGGATGAGTCCTGGCACCAGACCTTCTGGGTCGCCGAGTGGCCCCGCACGGACGTCCGCACCGGGTTCCTCGAACCCCTCCTCTACGCCGGAGACGCGACCCGGGTGATCACCCTTCAGATCCGGCCGGTGGCCACACACAAGGCGCTGGCCCAGCTGAACCGTGCCCAGTCCGACATGGAAACCGCCGCGACAATCCGGATGAAGCTGTCTTCCCGGGTCCCGCTGACCCACCTGCGCGAGGAGGAGGACCTCGCGGTCCGCGAGCGCGACCTCGTCGACGGCTTCGGCGACGTGCAATACCGCGGGTTTGTCACCATCTCCGCCGAATCGAAAGACGCACTAGCGAAGGCGCGGACGGACATCGAGCAGGCTTCCCACCCAGCACGGCTCGTGCTGGCGTCCATGTCGGGGCAGCAAGCCGCCGGGTTTGTCACCGGCGCTCTGCCGGTGCCGCTGGAAGGGGAGTGACTCCGATGAAGCCGAACACGGTCATCGGCCGCATCCCCGCGAACGAGAAGCCAGGGGCCAACGACCGCCATCGCCGGAGCAGCGACGTGGACAAGAACTCGTCGTGGAAGATCCCGTCCGCGGAACTGCCGGCGTCGAAGATGCCGGCGTGGGGGTGGAAGCAGCCGCATAACCTGCGTGGCCCGCTGCGCGCCACCCCACCCGCACACCGCTGCAGCTCGAAGGTGCTCGGCGGCGCGTACCCATTCCTGGCCGAAACCGGTGACATCCTCACTGGGGCGTACATCGGGGAGAATCTGCTGTCTCGGGCGCCGTTCTGTTTCGATCCGTGGGATGCGTATTCCGCCGAAGCTGTCCGCTCGCACTCGGTGGCGATCCTCGGGGTGAAAGGCACCGGCAAGTCCATGCTCGCCAAGTCCTGGTCGTCCCGGCTGGCGCGGCTCGGCAGGAAGATCGCGGTCCCGCACGACCCGAATGGAGAGTGGGTGCGCGTGGCTGCCTACGTTGGCGGCACCTTTATCTCCGTGGGCCCCGGCAAAGCCGCCCGCATCAATCTCCTGGATGAAGGACCGCGCGACGCTTCCTTCTCGGATGAGGACTGGAACCAGAATGTGCTCCAGTACCGGCGTGCGACAGTGAAGACGATCATCCGTCGGCTCCGCGAGGGTGGGAACCTGGAGCCGGTCGAGCACACCGCGCTCGATGTGGCCCTCGATGCGCTGCGCGGCCAGTCGACTGTAACAATCACCCACGTCTACGACCGGCTCGTTGACTCAAACGAAGGTCTGGCGGTGGAAGTGGCCGACGCCGGCCACCGGCTCGCGCATTCACTTCGCCGCATGGTGTCAGGCGACCTCACCGGATTCTTCGACGGGCCTTCCACGGTCCGTTTTGATGCGGACGCCCCGATGATGGTCGTCGACACCTCCGCGCTGAAGGGTGCATCGCCCGAAGCGCAGGCTTTGGCCCGGCTGGCGACGGCGAACTGGATCCGGCGCGCCAGCCTCGGCGCGAACCGGCAGGCCCGCGTCATTATCCATGAAGAGGCCGCCGTCGAGCTCCTCAATGATGTTTCCGGCGGTGACGGACTCGCCGAACGTGTCGAGGACGAGAAGGTCGCCCGGCACCTGGGCACCTCCAATTGGTACCTCCTGCACCGGGTCGCGGACCTCGACGCGCTCGGCGACCGCAACAGCGCCCTTCACTCTCGCGCACTCGGACTTCTCGCCGACTGCGAGACCCGCATCTCCTATGCGCAGCATTCGGGAGAGATCGCCCGGTCTCGGGAGATTCTGGGTTGGAACGACACCCAGGCCGACCTCGTCCGCAAACTGCACAAAGGCGAGGGGCTGTGGCAGATCGGCCAAGACCGGGTCGCGAAGGTCCGCAACATCTGTACCGACTATGAGCTCGGCGTCTTCCGCACCGACACCATGGGCGGTGAGCGAGCATGAGAAACGACCACTCCTCCTGGACCCACCTCGCTCTCTACTGTCTCTTCGCGGTCGTCGTCGCCGGGGCGCTGACGACCGGGATCGCCAGCGCCATCGTCACCGTGGCCTGTGGAGGTGGTGGTCAGCCTGACAGCGTGTTCGCTGGCCTCCAGCTCGCCATGAGTGGCGACCAGAGTGGTTTCGCTCTGCAGCCCGAATGCACCGCGCCGGTCGCCCTGATCCGGGTACTGGACATCATCGCCGTGCTTCTCCTTCTCGGCGCCGTCGCGGCAAGCGCGGTCTGGTGGCTTCGGTACCGGCAATCGGACCGGCACTTCATCCACGAGCTCCGCGGCCGCGACGGACTCGCCAAGCCCAGCGAAGTCCGCAGGCACACCTCAGCCCGAACCGCTCTGCGCCGCGCCAAGACCTTGCGACCGTCGGTGGCCCACCCGGAGCCCTCCGCGGCCGGGTGGAAGGTCGGCAGCGCCCATGGCCAAGATGTGTACGTCTCGATCGAGGACTCGATCGTCGTCGAAGGGGCACCCCGCTCCGGGAAGGGATATCGCTTCATTATCAACGCCATCCTCGACTGGGACGGCCCTCTGATCACCACCTCCACCCGCAACGACAACCTCTCCGCCACCATGCGCGAACGTGCCCGGATCGGCGACGTGACAGTGTTCGACCCGCAGGAGCTCACCGGCGTCCGCTCGGCTTTGCGGATCTCACCGGTCACCGGATGCGAGGACCCGCTCATCGCGGATCAGCGAGGGCAAGCCATCGTCGCCGGCACCGCACTCGGTACGTCGAAGACCAACCAGGAATGGGCGCAGGTCTCTTCCTCCGTGCTGTCCCGCCTACTCCATGCGGCTGCCGTGTCCGGCCGAGGAATCGACGCGCTCGCCCGATGGGGATCGAACCCGCGGCTCGCTCTGGAAGCGGTCGGTGTACTTGCCAACCAGGGCACGCCGGGCTGGTCCGAGGACTTGGATGCGATCATCAACGGCGACGAGAAACTCCTCGCCAACTCCTGGTTCGGCGTCTTCGGCGCGCTCCGCCCACTGTCCATCCCAGCGATTCGAAAGGCGATGACGCCAGGTCCGGGGGAGCAGTTCGACCTCGACGCTTTCCTCGCCGGATCCAACAGCCTCTACCTCGTCGGCACCGGCGCTGGTGCCGGTTCCGTCGGCGGGTTCCTTGGCGCGATCCTCGACGACATCGTCGAGACCGCCCGCCGCAAAGCCCTCGCCTCACCCGGCTCCCGCCTCGACCTCCCACTCGCGCTAATCCTGGACGAGATCGCCAACATGTTCTCCTGGCCAGCTCTCCCTCGGATCATGGCCGACGGTGGCGGCATCGGCATTTCCACCGTGGTCGTGCTCCAGGCGCTCTCGCAGGCCGAGACCGCGTGGTCACGGTCGGAGGCCGACACGATCTGGTCCGCGGCCACCGCGAAGCTCCTCCTCGGCGGCGCGTCCGACGTCGACCACCTGCGCGACATCGAATCCCTCCTCGGGCTGCGCCGCATCCGCAACACCGGGCACTCGTACAACGACACCGGATCCTCCACCAACGTGCAGAACGAAAAGGTTCCGGTGATGACGATCGACGAGATCCGCCGCATGCCCGAAACCATCGGCCTCCTCGCCTACCGCAACCGTCGCGGCATTCTCCTCGACCTCCGCGGCTGGACCGACCGCGACGACGCCCACCAGGTGAGCGCCGGGAAGAACCTCACCGAGCTCGACCAGCAGGTCGTGTTCGCAGAGCAGTACCAAGCCGCTCTCGATCGACGCACCTCAGCGGGAAAGGGAAGCTGATGTCCAACCGTCGACGCCCCGCCCGAGACAACAGCTACCGCACCTCCTACCTGCACTCCGTCGCCTGGTTCGCCCGCCGCGACCGGTGGTTCACGGACGAGCAGCTCCGCAACGGGGATGCGCGATGTGCGCTCTGTCTCGGCGCTGGCGACTCCCGCCCCCTCGAGCTGCACCACCTCGACTACCGCGGCGTCACCCAAACCCCGCACGGCTGGACCGCTCACGAACAACACCAGGATCTGATCGCGCTGCACCCGCGCTGCCACGAATACGTCCACCAGCTCATCGACCGCGACCGGGTGTTCTCCGGCTTCGTCTCCCGCCGCACCGCCTCCCTCCAGGCCATCGCCCGGCTTCAAGCCAAGATTGCCCACTACATCGAAGCGTCGCTGGACCAGCAGTGACCGACGACACCCCGCTCGACGACCTCGTCGCCTCCCTCGCCGAGCGATGGGACGAACAGGCGCCCCGGCAAAGTCCCGGCATGCTGGGCATTCGCGTCATCAACTGGCGCACCCTCGCCGACGCTGACGCTCCCGAGGTCTGGACCGACTTGCGAGGCTGGGTGGTGTGGTTCACCCACCGGTACAACCTCCCCACCCGGAAGATCCCGCCCTGCTGGCACAAACACGGCGCCCTTGTGGAAGAGCTCTCCGCCCTCCACACCGCATGGCTCGTGTCCTACGACAGTCTGGACGCTGGCTACGGCCCAATCGGCTGGCACGAACGTCTCGCCGTCGCTATCCCGCGCCTGGCGACTTGGTACAACGGCGAATGCCACGACGGCCACACGCAGCTCCCGCAAACCGGCGACGCCGCTGTCCCTACCGACTGGGCGGACTGGATCGGCCAGAGCAACGCCGGCTCCTGAGCGAGCCCCGCGTTGCGCGCCGTTTGAGCGCATTTTCCGTCCTCGAACCGAAAGTTCTAAGTGAAAGCGACCCGAGCAGCGGGCGCAGATCGAAAGGAAGAGAACGATGAGCACACGAGTCCCGATCAGCATCGAAGGCAACCTGGTTGCCGACCCCGACTTCGGCGAATCCCAGAACGGCACCAAGTTCGCCAAGTTCACCGTCGCGGTCACCGACCGCAAGCAGGTCGATGGCAAGTGGGTCGACGGCGACACTCAGTACCACCGCACCACCGTCTTCGGCCGCACCGCCGAGAACGTCCGCGCCAGCCTGGCCAAAGGCGACACCGTCATCGTCAACGGCAACCTCGAGTTCCGCCACTGGACCGACCAGGCCACCGGAGAACCCCGAGCCGCCACCGAGGTCGTGGGGGACAGTGTCGGCCCCTCCCTCCGCTACACCACCGCGGAGGTTAGCCGTCGCACCCCAAAAGTTGACGGCCCGGACGCATCCGCGACTGGGCCTGCCCCATCGCCAGCGACCCCGATGCAAGCCGCCGTTGAGCGATAGCGTGCACAAAAAGATCTGTAGGACGACGAGGGCCTCACACCTAGGTGGGGTCCTCCTCGTCTGATCGGACAAGCTAGAGTCCCCCTAGCGATCGAATGTCGCCACCGTCTGACAATGTTGCACCTGTGGAACGGATCATCGAACAGTTCATGTGGGGACATCAAGACATCTTTTGCTCGAGTGTTCGCGGACTTGCGGCGCGTTGCCTCTCAGAGCTTGGTGCTGAAGTCGCCCCGGTCGCGATCCTGGTCGGCTTTCATGAGGATGGTCCGATGAGCTTGCCGATCTGCGTTGAAATCTCCGGTGAATTGGCTGGCATCGAGCCCGCGCTGTTCGCGGACGTCGAAGACGCTGCTGCCGCGGCGTGCGACGAGCATCCGGACCGGAATCGCTTCTTTGGCGATGCCGCATCATCAGAACGGTTCTCTCGTGGTTTGCTGGAGCGCTGCCGTCGCGAAACTCTTGAGATGCGACTCAACGCGCTTGAGCCCGAGTTGAACCGGCGTTTCGTCGCAGGGGCACCGGCGAAGGTTGAGGGCTATCGTGTTTATCCCGTCCTCGGCGTCATAGCTAACAGGTGGGAGAACTATCCTGCGCTCAGCAATCCTCAGGCCGACGGTGACATTGAGGTGGTGCTATCGGTGCAGGCAGCCGTCGTAGATGAGATTCTCTCGGTGACCACAGATCTAATGTCTCACCAGGAGCCACCTGGCCGAGACTTCATCATTCGGCAGGGCATGGACCTGCTTCGTCGAGCGCTGTCGGACTTCATCCGGCGTCTAGTGTTCGTGCATGGCAACTGGGAGGGAATGGAGCTCGTCGATGCTCTCAACGACCTCGCGGCTCAGCCTTACGAGGGTCGAACTGGCATTGGAACCATCCTCCTTTGTAAGCCCGACGATCCTCACATCGAGGTGGAGATCGGACTAGTCAACGGCGTGGATCCGAAGCGAACCCGCTCCTTCCGCAAGGCGTTGGAAATGACGGGCCCGAACCTCGCTCTGTTGACGGACGGAGCCAGCGTCTTTGGTTTGGGCAGAATGAGCTCCACTTACGATCTCCAGCTCGAAGCCATATATTCCATTCGCGTGGTCGGTCGCGGCTCTTGGGAACTGCACCACGGCGCGACTGCGCTTGTCCGGGTAGACAACGGCAACCCCTCGCTCCCGCGTCCGAGGATCGACAAGGCGAAATTCGTAGACACTGTGGATCGGATTTTCGGTGCCTCGAGCGATTCGGAGATGCTGTGGGAACTGACAACTGCTGCGACTCGCCAGCAACACGGCACGATGGTCGTGGTGCATCGCGACGCGAGTGGCGAGGCAGCGAGACTGGCTCCTCAGGCTCTCGCCGTCGACCCTGTATACCTCGATAGTTCGAGCCTCGAAGCGGTTACGTCAATCGACGGCGCAGTCTTAGTCGATCCGGCGGCCAAGTGTCACGCCGTAGGCGTAATTCTTGATGGAGTCGCCGTCACTGGTCTAGGCGACCAGGCGCGAGGAGCACGCTACAACTCTGCGGTGCGCTACCACCAGGGATCTGAGTCGGGAGCCTGTCTCATTGTCATTGTCAGCGAGGACGGGATGATCAACCTCATTCCGGACCTCCGCCGAAGGGTGGCGCGCGACGAGGTCGAACGTGCAGTCACTGCGCTCGTTGAGAGTTCGACGGCTAGGCCGCTCGACTTCAAGCGAGCATCGTCGAAGTCGAAGCATGTTGAGTCCCTTGCGTTCTACCTCAGCGACGAACAGTGCGCACGGGTGAACGAAGCTCGCCTTCGTATCGAGGATGAACGTGAGCGTCTTGCGCTTGCGAGCAAAGCCCCGTCGATTACTCGGGTCGGGTTTGCGAAGGTTTCGCCCAATCCGGAAATGAACGATAGCTACTTCCTTGAAGCGGCCATGCGGCGGTAAACCGAGTGGTTAGCAGGAGAGGTAGAGCGGCGAAACTCAAGATTCGCCGCGAGATACAACAAACTAGCGCGCTCGTCGACTCCGCCCCCGGCCTAGCGCTGAAATCGACAGAACGACTTGAGAGGGAACTTAGGGACTTGACGGTCCCAGATGATTTAGCGGGTGAGGACTTCTTCGGCCTACTGCTAGATCTCGCTGGTTTGCAGATTGACGCGGGGGGTCGACGAGCGAGCCAGGAGGCTCTCGCGACCGGGGTGCAGTGGGCCGAAGATGTACTCGCAGCGGAGTCTGCAGTCCCTAGTCAGCGTTCCCTCGCAAGCTACTTCCTGGCGAATGGACTTATGGAGGGTTATCAACTCCAATTGGCCGACTGGCGCCGTCGCCCAGCAACAAAGGCGAGCCTTAGGCGAGCCCCGTTCGAACTTGAGAATCGGGAGTTGCTGAGACGCTGCCGTTTGTTGCTCGCAGAGGCCGGCCATTCTGAAGACTTGGACGGCTTCCGTCGCTCTCTAGCTCTCTGCAATCTGGCCAATATCCTCGATGAGTCCGGCCGATGGGTTGAAGCGTACGAAGCGTACGCCGACGCGCTCGAGGAGTACCCGAACAATGGAAATGCGGCTGGAAACATAGCGGAGCTGATCAAGCGTCGCCTCGCGACCGGACGTGGACCGGGCGGACACTATGCTGCCGTATTCAACAAGTATGTTGATCTCGCAAAGCGCCTTCGACCGCACACAGTCCAGATCGCGGGAGAACTGACAGCGCAGCGATGGGACGCTCTTCAGCCAATCGACACGCATGGGCACGACGAGCATCCGGGTGACACTTCCGACCCGTATCAAAAGTGGATCCGAGCCAATCGACTCGCCCTGTCGGAGGCCATCGAAGGTCTCGGGTCTGACAATCCTCGATGGGACGACGCTAGCCCCCCGGCAATCCGGATGATCGATGGACAATCAGTTCCGACGGTGTTCGCGGCACTAAACGTACTCAAGGCAGAGTTCCTCGCCGCCCGAGCTCTTGCATTCGAGGGGCAGGAGAAGCTGCTGCGCCACATTTTCAAGCAGGATCCTGACGACACAGGAACATACACGAATACGCTCGATTACTCGATCTACGGTCAGCCGGCAGCGCAACTGATACTTGCACAACGCGCAGCGCTGGATGTGCTCGACAAGATCGCAGTAACTGCAGATCTTCACTTCGAGACGCGAATGCCGCCGTCCGACATTTGGTTCCGAAGCTATTGGTTTGACAAGGGATCAGGTGTTCTGCGTCCTAAGCTGCCGCGTTCCCATGCTCCACTACCGGTGGGCGCCGCAATTGCACTCGCCGAACTATCGTTTGATGTCGACCGCGAAGGCCTTTACGCGGAGGCACTGGCGCTTCGCAACGCGGGTACGCACCGTCTAGTCAGAGTCAACCTCATTGAGCCGGGGGGCGTGTCCGATGACTCGCAAAACACCATTGGCCTCTTCGAATTGGTTGATGGATGCGTCCAGACATTACAGGTAATCCGTTCCGCTTATCTTTATCTGCTTGACCTCATAGCCGAAGGGCAGCGGGCAGTTTCAAGCGACAGCGAAAAGCGGATCGAAATACCGCTTCCGGTTCAGGAATAGCGCTTCTGCGCGGGAAGGCCTCCAGTGACAACCTCGGTGGGTCGGTGCAGACTGATCGCGTGACTGCAAGCGCGCCGGGCCCTCGCCCTCTGGGCGTTTCGGACGAGGAAGCTGTAGAACTGTGCCGCGAATGGATGATCCATCTCGGCGCAGGAGACACTCGCGCGACGACCTCAGCGGATCGGCAGGTATGCGACCTTTATAGTCGCGGGTTTCTGGCATGGGTCGAAAACCGACGGGGTAACCTCGATGTCGAACTTGTAGAGCGCGCCGCCGCCGCCTCGGCCGGGGACGGGCGATCCCCCCTGCTCTTCGTGCCCGGAGGTGTGTTTCCGGATGCCCGCGACCGAGCCGATGCTCTAGGTGTTGCGCTCTTTCGTTTTCGGGCGCGCGACGGGGCGCTAGATGGCGTCAACGGCTTAGGTCGGCAGGCTCGAAGTGCCGGTCTGGCTAAGCGCTAGCCTCACGTCATCTGCCGAGAACAGCGCCTCCGCTTTGGTCGGCCATGGTCGATGGTCCCGTTTCACTGTGGGCCGCGCGACCGAACTCTTCTCGGGCTGCGGCCCGGGAAGCATCGAGGGTCTCTTCGATGGCCTGGCGCTGCATCATTTCAACGAGTTGCGACTTCGCCGAAGCTGGGGTCGGCGCAACCAGAACGATGTCGTTCTTTTGCTTGCCCCGCGTAAGACCGACGTAAAGTCCCGCGGCATCTACGCCGGGTCCCACGAGCGCACGATCGGTGGTCTCGCCCTGAACTCCATAAACCGTCGATGCGTAGCCCAGGTGCATGTGAGCTTGGGCATATTCGTGAGTCACCCTCTTCAGATCGGTCGAGTCCGCGGAGGATGCAAGGATCACATGTTCTCGAGTAATTCCTTTGACTACCCAATGCTGGCGATTCTGAACCTCTGACTCGCGGTCGTTTCGTCGGCTCTGAACGATGTCGCCCACGAAGATGGGCTGTCCAGATTGACCCGAGGTGGATCGGGTGGTGTCAATCTCGCCCGCTCGAACTCTAATACCCTGGATGTCCTCGCTGATCGCTAATGCTTCAGCGTGCGTCGCAGCGACCAGCGCGATAGACCGTCGCTGCTCCTTCGCGGCGAACCAGGCTGCGACCATCTCAGTTCGAGCCTCGGCGTCGCTTCTTGCGAGAATCACGTGTCCGGTGTCGACGAGTGCCCCGGCGACGATCTCGGACGCCTCGCGACCATGTGGATCACGCAGGCTTAACGTCATGTCTGCCCAGACGGGATCCTTGAATCGGTGGATGGTCGTTAGCTCAACCTGGTCCGCCGAGTGAGCCCAGAAGAGAGCCATTGCACCGGAGTGTCCGACAGGCAGCGCCTGACGTTCGTCGCCGACCATGGCTACCGTCGCCTGGGTTCGTTCCAGCACTTCGACGAGCGCATTCGCTGCCTCGAGGTCGAGCATCCCGGCCTCGTCCACGACGATCCGATCGCCGGGACGGATTGCAATGTGAGGACCGTCGTACACGCGCCCGGTGTTGTGATCGCGTTCTCCGATCTGGAGGCGGCGCCAGTCCGTACCCCCAGCCCTATTAGTGGTCCAACGCCACCCATAGTCATGCAGAAGTTGATGCAGCGACGAAGACGCACTCTGCGTCTCGCGACCAGCCACGGACGACGCCTTTTTCGTCGGCGCAACGATGATCATGTTGCGGCCACGTCGACGAAGCGCCGCACCGGCGACCTTCAGCATCGTTGTCTTGCCTGTTCCTGCGGCGCCCGACACGGCGACACTTCTCGAGGAGCCGCCTATGGCCGCGGCTCCGGCGAGCTGGCCTCTGTCTAGCGAACGTTCTGGCTCTACGATCTGTCCAACGGCCTTCACCTCAGCTGCGTTCAGCGCTACGCCCGGAACCGAAATTCGTTCGATCCTTTGTGTGAGGGTAGCTTTCAAGGTCGCGGTCGATGTCGCCATTCGTCGCTTGATGTGCGCCGGCATATTCGCCTCACTGAGCAGGGTCACCGTGTGGGTGCGGATGGCGACGGAGACCACTCCGTTAACGACCTCAGCCAAGTGTTGCCGGTCGGCGACGACGCCGGAATTTGCGACAGCGCGAATCGCGCCGGCCAGAACATCCATGTCGCTAAAGCGGCCTCCCGTGCCGATGGACCGGGCGTCGGCGTCTACGATCGCCTTTGCCGCGAGGAGCTCAACATCCAGGTTCTCGACGCCGACCGAAGAAGTCCCGACCGCCGTCCGCGGGCGCCCGACATCCGGATCGGCACGCAAAAGCTCGGCCATGACTATCGAAGCCCAATCCTCCTCATTCATCTGGCCCGGCTTGTTCGGTCGACCCGCCGACCAAGCCCACTGGTCGATCTGAGTCAGCACTGTGGGGGAAGGCTCCTCGTCAGGGTGCTGATCCTTCCACTGCCGCAGGTGTGCCGCCTTGTTCGACTCGATCTGCGCGGAGCGCTTCGATAGCGGCCGCACCAGATGCTGCAGCTGCGCTATCTCCCCGTCCGAGTTCAAGTCGAAGCCTTTGGCAGCTAGAGCGGCGATCCAGGTTGGGTCGGTCTTGGAGGCGAGGTCCCCTTCGGCATTGATGACGTTCTGGAACCGCAGCGCGACGCGGGTATCGACGTTCGACCACTTCCCGTCAAGCCCTTGGACCTTGACGTTGAGCCAGAGATGACGGTGCTTGTGCGGGTCGAGGGACCGCGACCGTTCGTGCCTCAGCTCGACGACTTCGATACGAGCGAGGTCCTCCCGGATAGAACCCTGCTTCCCGCGGCGGGCGTTGAGCTCGGCCTGCCACAGCTTCATGATCCGATCCCGCAACCGATCCTGCAGGTCCTCATACGCGGCCCGTAGCTCGGGGTCCAGCATCGCCGCGATCGAGAACGACTTCGGCGCGTTGATCGTCGCATCCAAAATCAGATCAGCGACCGGCGACTCCAGATCCCGACCCCGTCGCTCGCCGGTGAGCGGGTCCACGCCGTCGACCCATTGCTTCAGCTGGGATCGGGTGAGGAGGTCGTCACGGATCGTGCCGTTCTCGACGATGTACCGGGTCATCACCGCGTCCGCGTACCCGGCAGCGGCCAGAGCGCCGTCAGCGGTTTTGGCCGTGAGGGTCGCGTCGCAGACGCCGCCGAACGCGTATCGAACCGCCTGCTTGACCCCCTGGGCCGCCTGCCCACGTTTCCAACGCGCTACTCCACCTCTCACACTTAGAACTTCCGGCGGCACGTGCATCTCGGCGCGCATTTGGCGCGCACACCTCGAAGAGTGCCTACGTGCATTCGCTCTTGTGTTTCTCTCGTGGTTCTTCCGTGTTGTCTCCTTTCGTCTGGGCTTGTTTGTCTTGTTGGTCTTCTTTTGTGGGCTACTTCGTTGCCGCTGGTTTTTGCGATTGTCCCTTCTTGTCACGGCCAGCTCTCCGAGCGAGCACTTGTCGCCTGCGACCGAGCATTTGTCGTCTCTTGCTTCCGCCCTCCTTCTGGCCGCCACCGAGCATGAAAGAACCCCGACCCACTTAAGATGGGCCGGGGTTCTTTCAGTTCGTTCGTTACTTCTGGCCGACTATCTCGGCGATGCTGTGTACTGCCGCGAGGACGCGTGAGGCCGAGTCGCGAATGATGGTGACGTCTTCGTAGCTCCATCCGATGATGTAGCCGATGCTGTATGCGCTGGTGTCGAAGCCGGGCAGGCCAGCGACAACGTAGGCGACCGATTCCGCTTCGACTTCCATGCGTCCGCGGTGCTGCCGGTACTCCTCGAGGCTGTCGATGTGGTGGAGCTCGATGTGCGCCGTTTCGTGGATCAGGGTTTTCGCGGATTGCTCGACGCTGATGCTTTCCGCGAGGATCACGCGTCGCGTTTCGGGGTCGGTGTATCCGCTGGCATGGTTGAGCGGTTCGCGGCCGATCGTCCATCCGCGGGACTGCAGGTGATGGGTCAGTGGAGCGATGACGCCGTGGTCGTTGCCGCCGGTGAGTTGCTGCGTGGGATCGCTTGGGAGCCGGTCGGCTCCTTCGATCGGGTCGGTCTGCGCGATGTCGAACACGGACAGGGTCGGAAAGTACCGAACCAGACGCCCTCCGTCGGATGGGGTGTCATCGTCGGCAGCGGTCTCGGTTTTCTTCTCGCGGTATCCGAAGATCTTGATGGACTTTTCGCCTTTGCGGACCTGTCGTCCCCTTGGCCTGCCATTGCCGGAAACCGGCGACCATGGTCGCTTCCGGTTTCTGGGCGAGGATCAACAGAAGGTTGTTCAGGCTGTAGGTGTGGAAGGAGCGGGCGAACTCCAGGAATGCCCGCCACTGGCCGCTGTCGGTGAGCTGCTGGACTTGCTTCAGGATCGACGCGTGCAGTGCCTCCGCTTCCGCCTGTCGGTCCGCCTTGGTTCGGGTGATGGTCCTGTTGGCCAGATCTGCTTGCTCCTTTGTCCACTCGTCTTTCTCGCCGTTCCGGCACGAAGATCAAGAACGGGTGGAGGCAGAGCAGCGACCGGGAGGAGCGGTTGCTAAGCGGAGGAGCGCAGCGACGGAGTCTGCAATTAGCGAGGGTCGGGAACGGAGCAGCCGGAGGCCGTTACGATCGCAGGCCGGAGCGGGGAGAACACACAAGACGGTGCCGACGTAGTCGGCTCCGCGCGCGAAGCTCGTTGCTAGTTCGATGGCTGTGCAGTTGATCGTCGACGGAGAACGCGGTCCGCACCGCCGACCCGCGCGACCTCGATGGCGATGATGCATGGAGCGTTGCTGGGCTTATGGGCCGGCGTTGAGTGGTTGGCAGGGCCGCGATAGAGCCGGCGGCGACGGGCGACGGCATCTCCGGTCATCACAACGAGTTGGCGGCGCCCGACAAGCGCGCCACTCGGAGAATTGACCCATGGAGCAGCCTTGTAGCGGGCTGCGAGCCGGTTGAGCAACCGAATTTGGGATCAGTCGTCGCAGGTTGAACTGATAGGTTGCGGGCATGAACGACCCGGATTATTCCCTGCCTGCGGCTGCCGCGCTACGGCTGGGCGTTTCCGAGCTGGAAATCCACGCGGCGATTGACCGGGGAACATTACGAACCGTGCTGTACCGCGGCGAGGTCAGAATGCCGCAGTAATCGTTGGTCGACTACCAGCAGGCCGGCCGACTCGACGCAGCGTTTGATCAAGCAACCGGCTCAGCCACGACGGAATGATGCACCGCCGATGCTTCCGCCGGCGGAGTTAGTTGGCTGGCGCTCGGGGAACGACGATCGGCTGGAACGGGAGTCTTGCGCACATCACCCGCATGATGGAACCGGCCTCTATCAAGATCTGCCACTGACGTGCGATCGACCGCAGGCGCGGCGCGGGACGCAACGCAGCGAGCCGCGGGCGCCAACCATCGGCTGAGCACCGGACTCAGGCGGTCCTAGGTCAGAAGTTGTAGGGCGGACTGGTCGGCGTGGTTGGGTCAGTGTTCCCCGACTGCGATGGGTCGGCGCTGCCCCAGTCATCCGAACAGCCTCTTCAGGAGTTCGGGTGTGTATGTCTGCGGACCGGCGTTGTTCCAATTGGAGGCGATCCAGTAGCCCTGGCCGACCCAGTGTGATTCGCCGATCGACCGGCCGGTGCTGGAGTCGTTGGTCACGCACCATTGGCCGTTGTACGCCTGGCCGCAGAACCAGCCCTTAGCTCTCATCCTGGCAGTCGCCGCCTGCCCAGTCGCCACATTGACGTGGCGCATTTGCGTGGTGAGGAACGTGTCGCTCGGGCCTGTCGCCGGTGCCCAGTCGCAGATGAGTTCGGGATTCTTCGCCAACATGCCTGCGAGATCTGCGTCGTAGGTGCCATAGTCGGTTCTTGGCGCGCCCGACCCGGACCTCCACGCCGGGTTGAGGACCAGCGAACCGCCGTCGGACATGAACTCGTTCAAACCTGAGTAGAGCGCTTCGCAGCTGGTCGGCAGCTTATCCACGGTTGCAGGCATCGCCGAGACGTCCGCGCTCGAACTGTCGGGGGCTGCAGATCGGGTAGGCGCGCTCGAACTGTTGGGGCCCGCGGATCCGGTGGGCGCCCTTGTCGTCGCCGCGGTGCAGCCAGCGAGTGAGAGCACGATGAGACCGATGACGGCGGGCTTTGCGAGCTTCACGGCGCAACCCTACCGGACAAGGCTGCCTGCCTTGACGGCAGGGTGAGGTCGCCGCTGTCGCCGCCCTCGTGGCCGGACAAGAGCACGCGGCCGATATCTTCGGCGAAGAGGCGAGCACCGGCAGGGCCAGGAGTAGGCGACGCTTCCAAGTCCGATGAGAGCCCCGAATGCCACGTTGATCCACCCGCTGAGGCTGCCGAGAATGAGCAGCACTATGCCGCGGTCACTCGTTGCGGAGGCATGGCGGCGAACCACCATGCGAGGTTCGCGGGACCCGCCCTGGTTCAGCCGAAGAGGGTCTGCAGCAGCCTCGGCGTGTAGGTCTCGGGTCAGGCGTTGTTCCAGTCGGAGGCGATCCAATCGCCGTGCCCGAAGTATCGCGATTCGCCGATGGATCGGCCGGTGTGGGAGTCGTTCGTCAGGCACCACATGCCGCTGGCGTATGGGCTGCATCCCCAGTTGAGCTGTTCCAGCACGCGATCGCTGTCTGCGCGGTCGCGTCGCCCGGTGAGCCGGCCTGCGAACAGACCCGTCGCGGTAGGGAGGGATAGCGACGGTGGCTGGGCTAGCGCGGTTCGCACACCGCGCAGTGAGCACAGGGCAGCGCGTTGCCGACACCGGCGCCGGCGCGTTCATGGGGTGACGGCCGCGACGAGGCGTTCCCACGAGTCGCCGAACGATATGATTCCCTTCTGCTCCAGGTGCGCGGACACGTCGTCCAACGCGACGCCGGCCCACGCGAGCGCGTCGACGACCTCGCGCGCGTCGGCCATCCCCGCGCTGACGCTGTCCGGGACGATCCGCCCGTGGTCCTCGACCGCCTGCAGCGTCTTCGCAGGCATCGTGTCAACGACGAGCGGGGCGACGAGGTCCTCGATGTAGCGTGTGTCGCGCATCCCCGGATCCTTCACGCCCGTCGACGCCCACAGCGGCCGCTGCGGGTTGGCACCGGCCTCAGCGAGCGCCCGCCAGACCGGGTCCTCCTGTGATGCGGCGAACTCGGCGTAGGCCAGCCGGGCGTTGGCGACGGCGGCGCGGCCGTGCAGCGCGTTCGCGTCCGGCGTCCCCAGCGCGTCCAGCCGGGTGTCGACCTCGACGTCGACCCGGGAGACGAAGAACGAGGCGACGGAGTGGATGCCCGCGAGCGTTGCGCCCGCGGCACGCGCACGCTCGAGCCCGCGCCGGTAGGCGGCGATGACCTGGCGGTAGCGGGGGATGCCGAACAACAGGGTCATGTTGATGCTGAAGCCCTCGGCGGTCGCCTCCTCCAGCGCCAGGATGCCGGCGTCGGTCGACGGAATCTTGACGAACAGGTTCGGTCGATCGACCAGGCCGCTCAGCTCACGCACCTCGGCCAGGGTCGCCTCGACGTCGTGCGCGGTGTCCGGGGTCACCTCGATCGAGACGAAGCCCTCCGCGCCTCCCGTGCTCTCGTGGACGGGCCGCAGGATGTCGCACGCGGCGCCCACATCGTCCGTGACGAGGGCGAGCGCCGCCTCGCGGGCGCCCGCGCCGCTCGCGCGGAGGGAGGCGAGTTGATCGGCGTACGCCTCCGGGTGCTTCTCCAGCGCGGTTGCGAAGATGGTCGGGTTGGTGGTGATGCCGGTCACGCCGTGCGCGTCGACGAGGTCGGCGAGCCGCCCGGAGACGATGTCGTCGCGGGAGAGGTCGTCCAGCCAGATGCTGACCCCTGCGGCGCGGAGTTCGTGGATGGCGTTCATCGTCCTGCCGTCCTTTCTGTGAAGAGCTCCCGTCCCGGGCCGGCGAGCTCGCCGGTGAACCGGGAGGTGCGTGTGAGCGTGCCGGCCGCCCTGACGCCACGGGCCGACATGCAGAGGTGCTCGGCTTCGAGCACGACCCCGACGCCGCGCGGCTCGAGCTGTTCGTCGAGGAAGTCGGCCACCTGCATGGTGAGCCTCTCTTGCAGCTGCAGGTCACGGGAGAAGTGCTCCACGACGCGCGCCAGCTTGGAGAGCCCGAGGAGCCTGCCCGCCGGCAGGTAGCCGACGTGGGCCACGCCGCGGAAGGGCAGCAGATGGTGGGCGCAGAGCGAGGTGAACGGGATGTCGCGCACCAGGACGAGGTCGTCGTAGCCCTCGTCGTTCGGGAACGTCGTCATCCGGAGCGGCGTGGCGTCGAGCATCTCGGCGTAGGCGGCTGCGACGCGCCGCGGGGTGTCGGCCACTTGCGGGCCGGCCGTGTCTCGGCCGAGCGCCGAGAGCAGTTCGACGATCGCCGCCTCCGCTCTGTGCCGGTCGATCGCACCCGCCCAGGGACCCGGGACCGGCTCCAGGGCCGCGTCCTCCTCCTCGGTATCCGTCGCCAGTGACATGATCGCCTCCTCGGTATGTGCTGACTGTAAGGATGTGTCGATTCTTTTGTCAAGAATCGCTTTTTTAGAGTTAGGATGCGGAAATGACTCCCGACGCGCTCTCCGCGCTGGCTGCGCTCGCCGACCCGGTGCGGCTCGAGCTGTATCGGCTGATCGAAGCCGAGGGCCGGCCCCTCGGGCGCGACGAACTCGCCGAGCGCACCGGGGTCCCGCGTGCGACCGTCGCCTTCCACCTTGAGAAGCTCGTGGATGCCGGAGTCCTCGTCACCGATTTCGCCCACCGCGGCGATCGACGCGGCCCGGGCTCCGGCCGCCCCGCGAAGTTCTACGCACTCGCCCACGACGAGCTGATCGCGGCCGTCCCGCCGCGCCGCTACGACCTCGCCGGGGAACTGCTCGCCCGGGCCGTCGAGCGGGCGGATGAGACGGGCGCACCCGTCCGCGAATGCCTCCTCGCGGTCGCGGCCGAGCACGGCCATGCCTGTGGAGACCCCGGGCGGGAGCTCGCCGAGACGCTGGACGCCGTGGGCTACGAACCGGTCGCGGACGACGACGGAGGCTACCGCCTCACCAACTGCCCGTTCCACCGACTGGCCGCGCGACACACCGACCTGATCTGCTCGGCGAACGTCGCCTTGGTCGGTGCGATCAGCGACGAGTCGCCGGACAGGAGGCCGGTGTGGCTGGAACCCGCGACGGGGGGATGCTGCGTGCGGGTCGGGCCATCCGGCCTGAGGGAGTGAGGCCTATCCGGTGAAGACCGTCAGCCGCGTCGTCCGCTGCCCGTAGACGCCCGGGGTGAAGCGCTTCCTTCATTCGGAGGTAGGTTCAGGGTTGAGGAAGTCGGTGATGCGCTGCCAATGTCGCCCGATGATATCTGCCGCACCGGTAACCCGTTCGACTCGTGCGCGGGAGGCGACGTGAGCGTACCACTGTGCGTCGTGCACGGTCGCGTAGGCGTCCGTGGTCCCGTACAGGATGAGAGTCTCGGCTCTGACCTGCAGCGGCGCCGGAATGGGCTCTTCGAACGCGTGATGATCGGCGATGGTTCCGGCGTCCCCTTGTGTGAACGCGGTTTCGAGCATCCGCT
Organism: Leifsonia xyli; assembly: GCA_001647635.1. Lineage (NCBI taxonomy): Bacteria > Bacillati > Actinomycetota > Actinomycetes > Micrococcales > Microbacteriaceae > Leifsonia > Leifsonia xyli. Next base: position 2,042,516 of record CP014761.1, on the reverse strand, counting down.
GCACGCGGTCGGGGTAACCGAGCGGCCCGTCGGACGCGCGGGTAAGTGTCAATTCGGCCTGAAAGGCGTGCGCGTTCGCCGCTCGCGACGGGGCGGGCGCCGCCACTAGGACAAGCCGATTGACCAGGCGTGGGTGACGGGCGGCAAGTGCGGCTGCGTAGATTCCACCTTCCCTCCAGCCGATGACGCCGATTCCGCCGTAGTTGGTCTGCGCTGGCCGCTCTCGTGCGCTTGCCTCAGCTTCGCGCAGGTACCCGGCGAGGTCGTCCACCCATTGGGTGACGCTGATGATTTCTTGTTCGGTTGCCCCGTAGCCGGGACGTTCGAAGGTCAGCAGGTGGAGGCCAGAGCGCGCCGTGACATCGGGTGCAGGGTCGAAGCCGGACGCGCCGGGTGTCGGGTGGAGGAGCACTGCTAGGCGTTCACCGGCGGGGTCGCCGAGACCGGTCATGCCCACTTCTCGGCCGCTGGGAAGCTGAACCAGCCGGTACGTCATCTCGTTCCTCCTCGTTGTTGTTTCGGGTTGTCGAGCGCTTCGCCGGGCGCGCTCGGGTCAGTTGCGCGGGTGAAGGATGCGACCCGATACGGGCGGGCATCGGCTTCTTTGAGCTCGAGCCCGTGTCCGGGGGCTGCCCGGTCGGGTACCAGGTCGCCATCGCGTAGGGCCGGGACCCCGTCGAAGAAGGCTCCGGCGATGCGGGCGTGATCGTGAAAGTATTCGACGTTGATCGCGCCCTCGAACGCGGCGGCCACGGAGGCGTGTAAGGCGGGAGCTGTGTGGGCGCTGAGCGGGATGCCGTACGTGCGCGCGAGCGTGGCGGCGACGCGGAACCCGGTGATGCCACATCGGGTGGCGTCGGCTTGCAGTACGTCGACGCATCCTGGCGTGACGAGGTCGCGGAAGTCGGCGGGCGTGTACCCGTACTCGCCGGCGGCGACTCGGATCGGTGCGGGCATCCTGTCTCGGAGCAGGCGCAGACCGGTGCGGTCGTCGCTGGACACGGGCTCTTCGAACCAGGTGACGCCGAGGTCTGCGAATCGATCAGCGAGGTGGAGGGCTTGCTTGCGCTCGTAGGCGCCGTTCGCGTCGACGAAGAGTTCGACGTCGGGGCCGATGGCTTCGCGGGCGAGGGCGACGCGGCGCGGGTCGTCGTCCGGCTGGGAGCCGACTTTCATCTTCACGGCGCGGAGTCCGTGCTCGGCCCAGGAGCTCAGCTGTTCGGTCAGTTCTCGGTCGGTGTAGTCGGTGAAGCCTCCGCTGCCGTAGGCGGCGATGGAGTCGCGCGCTCCGCCAAGGTAAGACCTCAGCGGTACTCCGGCGAGCCGAGCGGCCAGATCGTGCGCGGCGATGTCGACGGCCGCGATTGCGCTCGCGCACAGGCCACGCCACCCGATGTTGCGGACGGCGCGAGCCATCGCCCAGAAGAGACGTTCGGTGTCGCGGGTGTCCATCCCGTCGATGATCGGCCAGAGGACGTCGCGGATAATTCCGAGAGCGGCGGTAGGGGCGTGGGTGAAACCGAGCCCGGTTTCGTCGCCTGCGGACAGCCTCACAACGATCAGGCCGGTCGAGTTCCAGGTGATTGTGCCGTCGCTTTCAGGCCGTTCGCGCCCACCGGTAGCAGTGGGGACGTCGAATGCATCCGTCGTGATGGCGCGGAGCCGCGCCCCGTCATCAGTTCCCATGGTCGTGGTCGTGGTCGATGTGCAGCGCGTCCTTCGCCCGCTCCACCCCCTCGGTGATGAGCGATGCGGCGGAGTCCTTGATCGCGCCGATGCCGTTCGGGTCGCCCTTCAGCAGCGCGAGTCCGGTGTTCTTCGCGAACTCGTACGTGATGTGCGGTGGAAGCGGTGGGATGTTCTTCCCCGTGTGCGCGTCGATCACGGTCACGCCGCGGTGCGCGAGCGCCGTGTCCCAGGCGGCCTCGATCTGGTCGTCGGAGGTGACGGTGATCCCCTGGAAGCCGAGCAGCCGCGCCCATCCGGCGTAGTCGACGGACTCCACGTCCTGCGAGGTCGGCCAGACCGGGTTGGCGTCCTCGGTGCGCATCTCCCACGACACCTGGGTCAGGTCGTCGTTGTGGAGCACGACCACGACGAAGGTGGGGTCGTCCCATTTCGACAGGTACTTCTTCAGTGTGATTAGCTCGTTCATCCCGAGCATCTGGAAGGCGCCGTCGCCGATCGTGCACACCACCGTCCGGTCGGGATACGCGAACTTCGCCGCCTCCGCGTAGGGCATCGCCGCGAGCATGGAGGCGAGGCGGCCGGAGAGGTCGCCGCGCATCCCGTCGCGCAAGCGGATGTAGTGGCCGTACCAGTCGGCAGTGGTGCCGGCATCGCACGTGACGATCGCACCGGCGGGGAGGCGCTTGTTCAGCTCGGCGTACACCTTGCGCGGGTTGACCCCGTCGTCGAAGTGGTTCTCCGCCTGGGCGGCGAGTTCCGCGTCCCAGTCCCGCATGTTGTCGGCGACCTTCTCCTGCCAGGACAGGTCGTCCTTCTGGCGGAGGAGGGGAGGAGGCCGGCCAGGGCGGTCTTCACGTCCGCCCAGATGCTCACCTCCGTCGGGTAGCGGAGGCCGAGCTGCTCGGGCCGGATGTCGATCTGGACCGCGCGCGCCTGGCCGGTCTTCGGCAGGAACTGCCCGTAGGGGTAGTTCGTGCCGAGCAGCACCAGGGTGTCGCAGTCCTGCATCTGGTCGTAGCTCGGGCGCGACCCGAGCAGGCCCACCTGCTGGGTGTGGAACGGGACGTCGGCGGGCACGACCTGCTTGCCGCGCAGACTGGTGATGACGCCGGCGCCGGCAAGCCGCGCCGCCTGCAGCACTTCCTCGGTGGCGCCGACCGCGCCCGCTCCGACGAGGAATGTCACGCGGGACCCGGCGTTGATGATCTCGGCCGCCGCCTGCAGCTGCTCGGCGGGCGGGGCGATGGCGGTGGAGGGCGCGACCGCGCTCGAGCGCGAGACCCACATCTCGGCGCCGGGCTCGGCCATTTTCATGCTCTGCACGTCGTGCGGCAGGATGATGACGCATGGCTGCTTGCGCGTGATCGCGGTGCGGAACGCGGTGTCGACGACCGCCTGCGCCTGCTCGGGCGAGACGATGGTCTGGACGTACTCGGCGACGTCGGAGAACGCCTGCTCCAGGTTGCTCTCCTGCTGGTTGAACGTGCCGAACGCGTTCAGGCCCTGCTGGCCGACGATCGCGACAACCGGTTGGTTGTCCATCTTCGCGTCGTAGAGGCCGTTCATCAGGTGGAAGCCGCCCGGGGAGGAGGTGGCGATGCAGACGCCGACCTCTCCGGTGAACTTGGCGTGCGCAGTGGCCATGAAGGCGCAGATCTCCTCGTGCGTCGGACGGATGTACTCGAGGCCCTCACCCGCGCGCTCCGCCTTGCCGAGCATCCCGTCGAATTCCCCGATCCCGTCGCCCGGGTAGCCGAAGACGCGTCGCACGCCCCACTCCCGGAGCCGGCCGATCACGAATTCGCTCACTGTCGTCGCCATGTCGTTGTCTCCTTCGCCTTGAGCAGCCGGTCCGCCGCGCGTGCCGCGACGGCCATGATCGTGAGGGCGGGGTTGGCGCTGCCCTGGGTCGGCAGCACGCTCCCGTCGGTGATGAGCAGGTTGGGGACAGCGAACGTCCGGCAGTCCGCGTCCACAACCCCTTCCGTCTCGTCGGCGGCCATGCGTGCACCGCCGACGAGGTGCGCGTAGCGCTGGACCGTCATGGTCTCCTGTGCGCCTGCGGCCTCGAGGATGCGCTCCATCGTCGCCTGGGCCGCCTTCGCCAGAGCGCGGTCGTTGTCGCACTGGGTGTACGAGAAGTGTGCGACGGGGAGGCCGTAACGGTCGGTCTCGTCGGCCAGGGTGACGCGGTTGTCGGGCTGCGCCAGAAACTCGCACAGCGCGCCGAGGCAGGCCCAGTGCACGTAGTCCGACATGTAGCGGCGCAGGTCGGCACCCCAGTGGCCCTGCGCCATGACATGCTCCGCCCACGTGATCGGCAGCGGCGACACCGTCTGGATGGAGTAGCCGCGCTTGTACGGCTTCGCCAGGTCGGTCTCGTAGAACTGCTCGGTGCTGACCTCCGGCGGCGGCGCCTTCCACATCCGGATCTCGTCCGGGAAGCGGCCGGCGGTCTGCGGCGCGCCCTGCACCATCAAGTAGCGGCCGACCTGATCGAAGTCGTTGCACATCCCGTCGGGGAAGCGCGCGGAACGCGAGTTGAGGAGCAGCCGCGGGGTCTCGATCGAGTAGCCGGCGACGGCGACCATCCGCGCCCGCTGGAAGCGCGGCACCCCGTCGCGGAAGTAGTGCACGCCGGTCGCGCGTCCGGTGCGCTCGTCGAATCCGATGGACGCGACCATGCTGTCCGCGCGGATCTCGGCACCGTGCTCCAAGGCGTCCGCAAGATGCGTGATGAGCGGAGACGCCTTCGCGTTCACCTTGCAGCCCTGGAGGCAGAAGCCGCGGTAGATGCAGTGCGGTCGATGGCCGAAGCGTCCGTTGGCGATGGCGACCGGACCGACCTTCGCGGTGACCCCGGCGCCTTCCGCACCGCGGAGGAACGTCTCGCCGTTGCCGGAGACCGGATGCGCGTGATGCGGGTACGAGTGCGGGTCGCCCCAGGGCCAGTCCTCGCCCGCGACGGGGAGCTCGTTCTCGATGTCGGCGTAGTAGCCCGCGAGATCGTTGTAGCCGATCGGCCAGTCCGCTCCCACAGCGTCTGCGGACAGCGTGCGGAAGTCGCTCGGGTGGAACCGCGGGGTGTACCCGGCGTAGTGGATCATGGAGCCGCCGACGCCGCGTCCGGAGTTGTTCGAGCCGAGCGGGACGGGGTCGCCGCCGCCGATCTGGCGCGGCTCGGTCCAGTACAGGTGGTGGGAGCCGGCCTCGTCGCTGACCCAGTCGCGCTCGGGGTCCCAGAACGGGCCGGCGTCGAAGGCGACGGCGCTCCAGCCCGCGCGCGCGAGGCGCTGCAGCAGCACGGATCCGCCTGCGCCGCAGCCGACGATGGCGATGTCCACCTCGTCGGTGTCGGCGAAGCGCCGCATGCCGTCGAGGAGGTCGGGGCGCGTCCGGGACCCGTCGGGGGTGAGCAGCCAGGCCGAGGCGTTGCGGTCACGCACCGCCTTGGCGCTCACGATCCTCCCCCGACCCGGGTGGCGGGCAGCTCGGCGGGATGCGCGTCGGCGACCTCGAAGGGCTCGCGCTTGCCGACGCCGAGGTTCTTGTAGCCGCGCGGGTACGCCGGACCGTCGAAGCCGATCTCGTCCCAGGCGTCCGGGTGGCTGTAGAAGGCGGTGCACGCGTAGCGCGTCCACAGGCTCCAGACCTGGCCGCGGTGGAAGCCGCGCCAGTCGCCGTCCCCGGTGCGGATCGTCTCGAGCAGGGCGCGGCGCGCGCCGCGGTCGCATTCGGCGAAGGTGCAGCCGTGGGCCTCGCGTGCGTCGTCGTCGAGCGCGGCGAGGGTGAGATGCCACGCATCCCCGTCGGTGGGCATGCTGTCGTAGTGCCAGCCGTCGGTCTGGCTCTCGGCGAGCCGCGCGTCCACCAGTGCGGTGATCGGGACGCGGCCGTTGCCCTCCTGGTCGAGCAGCTCGTCGAACAGCGCGGTCGCCGCAGCCTGCTCGGCGACGTCGAAGAAGCGGATGTCGGAGGGGCGGCCGACGCGGGCGAGCACGACCGCGCGGGTGGCGTCGTCCCAGTGATCCGCCTGATCGAGCACGCGGAACCCGGGGAAGCGGACGGGCACGGACGTCCCGCGCTCGACGGGCGGCGTGCTCACTTCTCGCGCCTCAGGATCGCGGCGAGCAGCCCCATTCCGCCGACCATCGTCACCAGGAGCGGAGCCAGCAGGGGCGGTCCCATCTCGATGTTGTAGCGGAGGTTGCGCCACCCGCCGGGCTTCTGGCCGATCCCGCGGGCGTGCAGGTAGGTCCCCTGCAGGCCGTTCGCGACGATGGTCGCCGCGGCGACGGGGAGCAGCGTCTTGGCGGCGCGCTTGCTGAACACGCCGGCGACGCCCGCGATGGCGCCCACCGGGCCGAGGACGACCGGAGCCCACATCCACGGGTTGCCGAAGCTCGCCTTGTCGTGCTCGAAGTAGATCTCGGCCGCCGTCACCAGCGACCCCGCCGCCGTCAGAGCCGAGAGGGACCGTTCGAAGCGGCCGGTCTCGACGTTGCGCACCATCCGGTCGATCCCGTGGACCGTGGTGCGCGCGGGAGTGCGCGTCCTCATCCGTCGTCCTCCTTTTTCTTCTGCGCCTGCGCCTGCGCCGCGCTGCGGAACGGCTCCGCCGGGTCGGCGAAGACGTCGACGGGCGCCGGATCCCGCCGGGTCAGCCCGTTGCCGATCCAGCCGAGGATCAGTCGCACCCGCCTGCCTGGGCTCGGCAGGGCCAGTGCGTGGTACACCTTGTCGACAGCCCACGCCGGAAGCCCGCGAAGGGGGACGCCTCGAAGCACCGCGGCTCCGCGCATGCCGCCATAGCTGGCCAGCGTGCCGAGCGACCGGTGCCGGTACTCCTCCGGCGCGCGGCCGTCGAGCGCCAGCCTCAGGTTCCGGGCGAGGACACGGGCCTGCCGGATCGCGTTCTGCGCATTCGGCGGGTAGTAGGCCGGCTGCTTCGATGCCGTCAGGTCGGGCACCTGCGCGACGTCGCCGAGCGCCCACGCCCCCGCCACCGGGGTGTCGTCGTCGCGCACGACCCGGAGACAGGTGTCGCACCGCACGTGCCCCCTCGGTCCCCGCGGCAGGTCCGTGCGGTCGAGCACCGGGTTGGGCGTGACGCCGGCGACCCAGACGATCGTGTCTGCGGGATGCATCTCGCCGTTGTTCAAAGCGACGATCCCGTTCTCGCAGCTCGTCATCTCGGTCTCGAGCAGCACCCGGATGCCCCGGCGCCGCAGCAGGCGGAGGGTCCAGGCGGAGAGCGGTTCGGTGAGCTCGGCGGCGATGCGGTCTGCGGCTTCGACCAGGAGCCACTCCATCGCCTCGCCGTCGAGCTCCGGGTATCGGTCGAGCTCCCCGGCGGCCGATCGCTGCAGCTCGGCGATCGCCTCGACGCCGGTGTAGCCGCCGCCGACGAAGACGAAGGTGAGCGCGCGGCGGCGCTCGGCGCGGTCGCCGGTCGCAGCGGCGAAGCGGATGCGGCCCAGGACATGGTCGCGGAGGTAGGCCGCCTCGCCGACGCTCGAGAAGCCGATCGCGTTCTCCGCCAGCCCCGGGATCGGCAGGGTCTTCGTCACCGCGCCGACGGCGAGGACGACATGGTCGTAGTGGACGGCGCGCTCGGTGCCGTCGAGGAAGCGGACCACCGCGATGCGCGCGTCCGGGTCCAGCGACGCGAGGGATCCGGACACCAGGTCGGCGTCCCGGAGCGGCCGGCGCAACGGCACGACGCTGTCGCGCGCCTGCGTCTCACCGCCGGCGACCTCGGGCAGCAGCGGCTTGTAGGTCAGGAAGGGCTGCGGATCGACCACCGTCAGCCGGATGCGGTGGGAGGCGGCATCCCGGCGAAGCTCGCGTGCCACGGTGAACCCGGCGAAGCCGGCGCCGAGGACGAGGATGTGCGGCACGCTCATCGATCACTCCTCACCGATCGGGATGGTCTGATGCGTCGTGGTGGCGTCGCCCGAGAGCAGGTGGAAGGCGCTCCGGATGAGCGCGAAATGGCTGAACGCCTGCGGCATGTTGCCCAGCTGCCGCGCGCTTGACGGTTCCCACTCCTCGCTGAGCAGCCCCACGTCGTTGCGGAGGTCCAGCAGTCGGGTGAACAGCGCCTCCGCCTCCTCGCGTCGACCGGCGCCGATGAGCGCGTCCACCAGCCAGAACGAGCAGGCGATGAACACGCCCTCCCCGCCCGGAAGCCCGTCGTCGCTGGCCTGCGGTCGATAGCGGAGGACGAGCCCGTTCTCGGTGAGGTCCTCCTGGATGGCGTCGATGGTCCCGATCACCCGCTTGTCGCCGGGCGGTAGGAAGCCCACCCGCGGGATCAGCAGCAGCGACGCATCCAACTCGTCCGAGCCGTACGCCTGCACGAACGTGTTCCGCTTCGCGTCGTAGCCGTTGGCGAGGATGTCGCGACGGATCTCGGCCCGCATCCGCTCCCAGCGCCGCACCGGCCCCGGCAGGTCGTACGTGCGGGCGCCGTCGATCATGCGGTCCACCGCGACCCACGCCATCACCTTGGAGTACGTGAAATGGCGCTGCGGGCCCCGCATCTCCCAGAGACCGTTGTCGGGCTCCTTCCACCGCTCGGCCAAGTGCTCGATCAGGCTGAGCTGGACGTTCCAGGCGTCGTCGTCGCCGGACCCGATCGTGGACCGCGTGAGCGAGAGGCCGTCGAGCACCTCGCCCCAGACATCCAGTTGCAGCTGATCCGAAGCGGCGTTGCCCACGCGCACGGGTCGCGACCCCTCGTAGCCGGGGAGCCAGTCGATCGTCTCCTCTGGAAGGCGGCGGCGTCCGTCGAGCCCGTACATGATCCGCAGGTCGGCCGGATCGCCGGCGACCGCGCGTACGAGCCAGTCGCGCCAGGCACTGGCCTCCTCGGTGTACCCGGCCGTGAGCAGCGACTGCAGGGCGAGCGTCGCATCCCGCAGCCAGCAGAGGCGGTAGTCCCAGTTGCGCGGGCCGCCGAGCTGCTCCGGAAGGGAAGTGGTCGGCGCGGCGACGATGCCGCCCGTTGGGGCGTAGGTCAGGGCCTTGAGCGTGACGAGCGAGCGCTGGATGGCGTCCTTGTGCGGGCCGTACGCGGTGCTCTTCGCGCTCCACCGGCTCCAGAACAGCTCCGTCGCCGCGAGGGTCTCCTCCGCGTCCGCCGGGGTCGGCTCCGGGTCGTGGCTGGGGAACCAGGTCAGTACGAAGGCGACGCGGTCGCCCGGCTCGACGGTGAACTCGGACACGGTCCTCAGGTCGCGCCCCTCGAGCGGCACATCAGCGGTCACCAGCACCGCGTCCGGTCCCGCCACCGCGCGGACGCCGGACTCCGTCTTGGTCACCCAGGGCACGATCTGGCCGTAGTCGAACCGGAGCACCAGCTCCGTGCGCATCGGAACCGTCCCCGACACGCCTTCGACGATGCGCACCAGGTCGGCCACCTCGTCGCGCACGGGCATGAAGTCGATGACGCGGACGTGACCGTCCGCCGTCTCCCACTCCGTCTCCAGGACGAGCGTGTCGCCGCGGTAACGTCGGCGCGTGCATCGGCCGCCGTCGACGGGCGCCATCAGCCACCGTCCGGCGTCCTCGGTGCCCACGAGCCCGGCGAAGCAGGCGGGGGAGTCAAACCGCGGCAGACACAGCCAGTCGATCGACCCGTCGGCGGCGACTATCGCGGCCGTGTGGAGGTCGCCTATCATGGCGTAGTCCTCGATCCGGCTGCCCGTCACAGCCCGACACTTCCCTGCATGATGCCGCCGTCGACGAAGACCGTGGTCGCCGTCATGTACGCGGCGGCGTCCGAGACGACGAACGCCACTACGCCCCCGATCTCGGACGGATCGGCGATCTCGCGCAGCGGGATGCTGTTCTGCAGTTTCTGCCGGAGCGCGTCGTCCTTCATGGTGTCGGCGTTGATCGGCGTGTTCACGGCGCCGGGCGCGACGTTCACGACCCGGATCTTGTGGGGGCCGAGTTCGACGCCGGCGGTCCGGGTGAGCATCCGCATCCCGCCCTTCGACACGCAGTAGGTGAAGTTGCCGGGCATGGGCCAGTCCTCGTGCACGGAGGAGATGTTGACGACGACGCCTCCGCCGCCCTGCTCGATGAAGCGCTTGGCGGCCCGCTGAGTGCCGAACACCGCGCTCTTGAGGTTGACGGCCATGACCTCGTCGAACGTCTTCTCATCGACGTCGAGGATGCCGTGCCGGTTCTCGATCCCGGCGTTGTTGACGAAGGCGTCCAGACGGCCGAACTCGTCGACGGCGGTCTGGATCAGCTTGTCGATCCCGGCGACCGTGCTCACGTCGGCTTCGACGCCGACGGCGCGCCCACCCTGTGCGGTGATGTCCTTCACGAGGTCAGCGGTGTCGACTGGTCGCGCCACATAGTCGATGACGACCGCCGCTCCCGCCGACGCCAGACAGCGGACGATGGCCGCCCCGATCCCACTGTTGCCCCCGGTCACCACGACGCTCATGTTCTTCAGGTCCACACATTCCTCCTCGTCTGCTGCCCACTGAACCACTTGTTTGCGCGTGCGCAACCGTTTTGGAGTTTCCTCACGGATTTCCGTGACAAGGACCATCTGCTTGCGTCACGGGAGAGGGGTGCTTGCACTGCCGAGGATGGAGGCCGCGTCGGCCTCGCCTGCGACGTCGCCGTGTCGCTGTTTGGTTTGACGACCAGCGCGTTCGCCGAGGGACGCCGAACAGGGAGAAGTCGTGGACTGCTCCTCCCTGTCGGGTCCTGCCGGTCAGCGTCGACCGGCGCCTCAGGCGGGGGGACGCGCCTGGGGTTCCTCGGTGTCTGGTCCCGGTGGCTGGTAGGGAGGTCCGGCCGCCTCGGGGGCGGGTCGGCCGGCGCGCAGTAGGCGGGCGTGCAGGATGTCGCCGACGAAAAGGTCGTAGACGAGGACGCCGATCACGCCACCGATCAGTGGCCCGAGGATGGGCACCCACATGTACCCGCTGAACCATGGCCCGTCGCCCGGAACGGCAAGATTCCCCCAGCCTGCGATCCAGGCCAGGAGCCGCGGGCCGAGGTCGCGGGCAGGGTTGATCGCGTACCCCGCGTTGGCGCCGTAGGACATGCCGATCGCGGCTACCGCGAAGCCGATGATCAACGGTCCCAGGTTTGATTGCACGGCGGTGTTGCGCAGGTCGATGGCTGCGACCACGAGGAGCACGAGGAACATCGTCCCCACGATCTGGTCGAACAGCGGTCCCCACATGTTCCCGTCGTAGTAGGGCGCTGGGAAGGTGGCGAAGATCGAGAAGGATGCGAGGGTGTGTCCGTTCACCTTCGGGCCCTTGCTTGCCGTGTCGAAGGCGCCGATCGCCGCGGCGTACGCCCCGAGCACCAGTGCCGCGCCGACGAACGCTCCAAGCACCTGCGAGAGCATGTACGGGAGCACTTTCGCCCAAGCGAAGCGGCGCCGCACCGCGAACGCCAGAGTCACTGCCGGGTTGAGGTGGGCGCCGCTGACGCCGCCGGCTACGTAGATGCCGAACACGACCGCCATCGCCCAGCCCCAGGTGATGAGCAGCCAGTCGCCGGCGCTCAGGAAGAATGTTGTCGGACCTTCGGTGCGGCCGGATCCTGGGAGCGCGGCGACGGTCATCGCGACGACACCGTCGCCGAACGCGATGAGGACGAAGGTTCCGAGGAACTCCGCGAGGCACTCGCCCCACAGCCCGCTCCGGCGTTTGAGCCCCCAGCCTCGGACGAGGACAGGGATCGTGTCATCGGACATTCCGCACCTCCAAGTGGAAGCGGCGTGTCACCACGTCGATATGATAAGTGTTACGCAACGTTTGCGATTGCGCAATGAAGTCTCCGACAATGGATAAAGGATAAGGGATGACAGTGACGCGTGCTGGAGGTCGACGGGGTCGCTTGGACGGGCAGACCTGGTCAGTCCTTCGAGGGGCAGCTGGGAAGTTGTCGCGCTCGGGGGCAGCTGACGCCTTCGCTGCACTGGAGGGGTCGGCGCGAGATGGCCGACACTGATGCGGCACGGGAGGGTGCGGCCGGGGGGTTCGGCGTGCACCGGGTGGTCCACCCGGCGATCCTCTATGTCGGCACACCGGTGCTTCTGCTCGCCTCGCGCAACGAGGACGGCAGCGCGAATCTCGCGCCGGCCTCCTCGTACTGGGCGCTCGGCCGGATGCTCGCGCTCGGGCTCGAGACCGATGGGCACACGCTCGCCAACGTTCGTGAGCGCCCGCAGCTCACGGTCAATTTTCCGTCGCCGCCGCTGTGGCCGGCTGTCGAGCGGATCGCGGATCTGACTGGACGGGCCGATGTGCCGGAGGCGAAGGCCAGCCGGTATGCGTATAGCTCTGACAAGTTCGCCGCTGCGGGATTGACCCCTCAGCCTTCGGACTTGGTTGACCCGCCGCGGGTGAGTGAGTGCCTGCTGCAGCTGGAAGCAGAGGTGCGGCGGGTGACGCCGGGCGTGACCGGCGATTACGCGATCACGGAGGCCGAGGTCCTCCGGGTGCACGCCGACCCACGGATTGTCCGCGACGGCGATCATATCGACCCGCTGGCGTGGCAGCCGATCGTGTACAGCTTCCGCCACTACTTCGGGATCGGCGAGCCGCTCGGCGCTCGCGGCTCCGCACTGCGCGCGGCGGCCGTCCGGCAGACACATGTGGATGAGCCGGAGGGTGGGGATGCGGCGTGCTGGCTTGGATCCGTCTGCCCCGAATGCGGTGCGATGCGGGAAACTCCCGGCGCGTGTGCACGGTGCCGGGAAACTCCCGGCGCGTGTGCACGGTGCGGCGCGGCCTAGCGATGTCGCGGCGACGCGATGCTACCTATCCGTCGATTCGTGGGGGCGCACCAGGGTGAACCGGCCATCACCGCCGTGCTCTTCACCCGCCGCCTGGGCGAACGCTCGGAAGGCATCGGTCGCAGCTGCACGTTGGTTGGGCTCCATCGCCGCGAGCACATTAGCAAGGGCGGATCGCCGGTGGCTGATTACTCGGTCGACGAGCGCCTCACCCTGCTGCGTCAGCGATAACTGGACGAATCGTCGGTCGGCGGGATCTTCTGACCGGGCGATCAGGCCCGCGCCAACGAGCTTCTCGCAGGTGCGAGTCGCATTAGAGGCGTGGACGCCGAGCTCCGCTGCGATCTCACCGAGGTTCTGCGGGCCCCTGGTGGCGATTGTCACAAGCACACGCAGCTGGGGAGAGGTGACGATGTCCTCGACCTCAAGTACGGAGCGCGCCGCAACGCCCATCATCACGTCCGCCGCGAGGAGTGCGGCATCCACACCCTGCCGCGAGTCGTTTCGAGCATCCACACTTTCAGTTGTATCGCGGATTGCTTGCGAGCGAGCAACATTTGCTTGATCCGCAGCCTGTTTTTCGACCTCGACCGATCTTCCGCGATTCGCTGGCCGGTGGGATGATTGCGCTATCGCAATTGAGGAGGTGATGGTCATGGTCGAGGCAGAAGGGCGTGACCAGGTCGAGGGCCGGTATACCCAGGCTGAGCCCGAGATTGCCGAACCACGCGATGTGCACGGGCAGTACACCGAGTCGGAGGGGCATCCCGGTCCCGAGGGGGACATCGTCGGAGCTTATGTCGGTTCAGAGCGGGACGGTTCAGAGCCCCTGGTGCGCAGCTCGCACCTTCGCAGTGGCAACTACCCGAAGGCCGAGCACGAGACACACGAGCGCGGCACGCACCCTCGCGCGGAACATGAGCACCGCGAGTAAGTGCACATCGGGGGGGGCCGGGCGGCCGTCGCTCGCCCGGCCGTGCCAAGCGTCTAGTCGCGTCCCAAGTGCGATTCCTGGTCCAAGCTCACTGGATCAGACTTTCCTGGCGTGGCTCATCGACGTGGGTAACGATCGTTAGAGAGTCCGACCGATATCGTTCGGTCGGACGCCCATGAACTGCGCGGTGTAACAAGCCGGAGCGTCCAACCGAAACCGCATTGGTAGCGGGGCGGGCCGGCAGCAATACCAGGAAGGCCTCCACGATGGGTCCGAAAAGGAGCGCCAACAGGTGTGCGTATGGCAACGGCGCCTACAGGAATGCCGAACGACTCCCATGACCCATTACGGCCTACGGTGTGACGACGACCGCGAAGGAGAGATCGGGCACGTCGCACGCCTCCCGAGCTCGCTAGTGCTGCTCTCTCAACTGGTGGCGACCGTGAAGAGGCCTGCGATGCCGAGCAAATAGACCAGCAATACCGCCACCGAGTCGATGCCCATGCCGAGGATTCGTTTCGTGGGCCGGAACACGAGCCCAACGCTGTAGATGAGGGTAAGCAGTGCGGCCAGGGCGGTCAGGTAAATGTCGCTGGCGTTCGCGTGTGGCAGCACAGCGCGCCCGGAGATCACCGTGGCGACGAGGAACAGAACAGGTAGGAACGCGTTTCCGCCGAAAATGTCGCTCATCGCGAGGTTGTCGTCGCCCTGCTTGACTGCCTGTAGGCCCGTCGAGATCTCCGGGAGCGAGGTCGCGAGCGCGAGGATAGTGGCGCCGAAAAGGACACCCGACAGCCCCACCTGCTTCGACGCGGCATCCCCGCTGACCTCCAGTGCGACACCGGCCGCGAGGGTGGCAAGCGCCGAAACCACGAACACGAGCCACACCCGGCCGGTGCTCCAGTTTCGGTGAGGCGCCTCGGGCTTACTGCGACGGTGCCCGGCCGTGTGCGGGGAGGCGTCGGGCGCGTTACCCTTTTGCTCCCAAGGCAAATTTCGCCCCGCTCGTTTGACTAGCAGGAGCCCGATCACCCACACCGCGGCGATCAGGATAACGTCGGGGGTCAGACGGAAGAACACCAGGGACGGAAGCTGGCTGCCGGCCATCACAATCGCCAGCACCGCGACAACCACCACCGCCTCGAGTACCAGAACGAGCGATGCTGCTCGGTAAGTGAGAGGTCGGACGCCCTTTCCTCTTTTGCCGAAGCCGTCCAAGATCACGAGGACCACGGTCTGCAGCGCAATGCCGCCGAGGATGTTGCCGAGCGCAACGGAAAGGTCGCCTGATAGCGCGGAGCTGACCGTGATTGCGATTTCGGGGAGGTTGGTCGCCACCGCGAGAACGATCAGGCCGCCGAGGGCGCTTCCGATGTGAAGGCGCGAGTCGAGCACGTCTGTGGTGCGCGAGAGTTGGATCCCAGCGACCCATATCACCGCTGCGGCGCCCACGAATATCAGCACTAGCAACCACATCGGCCAGGCGTTCACGCGGGTGATCCTGAGTCGATGCCGATTCCCATCTCTCTCATCATGTCGTGAACGTTACGGCTGATCGCGATGTCCGGGAGGTCCTTGCACTAGCCCGCCGCGCGAGTACATTTATTGCTTGCGATCCCGCAAGCGTTATAGGGATGCGCAGACGCCTTCAACTTTCAACCCGACTAAAATCGCGACAACCGTCAGAACGATGTAGACCACTCGTTCGTACGGCCGCACCTGGACACCCCTCAGATAGCACTCATCGGCGACTGTCCGCGTCTGTGCCGCAACTCCGCCATCGGCCGAGAGTGCCGTTTGGGCGCGGCGCGGAAGACGAATCGGTCCTCCGCAGTGAAGGCGTACTCGTCGTCGCACCGGTATCCGCGTAGCCAGCGCTGGTGGTCCACGACCCGTAGGTAGAAGCCTTTCGGAAACTCGACCTCGATCCTCAACGGTGCGGCCGCGACCTTGACAGCACCGGCCGGTGACCGTCCGGCGGAGAGGACCGAATCTGGTGCATTCGGCTGGGACATCCATGCCAACCGAAAGTACGGGGCGGTGTCTGGCGGGCACAGCTCCAGGCCGCGTTCGCCGGCCGCCTCGAACACCTCCGGCAACGTACCGCCGTCTGGCAACCCGATCTGGTCGAGAGTCACCGTGACGACGTGAACGGATTCCGGCTCGCGCCGTTCGAACATCGGGTGCTCGAGCAACGTCGAGGCATGGGCGTTCAGCTCAACGCCGTGGTCGCCCAGCGTCCGAATCAGTTTGTCGCGGGTGAGCCCGCCGACTCGAACCAGGCTCGGCGGTGCCGCAGGGGAGTCGTCGAGGTGGTCCATCCCTCAACTATGCGCGGAACCAGCCAGACTTCCGGGAGACGGGCCGCTCGTGGCCGGCGGCGTCTCCGCTCCGCCTGCGCCTCGAGCACGAACTGCGCCGCGATGAGTCCTGCTGGGAGGTGATTGCGCCGGGAAGCCGATGATCCTCGACCGGGGGAGTGGTCGATCTCCAACTGAGCAGTGATTCCTCGCGTTACCCGGCGGGCGTGTGATACTCGCTCGACCGGCAGACGCGCTCCTGGGCTGGAGCGCCAGCTGAAGAGTGACCTCATGACGAGGCGGCGCAGGTGTTGCCGCCGAGTGCACGGGGTTCATCGCGGCGGCCGCATTTCCGGAATGGGCGGCCGTTGAGATGCTGGTCAATATCGGCTCGTTCAGTCAAGGGGACGTGAGGGACCATGGTCTCCTTGTCAGCCACCTAGCGCACAATACTTCCCCGAGGCGGCGTGGTCGAATAACAACACCAGCGGTGGGTGGCAGCCCTTGCCGATTCCGTCGCCATGGGGTGCTTCGGGCCGGGGCCGGCGGTAGCGGTGCGCTTATAGACGGTGTCAGGCCCAGCCGGTCTCGTGGCAGATACCACGGTCGAGGGCGTCGGAGACCGTCTGCTCCGTCTGCGTGCGCGCGCCCGAGCGATCTTCGCGGAGCCGCCTTCCGGCGGCACTGACTTGCCTGTTTTGTTTGTCTTTCCGCCGGCCGATCGTAGCTCGTTCCCGGTTCTCCCGTGCCGGGCTTTCGCGGCATATCCTCACTCGCTGCGCTCCCTCCGGTATTCCACGGTCCCGGCACTCCCGCCCCTCCCACTCGCCATCGATCCTCCGCCGGAAGGCAAACAAAAACTCTAATGAGACTGGTTGGTCTGGGACTGGCTGGCAGACTGACGTCCGGCTCGGTGTCGCGTGACTCAAAACAAAAATGGCCCCGTGGGTGCCTTTCGATCGATCTGTCCGCGCGCCGAGCTGGGCGTCGGTTTGTCTGTTCCGATGGCTTGATAGAAGGTCGTCCGCGGCCGGGGGACCGGCTCGTGTGACTCATTAGAGTTCCGCCTCGAAACCTCTCCAGACCGACGAACTGTATTGTTCGCCAATCGGAAGGGACTATCGGAGTGAGCTCCGTGGCTGATCACGATGACCACGTCGTCGGCGTCGACACGCATGCACGAACACATACCTATGCCGTGCTGGAAGCCGGCACCGGACGACGCCTCGATTCGGCGACGTTTCCAACGACCGCGAACGGCCTTGGCCGAGCACTGGCTTGGATGCGGCGACGCGCCCATGGTCGCGTCCTTGTCGCTATCGAGGGTGCGAGTTCCTATGGTTCGGGCCTCAGACGAGCCTTGATCGCCGCCGGCCTGGATGTCTGCGACGTCCGGCCGCCGAAGCGCGCCGTTCGCGCGGGTCGCGGCAAATCAGACGAGATAGACGCCATCGCCGCGGCCAGGACCGCGCTTGCCTCTGACGTCGAACGGCTGACGACTCCGCGATCGGACGGACTCCGTGCTGCCCTGCGGGTGCTCTTGGTCGCACGGCAGGCGATGGACAGTCGGCGAACTGCGGGGCGGAACGCGTTGACGGCTCTGCTCCGAAGCTTCGACCTGGGTATGGATGCCCGCAAGCCGCTCACTGATACCCAGGTGCGCGAGGTCGCCGGCTGGCGTCAGCGCGCTGCGGATGACGTCGCGATGGCCACCATCCGTCAGGAGGCTCGACGGTTGGCCGTCTCTGTCCAAGCGCTCACCATCCAGCTTGTGGAGAATCAGGCTGCGCTCGCCCGTCACGTCCACGAACTCGCACCGGGTCTGCAACAGCTACTCGGAGTTGGCGCCGTGACCGGCGCCATCCTGGTCACCTCTTACTCGCATCAAGGCCGGGTCCGCAGCGAGGCAGCATTCGCCGCCTTGGCCGGCGCGTCGCCGTTGGAGGCCTCGAGCGGGAACACGACCCGGCATCGGCTCAACCGGCACGGCGACCGGCAACTAAACCGGGCCTTGGATGTCATCGCCCGGGTCCGGCTTAGTTGTGATCCCGCGACCCGCGACTATCTGGCCAGACGGTTGGCGGAAGGCAAGAGCAAACGCGAGATCCGGCGGAGTCTCAAGCGATACATCGGCCGGCAGTTGTTCCGTCGCCTCCGCGATGCGGTGGCGTGAATATTGCCAATCCGTTGCCCGGCCTAGCTCACCAAGAATCCTCATTTGAAGGGTCGAAATCTTGAGTAAGGGTGAAGATGCGATCGAGTAATCCCATTCGTGCATCCGCGTTGTCGGGTGTTCTCGCACCGTTCGCCTCGGGAGCAGTCTCGGTCAGCAGAGATGTGGCAGCGTTCAGAAGGAAGCTCACCTCCACCTCCGTGCCCGTCACACTCAGTGCCCGCATTCTTACCGCATCGGTCCGGCTGTACTCGCCGAGAAGCCGCGCATACTCGATCAGAATGTCAGCGTCGTCCGAGCCCATCAGCACAGAGTGGTTCGCGTAGCAGACGAGCTTCATGTCGCAAACGATAACCGGCAGCCCCAACAACCGCCTCCGCTTGACAACTTCAAGGAATTGCTCCCTCGAGTAACCGACGGCAGGGCCTGGCAGAGCGGAGCCGCACGGAGGCGGCGCAGCCTTTGCTCGATGGAACGCCTGCGGCGTGCTGTCATCTCTGAGTTTCTTTCCGATCCGGCAGCCGATCATAGCGAGCTCCACCAGCTCCATTCCCTCCACTCGCTTTTTGCAGACTCCACTCGCTGCGCTCCCTGCGCTTAGCAACCGCTCCCTCTGGGCACTGCGCTGCCTCCGCCCGCTCTCGATCTTTGTGCCGGAACGGCAAGAAAAACGATCAGGAACAGGACAGCACTAACGCCCCACCTGGTCACGCCGGCCCGGCAGACCAATTTGACACCGGCCCATAGAAGGGTCGATCGACAGGGGAGTGATTGTGATGCGGGTATTCATCATCGATACAAGCAACATGGGTCCGGAACTGCAGGGCGGACTGATCGGAGTGGTCGGCTCCATGTTCCCGACCGCGGAAGAAAAGAAGGAGTGCGTGGACACTGTGGCCCGGTACGCGGCGGACGGGTGGGCGATTGCCGGTGACCCGCGCACGCTGATCGGCCGGCTGGCGGCGTTGACGGCGGAAACGGCGTGTGTGCCGTTTCTGGCGTTCGACCGGGTGCCGCAGCATGGTGGCCCAGCCGTGGGGCCGGCGCCGCTCGCCGGGCCGGTGCGGACCCTCGGCTGACCTGCGCGCACGACTGTGGGCCCCGTCACAATGACGAGGCCCACAGTTGGTTGGTTTACTCGTTGCCCTCCCCGCTGGTGTCGGCGTCGGCTGCGCTGTCCGGCTGTTGCTCGCCGATGACGATCTGCTCGACGTCGCTGAGGGTGTAGCCCCAGGCGCCGAGTTGGGTGAAGTATGCGGCGTCGGTGGGGGAGGGTGTCCGCCAGGTCTGCTTGCTGGTGACGGATTCGCACGCTCCGAGCACGATCGCGAGGGCGACGTGCTGCGCCTTGGCCGGGGTGTGCTCGATGAGCGCGGTCAGCTTGTCTGCCCCGAAGTACCCGGTCGGTTCGAGGCCGAGCAGATCGTGGGCGACCTCGTTGCCGCCCTGGGTGGCGGCGCTGATCGCGTGCCGGTGGGCGGTGAGTCCTCGGGCGATCACCACGAGGGCGTCCTTGGGCAGCGTCTTGCGGGAGAGGAGGGTGGTGAGCCATTCTCGGCGGACGATCTCGGCCGACGCCCATGCTTTGTTGTTGGCGATCAGGGTGCGGCGTTCCGCCTTCTGCTCGTCCGTCATCGGTCCGCTCTTCGCCTGGCCGCCGCCATAGGTGTGGAAGCCGGCCGCTTTCGCGTCCCGGACGAAGTAGCTGACGTTGGCGTCCCCGTCGGCGTAGACCCAAACATACGCAGCCCGACCGTCGATGCTCTCGATGTGGTCGACGGTGACGTGTTGGTCGTCGGCGGTGAGGAGCTCGCTGATGCGGGTGTACTCGGTGTCGTAGTACCCCGGGTCGTTTTCGAGGATCACGTATCCGCGCTCGGAGAGTTTGGCTTCCGCGTCGGCTTTGACCTGCGCGCGGGCTTTGTCGTCGCGTGCCCGCTGGGCCGCGTGCGCGAACTGGGCCGGGTCGGTGGTGGCGACCTGGATGAGGTCGGCGCGGATGTCGTCGTCGCTGTCGAACTCGATCAACACGGCTGCCTGGTCCAGGGTGAGTTGGTGTTCCTGGATCGCGGACGCCGTGACCGGGTTCTGGGTGACGGCGAGGGCGGTCTTGACTTCCTTCTGCCTGGTGCCGGTGCGACGAGCGATCGCTGTGACGGAGAGGCCTTCGCAGGCGAGTTGTTGGAAGGCGGCAGCACGGTCACGGTCGGTGAGGGCTTGGCGCTGGTCGTTCTCGACCATCTGCTGCACGATCCGCTCCGTGGTCTCCTCGTCCGCGTCGACAAGGTAGACGGGGATGGTGGTCAGGCCGGCTTCGCGGGCGGCGAAGACGCGTCGTTGCCCGGCCCGGACGGTCACCGAACCGTCGTCGCCGCGGTGCCCGAGGACGGGGGTGAGGACGCCGTTCTCTTTGATCGATTGGACGAAGGCGGGGGTGATGGGTGCGGTGGGTCGCACGTTGCTTTCGACGGTGAGGGTGTGGGGGTCGAGGTGTTCGATGGTGCCCGCAACGGTGGTGTCGCTCATGGTCCTTGTTTCCCTTCAACTGTTCTTGTTCGCCTGTCTGGCAAGGGGATCGAGGGTGAGCGTGAGCGGTGCGTAGTGCCGGGTCTGTGGAATACCGGAGGGAGCGAAAGCGAGTGAGGATATGCCGCGAAAGCCCGGCACGCAGTCGCCGCGGGAGCGAACTACGATCAACGGCCAGGCAGACGGACACCCCCAGCAGGCAGGGCGCCGCTCCGCGGATCCACATACGTTCTTCGCTTTACATGAGGTGAGCCCGCGCCATCGCGGCGTGGGCTCGTAGTTGATTACTGGCAGCTGTCGCAGTGGAGGTCGTCCATCGGGTCGAGTGGGACCAGATACTCGACGGTGTCGCCGAGGTAGTGGGCGTCGCCGGTTTCGTCTTGGGTGGCGTGTTCCTGGATCCAGGTGTCGGCGGTGGCGGGTTCGCCGACGGCTCGGAGGAGGCCGGCGAGCGCTTCGACTTCGGTGCAGCTGAGCCGGGGTGCGATGTCGGTGGCGAGATCCCTTTTGCTGAAGACGGCGGTGAAGTGGGTGAGCTCGTCGCTGTTGGTGATGAGGGTGCTCATGATCGGTTCCTCCGTACTGGTTGGTGTGCCGTGAAGGCACGCAGTGCCGATCAGGGAGTCGCGCCTGGAGTGCCACCCGGTAGGGCGACCTCAGTCGGCCCCGGAGGGGCTTGCGGGCAGGGCGGGCGACCGCATAATCGCCGAAGGCTTTACCGCACACAGCCGGCGGAGGCAAGCGTTTGAGTGCCGGTGCTCGGGTCAGCGACGGGGTGGAATGCTACGCCGTGGTCGGGTGCGGACAGCGTCTTTCCACACCCACCCTTCATGGGTCTGCCCATCACGGGAAGTGAATCGAATCCTCACCGCGTGCTCGTTCCAGGCGACCACCTCAACATCGGGTTGCACGACAGCTTCATGGAAGCGGACGAACGCAGTCGCCGGCGCCGGCGTCTCCGGGACAACGGCCGGGTCGTGCTCGAGGTCGACTTCCTTCTCGGTCAACCACACTGGCCGGGGTCGTGTGACGATCTGTTCGATGACCCGGTCCATTCCCGCACCGCGGTAGCGACGGTTCTGTCCCACCGGTTCAGGCTGGGTCGACGTCGGCCAGGAGCCATTCGCGGCCGGTAGGTCGCACCTGCATCACTCGTACGTCTGCATGGTCCAGGTCCGCCGCGACGACAAGCGACCAACCGATGAGCCGTTCGGCGGGGTGCGTCAGGGCGTCGTGAGAGACGGTTGCGCGAATGGGTTCGGCGGCAACGACGCGGTAACGCCGCTGCTGCCAGACGAGGCGGGTGGGTGTTCCGGAGTCGGTCCAGAGGTGGACGATGTCGGCGGTGGGAGCGATGCTCATGGCCGGTTCCTCCGATCGGGTTGCGGTGTGGGTTCTGCAGCCCACAATAGAACATATGTTCGAATGTCGGAGACCGGATCGGTGAGAGTACTGCAAGCGGGGGAGCGGGTGTGGCTGGTGCTGGAGGAACGCCCGTTGCGGATCCGTTTCGTGATCGAGTACGGTCCCGCCGTGAATCAGCGCACCCGCGAGACGCTGATGATGTACCGGGTCGACCACTTCACCGTGAGACGATCCGACCGATGGCCCCTCGGGTTCTACGACGAACTGCGCCAGGCGACCGACGCCTGTGCAACGGCACTCGGAATGCCGTCCTTTCTGACGCCGGAGCGGGCGCCGGATGGGACGGTGGTGACGCCGGCGGAGCAGCGGCAGCGGTGGCAGGCGGGGCTGGATCCGCGCACCGGGCTTCCGCGTAGCGGGTAGCCGCTCGGACGGGACAGCTGACTTTCGAGGGAGCTGCTCGAGTGCGATCGTGACTTGCATGTCTCGCATTCCCGAGACCGGCCGGCTGGCCGGTCACACGCTCATCGACGCGCTCAGTGCGAGGGATGAGACCGCGAGCTTGGCGGAGAGGGAAGCAGCAACCGAGTTGGCGCTTGAACGGCTGCGGGACATCGATGCGATCAGCGTGCGCCTGGATGAGACAACCGGCCGGATAGATATCGACGTCTCCGCCGTGATCTCCCCGGCCCTGATGGCGATCACCTGGCTCGCGTCCCGTCTGTCGGAGGCGACGGGAGAGAGTCCGCTGGAAATATGGACCGCTCTACGAGAGCACTTCGACCGGCCGTGAGCTCTGCTCGTGCAGGCTGAGCCACGGATGGCAACGGGTTCAGGGCGAGGATATGCGGGCGTACCGTTCCGTTCGGAAGGGAGCGCACCATGGCGAAGAACGATGAGGACCGTTACGTCGTCCAGAACGAAAAGCGCGGCGGCTGGGACGTCGTGAAAGAGAACCACAAGCGTGCCTCCGCGCACACCGACACCCAGGCGGAAGCGATCCACCGTGCCAAGGAAATCGTGAATAACTCAGGCGAGGGCAAGGGCGAGGTCCGCGTGCAGGGTCGGAACGGCCAGTTCCGAGACGGCATCTCCGGCCACCACAACGAGTCGTCGGCGCCGGACAAGCGCCACTGAGTTGTCTGCGCTGCCGGTGGAGGTGAACGGGAACCGCGATCTACCTAACCCCTTAGCGGTGCTTGAGCGGTTCGCCACGGACCGGCAATTGCCGCCGACTGGTTATCAGATAGATTGATCAGTGCTCGGAACCCGACACACCGAGAGGGCACCGAGGACGGTTCCGTTTGCCGGGCCGCGGGTGGATATCCTTCGACAGTGGATATCGGCGGGTGGGACGGCTGGACGTCGGTGATTATTGCCGGCATCGGCCTGGGCTTAGCCATCTGGGCGCTGCCTCGCCAAATCCCCAAGGCGCGGATCCAGTGGGTGCTGTGGAGGGCGTCCTCGCTAGTCGCACTTCCGGAAGGCTCACTCATTGAGGTCGTGGTGGACGGGCGACCGGTACGGAACGCCTGGCTTCTCACAATCCGAGTCTCGAACACGGGGCGGCAATCGCTCGCAACCGCCGATTGGGAAGCCCCAATCCAGCTCATCTTTGAGGGAGCGTCCGAACCAGTCAGTGCTCACGTGTCTGCCGTGAACCCCCGCGCACTATCGCCAGCGGTAATGCTCGACGGCTCGACGGTCTCGGTCCAACCGACACTCCTGAACACGGGCGACATGTTCGAGCTCCAGGTAGTAGGTCAGGGTCCGATGACCGTGCCAACTGTCACCAGCCGCATCAGGGGCGTTCCAGACATCAAGCGTCGACGAATCCCGTATAACCCCGGTACAGGCCCAGAGGGTGAAATCGTCCGGGCTGACTGGGCCGTCCAAGGCATGTTCGTCGTACTTTGGGCCGGGATGACGGTTCTAATCCTGGCGAACGCCTCGAAATGGTTGCTTCAAGCGCTCCTGATGCTCGCTGGCGCGTGGCTTTTCTTGGTGGCGGTTGCCCTTTTCTTGGTCGGCGCTCGTCGGAGGCGGGCGCTCTGGCGGCCCACCTACCTGATGAGGCGATAGAGCATCAGTGTCAGAGGCACCCCCTACATTTGGGTAGGCGGGGTCGTGAACAAGTGCTCGATTTCGTGCCATCATGGCGTTCACTACAACATCGGAGGTCTGAGATGGTTGCTACCGTCCTCTATTGGAACCCCGAAACGATCGAGGCGCGACGCTCGGAGTTGATCGCGGAGGCCGGCCTCTCGATTGAGGAGTTGCGCACACGCGATGCGAACTACACTCTGGACCCGTCGACGCAAGCGGTCCTCCGAGAGCTCGAAGACCTCGAATTTCTCGCAACTCGTTCAGCCGACTGATGTCGATCAACAGCTCGTCGAGGTCGTCCAGGATTTCGCGAATCAGTTAATCAAGACCGCGAACGGTGTGCTTCCCTACGCCATCCCGTTCGAGGTGAACATCGCTGGCGAAGCGATCACTATTCGCCAGAGTGACAGGCTGGGTATCCCGCTGCAGGTTGAAGGCCATACGATCCTGCGTCTCGATGTGCGCTATCGGTGCACCTGGAACACCGCAGGCGCGTACTTTGCCGTGGAGTACTCGTCGTTCACCGTGCAGCCTGCGTCTTCCTCAGCTCCGCTATTTACCTACGACTATCTACGAAAGCCGGGCAGCCTGATTCCGTGCTCGCACATCAACGTCCACGCCCATCGGGACGAAATCGTCGCGGCGATGATGCTCGCTGGGAAGCGCCACAAAGGGAAGGCCCGCGCCAAACAGATCGAGAAAGCGCAGGTGCCAACGCTGTCTGCGCTGCATTTTCCGGTTGGTGGCCATCGGTTCCGCCCTTGCCTCGAGGACGTACTGCAGATGCTCATCGTCGAGTTTGGGATCGACACGCAGGAGCGCTACCAGGCGGTGCTCGACGCGGGACGTAGTGAGTGGCGGACCACTCAGCTGCGGACGGCCATCACGGACGATATGGAGCTCGCCGCGGAACTTTTGCGCGAGCACGGCTACGTCGTCAGCGACCGTCAGCCTGAGGCTGCCACCCGACGCCACGAGAGATTCACTGCCTACTGATTGATGATGGGGCCTCCCCGGGCCCCCACAAAGACCCCACGACTGTAGTCATCTGGCGTCCGCCGACGTGATCGAGCGCCGCGCTGTGCCGAACTTTCGCGGTCTTCTTGAGGCGACTTGAGGTGGGGCGTCAGTGTTCAGATCTCTTCGTCGCGCGATGCTCAGCCAAAGTGACGCACGTACGGTTTTGCGTTCCAGTCATCGTCCGTGCGGTCGGTAGTTCGCACTCTGAGCGCTGGAAGCTGGCTTGCTCTCCGGACGACACGGTCGACCGTGCAAAAACGCATGCCGATAGTAAAGCCGCGCGCCGGGGTTTGTCGGCGAAGCGGGCGACAGCTCACAGCCGTTCGACGCGATCCGTCTTAGCCCGCCCTTTCCTATTCCGGGTTCTTCGGCGCGTGGGTAAGCGCAGCGATCTTGGCATTGAGCTGACCGATGGTCGCGCGGTCGTGCTGCGCGTTCCGTTCGAGTTCATCGATGCGGTCGCGAAGATCGGCGAAGGCCTCGGCATTCGGGTCTGGAGCCGCATGCGCGGGTGGACGCCACGGTGTGCCCGGCGGATAAATCCGTACCTCTGGCCTGGACGCTGCAAGGGCTTGATCGTCGATCGTTCGAATCTTTAGGGGCTGGTCGCTCTGGTGATGCTCGATCAGCTCGCCGACGAGCAGGATTCCTTCCAATGCGCCCCAATACGCGGCGGCAAAAATCTGGCCGCCCGGAATGAGGCCGAGGACGATGAATCCGGCGGCGAAAATCCTGCGTATGTTGTTGCGGCCTGCAGCGGTGATCGGGTCAGCAATGAAGACCTGCCGCAGCGACCCTGGCCCAGCCCACATGAGGTTGAGCACTATGTCCGGGTCCTTTAGAAGTACCTCGACTGCATCGGGATCGTTCGCTGCCTCGGGATGGAGTACGGCGATTGAGGCAGCGTCGAACGCGATTCGGAGCGCTTCCTGGGCTGCCGCCAACGGCCCGATTCGTGATGTCTGGACGTGAAGCTCAAGCAGATAGACACCAGCGCTATGAGGCGCGTCGAAGTCGGTCACGCCTTCGAGCGCGAAGGATGCCGCTCTGGCGAGGGCACCCACGTCCTGCGCGTAGTCCATCGCAGTCATGGGTGAAAGTTATAGGAACACGGCCGCGGCGTCGAGACCGCGGGGGATTCGCACGGCTCAGCCCGACGATGCTCGTGTTGCTGGCGGCGGGGTCGATTCCGCTCCTTCGCGGGCCATCCGGGTCGGGGATTCGCTGACGATAGTCTTCGCGTTGCGGCAACCGATTGCGTTTTCTGGTTCACAACGCAAAGCATTTTGGCGAGATCGCAGTGGTTGGCGCCCCGCATTTACTCCGCACATTGAACGCAATCCGCCGCAGCCCTGGATTGCTCTGCGCAACCGAAAACCGCGGAACATCAACCGGAGCACGCTAACGGGCGCCCCTAGCGAATCTAACGGCACCTAATCGTGGTGTCTCGGCTTCCGCCCTTATTGAGTGCTCTCTGAACGCTTTAGGGGAACACGCAGTTACAGGCGACATGGCACCTCACAGCACAGGTCGTCCGGCCCTAGCGCCGGCGTACGCGCGACTGAATCCGTATTTGGCGGCTTGCACGGATTACCGGCTTGCGAGTCGCAGCGCCGGCGTCCACACGACGCTTCCCTATCAGACTTACGAGGAGACCTAACGATGCGCCAGCGAAGAGCGCGGAGATCCATGCCCGTCGTTCGATTTCCGTGACGGCCCCCGAGTCTTGAAAGACATGAACACCGGGAATCTGGAAGCCTTGCTTCAAGCTGTCGGTTCCAGCGGTACCTGGCGAGGTCGTGGTCGATCCCGCCTGAGTCACCGTTCCGGCAGTGGTGGTGGAAAACGTAGGCGTGAAGTCCTGAGTGGTCCAGGTGCTTGGGACCTCCATTTCGTCTGACTGTGTCCACGATGCTTCGCCATCTGAGGTCAGCCGGACCGACACCCGGGCTGGCGAGACAATCCGAAGACCTCGGGTGGTTTCGGTTACAAGGTTCCCAATTCGCTGGCAGGCGATGCCGTAGCCGCCAGGCGCTCCGGTCGATGCATACGGGTATGACTTGAGCTCATCGGTGATTGCGACCCTTACGACCGCCACCCGATTCAGGATTACCCCCGAGCGATCATGGGACTTGGCGCTCGCCCCACTCTTGCAGCGCCACGAAGGCAGCTGGAATGAGCCTGGCGTCCGCGAGATCGTGATTCCAGTCCCTACCGGCGGCTTGTTAGGGAATTGGACCGTGAGGCTTTCCCAGTTTGTAGCAAAGCGGTGGCTAGTTATTACGTACGCAAAGTCAGGGTTCGATTGCCGCGGAGATAGCTGAATCTCGATCGAATCGCTACGCGCGAGAGCAGTGGACTGTGCGGGCCAGATGTAATCGAAGGCCAGAATTGCGCCAAGCGCCAACAGGATGACCCCGACCGTCGCTTGAATTCCGCGGTGCGTTAGAGCGAAGGTCGATCGATTGCTTCCACTCGGCACGCCCAGAAGCATACGAGACAGCCGCCGATCCGAGCGCGCAGGAGGAACTAAACAGAGAAGCCCCCACAAAAACCCCACAACTCAAGTCAGCGAGCCCTTCATTACGTCATGGGAAAATCGCCAAATCTCGCGAGTTTGAGACGCACCTTAACCGACTGGAGGTGCTGCGTCAGGGTTCAAATCCCTCCGTCTCCGCCGATCCGATCGAAACCCCCGGAATCCCAGTGATCTCGGGGGTTTTCGCGTTGGCGGACGAAGAATGTCAGACGGACGCCAAGAACGAGGAGGCCGCGTCCAGCGAACCCGGCACGATGCGGTAGTACGCCCACGTGCCGCGCTTCGAGCGGCTCAAGTAGCCCGCTTCCACGAGGATCTTGAGGTGGTGCGACACCGTTGGCTGGGAGAGCCCCAGCGGTTCCGTCAAGTCGCAGACGCAGGCCTCCCCGTCGTCGTGCGCAGCCACCATCGAGAGCAGTCGGAGGCGGGCTGGGTCGCCGAGAGCCTTCATCGCCCGGGCCACAGAAATGGCGTTCTCCTCGCTGATCACTTCCCTCGTGATGGGGGCACAGCAAGCCTGGAGGTCACGCAGCGGCAGGAGTTCGGTCAGCGCCATGCATCAATCCTGGGCCATACATTGACAAACGTCAATGTATAGGTTCATCGTTTGTTCATCGACAACCGTCGATGAAGAAGGGAGAATGATCATGGGATGCTGCGACACCGACGACTGCCAGGTGCTGCCGGACGGCTCGTGCTCGCCCGACTGCTGCTGAGGCGCCGCGGGGCCGCCGCAGGCAGCGGCGGCCCCACCGCCACTTCACTTGGAGACCGATGACCGACACCACCACTCCCACCGTCCTGTTCGTCTGCGTCCACAACGCCGGCCGCTCTCAGATGGCGGCAGGGTTCATGCGCGAACTCTCTCAGGGTCGCGTCGAGGTTTTGTCTGCCGGCTCGGAACCGAAAGACCAGATCAACCCGATCGCGATCCAGGCGATGGCCGAGGAGGGCATCGACATCGCCGGCGAGCAGCCGAAAGTCCTCACCACCGAGGCTGTGAAGGACTCGGACGTCGTCATCACAATGGGCTGCGGCGACACCTGCCCGATCTTCCCAGGCAAGCGCTACGAGGACTGGGACCTCACCGACCCCGCCGGGCGCCCCATCGACGAGGTCCGCCCGATCCGCGACGAGATCAAGCTGCGTGTCGAAGGGCTCCTGGCTGACCTGCTGACCATCCCGCGCCCCGTCCGTAACCTCCCGTCCCGGGTACTCGGCCGGGCGGGCGTCGGATCTGCCGACCGCTCTTAGTCCTCCGCCTGGATCTCTCCCGACCCGCGCACGACCAGGTCCACCCCCAGCACGAAATCCCCACTCGGCAGCGGTACGTCGTTCGAGTGCTTCTCCAGCTGCTCGAAGATGCGCTCCGCCGCGGTGGTGCCGATCTCGTTCGGGTGCTGGGCGATCACGGTGACGCCGGGGTCGAGCAGGTCGCCGAGCTCGATGTCGTCGAATCCCACCAGGGCGACCCGGTGCTGGAGCGAGAGCTTGCGGAGGGCGCGCACGGCTCCGATGGTGATGAGGTTCTGGCTGCTGAAGATCGCCGTCGGGGGATGAGCTGAGCTGAGGAGGCGCAGCACCGTGCTCTCGGCGATCGCCGACGTCGCCACATCTTCGACCACCAGGTAGTCGTCCTCGGAGAGACCGAAGTCGTCCATCGCGCTCACGAAGCCGGCCTTGCGCTGGCCCGCCGTCCAGATGCGCGGTTTGTCGAAGAGTCCGGCGATCCGGCGGTGACCCCGGCTCAGCAGGTGGCGGGCCGCCATCGCCGCTCCGCCGACGTTGTCCGAGCGGACGACGTCCGCCGTGTAGTCCGCGGGCTCGCGGTCGATGAACACCACCGGGACCTTCTTGGGGACGATGTCCGCGAGGTACGCCTGGCTGCCGGTCGAGCAGGTGAGGATGAGGCCATCCACCTTCCGGCGGAGGAAGTTCTCCACGGCGGCGACCTCGCGCACCGGATCCTCGTCGAGGCTGGAGGCCAGCACGGCGACACCGTGGTGGGCCGCCACGTCCTCTATGGCGCGATGGATGGCGGCCGCGAACGGGTTGTCGACGCTTCCCAGGAGGAGTCCGATCGACTTGGTCCGGGTGTGGACGCGCCGCAGGTTGCTGGCGTGGCTGTCCGGCTCCCAGTGCAGCTCGGCGATGGCCGCCCGGACCCGCGCCGCGGTGGTCGCCGCGACGTTCGGCTCGTCGTTGATCACGCGCGATACCGTCTTGATGCCGACTCCGGCCTGCCGGGCAACGTCGCGGATCGTCACTCGACCGGGGCTTGTCGAGGCTGAATCCGACAACGATGTCATGACGCGGGCTCCCGGATTTCACGAATAGGTGGCGAAACTCCTCGCCGTGTGTCATTATCCCTGATGACACCGTTGTCAGGGCTCAAGGCCCTCGGAGAGAAAGGGGCCGCAAAGATGCCCACCCGATTCCCGCGTCGACCTCGTACGGTCGTGTTCGCATCCCTCGCGATGGCTGCGGCCGTCGCCGCCACCATGACGGCGTGCTCCTCCGGAGGAGCGGGCTCCACGGCCGGCCCGAACGACGAGGTCGGCGTCTCGCTCATCGTGAAGACCACGAGCAACCCGTACTTCGTCGCGATGGAGACAGCCGCCAAGGCCGACGCGAAGAAGAACAACGTCAAGCTGACCCTCGCCGCAGGCAAGAAGGACGGCGACACCGACACCCAGATCCAGGCGATCGAGAACGCCATCTCTCGCGGCGACAAGGGCATCCTGATCACTCCGGCCGGCCCCGCGGTGAACAACGAGATCGCGAAGGCCCGGCACGCGGGCCTCTACGTCATCGCGCTCGACACGGTGCCCACCCCGCCCGATACCGTCGACATCACGTACGCCACCGACAACTACGCCGCCGGCCAGTCCATCGGCAAGTGGATGGCCGGGACGCTCGACGGCAAGAAGGCCGTCATCGCGATGATCGACCTCTTCTCCGACCAGGTCGTCTCGGTCGACGTCGACCGCGACCACGGCTTCCTCAACGGGATGGGCATCGACGTCGGCGACAAGAAGAAGAACGGCGGCGAGAAATCCTCCGGGAAGTACACCGGCGGCACCGGCGGCGAGTACGAGATCGTCGGCCACCAGCCCTCGCAGGGCGCCGAGGACGGCGGCCGCACCGCGATGGAGACGCTGCTGTCGAAGAACCCCGACATCAACGTCGTCTACACGATCAACGAGCCCGCCGCCTACGGCGCGTACCAGGCGCTGAAGGCCGCAGGCAAGCAGGACAGCGTCACCATCGTCAGCATCGACGGCGGCTGCACCGGCGTCGGCTACGTGAAGGATGGCATCCTGGGCGCGACTGCGCAGCAGTACCCCTCGAAGATGGCGTCGCTCGGAATGGAGGCGATCGCGAAGATCGCCCGCGGCGGCGAGAAGCCGAAGACCTCCGACGGCCTCGACTTCTTCAACACGGGGTCGACCCTGATCACGAACAAGCCGGTGGACGGGCTGGACAGCGTGGACGCGACCAAGGGCGCGACCACCTGCTGGGCCAACTGACCCGCTGAGAGGGGCGCCCGCCGTCGGGCGCCCCTCTCGAAGCAACGCAACTATCTCTGGAGCACCCATGTCAAACACCAACGCGACGTCTTCGCCTCCCACGTCATCGCTGAATCTCGCCAGCGAGTTCATCAACCGCCAGACGCCGATGATGCGCGTCCGCGCTGTCCTCCACCGCTACCCCGCCATCAGCCCGGCGATCGTCCTGGTGCTGTCCATCATCGTCTTCGGCGCGATCAACCCGCGGTTCCTCGCGCCGACGAACTTGTCGCTGATCACGCAGCAGGTCGCCGTCATCGGCACCCTGGGTGTCGCAGAGACCCTGGTGATCCTCACCGCCGGCATCGACCTCTCGGTCGGCGCGGCGATGGTCCTCAGCTCGATCGTCATGGGCAACGCGGCGGTGAGCTTCGGCCTCCCGGGTATCGTCGCACTGCTCCTCGGCCTCGTCACGGGCCTTGCCACCGGGGTCATCAACGGCCTCCTCGTCACCCGGCTGAACCTTCCGCCGTTCATCGTCACGCTCGGGACGCTGAGCATCTTCACCGCCCTGACCCTCCTGATCTCCAGCGGCGCGACCGTCCAGGGCAACACGATGCCCGCCATCCTCACCTGGACCGGTCTGACCCTCAAGATCTTCGGAGTCGACATCACGTTCGGCGTACTGCTCATGGTCCTGCTCTACCTCGTGATGTCCTTCGTCCTCGGGCGCACGTCGTGGGGCCGCCATGTCTACGCGGTCGGCGACGACAAGGAGGCGGCACGCCTGACGGGTATCCGCGTCAGCCGCGTCCTCCTCAGCGTCTACATCGTCGCCGGCGCCGTGGTCGCGCTGACGGCCTGGATCCAGATCGGCCGCGACTTCGGCTCCAGCCCGAACGCCGCGGTCGACGCCAACCTCAACGCGATCACCGCCGTGGTCATCGGCGGGACCAGCCTGTTCGGCGGTCGCGGCAACATCTGGGGCACCCTGCTCGGTGCTCTCATCGTCGGCGTGTTCCGCAACGGTCTCGCGCTCGCCGGACTCGACGTTCTCTACCAGACCCTCGCGGTCGGCGTCCTCGTCATCGTCGCGGTCTCCATCGACCAGTGGATTCGAAAGGTCCGAAAGTGAACACCATCACCGAAACCCGCACCCCGGTCCTGGCCGCCCGCCGGCTGGTGAAGACCTACGGACACGTCGTGGGACTGGACGGCGTCAGCCTCGAGCTCTACGCGGGGGAGGTTCTCGCGATCATCGGCGACAACGGCGCAGGCAAGACGACGCTGATCAAGTGCCTCACCGGCGCCGAGATCCCGGATGAGGGCGAGATCCGGCTCGACGGCGAGCTCGTCCACTTCCGCCGGCCGCAGGATGCGCGCGAAGCGGGCATCGAGACCGTCTACCAGTCGCTCGCCGTGTCCCCCGCTCTGGATGTGGCCGCGAACATGTACCTCGGACGCGAGCTCCGCCGCCCGGGATTCCTGGGCTCCGTGCTGCGGATGGTCGACACGAAGACGATGCGTCAGCGCGCGAAGGCGGAGTTGACGGAGCTCGGCATCTCGACCCTGCAGGACGTCGCCGTCCCGATCGAGAACCTCTCCGGAGGCCAGCGCCAGGCCGTCGCCGTGGCGCGCGCCGCCGCGTTCGGCTCCAAGGTGGTCGTCCTCGATGAACCGACGGCCGCGCTGGGCGTCCGCGAGTCCAACCAGGTCCTGGACCTGATCAAGCGCCTCCGCGACAAGGGCGTCCCCGTCATCCTGATCAGCCACAACATGCCGCACGTGTTCGAGGTGGCCGACCGCATCCACATCCAGCGTCTCGGCAAGCGTGCGGCGACGATCACGCCGGAGTCCCACTCCATGACCGAGGCCGTCGCGATCATGACGGGGGCCCAGAAGGAATGAGCGGCCGCCGATTCCTCTACGCCGAGATGGACGCGCTGCCGGGGAACGAGGACGAGGTCGCCGCCCTGCTCACCGGCTACGGACTCCGCGTGCGCGAAGAGCCGGGAAACCGGCGGTTCGAGGCGTTCAACCCGGACGGCGACCCCGCGAAGTTCTTCATCTACGAGGAGTACGAGTCCGAGGACGCCTTCGAGGATCACAAGAGCGCCGACTACTGCGAGCGGTTCAACGAAGTCCTCGCTCCGCTCGTCGTCGGCGGCGCGTCCCGCCTGACGTTGCTGGAACCCCTGACGTGAACCCGGCCACCGCCCCCCGCGCGCTCGTCGTCGGAGAGTCGCTGGTGGATGTGGTCGAGCGCGGGTCGTCCTCCAGCGCGCATCCCGGCGGGAGTCCGCTGAACGTGGCGTTCGGGCTCGCCCGGCTGGGGGTCCCGGTCACGTTCGTCACGGAGTTCGGCGACGACGCGTACGGTGAGCTGCTCGCCGGCCACCTCCGCTCGGCAGGCGTGGAGACGATCAACCGGCCGGAAGGCAAGGCGACGTCGGTCGCCACGGCGCGCATCGATGCGGACGGCGCGGCCGGGTACGACTTCTCGCTGACCTGGGAGTTGCGGGCTCCCGCGGTGCCGCCGGCCGAGCTCTTCCACACCGGCTCGATCGGCGCCCTCCGCGAGCCCGGATCCGGCGCGGTCCGGCAGCTGGTGGAGGCAGTGGCTCCGGGGACCCTCGTGAGCTTCGATCCGAACATCCGCCCGGCGCTGATGGGCGACGCGGCGCAGCTACGGGACCTGGTCGGGTGGTACTGCCGTCACGCCCACCTCGCCAAGCTCAGCGACGAGGACGCCGCCTGGCTGTTCCCGGGCTGGGCGCACCGCGCCGTGCTCGACTGGGTGCTGGAACAGGGGACCCGCGTGGCGGTCCTCACGCGCGGCGCACACGGGAGCATCCTCCGTGGCAGTCACGCCGAGGTGGAGCTTCCGGCCATCCCGACCACGGTCGTCGACACGATCGGCGCGGGCGACGCCTACATGGCCGGACTGCTCGCCGGCGTGGCGCACACCGGCGCGCGCGCCGAGCTGCTCGCGGGCCACGTCTCCGAGGCGTCTCTGCGGACCATCGGCGAGACGGCCTCCGCCGTCGCCGCGCTCACCGTCGCCCGGGCGGGAGCGATGCCGCCCACCCTCCCCGAAGTAGAGGCTCTCGCCAGATCACGGAGCCTGCACCTCACCACCTAGAACGAAAGTCGAGTCGATGAAGACATCACAACGGTTCACCACGATCGCGATCGCGGCGGTCGTCGCTGTGGGCGGTATCGCCGGAGGTACGACGCCCGCCCTCGCGGCCACCCCCTCCGACAGCCGGCCCTACTACCACTACACGCCACAGCAGAACTGGATGAACGACCCCAACGGACTCATCTACTACGGCGGAAAGTACCACCTCTTCTACCAGTACAACGCGACCGGGAACACGGGCGGCAACGCCTCCTGGGGGCACGCCGTCAGCACGGACCTCACCCATTGGAAGCAGCTGCCGATCGCCATCCCGTCCGATGCGGACGAGGAGGTGTGGTCGGGCAGTGTCGTGAACGACAGCACGAACACCAGCGGGCTCGGCACCGGCACGACCGGCCCGCTGGTGGCCGTCTACACCAGCGCGGTCCGCGCAACCGGCGTCCAGCGGCAGTCGATCGCGTACAGCAACGACGGCGGAACCACCTGGACCAAGTACGCGGACAACCCCGTCATCGACATCGGCTCCCACAACTTCCGTGACCCGAAGGTGTTCTGGTACGCCCCGGCGAAGGAGTGGCGGATGGTGGTCGTGCTGTCCGACCAGCACAAGGTCGCGATCTACGGCTCCACCGACCTCAAGAACTGGACGGAGAAGAGCGAGTTCGGCCCGGACGGCGTGACGTCTGCGGTGTGGGAGTGCCCCGACCTGTTCCCGATGCAGCTGGACGGCAAGGCGGACGCCACGAAGTGGGTGCTCACGGTCAACGTGGCGGGGAAGGCGGAGTACTTCGTCGGCTCCTTCGACGGGACGACATTCACGAACGGCGAGCCTCCGTACACGGCACCGGCCGGCACGGTCATCAACGACTTCGAGTCCCCGACCTACGGGGCCGGATGGACGACGACGGGGACCGCGTTCGGCGACGGCCCCGCACACGACACCGGCGTCTCGGGCGCCCTCGGCACGGGGTACGTGGACACCTTCCACCACTCGGACGCCGAGACGGGGACGCTGACCTCGCCCGCGTTCACCATCGACAAGAAGAACCTCAACTTCCTCATCGCGGGCGGGAAGCATCCCTACGTCGAGGGAGGGTCGATCGCGGCACCGGCCGGTGACACGTTCCAGGACTTCGAGGGCGACTCCCTCCCGGGCTGGACCGGCACGGGCGACTTCGCCGGCATCGCGCCGTCGAAGGAGAACCTGAGCGGACAGCTCGGAAACGGCGTGCTAGACACCTGCCAGGCGGGCTGCGACAGCGCGCAGGGCACTATCACCTCCCCCGCCTTCACCATCACCCACCCGTACATCGACCTGCTCACCGCGGGCGGCAAGCACCCGTGGGGCCAGGCCGGCCCGACCGCCGTGAACCTCGTCGTCGACGGCGCGGTCGTCGCGAGCGTCACGGGCAACGACTCCGGCAGCATGGACTGGGTCTACCTGGATGCGTCCGCCTACCTCGGCCGCCAGGCCACCCTGCAGGTCGTCGACCAGAACGACGGAAGCGCCGGTTGGGGGCACCTGATGGTCGACAACGTCGTCTTCTCGGACTCCATCGCGCGCCCCTGGAACACCGAGACCGGCGCCAATCTGATCGTCAACGGGAAGGTCGTCCGCACCGCGACGGGCAACGACAGCGGCACCCTCGACTGGGCGAGTTGGGACCTGAGCGACCTCCAGGGTCAGCAGGCGCAGCTCCAGCTCGTCGATCTCAGCACCGGCGGGTGGGGCCACCTCATCGCCGACCAGTTCACGCTCTCCGACCAGCCCGCGCTGAGCTCCGTGAAGCGGGCCCACTGGATCGACGAGGGGCGCGATTTCTACGCGGCCGTCACCTTCAACGACGCCCCCTCGAACAAGCGGATCATGCTGGGATGGATGAACAACTGGGATTACGCCAACACCATCCCGTCCGACGGCTGGCGTGGCTCCCAATCCGTCCCCCGGTTGCTGTCGTTGCGCACGATCGACGGGCAGCCACGGATCGTCCAGGCGGTCGTCCCGCAGGTGAGCGCGCTGGCGCAGCTGGGCAAGGTCCAGATCGCGCCGCCCACCGCCATCCCGGCCGGTACGAAGCCGCTGAAGGTCACGACGCCTGCCAACGCCGTGCGCGTGGATGCGGTGCTCGCCGCCGGCTCGGCGAAGAGCTTCGGACTCCAGCTGCTCCGGTCGGCCGACGGGTCGCAGTACCTCGGTGTGTCGTATGACACCGCGACCAAGACGCTGAGCGTGGACCGGACGCACGCGGGCGACGTCGGGTTCAACAGCGCGTTCCCGAGCGTGGATGGGACGGTCGTCCCGCTCGATCACGGCCTGCTGCGGCTGGAGCTGTATCTGGACAAGACCTCGCTCGAGGCGTTCGCCCAGGGCGGCCGGGCCTCCCTCACGGATCTGGTGTTCCCCGCGGCGGGCAGCAACGGAGTGGCCCTCACCGGGAGCGGCGGGACGGCCGGGCTCGTCCTGCTGACCGTGACGCCGTTGGCGAATGCGATGAGCGGCGCCTACTCCGGTTGATCCAGCGAACGGCCGGGTCCCGCCGCGAGCCGCTGATCTGGAGCTGCGCGTTCGGCCACATCTTCGCCGCCAGCCCGTTCCTGATCCTCACCGGCGGCCACTGGTGTCCGGACTGCACGCGGGACAGCGTCGGCTACGAGCGCCAGGCCGAGCACAACGCGTTCCTCGCCCAGCTCTACGCGTCGCGCACGCCCGCGCGTCATTACGAAGCGGCTCGACACTGTGGGTCATCAGCCCTGCCCGGCGCCTGCCGGACCGCGCCCGGCCCACGGGTCGTAGTCGGCCAGCAGCGCGCCCTGCTCCGGGCGCTCCGCCTCCGGCACGTGCTGCAGGTTGATCCGCACGCGGTACCAGAGCGAGCTCGAGCCGCGCATGCCGTCGACCAGTTCGTCCGCGGGATGGAGTTTGCCCGCGGCGTCCGGATTCTCCGCCTTCCAGCGGTCGAGCGCCTCCAGCGCCTCCGGCTTCGTCTTGGTGCGGGCGACCTCGATCAGCGGCATCTGGGAGACCCGGCGGCCCTCGCCGTCGCCCGAGCGGGGCGGCTTCTCCGCCGGACCGAGTTCGCGCGCGAGAGCGAGCAGGCCGTCCAGCGACCCGACGGTCTCGTCGATGCCGGCGTGCGCGTCGCCGCGCTCGGCGAAACGCTCCAGCACGGTCCGCACCGTGAATTCCTCGGGGCGCCGTGAGCGCACCTCGTCCCAATCGAGCGGCGTAGAGACGCGCGCGTCCGGGAGGGGGCGGATCGAGTACGCCGACGCGACTGTCCGGTCCTTCGCGTTCTGGTTGAAGTCGACGAAGACGCTCTCTCCCCGCTCCTCCTTCCACCAGCGCGCCGTGGCCAGCCCCGGCGCGCGGTTCTCCACCTCGCGGGCCAGCGTCTCGGCCGCGAGACGCAGGTCGGCGAACGTCCATTGCGGTGCGATGCGGACCAGGATGTGCAGTCCGCGCGATCCGCTCGTCTTCGGCCAGCCGACGAGTCCGTGATCGGTGAGGACGTCCTGCGCGATGAACGCCACATCCACGATCTGCGACCAGTCGACGCCCGGCATGGGGTCCAGGTCCACGCGGAGCTCGTCGGGATGGTCGAGGTCCTCGGCCCGGACGGGGTGCGGGTTGAGGTCGAGGCATCCGAGATTCGACACCCACGCCAGCCCGGCCGCGTTCCGGACGACGGCCTCCTCGGCAGAGGTGCCGCGGGCGTAGTGGAGGGTGGCGGTGTCGATGTACGGCGGGTGGCCCTCGGGCACCCGCTTCTGGAAGAACGGCTCCTGCGACAGGCCCTTCACGAACCGCTTCAGCACCATCGGACGCCCGCCGGCGCCGCGCAGCGCACCCTCCGAGACGGCGATGTAGTAGCGCGCGAGATCGAGCTTGGTCAGGCCGGGCTCCGGGAAGACGACCTTCTCGGGGCTGGAGATGCGCACCTCCTCGCCGTCCACATCCAGGAAGGTCTCCGACTTCGACGAGGGGCTCATGCCGCCCACGCTAACCGGGGAGGGCGCGGGCGGCCAGGCCTTCGAGCGCTCAGCCGCGCCGGCCGCGCCGCGTGGATGCGGAGCGCGGCGGCAGCGAGCGCATGTGGCGGACCACCGGGGCGAGCAGCTGCTGCAGTTCGACCGTCCCGTCGGGCGAGAGGGAGTCGAACAGCATCCGATTGAGGATCTCGATGTGCCCCGGGAACACCGCGGCCAGCCTTGCCCGGCCCGCAGCGGTGATGGTGACGGTGGTGGCGCGCTCGTCCTCGGCCGCCGGACCGCGCGTGACCAGGCCCGCCTTCTCGAGCAGGCTCGCCTGGTAGGTGAGGCCGCTGCGGCTGTAGACGACGCCGTCGGCGAGCTCCGTCATCCCGCAGCTGCCGTCCGGCGCGTCCCCGAGCCGAGCCAGGAGCTGGAACTGCACGTAGCTGAGATCGCCCGCCTCACGCAGCTGCTGCTCGACCGCGTGACGCAGGAGGCTCGCGGTCTCGATCAACGCGAAGTACGCGCCGAGCTGAGCCGGGTCGAGGGCGGGAGGCGTGTCGGGCATGAGAAAATTATACGTTGCTTCGAATTCGAAGCAGTGTTATCGTCGCTCATGTGCTTCGAATTCGAAGCAAAACGAACAACGCGAGAGAAGAAGATCATGAAGGCAGTGCGCTTCCACCAGTACGGCGGCCCCGACGAGCTGCGCTACGAAGACGTCGACGTGCCGGTCCCCGGCCGCGGCGAAGTCCGCATCCGCGTGGCCGGCGCGGCGTTCAACCCGGCCGACAACGGCATCCGGAGTGGCAACCTGCGCGAGGTGATCCCGGTGGCGCTTCCGCACACTCCCGGCTACGACGTGTCGGGAACGGTCGACGCGGTCGGCCCCGGCGTCGAAGGACTCGCCGTGGGCGATGCGGTCATCGGATTCCTGCCGATGGTCGCCGACGGAGCGGACGCCGAGTACGTCATCGCACCGGCCGACGCGCTCGCCGCAGCCCCGACGAGCATCCCGCTCGCCGACGCGGCGGCCCTGCCGTCGGTGGGCCTGACCGCCTGGCAGGCGCTGTTCGACGACGCCGGGCTCGAGGCGGCCCAGCGGGTGCTGATCAGCGGCGCGGGAGGCGCGGTCGGCGGTTACGCGGTGCAGCTCGCGAAGCAGGCCGGGGCCGTCGTGATCGCGACGGCCAGCCCGCGCAGCCGCGTCGCGGTGATCGCCGCCGGTGCCGACGAGGTGATCGACCACACCAGCACCGATGTCGTCGACGCTGTCGCGGAGCCGGTGGATGTGCTGCTCAACCTGGCGCCCATCTCGCCCGACGAGTTCCGCGCCCTGGTGGGCCGCGTCCGGGACGGCGGGGTCGTCGTGAGCAGTACCGCGTGGATGCCCGCCCCCGGTGACGACGCGCGCGGCGTGCGCGCGGTGAATGTCTTCGTCCGCAGCGACGTGGAGCAGCTGGCCGAGCTGGTCGCGCGCGTGGACCGCGGTGAGCTGCGGGTGCAGGTCGACCGCCGCATCCCGCTCAGCGAGGTCGCCGCGCTGCACGCCGAGGCGGCGTCGGGCGAGCTCCGTGGCAAGGTGGTCGTCGTCCCGGACGGCGAGTGAGCGCCGGCTGCGTACACTCGCGGTGTCCCCTCCCCGAAAGCGAGATCGCGTGACCGAGCCCAAGCAGCTGTTCGTCAACCTGTTCGAGATGGCGACGCCCAGCCACATCACGCACGGGCTCTGGCCGCTCCCCGGCAACAACCGCGAGCGTTTCGCCGACCTCGATTACTGGGTGGAGCTGGCGCAGCTGCTGGAGCACGGTGGATTCGACGGGCTCTTCCTGGCGGACGTCGTCGGCGCGTACGACGTGTTCCGCGACGGCCCGGAGACCGCTCTGCGGGAGGGACTGCAGATCCCGAACCTCGACCCGCTGCTGCTCGTTCCGGCGATGGCGGCGGTGACCGACCGGCTCGGCTTCGGTGTCACCTTCTCGACCACGTACGAGCCGCCGTTCGCCTTCGCCCGCCGCATGTCGACGCTCGACCACCTGACGAAGGGACGCATCGGCTGGAACATCGTCACCTCCTACCTGCCGAACGCGGCCCGCAACTTCGGCCTCGACGCCGAGATCCCGCACGACCTCCGCTACCGCTATGCCGACGAGTACCTGGAGGTGCTCTACAAGCTGTGGGAGGGATCCTGGGACGACGATGCGGTGGTCGCCGACCGTGCGACGGGCGTCTTCACCGACCCGTCCAAGGTCCGCTACATCGACCACGTCGGCGAGCGGCACCGGGTCGCCGGGCCGCACCTTGTGCATCCGTCGCCGCAGCGCACGCCGCTGCTGTTCCAGGCGACCGGGTCACCGGCGGGGATCGCGTTCGCCGGACGCCACGCCGAGGTCGTCTTCACCGGCGGCCGCACGAGCGAGGAGTTCCGCCGCAACACCGAGGGGATGCGGGACGCCGCCGAGCAGCAGGGCCGCGACCGCGACGACCTGCGCTTCATCGCGATGGCCGGCGTCATCGTCGGCCGGACGCAGGAGGAGGCGGAGGACAAGTGGCGCCTCTACCGCGAGAACGTCAGCCTCGACGGGATGCTCGCGCACAGCAGCCTGCCGATCGACCTGACGGCGTTCCCGCGCGACATCACGGTGCGCGAGGCGCTGGAGCGGGCGGAGTTCCCGGCCGAGCGCGTGCCGTTCCTGCCGCTCGACCGCACGGTCGGGCAGGCGCTCGACTTCGTGAAGTACGGACGCGATGAGCGCTTCCTCGTCGTCGGGGACGTGAAGACGGTCGCCGACGAGATCGAGCGCTGGCTGGACGAGGACGGCCTGGACGGCATCAACCTGCGCCAGTACCACTCGTTCGACACCGCCCGCGACTTCGCCGAGCTGGTCATCCCGGAGCTGCGGCGCCGCGGCCGGATGCCGGCCGAGGGCGACGCGCCCGTCACGCTGCGCGAGCGCCTGTTCGGCGCGGGCAACAGCCGCCTGCCCGACCGCCACCCCGCCGCGCAGTACCGCCACTGACCCGCCGGACGGCAGCCCCCGAGCACAGGAAAAACGCCGCCGTCGTAAGCGAATCGCGACGTTTTTCCTGTGCTCGACGGCTAGTGGCGCTGCTCGAGCAGGCGCTGCCAGTCGTGCGGGACGCGGTCGGCCGGGCCGGGGACGGTCTGGTTCTCCGGGCGGCTGACCGGCGGCGCGAGTTCGGGGCCGCTCAGGAAGGTCTGGCGCCGGTAGTCCCAGAACCAGTCCTCCCCGGGCTCGAAGCTCTGGATGACCGGATGCCCGGTGCTCGCCGCGTGCTTGCTCGCGTGCGTGTTGAGCGAGTCGTCGCAGCAGCCGATGTGCCCGCACTCCGCGCAGCGCCGCAGGTGCACCCACCAGTCGCCGTTCTGCGTGCACTCGACGCATCCGGGCCCGCTCGGCGGCACCGCGGGGTCGATGCCGGTCTCGCTCATCTCTTCGGTCCCTCCGTCGTCACGG
The DNA here is from genome assembly GCA_001647635.1 of Leifsonia xyli. Classification (NCBI taxonomy): domain Bacteria; kingdom Bacillati; phylum Actinomycetota; class Actinomycetes; order Micrococcales; family Microbacteriaceae; genus Leifsonia; species Leifsonia xyli. The sequence continues at coordinate 2,000,979 of CP014761.1, read as the reverse complement.
TGGCAGTGTAGGGGAGGGCCGTGACGAACGTGTAGCGGCGCGGGTACGGGTCTCTCCTAGCGGGCGCCGCGCGACCGGGGTACGGTCGCGCGGTCAGGATACCAACGGAAGGAACGCGATGAGCGACGAGAACCAGCGCCCCGACGCCGACGAGCTGCCCGACGGCTCAAACTCCGACGGCAGCCAGTCCGAGCCCGGCGAGGACACGACCTCGGGCGGCGGGCCCGAGGAGCACAAAGGCGCCTGAGGCGCGTCAGCGGCGGTTGAAGGGGCGCACGCTCAGGGATTCGACCGTTCCGGAAGGCGGGAGGTCGACGGCGACGCGCACGGTCGCGGCCACCATCTCGGGCGTCATCGTATAAATTGGGTCGTACTCGTGGCCCTCCCGGGCGACGAGCGCGCGCTGCATGTCCGTGTCGACGCGTCCGGGATGGATGCTCGTCACGCGCACGCCGTGCGGCCGCTCCTCCTCCCGCAGTGCGTCGGTGAGGGCCCGGAGGGCGAACTTCGACCCGGCGTAGACCCCGCCGCCCGGGCCGCTCGTGAGGCCCGAGCCGCTGTTGATCGCGACGACCAGGCCGCGCGCGGCGCGGAGCGCAGGGAGGGCTCGCCGCGTCAACGCGGCCACGGCGAACACGTTGACCTCGAAGACGTGCTGCCAGGTCTCCGCATCCGTTGCTTCGACCGTCCCGCCGTCCTCGACGCCCGCGGAGTGGACGAGCACGTCCAGCCGGTCGGGGAGCGCAGGCAGCGAGGTGCCGCTCAGGTCGGCCACGAGATCCGCGACGTACGGCTCGGCCGACGGCAGCCCAGCCACGACGGCGGCCACCGCGTCCGCATCCCGCCCGCCGACCAGGATGTGGTGCGTGCGCCCCAGCTCGACGGCGATGGCGCGGCCGATGCCGCGCGAGGCTCCGGTGATGAGGGCGATCGGGCGGTCGGTGTCGGTGCTCGGCATGTTCCGACCCTAGACGTTCGGTCGTGTTCGAAACGGAGGAGATCGGCGGGGACACACCGCTGAGTGCAGTGAAACGGAGGTGGTCCGGTCCGTCGGGGCGGGAGACTCCTCCGTTTCGGAAGCTGCAGCCCGGCTCAGGCCCGGCGCAGCATCCGGAGCCCGGCGGGCACCGACAGCACCGCGATCGCGGTCACGAAGACCACGAGCACCGGGTCCAGCGGCCAGAGGATGAGTGCGACACCCACCAGCAGCACCGGCAGCGCCAGGCCGATGTAGGCGATCAGGAAGATCGCGGCCAGCACCTCACCACGACGCTCCGGCGCCGCGAGTGAGGCGGCCGCCGCGATCGCCGAGCGGAACTGCAGGCCGACGCCCGCGCCGGCGAGCACCCCGCTGACGACGAACACCGCGAGCGACTCCAGCAGCACGCCGGCCGCCAGACTGCCGAGGCCGAGCAGCATCAGCACGAGCGCGAGCACGAGCTGCGCCCGTCCGGAGAGTCGGGCGAACACGATCTGCGATACGGCGGAGGCGGCGAACACGGCGAAGGGGACGGCGCCGGCTAGCAGGTGAGAGGTCTGGTGCAGCGTCCCCGCGAGCACGCTCGGCGCGAGGGAGGTGAATAGTCCGAAGACCGCGAACCCGGCGAACGCGGCGACCGCGGCAGCGGAGAAGGCGCCGCGCGCCTCGGCCGGAAGCGAGATGCGCTGGGGGCGGTAGGCCGGGCGCTCCTCCGCGCGCTCCACCGTCTCGGGCACGAGGGCGACGGCGACCGCGGCGACCGCGAGCAGGACGAGGAAGACCGCGTACGGAAGCAGCAGCGGTGCGGGAAGGAACTGCGCGAACGCGCCGCCGATCAGTGGCCCGAGGGCGAGGCCGCCGGTGTTGACGACGGTCGACACCGTCCCGGCGAGCCGCGGCCCCTCCTCGGGCTTGGCCACCGCCCGCAGCTCGCTGAGGTGCGCGGTGGCGCTCGCGGTGAGCGCCCCGACGCCGATCCCGGACAGCGTGCGCGCGACGATGAGCCCGGCCACGTCGTTCCAGACCAGGAACAGCGCGGCGGCGACGATCTCGATCAGCACGGCGATCAGCACCATCCGGCGGCGTCCCGCCCAGTCGCTCAGGTGGCCGATGAGGAAGAGGCTCGCGATGACGCCGACCGCGTAGGCGGCGAAGATGACGGTCACCACCCAGGTCGGGAACCCGTCCCGCGCCTGGTACAGCGCGTACAGCGGGGTCGGGATGGTGGAGAACGCCATCACCGCGAAGAACGCCGCGGCGATGACCCAGAAGCCGGCTCCGTGGCGGAGGTGGAACGGCCGGCGGACGTCTGCTGGGGTGTCGAGGAGGGCGGTCATGCTTCGATGATGCTCCAGCGCTTCCATCGAGTCCAACGGAAATAGACGATGCTGAGCATCGACGGATACGATGAAAGCCATGGACACGCGCCAGCTCGAGTACCTCGTCGCGGTCGCCGACGAGCAGAGCTTCACGCGCGCTGCGGAGCGGGTGTTCGCGGCCCAGTCGACGGTGTCGGCCGGCATCCAGAGCCTGGAGCGCGAACTCGGCACGCCGCTGTTCGAGCGGGACGCGCACGGCGTCCGCCTCACCGACGCTGGGGAGTCGGTGCTCGCTGAGGCGCGCGCGGCGCTCCGCAGCGTCGACCGGATGCGGGAGCTCGCCGACCGCGACGGGCCGCTGCGCGGGACGGTCCGCGTCGGCATCTTCACCAACCTGACGACCGTCGACCTGCCTGGGATCATGGGCGAGTTCCACCGCCGCCACCCCGCCGTCGACCTCCGGCTCGGGCCGTCGCCGAGCGGGTCGACCGGTCTCATCGAGGACGTGCGCCAGGGCAGGCTCGACATCGCGTTCCACGGCCTGCCCGACGCGGTGCCCGACCTGCTGACGCGGCCGCTCGCCGACTCGCCGTTCCGCGCGGTGCTGCCGGAGGCGCATCCACTCGCCCGGAAGCGCGCGGTGTCGCTGGGAGATCTGGCCGACGAGCCGTGGGTGGACGCGCGTGCCGGCTTCGGCAACCGGGTGTCGCTGGACCGCGCGTTCGCCGGGCTCGGGCTGACCCGCCGCGTCCCGACGGAGCTGGCCGACCTGGGCGAGATCCCGCGCTTCGTGGCCGCCGGACTCGGGGTCGCCGCGCTGCCCGAGCTGACCATCATCCCCGCTCCCGGCGCGGTCGTGCGCCCGCTGCGCGAGAAGGTCGACTGGCGGCTGAACGCCATCGCGCGGCAGCGTCCGGGCCGCGCCGCCGAGGCCCTGCTCGCCTTGCTCGAGGACCGCATCGCCGGCGCCTGACCCGCTGCTCTTCCCCCGCGCGTGCGGATGCGCGAGACTCGGCGCGGACGGGGAGGGGATGCGCATGGCGGATTTCGACGACGAACTGCAGCTCGAGCTCCGGCACCGGATGCGTCCGATGCGGGGACGCGACCCGCGCGAGCGCGGTCGCACCACCACCCCGCTGGAGCTGCTGTACGACCTGACCTACGTCGTCGCCTTCGCCGCCGCCTCCGACCAGCTGGCCGAGCAGCTCGCCCACGGCGACATCTGGCCTGCGATCGGCGCGTACGCATTCGCGGTCTGGGCGGTCAGCTGGGCGTGGCTCAACTTCACCTGGTTCGCCTCGGCGTACGGCAATGACGACGTGCTCTTCCGGCTGGCGACCATCGTGCAGATGATCGGCGTCATCGTGCTCACCTACGGGCTCCCGGTGAGCTTCGAGCGGGCGGCGCACGGCGAGAGTCCGAACAATCTGCTCATGGTGCTCGGCTACATCATCATGCGTGTTCCGCAGATCCTCCTGTGGCTGCGCGCCTCTCGCGAGGACCCGGAGCATCGGCGCAACGCGCTGTCGTATGTGGTGATCATCTCGATCGCCCAGGTCTGCTGGTTGCTCACCGCGATCGTCCCGCTGCCGACCGCCGTCACGGTCGCGGCCCTGATCGTGGTGGCGCTGTTCGAGATGATCGCTCCCGTCGTCGCGACCCGGCTCTACGGCTTCTCGCCGTGGAACGCGGGACATCTGGCCGAGCGGTTCGCGCTGCTCACCATCATCACCATCGGCGAGGTGATCGCCGGGACGACCTCGGCCGTGGGAACGCTCATCGCGACGGCCGGGTGGTCGCCGGAGGCGGTGCTGATCGCCTCCTCGGGTCTGGTGATGGCGGCGGCCGTGTGGTGGACGTACTTCCTCGTCCCGTCGCGACTCGTACTGGAGCGGCGACCGGAGCGGGCGTTCGGCTGGCGCTATGCGCACCTCGCCCTGTTCGGCTCCATCGCGGCGATCGGCGCCGGGCTGCACCTGACCACGATCGCGATGGAGAGCGGAAGCGTCTCCCTGCTCGGTGTGGCGCTGGCCCTGGCGGTGCCGCTGGCTCTCACCATCGTGCTGATCTTCCTGACGTGGAGCGTTCTGCTCCACTCCTTCGATCTCACCCACTTGCCGCTGCTGCTGGTGACCCTGGCGCCGCTCGCCGCAGCCGTCGTCGTCGGCGCGCTGACCCATCCCGGCGAGGGAATCGACCTGGACCAGCCGGGCGAGCTGACCGCGCTCAGCGTCGTCATCGGACTGGTCGCCCTCGGCGCCGTGGTCGAGGTCGTCGGCCACGAGCTCGTTGGCTACCGCCACACCTTGCGGGCGTGGCGCAACGACCGGTCCGGGCGGCCGCTCAGCTCCGCAGAGCCACGCCCGTCATGACCTCCGACGCCTGCCAGAGGCGGCCGGCCAGGTCGGGGTCGGACGCGCGAGCCGAACGCGAGATGGGCTGAGCGCCGCCGCGCATGTGCAGGAGGTGCTGCGGCCCGACGAACGCGCCGCCCGGCACCTCCTCGGTTGCCGCGTACAGCGCCGGCAGGGCGCCGTGCTCCGCGTCCTGACCCAGGTGGGGGAGCAGGCGGTCGAACAGGTTGCGGCGGCTCCCTGCGGGAGCGTCGTAGATCGCCGTCGTCACCAGGCCGGGATGCGCCGCCACGGCCCGCACGGCCGACCCGCGTCCGCGGAGGCGGCGGTCCAGTTCGGCGGTGAACAGCAGGTTGGCGAGCTTGGAGTCGTTGTACGCACGCGCCGGATCGTAGGGCCGCCGCTCCCAGTTCAGGTCGCCGAGGTCCAGACGCCCCATCCGCTCCGCCTGGGAGGCGAGCGTGACGACGCGGCCGGTGACGTGCGGGAGCAGCAGTGTGGTCAGCGCGAAGTGCCCGAGGTGATTGGTCCCGAGGTCCAGCTCGAACCCGTCCGCCGTCCGGGTGAGCGCGCGGGCGTAGACACCGGCGTTGTTGATCAGCACGTGGATAGGTCCGGTCCAGTCCGCGGCGAACCGTTGGACCGATGACAGGTCGCCGAGGTCGAGCGGGCGCACCTCCGTCGATCCCGGGATGCCGTCCGCGACGGCTCGGCCCTTCGCCTCGTCGCGGACGGCGAGCACCACGTGCGCGCCGGCTGCGGCGAGAGCGCGGGCGGTTGCGCGTCCGATTCCGCTGGAGGCACCCGTGACGATCGCGGTCCGGTCCGTGAGATCGGGGAGGGAGGATGCGCTGTAATCGGCCATGTATGCCAATGTAGACACCGACTACATTGTTGTCAATGACTACATCCGGGTAGGATCGACGGGTGGATTCGACCTACCATCACGGCTCGCTGCGCGAGGCGCTGCTGGCCGAAGGTCGCCGCCTTCTGGTGGAGGACGGGCCGGACGCAGTGACGCTCCGAGAGCTCGCCCGCCGCACCGGGGTCAGCCACGCCGCTCCGAGCAGGCACTTCGCCGACCGCGACGCGCTGCTGGCGGCGCTCGCCGCGGAAGGGTTCGACGAGCTGACCGCCGACCTGCGCCGCTCCGCCGGCGACGAGGACCTCGACGAGCGGCTGACCGCGTACGCGCACGCCCACGTCCGCTTCGCGATCGAGAACGGACCGCTCGTCGCGCTCATGTTCGCCCGGAAGCCGCTCCCCGGCGAACCCGATGCGGAGGCCGCCGCCCGCTTCTACGCCCTGGGCGCCGAGCTGCTCGGCGAGGTGCCGGGTGAGCCGGTCGGAGCCATGCCGTACCTCCTGGCGGGGACGCTCGAAGGGATCGGCGCGCTCGTGGTCGCGGGCCGGCTGGCGCCGGAGCGCGTGAACGCGGTCGTCGACGAGGCCGTGGCGATGCTGCTCCCGCGCGTGCGGGAGCAGCTCGCCCGGCGCGACGCCGGTGGCTCAGTCGGTGGTGCGGGCGTCGGTCAGTGAGCCGGTCTCTCGGTCGTCGCGTCCCTCCGGCGCCTTCCGCGTCTTCCGGAGGCTGAGCACCGCCGCGACGGCGATGACCAGGCCGATGAACGTCAGCGAGAACCAGATCGGGATCTCGGGGATCCACTTCACCGGCTCGCCGCCGTTGATGAACGGCAGCTCGTTGACGTGCAGTGCGTGGAAGACCAGTTTCACGCCGATGAAGCCGAGGATGACCGCGAGGCCCTGCGACAGGTAGACCAGCCGCTCGAGCAGGCCGCCGATGAGGAAGAACAGCTGGCGGAGACCCATCAGCGCGAACGCGTTCGCGGTGAACACGATGTACGCCTCACTGGTGAGTCCGTAGATGGCGGGGATGGAGTCCACCGCGAAGACGACGTCGATGAGGCTGATCGCGACGATGGTGAGCAGCATCGGCGTGACGAAGCGGCGGCCGTCCTTCTTCACCGTGAGCCGGTCGCGGTGGTACTCGTCGGTCACCGGGAGGTGTCGGCGCAGGAACCGCATAGCGCGGTTGTCGGAGGGGTCGGAATCGTGCGAGGCGAACGCCTGACGCCAGGCCAGGAACAGGAGCAGCGCGCCGAAGAGGTAGAAGATCCACGAGTAGTTCTCGATCAGCGTCGCGCCCACCGCGATGAAGATGCCGCGCAGCACGAGGGCGATGATGATGCCGATCATCAGCACCTTCTGCTGGTACGCCTTCGGCACGGCGAACGCCGACATCAGCAGCAGGAACACGAACAGGTTGTCGACCGACAGCACCTTCTCGGTGAGGTAGCCGGCGAAGTACTCGCCGCCGTAGTTCCAGCCCGAGACGAGGCCGACGCCGACGCCGAACAGCAGCGCGAGGCCGATGTAGAAGGCGGACCAGCGCGCCGACTCGCCGATGGTCGGCTCGTGCGGCTTGCGGACGTGCGCGAAGAACTCGTAGACGAAGAACGCGATCGTGACGGCGATCGTGATGATCCAGATGAGCGGGGTGACCTGCACCGGGACTCCAAGGGGATAGGCGTAGCGACTCGCCAAGGTCTCCTCCGCCCCGGCCGACTCGGCTGCAGGACCAGCGGCCCGGGATGCGATGGCGCATCCGTAATGACGGACTCACTGCAAGCGGGAGTACTCCCCTTGATGCCTCCACTGTACCGGCGGGGCGGCCGGCCCGGCTGGGAATCCGCCGGGCCGGCCGGGAGGCATGCGCCGCGCGGCGCCGCGCTCAGCGCAGGGCTGCGAGTGCCTCCAGGATGGTTTCGGCCACCGGCCCGGGCTGCGAGACGCTCAGCGCGTGGGATCCGCCCGGCACCTCCCGCACGCCGCGGGCGCCGGCCCGCTCGGCGCCGGCACGGTGCTCCGCCACCGGGATGTTGAGGTCCGCGTCGCTGAACACGCACCAGCTGGGCACGGTCTTCCACGCCGGCGCGTCCGTCGGGAGACCCTCCGCGAGTGCCGCCTGCGCGACCGGGCGCTGCGTCACGGCCATGAGGGCCGCCGTGCGGTCGTCGACGTCCGCCGCGAACTGGTGATGGAAGGCATCGGGCCGGATCGCCAGGTCCACGCCGCCGTCGGCGAGCGGGTAGGAGGCGAGCGTGTCGCCGAGGGTACTTCCGGGGAACTCGCCGGACAGGTCCAGCGCGCTCTGGCCATGGTCGGGCACGAACGCGTCGACGTAGACGAGGCCGACCACGGCGTCGTTCTTCGCGCCCGCCTCGGTGATGACCATCCCGCCGTAGGAGTGGCCGACGAGGACGACGGGACCGTCGATGCTCGCGACAACGTCGCGCACGTACGCGGCGTCGCCCGAAAGGCTCCGGAGCGGGTTCGCGGCGGCGACGACGGAGACGGACTGCGCCTGCAGGCGTTCGATGACGCCGTTCCAGCTGCTGGATTCGGCGAACGCACCGTGCACGAGCACGACGGTGGGCTTCTGATCGGTCATGGTGGTGTCCCTTCGGATCGTGGGGCGCCGACCTGGCGCTACAGCGATGACCGCACAGCCGGGCGGTTCGTGACAAGGCTTGCCGTCCGGGGCAGTCCCGGCTAAGACCACCGGTCGAGCTTCACCGGGTTCGTCACGACCCACACGTGCCCGATCCCGTCGGCATCGCCGTCGAACGCGAGGACGGCAACCGGCCGGCCGGCGCGCGTGGCCAGCACGCCCGCGCGTCCGTTGACCGACCGGATGTCGAGGCGGAGTGCGCCGGGCGCGCCCAGCGCGACGCGGAGGAGCGTCAGCGCGGCCGTCGTGCCGACCGCCGGTCCCTGGGCGGCTCCGGCCACCCCGCCGGTGTCGACGACGACGCAGACGTCGGGAGCGAGGAGCCGCGCGAGCGCGATCGGGTCGTCCGCCCGGTAGGCGTCGCGGAAGGCGGCCGCGCGTTCGGCCCCGGCGTCACGCCGCGCCCGCCTGCCGCGTCGCCTCACCGCGTTCGATCGCCTCATCCGTTCGTCCTCCACCGGGGTCGCCGTCGTCCACGGGTTGCAGCCTCTCTTCGAAGAAGACCCGCGCCAGCGCTGCCCGAACCCGGCCGCCGATCCGCAGCCGTCCGTCCTCGTCCGGATGCGCCTCCTCCGGCCGTGCGGCGACTGGTCCGGCCAGGCGGTACCGCTCGGCCGCATCCACCCGCGCGTGCACCTCGACGTACTCGCCGCCGGGCAGCCGGACAATCCGCCCCGTCTCGTAGCCGTGCAGCAGGATGTCGCGGTCGCGCTTCTGCAGCGCCAGGCAGATGCGCCGGGTGAGCAGGAAGGCGATGATCGGGCCGGCCACCACGATCCCCTGGTACAAGGCGACGACCGACTCGACCGTGACGTGGAAGTGCGTGGCGACGAGGTCGGCGCTCCCGGCTCCCCACAGGGCCCCGTAGAAGACGAGGGCGGCGACGCCGAGCCCGGTGCGCGTCGGCTCGTTGCGCGGCCGGTCCAGGATGCGGTGCTCGCTGTGGTCGCCGGTCACCCACTCCTCGACGAACGGGTAGACCGCCACGGTGAGGAGGAACAGCCCGACGACGGCGAGCGGGACCAGGACCGCGAGCGTCCAGGTGCGCCCCAGCCACTCCACTTCCCAGCCGGGCGGGACGAGGCGCAGCGCCCCGTCGAGGAAGCCGGTGTACCAGTCGGGCTGGCTGCCCGCGGACGCGTCGCCGGGCGACGACGGACCGTAGAGCCAGACCGGGCTGATGGTGACGGTCGCGGCGACCAGCAGCAGGCAGCCCGTCACGACGGCGAACAGACCTCCAGCACGCACGGCCAGGTTCGGCCACACCGGAAGCCCGACCACGCGGTCCTCGGTGCGTCCCGGTCCCGCGAACTGCACCGGCCCGTTCACGTACGCGCTGCGGGCCCGGGCCGCGATCAGCACTACCAGCAGCGCCGGGACGACGGCTACGTGGATCGGATACAGGTTCTCGATGATCCGCCCCGGGAACTCGCCGCCGAACAGCAGCGCCGACAGCCAGGTGCCGACGACCGGGATGCCGAGCACGATCCCCTCGACGATCCGCAGGCCGGTGCCCGAGAGCATGTCGTCGGGCAGCGCGTAGCCGCTCCAGCCGCCCGCGAGCGCCGTGATCAGCAGACCGAACAGCAGCAGCCAGGAGAGGCGTCGCGGCCGCCGGAACGCGCCGGTGAAGAACGTCACCGCAAGCTGAAGGATGAGGGCAGCCGGAAGGAGCAGCGCCGCCCAGTGGTGCGCCTGCCGCACCAGAAGGCCGCCCGGAAGCTCGAACGAGATCGCGAGCGTCGACTGCAGCGCCTTCGACATCTCCGCGCCCGCCAGCGGCAGGTACGGCCCGTCGTAGGTCACGCGCTCGCTCGATGGCGTGTACACGAACATCAGGATGAAGCCGGTCACGAACAGCACGACCACGCAGGCGAGGGCGACCACCCCGAAGAGGTTCGTCCAGTGGAGCGGCGCTCGCCGCCTCCTGAGCTCGTCGCGCAGCGCGGCGGTGCGGCGGCCGACGGAGGTACCCGAGACGAGGCGGGAGAGGCGCGCGGTGACGGCCGGGCGGACCCTGCGATCGACGGGCATCAGAGGCTCCCGGCGAGCTCGCGCTCGGTGGGGTCGCCGCCGGTGAACGCCCGGCGCGGATGCTGCACCGACAGCAGCGAGACGATGTCGCGGCCGAACACCACGGCGCTCGCCCAGACCAGCAGTACGCGCACTTTCCGCTCCCAGGTCGGGATGGCGAGAACGTGGTAGCCGCGGTGCATCACCCAGGCGAGGAACCCGGTGATCACGATGCCGCGCCACTGGAAGATCCCCTTACCGAGTCCCAGTGTCGCGACGACGCCGAGGCTGTGGTGCACGTAGTCCTTCGGCTCCTCGCCATGGAGCGTCGCGACGATGTTCTTCGCCAGCCGCTTCGCCTGACGCACGGCGTGCTGCGCGTTCGGGACGGTGATCGCGCCTGCGATCGGCGAGGCGAGGTCCGGCACGGCCGCGTCGTCGCCCGCGGCCCAGGCGTCAGAGACGATGCCGTCGGGCGTCGCGACCCGCAGGTCCGCGCGCACCATGACGGAGCCGCGCGCGGTCACCGGCAGGTCGGTGTTGTTCGCGACCACGGGGTTCGCGCCGTTTCCGGCCGTCCAGACGATCGTGTGCGCGTCGAACTCCTCGCCGGTCGACAGCACCAGGTGGCCGCCGTCCGCCGACACCAGCTGAGCGCCGAGGTGGATGCGCGCCCCGCGCTGCTCCAGCGAGCGCACCACCCAGCGTCCCGGCTCGTCGGTCACCTCGGGCAGGATGCGGTCCCGCGCCTCCACCAGGTGGAACGACAGGTCGGAGAACCGCAGCTCGGGATACGACTTCAGCAGTGCCGTCGCGAGCGAAAGCGTCTCGCCGAAGCCCTCGACGCCCGAGAAGCCGCCGCCGACGAACGCGACGGTCAGCAGCCGTGACCGCTCGGGCCCGGGAGGCAGCACGGCGGCCCGATCGAACGCGTCCAGCAGCCGGTCGCGGATGGCGACCGCCTCCTCCACGTGCTTCATGCCGATGGCGTTCTCGACCACGCCCGGGATGGGGAATGTCCGCGTCACCGCGCCCGCCGTGACCACGATGATGTCGTAGCCGAGCTCGAACGGTTCGCCGTCCACCGGGCGCACCGAGACCGTCTTGGACGCGTGGGAGATGCGCGTGACCGTTGCGTGGATGAGGCGCGTGCGCGTCAGGTGGCTGCGCAGCGGGATGGCCGCGTGCCGCGCCTCGATCGACCCGGCCGCGACCTCCGGCAGGAACGGCTGGTAGGTCATGTACGGCCGCGGGTCGATCACCACGATCTCGGCCTCGTCGCGCCGGAGCTTCTTCTCCAGCTTCCATGCGGTGTAGAAACCGGCGTATCCGCCGCCGACCACCAGGATCCGACGCATCGCAGCCTCCCTGTCTCAGCTCGATTCCTTCATGAGCTAAGACAAGACAGGGTCGCGATCTGTGACAGGTCAGGCGGGGACGGGCAGGCGCTCGAGCTTCTGCGGGTTGAGGACCCACTGCAGGCGGCGGATGCCGTCCTCCGTCACGTCGAGCGCGACGAAGGCGACGACGGCGCCGTCGCGCACGAGCACCGCCGCGGGTCCGCCGTTCGCCTCGACGACGTGCACGGTCCCATCCCAGAACCGGGTGTGGAACGCGTGCACGTACATGGCGACGGTCTCGCGCGTGAACACGGGGATGCGGGACGCGCGCGCCAGGCCGCCGCCGTCGGAGTAGCTGACGATGTCGGCGGTGAAGATGCGCTCCAGCTCGCCGATGTCGCCGGACTGGGCCGCCTCGAGGAACGCCTCCAGCATCCGGCGCTGCTCCTGCAGCCCCGCTTCGCGGACGTGCCGCTGCTCGGCGAGGTGCTTGCGCGCGCGGCTGACGAGCTGCCGCGCCGACGCCTCCGACCCCTGGATGATGTCGGCGATCTGCGCGTACGGGTAGTCGAACGCCTCCCGCAGCACGTACGCCGCGCGCTCGGTCGGCGACAGCGATTCGAGCAGCACGAGCACGGCGAACTCCAGCGCCTCTCCCCGCTCGGCGCCGAGCAGCGGATCGGCGCTCGTGTCCACCGGCTCCGGCAGCCACGGGCCGATGTAGGTCTCCCGCCGCACGCGCGCCGACTGCGCCTGGTTGATCGCGAGCCGTGTGGTCGTGGTCGCCAGGAACGCGGCGGGCTCGCGCACCGCGGACCGGTCAGTGCCCTGCCACCGCTCCCAGGTGTCCTGGACGATGTCCTCGGCGTCGGCCACCGTGCCGAGCATCCGGTACGCGATGCCGAACAGGCGTGGCCGGACCGCCGCGAACGTCTCCGCTGCGGCGGTCAGGTCGTCTGCCGTTGTCTCCCCGGGCATGGCCGAATGCTAGCGAGCACCCTCCAGCCAGCGGGAGTACGTCGTGCTCCCGAAGCGCTGGTCGGTGATCGAGGGGTCATTCCCGGGGACGAGGGAGCGGTCGTCGACCGTGCCGCCGAAGTAGCCCGCGGCGGGGTCGGTGAAGATCGTGCGGTGGTCGCCCTGGGCGGCGAGCAGTCGGCGTGCGAGATCGTCGAGGCGCAGCGGCTCGGGGCCGGCCAGCTCGATCACGGCGTCCGTCGGCTCGGCCGTGGCGACCTCCGCCAGCGCGGCCGAGACGTCCGCCGCCGCGATCGGCTGCATCAGCACATCCGAGAGCACCGCCGTGTCGCCCTGCGTGGCGCCGTCGGTCAGCGCGCCGATGAACTCGAAGAACTGCGTCGCCCGCACGATGGTGAACGGGATTCCGCTCTCGCGCACGATCCGCTCCTGCGCGACCTTCGCCCGCATGTACCCGATGTCGGGCAGGCGGTCGGCGCCGACGATGGAGAGGACGACGTGGTGGCGCACGCCCGCATCCTTCGCGGCCGCGGTCAGGTTGCCGGTCGACCGCTCGAAGAACTCGAGCACGGGCCCGTCTTCGAACGACGGCGCGTTCGGGGTGTCCACGACCACGTCGGCGCCCTGCAGCGCCTCCGCGAGCCCGACACCGGTGACCGTGTCCACGCCGGTGGAGGGGGAGGCGGCGACGGCATCGTGTCCGCGCTCGCGCAGCAGCTCCACGACCTGGCGGCCGACCAGCCCCGTGCCTCCGACGACGACGATCCTCATGACGTTCTCCGTTCCGGCCCGCGGTCCGTCCACGGGCTCACGCGCTATGACCGGACAGGGTGTGGCTTTGTGACAGTGTCGTCGTGGCGTCTCCCTCCGCCTGGGGATTCCGGATGCCGATCCCCGACACGACACCGCCCACGATCAACGCGAGCGCGGCCGCCGCTGCCAGCTCGTGGAACCCGGCCGTCGCCGACATCGCGCCGCCGGCCGATCCCGCCAGCGCGACGGCGACCAGCCCCGCGACCCGCGACACCGCGTTGTTGACGGCCGACGCGATCCCGGCTCGCGCGGAGTCGACGGCGCCCAGGATCGTCGCGGTGAGCGGAGCCACGGTGATGGACATCCCGAGGCCGAGCACGGCGACCGCGGGCAGCACCTCGGTGAGATAGTCGGCGCGGTCGCCGATGCGCAGCATGAGCAGGAAGCCGGCCGCCGCGACGAGCGGTCCGACGGTCATGAGCAGCCGCGGCCCGACCCGTCCGCTGAGCCGGCCGAAGAACGCGGAGAGCGCGATCAGCAGGATGCTGGACGGCACCATCGCGAACCCGGCGAGCGTCGCCGAGTACCCGGCGCCCTGCTGCAGGAAGAGTGCGAGCGCGAACGTGCCGACCGCCACGCCGCCGTAGATGAACGCGGTCGAGACATTGCCGACCGAGAAGTCGCGTGCGCGGAAGATGCCCAGCGGCAGCATCGGCTGTGAGGTCCGCCGCTCCCGGGCGACGAAGGCGGCGAGGGCGACCACGCCGACTGCGAGCGCCCCGACGATCACGGGAGAGCCCCATCCATAGTGCGGGTGCTCGATCAGGGCGAACACGGGCAGTCCGAGTCCGACGACTCCGAGGGCGGCGCCGAACCAGTCGACGCGGGCCCCGGCCGCTCGCACGGGATCGGCAGGCAGCCCGCGGAGAAGCAGGAGCGCGACCGTGATGGGCAGCAGGTTGATGCCGAACACCCACCGCCACGAGAGCGTGTCGACCAGCACGCCGCCGACCACCGGCCCGGCGATGCTCGCGAGCGACGTGATCGCGGTCCAGGTGCCGATGGCCCGGCTCTGCGCCGCGCCCGTGAAGCCGCTCAGGATGAGCGCGAGCGAGCTCGGGACGAGCAGCGCCCCGGCGACGCCCTGCGCCGCGCGAGCGACGATCAGCACACCCGCGGTCGGCGCCAGCGCGCACAGCGCGGACGCGACGGCGAACCCGACCAGCCCCCAGAACAGCACGCGGCGGCGCCCGAACAGGTCCGACAGCGACCCGGCGAGCAGGATCACCGACCCCAGGGTGAGAAGGTACGCATCCACCACCCACTGCTGTGCGGCCAGGCCCCCGCCGAGGTCGCGGCCGATCGCCGGCAGCGCGACGTTGACGACGCTGCCGTCGAGGAAGGCGATGAAGGTGGCGAGCACCGCCACCGCCAAGACCGTGCGCTCTGGCGCGGTGATCCAGCGAGCCATGGATTCCCTCTCCGTGGGGGTTACGAGGCCGGGGTGTACCGGCGCAGACTCAGACCGGACGGCGGTGCGGTCTGTGACACGGGTGTCACATCCGCGGGCCGTGCCCTGTCCTAGCTCATGGACGGCCGCACCGGCCGACGTCACCAGAGCCAAGGAGACAGGGACATGAAGATCGTCGTCATCGGCGGAACCGGCCTGATCGGATCGAAGGTGGTCGCGAAGCTGACCGCCCACGGCCACGAGGCGGTCGCCGCCTCGCCGAACTCGGGCGTGAACACGCTCACCGGTGAAGGAGTGGATGCGGCGCTCGCCGGCGCCGATGTCGTCGTCGACGTCTCCAACTCGCCATCATTCGAGGAGAAGGCCGTGATGGACTTCTTCGTCACCTCCACCAACACGCTGCTCGCCGCGGAGCACGCGGCGGGCGTCCACCACCATGTCGCGCTCTCGGTCGTCGGGACGGAGCGGATGACGGACAGCGGCTACATGCGGGCGAAGGTCGCGCAGGAGCAGTTGATCCGCGAGTCCGGCATCCCGTTCTCGCTGGTGCACGCCACCCAGTTCTACGAGTTCGTCACGTCGATCGCCGATGCCGCGACGGACGGTGAGATCGTGCGCCTCGCGCCGGTGTCGATCAAGCCGATCGCCGCCGAGGACGTCGCGACCGCCGTCGCGCGCACGGCCGCGCGCGACCCGCTGAACGGCGTGCTCGAGGTGAGCGGCCCGGAGGAGTTCCTGCTCACCGACCTGATCGAGCGCGGGCTCGCAGCGCGTGGTGACGGGCGCCATGTCGTCGCGGACCACGACGCCCGGTACTTCGGCGCGCACCTGACCGACCGGGAGCTGCTGCCCGGGCCGGACGCGGAGGTGTTCCCGACCACGTTCGAGCAGTGGCTGGACGCGCAGGCGGCGGTCACGCACTGAGCCGTGGGTCCGGCCCAGCCGTGAGGTAAGAGCGGAAACACCGGGTTTCAGGCGGTCCCTCTCCCCGGGGACAGACGCCAAGCAGACCACGGCTGGTCCCATCCGCCGCCGGACCCCCTTCACGACAGGAGATCGTCATGTCCGACACCCGTCGGCTCCCGCAGCTGCGGTCCGGCCGCCGCGCCGTCTCCGCGCTGCGCGCCGCCGCGTCCGCCCGCGATCTGCGACGCGTCCGCGCGCTGCTCGACCCGGACGTGTCGGTCGTCGTCGACTCCGGCGAGCCCGAGCGCGCGAAGGTGCGCGTGGTGCGGGGAGTGGAGGATGCGTCCCTCCTCCTTGCGCACGGCCTCGGCGCGCAGCGCGGGCTCGAGGTGGCCGAGCGCCCGGTGAACGGCAGCCCCGGCCTGCTCCTCTCGCGTGACGGCCGCCGGACCGCGTCGATCGCCGTCGACCTGGTCGGCGGGCTGGTCAGCGTCGTGTGGGTGCGGCTCGACCCGGTGCCGCTGCGGCGGGGAACGTCGTCTGACGTACCTGCTCGGAGCAATCGCTCGGAGTTCTCATAGGAGTCTCTGGCGTTCTCACGGCTGGGACATAACCCTCGCTTGCCGGCCTCCGAACCGCCCGCGGTGTGCTGTCCTCATCCACCCCAGCGAGAGGACCGCCATGAACGCCACCACGAATCGCCGCCGTCTCCGGATCGGCCTGTCCGCAGCCGTCGCGGCGACGGTCGTCGCCGGATCGGCGTTCGGTGTGGCGGTCTCCGCCTCCGCGGCCGGTTCCTCGGCTGTGGCGTCCGTGAGCGCGTCGCCCGACATCCACACAGCGCTGGGACTCGGAGGCTACGGGTCGGGATACGGCTACGGGTCCGGCGGGTCGTCCTCCGGCTCCACCGCGACCAGCACCCTCGGCTCGGCCAGCGCCGCGCAGGAGATCGGCGTCGTGGACATCACCTCCCAGCTGACCTACGACCAGGCGGAGAGCGCCGGGACGGGCATCGTGCTCACGTCGAGCGGGGAGATCCTGACGAACAACCACGTCGTGGAGGGCGCGACCAGCATCAGCGTCACCGTCGTCTCCACCGGCGCGGTCTACACCGCCGCCGTGGTCGGCACCGACGCGACCGATGATGTCGCAGTCCTGCAGCTGACCGGTGCGTCCGGCCTCCAGACCGCGCACCTCGACACCGCAGGCGACACGGCGGTCGGCGAGGCGGTGACGGGTGTCGGCAACGCGGGCGGAACCGGCGGAACACCCTCCGCGTCGCCGGGAACGGTGACCGCACTGGAGCAGTCGATCACCACCCGGGCCGAGCAGACGGCGGCTTCCGAGACGCTGCACGGCCTCATCCAGACGGATGCCGACATCCAGGCCGGCGACTCCGGTGGGCCCCTCTTCGACGCGGCCGACCAGGTCATCGGCATCGACACCGCCGCCGCCGAGGGCGGTGCGACGACCGCGGGCTACGCCATCCCGATCGAGGACGCTCTCGCGATCGCCGCCCAGATCGAGTCCGGCCAGGCGTCGGCGACCGTGACCATCGGGTATCCGGCGTTCCTCGGGATCGAAGTCGCCTCCGCGGCCGAGGAGTCCGCGGCGGGATACGGCTACGCGTACGGGTCGACCGGCACCGCGGGTGCGACCGTCTCCGGCGTCATCGACGGCGGCCCGGCGGCCGCGGCCGGACTGACCGCCGGCGACACGATCACCGCCCTCGGTGGCACGACGATCGGCTCCGCGCAGGACCTGACCGCCGCCCTCGCCGCGCAGAAGCCGGGTCAGACCGTCAGCGTCTCGTGGACGGATGCCGCAGGCTCCTCCCACACCGCCGACGTCACGCTGGCCCAGGGTCCCGTCGCCTGACGTCAGACGGGCGCCAGCGCCACGAACGGCCCGTCGGGAAGCGTCACCTCGATCGCATCCCCCGGCTTGACGACACCGCCCGCGAGCACGACGGCCATGACCCCGGCCTTCCGGACGACCTCACCGGCGGCGTCCACCCCGACGACCTCCTTCAACAGCCCCGGCCGGAAGCGGTCGATCTGCACGCACGGGTTCCGCAGTCCGGTCAGCTCGACGACCGCGTCGTCGCCCAGGCGCAGCCGGGTGCCGCGCGGCAGGTCGAGGATCGCGAGGCCCGAGGTCGTGACGTTCTCGCCCAGCTGCCCCGGCTCCACGGCGGCCGTCACCTCGTCGAACAGCTCCGAGTGGATGAGGTGGACCTGGCGCAGGTTCGGCTGCGTCGGATCCCTCCGCACCCGGGACATGTGCTGCACCGTCTCACCGAAGTGCGCATCCCCTTCCACTCCGAGCCCGGCGATGAGCGTGATGGCGTCCTCGGCGCTCTTCGAGAAGCGGTGCTCGGCCGCTCGGTTGACACCGGTCACGCGTGCGCTCGTCATGGGTCCATTCTTGTCATAAGGCCTGCGGAGGTGGATGTGACGACGACGACGATCGAACGCGACTGCGTGATCGCGGGCGGCGGCCCGGCGGGGATGGTGCTGGGATACCTGCTGGCCCGCGCCGGCCTGCGCGTGACCGTGCTGGAGAAGCATGCCGACTTCTTCCGCGACTTCCGCGGCGACACCATCCATCCGGCCACCATCGGCCTTCTCGGCGAGCTGGGGCTGCGCGAGCGCTTCCTTCGGCTGCCGGTCAACCGCATCCCGAGCCTGGACGCGGTCGTCGACGGCCACCGCATGACCTTGGTGGACTTCCGCACGCTGCCGAAGCCGAACGACTTCCTCGTTCTCGCGCCCCAGTGGGACTTCCTGAACTTCCTCGCCGACGAGGCCGCGGCATTCCCAGGTTTTGACCTGCGCATGAGCACCGAGGCGATCGGCCTCACCGTCGAGGGTGGCGCCGTCCGCGGCCTGCGGGCGACCGGGCCCGAAGGCGAGCTCGAGTTCCGGGCGACGCTGACCGTCGCCGCGGACGGGCGGAGCTCGGTTCTGCGGGATTCCGCGGGCTTCGTGCCGGACGAGTTCGGCTCCGCGATCGACGTGCTCTGGTTCGACCTGCCGAAGCCGGCCGACCCGCCCCCGCCGACCCTGGCATACCTCTCGTCCGAAGGCATGGTGCTGACCATCGACCGCGGAACGAACTATCAGTCGGGCATGGTGATCCGGAAGGGCGGCTACGACGAACTGCGCTCGGCGGGGCTTGCCGACCTCCGCGCACGCATCGTCGGCGCGGCGCCGCTCCTGCGACCGGTGGTCGACACCCTCGCCGACTGGGACCAGATCAAGCTGCTGTCGGTTCAGATCAACCGCCTCCCGCGCTGGTGGCGTCCGGGCTTCATCGCGATCGGGGATGCGGCGCATGCCATGTCGCCGATGTTCGGCGTCGGCGTGAACTACGCGATCCAGGATGCCGTCGCCCTCGCCAACGCGATCGGCGGCGATCTGCGCTTCGGCTTCGCACCGTCCGACACGCTGGCCGCGGTGCAGAAGCGGCGCGAGAAGCCGGTCGCGACGATGCAACGAGTGCAGCGGATCGGCCAGAACGCGATCGCGAGGCAGCGGCGGGGGCACCGGATCGCTGCGCGCTGGGCGCTGCGGACGCTGCGGGTGCTGTCGCCGCTCATCCGGCCGCTCGCTGCGCGGTTCATCGGCCTGGGTCTCGGCCGCGAGCACGTCGACGCGCGGCTCTGGCGGCGAGAGGACCGCGCCCGCTAGGGTCTCCCCATGCGTGAGCCTCGGGATGCGGACCGACGTCGACGACCGTACCTCGCGTGGTTGATCCTGGTCGGCTCGCTGGCGGTCATCGCCGGCGTCGCGTGGGTCCAGGCCGCGAAGACCGCGGCCGACCAGTACGCCCAACGCCCGCAGCCCATGCCGACCCTGCCGGTCCACGTCTATGCGCAGTACACGCAGCACGCGATCGTGCCGGACTACTCGGGCCTGTGGATGGGCTTCGCGGTGGTCGGTGTCGGGGTGCTGATCCTCGCGGCGGGCATCGTCGGCGCCATCAGAGACGGGCTCAGCGAGCAGGCGGCGTGATCAGCCCGTCCAGCAGGATCCCGATCATCCGGCCTGCCCGGCCGTCGGCGTCGCCGGGGTGGTCGTCCGCGAGGCGGCTCAGCGCGTGGATGAGGTCCTCGGCCTTCACGTCCGGCCGGATGGAGCCGTCCGCGGCGCCCGCGTCGAGGATCTGCTGCACCTTCGGGGCGAGCACGCCCAGGAACTGGCCGGGCAGCGGCGCGTAGGCCGGGTCGCCGGAGTGCAGCGCGCTGGCGAAGCCCCGCTTGGTCGCCACGAAGCGTCCGAGGCTCTCGGCCCAACGGCGCAGCGCCTCCGCTGGCGGGTACTCGGCGCCGAGCCGTTCCGCCTCGGCGGCCGTCGCCTCCAGTTCGCGCCGGAACACCGCGATGATCAGGTCGGAGCGCTGCGGGTAGTTGCGGTAGATCGTGCCGACGCCCACGCCGGCGCGGGCGCTGATCTCGCGCATGGGCGCGTCCACGCCGAGCTCGGCGAACGCCGCCTTCGCGGCCTCCAGCACCGCCTCGGTGTTCCGCACCGCGTCGGCGCGCTTGCGCCTCGGCTCGGCGGCCTCCTCGGCGATGGACATGAAACTCCTTGGTGACAAACGGAACAACGTTCCGTATAGTTACGGACGAGTGTTCCGCTTAGTCGAGCCTACCGCGTCCGCAGCGTGAACACCGGATGGAGGACCACATGAAGTACCGCCCGCTCGGCCGCACCGGCATCCACGTCTCGCCCTTCGCGCTCGGCGCGATGATGTTCAGCTCGTTCGGCAACAGCGACCAGGACGAGGTCGACCGGATGATGGGCCGCGCCCTCGACGCCGGCATCAACCTGGTCGACACTGCCGACGCCTACGGCGACTCCGAGCAGATGGTGGGCCGCGCGCTGAAGGGTCGGCGCGACGACGTCGTGCTCGCGTCCAAGTTCGCGCGCCCGATCGGAGACGACCCGAACCACCGCGGCGGGTCGCGCCGCTGGATCATGACCGCCGTCGAGAACTCGCTGCGCCGCCTCCAGACCGACCACCTCGACCTCTACCAGATGCACCGCCCGGACCCGGAGACGGACGTCGAGGAGACCCTCTCGGCCCTGACGGACCTGGTGCGCAGCGGGAAGGTCCGCGCGATCGGGTCGTCCGACATGCCCGCGTCCGAGATCGTCGAGGCGCAGTGGGTGGCCGAGCGTAGGGGCCTGGAGCGGTTCCGCGTCGAGCAGCCGCACTACTCGCTCCTGGATCGCGGCATCGAGCGGGAGATTCTCCCGATGGCGCAGAAGTACGGCATGGGCACCGTCATCTGGAGCCCGCTGGCGAGCGGGATGCTGACCGGTCGTGTCCGCCGCGGGCAGGAGAGCGACCTCCGCCGCACGCAGCTGTTCGCCGCCCTGCGCGACGAGCGTCGCATCGATGCGGTGGAGAGGTTCCTCCCGCTCGCCGAGGAGGCCGGTCTCCCCCTCACGCATCTCGCCCTCGCCTTCGTCATCGCGCATCCCGGTGTGACCGCCGCGCTGATCGGCCCGCGCACCCCGGAGCAGCTGGAGGACCTCCTCGCGGCCGCCGATGTCGAGCTCACCGACGACCTCCTCGACCGCATCGACGAGATCGTCCCGCCCGGAACCGGCGTCGGCCGGATGGACCAGGAGTACAACACGCCCCCGATCGTGGACGCCGCGCTGCGCCGCCGGGCCGTTCCGGACCGATCGGCGGCGTGACGGCGTCGGCGGTGGCGGACAGGATAGGGGTGTGAACCGCACCGACCGCCTGTACGCCCTCGTCGAGGAGCTCCGCGGGGTGGCGCCCCGGATGCGCAGCGCGCGCTGGCTCGCGGAGCGGTTCGCCGTGTCCACCCGCACCATCGAGCGCGACCTCGCGGCGCTCCAGGAGGCTGGGGTGCCGATCTGGGCGGAGAGCGGCCGCGCCGGCGGGTTCACGCTCGACGCCGCGGCCACGCTGCCTCCGGCGAGCTTCACCGCCGACGAGGCGCTGGCGCTCCTCGTCGGCCTGGGGCGGCTTCGGGGCGGCCCGCTCGGGTCGGCCGCGACGACGGCCATGCGGAAGATCCTGGCCGTGATGCCCGACGAGGAGGCGCGGCGGGCGACCGTCGCCGCCTCTCGCATCCACCTGCTCGAACCCGAGGAGGAGCGGGCGCCGGTCGTCCCGGAGCTGGCCGCGTCGCTGCGCTCCGACCGCGTCATCCGCCTCGGCTACCGCGACCGCGCCGGCCAGGCGAGCAGCCGGGACGTCGAACCGCTGGGCTCGATCGTGAAGGGCGACACCTGGTACCTCATCGGATGGTGCCGGTTGCGGGATGGGGTGCGCGCGTTCCGCGGCGACCGTATCGTCTCGATCGAGCTGACGGACGAGCGGCCGCCGCGACGCACGCTGAGCCGCGAGGACCTGGACATCCCGTTCGGCACCCTGCGCCCGGTCGTCGACGAGCTGCGCTGACCACCTGCAGAAACACCGACAGGACGGTGTCGCCGCACTCGTGCAGGCTGCAGACGTCGCCGAGCGCCGGCGCACCGTCAGTCAGGAGATCGTCATGTCGTTCGCATCCATCCGCATCGTCACCGAAGACGTCGAGCGCCTCGCCGCGTTCTACGAGCGCGTGCTCGACCGGCCCGCCGAGCGGCCTGCGCCCGTCTTCGCCCAGTTCGCGGGAGAGGGCGCCACGCTCGCCATCGCGAGCACCGCCACCGTGGCGATGCTCGACGGCGCTGTCGGCCCTGCGGCGAACCGCTCGGTCATCGTCGAGTTCGAGGTGCACGACGTCGACGCCGAGTTCGAGCGGCTCGGAGTGGCGGAGGCGGACGTCGTCCTGCCGCCGACCACGATGCCGTGGGGCAACCGCTCCGCGCTCGTGCGCGACCCGGATGGCAACGTGGTGAACCTGTTCGCGCGTCCCGCGCCCCTCACACCCGGCTCGTGACCGAGTCCCCGCCAGCCGCTGCGACAACCACACCGGGATGATCGCGAGGATCGTCAGCACAGCCGCCACCACGTTCACCACCGGTGCCTGATTCGGCCGGAAGAGGTTCTGGAAGATCCAGATCGGGAGCGTCTGCACGGCCGGTCCCGCGGTGAAGGTCGTGACCACGATCTCGTCGAAGCTCAGCGCGAAGGCGAGCAGCACGCCGGCGGCGAGGGCGCCGCGGACCTGCGGCAGCGTCACCCACAGGAACGTCTGCCACCCGCGCGCCCCGAGGTCGCCCGACGCCTCCTCGAGAGAGCTGCCCATCCGCCGCAGCCGCGCCTGCACGTTGTTGTAGACGATCACGATGCAGAAGGTGGCGTGACCGATGATCACCGTCGCGATCCCCAGGGTCACGCCGAGCGGCCCGAGGACGGTGGTGAACGTCGACGCGAGCGCGATGCCCGTCACGATGCCGGGCAGCGTGATGGGCAGGACGACCAGGAAGTTGATGCTCTGCCGCCCGAAGAACTGGAAGCGCTGCACCGCGAACGCGGCCATCGTCCCGAGCACCAGGGCGATGGCCGCCGCGCACAGCCCGCAGAGCACCGAGGTGGCCAGCGCATCCGCCGCGCCGCGCGAGTGGAACGCGTCCTCCCACCACTGCAGCGTGAAGCCGGGAGGCGGGAAGGAGAACGTGCGCGAGCTGTTGAACGAGTTGAGCACGATCAGGAGCAGCGGCACGTAGAGGATCACCAGGCCGAGCAGCATGCAGACCCCGGTGATGATCCGGGCCGGTGTCGACAAGAGCTTCATACGTTCTCCAATGCACCGGTGCGGCGGACCGCGAGCAGATACAGCACGACCGCCACGAGCGGTATGACGGACAGCGCCGCCGCCAGCGGTTGATTGTTCGCCGTGACGAGCTGCCCGTAGATGAGGTTGGCGAGCAGCTGCGTCTTGCCGCCGACGATCCCGACCGCGATGTAATCGCCGAAGCTGAGGGCGAACGTGAAGATCGAGCCGGCAACGATCGCCGGGAACACCAGCGGGAAAGCGACCGTGCGGATCGTCCGCCAGGTGGACGCGCCCAGGTCGTAGCTCGCCTCGAACAGCGAGTCCGGCACCCGGTCGAAGCCGGCGTAGACGGGGATGATCATGTACGGCAGCCACAGGTAGGCCAGCGTCATGATCGTCGCCGGCAGCCCGAACCCGGGTGTGTAGCCGCCGGTCGCGACCGCGATGGGCCCGCCCGGCTCCACGAGGATGCGCCAGGCGTACGCCTTCACCAGGTAGCTCGCCCACAGCGGCGTCGTCACCGCCACCAGGTAGAGGGCGCGACGGCTCGGCTTGGCCACCTTCGCGATGTACAGCGCGATCGGGAAGGCGATCACGGCGTCGATGAGCGTCACCCCGAGCGACACCAGGAGCGTTCGCAGCGCGACGGTGCCGTAGAGCGGATCCGTGAACAGCGTCGCGTAGTTCTCCAGCGTGAACGTCGGGACGACCGCACCCGTGAACCCGTCCACCGTCCAGAAGGAGGAGACCAGCAGGACGGCGATCGAGCCCAGATAGATGACGACGAGCCAGAGAAGGGGCGGCCCGAGCACGAGGCTCAGGCGAGCCCTCATCCCTTGATCTCCTGCCACTTGTTGACCCACTCGCTGTAGGCGGTGCAGTTCGTCCCGCTGCCGTCCACGCACTTCTTCTGCGGCGTCGTCCAGTAGTGGATCTTGGACGCGTAGTCGGCGTCGGTCGCGTGGTAGGTGGTGCAGAAGGACGGGTCGGTCGTCTCGTCGCACGCCTTGGTCTGCGCCGGCGCCTCACCGAACCACTCGGCGACCTGGGCGTTCGTCTTCGGGGACGTGATCCAGTCCATCCACCGGTACATGCAGTTCGGGTGCTTCGCCTTCGACGAGATCATCCAGGTGTCCGACCACCCGGTCGAGCCCTCCTTGGGGACGGTCGTGCCCACCTGGACCTTGCCGTCGCTCTGGATGAGGTTGGCGATCACCTGCCAGGACGTCCCGACCTCGCTGCTGCCCGACTCGAACGACTGCACCGACTTGGTGTAGTCGGACCAGTACTCACCGATGTTGGCCTTCTGCTTCTTCAGCAGGTCGACCGCGGCATCCAGCTGCTTCTCGGTGAGCGAGTACGGGTCCTTGATTTCGAGCGACTTATCATGCGCCATCAGGTAGAGGGCAGCGTCGGCGATGTAGATCGGGGAGTCGTACGCGGTGACCTTGCCGGCGTACTTCGATGCGTCGTCGAACACGGCCGACCACGAGTCCGGGGCGGGCGTGACGGTGGCCTTGTTGTACATCAGCACGTTCGCGCCCCAGCCGTGGGGGATGCCGTACATCTGCCCGTCGACCGAGTTCCAGGCCTTCTTCTTGAGGAAGTCGGAGATCGTCGCGTAGTTCGGCACCAGCTTCGTGTTCACCGGGGCGACCTGACCGCCGTAGACGAGGCGGAGGGTGGCGTCACCCGACGCCGAGACGCCGTCGTACCCGCCGGTGCGCATCAGCTGCACCATCTCGTCGGACGTGCCTGCGACCTTCGCGTTGACCTGGCAGCCCGTCTGCTTCTCGAACGGCGTGACCCAGTCGACGCTCGGGTCGTTGCTGCCGTCCTCGGCGTAACCCGCCCAGACGATGATGTTCAGCTGTCCCTCGTTGGCGCCGAGCTTCTTCGCCATCGGGACGTTCGGCACGGACGCGGAACCGCCTCCACTCGAGCCGCCGCTGGAGCACGCGGCCAGCACCAGAAGGGCCGCAGACGCGGCCGCGAGTGCGGCGGCCGGGCGCATGACGCGCTTCGTTGAACGGATCATGATTCTTGCCTCTCTTCTTCACCTCTGCTGGGAGGTACGTCTGCGGTGTCCGGGGCGGCGCCCGCCAGCTCCCGGAGGTCGTCGTCGTTCCACGAGACGTGCACGCGGGTGCCGCGGTCGAGCTCGCCGCGGTGCGTGCGGTCGTTGTGCTCCAGCACGGAGATCCGCGGTCCGGCATCCAGGTCGACGACGCGGCGGATGCTGTTGCCCGCGTAGACGGACTCGACGAGCGTCCCGGTGGCCGTGGGCGAGCCCGTGGAGTCGGGCACGGTGCTCAGGGTGAGCTTCTCCGGCCGGATGGAGAACTCCCCCTCTCGGCGCAGCACCGACTGGGCGTGCTCGCGGTCGAACAGGTTCGAGGTGCCGACGAAGTCCGCGACGAAGCGGGAGACCGGGTGCTCGTAGAGCTCGCGCGGCGTCCCCAGCTGCTCGATCCGCCCGTTGTTGAACACGGCGATGCGGTCGGACAGCGTCAGCGCCTCATCCTGGTCGTGCGTGACGAAGACGAACGCGATGCCCAGCTCGTGCTGCAGCTGCTTGAGCTCGACCTGCATCTGCTGCCGTAGCTTGAGGTCGAGGGCGCCGAGCGGCTCGTCGAGCAGCAGCGCCTTGGGCTGCACCACCGTCGCCCGCGCGAGGGCCACCCGCTGCCGCTGGCCGCCCGACAGCTGCGAGGGCTTGCGAGTGGCGAAGCCCTCGAGGCGGACGGAGGCGAGCGCATCCATCGCCCGCCGGCGCCGCTCGGCCCGGGCGACCCCGCGCACGCGCAGCCCGTAGGCGACGTTTTCGAGGACGTTCATGTGCGGGAACAGCGCGTAGTCCTGGAACACGGTGTTCACCGGGCGGGAGGCGGCGGGCTTGTCCGTCACATCCTGCCCGAACAGCTCGATCGTGCCCGAGGTCGGCTGCTCGAATCCGGCGATGCAGCGGAGCACCGTCGTCTTGCCGGACCCGGACGGGCCCAGCATGGAGAAGAACTCACCCGCGGCGATCTCCAGGTCCAGGTGGTCCACGGCCGAGACCGAGCCGAAGAGCTTGGTCAGCTGTGTCAACCGGATAGCGGGCAGTTCGGGCACTCGGGGCTCCTTCGTCAGTGAGCAAATCGTAGACGATCCGCCGCACGACGAAAAGCTTTGTATTCAGGCGTGCCGACCAAGGATTCCGAAGGTTTTTGAAAGCGCCGGAACCGATTCCGCGCCGTGAGGGGCTCCCGCCGCTACACGCAGCTGGGCTGATACGCCGGATTCGCCGGACCGTTCGGCACGCTCAGGGCCTGCAGAACCAGCTGCTGCACCACCGGATCGTTGGGCGTCTGGTCGTGCTCGATCGGGTCGGCGGGACACTTGTCCTGGATGACGAGGTTCGTCACCTGCGATGCCGAACCGGCCAGCGCCTGGCTCTGGTAGGGCGTGACGACCTCGTCGTGCGTGGTCGAGATGACGGTGTAGCTCGGACCCTTCACCGTGTCGCCGATGGAGTTCAGCTTCTGCAGGAAGGCGGACCCGGCCGTCTGGTCGGCGCACGCCGGGCACGCGTTCGGGTCGGCGCTGGTCAGCGCGGGGAGGCCGTCCGGGCCCGGGACGATGACGCCGCGGGTGCCGTGATTGGAGGGTGCGATGCCGATCAGCTGGTGCACCTTCTTGGCGCCGCCGAGGAAGCCCAGGTAGTAGCGCGGCATCATCCCGCCCTGGCTGTGCCCGACGATGTCGACCTGCGAGGCCTTCGTGGAGGCGAGCACCGCGTCCACGAACGGTGCGAGCTGCTGAGCGGACTGCGCGATCGGACCGGAGGCCGCCACGCCGTTGTACTCGCCGTAGTCCAGCGCGTACACGCAGTAGCCGGCCTGCTTGAGCTTCGGCGACATGGTGGCCCAGTTCTTGGCCATGCTCTCGAACGTGCCGGGCACCAGGATCACCGGATACGGGTGAGCGGCCGACGGCACGCACGACCAGTCGTTCGCGCCGGGAGGCGACACGGACACGGTGCCCGCCTGCGCGGGAACGGCGAGCGCGAACGCCCCGAGGGTCGCCGCCGCGGCGGTGACGATCAGCTTCTTCAGTATCGACATCGGTACCTCTTCCATCGCAGCTCGCTTGGGGGACGCGAGCTCGGCGGAGGACGGTAGACGCGCGGCACCGAGGGATCAAGCGGTTCTGAGACGTTGGGAGAGGGTGCGCAGGAGGCCCTCAGGCAACCGTCCGCACCGCCCGCGCGCGCAGCACCATCGCCGACGCGATCGCCAGCACCACGATGCCGATGGACTCGACGATCACCGTCTCGGGGACGAGTGTGAACGACCACGACTCGGTGATGCCGAAGAGCCCGACCGTGAGAGCGAGCAGCAGGGCGGCGAGGCTCGCGATCAGAAACAGCAATCCGAGCACGGTGACCGCTTGCAGGAGCCGGCCGCGCGTGACGAGCATCCCGATGGCGAGCACGATGCCCGCGATCGCGTTGAGGATGAAGAACACCCCGAGGATCCCGCCGACCCCGTCGAAGACCAGGAACAGGTGGATCCCGCCCGCCGCCGCGAGGAGGATCGCGCTCAGGATGCGCATGACCCAGGGGAGGCCCAGGATGCCCCGACGGCTGTCGCTCATTTCTCTACCCGCTTCCACTTCGCGCCTCCACCCGGCGAAGGCGTCATGGGGAACACGAGGCGGCAGCGGGAAAGGTTCACCGGCCGCTAGCATCGGCTCATGCCCGCCGCCGCCTGGGATCCCGGGACCCTCCGCCAGGCCGCCGGCGGACTCGTCGCGCTGACCGTCGCCACGTTCCTCGCGGTCACCACTGAGATGCTCCCCGTCGGTGTGCTCCCGGCGATCGGGCGCGACATCGGGGTCAGCGACTCGGTGACCGGTCTGCTGGTGACGGTGTACGCGTTCATGGTGGCCGTGCTCGCCGTGCCGCTGACGCTGTCCACGGCCCGGGTGTCGCGCAAGGTACTGCTGACCTCCACGATCGTGGGCTACACGATCAGCAACGCGCTCGTCGCCGTGGCGCCGGACTTCGGAGTGCTGGCGGCCGGGCGCGCCTTCGGCGGTATCGCCCATGCCCTGTTCTTCTCGGTCAGCATCGGCTACGCCTCGCGGCTGGTCCGGCCGGCGTTCACGGGGCGGGCGCTCGCCATCGTCACGGCGGGTGCGGCGGCGGGATTCGTGCTCGGTGTGCCGCTCTCGACGTCGCTCGGGAACGCGGTCGGTTGGCGGGCCGCCTTCGGGGTGCTGGCGGGCGTGTGCGCGCTCACGGTGGTGTTCGTGCTCGTTCTGCTGCCGGCGGTCCCCGGCGGGGGGACGGAGCACACCGGCGCGGGGGTCGGAGCGCGTCGCGTGCGGCTCGGGATCGTGTCCACCGCCAACGCCGTGGTCTACCTGGGGCAGTTCACGGTCTACACCTTCGTGTCGGTGCTGCTCCTCGGCGCAGGGCTGCCGGAGGCGGGGATCGGCCCGGTCCTGCTGGGGCTCGGCGCGGTCGGACTGCTCGGGACGTGGTTCGCGGGGTCCATGCTCGACAGGCGGCCGCGCTTCGTGGTCCTGGTGCTGCTGAGCGTCCTGACCCTGGCGCTGGTCGCGGTGGGGCTCGTGTTCCCAACTCTCGGCGGGACGCTCGCCGCGGCCGCGTTCTGGGGCGCCGCATTCGGCGGGGTGGCGTCGGTGTTCCAGACCGCCGCCATCCGCACCCGCGGCGCGACCCCGGAGGTGGTCGGCGCGCTCGTCAACTCGACGGCGAACATCGGGATCGGCGGAGGCGCGGCGATCGGCGCCGCGGTGCTCGCCGGGCCCGGCGCCGGGTGGCTGCCGTACGCAGGTGCGGCGCTCGTGCTCGTGGGCCTGGTGATCGTACTGGTGGCCCGGCGGTCGTTCCCGTCCGAGCCCTGAACGGCGGCATCACCCGCCGAAGGCGTCCAGGAAGCGGTTGCGGAACGCATCCATTCGCCAGACGGGCGCCGAGGTCGACGGCAGCATCCCCGGCTCCCACTTCCAGGAGGCGATCCGCTCCATCACCGCAGGGTCCTTCGCGATGACGCTGACGGGCACCTCGTGGTTCGCGCCCTCGCCGCTGACGATCGTGGCGGGCTGGTGGTCGCCGAGCACGACGAGGACCAGGTTCGGGTCGTGGGTCTCGGTGAGGAAGGAGAACAGCGAGCCGAGGGAGTACTGCACCGACTGGCCGTAGAGCTGCTGCACGCGGGCCGCGTCCTGCCAGGCGACGCCGGGGCTGAGACCTTCTGCCGGCTGCGGATCGTAGACGGAGCCGTCGCCGATCGCATTCCACGGGACGAGCTTCGGGAGCGGGGTCCAGGGCGTGTGCGACGAGACGAGGTCGATCTCCGCCATGACCGGCGCGTGCGGCTTTTCCAGCACGGTCCGGTCGAAGTGCGCCAGCGTGTACTGGTCGGGGATGCGGGCGTAGCTGAACTTCGGTCCCCGATAGCCGACGTTCTTCGCGTTGAGCTGCGTCCCGAACCGGTAGAAGTCCGTGCCGACGGGCCACGGCTTGGTGTCGGACGGGACGTCGCTGAAGGTGTCCCAGCCGGCTTTCCGGAAGGCGGTGGCCAGGGTGAAGCGATTACCGGAGGTGATCT
The DNA here is from genome assembly GCA_001647635.1 of Leifsonia xyli. Lineage (NCBI taxonomy): Bacteria > Bacillati > Actinomycetota > Actinomycetes > Micrococcales > Microbacteriaceae > Leifsonia > Leifsonia xyli. The sequence goes on along the minus strand of CP014761.1, from coordinate 1,971,003 downwards.
GGTCGTACTTCTGCTGGCTGTCGATCCACAGGCCGGTCTGGAGCGTGGAGTGCGCGAGCCAGCTGACGCCGCCGAAGGTGGGGGAGTCGAGGAACGCGCTGCGTTCGCTGTAGCCGTGAGCAGCGAGCTGCGCGTTCCCCTGTCGCAGGACGGCGTCCACACCGGGGGAGAACGAGCTGCCCTGGACCGCGACCTGGCCGTAGCTCTCGACGAAGGCGACGATGACGTCCTTGCCGCGGAGCCCGGTGAGGAGCTGCGAAGCGGGAAGACCCGCGTACGGATCGGTGGCGGCTTCCCGGGCGAAGACCGCCTGGTCGCGGCCGGCCGCCTCCACCTGGGCGACGCGCGCCGCTGCGGTCGGGAGCGGATCGGCCGCGGCGACCGGCTCGCCCGGTACGAGCTGGGCTCCCACCAGGGCGACGACGAGCCATCCCGCCGTCACGGCGGCCGCGCCGAGGGCGGTGGCGCGGAGGTGGCGGCGGAGCAGCCGCGCGAGCCGGAGCAGGGAGGCGGTGACGCCGACGACCGCGGCGACCGCGAGCAGAGCGACGAGCAGGAGCAGGAGCAGCGCGCCGAGGTCGCCGGCCGAGTCCTGCACCACGCCGTAGCCATCGACGAGCTCCGTCCAGCCGGACACGGGGTCGAAGGGGCGCCCGACCGTTGCGGTGAAGACACGGTCCAGTGCGGCGCTGACGGTCGCCGCGACCAGCACGAGGGCGACGACCGCGGCGATGACGCGGCGCAGCCAGCGCCACGGGACGAACGCCAGCACGGTCAGGGCGAGCACGGTGACGAGCGGGATGCGGACCAATGCCAGCGCGGACCCGGACGCGATCACGCCGGGCGCCGTCGCTGCGGCGAACAGCACGACGACGGCCGCCGTGGTCGCTAGCGCGGAACGGACGGGACGGACGCGGGCGGCGGTCACGAGCGCACCACCCGGCCGTATTCGAGGGGACGCAGCTCGACCTCCTCGAACCGCGCCGACAGGGCGTACCGCAGCAGCACCACATCCCCGATCGGATGGGCGTCCACCAGCCGCGCGCGGTTGTCGGCCGTCCACGGGAAGTCGCCGTCGCCGACGAACCGCGGCGCCCGGCGGTCGCCGACGAACAGCGGCGCGACGGCGAGATGGAGCTCGTCGACGAGGTCGTCCGCCAGAAACTGCGTCAAGGTCTTCCCGCCGCCCTCGACCATCAGTCTGCCGGCACCGCGTGCGCCGAGGTCTGCGAGCAGGTCGCGCATCCGGACAGTCCCGCCGAGCGGGACGACCTCGGCCGCTCCCCCCAGGCGCCGGCGGATGCGCGGCGCCTCGTCACGCGGGCAGTAGACGAGCTTCGCGGTGTCTCCCTCCGTGAAGAATGCGGCGTGCGGGTCGAGGTCGCCGCTCGCGGTGACCGTCGCCTTCCAGGGCGAGTCTCCGAGACCCGCCTCCGTGCGCCTGCGCTGCCGGTCGCGGTCCCGCACCAGCAGACGCGGGTTGTCCAGCCGGACGGTGTGCGCCCCGACCAGGATGACGTCGCTGCGGGAGCGGACCTCATCCACCCGGTCGAAGTCCGCCGGGTTCGAGAGCGCCAGCCGCGGCGGCCCGGCGGTGTCGAGGTAGCCGTCCAGCGAGACCGCGCAGCTGAGGGTGACGTACGGGGTGTCGATCATGGTTCCTCCCGGAGCCGAGGGACGCGACGAAACGGGTGAGAAGGGATGCGACGGCCGGAGCGATCCGGAAGACGAGCACCCCGGGCAGCACCGAGACGACGGCCAGCACACCGAAGACGGTGGCTGCCGACACGCCGGTGGCGGCGCCGAGGCCGGCGACGGCGAAAGCCCAGCCGGCCACGCCCTCGCGCGGCCCCCAGCCGCCGACCGAGAGCGGGATGGACGTGGTGAGCAACACCACGAGCGCGAGGACGAGCATCCGTGCGGGCTGGACGTGCGCGCCGACCGCGACAGCGGCGACGGCGAACGTGGTGACGTGGCACGCGACGACCACGAGGGAGGCCGCCACGACCTGGATCGCGGCGGCGGGTGAGCCCAGCCCGGCTCGCAGCTCCGCGGCCTCGCGACGCAGCACGCTCCGCACCCGGGCGCTGGCCAGAGCCGCGGCCGCGAGCCCGAGGGCCGCAGCGGCCAGGCCGATCCCGATCACCGGGAGCAGCCACCCGGCGAACTGCGGTCCGACCAGCACCAGCACCACGACCGTGACCGCGAGCTGGACCGCCTGGCCGGCGGTGCGCTCCACCGCCACGGCGCGGGCCGCGGCGCCCAGGCGGTCGGTGCTGCGGCCGTGGTCCACGGCGCGCTCAACGTCCCCGACGATCCCACCCGGAACGACGCTGTTCACCAACTGGGACCGGTAGTACATCCCGACCGCAGTGCCCCACCGCAGGTCGGCGCCGAGCCGGACGGCGATCAGCCGCCACCGCCACGCGGCTGCCGCCGTCGCCACCGCGCAGAGGACGATCGCCACGATGACGGTCGTCGCGTCCACGCTGCGGAGGCCGTGCAGGAAGGGGGCGCCGCCGAAGCGCAGGACGACCGCGACCAACACCGCGCCGCCCAGGACGAGGCGGACGATGACGCCGACCCGACGGGAGTGCAGCATCCGGCCCAGCATCGGACGCGGTCGGACGGCGGTCATCGCGGCCATGCCAGCACATCCCGGTGGTAGACGACGGCCGAGAGCTCCCTGCGACCGGCTTGGGACGTGCGCAGCTCGCGGTAGCCCGCGATCCGGGTCGCCAGTTCCGGCGACTGCTCCTCCGCCGCGCCCAGCCAGCCGTCGAACCACTCGCTCAGCAGCTGCGGTTCGGCGTCCGAGAGGCGCCAGGTGGTCAGCGCCGTGCGGACGTTCCATCCGGCGAGCCGGAACAGTCCCTGGACGATCGGTGCGCCGTATCGGCCGAGGAGGCCACGGCCCTGCACCGATCGCCGCTGGTGCGCGTTGAACGCCTCGGCGACGCGACGGTCCTGCGCGTCCCACGGGCGCAGGTCGACGTCTCCGGTGACGCTCAGCGAGAACAGGGCGGGCGCGCCCGCGGCGACGCAGGCATCCACGATCGCGTGTGCCTCGGACGCGGTCAGAACATCCAGGAGCGCGGAGGCGGTGACCAGCGAGGCGCCTGCCAGCGCCCCGGCGTCCAACCGGTCGAGTTGGTCGACCCGGGTGCGGAGGGCGACCGGTGCGCCGTGCAGGTCGCGCGGGCGCGGACCCTCGAACGCCTGCGCCGTCAGGCTCGCGTTCCAATCGTGGAGCACCCAGGCCTGGGGACCGGGCAGCAGCGGCGCCAGCCAGCGCATCATCGACCCGGTTCCGCTGCCGAGGTCATGCACGGTGAGCGGGCCGGCGGGCAGGATGTCCGGCAGGCCGCGCGCGAGGTCCAGCGAGCGGGCGCGGGCATCCTCCGCCTCGCGCAGGGCGAGCCAGTCGGGGCTGACCTGGATGACGTCGCTCACGAGGCCGCCGCCCTCGTCGCTCCGGCCGGGTGGGAGTCCGTGCTCTCGATGCGTCGCAGCGCCGCCGCGACGGCCTCCACCGCTGACCTCCAGGTGCGGCGCGCTCCCCGAGCGCGGAGGGCTTCGTCGTGCAGAGCGCGGCGGAATTCGGCGCTCGCCCACCACCGCTGCAGCACCACCCGGATCGCCCAGGGATCGTCCGGCGGCACGATCATCGCCGCATCGTTCACGCCGATCGCCTCGGGCAGGCCGCCGACCTCCGTGACCAGCACCGGGATGCCGTGCGCGAGCGCGTCCGCGACGGCCATCCCGTAGCTCTCGAGGCGGGAGGGCTGGACGACGAGGTCGGCGCGCGCGTACGCCTCCGCGAGGGCGTCGCCGCCGAGCACACCGGCGAGGACGACGCGGTCGGCGAGACCGGCGGCGTCGATGCGCTCACGCAGAGCGGCCGCGAAGCCGGGATCCGTCGTCAGTGAACCGGCGACGGTGCAGGTCCAGCCGGGCCGGCCGGCGAACGCGCTCAGGGCCTCGACCAGCAGGTCCTGACCTTTGTGCGGGGCGACCGCGCCGACGCAGAGCAGGCGCCCTCCCGACGGCGACGGGGAACTCGGCGCGAACTCATCAGTGCCCGGATGCGCGACCGTGATCGCGTGCGGTTCCGCGGCATCCTGCGCGATCAGTTCGGCGCGGGTCCACGCGCTCGTCGCGATGACCTGACGGGAGGCGTAATAGTCGGCGCGTTCGGCGTCGCCGAGCTCGCCGTCGATCATGTGGGTGAGGATCGCGCAGCGCAGGCGCCGGGCTTCGGCAGCGACCGCGCCCGTCTCGCGAGCGACGAGGAGACCGTCGACCAGCACGAGCGCATCGTCCGGCACGCCGGCGAGCGTCCGCCGGAGCGCGCCGGTGCGCTCCGGCACCGGCAGCATCCGCACGTCCCACCCGGACGCCTCCAGCCCGTCGCGCAGGCGACGGTCGTAGACGTTCCCTCCGCTGACCCGCTCCGGGTCGTCGACGGTGTCGGGAACGGCGAAGAACACGGTGCTCACAGCGACCTCGAATAGCTCGCCCACGCGATGTGCGACTCGTGCAGGGTGACGGTGATCGAGGTCAGTGCTCCGCCGAGGTCGCCTGCGCGTTCGGCCAGCCGGTCGGCGATGGTACGGCAGAGCACCTCGGTGGTCGTGTTGACGCCCGCGAAGTCGGGATCCTCGTCGAGGTTGCGGTAGGTGAGCGCTCCAGTGATGTCGGCCAGCGCGGCGGAGGCGCGGCCGATGTCGACGACGACGCCGTCCGCATCCAGCTCGTCGGCGCCGAACGAGGCGTCTACCACGAACGTCGCGCCGTGCAGCCGTTGCGCGGGTCCGAAGACCTCGCCGCGGAAGCTGTGGGCGACCATCAAGTGGTCGCGGACGGTCACGGTGTACGGCATCAGGCGTCGCTCCAATCGATCGTGTGGCAGAGTTCCCCGCTGGGTCCCTCCGCGAGCCGCGACATCACCTCCGGCAGCTCCCGCCAGGACGACGAGCCGGTGAGGAGGGCGTCGAACGCCGGATCGCGCAACAGCTCGAGCGCCAGCGCGAGCCGGTCGCGGGCGGTGCGGGACCCCCGGCGGCGCTGTGCGACGGCGCCCACCTGGCTCGACCGGATGCTGAGGCGCCGGGAGTGGAAATCGGCGCCCAGGGTCAGTGTCGCGGGCCGGTCGCCGAACCATCCCGCCTCGATCACTTCGCCCTCGGTCACGACCGTTTCGAAGGCGAGCTGCAACCCGGCCTCGGACGCGCTCGCGTCGATCACCAGGTCACGTCCGTGCGGGGCGTCGCCCGGCGTGGCGAAGGCGACCCCGAGCCGGGCGGCCACGGCGGCCTTCGCCGGATCGACATCCACGAGCACCACCTCCGCCCCGGGTATGCCCGAAGCGAGACGTGCGATGCAGCATCCGATCATCCCGGCCCCCACGACCGTGATCCGGTCTCCGACCAGCGGGGCCGCATCCCACAGCACATTGATGGCCGTCTCGACGGCGCCCGCGAGCACGGCGCGACGGGCGGGGACGTCCTCCGGGACGGGGACGACGTCGTCGGCGCCGACGACGAACGCCGACTGGTGCGGGTAGAGCGCGAAGACAACACGGCCGACCAGGGCGGACGGCCCCTGCTCGACGACGCCGACGTTGAGGTAGCCGTACTTCACGGGTCCGGGGAACGCGCCCTCCTGGAACGGCGCGCGCATCCTCTCGTACTCGCTCGGGGGTACGCGACCGTCGAACACCGTCGTCTCGGTTCCGCGGCTGATGCCGGTGTGCAGGGTGCGGACGAGCACCTCGCCGTCTTCCGGGGCGGCGAGCGGGACCGGGCGGAGCGCGCCGGCACCCGGCCGCTCGACCCAGAACGCCGTCGCCTCGCGCATCCGCGGACCTCCCATGAACCTTCGGCGCACCGGTCGCGTGTTAAACGCGACAAGGTGCTCTCCTGGAACACGAGGTGGATGTGAGAACGGTTCAACGCGAAGCGATCGGATGGGCCGCGCTGTGGGGAATCCTGGTCCTGCCCCTCGCCGCCCTCGCCGCCGGCGGGGTGTCCTCGGTGCCACTGATGGCCTGGCTGACGGCCGTCGCCTACCTCGTCGTCACCACCCTGTTGCTGATGCGCGGCCTCCGCCGCCACGGCGCGGTTCGCTTCGGCCCGGCCAACGCGGTCACCTCGCTGCGCTCGACGCTGGTCGGCCTGATCACGGGCCTGGTCGTCGCCTCGTTCGTCGCCCCGGTGCCCGTCCCCCTGCTCGTTGGCCTCACCGTGCCCGCCCTCGCGCTCGACGCGGTGGACGGATGGGTCGCCCGCCGTACGCGCTCCACCAGCGAGCTGGGGGCGCGGTTCGACATGGAGGTGGACGCGTTCCTGCTGCTCGTGTTGAGCGCCTCCGTCGCCCGCGACCTGGGCCTCTGGGTGCTGACGATCGGCCTGCTGCGCTACGCCTTCGTCGCGGTGGGGTGGATGCTGCCGTGGTTCCGCGCGCGCCTGCCGTACCGCTACTGGCGCAAAGTGGTCACCGCGGTCGCGGGGATCGCCCTCGCCCTCGCGGTGGCCGGGGCGCCCGTGCCGGTCGCCGCGGTCGCCGTCGGGCTGGCGCTGGCGCTGCTGCTGGAGTCCTTCGGTCGCGACGCGCTATGGCTGGTGCGTCAGCGCACGGCGACGATGAGTGTGCTGAGGTGCGCCGTGATGGAGTCATCCCGCTGGCGCCCGCGGGGTTAGCATGGCGACCGCGCCGCGCTCGCGGCCGCTGGCCCACCCCCGACCATCGTGAGCACGCCGTGACCGATCAGACCCTCTCCCGCCCCGGCGCCACCCTCGCCTACGAGGTCGACGGCACCGGCCCCATCGTCGTGCAGGCGCACGGCCTCACCGCCGGCCGGGACGCCGACCTCTCCATCATCGACGTGCGCGGTCTTGCGTCCCGCGGGCACCGGCTCGTCCGCTACGACGCGGCCGGCCACGGCGGATCCCCGGGCTCGGACGACCCGGAGCGCTACCGCTGGCCGGTGCTGGCAGACGACCTGCTCGCCCTGCTCGACGCCGTCGGAGCGGACGGACCGGTGGATGCGGTCGGCGTCTCGATGGGGACGGGCACCATCCTGACCGCCGCCGTGCGGCATCCCGAGCGGTTCCGCCGGCTCGTGCTCGCGCTGCCGCCGACCGCGTGGGACACCCGCGCCGGCCAGGCCGCCATGTACCGGCAGATGGCCGACCTGATCGACGAGAAGGGCTGGGACGCGCTGACCGAGTGGATGGCGTCGTCCCCCGTCGCGCTGCCGCCGGTGCTGGAGGAGCGCGGTGTGGGCCTGCAGACCCAGCTGCGACCGGAGACCGCGGCGACCGTGCTGCGCGGCGCGGCCCTCTCGGACCTCCCGGAGCCGTCCGCCATCGCCACCCTGCGCATGCCGGTGCTGCTGCTGCCCTGGGCCGGCGACCCCGGGCACCCGCTCTCGACCGCCGAGCGCCTCCACGAACTGCTGCCGGACTCGGAGCTGGTGGTCGCCGAGCACGCCGCGGACGCCGACACGTGGCCGGAGAGGGTGGCGGCGTTCCTCGCGTGAGGTCGTGAACCACCCACCGGATCGGTATGGTTCAGGCGTGACGAGGATCCTCTTCGACCAGACCGTCGACACCGATTACGGCCAGTTCTCGCTCGAGTGGGGCGACGAGGTGTGGGACGGGGACGCTGACCGGTTCTTCGCGGGCCAGTCCAACGGTGTTCCGGAGTTGGATGAGGCGATCATGCCCGTGTTCTCCGGGGCTGGGGTGGCTGCGCATGTGGTCGACGGGCCTCAGACGCTTCCCCCCCGATCCGTGCTGAGGACTCCGAACCGAGCCTTCGCGTGCGGACTCCACGCCGTCCCGCGGCATGGCGGCGGCATGTATGTCGGGGCCACGAATCATCTGTTCGCTTCACCGGTTTCCGCACCGACCGTCGACGATGCGGTGTTCCTTTTGAATTGCGCTGTCGAACAACTTCACGCGGGATTCTCTCGGGGGCGGATCGCCGAGCTCATCAGCGGCAACCGACCCGTTTCCGCCGATGCCTTGCCACTGATCGGACGAGCTCCCGTTCCTGGCCTTGTCGTGATTGCGGGAACCTATCGGGAGGGCATACACCTTTCGCCTATGATCGCCGATCACGTCCGCGACATCGTGACCGGCGCAGCCGAGGACCCCCTCTGGGAGCCGTTCCGGCCCGATCGCGCGCCTGTCTCAGCAGCCCGGGACACCGTTATCGAACGCACCGTGGAGCATGCTGTGGCCGTCGGCGACGAATACGGTTGGGATGTTCCGTTGAGTGTCCGAGACGACTTGGCTGCCAGCTACAGGGCACACTTCACCCGCGTACTGGACTGGCTCGGCGTGGAAGCCGTCCCTCCACCCGAGATACTCGTCGAACTTCATCGTGCTCCGGAGATGGTGCGTGCGCTTCGCGCACACGACAAGCGGCGGACCCGTGTTGCGAGCCACTGAGCAACGCAGGCTGAGCACGCTCGTCGCAAGCCTGTTCCTCACACAACTCGGTGCGGCCATGACCGCTGTCGCAGCCGTCCTGCTGCTGGTGGATCGATTCGGTATCGGTGTCGAGTCCGGTGTCGCTCTCGCGCTTCAGGTAGCACCGAACGTGCTCTTGGGCCCGGTCGTCGGAGATTTGGTCTCGAAGAGGGACCCTCGAAAGGTGGCCGTTGCGTCGTCGCTGGCGAGCGCACTCGTCGTCATGCTGTATCCGCTCGCAACGACGCCCGCCTTTGCGAGCGTCGTCGCCGTCCTGATCGGAGTCGCGGGACTCCCAGCGATCTCGTCCCGCATGGCGTTGAGGGCGAGCGTGATACCGGAGGCGCTCCAGCAACAGGCCAGCGGGTACATCGTCGCCGCCGAGCGTCTAGGCCTCGTCCTTGGCCCACTTGTCGCGACCCTGATCGCGACGGCCGGGAACTACACGTACATCTTCTACTTCGAGGCGGTTCTGGCGAGCATTTCGGGGGCGCTGATTCTCACGTTGCCGCGACCCGCCATGTCCACGCCCACCCAGCAGGCGCGAACAGCCGGATGGGCGGGCCGCCTCGCGGGCCCCTATCGACGGGCCTGGGCGCTCGTCCGCAGCGACCGCCTGATCCTCGAGTACACGATCAGCGGCGTCCTCTACTCGGTAGGAATCGGAGCGCAGCGACTACTGCTGCCGGCCATGTTGGTTGTGACCCTTCGGACAAGCCAGGATCAACTCGGTCTCCTGATCGCTGCCCTGGCTGCAGGGGGAATCGTCGGCGGCTTGGCGGTTGGGCGGTTTCGCATCTCATCCCCGGCTCGATGGTACGTGGCGATCACTCTCGCCGAGGTTCCACTCTGGCTCGCCACCCTCGTCTCGCCCAATGTGGGAGTCCTCGTCCTGCTCTTGGCGCTGCTCGGGGTTCTCGAGGGGTCCGGAATCGCCATCTACTTCACCGAGATCCAACGCCGAATACCGGGCGATCAGATCGGGCGCTACTTTTCGCTCATGAGCCCGTCGGTTGATGTGGCCATCGTCGCCGGCGTGCTCGCGATTTCGATCGTGCCGGAAGCCTCCGTCCCTGTGGTCGGCACACTGCTCGTCGCCGGAGCCGCGGGGCTCCCGTTTCTCCTGCTCTGGCGATTGGTCGCGGAAGCGGTGACTCGGGGCGACGGGCGCCAGGCCTCGACTGCGCACGCCGGCGACGCGTTGCGCCCCTGAAGAAAGTAGCGATATGCCCCAGCAGACCACCGCATCCACCTCCCGTGCGGACTTCGTACGCTTCCTCCTTGAAGCTCCCCGATCTCCACACGTGGCCCAACTGGGCAGCGGTTCACGCCCACTCGAGCATCTGGTCGATGAAGCACTCGCCGCCCTCAGCAGCAGGTCCGTCGGCGCAGGAGATCGAGTCGTCGTTCAGCTGACGGATCCGTCGGTCTTCACAGGGACGCTCATCGCCCTGTGGCTCCTCGACGCCACGCCGGTGATCGTGGATCCGCGAGTGTCGGACACGGCTTTTGACGAGCTCGTGAGAGTGGCGCGGACACCGATCCTGACAACAAACGGTGAGGTCGACCCCACCCGCGACTACCAACGCAAAAACGGCTGAACCCTCGTCTCCGAGGGTTCAGCCGGCCGTTCACGATGTCCCGAGACATCACATCGGAGCGAGTGACGGGAATCGAACCCGCGCTATCAGCTTGGGAAGCTGAAGTTCTACCATTGAACTACACTCGCGTGGCCCGGAATCCCAGTAAAACACTGGGGAGGAGGGCTGCCGCCCAGACTACCCGCTCAATGGTTTTTGGCCAAACTCACCGTTTACTCACCGCTTTGTGATCAGTGCACCTTCTTTCAGGCGGCAAGACCTGCTTCGGCCTGAAGTCGAATGCCTTGCGCGGCGAAGGTTCGTGCTTGGCTAATTGCGGTACCTTCTGGCGAGGTCGAGGGGAGACCCGGTGAACTCTATCGATTGGCGGCATATCGACGAAGGCGTCTTCAACAAGCTTGTCGACGCCCTCATCGTCCGCGACTATGCAGGGAGCGGCCTAATCGCCACGGCGATTGATGGCCGAGGCGGAGACGGCGGGATCGACATTGATGTGACTGTCAAGAAGACCGGGCAGCTGGTCAAGATCCTGCAAGTGAAGTATTTCCCCGAAGGCTTCTCGGGAGGCCATCGGAATAGGCGCCGTCAGATCAGAGACTCATTCGACAAGGCTATGGCCGAGCATCATCCCCCCGTGTGGGCGCTGGTGACCCCGCGCAAGGTCACGGCTCAAGAACGCAAAGCCGTTCTCGACATGCGCCGCGGGCGAATAGTGCGCATGGAGTTCATTGGGCCAGTCGAGCTGGATCTGCTCCTTTCGAAGTACCCGGAGATCCGTGATCACTACCTCCAGGACTATGGGATACGGCTACTTTCAGCCATCAATCGTCCAGAAGCTGCGCTGACACAATCAGGGGACTTAGCGAGCGAGACACGCCGCATTCAGAAACAACTCGACGGTCGGAGTCAATACTGGGGCTTCGCGTTTGGCATCGAGCAGGACGGAACCTATACCGAAACTCTCTACGCGAAGCGGCCGGATGCGCCGATTCACGAACCTCTGACCGTCAACTTCACGGCTCTCTTTAGTCCTAAACACGAGGATCTGCGCACACGTTTTCAGGCTGGAATGGACTATGGGCTGGCCCGCCCTTTGGTGCTTCCCTCAGACGTCGTCACCTCCTTCAAGAAGGCGGGGGCGTCGTGGTTCGAAGAGGAGGCCGGCGGAGCTGAGGTTCACCTCATTCCAATGCCACAAGCTATAGGAAAACCGGTCCAAGTTGTCGCACTCGACAGAAATGGTTCGCGATTGGCGAGCCTAAGTGGTGCGACCAAGAGCATCGTGAGTGGCGCGAAAGGCGCGACGGTAGATGTGGAGTTTGACGGTGGATTCAACCAGCTGTGGCGCTTTCCGAAGGATCTTTCGCTCCACGGGGAGGTCACATTTGAGTACGGTCCTACTGGCCACAGAGCACGAGATGTGCGTGGCGCGATCCGGTTCGTCAATTCGCTCACACGAGCAGAACGGCTGACAATCGCAATCGATGGCGCCGAACCGATTCCAATGCAGCTCAGCGGAGAAGCGAGTCGCGAGATCCCAAAGGCCCTTTCGGACCTGATAGAAGATCTGGCGTTCATCGAGAATGAGCTAGATGTTGCATTGGTCATCCCGGAAGAAGGCGTGACAAATGACGAACGTCTCTGGGCCCGAATCATTGCTCGAGTCCTTCAAGGGCGTGCGGTTCCTTATCCAGGGATCGATGGGTTCAACTTCCAACTGACCGGTGCCATCGGCGACAGTATCGAGGGATTCCTCTCCGAGCCACATGCGATCGGAATGACCCATTCCGATTGGTCCATGACGCTCCTTGGTGCGGAGGTGTACGTCGGCGACGTTGTCACCTACCACCCGCGTGCATTTGTCGTCGATGGGACCCGGCACCTGGAAGCGCTTCGGGCGGGAAGAGGCAAGGACCGCAAAGTGCAGGTCAAGGCAATCGATGATCTGCCCTTTAGCTTCTACAGCCCAACCCGACTGGAGAAGGGGCGGCCCGTAGTTACGGAGCAGTGGGGGATCGAGGACGCGCCGGACGTGCCAAACCTCGACAAACTTCAGGAGCTCCAACGTGCGGGGATTTCGCTCGTGCCGCCGCAAGATGAAGACGAGGAGTAGCGCACGCCCTGGGCGTGGCTACCGACGTGTCATATCAGCAGTGTCTTCGGGCAACGCAGTCCAGGTCTTGGAGCGTCTTCCGTGGAACCTGAGTGCAACTTCGAGGGCCTCGACGGCCCGATTCATCACGAGGGCGACGAGCTCGGTCCCTGAGGTCAATTTCACGTGAGCGGTCTGATCCTCTTCATTCACGATTGCCTCGGTTCGGTGAAGCGCCGTTATTAGCGCCCATTGCTTTGCGTGAGACATGCCCGACAACAGTTGCCAGATCGCGACCAACGGCATTCTTTGATGGTGAGCAATGGCTGGGTCCCGTTCGATGACCTCGTCGGCAGATTTGACGATCAGCGTGTGGGTGGAGTTCATCGGCCGGAAAGCCTTTGCGTCCCCGAGAGTCCCGCGAGCCTCCACGAGGTTGCGAATCTCGGAGAGAATCTGGTCCCGGGCGCTCGCCCCGTCCTGGCCGAGCGACGCTTGAAAGGCGAACTGTTTCTGAGCCTCGTCTGCTGCGATCCCGTAGGCGCGCACGAGTCTGTCGTCGCGCGCGTCGGGCGACAGCAAATAGATGGCAAGTGATGCGTTCTCGATCGCTGCTCGAAACACTGGGTAAAGGGCGGTCATCGGTAGTGTGCCTGCTTCGAGAACCATTCGCGCTGTCAGCAGCGCGTCCAGTGACGCTGCCATCGCCCCACCCTGGAGGCCGCCTGCCCGCCACCGGCCCAAGAAGCGGTCGTCGACGGCAAGGGTCGAGCCCGCTTGAACGAGCATGTAGGGTCCGTTGAGCTTCGTCTCGAGGTCATCGATTCGCGGGTACGTTTGCGCCCATAACGCGATACCGAGTCGCTCCCGCTCCTCGTTGGGAGGCTTGTTGAAGTCGAAGGCGTCGACCGACATGCACCAACAATATGGGGCAGTGCGGAGCACCAGTGGGCCGACGGTGCCGACCAAGCTCGGTGGATGGGTGGAAACTTGGGTGGTGAACACGCCAGAGCCGATGCCACGGCCATATGGGGTTTCGGGCCAAGAAGCGGTTGAATTGTGCAGAGAATGGATGGCACACCTCGGAGCTGTCGATGTGGTGAGATCCTCCGGCGATACCCGTGAAGCTTGCGATCTGTATAGCAGCGGCTATCTCGCCTGGGTCAGCGACAGCCGGGGCAACCTGGATGTCGATATGGTCGATCACGCAGCATCCGTCGCCGCATACGACGGCCGACTACCGCTGATCTTTCTTCCTGGTGGAGTGCGGCCAACTGCTAAACAGCGCGCACATGCATGTGGCGTCGCACTTCTTCGGTACCGTGCAAACGACGGTGCTCTCGACGGCGCTAACGAACTTGGTCGACAACTTCGCGCCAACGGGCTTGCTTAGACGCGATCAGCGAGAGAGCGAAGCGCCAGCGCCCTCAACGCTAGCGTGCGTCGAATCCGCCTTTGCTTGGGCGGCACGGTTGAGCTCGATTCGAGCGGCCAGGCGCGAAGCGTGGAGCGTCTCTTCGATGGTTCCTCGCTGCATCATTTCGACGAGTTGAGACTTCGCGGACACTTCGGTCGGCGCCACAACGACTACCGAATTGTCGATCCTTCCACGCGTTAGTCCCACGTAGAGTCCGGCCGCGTCTACGCCCGGGCCGACGAGGGATAGTTCGGTGGTCTCGCCTTGGAGGCCGTACACGGTTGATGCGTATCCGAGGTGGAGGTGTGAGCCGGCGTAGTCGTGGCTGATGTTCCGAAGGTCTGACGAATCTGTCGGCGACACGAGTACCACCTTCTCGTGGGTGACCTTCTTTACGATCCAGCTCTGACGATTCTGCACATCTGCGGAACCGTCGTTGCGGCGTGTCTGGACCACGTCGCCGACGAAAATGGCCTGACCTGACTGGCCAACCACGCAGCGGTCAGTCTTGATCGCGCCGTCCGCGATTCGGCGAGCCTGGATGCCTTCGCCAACTGCTTGGGCTTCGGCATGAGTCGCCGTTACAAGCGCGATCGACATACCGATCTGGCGCGCATCAAACCAGCCCTCGATCATTGCGTCACGCGCCGCAGCGTCACTGTCCGTGAGCACAACGTGGCGGGTGTCGACAAGCTCATCTGCGACGCCGGCCGCGACGTCTTTGTTGCGCGGGTCTCGAAGGCGCAGGGTAAGGTCCGCCCACTCCGGATCCTTATATCGATGAATGGTGGTGAGCTCGACCTGGTCGGCCGCGTACCGCCAGAAGAGCGCCATTGCACCCGAGTGTCCAACTGGGAGCGCTTGGCGTTCGTCGCCGACGAGGGCCACTCCCGCACCGGTTCGGGTCAGAACGTCGACAAGGGAGTTAGCAGCTTCGAGGTCGAGCATGCCGGCCTCATCGACGACGATCCGATCCCCGGGTCGGATCCTGATCCGAGGACCTGCATAAGTTCCTCCCGTTACCGGATCGAAGTCTCCAGTATTCAGACGCGTCCAGGTTGTTGCTCCCGTTTCGCCCGTTGACCAGCGCCAGCCGTAATCAAAGAGAAGTTGGTGGAGTGACGATGCCGCGCTTTGAGTCTCGCGACCGGCGACGTCCGATGCTTTCTTCGTCGGGGCAACGATGATCATGTTTCGACCACGGCGGCGCAGAGCCGCGTTGGCCACCTTGAGCATCGTGGTCTTTCCCGTACCCGCGGCTCCGGAGATGGCGACAGTACGCGAGGTTCCCGCGATTGCGGTGGCGCCGTCGACTTGACCCTCGTCAAGAGCGCGACTCGGCTCTACGATCCCAGCGATAGCCCTGACCTCGTCTGGATGCATCGTCGTCCCCGTTGCGGAGAGCGCTTCAACCCTGTGAGCCAGGACGGCCTTGAGCGTTGCGGTGTTGGTCGCCATGAGGCCCTTGACGTGGTCTGGAACCTTTGAGTCCGCAAGCATCGCGACGGTAAGAGTCCGCTGAGCAACAGCGGAAACCTCAATGGCGACCGCGTTTAGGTCCTCCCGGCTGGCCACGACGCCGCTTGTTGCGACTGCTCGGAGCGCGCCCGCTCTTATGTCCATCACGCTGAACCGGCCGCCGGTCCCCGTCGAACGGGCGTCAGCGTCGACGACGGCCTTGGCGGCGAGTAACTCAAGGTCTAGGTCCGCTACTGACGCCTGAGCAACTTCGACGCGGCTGCTAGCTCGATGGATCGCGGGATCAGCGATTACAAGTTCTTGACGGATGAGCTCGGCCCAGTCGTCCTCGTTCAGGTCGCTGGGCTTGTTGGGTCGACCTGCTGCCCACGCCCAACGGTCGATCTGATTCAGCACATCGCGCGACGGATCCTGCCCGGGATGCTGTTGCTTCCACCACGCGGTTCGGGAGAGTTTGTTAGCTTCGATCTGCGCGGACCGCTTCGACAACGGTCGCACCAGGTGCTGCAGTTGGGAGATCTCCCCGTCCGCGTTGAGGGTGAACCCTTTCGCGGCCAGAGCGGTGATCCAGGCGGGATCGGTGCGGGAGGCGAGGTCGCCTTCGGCGTTGATCACGTTCTGGAACCGCAACGCCACCCTAGTGTCGATGTTGGACCACTTCCCGTCCTGGCCTTGGACTTTGACATTCAGCCAGAGGTGACGGTGCTTGTGCGGGTCCAGGGAGCGGGAGCGTTCGTGCCGGAGTTCGACGACCTCGATCCGGGCCAGGTTCTCGCGGATGGCGCCGCCATTGCCGCGGCGGGCGTTGAGCTCGCCCTGCCACAGCTTCACTATCCGGTCGCGGAGCCGGTCTTGGAGGTCTTCGTAGGCGGCTGCCAGGTCGGGGTCGAGCATCGCGGCGATCGAGAACGACTTCGGAGCGTTGATCGTCGCATCCAGAATCAGATCCGCAACGGGAGACTCGAGATCCCGGCCGCGGCGTTCCCCGGTGAGGGGGTCGAGTCCGTCGACCCAGTCCTTCAGCTGGTGCCGGGTGAGGAGGTCGTCGCGGATGGCCCCGTTCTCCACGATGTACCGGGTCATCACTGCGTCGGCGTAGCCGGCAGCAGCGATGACACCATCGGCGGTCTTGGCGGTGAGCGTGGCATCACAAACGCCGCTGAAGGCGTAGTCGACGGCTTGCTTGACCCCGTGGGACTGCTGCCCTCGCTTCCACCTGGCTACTCCACCTCGCACCTGCACTCACCTCCCACACACCTGATCTCGAGCTTCCCGAAACTGGACAGTCTGGTCCTTTCAAAAAGAACTCCCTCTACTTATTACTTCCGGTTCGGCGAGCGTTTTGGCGCGCAAATGGCGCGCGCTGCTGCTTTCCCGAATCCGCTCTGTCCCCCTTCAACGGTGACCGGCCAGATCTGGCCTGTGTTTGCGGGTATTTGAACGGGCCACCCGCGGTCACCTGTGAATTTGCAACCCGTGACGATTCCGCAGCTCATACCGAGTGCAAATCCGGCCGTCTCGACGCGGCGACGGTTCACGCTAAGGGGACCCCGCGCGGCTGTCAGAGAGCCGCGCTGTGCTGTCCTGTCCGAATCGAATGCCCTCATACCTACACGTTGTGTTTGAAAGCCGCTTTTGACGCGCGAACCCCGGAAATGTCCGAAACCCGCTAGGAATCGCGGGAATCGTAGCGGTAGTTCGGCTCGAACCGTGCCGTGGACCGCGCGGCCATCGTGCGTCTAGCCACCGACGCTGTCGCGCACCGACTGCGGCTCACGTTGTTCGATGGCCAGGCGGGAGAAGTTGACGAAGGGCACGCACGCCGTCTCCGCGGTCAGCGCGGCGAGCCACCCGATCTGCGTGTGCGGGTCGGCGGCGATCGCCCATCCGTCCAGCACGAATGCGCTGACGATCTCAATGCACTCGTACTTCTCAGAGGCATTCGGGTTCGGTAAGCCTCCCACTCCGATGAGTCCGCCTTGCAGTTCCGGTGCCATGTTGCTGGTGTCGATTGTGAATACCCGCATCCCACTCACTTCTCAGGTGTCGATCGTCCTTGACTGCCTTTCCGGCGAGTGATCGAGAGCGAGTGGGAGGTGTGGAGTGCCGGGACCGTGGAGTAACGGGGGAGCGCAGCGGAGGAGGATACGCCGCGAAAGCCCGGCACGGAGCATCGGGAGCGAGCTACGATCGGGCGGCGGAAAGGCTCTCAACCGCACCAGCGCAGCGCCGTGTGCGGCGTCCTCGATCCGTCCCGGCCGGCCTCGCAAGGAGGCTCTCATGCGTCTGCTCGCTGCCGTGAAAATAGTGTGGGCCCGTCTGTCGCAGCAGGTTTGTCTGACGCGACTGATTACATCTGCACGGAGGAACCAGATGTCTGATGTGGCGACGAAGCTTGGCTCGAGCGCGATAACCGGGTTGATCGGTGTTTGGGGCGAAAGCCGCCGTAGACGACTCGACGACGAGCGCACACAAAGGCGAGAAGCGGCAGCCGACCTGCTCGCTTGGATACCTGAGCTCCGGAATCGCCTCCTCTTGCTGGAAGCAGAGTACGACATTGAAGCGTGGCGCGACTTGATGACGAGGGCGTATGCATCTGCACGCCGAGTCGAGCAGACTGTGCCCCACGGCTGGACGCATCTTCGTCAGTCATTGTGGGATGCCGTTGGCAGCGGCGCCGGGTCGGTTGCCTGGATTGACCTCGATCCGACCTTCGTCGAACCAAGGCTCAGCTACCACCATCGATGGACATCCAACGCCGTGGAGTACCTGGAGTACGTGCAGGCAAAAGTTCAGCGCTGGCACAACGCCTTTGGGTCCCGACGTGCTCGCAAGGTCATCCTTCTCAGCTACAACAACTGGCTGCTCAAGACCGGCCTCTGGTCGCCGAACGAGTACTCAACGACGCGTTAGCTACTTCGCTTCCACGCGGCTCAAAGCCGCGCCCGTGATCGCTTCCGCCCTGACATGGGGCCACCTCGACGTCGCTAGCTCAGCCACGCAACGCCGCAATGTCCGCGCCCACCGACCGACCATTCCACTCAAAGTGCCTGCGTGCATTCGCTCTTTGCCGGCCATTCGCTTCTTGCTCCGTCGGTTCTAGCCTTGGCCGTTGTATTTGGGTTCTCCCGATCTGCGTCCTCCTCTTGTTGTTCCCGTTTCTTCGCTTGGCGTCTTTTTCACCACGTCTCGCCCGATCTGTTCTTCGAGCCGCTTCAACGCGGTTCCGTTCCCCGACGGCGAAGAGCCCCGATCCGAGTGGATCGGGGCTCTCTTCGCGGTGCGGCTGACGGCCTAGTGAGGCTTTTCCACGACCGCCGAAATCGTGTGCGCTGCCTTTAGTACTCGCGCGGCCGTGTCTCGAACGAGGGCCGTGTCCTCGCCGGCCCAGCCCGTTAGGTAGCCGATGCTGTACGCGCTGGTATCGAACCCGGACAGGCCCGCGACGATGTAGGCGACCGATTCGGCTTCCACCTCCATCCGCCCCCGGTGGGCGCGGTACTCGTCGAGATCCTCGACGTGGCGCAGCTCGATATGCGCGGTCTCGTGAATGAGTGTCTTGGCCGCGTGCTCCATCGCCAGGTTTTCCGCCATGGTCACCCGGTGCAGTCCGGGATCCGTGTACCCGCTCGCGTTCATGAGCGGTGCGCGTTGGACACTCCATCCGTTGGCTTGGAGGTGCGTGGTCAGGGGAGCGATGACGCCGTGGTCGTCGTGGCCGGTTAGGCGGCGGGTTGGGTTCTGGGGGAGGGGTTCGGCTTCTTCGATTGGGTCGGTCTGTGCAATGTCGAACACGGAAAGGGTGGGGAAGTAGCGCACCACTCGTTGTTCGCCTTCGGTCTCGTCTGTGTCGTCGTCGCGGCTGGCCTTCCTCTCGCGGTAGCCGAAGATCTTGATCGCCTTCTCGCCTTTACGAACTTGTCGTCCCTTGGTCTGCCACTGTCGGAAGCCGGCGACGATGGTCGCCTTGGGGTTCTGGGAGAGGATCAGCAGGAGGTTGTTCAGGCTGTAGTTGTGGAAGGAGCGGGCGAACTCGAGGAACGCCCGCCACTGGCCGCTGTCGGCGAGTTGTTGGACCTGCTCCACGATCGACGCGTGAAGTGCCTCCGCTTCTACCTGTCGCGCCTTCGCGCTCCGGATGATGACTTTGCCGCTCATGATCTCGAACTCCCTCATCGTTCTTCTGGCCGTTCCGGCACAAAGATCGATAGCGGGTGGAGGCAGCGGAATGCCCGGAGGCAGCGGTTGCTAAGCGGAGTGAGCGCAGCGAGCGGAGTCTGCAAATAGCGACGACCGGGCCTGGAGCTGCCGGAGCTTGCTATGGTCGGCTGCCGGATCGGAGAGAAGAGTAAGGAAGTCAGCACGCCGAAGGCGTCCGATCGAGCCCTGTCCAATCTGGATGGTGAACGAGTTGATCAGGCCGCTGACTCCTCCTCGGATGAGGTCATGGTCGGTGGACGGTGTCAATGTCTTGGCCGGCAGGGTTATTCGACTTCGACGTTCTCTTATCGCTGGCCAGGGAAGATTGGGCGGCTGTGCGTGCAGCGCAGCGCATTGTGCTCACGATGTCGGATTCGCAGAGCCGCTCGGCCTCCTGCTCTGGTTCGGTTCGGTGTGCTTCGCCCTAGTGGGAAATCAGGCGAGTTCCCCACCGAGTGGAGAGTGCCGCAAGAACAAGCGCGACTGGCCCAATGAGGAAGATCCATCCCCAGGCGTACTCGACGGTGAGGATGATCGCGATGACAGCGATTCCAGCGCCCACTACGCAGATGACAAGCCCCATCAGGGCGCGGAATAGACGCGCTGTCGTGTTCTCCATCGGACTTACCTTACGAGATGACCCGAGGGCGCATGCCCGCCGCCATCACGGCCGTAGGTACGCCCAGCCTTCGCGTTGACGGATCACGAGGTGAGCGATGCCGGAGGGAACAATGACGGTGTCGGCCACAAGTTGCTCGGCGTCGATGTGTTCGCTTCGGAGAGTGTTCCGGCAGGCGTCGACGGTGAGTCCGCGGTGTTGGAGCGTGCGGACGGTTTCGTGGTGCGGGCTGTCGGGCAGAAGGATGCTGATCCCTGGCCCATGGACGACGAGTTCGATGTCCGTTCCCGGTTCGAGCGCATCGATGAGGTTGCTGACGTTCCTGAGGACGTCGGCGTGCTTGGCGGGGTCGGCCTCATCGAGGTGAACAACCACACCGGACGCTACGGCGTCGGCCACGTCGTTCACGCGAGAGTCATGAAGAGCTTCTGGAGCTCTTCGACCGTCATCGGGTCGGAGTCGTCGTCGGGGTCGGTGATGCATTTCTGCATGGCGGTGGAGATGATCTGGAAGCCGGCTTTGTCGAGGGCACTCGAGACTGCGGCGAGCTGGATGACGACGTCGCGGCATTTGCCGCCGTTCTCGACGGCGGCGATGACGGCGTTGAGCTGGCCCTGCGCGCGGCGGAGCCGGTTGAGGACGGGCTTGATGTCGGCGGCGGTGGTAGTGGCCACGGTATGTTCAACTTTCTCGATGGCGCCGAGGGGGCGTCGCGGGTACCCGCCAGGGTATCGGTTCGGGTCAGATGCGGGCCTTGACGGCGGTGAGCTCAGCCGGATCGATGGCGCGGATCTGGCCGATCAGATCCTCGAGGTCCCGGCCGGCGAGCGCTCCGGGCTGTGAGAACACGAGGACCCCGTCGCGGAAAGCCATGAGGGTGGGGATCGAGGTGATCCCGGCGGCCGCGGCGAGTTTCTGCTCGGTCTCGGTGTCGACTTTGCCGAACACGATGTCCGGGTGCTGCTCGGATGCGGTCTCGAAGACGGGGGCGAACATGCGGCAGGGGCCGCACCAGGCCGCCCAGAAGTCGATCAAGACGATGTCGTTCTGCTCGATCTGGCCTTTGAGTGTGTCGGCGGTGAGGGTGACGGTGCTCACGGTCAGCCGCGTCCGAAGAGCCGGCCGAAGAACCCGCCACTGGAGGCGGCGGCCTTCTCGGCGTCGGTGTGGTTGCCGTTGCACCACTGGTTTGCGGGCACGCGCCGGCGCACGTCGGCGACGTGCTGGCCGCAGCCGCTCCAGGTCGTCTTGGCGCAGACTTTGCAGGTGGCGGGGTAGCACATGGGTTAGAACTCTCCTTCTCGGGTCCGGGAGGGGTGGGTCTGGATACCCCCTCGGTATAGTACGATACCGGGGAGGGTATAACCAAACCGCCCTCGGGAGGTGCACAGGATGAAGATCGTGATCGTCGGCGGAGTCGCCGGAGGAATGTCTGCCGCGACGCGACTGCGCCGGCTCGACGAGACTGCGGAGATCGTGGTGTTCGAGCGCGGCCCGTACGTCTCGTATGCGAGCTGCGGGCTGCCCTATTACGTCGGCGGAGTGATCACCGATCGGTCATCACTCCTTCTGCAGACCCCGCAGTCGTTGGCCGCCCGGTTCCGGCTCGATGTGCGAACCGGCCACGAGGTCCTCGCGATCGATCCGGTCGCACACACTGTCTCGGTGTTCGACCTCGCCGCGGGTGAGACGATGATAGAGAGCTATGACGAGCTGATCCTCGCCGTCGGAGCGTCTGCACGGGAGGCCGTGGGGCATCCCGGCATCCCGACGCACACCCTGCGCACGGTGGAGGATGTCGACGCGATCGGCGTGCTGGTGGACGCCGCCGCGGACAACCCTTCTGCCCTCGTCGTCGGTGCCGGCTTCATCGGCCTCGAGGCCGTCGAGAACCTGGTGCGGCGCGGCATCCACGTCACGCTCATCCAGCGCGGCCCACACATCCTGAGCCCGCTCGACGTGGAGATGGTTGCGCCCGTTGAGGCGCAGCTGCGTAGCCATGGCGTCGACGTGCGCACCTCCGTCACGATCGACACGGTCGAGGCGGGGGTGGTGCTGCTCAGCGACGGCGCGACGGTTCGGCCGGACTTCATCATCGACGCGTCTGGTGTGGTGCCGAGCGTGGACCTGGCGCGCTCGGCCGGTCTGTGGCTGGGGCCGACGGGCGGGATCGCGGTCGATGCCCGCAACCGCACCAGCGTCGAGCGCATCTTCGCCGTCGGCGATGGCGTCGAGAAGGTGGATGCGCTCAGCGGCGCAGAGACGCTCGTGACCATGGCCGGGCTCGCCAACCGTCACGGCCGATCCGTAGCCGACGTCATCGCCGGCCGCGAGGAGCACAACACGCCCGCCCTCGGCACCGCGATCGTGAAAGTCTTCGACGCCGTCGCGGCGAAGGTCGGCTGGGGGGAACGGCAGCTCGCCGCTGCTGGGCGGGCGCACCGAGTCATCCACACGCATCCTGCCTCGCACGCCACCTATTACCCGGGTGCCCAGTCCATGTCGATGAAGCTGCTCGTGGATCCTGGGAGAGATGCGATCCTGGGTGCGCAGATCGTCGGCGGCGAGGGTGTCGATAAGCGCATCGACGTGATCGCGGTCGCCATGGCGGGCGGGATCACCGCCTCCGGTCTCATGCGTCTCGAGTTGGCGTATGCACCCCAGTTCGGGTCGGCGAAGGACCCGATCAACCAGCTCGGCTACGTCGCCGACAACCTCCGCAGCGGTACCACCCGCTCCCTGCAGTGGCACGAGCTCGGCGCTGCGCTGGACGCTGGCGCCACCCTGGTCGATGTACGCACGGCCGGGGAGCACGCGGCCGGCTCGATCCCCGGCGCTGTGAACATCCCAGTGGACGAGCTGCGCGACCGGCTGGGCGAGCTGCCGGCCGGCCCGATCGTGGTGCACTGCCAGGTGGGCCAGCGCGGTCACACCGCCGCGCGCATCCTCGACCAGCACGGTTTCGACGTCGTCAACCTCGACGGGGGCTACCGCACCTGGGTGGCCGGCACGTCAGTGGCGGTGCCGGTACCGGTCAAATCGGCGTGATGAGGTGGCGTCACGAGCGCTGCTTGTGACGCCACAACCGGCTCGATCTAGCCCGATTCGGGCCATCCTGCAATGAATCAACGATGCTCGAGCGCCCTGAATGACGGAGGATGGTTGCATGAGGATCGAGGTACTGCATATCGAGGAGTGCCCGAACTGGGAGCAGGCGGGTGAGCGCGTCCGCGACGCCCTCGATCGACTCGGTGACACGACGACGGCCGTTGCTTTTCGGCTTCTTCAGACTCCGCTGGAGGCGGCGGCGGTCGCATTCGCGGGTTCACCGACGATTACCGCGGACGGGGCGGATCTGTTTCCGAACGGAGCGCGAACAACCGATCTCGCGTGCCGGATCTATTTCACCCCGGAGGGCGTCGCAGGGCTCCCGACGGTCGATCAGCTGGTGCAGGCGATCTCGACCCATGAATGATGACGCCTTGGTGGTGTGCTCTTGCTGTGGACGCGAGCTGCCCAGAAGCAGAGTTCACTCGCTGGAAGGCGGCAGCGCTCGCATCTGCAGACGGTGCGGCTTCTGGGTTGCCCTGTGGTGGCGTGGCGACCGACACCCGCAATAGCGACACGAGCGCATGAGTGCGCGCCCCGTGCTCTTCTCGTTGCCGTTGGCCGCGCGCGTATTATCTGCGTATGGATGCAGACAAGCCGATATGTGGGCGCCTTCCCGATAGCCAGTTCGTCGAGCTGGCGGTGGAGGTCTTCGCGATGCTGGCGGATGCGACGCGGGTGCGGATCGTCCTGGCGTTGAAGGATGCGGGCGAGCTCTCGGTGAACCACTTGGCCGACATTCTCGACAAGCAGCCGTCGGCGGTGTCTCAGCATCTGGCGAAGCTGCGGCTGGCGCGCATCGTGGCGACCCGGCAGGACGGGCAGCGCGTGTTCTATCGGCTGGAGAACGAGCACGCGAGCCGGCTGGTGTCCGATGCGATCTTGCAGGCCGAGCACTCCCTTGGAGGAACTCCCCGGCATCACCATGCTGTGGCGGCGGCCACGGAGGGGGCGTCAGCATGAGCGGAACCCACACGCACTCTCACGACGATCACGATCACTCCCACGTTCACGACGGCACAAATCATGCTCATCCTCACAACGAGGACCACGAGCATGACCAGGGTCACGGTCAGTCGCACGATCACGGTCACTCGCATGATCACGGCGAGCATTCGCACCCTCACGGTGGGGTGAAGGGGTTCCTCTACAACCTTTTCGTTCCGCACACCCACGATTCCGCTGATGCGGTGGATGACGCGCTGGAGGCGAGCAAGGCCGGTGTGACCGCCGTCAAGGTGTCGATGTTCATCCTGCTGGGCACGACGCTGCTTCAGTTGATCCTGGTGTGGGTCACCGGCTCTGTGGCGTTGCTGGCGGACACGATCCATAACTTCGCGGATGCGCTTACGGCGGTGCCGTTGTGGATCGCGTTCGTCCTTGGCCGTCGAGCGGCCACTCGTCGCTACACCTTCGGCTATGGCCGCGCCGAGGACCTCGCCGGCCTGTTCATCGTCTTCGTGGTCGCCCTCTCGGCGGTGGTGGCCGGGTGGGAGGCGATCGACCGGTTTGTGCATCCGCGGCCAGTGGAGAATGCGTGGTGGCTGGTCGTCGCCGGTGTGATCGGCTTCGCCGGAAACGAACTGGTCGCGATCTACCGCATCCGGGTGGGGCGGAAGATCGGCTCGGCTGCTTTGGTGGCTGACGGTGTGCATGCCCGGCTGGACGGGGTCACGTCGCTGTCGGTCGTGCTCGGTGCGATCGGCGTGATGCTCGGGTTCCCGCTGGCCGACCCGATCATCGGCCTGCTGATCTCCATCTCGATCCTGGTGCTGCTGTGGGGCACCGTGAAATCGGTCGGCGCACGACTGATGGATGCCGTCGATCCCGATCTTCTCGACCGAGTCGAGCGCATACTCGGGACAACGGACGGTGTTACGGGTGTCCGGAACGTGAAGCTGCGTTGGTCCGGGCACCGCCTCCTGGGCTCCGCAGTGATCACCACCGGCGCCACAACCCTCCACGACGCCACCCATGTGGCCGATCGCGCGACCGAGCACGTGCGCAGTGAGCTGCGCAACCTCGACGACTTCGTCGTGACACCGATCGCGGCCGACCACTGATCAGCCCCCGCTCCACTGAAAGGAACAACACGCATGTCCATCGTCAAGATCAACGCCATTCACGTCCCTGCCGGCCGGGGAGCTGACCTCGAGGCCCGCTTCGCCGGCCGCGCACACGACGTCGACCAGCACATCGGCTTCGAGAGCTTCCAGCTGCTTCGCCCGGTCAAGGGGGAGGATCGCTACTTCGTCGTCAGTACCTGGGCGACAGAGGAGGCGTACCAGGCGTGGCGGGAGGGACAGGCCGGGATGACTCACGGCGGATCCAACCCGGTCGCCACTGGGGCCGACCTGCTCGAGTTCGAGGTGGTCGACCTCTGAGTCGACTTCGCTCGACCATGCATTCTCGCGCGGAAGGACGCTGACGATGACCGATCTCGCTCCCGATCGGCGTGCGCTGTTGCGTGCCGGATTCACGCTGGAGTGGAACGTCGTAGGCGTCATGGTGCTCGCGGTCCTCGCCTTGTCGTCCGCCTCCGTCGCTCTCGCCGGCTTCGGGCTCGACTCGTTAGTCGAGATCGGGGCGAGCACGGTCGTAATTTGGGAGCTTTCGGGGACGGGGGAGCACCGGCAGAGGATCGCCCTGCGGCTTATCGGCGCTGCCTTCGTAGCCGTCGCCGGCTACCTCCTTGTGCAAACGGTCGTGGCCCTCGCCGGCGGTCATCGACCGGACGGCAGCGTCGGGGGCATCATATGGACCGGGATCACCGCCGCCACAATGTTCATCCTCGCCGCACTCAAAGCGCGTACCGGTCGAGCTCTGGGTAATCCGGTGCTGCAGAAGGAGGGCAGGGTGACCATGATCGACGGTCTACTGGCCTGCGCCGTCCTTGTCGGCGTCTTCCTGAACACCGTGCTGGGGTGGTGGTGGGCCGACTTGCTAGCGACTCTGGTGATCGTGTACTACGCGATCCGAGAAGCCGTCGAGATCTTTCGTGAAACGTCGGTGGAGGTCAGCACGTGACGAGCTTGGCGCAGGTTCGGCCCCGCTCGACTGCTGTCCGAGGCGGAGTCCGCTGGACGCTGCTGTCCTAGGTGCTCGCGCGCGTCAGTGATTCCACTGGTGGCCGCCTACCGGTCCGGGAAGGGCGCCAGATGAGTCCGCGCCGTGTGGATGTCCATCGACTCCCCGGATGCTTTCGAGGACGAGGGCGGTCAGTCGCGTCGCGGCGGAGGGCTCGGGGAGCATCGCTGCCGCCCCCAAGGCTCCGGTTGCGTATGCGGCGAGCATGGCCGCCTGAAGGTCGGTGCGGGCACGGCCGTCGTGGGCAGCCTCTTCGATGATGTCGGCCAGTAGTTCGCGAACTTCGCCTTCGGCGGGAGCCAGGCGAGCGGCGTCGTGGAGGGCCCCGTGATCCCCGTGTCGATGACTGCGTAAGCGCGCATACCCCATCAACACGTTCTCGAGTCGGTCGGCCGGAGCGCTGTCTGCGGCGATCGTTCGCAAGCGCTGGAGGTGGTTCGCCACCTCGCGCTGTTGCCAGGCGGTCAGAGCCGACCCGACGTCCGGAACGTACCGATACAAAGTCGCCCGCCCCACGCCGCTCGCCTCCGCCAGCGCTGTCATGGTCAGGCCGGCGACACCATCTCGATGCACCAGTTGCGCGGTCGCATCCAGGATCGCATCCAACACCGCGGACCGGTGCTCGGTCACTGTCTCGCTCCACAACTTGGGCATGAGGTCAGAATACTCCTCGCTGAGACACTTTGACTCAAACCAAACGATGTGTATCAAGCCATCGGCCATGAGTCCACAGCTATGCGGAACCGCGCGTTCTGTTCCCCGTTGACTCAGCTCTGTTCGTAGCCAAGGACGGCCATCATCCCGGATTCGGCGTGGTAGATGTTGTGGCAATGGGTCATCCAGAGTCCGGGGTTGTCTGCATCGAAGAGGACGGTGAGCGACTGGTGTGGGAGCACGATGGCGGTGTCCTTTCGCGGGCCGCCATCGAGCTGGAAGGTGTGGCCGTGGATGTGGAAGGGGTGCCACATCATGGTCTGGTTGGCGATGGTGACCTGGACTCGTTCCCCTTCCCGCACCGCGTAGGCGCCGTCGAGAGGGTTGTTCATGTCGAAGGCTTTGCCGTTGATGCCCCAGTCGTACTTCATCATTCCGCCGGTGAGGGCAATGTCGATGCGGCGGTCGATTCCGCGCCGTCGGAGGGCAGCGGCGGGCGGGGCGCTGAGCACGGCCGCTGTGACCGGTGACGTGTCAGAGGCGGTGTACCCGTTCACGGTGGGTGCAGGGCTTCCGGGGTTGGATCGGAGGACGGCGAAGGCGCGGGCGGCTTTGCCGACGGCGTCGGCGACGATGGGGAAGGCGCCGTCGGCGACGGTGATGATCGCGTCGTAGCGTTCGCCCATGCCGAGGAGGATGCTGTCGCCCGTGACCGGGTTCACCGGGTATCCGTCGGTGTGGGTGACGGTGAGCCGGTGCCCTCCGACGGAGAACCGGAACGCGGTGTCGCCGCCGGCGTTGATGATGCGCAGCCGCACGCGTTGCCCGGGTTTCGCGGTGAAGGTGGCGGGGTCTTCTGCTGGGCGTCCGTTGATGAGGTAGTAGGGGTAGTAGACGTCTCCGGAGTCGCCGCCGAGCAGGCTGGAGGTGGTGCCGGTGAGCAGCTTGCCGTTGCGGGAGGGAGCGCCGCCGCCCATCCCGCCGCCCATCCCGCCCATTCCGCCCATGCTCATTCCCTTCTTAAGCTCGGCGAGCACTTGGTCAGGGGTGGCGGTGACGCCGTCGAGCCAGTCGTCGAGCACGAGCACCCAGTCGTGGTCGTAGCCGAGTGGCTCGTGCGGGTCTTCGACGATGAGCGGGCCTTGGAGGCCGCGGTCGAGTTGCGGGCCGACGTGTGGGTGGTACCAGTAGGTGCCAGGTGCGTCCGCGGTGAACTCGTAGTCGAACGAGCTCCCGGGCGCGATTGCGTGTTGAGTGATCGGGGGCACGCCGTCCATGTCATTCCGCAGGGCGATGCCGTGCCAGTGCACGGTGGTGTCATCCGGGAGATGGTTGGTCACGTGCGCTCGGATAGCGTCACCCGCGGTCGCCCGGATGGTGGGGCCGGGGACCTGACCGTTGTAGGCCCAGGTGGAGGCCGTGCGCGCGGCGAGGTCGATGTTCGTCTTGCCCGCGGTGAGCTGGACGCGGGTTGTTCGTCCGGTGCGTCGTCGGGCCCTCTCGGCCGCGGTGACGGGGGCGCTTGTTGCGGTGAGAAGGTTCGGGCCGCCGGTGCAGGCGGCGAGAGCGAAGGCGGTGGCGAGCCCGGCGCCGCCGAGGAGGACGCTGCGACGGGTGAGGTCCGGAGTGTTCATCGGATGTCCAAAGAGAGCAATCGACCGGAAGGGTCGAGATCGAAGAGGAGGGCGGGCGCCGCCACGAGGGGGAGGGTGACGGCGCCCGCGTCTGGTGCGACCGGGAAGGGGTCAGAGGCTGGCGAGAAGCTGCTTCATGGTGGCGATCTCGGCGGTCTGTGTGGCGGCGATCGTCTTCGCCAGCGCGACGGCGTCCGTTGCCTTGCCCTTTTCGGTCTCGGTCGTGGCCATGGCGATGGCGCCTTGGTGGTGCTGGATCATCTGGGTGAGAAACAGCTTGGACGCGTCGGCGCCGGACGCTTTGGTGAGCGCGTTCATGTCCTGCTGCGACATCATCCCGTCACCACCCATGTCCATTCCGCTCATGTCGGACTTCTGCCCCCAGGCGGAGAGCCAGCCGTTCATGGTGTCGATCTCCGGCTGCTGCGCTGCCTTGATCTTCTGGGCGAGGTCAGTGACCCGGGCGTCCACACCCTGCTTGGTCAGGAGGGTGTCGGACATTTCGATCGCCTGCTGGTGGTGGGGGACCATGGCCATGGCGAAGGTGACGTCGGCCTGGTTGTGGTCCGAGGTCGCCGTGTCGGTGCTCGCGCTACTGTGGTCCATTCCGGGCATGTTTCCCATACCGGAGTCGCTCCCCGGAGAGCCGGCGGTGCAGCCGACTAATGCGGCGGCGGTCAGGAGGGCGCCGGAGGTGAGCGCGATCAGTCTGGTGTTCATCTGGATTGGTCTCTTTCGTCGTGTGGATGTGTTGATGCTGGGCAGGCTGAAGCACCACCGCGCGTGCGCGGGGTGCGACGCGCGTCATCTGCGATCGACGGAGAGAGCCAGAAGAGACGGTGGGGACGACCCGATGGTGCCGGCGACCGACCGGATCAAGGTGGCGGCTGCGGCGAGCATCCCCATGCCGAGCAGTGCACGGGTCAGGCCGGGAGCGATCAGCAGGATGGTTGCGGCCAGTAGGGCAAGGGTGCACACCATTGCCGTCATATCGTGCATCGGGTCGCAGCCGTCGGCAGCGCATCCGCTAGTCGTCCCCATGCCAGCGCTCGCCGGGGCGATCGCCGCCGAGTGCGCGCCGGCCCCGTTCGACTGCCCGGGGGCGGCCGCTGCGAGCGCGGCGTGAGACATGGTGAGCTCATGCGGTTGGCTCATCGGTGTGCTGACCACGTGCATGGCCAGCATCCCGGTGAGGATTCCCGCGACGGCGACGAGGAGGACGATCAGGCAGCGCCAGGTGCGGGTGTGTGTCGATATGCAGTCGGCGAGCATGTGTCCTCCTTCCGAGTAACAAGTTAGCGTCGCAGCCTGGATACCCGCCGGGGGTTTGATCAGTACGGGACTTTGTGCCCACTAGCGGTGCGCGATTCAGCCCCAACCTGGTTGAAGAAGTCAGCTGAGGAGGCGGTCATGTACGGGTGGATGATGGGCGGCGCGGGGGCGTGGTGGATCGTGTGGCTGCTCGTACCGTTGCTGATCATCGTGGTGGTCGTCGTGATGGTCGTCACGCTGACCCGGCGCGCCCCGTCCGGTGGCGCCGGCACTGTTCCACCGTCGAACTCCTCGGCGAGGGTAATCCTCGATGAGCGGTATGCCCGGGGTGAGATCGATCACGAGGAGTACATCCGGCGGCGAGACGAGCTCGGGCGCTCAGGCGGTTAGTGCCGGCAGGGTCGGGGCTTAGGAGCGCACGAGGCGGGCGATGGCGTCGCTCGCCTCTTTGATTTTGATGTCGGCCTCGTCGCCGCCGGCTCGTGCGGCGTCCAGGACGCAGTGCTTGAGGTGGTCGTCGAGCAGCCCGACGGCGACCGCTTGTAGGGCGCTGGTGAGGGCGCTGATCTGGGTGAGGATGTCGATGCAGTACTGCTCTTCGTCGACCATGCGGGAAATCCCCCGCGTCTGGCCTTCGATGCGCTTGAGCCGGTTGAGGTACTTGTCTTTGTCGGTGATGTAGCCGTATTCGGTGTGGTCGTGCTGGGTCATCGGGAGTCTTTCGTCAGGGGGTGAGGATGGTGCGGGTGCTGACCTCGGGGGCGAGGTCCAGGCGGCGGAGCAGTTGGGCGTTGAGGGCGACCACGACAGTCGACAGCGACATCAGTATGGCGCCGACGGACATGGGCAGCACGAAGCCGATCGGGGCGAGCACGCCGGCGGCAAGGGGGACGGAGATCAGGTTGTAGCCGGCGGCCCACCAGAGGTTCTGCTTCATCTTGCGGTAGCTGGCGCGGGAGAGCTCGATGACCGAGACCACGCTGCGCGGGTCGGAGCTGGCCAGGATGACACCGGCGGAGGCGATCGCGACGTCGGTTCCGGCGCCGATCGCGATGCCGACGTCGGCCTGGGCGAGTGCGGGGGCGTCGTTGACGCCGTCGCCGACCATCGCCACCTTCCGGCCCTCCGTCTGCAGTTCGGCCACTGTGCTGGACTTGTCCTCCGGTCGCACGTGCGCATAGGTGCGGTCGATGCCGAGTTCGGCGGCGACCGCGTTTGCGACCGCTTCGGCGTCGCCCGTGATCATGACGACTTGCACGCCCAGCTTGTGGAGCGCGTCGACCGCCTCCCGGGATTCCGGGCGCACCTCGTCGGCGAGCTTCAGGCCGCCAATGAGGGTGCCGTTGCGGAGGACGTGGAGAATGATCGCTCCCTCGCTGCGCCACGAGCCGGCCTCCTCTACCTCCGTGGCTCCCGCTTCGTCGAGCAGCCGGGGGCCTCCGACGCGGATCTCTGCTCCATCGACGGTCGCGGTCACGCCGACGGCCGGTGAGGAAGAGAATCCCGCGGCCGGGGGAATGGTCAGTTCCCGTCCGCGTGCGGCGCGGACAATGGCCGTGGCAAGCGGGTGCTCGCTGTCCGCCTCGGCCGCCGCGGCGAGAGCGAGGACCTCGTCCTCGGTCAACGTGCCGACGAGTGCGATCCCAGTGACGGTCGGCTCGCCCTTGGTGAGAGTGCCGGTCTTGTCGAACAAGACGGTGTCGACGGTCCGCATGCTCTCCAGCGCGAGCCGGTCCTTGACGAGGACGCCGCCGCGGGCGGCGCGCTCGGTCGCGATGGAGACGACCAGCGGGATGGCGAGGCCGAGCGCGTGCGGGCAGGCGATCACGAGAACCGTGATGGTGCGCACGACGGCGTCGTCGGGGCTGCCGACGAGGGTCCAGACGATGGCGGTGATGATGGCGGCGCCGAGGGCGAACCAGAACAGCAGTGCGGCGGCACGGTCGGCGATGCGCTGGGCGCGAGAGGAGGAGTTCTGCGCCTCGGTGACCAGCCGTTGGATGCCGGCGAGGGCCGTGTCGTCACCGACGGCGGTGACCTCGACCCGGAGCCCGGAGTCGACCGCGACGGTTCCGGCGGTCACAGCGTCGCCGTCGCCGCGGGAGACCGGGCGGGATTCGCCGGTCACCATCGACTCGTCCATTTCCGCGCGGCCGTCGACGATCCGGCCGTCTGCGGGGACGCTCCCGCCGGGCCGGATGAGTACCACGTCCCCCACGTGGAGATCGGCAGGGGCGACCTTGACGGTGGTGTCGCCCTCGATCCGTTCCGCCTCGTCGGGGAGGAGCGCGGCGAGGGAATCGAGCGCCGAACTGGTCTGGGCCAGGGACCGCATCTCGATCCAGTGCCCGAGCAGCATGATCACGATCAGCAGCGCCAGTTCCCACCAGAACTCGAGTTCGTGGTCGAGCAGGCCGAGCGTGGCCCCCCAGGAGGCGAAGAACGCGACGGTGATCGCCAGGCCGATCAGTAGCATCATGCCCGGTGTGCGGCTCTTCAGCTCGCTGTAGGCGCCGCTGAGGAACGGCCAGCCGCCCCACACGTACATGACGGTGCCGAGCACAGGCGCGATCCAGAGCGCCCACGTCGGCACGGTGTAGCCGAGGATCATCGCGAACATCTGCGAGGTCGCGACGACCGGGACGGCGATGATCAGGTTGATCCAGAACAGCCGCCGGAACTGACCGACGTGGTCGCCATGGCCGGTGTGCCCCGAGTGACTCGCATGGCCGTCGTGGTCCATTGCGGAGTGGTCCATGCCGCCATGGTCCATGGCGGCGTGATCAGCGGCGGTGTGCGCGTCGTGGACCGCGGGTTCGGCGGTCTCGGTGTGCTGGTGGTGAGCGTGCGGGTCGGTCATGAGGTCACTTCCGTTGTGCGAATGCTCGGGTTCGAGTGTTACACCGTGCTCGGCACGATGCTGGTGAAGCTGCGCAGGCGCAGGCTGTTCCCGACGACGAACACGCTCGAGGCGGCCATGGCCGCTCCGGCGAGCATCGGGTTCAGCAGCCCGAGGGCAGCGATCGGGATGGCGGCGACGTTGTAGGCGAAGGCCCAGAACAGGTTCGACTTGATCGTCCGGAGGGTCGTCCGGGAGAGCCGGATGGCGTCGACCGCGCCGCGCAGGTCGCCGCGCACCAGGGTGATGTCCGAGGCCTGGATGGCCGCGTCGGTGCCGGTCCCCATCGCCAGACCGAGGTCGGCCTGCGCGAGGGCGGGTGCGTCGTTGACGCCGTCGCCGACCATCGCGACGATCCGTCCCTCCCGCTGCAGCCCGGCGATCACAGCCACCTTGTCCTGCGGGAGGACGTCGGCGATGACCCGGTCGATGCCCGCCTCGGCGGCGATCCGCTCGGCGACGGCCTGGTTGTCTCCAGTGAGGAGGATAGGCGTCAGACCCAGTTTCCGGAGGCCGGCGACAGCCTCGGCGCTGGTCGGTTTGAGCGTGTCGGCCACGATGAGGATGCCGCGGGCCTGGCCGTCCCAGGCGACCGTCACGACCGTCTTGCCTCCGGCTTCGGCAGTCGACTTGCGGGCGGCCAGCGCCGGGCTG
Organism: Leifsonia xyli; assembly: GCA_001647635.1. Taxonomy (NCBI): domain Bacteria; kingdom Bacillati; phylum Actinomycetota; class Actinomycetes; order Micrococcales; family Microbacteriaceae; genus Leifsonia; species Leifsonia xyli. The sequence goes on along the minus strand of CP014761.1, from coordinate 1,937,807 downwards.
AGTGCGAGCGACCAGTCGGCCAAGAGCGAGTCGCGGCCGACGAGGACGGCGTGTCCCTCGACAACGCCCTGTACGCCCCGGCCTTCGATGTTCTGGAACTCCTCGACAGGAGGGAGAGCGCGTCTCGCCTGCTCGGTGGCGGCCTTCGCGATTGCCTGCGCGATCGGGTGCTCGGAGGCGTGCTCAAGCGCGCCGGCCAGGCGCAGCAGGTCATCGCGGTCGGTGCCGTCCTCCGGGATCGTCTCGACCAGTGTCATCCGGCCGGTGGTCACCGTGCCGGTCTTGTCGAGCACGACGGTGTTGACAGTGCGGGTGGACTCGAGGACTTCGGGTCCGGTGATGAGGACTCCCAGCTGGGCTCCCCGTCCGGTGCCGACGAGCAGGGCGGTCGGCGTGGCCAGCCCGAGCGCGCACGGGCAGGCGATCACGAGGACGGCCACCGCAGCTGTGAAGCCTGCCGCGATCGGGAACCCGGCGATCAGCCAGAGGGCGAGGGTCACGACAGCGATCCCGATCACGATCGGCACGAACACGGCCGAGACCCGGTCAGCCAGGCGCTGCACCTCCGCCTTGCCGGTCTGCGCGTCCTCCACGAGCCGAGCCATCTGCGCCAGCTGCGTCTCGGACCCAACGCGGGTCGCCCGGACGACCAACCGCCGCCCGCGTTGACGGTGGCGCCGGCGACGGCGTCGCCCGCGACCACCTCGACGGGGACGGACTCGCCGGTAAGCATCGAGGTGTCGACCGCAGAGCTTCCGGAGACGACGACACCGTCGGTGGCGATCTTCTCCCCGGGGCGGACCACGAACTCGTCGTCCACCCGCATCTGCTCGACGGGGATCCGCGACTCCACCCCGCCGCGGAGTACCACGACCTCTTTCGCTCCCAGCTCCAGCAGCGCGCGCAGGGCCGCTCCCGCCCGCCGCTTCGCCCGCTTCTCGAAGAAGCGTCCGGCGAGGATGAACACCGTCACGCCGGAGGCCACCTCCAGGTAGATGTTCGACGTGCCGTTCGAGGGTGCGAGGGTCAGCTCGAAGGCGTGCGTCATGCCAGGCATCCCCGCCGTGCCGAGGAACAGGGCGTAGAGCGACCAGAGGAAGGCCGATGTCACCCCCAAGGAGATGAGTGTGTCCATCGTCGCCGCACCGTGCCGGAGGTTCGTCCATGCGGCTTTGTGGAACGGCCACGCACCCCAGACGACGACCGGTGCGGCGAGCGTCAGGGAGGCCCACTGCCAGTATGTGAACTGGAGCACGGGGACCATCGCCAGGGCGACCACCGGCACGGTCAGCGCCACGGAGATCAGCAGCCGCGTGCGCAAAGAACCGAGCTCCGCGTCGACCGGTTCCGCAGCAGGCTGCTCGGCAGGAGGAGCCGGGCGCGCGGGCACGGCGGCGGTGTAGCCCGCTTTCTCCACTTCCGCGATCAGCGCGGTTACCTCGTATCCACGAGGAGCGGTCACCTTTGCCTTCTCTGTGGCGTAGTTGACCGTCGCGGTGACGCCATCGAGTTTGTTCAGCTTCTTCTCGACCCGCATCGCGCAGGAAGCACACGTCATCCCGCCGATCTCCAGCTCTACGGCGGTGTTCGGCTCATCGGCCGGGGTCGTGATGCTCATTGAACCTCCTCGATCAGAGTGCGGTGCGCGCGGGTCGCTGTGCTGGGTCTTTAGGCGCGTACTGCGGAGTACCCGGCCTCTTCGACGGCGGCCAGCACTGCAGAGTCGTCGATCGGCTCGGCCGAAGTCACGACCAGCTTCCCGGTCTGCGCGCTCACGGTGAGGGCGGTCACGCCCGCCACCTGCTCGACTTCTTCGCGGACGGAGATCTCGCAGTGGCCGCAGGTCATTCCGGTCACCTGGAATTCGGTGGTGGACATTCTCGATCCCTTCCCGGGCATACCCCCATTGGGTATGCTCACTCGTCTCAGCAATATACCCCTTAAGGGTATTCCCGTCCACCTCGACTTGGCAGGATGAAAGAATGCCCGAGTGCCCGATCAGACGGACCGCTCCCAGCCCAACCCGGCGGGAGTAAGCGCGCCCAGGTGGAGTCAGCGGCGACGGATCCTGATCGTCCTATGCCTGAATTTGGCCCTGATCGTCGGTCTGGTGATCGCGGGTCTTGTTGCGCATTCGGTCAGTGTGCTCGCCGCCGCCGGCGACACTGTGGCCGACTGCTTCGCCCTCGCCCTCGGCCTGATAGCGATCGCGCTCCGCGACCGCGACCCCGACCATCCGCACGCGCAACGACCGATCGCGATCGCCGCGTTGGTGAACGCCCTGCTACTGCTCGCCGTGACCGTGACGGTGACCATCGAGGCGATCTCCCGGCTACAGGAGGGCTCGCCACCGGTGGAGGGACTGCCGATGGTGATCGTCAGCGTGATCACGATGCTCGTGATGCTTGCGGGCGCGTTCGTCCTCGGCCGCTCGGCAGCCGGGGAGGACCTGCATATGCGCTCGGTCCTGATCGATGCCCTCGCTGATGCAGCCGCTGCAGCGGCGATCGCCGTCGCCGGCGTCATCATTCTGATCACCAACGACCTCTACTGGCTCGACCCCGTCCTCGCGCTGGGAGTCTCCGTTCTCATCGCGGTCGCCGCCATCCAGCTCGTCATCAAAGCCATCGCAGTATTGCAGGGCAAGGACGTCGACTTCGACGACGACTGAGTCTCCATGCGAAAACCGCGTCGCGGTCGCCTCGGAGTCCGAGGGCCCAGCCGATCTCGCACGAGATAATCCGGTCGCTGGCGTCTGAGATCGACTGGACGGCGCACCGTGCGCCCCTGCTCCGGTGAACTGTCGAGGAGCCGCCTGCGGCGGCACTGCACCTGTCGACTTGTTTGTCTTTCCGCCGGCCGATCGTAGCTCGTTCCCGGTGCTCCGTGCCGGGCTTTCGCGGCATATCCTCGCTCCGCTGCGCTCCGTTCCGGTATTCCACGATCCCGGCACTGCGCACCTCCCACTCGCTCTCGATCTCCCCGCCGGAAGGCAAACAAGAACGAGAGACAGGGGAGTGATTGAGATGCGGGTATTCGTCATCGACACCAGAAACACGGGTCCGGAACTGCAGGGTGGTCTGGTCGGCGTGGTTGGCTCGACCAACCCGAGCTCGGAGGAGAAGAGCGAATGCGTTGAGACCGTAAGCCGCTATGCGATGGATGGATGGGCGATCGCAGCCGACCCGTTCACGCCAATCGGACGATTGGCGGCGCTGACGGCAGAGGCGGCGTGCGTTCCCTTCGTTCGCCTCAATGACGCCCGCCGGCCCCAGCGGGGCGCGCGTAGCATGGAGACCACGCGTAGTCCCGAGCGGGATTCCGCTGACCTCAACGGATCGCCGTTTCCCGCGCCGACACCCGAGATCCGCTACAGCGGAGTCGGGCTGACTGGCTCGCGTATCGAGAACGGGGGTCGGTGATCATGTCCCGTCCTCCGCTGGTCTCCGAGACGTGGGGCACGGTCACGACGCGCATGCTTGCGCAAGACCGCTGGGCCGCGCGCGCCCGCTATCGCGACGTCGACGGTCGCACACGACAGATCGAACGCATCGGGCGCACCAAACAGAAGGCCGAAGCGCTTCTCCGCGAGGCGATGCGGGATCGCATCAAGCCGCTTGGCGACGGCGAGCTCAACCCTGAGACGCGGCTCGCCGACCTGGCGATCGTTTGGTGGGATGAGTTCAGCCACACCTCACGCTCGAACGGGACACTGCGTCGTTACGAGACGGTGCTAGACAAGTACATCGTGCCCAATCTCGGCGGTTGGATGATCCGCGAGGCTTCAGTCTCGAAGTTGGATCGGTTCGTCAAGCAAACCGCCCGGCTGAATGGTTACTCCAACGCGAGCATCGCCGTCGTCTTGCTCACGGGGATGTTTGCCATGGCTGCTCGGCATGACGCGATCGAGGCCAACCCGATGAAATCGGTCGCGCCGGTGGAGGAACCGGACCATCAAGTCGCCACGTTCTCCCTCGAAGATGTCGCCGAGCTGCGGGAGATCCTCGCTCGCTGGGACGCCGGATTGGACGCATCCGGTCGGCGTCGCGGCACCGATCTAGCGGATCCCGTGGACTTCTTCCTTGGCACAGGGTGTCGGCCAGGCGAGGTGTTCGCGCTGATGTGGGAGGACGTAAACTTCACCATCCAGCCGTTCACAGTCGACATCCACCGGACCATGGCGAAGAACCGCGAAGGTCGCTGGACCGTGCAGAACAAGACGAAGACCGGCGGCGGGCGACGGCTCTTCCTGCCCACGTTCGTGGGAAAGATGCTCCTCCGTCGACGGGTGGAATCCTTTTCAGAGCTCGTCTTCCCCTCCTCGACGCTCACCCCGCGAATCCCCGACAACTTCCGACTTCAGTGGCACATGGCGTTGAAGGGGACAAGATTCGAGGGGCGCGTGCCAAAGGAGTTCAGGTCCACTGTCGCAACCGCGCTACGCGATGCCATTGGCCTGGAGCGGGCTCAGCACCAATTGGGCCACTCGACATACGCCACGACGGAGCAGTCCTACCTGCCGCGGGTGGTTCAGGTGCCCGACTCGACAGCAATCCTCGAACGGTTCAACGTGCGCGGCGATTCCGGCCCCGGACTCGCGTAGCTCACCGTTTACTCACCGCTTTGGGCGTGATCCACGGCGTGTCGCGGAGATCACACGAGTACCCCAATAGTGGGAAAAGCCCCGATCAATGGGGCTTACGAGACCGAGTGTGACTCTCTGATATCCAGAGTGGGAGAAGCTGAAGTTCTACCATTGAACTACACTCGCGCGGCCCGGAATCCCAGTGAATCACTGGGATGTGAGGCTGCGGCCCAGACTACCTGCTGATCCGTTCCCGGCCAAACCCGGGCGTGGCCGGAAGTGCCGAGTAGACGTCCGTCCATTCCGCCTCGTAGGCGACCGGGTCGACGAGTCCTCGGCGGCGGCGGGACTCGAGGTCGAGCAGGCGGCCGGCCGCCGCGCGGAGGAGCTCGACGTCGCCGATTTCGCTGATGTCCGAGCCGACGTGCTCGGTCGCGACGGTGACCACCCGGCAGCGGGCGCGCAGCACCCGGGTCAGGCGGCCGATCACGGCGAAGCCGGCGACATAGGCGGTCAGCACGATGGTCAGGCTGAGCACGGGGCCCGCGTCGCTCAGGAGGATCAAGCCCACGAGCGCGAGGAGGGCGCCGCCGACCGGCCAGGCGTGGCGCAGGCGGAGCAGCCTTCTCTCGCCCGGCGTGATGCCCGGCGGGTAGACCGTCAGTCGCACCCGCTGCCAGACGCCGGGACTGACGGGGGAGACGTCGAGGTCGCCCCACGGGGCGCGACCTTCGAGCAGGCGCCGCACGCTCATCGTCCGCACGCGGTCGGGGCCCACACCGCGGCAGCGGCCTCCGGGAGGGGATGGCGCCGCGGGTCGATCTCGCGCAGCACCACCGTGCCCGGACACGGCAGCGTGAGCAGGTCGCCCACGCGCAGGTCCGACACCAGCTCGGTCACCGGGTACGGCGGCGCGGCGGGGCCGGCGGCGTGGATGCGCGCGGGCGCGTCGGGCGCCGTCGAGACGCGGCCGATCATCCGCAGCTCCGATACGAACGCCGGGACCGCGCTCAGTCGGGCGTCGATCCAGGCGTCCAGGCTCCCGTCCGCCGAGCGGGTCACCTCGACCACGCGCGTGACGACAGCCGACGCCGTCTCGGTCGACGACGGCATGCCGCCGGTGCCCGGGACGACCGCCGCCGCGCTGTGCACGCAGGGCGTGCCGCACCAGCCGGCTAAGCGCGTGAGGGAGACGCCTGCGACGGTGACGTCGTCGACGGAGGTGGCCGTGAACTCCGGCCACACGTCGCGGGAAAGGGGATTCGACAGGGAGCCTCGGAGGCTCGGGATGATGTGCGTAAGTGTCACGAGCACTGGTCTACGCCGTCCAGAAGCCGCAGGATGCGGTCCTCACGGAAGCCTTACGCCGGGAAAGCGTTAGGGACTCGCCCGCCTCCGTATGGATTGCGTTAGGACCGCCCGAACGGCCCCGCGGAGCGACTTGTATCGGTCCCTGGAGCCGGCAGACAGCCGGCCCGGATGGAGACCTTCCGTGTTGGACCTGATCTGCGTCGTGGGGATCATCGCGCTCGGCGTGATCGTCGCCCTCGTCGGCCGAGGGGTGGAGAAGCTGTGATCTTCTTCAACCTGCTCGCCGCGGCGCTCGCCGTCGCCTCGATCGCGTACCTCGTGTACGCCCTGCTGAAGCCGGAGCGGTTCTAGCGATGACCTTCTGGCTTTTCGTGGCGATGCTCGCCACGCTCGTTCTCATGCTCGCGGTCGTCTACCGGCCGCTCGGCGACTACATGGCCGCCACCTTCACCAGCCGCCGCGACCTCCGGGTCGAGCGCGGCTTCTACCGGGTCATCGGCGTGGAGCCGGGACTCGGTCAGAGCTGGCCGGTCTACCTGCGCAGCGTGCTCGCGTTCTCGATCCTCGGCGTGCTGCTGGTCTACGCGCTGCAGCGGGCGCAGGCGATCCTGCCGTACTCGCTGGGCCTGCCCGCGGTACCGGAGGGGCTGTCGTTCAACACGGCGATCTCGTTCGTGACCAACACCAACTGGCAGTCGTACTCGCCCGAGGTCACCATGGGCTACACGGTCCAGGTTGCTGGACTGGCGGTGCAGAACTTCCTCTCGGCAGCCGTCGGCCTCGCGGTCGCGGTGGCGCTGGTCCGCGGGTTCGCGGCGCACCGCTCGGGAGCTATCGGCAACTTCTGGGTGGATCTGACGCGGGCGACCCTGCGCATCCTGCTGCCGCTCTCGGTGGTCTTCGCGATCATCCTGATCGTCGGCGGCGTCATCCAGAACGTCAACGGGTTCACCCACGTGAGCACGCTGACCGGCGGCACGGCGACGATCCCGGGCGGACCGGTGGCGTCGCAGGAGGCGATCAAGCTCCTCGGCAACAACGGCGGCGGCTTCTTCAACGTCAACTCGGCGCACCCGTTCGAGAACCCGACCGCGTGGACGAACCTCGTCGAGATCTTCCTGATGCTGCTCATCCCGTTCTCCCTGCCGCGCACGTTCGGACGGATGGTCGGCGACAACCGACAGGGCTACGCGGTCCTCGGTGCGATGGCGACGATCTTCGTCGTGTCGCTGGTCGCCCTCACGCTGTTCGAGCTGCAGGGCGCCGGGACGGCGACCCAGGCGGCAGGCGACGCGCTCGAGGGCAAGGAGCAGCGCTTCGGAATCCTCGGGTCCACCCTGTTCGGCACGACCAGCACGCTCACCTCGACGGGAGCGGTCGACTCCATGCACGACAGCTTCACGCCGCTGGGCGGGATGATGACGATGCTGAACATGATGACCGGCGAGGTCGCGCCCGGCGGCATCGGCGCGGGCCTCTACGGCATCCTGATCGTCGCGATCATCGCGGTGTTCCTGGCAGGCCTCATGGTGGGACGCACCCCCGAGTACCTGGGCAAGAAGATCGGTGCGCGCGAGATCAAGCTCGCGAGCCTCTACATCCTGATCACGCCCACCCTGGTACTGCTCGGGACCGGCCTCAGCTTCGCGATCCCGGCGATCCGGGACAACGTCGAGAAGGTCTCGATCTGGAACCCCGGTCAGCACGGCTTCTCGGAGGTGCTCTACGCGTTCACCTCAGCGGCGAACAACAACGGCTCGGCGTTCGCGGGACTCACCGCGAACACCCCGTGGCTGAACGCGGCGCTCGGCACCGCGATGTTCCTCGGCCGCTTCCTTCCGATCGTGATGGTGCTCGCGTTGGCCGGCTCCCTGGCGGCTCAGGACAAGGTGCCCGCGACGGCCGGGACCCTCCCGACCCACCGCCCCCTGTTCGTCACCCTCGTCGTCGGCGTCGTCATCGTCGTCGCCGCACTCACCTATTTCCCCGTTCTCGCGCTGGGTCCCCTGGCGGAAGGGCATTCCTGATCATGTCCACCATCACCGAACGCGCGCTCTCCGATCGCGCGCCGAAGGGCGCCTTCAACGGCCGCCAGCTCATCGCCGGCCTGCCGGGTGCGTTGCGCAAGCTCGACCCCCGGGACATGTGGCACAACCCGGTCATGTTCATCGTCGAGGTCGGCGCAGCACTGACCACGGTCCTGGCGATCGCGGGGCCGTTCCTCGGCCCGCAGACCTCCGGCGGCAGCACGACGACCATCGCCTTCACCTGGGCTATCGCCGTCTGGCTGTGGCTCACCGTGCTGTTCGCGACACTGGCCGAGTCCGTCGCCGAAGGACGCGGCAAGGCGCAGGCGGCCAGCCTGCGGAAGACGCGCACCACGACCGTCGCCAACCGGGTGACGGGATACGACGAGAAGCGCGATCCGTCGGCCACCGGATCCACCACCACGGAGGTTCCGTCGGCCGAGCTCCGGCTCGGGGACGTGGTCGTCGTCTCGGCGGGCGAGCTCATCCCCGGCGACGGCGACATCGTCTGGGGCATCGCCTCGGTGGACGAGTCGGCCATCACCGGCGAGTCGGCCCCGGTCGTCCGCGAGTCCGGCGGCGACCGCAGCGCCGTCACCGGCGGCACGCGCGTGCTCTCCGACCGCATCGTGGTGCGCATCACGAGCAAGCCGGGCGAGACGTTCGTCGACCGGATGATCGCTCTGGTCGAGGGCGCCGCCCGGCAGAAGACGCCGAACGAGATCGCGCTCAACATCCTCCTGGCCGCGCTGACGATCGTCTTCGTCGTCGTCGTGCTGGTGCTCGGCCCGACGGCCGGGTTCGCGAACGCCGCCCCCAGCGTCACGGTGCTCATCGCGCTGCTGGTGTGCCTCATCCCGACGACGATCGGCGCCCTCCTGTCGGCCATCGGCATCGCCGGCATGGACCGCCTGGTGCAGCACAACGTGCTCGCCATGTCGGGCCGTGCGGTGGAGGCCGCGGGCGATGTGACCACGCTGCTGCTGGATAAGACCGGCACCATCACCTACGGCAATCGGCAGGCGGCGGAGTTCACTCCGGTCGAGGGAGTCGACCCGGCGGAGCTGGTGGAGGCGGCCGCGCTCGCCTCCCTCAGCGACCCGACCCCCGAGGGATCCTCGGTGGTGGCGCTCGCCGCTCAGCTCGGCTTCGTCCACGAGGGTGAGCTCGCCGGCGAGGTGGTGCCGTTCACGGCGCAGACACGGATGAGCGGCGTCGACTTCGCCGACGGGTCGCAGGTCCGAAAGGGCGCCGCGTCCATGGTGGTCGCCTGGGCGGGGGAGAGCACGCGCATCCCGTCGTCGGTCCTCAGCGACCTCGACGAGAAGGTGCAGCACATCGCCGAGCAGGGCGGGACTCCGCTGGCCGTCGCGAGCCGGAGTGCGGGCGGCGAGGCGACGATCCTCGGCGTCATCTACCTGAAGGACATCGTCAAGGCCGGCCTCACCGAGCGCTTCGCCGACATGCGCCGGATGGGCATCCGAACCGTCATGATCACCGGCGACAACCCGGTCACCGCGAAGGCGATCGCGGCCGAGGCGGGGGTCGACGACTTCCTCGCCGAGGCGACGCCGGAGGACAAGCTCGCGCTGATCCGCAGGGAGCAGGAGGGCGGCAACCTCGTCGCGATGACCGGCGACGGCACCAACGACGCCCCCGCGCTCGCGCAGGCGGACGTCGGCGTGGCGATGAACACCGGCACCTCGGCGGCGAAGGAGGCCGGCAACATGGTCGACCTCGACTCCGACCCGACCAAGCTGATCGACATCGTCCGCATCGGCAAGCAGCTCCTCATCACCCGCGGGGCGCTGACCACGTTCTCGATCGCCAACGACGTCGCGAAGTACTTCGCGATCATCCCGGCGATGTTCGTGGGCGTGTTCCCGGGCCTCCAGGCGCTCAACATCATGCAGCTGCACTCGCCCTCGTCAGCCATCCTCTCGGCGGTGATCTTCAACGCGATCATCATCGTCATCCTCATCCCGCTCGCCCTGCGCGGCGTCCGCTACCGGGCCACCTCGGCCTCGGCCCTGCTGCGCAGCAACCTGCTGATCTACGGCCTGGGCGGCATCATCGCCCCCTTCATCGGCATCAAGCTGATCGACCTCCTGGTCAGCCTGATCCCCGGATTCTGAGACAAGGAACGCTACGCACATGAACGCCTCGACACGGGGAACGGGCCGCCAGTACTGGGTCGGCCTGCGCGCCCTGCTCATCCTCACCGTCGTGCTCGGGATCGGCTACCCGCTGGTCGTCACCGGGATCGGGCAGCTCGCCTTCCCGAACCAGTCGAACGGATCGGTCGTCGAATCCGGCGGAAAGGCGGTGGGATCGGCCCTGATCGGGCAGTCCTTCACCGACAAGAAGGGCAACCCGCTGCCGCAGTGGTTCCAGTCGCGCCCGTCCGCGGCCGGCGACGGCTACGACGGCGGCGCATCCAGCGGCAGCAACCTGGGCCCGAACAACCCGGACCTCCTCAAGGCGGTGAAGGAGCGCAAGGCGCTGATCGAGAAGACGGACGGCGTCGAGGCGGGCAGCATCCCCGCCGACGCGCTCACCGCATCCGGGTCCGGGCTCGACCCGCACATCTCGCCCGCCTACGCGCTTCTCCAGGTGGATGCGGTGGCGAAGGCCCGCGGGATCAGCGCCGAGTCGGTGCGCACTCTCGTGGAGAGCCACGTGCAGCAGCGCGACCTCGGGTACCTGGGCGAGCCGACGGTCAACGTGCTGCAGCTGAACCTGGCGCTATCGCGGATGGACCCGGACGGGGACCGGTAGGCGAGACGACCCGCGTTCGGGGGCGTGCTAAGGACGGCGGTTTTTCGTACGCTCAACCGACGATCCAGGACCCTCCTGCGACGGCACAGGGGGAGCCCGTGAGACTGTCATCTGCCCGCGTCGGACGACGGCGCGCGATCGCGGCGGTCATCGCGACAGCGCTAGTGGCGTCGGCCGCCGGCGCGGTCTTGACCGCACCGGCGGCCGAGGCCGCCTCGGCGGAGGCGCCGGAACTCGTCTCGTCCGCGCCGATGTGGGTGGATGCCGGCGGAATCAATGGGCGCCCGGTCATCGACTCGACGACGCACACCATGTTCGCCATGGACGCCCAGGTGAGCAACGGGACGTGGTGGGGGCCCGAGCTCACGGCGCTCGACGATCGCACCGGCGCCGTCCTGTGGAAGACCATCCCGGCCAACAAGGCGAACAACGCCTTCGGATACCTCGCCTTGGACGAGGCGACCAAGAGCCTGTTCTATGCCTGCGACGGAAGCCTCGAGGTCTTCGACGCCGAGACCGGAGCGCGGCGGGGCCTGCTCAGGTTCCCGGGCGCCATGCCCCAGCCGGGCGGACTCGCTGTCGACACGCTCACCCACCAGGTGGTGGCCGCGGTGGATTCACAACTGCTCGTCATCGCCCCCGACCTGAGCAGTGTGGTGGGGCAGGTGACTCTGCCGCAGCGGCTCTCGTCGCTGACCGTCGACAGTGCCTCGCGTGCGGCCTTCGCCATCGTCAACTGGGGGACGGGCATCGTCAGGCTCGACCTCACGACCCTGGCCGTCGCGACGACGGCGGTGAGCTCTTCGGTCGACAAGCTGGCCGTCGACCCTGGCTCGCAACAGCTGTACGTTCGCGTATCGTCGTTCGCCGGACACGCTCTCGTCTCGTTCTCGCAGTCCACGCTTGCCGCGACTCCGACGTCCCTGACGGACATCTCCGACTTCATCGTCGATCCGGTGCGCGGGTTCCTCCACGTGTTCGGCGGGACGGGCGGAGGCCTCCGCGAACTCGACACCGCGACGAACACTGTCGCTCGCACCGTCTCGCTCGTAGCGCCCGGATACTTCTGGCCGTCCGCTATCGACCTGGGCAGCGGCAACCTGTACGACACCTCGGGGCAGTACTCCGAAGGGTTCGTCGACGTGATCGCCCTGCCCTCCTCGATCACCACCCCGGCGCCCCCGGACGGCACGACCTGGGTCGACTACTCGTTCGCTCCCGGCCTCTCGCCCGCTGGGGTGTTCTGGACCGTCCGCGGCACCCTCCCGCCCGGACTCGCCCTGGACCGGGCCACCGGGGTCATCTCCGGACGGCCGACCACCGCCGGCACGTTCCAGTACACGCTGACCGGACGGGCCGCGGACGGCCGCGGGTCCGAGGCGACGTACACGACGACCATCGCCCTGAACCGTGTCGTCGACCAGGTCTTCGGCCCGGACCGCTACCAGACCTCCGTCTCGGTGGCCCAGCAGGCCTTCCCCGCCGGGGCGCCGATCGTGTTCGTGGCCAACGGCAACAACTTCCCGGACGCGCTGGCGGCGGCGCCCGCCGCGACGGCGCTCGGCGGCCCGGTTCTGCTGACGGCGCCGGGCGCGCTCCCGCCGTCCGTGGCGGATGAGATCGTGGCGCTGCATCCGTCGAAGGTCGTGGTGGTCGGCGGCACCGGCGTGGTGTCGCCGGGGGTGCAGGCGCAGCTCGCCGCCCTCGTGCCCGACACGGTGCGCTGGTCCGGAGCCGATCGCTTCGCCACCAGCCGAGTGATCGCCGAGAACGCGTTCGGCTACATGCCCCAGGTCTTCGTGGCGACCGGCACCAACTTCCCCGACGCGCTGGCCGCCGGAGCCGCGGCGGGAGCGATCGGCGCGCCGATCCTGCTCGTGAACGGCGCGGCCGGCGACCTGGATGCCGACACGGCGGACTTCCTCCGGAGGCACATCGTGAGCGGCGCTCTGGTCGTCGGGGGCCCGAACGCCGTCTCCGAGGGTGTCGAGGTGGGCGTCTACATCAACGTGTCGGGAAATGTCCTCCGTCTGGCCGGGGGAGACCGCTACTCCACGGCCACACAGCTCAATGAGCTCCTGTGGAACACCGACGGCACGAACACCAGCCAGCCCGCCTCCCCGCTGGCGTTCCTGGTGACCGGGCGCAACTTCCCCGACGCGCTCGCCGCGGGCCCGTGGGCGGGCGGGGTGGACGCGCCATTGTTCCTCGTTCCCGGCTCGTGCGTCCCGAACCAGGTCATCAGCGACCTCAACGGGCTCGGCGTCTCCCTCGTGGTCCTGGTCGGCGGCCCCACGGTGCTGACCGAGCCGGTCTCGCGTCTCACCCCGTGCGACCCGACCGCCGCCTCCGCCGTCGTCGGCGCGAAGAAGGCGGCCGCCGTCCCCCGACTCGACGTCGGTACGCGGGGGCCGAGCCGGCACGGCAGCGTGGGCGGTTAGGGGGTCGGATCCCTCGTCAGCTCGGACGGGAAGACAGTCGGATCGGCCCTGATCGGGCAGTCCTTCACCGACAAGAAGGGGAACCCGCTGCCGCAGTGGTTCCAGTCGCGGCCGTCCGCGGCCGGCGCCGGCTACGACGGCGGCGCGTCCAGCGGCAGCAACCTGGGCCCGAACAACCCGGACCTCCTCAAGGCGGTGAAGGAGCGCACGGCGCTGATCGAGAAGACGAATGGCGTCAGCGGCAGCAGCATCCCCGCCGACGCGCTGACCGCCTCCGGCTCCGGGCTCGACCCGCACATCTCGCCCGCCTACGCGCTGCTCCAGGTGGATGCGGTGGCGAAGGCCCGCGGGATCAGCCCGGACGAGGTGCGGCAGCTGGTGGACCGGCACGTCCAGCAGCGCGACCTCGGCTACCTCGGCGAGCCGACCGTCAACGTCCTGCAGCTGAACATCGATCTCGCACGGATGGACCCCGCGGGCAACAAGTAGGCCTCGTCAGCGGGGAGCGACCGCCAGCTTCGAGTGCACCTTCAGGATGGAGGGGTGCTTCTCGCCGGGCTGGGGGAGGGCGGCGAGCGCGAACTCCTCCACCGCTCCCGGTCGGAAGACCAGGCACTCGGTCGATCCGCCGAACTGGAAGCAGCCCAGCTCGTCCCCCTTCTCCACGTGGTGGCCGGGAACGATCTCGTCCGCGATCAGGCACGACGACACCTCCACCATCCCGACGGGGACCACGGCCATCAGCCCGATCGCCGGGTTGTCGGCCTCGATGAGGATGATCGCGCGGGCGGCGACATGTGCGGGATAGCCCTGCGAGACGGTCGCCTCCACCGCGTCGGCGCCCTCCGAGTCGGCTTCGGAGAAGTAGGTCCCCGGCTGGACGTACGCGCGCACGACCGTCCCCGCGACCGGACTGTGCCAGCGGTGGTAGTTCAGCGCGCTCAGGAAGCCCTGATACACGGTCCCGCCGGCGAACCGGTCGACGGCCTCGTCGTCGGCGAGCATGTCCTGCAGCGAATAGGGCTGGCTCTTGATCCAGAACTCGCTGTGGCGGGCGACGTCCCGGCTGATCCGGTAGGGCGTCGACTCGCAGGCGCTGACGATCACGGCGTCGTCGTCCGGGTCCGCGACGGGACGCGCGCCGTCGCGCAGCCGCCGGGTGAAGAAGTCGTTCCAGGATGTGAAACCCCAGTGCGGGGCGTCCGGGTCGTGCTGGAACTGGTCGATGCCGACGGCCTCGCGTGCCGCCGGCGACATCCAGCCCTTCGGTGATGCGTTCAGCACGGAGAGCGACGCCGGGCTGTCGAGGAACGCGGCCCACGCGTCCAGCACCTTCTTCAGGATCGCGTTCACCCGCGGGTCCCGGTAGGCGGCCATCCCGGAGGGGGTGCCCATCGTCCAGTCGAGGATGCCGGTCAGCGGCGTGGTCACCATGCCGCCCTCGCTGAACTCCGGCGCGGTCGTCAGCACGTCGTCGATGAGGCGGAGCAACTGCCGGACGCTCGTGACGTGCCTCTCGGAGTAGTTCCGGTTCTTCGGCACCTCCTCGATCATCCGCGTCAGGTACATCCGGACGATGCCATCCCGATCGATGAGGTCGGCGAACTCCTGCATCACCGGGTGCCGCAGCGGAGCGTCATCGTCGTCGCCGATCCGTTCGATGCGGCCGTCGAGCCAGCTCTCCAGATCGTCCTGCTCGGGGGGCAGCCAGCCGCCGCGCCGCTTCGGATCATCGCTCGTCGCAGTCGCCATGGCGCACACGCTACGCCGGACTGCGCTCCGCCATTCTGAAGATCGGTTCACGGTCGATCCCGCCTCCTGGACCGCGCGGCCAGCAAGTAGGGTGAGGCTGATGTCCTCCTACTTCGAGCGGATCGACGACCACCGGTACCGTCCGACGGCCGACGCCGGCGGCGCGTGGAAGGAGTCGGAGATCCACTTCAGCCCGCTCGGCGGCCTGATCGTGCACGCGATCGACCGCTACCGCTCCGCCCGGGACGAGCCCACCGATCTGGTGCTCTCGCGGATCAGCTTCGACATCCTCGGCTTCCTCGACGCGGACGTCTGCGACGTGCACGTCGAGACCATCCGGCCCGGACGGACGATCGAGCTGATCGAGGCGACGGTGACCATCCGCGGCCGGCGGACGGTGCTCGCCCGCGCCTGGTACGCGATGACCGGCGACACCAGCGCGGTCGCCGGCGGAGCGGAGGGCGCCCCGACGCCGCCCGGCCCCGAGCACCGTCGGACGATGACCGACACCTGGCCCGGCGGTTACGTCGCCTCGCTCGAGATGCGGGCCGAGGAGGCGCCCCGTCCCGGACGCGCGACCGCGTGGCTGCGGACCGACCGGGAGCTGGTGGCCGGCGAGCTGGCGAGCCCCGACGCCGCCTACATCGCCCTGGTGGACACGGCCAACGGCGTGGCGGTCCGCCGCCCGCCGCAGGAGTGGATGTTCCCCAACCTCGACCTCACCATCCACCTGTTCCGACGCCCCGCCGGCCCGTGGGTCGGACTCGACACGACGGTCGTGTTCGGGCCCGCTGGGCAGGGGCTAACCAGCACGTCGCTCCTCGACGAGAACGGAGCCGTCGGCCGTGCGGAGCAGACCCTGACCGTGCGCCCGCTGCACGAGAGGACGCCATGACCATCACCATCACACCCGTCCACATCGGCGGCCTGGCCGGCGTCGACCTGCCCGTCTACATCCACGTCGTCGACCATCCCGGTGGCCGCATCCTCGTCGACACCGGGCTGACCGAGCTGCACCCGATGGTGGAGGACATGGATCCGCGGCTCACGCCGGTGAGCGACTGGGGACTCGATCCCGCGAGCGTCGACGCCGTGGTCAACACGCACCTCCACTTCGACCACTGCGGCGGCAACCACCTCTTCGCCGGCACGCCGATCCACGTGCAGCGGCAGGAGCTCGAGGACGGCCGGCATGCGGAGGACTACACGATCCGCGAGTGGGTCGACCCGGAGGGCGTCGAGCTGCAGTACGTTCCGGCGGACGGCGAAGTCACCCTCGCTCCCGGCATCCGGCTGGTCCCCGCGCCCGGGCATACCCGCGGCTCGCAGATCGTAGTGGTCGACACCGACGAGGGCGTCGTGGTCGTGGCCGGCGACTCGGCCGTCTCGGGCGCCGAGCTCGACGACCCGCACACGGAGGGGCAGCGGCTCATCCGCGCGCTCGAACCCGCCGCGGTGTGGATGTCGCACGCCGCCGAGCCGTGGCGGCCCACCCACTAGGCTGGCCTCGTGCTTCTCTCCGATCGCGACATCAAGGCCGAGCTGGGCTCGGGGCGCATCGCCCTGGAGCCGTTCGAGCCCGAGATGGTCCAGCCGTCGAGTGTCGACGTGCGCCTCGACCGCTTCTTCCGGCTGTTCGACAACCACAAGTACCCGTTCATCGACCCGGCTGAAGACCAGCCCGAGCTGACGCGGTTCGTCGAGGTGGATGCCGACCAGCCGTTCATCCTGCACCCCGGCGAGTTCGTGCTCGGGTCGACGTTCGAGCTCGTGAGCCTGCCCGACGACGTCGCCGCGCGGCTCGAGGGCAAGAGCTCGCTCGGCCGGCTGGGACTGCTCACCCACTCCACCGCCGGCTTCATCGACCCGGGCTTCTCGGGCCACGTCACGCTGGAGTTGAGCAACGTCGCGACGCTCCCGATCAAGCTCTGGCCGGGCATGAAGATCGGGCAGATGTGCTTCTTCCGCCTGTCCTCCGCGGCCGAGAAGCCGTACGGCTCGGCCGAGTACTCGTCGCGCTACCAGGGCCAGCGCGGCCCGACGGCCTCGCGTTCGTACCTCAACTTCCACCGCACCGACGTCTCCACCACCGAGGCGGGACGCTCGTCCTGACCACATCCTGACCGCCTGAGCAGAGAGCAGGGACCATGAGCGAGACCACCGACGCGGCGTTCGCACGGGCCCTGATCAGCTCGGGCCCGATGGAGCACAACCCGCAGCGGATGCAGCTGTTCGGCCGGCTCGTCGGCAGCTGGAGCGCCGACGTGCGGCTGTTCGACGAGTCCACTCAGACGTGGAACGAGTCGGTCAACCACTGGATCTTCGCGTACACGCTCGGCGGCCGCGCAGTGCAGGACGTCCTCGTCATCCGCGACGACGCCGACCCCGAGGGCGTGAAGGGGCGCGGCACGACGATCCGTGTCTACGACGCCGCCCTCGGCGCCTGGCGCGTCAGCTGGTTCGGCGCGGCCACCGGCGACTTCTGCACCCTCGTCGCGACACCGCACCGCCGCGACGGGATCCGGCAGGACGGCACCCAGACCGACGGCCGGCCCATCCGCTGGAACTTCTCCAACATCACCGAGGACTCGTTCGAGTGGGACGGCTGGGTCTCCGACGACGAGGGCCGCACCTGGTGGCTCGAGCAGCACATCGACGCCACCCGCACCGGATGAGGGGAGGGCCGGCGTGTTCGACGACTTCGACGACCCGGCGCTCGACCGGTCGGTGTGGCTGCCGCACTACCTGCCCGCGTGGAGTTCGCTCGCCGAGACGCGCGCGACGTACCTCATCCACGACTCCCACCTGGAGCTGAGCATCCCGCCCGAGCAGGGGCTCTGGTGCGGCGACGACCACCGGCCGCCGCTGCGGGTGTCGGGACTGCAGACCGGAAACTTCTCGGGCCCCGTCGGCTCGACGGTCGGGCAGCAGCCGTACCGCGACGGACTCCGCGTCCGCGAGGAGCAGGAGGAGTTCCGCGGCTGCCTGATCGACCACGGCACGGTCGGGGTGCGCGCCTCCCTCTATCTCAGTCCCCGATCGATGGCGTCGCTCTGGCTCGTCGGCTTCGAGGACGCGCCGGAGTGCAGCGGCGAGCTGTGCGTCATGGAGGTGTTCGGCCGGGACGTGCGCGAGGGCTCGGCGGAGGTGGGGATGGGGTTCCACCGCTTTCGCGATCCGGCGCTCGCCGAGGACTTCGAACGGCTCCCGCTGCCCATCGACGTCACCGAGCCGCACGCGTACGAGGCGAGCTGGGACGGCGAGGAGGCGACGTTCCGGGTCGACGGCCGGGTGGTGAGGATGCTGGACGCGCCGCCCCGGTATCCGCTGCAGCTCATGCTGGCCGTCTTCGACTTCCCCGAGTGGTCCGACCCGCGCGACCCGCAGCACGCGTTCGTGCCGACGCTGTCCGTCGACCGGGTCTGGGCGCATTGACAGGTCCGACTGATATCTTCCCATCGGATATCAGGGAGGCCCGGAGTGGCGGACGACATGACACTGGGCCTCGCCCTCGGCGGCGGCGGTGCGTTCGGCGCCGCCCACGTGGGTGTGCTGCAGGTGCTCGAGGAGCGCGGGCTGCGTCCCGGGATCGTGACCGGCACCAGCTCGGTTGCGCTGGTCGCCGCGGCCTACGCCGCCGGCTTCGGGCATGACGAGATCGACCGTGCGGTGCGCGCCTTCCGCTGGAACGCGATCGCCGCATGGTCGTTCCGGCCGCGCTGGGCGCTCCTCGACACCCACGCGGTCACGGAGGCCGTGCACCGGGTCTTCGGTGAGGATCCGCTGATCGAGCCGCTGCCGCGGCGCTTCGGCGCCTTCGCGACCGACCTGCGGACACGGCGCGGCGTCATCCTCGACCGCGGACCCCTGAGTACGGCGCTGCGCTCCACCATCGCCGTTCCCGGGCTGCTTCCGCCGGTGCGGCGCGACGGAGCGCTGCTGATGGACGGCGGGATGGTCGACAACGTCCCGGTCGCGGCCGCCCGTGCGTTGGGCGCAGAGAAGGTGATCGTGGTGCGGCTGCACGCGCGGTGGGAGAACGTCCGGATGATGCGCACGCTGACCCGGACGGCGGAGCTCGCCGCCGATCCGTCGGTGGTGCTGATCCAGCCCGAGATGGAGCGGATGGCGCAGTGGACGATGCGCGACATCCCCCGGCTCATCGCGGAGGGCAGGCGGGCCGCGATCGCCGCGCTGCATTCGCCTCAGGGCATACGCGCGGAAGAGTTATCCACAGTCAATTACACAGGTGGAAAATATGAGCAGCGCTCACAGCTGACCTGAAGCTTCGAGGCTGTCGTCGGCGTAGAGCGCGGGCAGCTGAAGGGTCAGCCACGGGCTGAACGCCCAGGGCGTCGCCTCCACCGCGGTGAGGAGCGTGCGCGGGTCGGCCCAGGTCCACTCGGCGACCTCGGCGGGTGACGGGTCGAGCTCCCCGACGATGGTGGCGGTGTAGACCGGGCACACCTCGTACTCGACGATCCCGGCCGCGTCGACGGCGCGGTAGCGGAAGTCGGGAAGGACGGGGGTGAGGTTGTCGATCTCGGCGCCCAGCTCGTCGGCCGCGCGCCGGCGTACGGCGTCCTCGAACGCCTCGCCCGGACCGGGGTGGCCGCAGAAGGAGTTGGTCCAAACCCCGGGCCACGTCGCCTTGCCGAGGGCGCGGCGCGTGACCAGGATTCGGCCCTCCCCGTCGAAGAGGTGGCAGGAGAACGCGAGGTGAAGCGGCGTGTCCGTCGTGTGCACCGTCGCCTTGTCCGCCGTGCCGATCGGCGTGCCGTCCTCGGCCAGCAGCACGACCTCTTCGCGGGGTGGCGTCATGCGTCCATCCTAGGCGGGGTCGGGCTTGTTGCCCTGGTCGCCGTCGTCGGGCTGCTCGGCGGACGGGCGCCAGCCGAGGTTGCGCGCCATCGTCTCGAGCGTCGTCATCGTGGTGGCGTAGTCGCCCTCGGAGATACCGTCGGCGAGCTGGGCGCGCACCACCTGGACGCGCTCGAAAGCGCGGTCGTGCGCGGCGCGTCCCTCGTCGGTCAGCGTGGCGCGGTCCCCGTCGAACCAGACCCAGCCGCGCTCGACGAACTCGGCGAGGGTGCGTTGGATGCGGTGCGCGCGGCGCAGGCCGCGGTCGCCGGGGCCGCCGTGGCGATGGCCGGCGAAGGGGTGGCCGGCTTCGGCGGCCCAGGGGCCGTAGCCGCGTCCGCCGGGGAAGGGGCCCGCGGGGTGGCCGAACCGCGTCGCGCCGAAGCCGACGCCGCGGTCGAACCCTCGGGCGTAGCCGCGCTCGAAGGCGCGCTCGAAGCCGTGGTCGCCGTGGTGCTCGTGGTGCTCGTGATGATCGCCGTGGTGGTGGTCGCCGTGGTGCTCATGGTGCTCGTGGCGCTCGCCGTCGCGGGGCTCGGGGCGCGCGTCCTGCGGGTGCTCGGGGCCCTCGTGATCCTCAGCGCCGGGGACGCGCTCGTCGCGCGGCTCCTGGCTGCGCCATCCGTAGCGGAATCCGTAGCCGCGTCCGCGCGCGTAGCCGTCGCGGCGGCCCTGGCCGGGTCCGCCGTGCCCGCGCTGCTCGTCGCCGTGCGGCAGGCGCTCGGCGAGCTCGTCGGCGGTGGCGGGTCCGTCGGCGAGGGTGTGCAGGATGCGCCAGCTTCCGCGGCGCAGTCCCTGATCGGCCAGCGCGTCGCGCATCCGCTGGTGCAGCCGGCCTTCGATCACGCCGAACCAGTATCCGGGCGGCGTCTGTGCAGAGTCGTCGATGTTGGCCATCGGGGCTCTCCTTTCGTTTGCATGTACTGTTACAAGTAAATGTATAGTTACATGCATGAGCAGCCGACGTCAAGACGAATCCGGGATTCCGCCGGAAGCGGACATCGTCGCGATGGTCGAGCACGCATTGCTGGCGGTGCGTCGCGACCAGTCCCGACGACGCCCGCCGTGGGGAGAGGGGATGCCGCACGGCCACTCCCACGGTCACCACGGCGGTCATTGGGGCGGTCCCTTCGGCGGCGGTCCCTGGGGACCCGGAGGGCAGGGCGCCGAGGGTGGGCAGCCGGGCGGGATGCCGTTCGGGGACTCCGCGCGCTCCGGCCCGGGCCGCCGCGGCCGCGACGGATCGCTTGGGCGCATCGCGCGCGTCCGCATGCTCGAGGCGCTGGAGTCCGCAGACGCGGACGGTCGCAGCCTCTCCGTCAGCGGCGTCGCCGCCGCGATCGGCGTGGATCAGCCCCGCGCCAGCCGCCTCGTGCAGGAGGGGGTCGAGCGCGGGCTGGTGCGGCGCATCCCGGACCCGTCCGACGCGCGCCGCGCGCTCATCCAGCTCACCACCGCCGGCCGCGCGCTGCTCGAGGAGCTGCGCACCCACCGTCGCTCAGCCGTCGAGACCGCCCTCGCGGCCTTCACCCCGAGGAGGCGCGCACCTTCGCCGAGCTCTTCGACCGCTTCGTCCGCGCCTGGCCCCGCCCCACCCCCGACCCGGCACCCGACCCCGACGCCCCTACCGACCCGTCCGCCTGACTCGCCACCCCATCCGTGGGTCGCAACACGCCGTTACGGCGCGCGCATAACGGCGTGTTGCGACCCATGGATGCGGGAGGCGTCAGGACGCGCGGCGCGGGGCCCGCACGGGGAGGAGCAGCGCGAGGCCGGCGGCCAGCACCAGCACGATCGCCAGGATGCCCCAGAACTGCGCGCCGCCGATCGCGACGAAGAGCGCGAACAGCGTCGGCGCGAGGAACGACACCGCACGTCCGGTGGTCGCGTACAGCCCGAAGACCTCGCCCTCGCGTCCGGCGGGCGTGACCCGCGCGAGGAACGTCCGGCTCGCCGACTGCGCCGGCCCGACGAACAGGCACAACACCAGTCCGCCGACCCAGAACGCCGCGGCTCCGAGGTCGTGCGTGAAGAACACCGCGAGGCCCGCGACGATCAGCCCGACGAGCGACGTGACGATGACCGCTTTGGGTCCGAAGCGGTCGTCGAGCCGCCCGGACAGCAGCGTCGAGACGCCCGCGACCACGTTCGCGGCGATCGCGAAGATGATCACCTGGCCGCCGGTGAACCCGAAGGTCCCCTGCGCCAGGATGCCGCCGAACGTGAACACGCCGACCAGCCCGTCCCGGAACAGCGCCGACGCGATCAGGAAGAGGACCGTGTTGCGGCTCTCCTTCCACAACCGGCCGATGTCGCGCACCAGCACTCCGTAGGACGCTAAGAACCCGACCCGCGGCGTCCGCGCGTTCGGCGGGATCTCCGGCACCGCGAACAGCACCGGGAGCGAGAACACCAGCGTCCAGAGCGCGGCGACCAGCGCGACGAAGCGGATGTTGAGCCCGGCCTCGGTCGGGACGTGCAGGAGACCGCCGTCGCCGGTCACCATCCCGAAGTACACGATGAGCAGTAGCACGATCCCGCCCAGGTAGCCCGCGCCCCAGCCGAAGCCGCTCACGCGTCCGACGGTCTTCGGCGTCGACACCTGCACCAGCATCGCGTTGTAGTTGACGGTGGCGATCTCGTAGAAGACGGTGCCGATCGCGACGAGCGCGACGCCGAGGAGGAAGTAGGAGGGCTCGCCCACCACGAAGAACATGAGCGCGGTCACCACGACGACGACGCCGGTGTTGACGCCGAGCCACAGCTTGCGCCGGCCGGAGCCGTCCGTCCGCTGGCCGAGCACCGGAGCGATCAGCGCGACCACGATTCCCGCGATCCCGACGCCCCACGCCAGCCCGCTCGACAGCACCGCGACCGCCGCGTCGTACGCGGTGTGCGCCGGGCCGGAGGTGCCGGCTTCGGCGTTCTTCTCGGACACGATCGCGGGGTCGACGAACAGGCTGCTGGTCAGGTAGACGGTGAAGACGAACGTGGTGATGACCGCGTTGAAGGCCGCGCCTCCCCAGTCCCACAGGGCCCACGACACCACCCAGCGGGCGGGGATGCGCCGGTCGGCGTCGCTGTCGGCGAAGAGCGGGCTCGCAGTCGTCACCAGGGCGTCGTCGCCCGCCGCGCGACCGGGGGAATCGGTGGCCATGGGGACACTGTAGGGCCGCCCTGCCAACGGCGGGTGAACGACGCGGGACGCCGCGCGCTAGATCGAGGCGGGGAGGCTGTACACCGTCCCGCGGTCGTCGCCGCGCACCTGCCGGTGGAGGTCCTCCATCGTCACGTCGAGCTGGCTCGCCGTGGTCGCCGCCGCGGTCAGGTCGCGGAGCAGCGCCTGGGGCACCTCGCCGTCGTACTTGTAGTAGATCTTGTGCTCGAGGCTGGCCCAGAAGTCCATGGCGACCGTCCGCAGCTGGATCTCCACCGGCACCAGCACCGGGCCTTCGCTGAGGAACACCGGCACCTCGACGATGACGTGCAGGCTCTTGTAGCCGTTCGGCTTCGGGTGGGCGATGTAGTCCTTCACCCGCAGCGTGCGGACGTCCTCCTGCGCGGTCAGCAGGTCGAACACGCGGTAGACGTCCGAGACGAAGCTGCACACGATCCGGATGCCGGCGATATCGGTGATCTCCTGGCGGATCACCTCGAAGCTGGGCTCGCAGTTCTTGCGGATGACCTTCTGCTCGATGCTCTCCGGCGACTTCAGCCGGCTCGAGATGTGCTCGATCGGGTTGTAGTCGTGCAGCTCGGCGAACTCCTCCCGCAGGATGCTCACCTTGGTCGAGATCTCGTCGATGCCGAACTTGTACGGCATGATGAACCGCGCGAAATCGTCCCGGAACGCCTGCACCTCGCTCAGGGTGGCGGGGTCGATGTTCTGCAGCGCCTCGATGGCGCGCGACGACAGCAGCGGGGCGGCGTGCGGGTCCGGATCCATGTTCTCGACGCTAGCGACGGCGTTTGTGCGACAGGTGTGAATCGGTCCTGCAATTGCGGCCACTGAAATCTTGCGGGAGTGCAGATCAGTGCATCATGTCAAGCATGAGTTCCGCCACCCCGCCGATCATGTCACACCGCCAGATCATGCTGGTGATCTACGGCCTGATGGCCGGGATGTTCCTCTCTGCGCTCGACCAGACGATCGTCGGCACGGCCATCCGGACGATCGGCGACGACCTGCACGGACTCGACCAGCAGGCCTGGGTGACCACGGCCTATCTCATCGTGTCGACGATCGCGACGCCGATCTACGGCAAGCTCTCCGACCAGTTCGGCCGTCGTCCGCTCTACATCTTCGGGATCAGCGTGTTCCTCCTCGGGTCGCTGCTGTCCACCTTCTCGAGCTCGATGCTCATGCTCGCGGCCTTCCGGGCGGTCCAGGGCATCGGCGCAGGTGCGCTGATGTCGCTGCCGCTCGCGATCATGGGCGACATGCTGGCGCCCCGCGAGCGCGCCAAGTACCAGGGGTACTTCCTCGCGGTGTTCGGCATCTCCTCCCTCATCGGCCCGCTGATCGGAGGCCTCTTCGCCGGCGAGAAGAGCATCCTGTGGGTGGACGGCTGGCGCTGGGTGTTCCTCGTCAACGTCCCCGTCGGCGTCATCGCGCTGATCCTCGTCATCTCCTTCCTGCACCTGCCGCGCTTCACCGCGGCGTCCGATCGTCCCCGCATCGACTGGTGGGGCGCCACCGCGGTCATCGCGACGCTGGTGCCGCTGCTGCTGGTGGCGGAGCAGGGCCGGGAGTGGGGATGGACGTCCGCGGGCTCCATCGCCTGCTACGCCGTCGGCGCGGTGGGCCTCGTGATGTTCCTCGTGGTCGAGACGCGGATGAAGGACGACGCCATCATCCCGCTCCGACTGTTCCGCTCGGGTGTGTTCTCCATGTCCACCGTCCTGGGCTTCCTGGTCGGCTTCGGCATGTTCGGCGCGATGCTGACGATCCCCCTCTATCTGCAGCTGGTCACCGGCCTGAACCCGACCGAGTCCGGTTTCGCTACCCTCCCGATGGTGGGTGGGCTGATGATCGCCGCGATCGTGTCCGGGCAGATCACGTCGAAAACGGGCCGGTACCGCATCTTCCCGGTGATCGGCACCGCGCTGACGGCGATGGGCTACTTCCTGCTCACGCTGATGACGGTGGACAAGCCGCTGTGGTTCCTCATGGTCGCGATGTTCCTGATCGGCCTGGGCCTGGGTCAGCTCATGCAGACGCTGACCATGGCATCGCAGAACGCCGTCCAGCCGCGCGACATCGGGGTGGCGACCAGCGCCTCCACGTTCTTCCGCCAGATCGGCGGAACGCTGGGAACGGCGGTGCTCCTCTCCGTGCTGTTCACGATCATGCCTGGCTTCGTCGCGAACTCCGTCCAGGACAAGCCGACACTGACCACCGCCCTGGATGCGGCCCTCACGCCGTCGGTCGCGAACGACCCGAAGAACGCCGGCGTCATGGAGCAGCTGTGGGCGCCGATGGTCGCGCCGATCGCCCGGAGCGCGCAGGAGGCCGGGCTCGACCTCGGGGACGCCTCGGTGCGGAAGGGGATCGTCGACAAGGCCGTTCCGTCCATCATCGAGCGCCTCAAGGACGCGAAGTCGAAGTCCGGCAGCGGCAACGCGACGAGCGACAGCTCCTATCTGAACGGCGCCGATGCCCGTCTCGCCGCGCCGTTCAAGACCGGCTTCAACGACGCCGCGGTCGTCGTCTACTGGATCGGGCTCGCCGTCATCCTGCTCGCCTTCGTGCTGTCGTGGTTCTTCCGCGTGCCGCCGCTGCGCGACCGCTCCGCGTTGCAGGAGCAGGCCGACGCCGCCGCGGTCGCAGAACCGGTCCTCGGGTGAGATCGGCCCGATAAAGCCCTCTTACCGGGCCGCATGCCCCTGTGGTGCAATGTGCGCCATGGCCGATGGTGCGCCGGTGGCGCCCGTGAAGTTCAACGGTCGCCTGGCGATCCTGCTGGCGATGGCGATGTTCGTGCTCGTCGTTGATACGTCGCTGATGAACGTGTCCATCTCGGCGGTGGTCCACGATCTGCACACGACGGTCAGCGGCGTGCAGAGCGCGATCGCACTGGAGGCGCTGGTGTCTGCGGCGTTCATCCTGATCGGCGGCAAGACCGGCGACCTGATCGGCCGCAAGCTGGCCTATGTGCTGGGCCTGCTCGGCTACGCCGTCGGCGCGATCGCGATGACGCTGGCGCAGAACCTCATCGCGATCATCATCTTCTGGGCGGTCATCGGCGGGATCGGCGCCTCACTGCTCCTGCCGGCGATGCAGTCGCTCATCCACGGCAACTTCGAGGGCGCGCAGCAGAAGCGCGTCTACGCGCTGGTGGGGGCGTCGGCGGCGATCGCTGCGGCGGTGGGGCCGCTGCTCGGCGGGTTCATCACGACCTTCCTCTCCTGGCGGGTCGGGTTCCTGCTGGAGGCCGTCATCATCGCGGTGGTGCTCTCCGGCATCGGACTCGTCAAGGACGTGAAGTACACGGGCGAGCGATCCATCGACCTGGTCGGCGCGTTCCTGTCGGTGATCGGGATGGGCGGAATCGTCACCGGCATCCTGGTCTGGCAGGAGGGCGGCGAGCGGGTGCTGCTCATCATCCTCGTCGGCGTCGCCGGCCTGGGCTCGCTGATCATCTGGCTCCGGTCGCGCTCGCGGCGCGGGAAGCCGACTCTGCTCGATCCCGGCCTGTTCCGGTCGAAGCTCTTCCAGTCCGGGGTCTCCGGACAGCTGCTGCAGCAGATCGCGCTGGGCGGCACGATGATCGCGCTGCCGATCTACCTGCAGATGGTGCTCGAGTACAACGCGCTCTTCTCCGGGCTCTCGATCGCGCCGCTGTCGCTCAGCATGTTCGCGGTGGCGCTGATCGCGGGGCGGCGCCTGAAGCAGCGCCCGGCGAACCTCATCCTGTGGGGATTCTCGCTGACCGTGATCGGCGTCGCCGTCATCATCCCGCTCGTGCCGATCGCCACCTCGGGCTGGTACCTCACCATCCCGCTGATCATCGCGGGCTCGGGACTCGGCCTGCTCGTGTCGCAGCTGAACAACTACACGCTGTCGCCGATCTCGGACGAGCGGGTCAGCGAGGCCGCCGGCGTGAACTCCGCCGCCGGGTCGTTCGGGCTCTCCTTCGGTCTGGCGTTCGCGGGGGCGATCATGCTCGCGACGCTCGCGCTCACGTTCCAGACGAAGACGGACGCGAGCACGGTGCTGCCGCCGGACGACAAGGCGCAGATCTCGCAGGTTCTGGAGACGGACGCCGAGGTCATGTCGAACACCAAACTGAACGAACTGCTCGCCACCGAGCCCCCGGAGATCCGCGCCGAAGTCGTCCGGATCAACAACGAGTCGCGGCCGATCTCGCTGCAGGTGGCGCTGCTCGTGCCGGTGCTCGCCGGGCTGATCGGCGTCGGCAACGCGTTCCGGATGCGCCGCCTCCCCGATCCCGCGCCGAACGCGGCCGCGGAGGGGACGCTGGCGGGCTGACCGGGGAATACCGAGCGTCCCCTCAAAGTTGAGTCAGGTGTACTCAAGTTTGCGTCCGACCCTCTTGACAGCATCCCACCCGGATGACAGTCTTGAGTCGTCGAGGCTCAAGTCTTGACCCCAGACTTTTCACGGCCATAAGCCAGCAACAAAGGAGAGAAGCACACATGTCACGTGCAGTAGGTATCGACCTCGGAACGACCAACTCCGTCGTCGCGGTCCTCGAGGGCGGCGAGCCCACGGTCATCGCGAACGCGGAGGGCTTCCGCACCACCCCGTCGGTGGTCGCCTTCACCAAGGACGGCGAGGTCCTCGTCGGCGAGACCGCCAAGCGCCAGGCGGTCACCAACGTCGACCGCACCATCTCGTCGGTGAAGCGCCACATGGGCACCACCTGGACCACCGAGATCGACGGCAAGAAGTACACCGCCCAGGAGATCTCGGCGCGCATCCTGCAGAAGCTGAAGCGCGACGCCGAGCAGTACCTCGGCGACACCGTCACCGACGCGGTCATCACCGTCCCGGCGTACTTCAACGACGCCGAGCGCCAGGCCACCAAGGAGGCCGGCGAGATCGCGGGCCTGAACGTGCTCCGCATCATCAACGAGCCCACCGCCGCCGCGCTCGCGTACGGCCTCGACAAGGGCAAGGAGGACGAGCTCATCCTCGTCTTCGACCTCGGTGGTGGAACCTTCGACGTCTCCCTCCTCGAGGTGGGCAAGGACGACGACTTCTCGACCATCCAGGTCCGCGCGACCGCCGGCGACAACCGCCTCGGCGGCGACGATTGGGACCAGCGCATCGTCGAGTGGCTGATCAAGCGCTTCAAGGACTCGACCGGCGTCGACGTCTCGAAGGACAAGATCGCCCTCCAGCGTCTGAAGGAGGCGGCGGAGCAGGCCAAGAAGGAGCTGTCGTCGAGCATGTCGACCAGCATCCAGCTGCCGTACCTGTCGCTCACCGAGAACGGCCCGGCCAACCTCGATGAGACGCTGACCCGCGCCCAGTTCGAGCAGATGACCAGCGACCTCCTCGACCGCACCAAGAAGCCGTTCCAGGACGTCATCCGCGAGGCCGGCATCAAGGTGTCCGACATCGCGCACGTCGTGCTCGTGGGTGGTTCCACCCGCATGCCGGCCGTGTCCGAGCTCGTGAAGCAGGAGACCGGCGGCAAGGAGCCCAACAAGGGCGTGAACCCGGACGAGGTCGTCGCCGTCGGCGCCGCCCTGCAGGCCGGTGTCCTCAAGGGCGAGCGCAAGGACGTCCTCCTCATCGACGTCACCCCGCTGTCCCTCGGCATCGAGACCAAGGGCGGGATCATGACCAAGCTCATCGAGCGCAACACGGCCATCCCGACCAAGCGCAGCGAGACCTTCACCACGGCCGACGACAACCAGCCCTCCGTCGCGATCCAGGTCTTCCAGGGTGAGCGCGAGTTCACCCGCGACAACAAGCCGCTCGGCACCTTCGAGCTGACCGGCATCGCCCCGGCCCCCCGCGGCATCCCGCAGATCGAGGTCACGTTCGACATCGACGCCAACGGCATCGTGCACGTGTCCGCGAAGGACAAGGGCACCGGCAAGGAGCAGTCGATGACGATCACCGGCGGCTCCAGCCTCCCGAAGGACGACATCGACCGCATGGTGCGCGAGGCCGAGGAGCACGCGGCGGAGGACAAGAAGCGCCGCGAGTCCGCCGAGACCCGCAACCAGGCCGAGCAGCTCGTCTACTCGATCGAGAAGCTGATCAAGGACAACGAGGACAAGCTCCCCGAGGACGTCAAGAACGAGGTCCAGGGCGACGTCGACGGCGTCAAGACCGCGCTCGCGGGCGACGACGACGAGGCCGTGAAGACGGCGTTCGACAAGCTCAACGCGAGCCAGGGCAAGCTGGGCGAGGCGATCTACTCGTCGGCGCAGGCCTCCTCCGAGGCTCCGGCCGGCGATGCCGGTGAGGCGCCGCAGGGCGAGTCGTCCTCCGACGACGAGGACGTCATCGACGCCGAGGTCGTCGACGACGAGGAGAAGAAGTAACCATGTCGGACCAGAACGGCGGCTCGCAGGAGCCGGAACGCGAGGATCCGATCATCCGTGACAAGCGGAGGATCGACCCCGAGACCGGGAAGGTCCGGCAGCCCGAGGGCGAGCAGCCCGATGCCGGCGAGAGCGACCTCTCCCATGAGGAGCTCGTCGACGTCGGGCCGGCCGACGGGGAGGGCGAGGAGAGCATCCTGAGCGATGACGACCTCGACATCCTCTCCGGCCAGGCCACCGCGGAGCAGGTCGCGGCGGAGCGTCTCGCCGACCTCCAGCGGGTCACCGCCGAGTACGCGAACTACCGCAAGCGCACCGAGGCGAACCGCGAGCTCGAGCGGGAGCGGGCCGTGGGGGATGCCGTCAAGGGCCTCATCCCAGTGCTCGACGACCTCGAGCGCGCGGAGAAGCACGGCGACCTGGGCGAGGGCAGCGCGTTCTCGACCATCGCCGCGAAGCTCCGCACCGCGGTCGAGCGGCTCGGCCTCACCCCGTACGGCGAGAAGGGCGAGCCCTTCGACCCGCAGATCCACGAGGCGATCTTCCAGCAGCCCACCCCCGGCGTGACGGCGGACACCGTCGCGGAGGTCGTGGAGACCGGCTACCGGCTGGGCTCCACCACCGTCCGGGTGGCCAAGGTCGTCGTCTCGGTGCCGGCCTGACCCGGCACACGCGCACGACGGAGCGGCGGGACATCGCGTCCCGCCGCTCCGGCGGTGCGATCGAACACCGTCAAGAACTGAGAGGAGGCGCCCGTGGCTAGCCAGGACTGGTTCGACAAGGACTTCTACAAGGTGCTCGGCGTCTCCAAGGACGTCAGCGAAGCGGACCTCAAGAAGACCTACCGCAAGCTCGCCCGCAAGTACCACCCCGACTCCAACCCCGGCGACGCCGCCGCGGAGGCCAAGTTCAAGGAGATCAGCGAGGCCTACTCGGTGCTCAGCGATCCCGAGGAGCGCAAGGAGTACGACCAGATCCGTGCGATGGGATCCGGTGCCCGGTTCACGGCGCCCGGCTCGAGCGGTCAGGGCGGCTTCGACGACGTCTTCGGCGGGATGTTCGGCCAGGGCGGCCAGCAGCAGTACACATTCCAGCAGGGCGGCGGTTTCGACGACGTCTTCGGCGGCCTGTTCGGCAACGGCCGGTTCGGCCAGACGTCCGGAGGCTTCCGAGGCTACGGCGGTCCGACTCGCGGCCGCGACGTCACCGCCCACACCACCATCGACTTCGTCACCGCCACCAAGGGCGAGACGATCACGCTGCAGGCCTCCGACGGCAAGCCCATCAAGGTCAAGATCCCGGCCGGCGTCGCCGACGGCCAGAAGATCAAGCTGCGCGGCAAGGGCCAGCCGTCGCCCGACGGCGGCGAGGCGGGCGACATCGTCCTCACCGTCACCGTGCGCAAGCACCCCGTATTCGAGCGCGACGGCCTCAACCTGCGCGTCACCGTCCCGGTCACCTTCGCGGAGGCTGCGCTCGGCGCGACCATCGAGGTACCCACCCTCGGCGGTGACCCGGTCAAGCTGCGCGTCGCCCCCGGAACCCCGAGCGGTCGCGTGCTGCGCGTGAAGGGTCGCGGCGTCGAGACGAGCAAGGGCACCGGCGACCTGCTCGCCGTCGTCCAGATCGCGGTTCCGTCGCACCTCTCCGGTGAGGCGAAGGAGAAGCTCGAGGAGTTCGCGGCGTCGCTCCCGCAGGAGAACCCGCGCGACGACATCCTGGCCAAGGCGCGGAGCTGACGATGGACGAGAACAGCCAGGTCTTCGTGATCTCGATCGCGGCGGAGCTCGCGGGCATGCACCCGCAGACGCTCCGCCAGTACGACCGGCTCGGACTCGTCAGCCCCAGCCGGACCGCCGGCAAGTCGCGCCGCTACTCGATGCGCGACATCGCGAAGCTGCAGGAGATCGCGCGCCTCGGCTCCGAGGGCGTCAGCCTCGAGGGCATCCGCCGCATCATCGAGCTGGAGGACCAGGTCGGCGAGCTGCGCGGCCGCGTCCGCGAGCTGGAGACCGCACTGGCCGACGAGCTCCTCAACCGGCCGGGCCGCCGCGTCTTCGCCGCCGGCTCCGAGGGCGAGGTCGTGCCGATGCGCGCCGGCACTCGCACGCGTCGCAGCACCTCCCTCGTCGTCTGGCGCCCCCTCGACCGCTAGCCCGGCACCCCCACATACGCGAAGGGCAGGTAGTTGCGCTCCGACACGGCGTGTCGACCGCAACTACCTGCCCTTCACGTGGTGGATCAGAGGTGTGACGAGACGCCCTGGCCTACGTAGAGGGTGTTCTCGATGTTGTTGGCCTCCTCGGCCGCGATGTCTCGGTCGATGCCGGCCCGCACCTCGCGCATCAGCTTGTGCAGCTCCGCGTGCTTCTCCGGCAGCCGGGAGTGGCCGGTGCTGTCCCACAGGTTCGACACCGGGAGCGTGTCGCCGGTCTCGACCGCGAGCGTCCACTCCTCGGTGGTCGCGACGGCCGCGAACTCGGACTGCATCGTCACGAGCACCGACCGGTGGAGGGCGTCCGCCGAGATCGCGCCGGCCTCGTTGACGAGGTCCAGGGTCCCGGTCGCGTCCGACAGGAATTCGACGGTGAAGCCGAGCTCGGCCGCATCCCGGGCCGTGCCCGCGCAGCAGTGCTGTGTCATGTAGCCCGCGATGGTCACGGTGTCCACGTCGTTCGCGCGCAACCACTGCTCGAGGTCGGTGCCGGGGAAGGCGGAGACGCTGCCCTTCGTGATGACGTGCGCGGGGGTCCGGTCGGCGATCGACTCGTGGAGGGCCGCTCCCTCCGAGCCGCGGGCGAACACCGGCGCGCCCTCGTCCTCCAGGTGCTGCACCACCACCACCGCCACGCCGTGGTCGTCGGCGGCGTCCCACGCCACCTCGATGTTCGGAATGGACGTCATCAGGTCCGGGAAGCAGATCTTCAGGTTGCCGGTGACGTACTCGTTCTGCAGGTCGATCACGATCAGCGCGCGCTTCATAGCCGCACTCTAGCGACCGACGCGCAGGTAGGCTCTATGTCGGCCGCATCCTCGTCCACAAGACGTGGCGGCCGCGCGATGAAGCACACCGACTCCCACGAGGAAGCGACGATGAGAGCCCTGTTCAAGAGCGAGGCCGCACCCGGTCTCGAACTGGTCAACGTGCCCGAGCCCGAGATGGGCCCGGAGGATGTCCGGATCCGCGTCCTGCGCACCGGCATCTGCGGCACCGACCTGCACATCCAGCGCTGGGACGACTGGGCGGCGTCGGCCGTGAAGGCCCCGCTCATCCCCGGCCACGAGTTCTTCGGCGAGGTCGTCGAGGTCGGCCCGCTGGTCCGCGACGTCGCCGTCGGCGACAAGGTCTCGGGCGAGGGTCACATCGTCTGCGGCACCTGCCGCAACTGCCGCGCCGGACGCCGCCAGATGTGCATCCGCACCCAAGGCGTCGGCGTGCAGCGCGACGGCGCCTTCGCCGAGCAGCTGGTGCTGCCCGCCACCAACGTCTGGGTGCACCACAGCGCGATCGAGCCCGAGGTCGGCGCGCTGTTCGACCCGCTGGGCAACGCCGTCCACACCGCGCTCGCGTTCCCGGTCGTCGGCGAGGACGTGCTGGTCACGGGATGCGGCCCGATCGGCCTCATGGCGATCGCGGTCGCGCGCCACGTCGGCGCGCGGTTCATCGTCGGCACCGACGTCAGTGCGCAGCGGCTCGAACTGGCGAAGGGGATGGGCGCCGACTTCACCGTCGACGTGTCGAAGCACGACATCCACGAGGCGCAGAAGGCGCTCGGGATGCGCGAGGGCTTCGACGTCGGCTTCGAGATGAGCGGCGCACCGACCGCGCTGCCCTCGATGATCGAGAACATGAACCACGGCGGCCGGATCGCCATGCTCGGCCTCCCGGCGAAGCCGATCGCGGTCGACTGGGGCATCGTCGTGACGCACATGCTCACCCTGAAGGGCATCTACGGCCGCGAGATGTTCGAGACATGGAACGCGATGGGCGCGATGCTGCAGACGTCGACCGAGCTGCACGACGCGATCGCGTCGATCGTGTCCGACCGGTTCGCCGCGCGCGACTGGGAGAAGGGTTTCGCGGCGGCGGCTGCGGCCGGCGGCGGCAAGGTCATCCTCGACTGGACGGAGGTCTGAGATGTACGGGAGCTTCAAGGAGCACATCGCCGGTCAGCTGGCGGAGATCGAGGAGGCCGGGCTCACCAAGCGCGAGCGCAGCATCCACGGCCCGCAGTCGGCGCTGATCACGGCCGACGGGCAGGAGGTGCTGAACTTCTGCGCCAACAACTACCTCGGGCTCGCCGACCACCCCGCCCTCCGCGACGCGGCGAAGTCCGCCCTCGACGACTGGGGCTACGGGATGGCGTCGGTGCGGTTCATCTGCGGGACGCAGGAGCAGCACCTCGAGCTGGAGCGGCGGGTGTCGGGCTTCCTGGGCACCGAGGCGACCATCCTGTTCTCGTCGTGCTTCGACGCGAACGGCGGCGTGTTCGAGACGCTGTTCTCGGCGGAGGACGCGATCGTCTCCGACGAGCTGAACCACGCGTCGATCATCGACGGCATCCGCCTGTCGAAGGCCCAGCGCTTCCGCTACAGGAACCGTGACATGGACGACCTGCGCGCCCAGCTGCAGGCGGCGAAGGATGCGGGCGCCCGGTTCACGCTGATCGTGACCGACGGCGTGTTCTCGATGGACGGCTACATCGCCCCGCTCGCCGAGATCTGCGATCTCGCGGACGAGTTCGGCGCCCTCGTGTTCGTGGACGACTCGCACGCGGTGGGCTTCGTCGGCGAGCACGGTCGCGGCACGCCCGAGTTCTGCGGCGTCGCCGACCGGGTGGACATCTACACGGGCACGTTCGGGAAGGCGCTCGGCGGCGCCTCCGGCGGCTATGTGTCGAGCCGCCGCGAGATCGTGGACCTGCTGCGCCAGCGCGCGCGGCCGTACCTGTTCTCGAACACGCTCGCGCCGTCCATCGTCGCCGGGACGCTCGCCGCGCTCGACCTGCTGGAGCAGTCGGACCACCTCCGCGCGCAGCTCGTCGCCAACGCGGAGCTGTTCCGCCGGCTGATGACCGAGGCGGGCTTCGACCTGCTGCCGGGCGCGCATCCCATCGTGCCGGTCATGTTCGGGGACGCGGCGCTCACGGCGCGGATCGCGGATGAGATGCAGCGGCAGGGCGTGTACGTCACGGCGTTCTCGTATCCGGTGGTCCCGAAGGGCCGCGCGCGCATCCGCGTGCAGCTGTCGGCGGCGCACACCGAGGAGGAGATCCGCCGCTGCGTGGACGCGTTCGTCGCCTCCCGCGACGCCATCGCCGCGGCCTGACGTCACCGGCCCCTGAACCGTCAGTCGTCGAGGGACGGGCGGGCCCGGCGCAGCGCGACGCCGCGGCGCCCGAAGAACAGCGACAGCGCCACGATGAGGAACAGCGCGAGCGCGGACAGGTCGACGATCGCGACCGTCCCGCCGACCGCGGCCGCCTGCGTCAGCCCGCACGACCGCGACGTCTGGTCGGCGGCGCACAGGAACCGCTCGCCCGCGCTCGTCGCGCCCGTCTTCAGCCACGAGCCGATGAGCTGGTTGTAGCCGGTGGCCAGACCCTTCGTCAGGGTCGGCTGCGAGTGCTGCGCGTCGGGGACGGCCCAGTACGTGACCTTCCAGCCGGCGTTCTCCGCCGCGGTGGCCGTCGCCTCGACCTGCGGGCGGAAGTGCGCGTCCAGTTCGCCCGCGACGAAGATGCCGATCATCGGCTGCGGGTAGTCGCTGCCGTCGAGGACGTTCACGGGCCAGGTCTTCTCGTAGGCCGTCTGGCTGCCGCCGAAGTACTTCTTCGCGGTCAGCGCGGGGAGGTGCTCCCCGGGCTTGTCCGGGCCGGAGATGTCGATGACGGCGCCCCAGGTCCCGGGGAAGCTCGCACCCAGGTACGCCGCGCACTCGCCGCCGTGCGAGAAGCCGGCGATGACGCGCTCCGTCCGATCGCGTGACGCCGGGAGGTTGGCGTCGATCCAGGCCGGGACGTCCTTCTGCAGGTAGGTGACCAGCAGGCCGCCGGGCACGTCGGCGCACGGCGGGTTCTTGTCCACAGCACCGAGCTGATCCACGACGAGCACGAACGGCGCCTGGTTGAGCCGGTCGTCGCCGAGGCTGTGCAGCGCATCGAGTGTCGCGCCGAGGGTCGGCGCGCCCGGCTGGCCCATCATCATCTCGACGACCGGCCGCGTGCCGGACGGGTCGCGCAGCCAGCCCGGCGGCACGAACAGGTGCGCCGCGCGCGCCTGGAAGCCGGACGCCGTCGGCGGGATGCTCACCTGCATCGTGTACCCGTCGGCGAGTGTCTTCGGGGTGACCGGGATGACGCGTCCGGCCACCACCGGCTGGGCGAACGCGGGGGCCGCTGCGACGCCGACGACGGCGAGCGTCACGGCCGCGGCGACGCCGGCGAGGACGACGCGCACCCGGCGTCCGTGGGCCGACTGGACGACGTCGCCCATCGCGAGCGGCACGACGGTCGCCGCGAGGAGGATCACGAACCAGCCGATGCCGACCAGGTCGGGGCGGGGAGCAGCGCCACGCCCAGGATCACGAGGACGAGCCCGAGTATCTGCCCGCCGACCACCGCGATCACCGTCCACGTGGCACGGAAACGCCACGACCGGCGCACGAAACGGTACGCCGGGTACGCGCCGACGACGACGAGAGCGGCGGCGAGCCAGGTCAGGGTGGACATCCCGGTCAGTCTAGGGCCGCCGACACTGAGAACCCGGCGACGAAAGCGTACGTTAGCTGCGGAAAGGATGAGGATGATCGTCGACAACGCGGTGTACGTGGATGGGCTCCGCACCGAGCCTCCGTCGCTCGAGGAGACCTGCGAGA
Source organism: Leifsonia xyli (assembly GCA_001647635.1). Classification (NCBI taxonomy): domain Bacteria; kingdom Bacillati; phylum Actinomycetota; class Actinomycetes; order Micrococcales; family Microbacteriaceae; genus Leifsonia; species Leifsonia xyli. The sequence goes on along the minus strand of CP014761.1, from coordinate 1,901,651 downwards.
CCGTCCGCGACCGCGGTGGCTTCGCGTGGATCGGGCTCTACCGCCCGACCGAGGACGAACTGGGCGCGGTGGCGAAGGAGTTCGACCTCCCCGCGCTCGCCGTCGAGGACGCCCTGGCCGGCCACCAGCGCTCGAAGATCGAGAAGTACGGCTCCATGCTGTTCGTCGTCCTGCGTCCGGCCGACTACGTCGACGAGACCGAGAAGGTCGAGTTCGGCGAGGTCCACCTGTTCCTGGGCGAGGACTTCGTGATCACCGTCCGCCAATTCGAGACCCCCGACCTCGCGAAGGTCCGGCGGCGGCTGGAGGGCGACGCCGCGCTTCTCGCGCACGGGCCGATCGCGGCGCTGTACGGCATCCTCGACGAGATCGTCGACGAGTACTCCCCGGTGATCGCCGGGCTCGAGGACGACATCGACGAGATCGAGGACCAGCTGTTCTCCGGCGACCGCGGCGTCTCGCGCCGCATCTACGAGCTGTCCACCGAGGTCATGCACTTCCAGCGCGCCGTCGACCCGTTGCGGGACGTCATCCGGAGCCTCCGCGAGGGCCTGCTGGCGCGGGAGGAGGACGAGGAGCTGAGGGATGCGTTCCGCGACATCGAGGACCACGTCATCCGGGTCACGGAGCGCGCGGACGGCTTCCGTCAGATCCTGCAGAACGCGCTGACGGTGCACACGACGCTGGTCGGGCAGCAGCAGAACGACGAGGTGAAGAAGATCTCGGGATGGGCGGCCATCCTGTTCACGCCGACCCTGGTCGGCACGATCTACGGCATGAACTTCCGCATCATGCCCGAGCTGCACTGGGCGCTCGGCTACCCGTTCGCACTCCTGCTGATGCTCCTGCTGGGGGTCGGTCTTTACCTGATCTTCAAGCGGAAGGGGTGGATCTAGCACCCGTCGCTCGTAGCATGTGGCTATGTCGACGACCGAGCCGTTCCTGCCGTTCCCCGAACCCGGCGACCAGCCGGACGCGCGCGAGCGCGACGTCGACCGTGATGTCGACATCCTGCCCGGTGAGGGCGACGACGCCGCCGGCGCGACGCAGGATGGCGACCCCGTCCGCGCGGGCGACCGGCAGCCGGCCTTCCGCACACCGCACAAGGGCGATCCCCTCATCCCGGAGTCGCTCGCCGAAGAGCTGAAGGACGCGTCCGAGGAGGCCGACGAGCGCGAGGCGGCCGAGGACGAGCGGACCGACCGCTAGCCCGCTGCCGCCGTCAGGCGGGCGAACCGGGCGCGCAGCCCGTCCAGCATCGCCTGCAGGCCGGTCTCGAAGGCCGCGTCCGCCGGGGCCACCTCGCCGAGTGCCGCCGAGCGGGCACCGTACGCCGACGCGAAGGCCGGAACCTCCTCCTCCACCCCGCTCGGGTCGAACATGTCGGCGGGCGCGATCGCGTCGAGCGCCGATCCGAGCACGAACGACTCGACCGCGACGAGCGTCGGCAGCACGTCGCCTTCCGGCCAGCCCGCGCGCACCATTGCCGCGACGACCACCTCGTACATCCGCATGGTGCGCAGCGCGCCGGTGAGCGGCAGGGTCGCCAGCAGCGCGATCGTCGGCGGATGCGCGGCGAAGGCCACGCGGTACGACCGCGCCCAGACGAACATCGCCGTATCCCACGGCTCGGTCTGGAACGCGCTCACGTCGATGCGGTCGGAGACGAGCTCCCGCACGGCCGCGATGACGTCCTCCTTGCCCTCCACGTGGTTGTAGAGGGCGCTGGGCCGCACCCGGAGCGCCTGAGCCAGCCGCGCCATGGTGAAGCCGTCGGCGCCGGACTCGTCGAGCAGGCCCAGAGCCGCGTGCGCGATGAGGTCGCGGGTGAGGACCGTGGTTCGCGGGCGCCCCGCCCGACGCGCCGGGCGATCGATCTCGGCCATGCTCTTCCCCTCCGGCTCGATCACACCCTAGTATCTGACGAAATAAAAGAACGTCGTTCATTTATCGGAAACAATTCAGGATAGGAAGGCCGCATGACCACGACCGTCTTCACCAACGGCACGATCCTCGCGAGCTACCGAGGCGACGCGGCCGAGCACACCGCGGCGGCGGTCGCGGATGGCCGCGTGGTCGCCATCGACGCCGAGGCGCTGGCGCTTCGCGGCGAGGCGGAGGAGACGGTCGACCTGCTCGGCGGCGTGCTGGCCCCGGCCTTCGGCGACGGCCACGCCCATCCCGTGCAGGGCGGCCTCGAGAAGCTCGGCCCGCAGGTGCGCGCCTGCACCTCCGTCGCCGAGATCGTCGCGTGCGTGAAGGAGTGGGCGGACACCCATCCCGAGCAGGAGTGGATCTACGGCGGCAGCTACGACGCGACCCTCGCCCCCGAGGGGATGTTCGACGCGCGCTGGCTGGACGACGCCGTGCCCGACCGGCCGGTCGTGTTGCGGGCGTGGGACTACCACACGGTCTGGTGCAACTCCGAGGCGCTCCGCCGCGCCGGGATCGACGCGAGCACGCCGGAGCCGGCGCTGGGCCGCATCCCTCGTCGCGAAGACGGCGCACCGCTCGGCATCCTGCAGGAGCCGGGGGCGGTCGACCTGCTGAGCCCGGTCGAGCCCGGCCGCACGCACGAGGAGCGGGTCGAGGCGCTGCGGCTCGCGACCGCCGAGTACGCCGAGCTCGGGATCGCCTGGGTGCAGGACGCCTGGGTCGAACCCGCCGAGGTGGAGGCGTACTTGGACGCCTCCGTCCGCGGCGTCCTGTCCACCCGCGTCAACCTGGCCCTGCGCGCCGACCCGGTCACCTGGCGCGACCAGGTGCCCGCCTTCGTGGAGTCGCGCCGCCGTGTCGAGGAGCTCGGCGATCCGCTGCTCACCGCGTCCACCGTCAAGGTCTTCGTCGACGGCGTGATCGAGAACCACACCGCCGCCATGCTCGCCGACTACACCGACACCCCCGGCGACCGCGGGCTCCCCAACTGGGAGGCCCGCGAGCTCGCCGCCGCGGCCGTCACCTTCGACAAGCTCGGCTTCCAGCTGCACCTGCACGCCATCGGCGACGCCGCCGCACGCACCGCGCTCGACGTGTTCGAGGAGGCGGAGCGCGTCAACGGCGCCCGCGACCGCCGGCCGGTCATCGCCCACGTGCAGGTCGTCGACCCCGTCGACCTCCCCCGCTTCGAGCGCCTCGGCGTCATCGCGAACTTTGAGCCCCTCTGGGCGCAGCTCGACCCGATGATGCTCGACCTGACCATCCCGCGGCTCGGATCCGAGCGCGAACGACTGCAGTACCCCATCCGCACCCTGCTCGAGTCGGCGAGCGTCTCCTTCGGGAGCGACTGGCCCGTCAGCAGCGCCGACTGGCGCCCGGGCGTCGCGACGGCCGTCACGCGTCAGACCGACGCGCGCGAACCCGAGGCCGGATGGACCCCCGCCGAGCGCATCCCGCTCACCGACGCGCTGGAGGCCTACTCCTCCGGCGTCGCCTACCAGGCCTTCGCCCGCACCGCCCGCGGCGAACTGCGTCCGGGATCGTCCCCGGACCTGGTCTGGCTCGACACCGACCCGCGTCACGTGGACCCGCACGACCTGCGATCCGTTCGCGTGCTCGGAACCTGGGTCGCCGGCGCCCGCCGCGCGGCCACCGTACGGAGCTGATACACCCCCACAACGCCCCCTGCACCACTCGAGAGAGAGGCAGCACCACCCCCATGACCACCACCGACCTGCCGCCCACCCAGCCGCGGCTCAAGAGGGCGCTCGGCCCGACCGCCCTCATCCTCTTCGGCCTCACCTACCTCGCGCCGGTGACCGTCTTCACGACCTACGGCATCGTCACCGAGACGACCGACAACCACCTCCCGTCCGCCTACGTCGTCGCGCTCGTCGCGATGCTGTTCACGGCGCTGAGCTACGGCGCGATGGCGCGCGCGTTCCCGGTGTCCGGATCGGCGTACACGTACACGCAGCAGACGTTCGGCGGCCACATCGGGTTCCTCACCGGGTGGACGCTGATGCTCGACTACCTGTTCCTGCCGATGATCAACTTCCTGCTGATCGGCATCTACCTCAACACGCAGTTCCCGGATGTGCCGGGCTGGGTGTTCGCGCTGGCGTCGCTGCTGCTCGTGCTGGTGTTCAACGTCCTCGGCATCACGCTCGTCAACAAGCTGAACATCGCGATCGTGGCGCTGTCGGTCCTCTTGGTCGTGGTGTTCGCGGTGCTGGCCATCAAGGAGCTCGTCACCAACCCGTCGTCGGAGACCCCGAGTCTTATCGAGCCGTTCCTGCCGGGCCCCGGCGGTCTCGGACCGATCTTCGCGGGCGCCGCGGTTCTCGCGCTGTCGTTCCTCGGCTTCGACGCCGTGTCGACGCTGTCGGAGGAGGCGAAGAACCCCAAGCGCGACATCCCGCGCGCCATCGTGCTCACGACGCTGATCGGCGGCGCCATCTTCATCGTGGTGTCGTGGCTCGGCGCCCTCGTCTACCCGTCGTGGAAGGAGTTCGCGAACCTCGACTCCGCCGGCGTCGAGCTCATGGCCAAGGTGGGCGGCACGTTCCTGACCTCGTTCTTCGTCGCGATCTACGTCGTCGGCGCCTTCGGGTCGGGGATGACGACCCAGGTGAGCGTGTCCCGCATCATCTACTCGATGGGCCGCGATGGCGTGCTGCCGCGGATCTTCGCCACGCTGCACCCGCGCTTCCGCACCCCCTGGGTCGCCGCGGCGGCCGTCTCGGTGGTCTCGCTGCTCGCCCTCGTGCTGACGCTCGAACAGGCGGCGACGATGATCTCGTTCGGCGCGCTGGCGGCGTTCTCGATGGTGAACCTGTCCGTCATCCGGCACCACCTCTTCCCGAAGGGCGGCCGTGAGCGGCCGACCGCCGGGGAGTGGTTCCGTTACGGCGTGCTGCCCGCGATCGGCTTCGTGCTGACCGTCTGGCTGTGGACCTCGCTCACTCTCACAACGTTCATCGTCGGACTCTCGTGGATGCTGGTGGGCGTCATCTACCTCGCCGTCCTCACCCGGGGCTTCCGCCGCAGGCCGCCGACCATGGACTTCTCCGAGAAGGAGGAGCTCGTCTCGGCCTGATCCGGCGCGCCGCCCGCGGCCGCTCTGCTTGGATGGAGTGCGTGTTCGAGTATGAGCGGCTGCGGCGGTGGCCCGATGTGGAGGCGCCGAACCTGTTCGCCTCCGACGCGGCCGACCGGCTGCTGGCGGACATCGCCGGCGACGCCGTCCTGCAGCCCGGGCTGGTCGTCATCGGCGACGCGTACGGCGCGCTGACGCTGGCGGCGGCGTCGCGCGGCGCCCGTGACATCCGCGTGCATCAGGATCCGCTGACCGGTGAGCGCGCGGTCGACGCGAACGCCGCCGCGCTGTCGCTTGCGGGGACCTACACGCACCACGGGCTGGACGAGTCGCTCGTGCGCGGCGCCCGGACCGTCCTCCTCCGCCTCCCGCGCAGCCTGGACGCGCTCGCCGAGATCGCGACCCTGATCGCCGAGCATGCGCCCGCCGATGTCGTCGTCTACGCCGGCGGGATGCTGAAGCACATGACCACCGCCATGAACGGGGTCCTCGGCGAGGTGTTCGGCTCGGTGGAGGCGTCGCTCGCGCGGCAGAAGGCGCGCGTGCTGACCGCGCGGGAGCCGCATCCCGCCGCCGCCACCGTGCTGGACCGCTGGCCGGAGCGGGTGCGCGACCCGGAGACCGGCCTCTGGGTGTGCGCGCACGGCGCCGCGTTCGCGGGGACGGCCGTGGACATCGGGACGCGGTTCCTCCTGAGCGTCCTCGAGGCTGCGATGCCGGACGCCCGCACCGCCATCGACCTCGGCTGCGGGACGGGGGTGCTGGCTTCCGCGCTCGCCGTCTCCCGCCCCGGGCTGCGGGTCGTCGCGACCGACCAGTCCGCCGCCGCCGTAGCGTCCGCGTCCGCCACCGCCGCCGCCAACGGCGTGTCCGACCGGGTGACGGTCGTGCGGGACGACGGCCTCGCCTCCCAGCCCGACGGCTCGGCGGAACTCGTGGTGCTCAACCCGCCGTTCCACATCGGCGGGGCGGTGCACACGGGTATCGCGCACCGGATGTTCGCCGACGCCGGCCGCGTCCTCGCCCCGGGCGGCGAGCTGTGGACCGTCTGGAACTCGCACCTCGGCTACCGCCCGGCGCTCGAGCGCGCGGTCGGACCCACCCGCCAGATCGCGCGCAACCCGAAGTTCACGGTGACGGCGTCGCGCAAGCCGGAGTGACCGGCGAGCGCGCTCAACGTGTGGCCCGGCGACTTCTTCCGTCGCGGATGAGAGGATTCACAACGTTTTCCGCAGGGCTATCGGCGATTAGGCAACCGGATCCGTCGAAAAATGCTTGTCCAGAACCGCGGATGTTGCTAACGTCCCCCTGTCGCAACACCGAGGTGCGCCCGAGCTCCGCCGCACCCGCGACCCACGCAGCCCAGGGAGAGCCATGACGCAGACCAGTTCCCGGCCGGACGCCCCGCACGGCGCCGAGCACGCGACGGAGGAGAACCACGCGCTGAAGGCGGACGGCGTCAGCGCCGCCGGCTCCATCGTCATGGCCGTGGCGGGCAGTGCACCCGCCTACTCGATCGCGGCGACCACCGCCACGCTCGTCGGCGCCGCCGCCCTCGGCGCCCCGGCCGCGCTGCTGTGGTGCGGCATCCCGATGCTCGGGATCGCGTGGGCGTTCCTCTACCTCGGGCGCCTCGACGTCAACGCGGGCGCCGCGTACTCCTGGGTGGCCCGCGCGCTGCACCCCGTCCTCGGCTTCCTGTCCGGCTGGGCGCTGGTCATCTCGGCGACGATCTTCATGGTCGCCGGAGCGCTGCCCGCCGGCGCGATGACCGTCACGCTCTTCGCGCCCGAGCAGGCGAACAACGTCCCGCTGATCACCGGCGTCGGCGCGCTCTGGTTCCTCGTGATGGCGGCGTGCGTGCTGTTCGGCGTGCACGTCACCGCCCGCGCGCAGTGGATCATGTCGGTGATCGAGGTCGGCATCCTGATCGTCTTCGCGGTGCTCATGATCGTGCGCGCCGCCACCTCGGCGCACGCCGGGCCCTCCTTCTCGTGGGACTGGCTGGGCTTCCAGCACCTCACCGGCCAGGGCGTGTTCGTCTCCGCCGCGCTGATCGCCGCCTTCTACTTCTGGGGCTGGGATGTGGCGGCCAACCTCAATGAGGAGACGAAGGACGGCCACAAGAACGCCGGCTCCGCGGGCATCATCGGCGTGATCATCGTCTTCCTGCTGTTCGAGGTGTTCACGATCGCGACGATGGTGATCCTGCCCGCGAAGACGATCGAGAACAACAGCGCCAACGTGCTCTCGGTGCTGGGTGACGCGGTGTGGCCGGGCATCGGCGGCAAGATCCTGGTGATCGCGGTCGCGCTGTCCACCATCGCCACCCTCGAGACCACCCTCATCCAGGTCACGCGCACGCTGTTCGCGATGGGACGCGACCACACCATCCCGAAGGTCTTCGGCAGCATCCACCGCCGCTGGCGCACCCCGGCGTTCGCGACGCTGATCGTCGTCGGGGTATCCATCGTGCTGTTCCTCGGCGCCAACCTGCTCGGCAGCACCGTCGGCGACATCATGTCGAACGCCATCCTGTCGATCGGCATCCAGATCGCCTTCTACTACACGCTGGCGGGCGTCGCGGTGGTGGTCGCCTACCGAAAGGTGCTGCTCAAGTCGATGAGGAACTTCGTCTTCATCGGACTGTGGCCCGCGGTCGGCGCGATCTTCATGGGAGTCATGTTCGTGCTCGGGATCGTGCAGAACTTCCAGGACGACGCGATCGTCGTGAACGTGCTCGGCCTCGGCCTGATCGTGGTCGGCATCGTCCCGATCGTGCTCTTCTACCGCAAGGCCCGCGAGTACTACTCGCGCCGCCCCTTCGAGCTCCCCGCCGACCTCGACGCCGCCGCGCCGCCGAACATCGACGACCGCGACCCCGCTGCCCGGCCCTAGGGAGCCGCCGAGCACAGGAAAAACGTCGTCGATCCACGAGGTCGGCGACGTTTTTCCTGTGCTCGGCGGCTACGGCTTGTCTTCATGACCCGGTCTCCGCGGGTTCGGGGTGTCCAGGAACGACAGGAAGAACAGCAGCGCCAGCAGGCCGAAGATGGCGAGACCCGCCAGCAGATCGCTGACGCTGAACGGGATGAGCGTGCCGTCGATCGAGAGCACGAACGCCGTCTCCACCACGCCGAACGCGAGGAAGAACAGCCCGAGCAGCACGCGGGTCAGCGTGATGTTGCCGCGGTGATGCAACTCCACCCGCCGGAACTCCACCATGAGCGTGAGCAGCAGCAGCGGCAGCACTTGGGCGAGCGTCGCCGCCGTCGCGCCGTCCATCAGGACGACGCGCAAGTCGGCCGGATCCACCATGCGCCCAGGCTACCGCCGAAAAAGTGAGCGAATGTGGGAACAACCCCTCGCGTCCCAAAGTTGAGCTTAGTAGACTCAAGTTTGCCCACAGAGAAATGGGAGAGGAACCAGATGGCGAACATGCAGGGTGCGCCCTCCACGCAGGAGGAGGCGAAGAGCGCGCTCGAACAGTACGGCGTGAACCTCACGGAGATCGCCAAGAGCGGCAAGCTCGACCCGGTCATCGGGCGGGACGCCGAGATCCGGCGCGTCAGCCAGGTGCTGACCCGCCGCACCAAGAACAACCCGGTGCTCATCGGCGAGCCCGGCGTCGGCAAGACGGCGGTCGTCGAAGGCCTCGCCCAGCGCATCGTCGCGGGGACGTGGCCGACTCGCTCAAGGGGAAGCAGCTCGTCGCGCTCGACCTGTCCGCGCTCGTCGCCGGTGCGATGTACCGTGGCCAGTTCGAGGAGCGGCTGAAGGCCGTCCTCAAGGAGATCAACGACGCCGAGGGCCAGATCATCACCTTCGTGGACGAGCTCCACATCCTGATGGGCGCCGGCGGCGGCGAGGGGTCGGTCGCGGCCTCCAACATGCTCAAGCCGATGCTCGCGCGTGGTGAGCTGCGGCTCATCGGCGCGACCACGCTCAACGAGTACCGCGAGTTCATCGAGAAGGATGCCGCGCTCGAGCGCCGGTTCCAGCAGGTCTACGTCGGCGAGCCGTCGGTGGAGGACACTGTCGCCATCCTGCGCGGGCTCAAGGGCCGGTACGAGGCGCATCACGGTGTGACCATCGAGGACTCCGCGCTCGTCGCCGCGGCCTCGCTCTCGAACCGCTACATCACCGCGCGGCAGCTGCCGGACAAGGCGATCGACCTGATCGACGAGGCCGCGTCCCGGCTGAAGATGGAGATCGACTCGGCCCCGGTCGAGATCGACACCCTGCAGCGCCAGGTCGAGCGGATGAAGCTGGAGGAGTTCGCCCTCAAGAAGGAGAAGGACGACGCCAGCAAGGAGCGCCTGGAGCAGCTGCGCCAGCGGCTGGCAGAGCAGGAGCGCGAGCTCGAGGAGCTGCAGGCCCGCTGGCGCGCAGAGAAGGCGTCGCTCAACCGGGTCGGCGAGCTGCGGTCGCAGCTGGAGGAGGCCAAGACGAAGCGCGACCTCGCGCTGCGCGACGGCCGCTACCAGGAGGCCTCCCGGATCGAGTACGAGACCATCCCCGGCATCGAGCGCGAGCTCGCCGAGGCGGAGGCGGCCGAGCACGACCACCCGCGCATGGTGAACGAGCAGGTCACCGCCGACGACATCGCCGCGGTGGTGGCGGCGTGGACCGGCATCCCCGTCGACCGGCTCACCCAGGGCGAGACCGAGAAGCTGCTGCACCTCGAATACGAGCTTGGCCGCCGCATCATCGGCCAGAAGAAGGCCGTGCAGGCGGTGGCGGACGCGGTCCGCCGCAGCCGCGCCGGCATCTCCGACCCGGGGCGGCCGACCGGATCGTTCCTGTTCCTCGGCCCGACCGGCGTCGGCAAGACCGAGCTGGCCAAGGCGCTCGCCGGGTTCCTGTTCGACGACGAGAAGGCCATGGTCCGCATCGACATGAGCGAGTACGGCGAAAAGTTCTCCGTCTCGCGCCTGGTCGGTGCGCCTCCCGGGTACGTCGGCTACGAGCAGGGCGGTCAGCTGACCGAGGCCGTGCGGCGACGTCCGTACTCGGTGATCCTCCTCGACGAGGTCGAGAAGGCGCACCCCGAGGTCTTCGACGTGCTGCTGCAGGTGCTCGACGACGGCCGCCTGACCGACGGCCAGGGCCGCACGGTCGACTTCCGCAACGCGATCCTCATCCTCACCTCGAACCTCGGCAGCCAGTACCTCGTCGACCCGACGCTGAACGAGACCGAGAAGGAGGAGGCCGTGCTGCAGATGGTCCGCCAGGCCTTCAAGCCCGAGTTCGTGAACCGCCTCGACGACATCGTCGTGTTCTCGGCGCTCAGCCAGGAGGAGCTGGGCGAGATCGTCGAGCTCGGCATCGACCGGCTGATGGCGCGGCTGTCCGAGCGGCGGCTGGAGCTGGCGGTGACGCCGGATGCGCGGGCCTGGCTCGCCGAGCGCGGCTACGACCCGATCTACGGCGCCCGCCCGCTGCGGCGCCTGATGCAGCGCGAGATCGAGGACCGTCTCGCGACCGCGCTGCTGGCCGGCGAGGTGCGCGACGGCGACCTCGTCCGGGTCGACCTCGACCGCGACGCCGACCACCTCACGGTGCAGGCCGTGCGCGAGTAGCGCTCCGCGCGAAGAGCGCCATCCACAGGGGCGCCGCCCGGCTCGGGCGGCGCCCTTCGTGCGCGTAGGCTCGGAGCATGCGTGCTGCTGTCATCCACGGGGAGCGCGATGTGCGCCTCGAAGAAGTCCCCGATCCCACCCTGTACACCGGTCCGAACGCCGACGGCCTCGACGCCGTCGTGCGCGTGGTCGCCGCCTGCGTCTGCGGCAGCGACCTGTGGCCCTACCGCGGCGTGACGCCGACCAACGAGCCGCACCGGATCGGCCACGAGTTCGTCGGCGTGGTCGAGGAGGTCGGCGCCAACGTCCTCACCATCAAGCCCGGCGACTTCGTCATCGCGCCGTTCTACGACTGCGACATGACCTGCGTGAACTGCAAGAACGGCGTGAGCACCTCCTGCCTCCACGGCGGCTGGTGGGGCTCGAAGGACCGCATCGGCGGCTTCGCCGACGGCGGCCAGGGCGAGCGGGTCCGCGTGCCGCACGCCGACGGCTCCCTCGTCGCGACGCCCGAGTACCCGCGCGCCGAGCTCATCCCGAGCCTGCTGACGCTGTCGGATGTGATGGGCACCGGCCACCACGCCGCCGTGTCCGCGGGTGTCACCGAGGGGAGCACGGTCGTCGTCGTCGGCGACGGTGCCGTCGGGCTCTGCGCGGTGCTCGCCTCCGCGCGGCTCGGCGCCTCCCGCATCATCGCCATGTCGCGTCACGAGAGCCGGCAGGCGCTCGCGCGCGAGTTCGGCGCGACCGACATCGTCGCCGAGCGCGGCGACGCCGGCGTGGCCGCGGTGAAGGAGCTGCTGGACGGCATCGGTGCGGACTGCGTGCTCGAGGCCGTCGGCACGAAGGAGTCGATGGACCAGGCCATCCGCTCGGCCCGCCCCGGCGGCATGGTCGGCTACGTCGGCGTGCCGAACGGCGGCCCCGAGCTGCCCGTCCGCCCGCTGTTCCAGAGCAACATCGGCGTCAACGGCGGAGTCGCGCCCGTGCGCAACTACGTCGAGGAGCTGCTGCAGGATGTGTGGTCCGGCGCGATCGAGCCCGGCAAGGTGTTCGACCTCGAGGTCCCGCTGACCGACATCGCCGAGGCGTATGCGGCGATGGATGAGCGGCGCGCGATCAAGACGCTCGTGCGCCCCTGATCCACCCCGATACGACGAAGGGCGGCCGCATCATGCGGCCGCCCTTTGTGATTTCCCTGGGGATCAGTCGTGGACGCGGACGATCCGCTCCAGCGGGTGCCGGGTGCGAGGCGCGCTCTCACGCTCGCGGAGCGGCTCCGGCAGCGCGTCCGCGTCGCCCAGGACGCCGAGGGCGGTGATCGAGACCGGCTCGAAGCGCTCGCCGACCTCGAAGGCATCGCGGAGCGCCGCCCCGTCGAAGCCGCCCATCTGGTGGGCGTGCAGGCCGTCGTGGTGGGCCTGGATGGTGAGGTGCGCGACCGCCTGGCCCAGATCGTAGGTGGCCCAGCGGCGCTCGCGGCCCTCCTCGTCGACCGTCTCCGCGAGGGCGACGACCAGGACGGCGGCGGAGCCGGCCCAGACCTGGTTGAAGCCGGCGAGGTTCTGAACGATGGTGTCGAAGGCGCCGGTCCCGCGCCGGGCGACGATGAAGCGCCACGGCTGGGAGTTGTTGGCGGACGGCGACCAGCGGGCCGCCTCGAGCGCCGACCGCAGCGCGGTCTCCTCGACGTCGGCGGTGGGGTCGAAGGCGCGGGGGCTCCAGCGCTCGGCGAGTGCGGGCAGCAGCGGCGCGGACGTCTCGGCGCCGCGCGTCGTGGTGTCGGCCAGGGTCACAGGGTCTCCTCGGTGGTACGTGATCGGTAGAGATGAGGCGGCTCCATTGCCGAGCTATGTCCATGTAAACGCATGGGAGAACGGGGTATTCCCGGCGTCCTTGTGTGAACGGGATATGTCGCCGGTGTAAAAGTTCGTAACCTTCGTCCGACCACATCCGGTCCCCCGAGCGGGGTACAGAATCGTCGCATCCCGGGCGTGCCGGATGAGCCGCATCTCAGCAAGCGCACAGCGAGCGAACCGGCCCCTCATCGGCGCTTTCTGTGGTGAGAAACCCTCGCTAAACGGCGGCTGCGCGCCCTCCTGAACGTGTCCGCACCTCTGCGGACACGGCTCGACGGGGGACGCTCCGACACGCCGTGGTGTCCGCCATGTGCCCCACTTGCGGGTCGCAGCCGCCCCCACGTAGAACTGTCTCCACCCGAACTCGACCAGATCCCCAGCGCTGCGGATGCCGCCCCCACGACAACCAGACTGTGAGAGGTCCCGCCGTGTTCATCTTCCTGCTGCAGATCCGCCATATGCTCGGCGGGCATCCCGAGTTCTATCTCTTCGCCATCTACTCCGCCCTGATCTGGGTCATCTGGATCGTCAAGGTCCTGATGTCGCGCCGGTACCGGGCATACACCGGTGAGTTCCACGGGACGACCAGCGTCGTCGTCCCCGTGGTCGACGAACCGCTCGACCTGTTCCGCGACGTGCTCGGCCGCATGGTCGAGCAGAAGCCGGGCGAGATCATCGTCGTCATCAACGGCGCCCCCAACCCCGAGCTCGCCGAGGTGTGCGAGGAGTTCGCGCCGCTGGTGCGCTGGGTGCACACGCCCATCCCGGGCAAGCGCAACGCGGTCATGATCGGGACGAAGACGTCGACCGGCGAGATCACCGTGCTGGTGGACTCCGACACGATCTGGACCGAGGGCACCCTGGCCGAGCTCGTCAAGCCGTTCGCCGACGAGCGGGTAGGCGGGGTCACCACCAAGCAGCGCATCCTGGAGCCGACCCGCAGCTGGATCACCCGCTGGGCGGACTGGCTGGAGAACTCCCGCGCGCTGTACTCGATGCCCGCGCAGAGCGTCGTCGGCCAGATCGGCTGCCTCCCGGGCCGGACCATCGCCTTCCGCCGCTCGATCCTGATGCGCGTCATGGACAAGTTCATGACCGAGAAGTTCCTCGGTGTGTTCCTCGAGGTCTCCGACGACCGGACGCTGACGAACCTCACGCTCAAGGAGGGCTACCGCACCGTCTACCAGCACACGAGCCTCGTCTACACGGACGCCCCGCTGAAGGTGAAGAAGCTGTTCAAGCAGCAGCTCCGCTGGGCGCGCGGCAGCCAGTACAACACGCTCCGGATGCTGCCCTGGATGCTCGGCCACGCCCCGGTGCTGGCGTTCTTCTTCGTGATGGACATCATCCTGCCGTTCATGCTGGCGGGCGTGATCGGCGGCTGGATCTACCGGTCGATCACCGGCGGCGGCTACAACTTCTACGAGGGCTTCCTGAAGTCCTACGGGATCGAGGGCGGCATCCTCACCGTCGTCGCCCTGATGGTCGCGTCGTCCGTGATCAGCATGTCGATCCGCCAGATCCGGCACCTCTCCGAGAAGCCGAGCGACTTCTTCCGCCTCCCGGTCTTCATCATCGTGTCGACCTTCTTCCTGATGCCGATCCGCCTGATCGGGTTCTTCCGGATGGCGCACGCCAGTGGATGGGGCACCCGCGCCGGTGCCTACGCCGGCGGTCCGGGCGAGATCAGCTCCGAGGAGGAGATCGCCCAGCACGCGACGGCCGGTGCGGCGTCCGGCCACGTGGCGCCCGTCCTCCCCGACTCCGTCGGCGGGATGACGACTGCGACCGCGCTCGCGACCCGCACCCAGCTCGCCACCCGAGCCGAGGTGAAGGCGGCCGCCGCCGCTCCGGCGCCCAAGCCCACGAAGACCAGTCGCCGCAAGCTCAACCCCTACGCGGCCATCCCGTACCTGATCGGAATCGCGATCCTGACCCTGGAGGCTCTCTTCCTTGTCTAGCCAGACCGCCCCCTCCAAGACCGCCGCCTGGTGGTCCGAGTCCAAATCCCGCTCGCAGGCGACCGCTGCGGCTGCCATCGTCCTGACGGCCGTGCTCGTCGGCATCTCCGCCTACGTGTGGGTGTCGCCGACCGGTGCGCCGCTGCGGAAGGCCGTCGACCAGGCCGCCACCGCCGTCACGCCGTTCGCCGCGCAGAACGTCGAGCTCAAGAAGAACCTCGACCGCGCCACCGAGACCATCGCGTCGCAGAAGGGCAAGCTCACCGCGATGCAGAAGGCCTCGCTCGCCGCGCAGGCGGCCGCGGCGAAGCAGCTGGCCGTCGCCCAGCAGCAGGCGGCCGCTGCCGAGGGGCAGCTCGCCAGCGTCAAGGCGCAGCTCGCCGCCGAGCAGGCCAAGGGCTCGTCGGGATCCGCCTCGGGTACCGGCTCGGCCGCACACAGCGGCGCCACCGGCGGCAGCAAGGGCAGCTCCGGCAGCTCCGCAGCCCCGATCACGGCGCCCGCCCGTGCCGACCTGGTGAACCCCGCCAAGCGCTACTACGGCATGTACACCGAGCAGGCGCCCTTCAACTGGGCCACCTTCGACGCCACGAGCAAGAAGGTCGGCGTCTCGCCCAACATGGTCGGCTACTTCAGCGGCTGGGATGAGAACTTCCGGGCCAACGCGGTCACCCGCTCCTGGCAGCAGGGCCGGCTGCCGCTGCTCACGTGGGAGTCCCGTCCCATCAGTGACGCCAACAACGTCGTCGACTCGCCCGCCTACTCCCTGCCCAAAATCATCGGCGGAGACTTCGACGGCTACCTCCATCAGTACGCGAAGGACATCGTCGCCACCGGTCTCCCGCTCGTCATCCGTCTCGACCACGAGATGAACGGCAACTGGTACCCGTGGTCGGAGTCGGACGGCAACGGCGGCACGGTCAACGGCAACAACGCCGGCGACTACGTGAAGATGTGGCGTCACGTCCACGACATCTTCCAGCAGGAGGGCGCCAACCAGCTCGTGATCTGGGACTGGTCGCCGAACATCGTCAACAAGCTGTCCCCGAGCCTCCGGTCGGCGGAGTACCTGGCCTCGCTCTACCCGGGCGACGACTACGTGGACTGGGTCGGCGTCTCCGGCTACCTCCGCCCGCCGTACTCGAACGGTCAGCAGTACACGTTCGACTACACGTTCACCCCCACGCTGAACATGCTCCGCGACCTCACGAAGAAGCCCATCATCCTCTCCGAGATCGGGGCATCCGAGATCGGCGGTCACAAGGCGGCCTGGGTGACCGACTTCTTCCAGGCGCTCGGCAAGCCCGAGAACCAGGACGTGATCGGCTTCAGCTGGTTCAACCTGGCGATCACCAGCTACGTGGGGGCGAACGCGCCACGAACGACTGGCGCATCGACTCCCGCTCCGACTCGCTGTCCGCCTTCATCGCCGGCATCACCCGGCCAGAGGACGACTTCGTGTTGACCCCAGCCCCCTGACCTCCCTCCACCGCACAGAAAGGTCGATCATCATGACCGCTCCGAAGAAGACCAAGGACCAGCCCGCTCCCCGCATCAGCGTCATCGGCACCGGCTACCTCGGCGCCACGCACGCGGCCGCCATGGCCGAGCTCGGTTTCGACGTCGTCGGCGTCGACACCGACCCCCGCAAGGTGGAGGAGCTGAAGGAGGGACGCGCGCCCTTCTTCGAACCGGGCCTGCCCGAGCTCATCCGCCGCAACGTCGCCGCCGGTCGGCTGACGTTCACCACCGACCTGGCAGAGGCGGTCGCCGTCTCCGACGTCCACTTCATCTGCGTCGGCACGCCGCAGCAGTCCGGATCCTTCGCCGCCAACCTCTCCTACGTGGAGGCCGCGGCCCGGGGCATCGCGGAGAACCTCACGCACGACGGCCTGATCGTCGGCAAATCCACCGTCCCGGTCGGCACCGGCGCCCGGCTCCGTGCGATCGTCGCGGATGCGGTGCCGGCCGGGATCGACGTCGAGCTGGTCTGGAACCCCGAGTTCCTCCGCGAAGGCAAGGCGGTCGAGGACACTCTCTCGCCCGACCGACTCGTGTTCGGCGGCACCTCGGCCAAGGCAGAGGCCACCCTCCGCCGCATCTACGAGAAGCCGATCGCCGAGGGCTCGCCGGTGCTCGTCGCCGATCTGCCGACGGCCGAGCTCGTCAAGGTCAGCGCGAACGCGTTCCTCGCGACCAAGATCTCGTTCATCAACGCGATCGCCGAGGTCTGCGACGCGGCGGGAGCGGATGTGTCCCTCCTGGCCGACGCGCTCGGGCACGACAAGCGGATCGGGCGGCAGTTCCTCAACGCCGGGCTCGGCTTCGGCGGCGGCTGCCTCCCGAAGGACATCCGCGCCCTCATGCACCGCTCGAACGAGCTCGGCGCGCACGGCGCGGTCGGCCTGCTCCAGCAGGTGGACGAGATCAACATGGGCCGCCGCCAGCGGGTCATCGACCTGGCCCTGAAGGCGCTCGGCGGCTCGGTGCTCAACCGCCGCATCGGCGTCCTCGGCGCCGCCTTCAAGCCGCACACGGACGACGTGCGCGACTCGCCCGCGCTCAACGTCGCGGCCGCGCTGCACCTCCGCGGCGCGCAGGTCGTGGTCTACGACCCGCAGGCCCGCGAGACGGCGCAGCGGCTGTTCCCGACCCTCGGCTACGCCGACTCGATGGAGGAGGCGCTCACCGGCGCCGACCTGACGGTCGTGCTCACCGAATGGGACGAGTTCACCACGGCCGACCCGGCGGCGCTCGCCGCCATCGTGCGCGGCCGCTCCGTCATCGACGGCCGCAACTGCCTCGACGCCTCCGCCTGGAACCGGGCGGGCTGGAGCGTCCACGCCATGGGCACCCTCCCCGAGGGCGCCCCGCTCGCGGACGACCTCGCCGCGCTCGCGCCCGCCCTCTGATCCGCCGAACGTCCGAACCCAGGAGGACACCATGACCAGCTACGTGACCAAAGCCGTGATCCCCGCGGCGGGACTCGGCACCCGCTTCCTGCCCGCCACCAAGGCGATGCCGAAGGAGATGCTCCCGGTCGTCGACAAGCCCGCCATCCAGTACGTGGTCGAGGAGGCCGTGACCTCCGGCCTCCACGACGTGCTGCTGGTCACCGGCCGCAACAAGAACGCGCTCGAGAACCACTTCGACCGCAACGCCGAGCTGGAGGACGCGCTGGCCAAGAAGGGCGACCAGGACAAGCTCCTCAAGGTCAGCTACTCCACCTCGCTCGCCGACATGCACTACGTACGTCAGGGCGACCCGAAGGGGCTGGGCCACGCGGTCCTGCGGGCCAAGATGCACATCGGGCACGAGCCGTTCGCGGTGCTGCTCGGAGACGACATCATCGACGCCCGCGACCCGCTGCTGTCCCGGATGCTGGAGGTGCAGCACGCGCTGAACACCACCGTCGTCGCCCTGATGGAGGTGCCGCCGGAGTCCATCCACCTCTACGGCGCCGCCGCGGTGGTCGAGACGGACGACGACGACGTTGTGCGCATCACCGGCCTGGTCGAGAAGCCCAGCCGCGAGAACGCGCCGTCGAACTACGCCGTGATCGGCCGGTACGTGCTGCGCCCGGAGATCTTCGACATCCTGGAGAAGACCGAGCCGGGCAAGGGTGGCGAGATACAGCTGACGGATGCGCTGCAGGGCCTCGCGACCGCGCCGGCGTGGACCGGCGGCGTGCACGGCGTCATCTTCCGGGGACGCCGCTACGACACCGGCGACCGGCTCGACTACCTCAAGGCGATCGTGCAGATGGCGGTCGCCCGCGAGGACCTCGGCCCTGATCTCCTGCCGTGGCTCAAGGAGTTCGCGACGACCGCAGGACCGGCCGAGACCGCACCGATCCCGACCTTCCCCGCGCTCACCCCCGCGGCGTCCGCCGGGAGCCCGGCGTCCGCTCCCAAGCCGGTCGTGGTGAAGCCGGCTGCCGCGAAGCCGAAGCCGAAGCCGGCCGAGCCCGAACTCGAGCTCGCGGCCGCCTCCGGCGCCTGACCAGCGCCCCACCAACCGGTCCCGACTCGCCGTCATGCCCGACCGCATGACGGCGTGTCGGGACCACTCGATTCGCGGCCGGCGTCAGTCCAGGCCGAGGCGCTTCAGGGTGTGGTGCACGGAGTGTCCCGGGTCGGTCTCGATCTCGTCGATCGCGATCGGGATGCTCGGACCCACGGCGAGCCAGACGAAACCGTCGCGGTGGACCAGCGGGACGAGGTCCGTCGTCCCGTCGCGGAGGATCGTCCGCACCCGCTTGAGCAGGGCGTAGCCCTCCGACGGCTTCGTCACGTACGTCTTGCGGCGGTAGTGGATGACGTGGGCGACGGTCTTCGCGCTGAGCCCGGCGACCTCCGCGTCGGTGAGGCCCTCGCCCGTCGGGCCTCGGGTGTCGGTGTCGGTCATAGCACGCACGGTACGCCGACTCCGCTAGCGTCGACAGGTGGACCTTCCCGACCCCGCCGCCCTCGACCGCCTCGCCGACCGGGGCTGGCCCGCCCTCGAGCGCACGCCCCTGCAAGGGTGGACGCTGCGCGCGTCCAACGGCGTCACGAACCGCGCCAACTCCGTGCTCACCGCGGGTGAGGTGGACGATGTGGCCGCTGCCGTCGAGGAGGCCGAGCGCTGGTACGCGGCCCGCTCGCTACCGCCGGTGTTCCAGACGAGCCCCGCATCGCCGGGCGCGCTGAGCGAGGTGCTCGCCGGCCGCGGCTACCGCGAGCACTCGGCCACCGACGTCCTGGTGGCCGACCGCGCGGAGGTCGCGCACGGCGGGAAGGCCCCGGGAGCCTCGGCGACCGCGCCTGCGTCGGCCGACAGCCCGAGCGCGGGGTGGCTCGACACCTGGTGGTCGGTGGATGGACGCGGCGGCCCGGCCGAGCGCGAGGTCACCCGGCGCATCCTGACCGGCGGACCGGCGCTGTACGCGTCGCACGGCGATCCCTCCGCACCGGACGCCGTCGCCCGCCTCGCCCTCGTGGGGGAGTGGGGCGGCCTGTACGCCGTTGCGACGCGTCCGGAGGCGCGGCGACGCGGTCTCGCCCGCGACCTCGCGCGGGCGCTGGCCCACGCGGCTTCGGAGCACGGCGTCGCCTCGCTCTGGCTGCAGGTCGTCGCCGAGAACGCCGCAGCCCACGCGCTGTACGCGTCGCTCGGTTTCCGCCGGGCGTCGGGCTACTCGTATTGGTCCCGGCCGTAGCGGCTCTTCGCCTCAGGCGCCGAAGATCGCGCGCAGCTGTTCGATCGG
The DNA here is from genome assembly GCA_001647635.1 of Leifsonia xyli. NCBI lineage: Bacteria > Bacillati > Actinomycetota > Actinomycetes > Micrococcales > Microbacteriaceae > Leifsonia > Leifsonia xyli. Next base: position 1,881,966 of record CP014761.1, on the reverse strand, counting down.
CGCCTTCGGGCGTCGGTCCTCGAACACCAGGCCGTTTGTCTCCTGCCCGGTGTCGGCCAGCTGGGTGTAGCAGTACCCGGCCAGCGGCGCCGCCGCGCGCACCGCGCCGACCAGCGCCCGCAGTCGCTCTACCAGATCGTCCTGGCTCGTCGCCGTCGAGTAGCCCCAGGCGTCTTCCGGGCCGTTCTCGGTGTACGAGATGCCGCCGAACTCGGTGAGCATCAGGGGCGCGTCGGTGCGCTGGGCCGCATCCACGATCAGCCGGCGGCCGGGGAGCGTGAACGTCGCACCGAGGATGCCCTCCCGCGTCGCGTACCGCTCTGCGACCCGGGCCGCGTCGTGGTCGTAGTCGTGGATCGACAGGATGTCGGACTCGGCGTGCTCCCACCCGTCGTTCGAGATGACCGGGCGCGTCGGGTCGACCGTCTTGGTCAGGTGGACGAGGGCCTTCGCGTACGACACCATCCGCGGGTCGTGCGCGAGGTGCTGCACGCCCCAGCTCTCGTTGAGCGGAACCCAGGTGACGATCGAGGGATGCGACCGGTCGCGGTCCAGGATGGCGGACCACTCGGCGACGCTGCGCCGCACCGCCTCCGGGCTGAACGCGTAGGCGGCCGGCGCCTCGCCCCAGACCAGGAGCCCGAGCTTGTCGGCCCAGAACAGGAAGCGCGGGTCCTCGTACTTCTGGTGCAGGCGGGTCGCGTTGAAGCCAAGGTCGAGGATGAGCTGCGCCTCGGCGCGCAGGGCGTCCGCGCCGGGGGCCGCGGAGTGCGAGCCCGGCCAGTAGCCCTGGTTCAGCACCGACCGCACATAGAAGGGCCGGTCGTTGAGCAGGAACCGGCCGCCCTCGACCGAAGCCGAGCGGAGGCCGAAGTACGAACTCACCACGTCCCCGGCCGCCTCCGGCGCCTGCAGCACGACCGTGGCGTCGAGCAGGGTCGGGTGCGCGGGCGACCAGAGGAGCTCCTCATACGCCTGCCCGTTGCTCTGACGGTGGATGCGGAACGGGATCTCGACCTCGCGGCCCGAGACGCTCGCTTCGACGGACGCCAGCGGCTCGGAGTCGAGCGCGACCGCGATCCGCACGGTCGCCCCCGCGGGAGCCGGACGGCTCAGCCGGAGCTGCGCAGTCACCTCGCCGGCGGGAACGTCGACCACCCAGTGCAGCTGCTCGATGCGCACCTCCGGCACCGCCTCGATCCACACCGGCTGCCAGATGCCGGTCGTCCGGTGATACCAGATCGAATGGGGGTGGTGCCGCCAGTCCTGCTTGCCTCGGGGCTGCGCGACGTCGGCCGGGTCGTCCTCGGCGCGCACGGTGATCGAGAAGTCCGCATCGCCCACCAGGTCGGTGACATCGAGCGAGAACGGCGTCGAGCCGCCTTCGTGGGTGCCGGCCGAGCGTCCGTCGACCCACACCTCGCAGGCGTGGTCGACGGCACCGAGGTTCAGGAGGATGCGCTCGCCGGCGGGCACCTCGTCGCGCAGCACGGTGCGCTGGTACCAGACCACCGGATGGAACCCGGTGTCGCCCACACCCGACGCCTCCGACTCGAACGGGAACGGCACCTGGATGACGTTCGCTAACGGGCCGGCCGACTCCCAGTGCTCGCGCCGGCCGCGGTCGTCGTCGTCGAACGCGAACGTCCACGGGCCGGACAGGTCGAGCCACTCGGCCCGGACGAGCTGCGGCCGGGGGTAGCGGCCGTCCTGCGCGGTGGCCGCGGCGACGGGGTGTTCCTGGGTGAGCATCCCCTTAGCATGCACGATCCGTGCAGCGCTGTAAAGTCGCTTTCCGCGGCGATCAGCTCCGTACGGGCGCGCTCTCACGGGTGACGAGCGAGAACGGCGCCAATTCGTGCCGTCCCATCCCGTCGAATCCGGAGACGCGCTCCAGCAGCATCTCCACCGCGCGGGATGCGAGGCCGCGCATGTCGGGCGCGATCGTGGTCAGCGACGGGTAGGTGACCGCCGTCATCGGGGTGTTGTCCCATCCCGTGATCGCGACGTCCTCCGGCACGTGGAAGTCGCGCTCCTGCAGGGCGCGCAGGGCGCCGATCGCCGCGAGGTCGTCGCGGCAGACCAGCCCGTCGAAGCGCAGGCCGCCGTCGATCGCGGCGCCGACCGCGCGCACGGCGTTGCCCGCGGACACCGAGACGCTCGGGATGAGCAGCTCCGGATCCGGGGTGATCCCCGCGTCCTCCAAGGCCTGCTGGTAGCCCGCGATGCGCAGCTTGGACGTTCGCGTCGTGCGGGTCGTCTCGTGGCCGGCGAAGGCGATGCGACGGCGGCCGTTCGCGATCAGGTGCTCCGTGGCGACGCGGGCCGCCTCGACGTTGTCGATCATGATGCGATCGAGCGTGAGGGGGGCCGCGTTCTCGCCCAGGACGACGACCGGGATGTCGGTGCGCGTCTGCGCGAGCTCGGCCGAGTTCATGACGCTCGGCTGGAAGATCATGCCGTCCACCAGGCCGGACTCGCCGGCCGAGACGACGGCGCGCTCGCCCTCGATCGTGCCCTCGGTCTGCTCGAGCAGGACGCGGTAGCCGCGCCGCTCCGCCTCGTCGGCGACGACGCGGGCGAGCTCGGCGAAGTACGGCAGGGTGACGTCGGCGAAGGCCAGCGCCAGCAAGCCCGTGCGGCCGGTCGCCAGGCGGCGTCCCATGATGTTCGGCCGGTAGCCGAGCTCGTCGATCGCCCGCTGCACCTTCTCGCGCATCTGCGGGCTGACGTGCGGGTAGTTCCGGACGACGTTCGAGACGGTCTTCATCGAGACGCCGGCGTGCTCCGCCACGTCCTGAAGCCTGACCGCCATTCGTGCGCTTCCTTCCGCGTCATGATCGGGATGTCCGTCGGGTCACTCTACAACGCACCGCCCTCCGCGGTCTGCACCGGGTTGACACCGGATATCCAGCGCTGTAAATTCGCCAGACATGCCGAGTGTACGGCTCAAGCACCCCCGATCACGCACAGGCACCAGCATCACAACCGCGTGAACGGCTCACTCAAGGGAGAGATCACATGAAGAAGCGATTCGCGGCACGCGCGATCGCCGTGGCGGTGACGGCGGGCCTCGGGCTCGCTCTGACCGCCTGCGGAAGCAGCGCCGGATCGGGAGGCGCCGAAGTCTCCTCCGGCGATTACACCGGCCCGAAGGTCACCATCAGCTTCTGGAACGGCTGGACGGGCGGCGCCGCCCCCGTGCTGGTCCCGAAGCTGGTCGAGAAATTCAACTCCGAGCACAAGAACATCGTCGTCAAGGACGTCCCGATGGAGTGGGCCGACATCGCCCGCAAGATGCCGCTCGCGGTCAAGGCCGGCAAGGGCCCGGACGTAGCGGTCGGCCACGGCGACGACATCGCCACCTACGCAGCCCAGGGCCTGGTGCTCAAGGCGGACAGCATCGTGAAGTCGCTCGGCTACAAGGCCAGCGACTTCCCGGAGGGGCTGCTCGACGCCGGCAAGTACAACAACGCCCAGTACGCGGTGCCGTGGAGCGTCACGCCGCTCGGCCTCTACGTCAACAAGGACGTGCTGAAGTCGGCGGGCGTCGACACGATCCCGACCGACAAGGCGGGCTACCTGGCCGCGCTCGACAAGCTGAAGGCCGCGGGTGTCCAGGGCGAATGGGTGGACGGCTACGTCTTCACCGGCACCTTCGAATTCGAGAGCCTGCTGTGGCAGTACGGCGGCGACCTCTTCAACAAGGACGTCTCCAAGGCAACGTTCAACTCCGACGCGGGTGTCAAGGCGCTCACGTGGATGACCGACCTCATCAAGAAGGGCTACAGCCCGGCCGATGTCGCGCAGGACGGCAACATCAACGCCCTCATCGCCGGCAAGACCGCCTTCAACTGGAACGGCGTCTGGCAGACCACGAACACCGCTTTCGACAAGCTGCAGTGGGAGGCCACGGCCGTCCCGCAGATCGGCGACCAGAAGGCCGTGTGGTCGTCGTCCACCCACTGGATGTTCATGAACAACAAGGGCCAGGACAAGAACAAGACCGCGGCCGCCGCGACGTTCGTCAAGTGGATGAACGACAACTCCGCCGACTGGCCCAAGACCGGTGAGCTCCCCGCCAAGAACTCGGTGCGCGACGACCCGAAGCTGGTGCAGGACTACCCGCACCTCAAGCCGTTCCTCGACCAGCTGCCCTACGCGCACTACGAGCCGATCGCGGCCGGCATCACCACAGTGGAGGCCACCATCACCACCGCGGTGAACGAGGCCGTCACCGGCAAGAAGGACCCGAAGCAGGCTCTGGACGACGCCGCCGCCAAGGCGGACACCCTGCTCAAGCAGAACAAGGCGAAGTACGGTGGCTGACACCGCTTCGATCGTGGCGCCCCGGGAGACCGGGGCGCCACGCCCGTCCCGCTCCGGCCGTAAGCCCGGCCGGCGTCCGGGTGCGCCCCGCCGCACCGGCGTCGCGTACCTGTTCCTCGCACCCTTCCTGGTGCTGTTCATCGTCTTCGTGCTGGCCCCGCCGTGTTCGGCCTGTGGATCAGCCTGACCAACTGGAGCCCGTTCCGGGTCGACCAGCAGTTCATCGGCCTCCAGAACTACATCGACCTCTTCACGCCGGGAAGCGCCACCTCGGCCGACTTCTGGCAGTCGATGCTGGCCACCCTCATCTTCACGGTCTGCAGCGTGCCGTTCCTGCTGATCATCCCGCTCCTGGTGGCCGTGCTGCTCAACCAGAGGATCCGCGCGGGCTCGTTCTTCCGCGGCATCTTCTTCGCGCCCTACGTGCTCGGCGTCGCTGTCATCGGTGTGATCTGGAAGTACCTCCTCGACACCCAGTCCGGGATCGTGAACCACCTGCTGGGGATGATCGGCCTGCCCGACAACATCCCCTGGACGGTGGATGTGCCGTGGGCGTGGGTGAGCCTCGTCGGCGTCACCGTGTGGTGGACGATGGGGTTCAACACCGTGATCATCCTCGCCGGGCTCAAGGGCATCAGCGCCGACCTCTACGAGGCGGCCGCGCTCGACGGCGCGGGAGCCGTGCGCCAGTTCTTCAGCGTCACGCTTCCCGGACTCCGCCCGGTCATGACCTTCGTGGTCACCATCACCATCCTGGCCAGCGCCAACATGTTCGGTCAGTCCTTCCTGCTCACGAAGGGCGGACCGGGCAACCAGACGCGCACGGCGATCATGTACATCGCCGATCAGGGCCTCTCGCAGAACAACATGGCCGCGGCGTCCGCGATGAGCTACGTGCTCTTCGTCTTCCTCGCGATCATCAGCATCGTCAACTTCCGCCTCCAGCGGGAGCGGGCAGAGAAGAGCGCCTCATGACGACGACCGCTCCCCAGAACAGCGCCGGCACCACGGGCGCCGGCACGACCGGCTCGGACAACGCCGCCGGCCGCGCGGTTCGCGCGCGCCGCAAGCCGACCACACAGGCCGCGCTGCGCAAGAGCGTGCTCTACGCGGCGCTGATCGTGATCGCTCTGATCGTGATCCTGCCGCTGCTGTGGATCCTGCTGACGTCGTTCAAGACCGACGGCGACGCCATCCGCAACCCGTACAACGCGCTGCCGAACCCGTTCTCAATGGAGGCGTACGCGACCCTCGCGAGCGGTCAGCAGCCCGTGTTCCGGTGGTTCCTGAACAGCCTCGCCGCGGCGGCGCTCCAGACGGTGATCATCCTGGTGACCGCGTCGATGGCCGCCTACGCGCTGGCCCGGCTGGAGTTCTGGGGCAAGCGGATCGTCTTCGGCCTGATCGTCGCGACGCTGCTCGTCCCGCCGGTGATCTTCCTCATCCCGAACTATCTCATCGTGCAGAACCTCGGCTGGCTCGACACCATCTGGGCGATCACCATCCCGGGAGCCGCGAGCGCGTTCGGCGTGTTCTTCCTGCGGCAGTTCTTCGTCGGCCTCCCGGCGGAGATCGAGGAGGCGGCGCGCATCGACGGTGCGGGCGACTTCCGCATCTTCCTGCAGATCGTGATCCCGCTGGCTCGGCCGGCGCTCGCCACGCTCGCGGTGCTGAGCTTCCTCGCCAACTGGAACGACTTCCTGTGGCCGGTCTACGTGCTGCTCAGCCCGGAGAATCTGACTCTGCAGCCCGGTCTCTCCCAGCTGCAGGGCGCCTACTCCACGCACTACGCCATCGTCATGGCGGGCGCCGTCATCGCATCCGTGCCCGTGCTCATCCTGTTCTTCTTCGCGCAGAAGCAGATCGTGGAGAGCGTCGCCACCAGCGGGGTCAAGGGATGACGGTCCGCCGGGCCGCCCTCGCGGCCGGCGCCGCCGCAGCACTGGCCGCCGGTCTCGTGGGCTGCTCGGCGGGGCCGTCGCCCGAAGCCTCCTCGTCGGCGCCCGCGGTCGCGCCCTTCCAGATCGACAGCGACTTCCCCGATCCCGGCGCGCTCGTCGTCGGCGACCGCGTGTACGCCTACGCGACGAACACCCCGGCGGTGAACGTGCAGGTCGCGACCTCGACCGACATGAAGAGCTGGAAGGTCAGCGACCAGGATGCGCTGCCCGAGCTGCCGTCCTGGGCGCTGCCCGGCAAGACCTGGGCGCCCGGGCCGGCCCAGCTCGCAGACGGCCGGTTCGCGCTCTACTTCACCGCGTCGGACGCCGCCAGCCGCTACCAGTGCATCGGCGTCGCGTTCGCGGACAAGCCCGAGGGCCCGTTCACCTCCACGGCCGACAAGCCGCTGGTCTGCCCGCTGGACGAGGGCGGCGCGATCGACGCGAGCGTCACGGCCGACGCCGACGGCCAGCGCTACCTGGTCTGGAAGAACGACGGCAACTGCTGCGGTTACGACACGTGGATCTCCGCGCAGCCCCTCTCGGCCGACGGTGCGTCGCTGAGCGGCGAGCCCACCCGGCTGATCAAGCAGACCGAATCGTGGGAGGGGCACCTCGTCGAGGCGCCCGTCATCGTGCGGCACGACGACGAGTACGTGCTGCTCTACTCGGCCAACGACTACAGCAACTCCTCGTACGCGACCGGCGCCGCGACAGCGAAGAGCCTGCTCGGCCCCTACGCCAAGGCGAAGAAGCCGCTGCTCTCGACCGAGGGATCGGGCGGCCGTTACCTCGGACCGGGCGGTGAGGACCTCATCAAGTTTCAGGGCAAGGACTGGATGCTGTTCCACTCCTGGGACGAAGCGTTCGCCTACCGCGGCATGCACGCGGTCCCCGTCACGTGGCGGGGCGGGCTGCCGGAGCTCTCGCGGTGAACGCGGCTGTTCGCGTGACCCGGCACTGGGGGCCGGTCTGGGATGGCTACTTCGCCGACCCGTTCGTCCTCCGACTGGCCGACGGCGGGTACGTGGCCTACGGCACCCATCCCGGCAGCGAAGGGGACCGGGTGTTCGAGGCGCTCGTCTCGACCGACCTGGAGGGCTGGGAAAGCGCGGGGGCGGTGCTCGAGCGGCTGCCCGCCGCGTTCGGCGAGGACTACTGGGCGCCCGAGGTCGCGGAGGCCGGCGGCGCCTACTGGATGTACTACTCGGTCGGCCGGGGCATCGAGGGCCACCACATCCGGGTCGCGCGGGCCGACGCTCCGACCGGTCCGTTCGAGGACCTCGGCGTCGACCTGACGCCCGACGAGGTGTTCGCGATCGACGCGCATCCGTTCCAGGATGCGGACGGCCGTCGCTACCTCTTCTTCGCCCGCGACGTGCTCGACCACGAGCGCCCGGGCACGCACCTCGCCGTCGCCCCGCTCGACGGGAGCATGACCGCGCTCGCGGGATCCGTCGTCGCCGCGCTCGCGCCGAACGCCGATTGGCAGCTCTACGAGCGCGACCGTGGCATCCACGGTCGCCGCTTCGACTGGCACACCCTCGAGGGCCCCGCGGTCGTCGCCCGCGACGACCGCTACTGGCTCACCTACTCCGGCGGCGCGTGGACCGGCCCCGGCTACGCGGTCGGCGTCGCCGTGGCCCCGCATCCACTCGGCCCGTGGTCGCACGTCGACCAACCGGCTCTGCTGCGCAGCGGCGGCGACCTGCGCGGCCCGGGCCACAACTCGTTGACGATGGCACCGAGCGGCGCCGACATCATCGCGTTCCACTCCTGGAACGCAGAGCACACTGCGCGTCAGCTGCACCTCGGCGCGGTAGCGTTCGGCTGAGCGCTCGCCGTTAAACCACGATGCCGGGCTGCGGGAAGACTAGGGTTCTTCTCACGGCCCGGCATACGTTCGGGGTTACTCCGGATGGATATTCGGGTTCCTCCGGGGCACTTCTGAGACTACACGAAAACCGCGAATCGTGTGGGTCGAATGGAGGACAATTTTGTACCCCGGTCTGGCCCCAATCTGAGGGCCAAGCGGGTTATGCGGCGGACAGTTCCTCTTTGAGGGCGGCGACGAACGCGTCGATGTCCTCCTCGGTGGTGTCGAAGGAGCACATCCAGCGCACCTCGTTGTTGGCCGCATCCCAGTCGTAGAACCGGAAGTGCGTCCGCAGCCGGTCCGCGACCCCGGTCGGCAGGGTCGCGAAGACGCCGTTCGCCTGCGTCTCCTGGCTGAAGCCGACGCCCTGGATGCTGCCGTCGGCGATCCCCGCCTCGAGCGCGGTCCGCAGCCGAGTCGCCATCGCGTTCGCGTGGCCGGCCGACCGCAGGTACAGGTCGTCGGTGAGCAGCGCGATGAGCTGCGCCGAGATGAAGCGCATCTTCGACGCGAGCTGCATGTTGAGCTTGCGGAGGTAGATCAGCCCCTCGGAGGCCTGCGGGTTCAGCACGACGACGGCCTCGCCGTAGAGCATCCCGTTCTTGGTGCCCCCGAAGCTGAGCACGTCGACGCCGGCGTCGGTGGTGAACGCCCGCAGCGGCACGCCGAGCGTGGCCGCCGCGTTCGAGATGCGGGATCCGTCCATGTGCAGCTTCATGCCGCGCTCGTGCGCGTGGTCGGCGATCGCGCGGATCTCCTCCACCGTGTACGCGGTGCCCAGCTCCGTGGTCTGCGTGATCGAGACGACGAGGGGCTGCGCGCGGTGCTCGTCGCCCCATCCCCACGCCTCGCGGTCGATCAGCTCGGGGGTGAGCTTGCCGTCCGGCGTCTCGACGGTGAGCAGCTTGATGCCGGCGACCTTCTCGGGCGCGCCCGCCTCGTCGGTGTTGATGTGCGCCGTCTTGGCGCAGATGACCGCGCCCCAGCGGGGAAGCATCGACTGCAGGCCGACCACGTTGGCGCCGGTGCCGTTGAAGACGGGGAAGACCTGCACCCCTTCACCGAAGTGCTCGGCGAAGACCTCGTGCAGGCGGGCGGTGTAGACGTCCTCGCCGTACGCGATCTGGTGGCCGTTGTTGGCCGCGGCGATGGCGTCGAGGATCTCGGGGTGCACGCCCGCGTAGTTGTCGGAGGCGAAGCCGCGGAGGGTGAGGTCGTGGAGTTGAAGCGTCACTGCTCCATCCTCTCAGGCGTCAGCGGGATGCGGCGCCCGTTGACCGCCTCGGCGTCCGCCGACCAGAGGGCGACGACCTCCTCGCCCAGTCGGGCCTCGAGCCCGTCGAGGGACTTCACGACGAACACGGTCGCGGCGGACTGCGGCGCCTGCTTGGCGAAGCCCTGCGCGACCGCACGGGTCCACGCGTCCCCGGCCGCTTTCGCGGCGGCGTAGTTCGCGCCGCCGGCGAGCGGCTTGTCGACCGCGGTCGAGGACACGACCGCCAGGCGCCCGGCGGGCGACGCGACGAGGTCGTCGTAGAACACGCGTGTGGTGTTGCGCAGGGTGCGGAAGGCGCGGTCGAAGAAGTCCCAGTCCTCGTCGGACTGGCCCGCGATCCCGCCGCCGCCGCGCCAGCCGCCGACGAGGTGGATCAGGCCGTCGAGGTCGCCGAATTTCAGGTGGATGCGCATCGCCAGCTCGGCCACGGCGTCACGGTCGGACAGGTCGCAGGCCCGCACCTCGACACCCGGCACGGCCGCCGCCAGCGCGTCCAACTTCTCCTGGCTGGTCCCCACGGCGAGCACGCGCGCGCCGGCGTCGACGAGCGCCCGGGCGACGGCCTCGCCGGACGCGCTGGTGGCGCCGGCGATCAGGACCACGCGGCCGGCGGCGCCGGACGGCCCGGCCTCCGAGGAGGTCCGGGCCGCCGGGTCCGCCGCCGAGCGCGGCTCAGCGGCGTCGGTCATGCGGCGTCTGTCGTGCCGGTGATGCCGGCGGTGGACTCGATGACGCCCGCCATCTTCTTGTTGAGCGCCTCGTAGAACATCGAGAGCGGGAACTCGTCGTCCAGCACCTGGTCGGTGTAGCCCTTCGGGGCGCCGGACAGCACCTCGTCGGACAGCCCGCGCGCCCAGTTGGACGCGGGGTGCGGCGTCAGGGTCTCGGTCAGCATCTCGTAGGCGGCGAGCCAGTGCGCCACCTTCGGCCGGTCGATCGAGCGCCAGTACAGGTCGTTGATCCGGTCGCTCAGCGCGACGACCACATCCGGCACGTTCTCCCAGTCGATGGTGAGCTGGGTGTCGGTCCAGTGCAGGACGTCGTGCTGGTGCATCCACGCGAACAGCAGCTGGCCGCCGAGCCCGTCGTAGTTGCGGACGCGGCTGCCGGTGATCGCGAACCGGAAGATGCGGTCGAAGATCACCGCGTACTGCACCAGGTGGGCGTGGTCGCGGATGGCGCGCTGCTCGTCCGACAGCTCGGCGTCCGGGAGGGCGCTGAGCTCGCGCTCCAGCTTCACCGACTCGCGGAACGCGGTCAGGTCGCACCGCAGCTCCTCCAGCGAGTAGAGGAAGAACGGCATCCGCTGCTTGATCATGAACGGGTCGAACGGCAGGTCGCCGCGCATGTGGCTGCGGTCGTGGATGATGTCCCACATCACGAAGGTCTCCTCCGTGAGGTGCTGGTCGTCCAGCATCGCGGCCGCGTCGTCCGGCAGCTCCAGCTTGGTGATCTCGGCGGCGGCGCGCACCACGCGGCGGTAGCGCGCGGCCTCGCGGTCCTGGAAGATCGCGCCCCACGTGAACGTCGGGATCTCGCGCATGGCGACCGTCTCGGGGAACAGCACGGCCGAGTTGGTGTCGTAGCCGGGGGTGAAGTCGACGAAGCGCAGGGCGACGAACAGCTTGTTGCCGTAGTCGCCGGCCTCGAGCTCGGCGATGAAGTCCGGCCAGATGACCTCGACCAGCAGCGCCTCGACGAACCGGTTCGGGCTGCCGTTCTGCGTGTACATCGGGAATACGACCAGGTGGCCGAGCCCGTCGACGCGGTGCTGCTGCGGCTGGAACTCGTTCAGCGAGTCGAGGAAGTCGGGCACGCCGAAGTCCTCGTCCGCCCAGCGGGCGAAGTCGCGCTGCAGGGCGGCGAGGTAGGACGCGTCGTGCGGGAAGGCCGGTGCGAGTGCGGCGATCGAGTCGACGATCGTGCGGACGTGCTCGGCGGCGGCCGGGCGGTCGGACTCCTGCTCGACGGAGCCGTCCTTCACCTGCAGGGCCTGCAGGGCGACGGCCGCGTCCTTGAGGCGCAGCCAGGCGGGATCGTTCGCGACCTCGCGGACCGGGCGGCCGTCCTCGACGACCTCGGGCTCTCCGACAATGGCATCTGCAGTGTAGTTCTGGACGAAATTGGACATGACGAACCTCCCGTCGCTGGTCGGCCGCTCGCACGCGGCAGGTGAGTGGATGGATCGAGCCTATCCGGGGATCGCAAGCGTTTTGTTGTCCATTTCGGCGGAAAGCTGCGCGGGATGCGCACGGGACGCAGGGATTCGCTACGGGCCGTAGCATCGGTCCATTGATGTGGTGGTCGAGCCCTCTGGCGCCGCAGGCCGGTCCGAGCGCTACGCCTACGGTGGTGGGATGGACGCCGACGCTGCACGATCCCTGCCACCCTTCGACGAGCTCGTCACGACCGGCGAGGAGGCCGACATCTCGGGGTGGGACTTCTCGTGGCTGGACGGCCGTGCCACGGAGGAGCGGCCCCCGTGGGGGTACGCGCGCCTGCTCGCCGAGCGCCTGGCCCTCGCGCACGCCTCGCTCGACGTCCAGACCGGCGGGGGTGAGGTGCTGGCTCAGGCGGAGGCCTTTCCGCCGACCGCCGTCGCGACTGAGTCCTGGCCGCCGAACATCGAGAAGGCCACGCGGCTCCTCCATCCTCGAGGTGTCGTGGTGGTGGCCGATCCGGACGAACCACCGCTGCCGTTCGCCGATCGCGCCTTCGACCTCGTGACCAGCCGCCATCCGGCCACGATCTGGTGGGACGAGCTGTACCGTGTGCTGGCGCCGGGCGGGACCTACTTCGCGCAGCACGTCGGTCCGTCCAGCGCGTTCGAGCTCATCGAGTTCTTCCTCGGACCCCTTCCGGAGGCGCGGCGCGGTCGCCACCACGATGACGAGGTCGCTGCCGCGCGCGCTGCGGGTTTCGAGCTGGTCGGCCTGAGGACGGCACGCACCAGAATCGAGATCTTCGACATCGCCGCCGTCGTGTACCTGCTGCGCAAGGTGATCTGGTGGGTGCCCCGTTTCACAGTCGACGCCTATCGGGAACGGTTGCGCGACCTGGATGCCGTGATCCGCCGCGATGGCGTGTTCGTCGCCCATTCGAGCCGTCATCTGCTGGAGTTGCGACGGCCCTGAGCCCGCGCCGCGCACGCGCCTGCGATGATGGACGCATGGCGAGAACGGTCCGCGGCGCACGCGTCCTCATCACCGGCGCGGCCTCCGGGATGGGGCGGCTGTACGCCGAACGCGCCGTGCTCGAGGGGGCGCGTGCCGTCATCCTGTGGGACCGCGACGAGACCGCGCTGATGGACCTGACGCACCGGCTGCGGCGCGAGGTGCTCGCCGGGCGCACCGCTGCAGCATGGGGCGCGCCGCAGGGGTCGCCGAGCTCGGCGGCCGGCCGGCCGACGACGAGCGTGCTGCCGTACGTGGTCGACCTCTCCGAGCTCGGGGCGATCGCCCAGAGTGCGCAGGCCGTCCGCAAGGAGGTCGGCGGTATCGACGTGCTCATCAACAACGCCGGCATCGTCCGCGGCAAGTACTTCTGGGAGCACGATAACGGCGACGACACGCGCCCGACCATGCAGGTCAACGCGCTCGCGCCGATGTACGTCACCCGCGAGTTCCTGCCCGGGATGCAGCGGAGCGCCCGCGAATCGCGCATCGTCAACATCGCCTCCGCCGCCGGCACGATCAGCAATCCGCGCATGAGCGTGTACGCGGCCAGCAAGTGGGCGGTGATCGGCTGGAGCGACAGCCTCCGATTGGAGCTCGTGCAGCAGGGTTTCGGGCACGTCAAGGTGACGACCGTGGCGCCGAGCTACATCGACACCGGGATGTTCGAGGGCGCGCGGGGTCCGCTCCTGACCCCGATCATGACCCCGGAGTACGTGGTCGACCGGGTGTGGCGGGCGATGCTCGCCGGCAAGCCGATGCTCATGCTGCCCTGGTCGGTCGGCCTGGCGAAGACGCTCCGCGGCGTGCTGCCGCTCCGGGTGTGGGACGCGGTGGCCGGGCGGGTGTTCGGGGTCTACGACTCGATGGACGAGTTCACCGGGCGGCAGTAGGTCCTCGCCGCAAGGGCTCCCATTTCTGTGAGAACTCACATACAGTGACTCCCCGAACCCGCGATGCGAAGGGAGTCGACCGTGAGCGATCCGTCGTGGACCCAGGTGGTCAAGACCGTCGAGCCGGAGCAGCCGGAGCTGAAGAGGGCTCTCGGGCCCGGGCTTCTCCTGCTGTTCATCGTCGGCGACATCCTCGGCACGGGCGTCTATGCCCTCACCGGGCAGGTCGCCGCTGAGGTGGGCGGCGCCGCCTGGCTGCCGTTCCTGCTGGCGTTCGGCGTCGCGACCGTCACCGCGTTCTCCTACCTGGAGCTGGTGACCAAGTACCCGCAGGCGGCCGGCGCTGCGCTGTACACGCATAAGGCGTTCGGCATCCACTTCTTCACGTTCATCGTGTGCTTCATCGTGATGACCTCCGGGATCACGTCGGCGTCGACCGCATCGCGCGCGTTCGCGGTGAACCTCACGGTCGGCTTCGGCATCCCGGACGACAACCTGACGACGATGCTGATCGCGCTCGCGTTCATCGTGCTGATCATGCTGGTCAACCTGCGCGGCGTCACCGAGAGCGTGTGGCTGAACGTCGTGCTCACCCTCGTCGAGCTGTCCGGCCTGCTGCTCGTCATCTTCATCGGCCTCTGGGCGATCAGCGGCGGCAACGCCGACTGGTCCCGGGTGGTCGCGTTCGAGACGCCGGAGGACAAGGGCATCCTGCTCGCGGTCAGCACGGCGACGTCGCTGGCCTTCTTCGCGATGGTCGGGTTCGAGGACTCGGTCAACATGGCCGAGGAGACGAAGGACCCGAGCCGCATCTTCCCGAAGATGATGCTCAGCGGCCTCGGCATCGCGGCCGTCATCTACGTGCTCGTCTCGATCACGGTCGTGGCGCTCGTGCCGATCGGTCAGCTGGCCGGCAGCGAGACGCCGCTGGTCACCGCGGTGGAGGCGGCGGCGCCGGGCTTCCCCATCAACGACCTGCTGCCCTTCATCTCCATGTTCGCGGTGGCCAACACCGCGCTGATCAACATGATGATGGCGAGCCGCCTGCTCTACGGGATGAGCCGGCAGAAGGTGCTGCCGCCGTTCCTGGCGAAGGTCTCGCCGAAGCGCCGGACGCCGTGGACGGCCATCCTGTTCACGTCGGCGCTCGCCGTGGGGCTCATCGTCTACGTGTCGCTCGACCCGAAGGGCTCGATCGTGGCGCTGCTGGGAGGCACGACCTCCCTCCTGCTGCTCGCCGTGTTCTCGGTGGTGAACATCGCCGTGCTCGTGCTGCGCAAGCAGCCGGTCGACCACAAGCACTTCCGGACGCCGACGGCGCTGCCGATCATCGGCGCGATCACGTGCCTCTACCTGGTGTTCCCGTGGACGTCAGGACGTCCGGCCGGGCAGTACACGATCGCCCTGGCCCTGCTCGCGATCGGGGTGCTGCTGTGGGTGGTGGAGCGGATCTACTCGGCCGCGGCGAAGCGGCGCGGGGTGAACGTGGAGTAGCGTCTGGTCGCCGTCGCTCTGGTGCTGGTCGGGTGCATCCGGTGTCGCGTTGATCAGCCGACGGCCCCGGCGGAAGTCCGCCGGGGCCGTCGCAGATTCAGGGAGGGTCAGACCGTGTCGCCGCGGTCCACCTCGCCGCGCCAGGCGCCGGTCGCGGTGCCCTGCGACTCGATGAACTTCTTGAAGTTCTCGAGGTCCTTCTTCACCGCGTGGTCGTCGAGGCCGAAGACCGCGCCGACCTTCTCGAGAGCGTCGGAGGGCGCCCACTCGAGCTGGACCGTCACCTTGGTCTCGGTGTCCGAGAGCCGGTGGAAGGTGACGACGCCCGCGTGATCGGTGTCGCCGGCGACCGACTTCCACGCCACGCGCTCGTCGGGGAGCTGCTCGGTGATGACCGTGTCGAACTGGCGCTCCACGCCGCCGATCTTCACGCGCCAGTGGTTGGTGGTGTCGTCCACCTGGGTGATCTCCTCCACCTCGTCGAGGAAGTGGGGGAACGACTCGAACTGGGTCCACTGGTTGTACGCGGTAGTCACCGGGACGTTCACATCGATGGACTTGGTCACTGCAGCCATGTCGGCTCCTCTCGTCGTCTTCTCTGTCGTGCCCGACGGTAGGCCTGAGCCGGGATGGGGCTAGGGCCTGGATTTCCCAGGCGGATCGTGGAAAGCGAAGCGCTTGTCCGCCGTGCCCGGGTTCAGAACGTGGCGCCGGGCACGCCGGACACGACGAGCGCCGCGCCGCCGACCCAGACGCCCGCGGCGAGCAGGATGCACACGATCGGCACCCAGAAGGCCCTTCGGCGAACGACGAGCAGCACTACCGCGACGATCACCGTCACGAGGGTTACCGCGGCCGGCCCGAGCAGGGCGATGAAGAAGCCGACGCCCATCCGGCCGGTGTCGCAGACCGTGGAGGCCCCGCACGGGTCGCTCGCGAAGACCAGGAAGAACGCCGCGAAGGTGAGCACCGCCGCGATGATCGCCGCGAGAACCACGAGCACGATCGTGGTGACGAGGTCCCACACGACCACCGGCCGCCGCGCGCGACCGGCGTCCGATGGCGGGTAGGCGGGCGGGTGTGCGCTCATCAGCCGAAGATCATGGGACGGTCGTCGTCGTCCTCGTCCTCCGGAGGCGCCGCGAGTTCGACGAGCACGGGTACGTGATCGCTGGGGGCGTCGCCCTTGCGCTCGTTGCGGTGGATGCTCGCCCCCACGACCCGGTCGGCGAACGCCTGCGACCCGAGGATGAAGTCGATCCGCAGACCCTCGTTGCGCGGGAACCGCAGCTGCTTGTAGTCCCAGTAGGTGTAGCCGTCGGGCACGATCGGCCGCACGACGTCGGTGAGTCCCGCCTTCTCGAACGCGGCGAAAGCCGTGCGCTCGGGCGGCGAGATGTGGGTCGAGAGGCCGGGCACGAGGCTCGGGTCGCCGACGTCGGAGTCGAGCGGGGCGACGTTCCAGTCGCCCATGAGGGCCAGCTGCAGCTGCGGATCGGCCGTCAGCCAGCGCTGCGTGTCGGCGGCGAGGGCGGCCAGCCAGTCGAGCTTGTACACGTAGTGCGGGTCGGCGAGCGAGCGGCCGTTGGGCACGTAGAGGCTCCACAGGCGAACGCCGTCGACGGTCGCGCCGATGGCCCGCGCCTCCTTCGGCAGGTCGGGGCCGTCGTGGTCCTTGAGGAAGCCGGGCATGTCCGGGAAGCCGATCTCGACGTCCTGCAGCGGCAGCCGGCTGGCGATCGCGACGCCGTTCCACTGGTTGAGCCCGTGCAGCACGACCTCGTAGCCCGCCTCCTCGAACGCCGCGTACGGGAACTGCTCGGGCTTGCACTTGATCTCCTGCATGGCGAGCACGTCGACGTCCTCGCGCACCATCCACTCGACCACCCGGGCCACACGAGTGCGGATGGAGTTCACATTCCAGGTGGCGACGCGCATGCCCCGATCGTATCGGGAGCCTCCGACGGCCTGTGGAGAACCGGGGAGCGACGGGCGTTCCCCTCTAGAATCGGGATGTGACCGACGCACGACAGCAGCTCATCGACTACATCGCCGCCGAGGCCGTGTTCCACGGCGACTTCACGCTCACCAGCGGAAAGAAGGCGAGCTACTACGTCGACCTGCGCAAGGTGAGCCTCGACCATCGTGTCGCGCCGCTGATCGGACAAGTGATGATCGATCTCATCCGCGACGTCCCCGACGTGGTCGCCGTCGGCGGAATGACGATGGGCGCCGACCCGGTCGCCGCGGCCATCCTGCACCAGGGTGCCGCGCAGGGCCTGGCCTACGACGCGTTCGTCGTCCGTAAGGAGCCGAAGGACCACGGCCGCGGCAAGCAGGTCGAGGGTCCCGATCTCGCCGGCAAGCGCGTCATCGTGCTCGAAGACACCAGCACCACCGGCGGCTCGCCGCTCAAGGCGATCGAGGCCCTGAAGAAGGTCGGAGCCGAGATCGCGGCCGTCGCCGTCGTGGTCGACCGCGACACCGGCGCGCGCGAGGTCATCGAGGGCGCGGGCTACCCGTACTTCGCCGCTATCGGCCTGAAGGATCTGGGGCTGGCCTGATGTCCGACGAGCGCGGGAGGGGCGCTGAGGACGAGGAGCGCCCGGGGGATCCGGTACCCGCGTCGGCGGAGCCGGAGTTCGGCAGCTCGGAGTGGCTGCTGCAGCAGCTGACCGGAGGGCGCCCTGTGGAGCCCCTTCGTGTGGAGGAGGCCGCGCAGGGGACAGAGCCGGACGCTGTGGCGGACGTGCCCGGAACCCCTGTTCCGACAGAACCCGCGCCGGCGCCTGCGAGCTTCGAAGACCTCTTGGGCTCTCCGCCCGACGAGCCTGCAGTGCAGGAGCAGCCGGCGTCCGAGTTCCCGGTGGCCTTTTCGTGGAACCTGACTCCCGGTACCGCGACCGACCCGGCGGTGGAGGCGGACCGTCCCGACGATAGCGCCCCGACCGTGGCCCTGCCCGTGACCCCGGAGCGCGCTGAGGAGTCGGAGTCGGCGTCGCCGCGAGAGCCGGAAGCTGCTCCGCCACTGGTCCCGCCCGTGTATCGGTCCCCGCTGGCCGACCCGGTCGAGCCGCCACCCGTCGACGCGTCGCTCGCGGGCGTCGAACCGCCGGTCCCCAGCGATGCGCCCCCGACGGTCGAGCCGACAGGCGAGATCCCCGTCGCCGCCCGCTCCTGGGTGATCGAGCCGTCACAGCCCCCGCAGGCGGCCGAGCCGGAGCGCCCGCGGACGATCTTCGATCCGCCGCCCGCGCCCCCCGCCGAGGCGGAGGATGACGAGAGTCATGGGCTCGCCGCGCTCCTCGGCCTCGGCGCGTCAGACGCCGAGAAGCCGTCCGGTCGGTCGATCATCGGCGACACGACGAGCGTCATCCCGATCGACCCCACGCTGCTGAGACCCGCGAACCCGACCGCACCCGCCGTCGATCCGACTCCCGTGGCCGACGAGCCGCGCGCGCCCGAGGTGCTCCCGTCCGAGCCGCAGATCCCGGCCGCCGAGGCGGAGGTCGCGCTCGGCGGAATCCCCTCGCCCGCGACGAGCCCGATCGACTCGGAGAGCATCGCGGCAGCGTCCACACCCTTCTGGCTGCAACCCGCCCCCGCGCCGGAGCAGCCGGAAGACACGACGCCGGAACCCGAGGCCGACACGGGCACCGCGGACACTGACGGCCTTGCGGCACTCTTCGGCGATGTCGTCGCCGAGCCGGCCGCGGAGGCCGCGGCTGATCCCGAGCCCGAAGGGCCCGTCGAGCCCGGAGATGACGTCGAGTCCGCGCCCGAGGCGGAGTCCCCGCCGACCGAGGCGTACCCGTCCGCGGCTGCGTTCGGCCGGGGGCTGGAAACCGGGCCGCAACCGGCCGCGGACCTCGAAGGCCCGCAGCTGAGCTCGCTGGAGGCCACAGGGCCCGCGACCGTCGCCTTCACGCCGGCGGAAGCTGCCGAGGCGGCAACGCCGCGTCGTCCTGCAGGTACGGGGGCCGTCCTCGCCGGGGGCGCTGCCGTCGCAGCCGAGGGCGGCGGAGCACCCGAGACCACCACGGGCGACGCCGGCGGATCCGGCGGCCCTGGCGGCACGGTCTCCGCCCTGTGGGCGAACCGCAACAACCGCATCCTTCTCCTCGCGCTGGCCGGTCTCGCCGTGGTGCTCGTGCTCGTCGGCCTCTTCGCGCTGGGCACGCTCATCCCGTCCCTGTTCGCGTCGGGAAAGGCGGCTCCGCAGCCCTCGGCGACCAGCGCGGGCACGTCCGCGAGCCCCACGCCGACCCCGACGCCGACGCCCGTCCCCACCGTGACCCCGAAGCCGGCCGCCGCCGTCGGGCCAGGCACCCACCCGTGGGACGCGCTGGGCGGTGGCGAGTGTCTGCAGCCCTTCACCTCGGTGTGGGCCGAGGACTTCACGGTCGTGGACTGCGCCGCGCCGCACACGGCGCAGCTGCTCTATACGAACCTGGTCTCCGCCGACCCGGCCGCCCCCTACCCGGGAGCCGACGCGCTGGCCGCCCAGATCCCGGCCCTGTGCACCGCCTCCGGCGTCGTGGACCTCGGGGCGGCGGGCGCGTATCCCGACCTCCAGGTGGTCGGCTCCTACCCGGCGACCGAGGAGCAGTGGAAGAGCGGCCAGCGCTCCTACTACTGCTTCGCGAACCGGTCGAGCGGGCAGCACCTCACCTCGTCGGTCGCGGGCCCCGGCCCGAGCGCCTGACGCCCCGTCCCGGCCCGGCCCCGACCGTCAGAGCTCGGTCTCGACCGGCTCCCGGGCGACCAGCTCGTTGATGCCCGTCAGCACCTCGTCCGGGCGGAACGGGTAGCGCTCGATCTCCGTGCGGTCGCTGATGCCGGTGAGCACCAGGATGGTGTGCAGCCCGGCCTCGATGCCCGCGACGACGTCGGTGTCCATCCTGTCGCCGATCATGGCGGTGTTCTCGGAGTGCGCGCCGATGCGGTTCATCGCCGAGCGGAACATCATCGGGTTCGGTTTGCCGATCACGTACGGATCGCGTCCCGTCGCCTTGGTGATCATCGCGGTCACCGCCCCGGTCGCGGGCAGCGGGCCCTCGGCGCTCGGGCCGGTGGCGTCGGGGTTCGTGGAGATGAACCGCGCGCCCTTGCCGATCAGGCGGATCGCCTTCGTGATCGCGTCGAAGGAGTAGCTGCGGGTCTCGCCGACGACGACGTAGTCCGGGTTCGTGTCGGTCATGATGAACCCCGCCTCGTGGAGGGCCGTTGTGAGACCGGCCTCGCCGATGACGTACGCGCTGCCCCCGGGCATCTGCGACTTGAGGAAGTCGGCGGTGGCGAGCGCGGAGGTCCAGATGGACTCCTCGGGCACATCCAGGCCGGAGGTGCGCAGCCGGGCGGCGAGGTCGCGCGGGGTGAAGATCGAGTTGTTCGTCAGCACCAGAAAGGGCGTGCCCTGGTCACGCCACTGCTGGATGAGCTCCGACGCCCCAGGCAGCGCCTGGTTCTCGTGGACGAGCACGCCGTCCATGTCGGTGAGCCAGCACTCGATCTCGTCGCGACGCGTCACGCGGACTCCTTTCGGCGGGAATCGGATGCGTCCAGCTTAGGGGCGCGGGCCGCGCAGCGGTGAGGTCGCGTGCGGTCGGTGGATAACCTGGACCGGTGGACGAGACGCCGAACCCGACGCACGAGTTGACGACCAACGGCGTCGGACCGTGGCCCGGCGAATGGCCCGACGACCCCCGGTACGACCCCGAACTCCTGCGCCACGGCGACACGCGCAACGTCATCGACCGCTACCACTATTGGAGCGTGGAGGCGATCGTCGCCGACCTGGACCAGCGCCGGCACCCGTTCCACGTCGCGATCGAGAACTGGCAGCACGACATGAACATCGGCTCCATCGTTCGCAGTGCGAACGCGTTCCTCGCCGACACCGTCCACATCATCGGCCGGCGGCGCTGGAACAAGCGCGGCGCGATGGTGACCGACCGCTACCAGCACGTCGTCCACCACGACGACGTGGAGGCGTTCGTCGCGTGGGCGCGCGGCGCGGGGCTTCCCGTGATCGCGATCGACAACGTGCCCGGCTCCGTCGGCATCGAGACCTTCGCGCTGCCGCGGGAGTGCGTGCTGCTCTTCGGGCAGGAGGGTCCGGGTCTGTCGCCCGCGGCCCTCGACGCGGCCGACGCCGTGGTCGAGATCGCGCAGTTCGGCTCCACCCGCTCCATCAACGCGTCGGCCGCGGCCGCCATCGCGATGCACGCGTGGGTCACCCAGCACGTGCCCTTCGCCTAGCCCGGCGGCGAGGCCGAGGGAATCAGCGGTTCTCGCGGCGCCAGACGAGTTTGAGGCCGGACCAGTCGGTGTCGACGGCGGCGACCTTCACGTCCACGAGTCCCCGCTCGAGGGCGGCGTTGCGGATGACGTTCTCGTCGAGGTCGCTGACGTGCCCGGCGGCCTTGCGCGGCCACGCCGCCCACACCATCCCGTCGGGTCGGATGCGCTCCCCGAGGTCGTCCAGCTCGGCCAGGTAGTCCGCGGCCGCGCGGTAGAAGGCGAGGATGAGACCCGCTTGTCCCGAGTCGACCCAGGAGACCTCCGGTGCGCCATCGAGCGGGAGGTTCCAGCCGTCGTCCGCGTGCAGCACCGCCACGCGCATCCCGGGCTTCAGCCCGAGCTTCCGCCAGAGTGGGGTGCCGGAGTAGCCCGCCGGGGTGCTCACGCGCGCCACCCCGCATCGTCGGCGATGCGCTGGATGGCCTCCTCATCCAGGTCGTACACCGTCTCGCCGTCGTCGGGCGATGGCGCGGTCAGCAGGTGCGCGCGCACCGGCCCCTCGGCCGGCAGCTGCACCCACGCGAAGCCGGCGCCGCGCACGGCCCGCTCACGCGGGGGCGGCCAGAGAACGTCGGTGGTATTCGCGACGGCCGGCGCGACCACCACCGGGATACCCGCATCCCCCGCCTCGGTGACCAGCCCGTGGTGGAAGTGCCCGGCGAGGATCAGCCGGACATCCCCTGTCGCGCACACCCCCAGCAGGGACTCCGGGTCGACCAGGCGGAGCGGCTCGAACAGCACCGTCGTCGGGGGAACGGGCGGATGGTGGAGGACGACGACGGTCCCGTTCTCCGCGGGCTCGGTCAGCACCTCCCGCAGCCAGTCGAACTGCTCCTCCGAGACATGGCCATAGCCCGCGCCCGGCACGGACGTGTCGACGGTCACCACCCGGAAGCCGCGGACGATCGTGACCGTCTCGCGCTCGCCGAGCACCTCCTCGAAACCCTCGCGCCGATCGTGGTTGCCCATCGCGTACACGATCGCCGCACCGCGCTCGGCGGCCCACGGCTCCAGTGTGCCCTTGAGCCGGCGATAGGAGTCGACCGTGCCGTCGTCCGAGAGGTCGCCGGACGCGACCACCACATCCACGTCGCTCAGCACCGATGCGCGGGCGAGGACGCGGTCGAGCCCTGCGAGCGTGTCGACGATCCCGTAGTGCAGGCGGCCGTCACCGTACAGATGGGTGTCGGAGAGGTGCAGGATGCGCAGAGGATCGGTCACGCGGCCACCCTAGCGCCGGCCACTGTCGCCGCACGCGCTGACCCGGACGGACGCCGTCAGTCGGAGTCCGCGTCCAGGGCCTGGATGATGGAGTCCACCGCCGTGATGAGGTTGTGGAGCGCCTGCCGCTCGATCGAGTCCTCGGACAGCTTCTGGATGTCGTAGCTCGCGGCGCTCGCCGCCTGACGCGCCTGCGAGAGCGCCGCCTGGACTTCGAGATCGGCCATGGTCGTCCTCCTCGGATCGGATGCTGGTGGGCGCCACCCTAGCCCCGCCGGGTGGCGGCCCGCCAGACTTCCGGGCTCAGCCGATGAGCGACGGGCGCAGGTCGCGGAGCGTGCGGAAGTGCGTCATCCGTGTCACCCCGATCGCCGCGATGAGCAGCGCGACGAGCATCCACAGCGCCAGCACGCCCGCGTCCGCCCAAGCCGTCGCCGGATTGCCGCCGTACATCAGCTGGCGGATGCCGTCGACCGCGTACGACATGGGCAACGCGTGATGCAGCGCCGCGAGCGGACCGGGCAGGGTCTGCCAGGGGAACGTGCCGCCCGCCGTGACCAGCTGAAGCACCATCAGTACGAGGCCGAGGAACTGTCCGACGCTTCCGAGCCAGACGTTCAGCGCCAGGATGATCGCGGCGAAGGTGACCGACGCGAGCCCCATCAGCCCGTACATCCCGAGCGGGTTGTCGATGCGGAAGCCGAGGGCGCCCGCGACGATCGCGAACAGCCCGATCATCTGGATGGCGCCGAGCAGTCCGGGCGTCAGCCAGCCCGCCAGCGTGATCTTGATCGGCGAGTGCAGAGCGGTGATCGCCCGGCGCGACACCGGCTTCACGATGAGGAACAGTGCGTAGATTCCGATCCAGGCCGCCAGGGCGACGAAGAACGGCGCGAGTCCGGCCCCGTACGTGCCGGCGGACGTGATGGAGTCGTTCTTGAGGTTCACCGGGTCGGCGATCGTCGACGCCTGCTTCTTCTGCAGGGACGGGGACGAGTCCGGGATCTGCTTCACGCCGCTCTGCAGGCCGTCGCGCAGCTTCGTGGTGCCGTCGTGCAAGGTGGTCAGTCCGTCGCGCAGCTGGGCGGCGCCGGTGGCGGCGGACGAGGCGCCGCTGGCCAGCTGCGAGGATCCCGCCGCCGCGGCCTGCGAGCCGGAGGCGACCTGCGCGGCCCCGCCCGCGACCTGGTCGGCGCCGGACGCCAGCTGGTTGATCTGGCCGACGGCGGTCTGGATGTCGGAGTTCCCGGACTGGACTTTCGTGTCGAGGTCGGCGAACACGGCCTTCACCTGGTCGAGCTGCTCCGGCGTCGCGCCGGCCGCGGCCAGCCGGTTCAGCAGGTCCTGCTGCGCTGCGGGAGCCTCAGCGGCGATCTGCGAAGCGGCCGCACCCGCCTGGTTCGCCTTCGCGGCCAGCTGGTCGTTTCCGGCCGCCACCTGGGCCGCGCCGTCGCTCACCTGCTGGGCGCCGGACGCGAGCTGCCCCAGCTTGTCCGCCAGTTCCTGCGACCCGGACGCGAGCTGCGCGGTCCCGTCCGCGAGCTGCGAGGCGCCGGACTGGGCGCTCGCGCTGCCGTCGACGAGCTGGTTCGCCCCATCCACCGCCGTCACCAGATTCGAGCGGATGTCGGCGAGGCCGAGGAGGAACTGCTTCGCCGCCTGCTCGTTGACCTGCTTGACGATGGAGGTGCGGATCTTCTCGGCCGCCTGTGTCCCGATGGTCGATGCGAGGTAGCTGTTGGTGTCGTTCGTCGTGAGCGTCACGACGGCGCGGTGCGGGTCGGTCCCCGAGGCGGAGGCGAGGGCCGACGAGAAGTCCTCCGGGAACGTGATGCTGAAGTCGTACTTCGAGTCGTCGACTCCGCTCGCGGCGGAGCCCTTCGCGACGCGGTGCCATTGGAACGACCCGTCCTGGATCAGCTGGTCGGCCACCTGGTCCCCGTAGTTCACGGTCTCGCCGTCGACGGTCGCGCCGGTGTCGTCCACCACGATGGCGGCCGGGATGCGGTCGAGGTTGGCGTACGGGTTCTGGTTCGCCCACAGGTATAGGCCGCCGTAGAGCACCGGCACGCACATCAGGGCGATGAGCGCCACGATGGACATGGGGCTGGCGGTCAGGCGGCGGAACTCCGCCGCGATCATCTGCGGGATCTTCATTCGCTCTCCACAACGTGGCCCGGGAGATCGTCGGTGTCGTCCCGGCCGGGGTCTTCGTCGAAGGTTTCAGGTTCGGTCTCGTCGAAGCGCTCGACGAACGAGGCGGCCGCGATGGCGGCAGCGGAGGCATCGCCGGCGACCACCAGCACGGCGATGCCGCGCCCGGCGAGCTCGCGCGCGAAGCGCCACCACTCGACCGGGTCGCCGCCGTGGCGGTCGGGGGACACGAGCACGAGCGCCTCGACGCCCTTCCGCAGCAGAGCCAGCTCGGCGAGCAGGCGGATGCGGACGGTCGGCGGCACGGTGCCGATGGAGGCGCGGGACCACTCGGACGCGCCGAGGTCGCGCAAGCACCGGCCGACGGCGATGGGATGCGACGGGCGCCCGGCGAACATCAACTCCTCGGCGACGATGCCCGACACCGTCACGTCGGAGGTGGGCTCGGAGACGTCGGGGGCGTCCACGAGCGCGATCCTCCGGCGCATCGCGCTGTAGTCGGCGGCGCCGTCGATGGTGACCTCGCCGGCGTCGGGGCGCATCCTCCCGGACGCGATGAGACCGAGCACGGTGGGTCGCTGTTCGGTCTCCGCGCGCGCGAGGGTGGCGCGGCCGGTCTCGAAGGCGGCGGAGGTCGGCGGCAGGGCTGCGCCCTTAGCGACCCGGTCGAGGACGACCTTCATCGCGCACCTCCCGCGGTCGGAGCGCCGAACGCCAGCTCGGGAGTCGAGGTGATCAGCTCGCCCGCCTCGCGCCAGCCCATTCCCGCCGCGCCGAGACCGGCGAGCATGACCAGCCGGTGCCCGGCCTCCGGGGTGAGGCGCGCGCGGGTCGCCTCGTCGAGCACAGAGACTGCGGCGTTCTCGATCAGCCGGGTGACCGTCTCGCGGTCGAGGTCGGTGCGGATGCGGCCCGACTCCATGCCGCGGCCGACCGTCTCGCGCAGCCGCTCGCGCGCCGGGTCGAGCGCGGTGCCGACCATGGCGCGGTGCGGGCCGCGGACCGCGAGGGCCGCGCTGACCCGCACGTGCTCGACCTCCGCCCAGAGCGTCGCGCCGAACAGCGCGATCTCGACCAGGGGATCGGGATGCGATACCGGGTCGAGCAGCGCCGCCAAGCGGCGCGCGCCGCGCGTGAAGACCTCGACCAGGAGCTCGTCGCGCGTGGCGAAGTGGCCGTACACGGCGCGTCGGCTGAGGCCGGCGCGGGCGGCGATGCTCTCGAGGGAGGCGTCGATGTCCTCGTTCAGGGCGACGGCGGCCGCGCCGAGGATCGCCTCACGGTTGGCGGCCGCGTCGCGGCGCGGTGCGCGGGTGGAGGAGGTGGGCATGACACCAGTGTACGCCATTCCTGCACACCTGTGTGCAAGTTAATGGATCGCGATAGGATCGAGTGCGACGGTCGTCCGCGTGGCGCCGACGCGTTCCATCCATGGAGAGGACATCCACGTGCCCGCGATCGTGATCATCGGCGCCCAGTGGGGCGACGAAGGCAAAGGCAAGGCGACCGACGTCCTGGGGAGCCGCATCGACTACGTCGTCAAGTTCAACGGCGGCAACAACGCCGGTCACACGGTCGTCATCGGCGACGAGAAGTACGCCCTGCACCTTCTGCCCTCCGGCATCCTGACCGAGGGCGTCGTCCCCGTGATCGCGAACGGCGTCGTCGTCGACATCGAGGTGCTCTTCGAGGAGCTGGACGCGCTCATCGCCCGCGGCGTCGACGTCTCGCGCCTGAAGGTGTCCTCGAACGCTCACGTGATCACCTCGTACCACCGCACCATCGACAAGGTCACCGAGCGCTTCCTCGGCAAGCGCCAGATCGGCACCACCGGTCGCGGCATCGGTCCCACCTACGCCGACAAGATCAACCGGGTCGGCATCCGCATCCAGGACCTCTTCGACGAGAACATCCTGCGCCAGAAGGTCGAGGGCGCCCTCGACCAGAAGAACCACCTGCTGGTCAAGGTCTACAACCGCCGAGCCATCACGGTCGACGAGGTCGTCGAGCAGCTCCTCGCCTACGCCGAGCGCCTGCGTCCGATGGTGGTCGACAGCTCCCTGCTGCTCAACCAGGCGCTGGAGGAGGGCAGGTACGTGCTCTTCGAGGGCGGCCAGGCGACCATGCTGGATGTCGACCACGGCACGTACCCGTTCGTCACGTCCTCCAACTCCACCGCCGGCGGCGCGGCCACGGGCTCGGGCATCGGCCCCAACCGGATCGACCGCGTGATCGGCATCGTCAAGGCGTACACGACCCGCGTCGGCGCCGGCCCGTTCCCGACCGAGCTGTTCGACGAGTGGGGCGAGTTCCTGCGCGAGCGCGGCTTCGAGTTCGGCACGACGACGGGCCGACCGCGCCGCACCGGCTGGTACGACGCTCCGGTCGCCCGCTACACCGCTCGCGTGAACGGCGTCACGGACTTCGTGCTCACCAAGCTGGACACGCTCACCGGCATCGAGCGCATCCCCGTCGCAGTCGCGTACGACGTCGACGGCGTCCGTCACGACGAGGTCCCCGCCTCGCAGAGCGACTTCCACCACGCGACGCCGATCTACGAGGAGTTCCCCGGCTGGGCTGAGGACATCTCGGGCGCCCGCACGTTCGAGGACCTTCCGAAGAACGCGCAGGACTACGTCCTCGCCCTGGAGCGCCTCTCCGGCGCCCGCATATCCGCGATCGGCGTGGGCCCCGCCCGCGATCAGATCGTGGTGCGCCACGACCTGATCGACTAGCCGTCAGAGGGTCGTCGCCCGCGCGTCACGATCCGGTGCACATGCTCGTCTCCACAAGTGAGACCTTTCCTTGTGCCGATGGAGACGCAGTGACCAGTGACGCCCCGATCCTCCGACCGCTGACGCTTCGGCGTTCGATCTCGAACACGCTGAAAGGTTCCGCGGGCAATCTCGTCGAGTGGTACGACGTGTACGTGTACTCGGTATTCGCCGTGTACTTCGAGAAGCAGTTCTTCCCGCCCGAGCAGACCGATTCCCAGTTGTATGTGTGGGCGATCTTCGCCGTCACCTTCCTCATGCGCCCGGTGGGGTCGGTCGTCTTCGGGCGGATCGCCGACCGGTACGGCCGTCGGCGTGCGCTCACCGCCTCCATCACGGTGATGGCGTGCTGCTCGCTCGGTGTAGCGCTCATTCCGACGCACGACGCGATCGGCGTCTGGGCGGCGGTGGCGCTCGTCGTCTTCCGGCTGGCGCAGGGGATGGCGACGGGTGGCGAGTACGGCGCGAGCGCGACCTATATGTCGGAGGCCGCGCCGGCGGGCCGCAGAGGCTTCTTCTCGTCGTTCCAGTACGTGACGCTGATCGGTGGGCACGTTCTGGCCCAGGCCACGCTCCTCATCATGGTGATCACCCTGCCGGCGTCGGCCATCGAGTCGTGGGGCTGGCGGGTCGCCTTCGGCCTCGGAGGCGTCGCGGCCATCGTCGTCTTCTGGCTGCGCCGCACCATGGACGAGTCGCTCAGCACGGTCGCGATCACCGCCGTCCGCTCCGGCCACCGCAGCTCGGCGGGCACGCTGCGGGAGCTGTTCCGCCACAACGCGAAGGCGCTCATCCTGTGCTTCCTCGTCACGATGGGCGGCACTCTGGGGTTCTATGCCTACACGGTCAACGGGCCGAAGATCGTACAGGGCGGCCTGGGAACGTCGAGCGTCGTCGACAGCACGATCGTGAACCTGGTGGCCCTCATCGGACTGATGTTGTTGCAGCCGCTGGGCGGCTGGCTGAGCGACCGGATCGGACGCAAGCCGTTGCTCGTCTTCTTCGGTGCGGGTGGCGTGGCGTACACCTGGTTCCTCTACTCCGCGCTCCCCGGAGCGACCGATCCGGTCGCCGCGTTCGCCATCCTGTTCGGAGGATTCGTCATCCTCACCGGCTACACGTCGATCAACGCGATCGTCAAGGCGGAGCTGTTTCCGTCGAACGTCCGCGCGCTCGGGGTGGGCTTCGGGTACGCCATCGCCAACTCCCTCTTCGGCGGCACGGCTCCGCTGCTGTTCAGTGCGGCGAAGGATGCGAGTCAGCTGACTCTCTTCGTCGGTTACGTGACGGTCGTCATCGCCGCCAGTCTCCTCGTCTACATCTTCGCCCTCAACGACCGGACCGCCGGCTTCCTCGACGAGCCCAGCCGCACAGAGCCGGAACAGGCGCTTCCGACTCGGTGATCGACTGAACCGGCCATCCGGGTGAGGTCGCCTCGACGAGAGGGGTCTAGAACCAGGTGCTGAGTCGCGGGGGGACCGCCGTACGGAAGAGGCGGTCCAGCGCGGCCGTGTCGCCCTGGACTCGTCCCGCCACAGCGAGACCCCGCACCACGTCGTGTCCCAGGTAGGCGCTTCCCAGCGCTGCGACCGGGAGCGTCACATCCGGCGCGTCCTCCGTCGCCGAGACGGTCGCGCGTCCGTCCTCCACCGTCAGCCGATACCGGCCGGCCGCGAAGCCGAGGTCGTCGGCCACGTCGAGCACGAGCGAGTCGTCGCGCTCGTACGTGCGCGCCTGCAGCGCCGCCGGGACGTCGAGGATGCGCACCCACAGGTGGTCCTCGAGGTCGGTGACGTGCGCGCCGCGGATGTCGTTCACCAGCGACTGCACCGGCTCGTCGACGCCGCGGGTCCAGATCTTCACCTCGGCGACGAGGTCGAGCTCGATCAGGAAGCGCCACAGCGCGCGCAGCGCCTCCGGGGTCGCGGCCGCGAGGTGGCTCACCTCGACCGTGTGCCGGGTGAAGTCGTCGTCGCCCTTGAGCGCGTAGGAGACGAACCCCTCCGGCTCGCCCGCCTCGGAGTCGTAGCGGACCAGGCGCAGCTTGTCGGCCTCCGGGTCGCCCTTCAGCGGGCCGATCAGGCGCTTGGCGAGGTACGGCTCCAGCCCGATCTCGCCCGGCCGGGAGGCCATGACGCGGTCGAGCACCGCGGTGCCGGTCTCGGTGTACGCCTCCGGCTCGGTGAAGGACAGGCGGCCGGGGGTGTCGCCGGCGGTCCACCGCACGCGCTTGGTGTCGACCGACCAGGCGGTCGCCCAGGTCGCCGGTCCGAAGCCCCAGCGGCCGTAGATGACCGACTCGGAGACGGTCAGGATGGCCAGCGGCAGTCCCAGCGCGTGAGCGGTCCGCAGCTCGCCGCCGAGCAGAGCGGTGGCGATTCCGCGGCGGCGGTGCGTCGGCGCGACGGTCACGGAGCTGATCGCCCACGAGTCGACGCGCGCGCCGCCCGGGACGGTGAGCGGCGCCGGCCAGGTGTTGACCGTGCCGACCGGGTCGGCGGTCGCCCCCTGGTCGTCGTACACGCCGGTGTTGCGGCGGCCGGCGAAGTTCTCGCGCGCCTCCGTCAGCTGCTCGGCCGACGGGCGGCGCCCGTGGAAGCCGCGGAAGTCGGCGCGCGTCCAGCCGTCGAGGGCTTCTGCGTCGGCGGCGTCGACCAACGCGTAGCGGAGGCCGGTCGCCGCGAGGGCCTGGGCGGAGGTGTCGTCGAGGGGTGCGGTGCGGAAGTCCATCCCTTCACCGTATCGGGAGGCCGCCGGGCGGGACAGGGTTGCGGTCAGACCGCGCTCCTGACGTCGGCTAGCGTGGACGACATGAAGGTGGTGGGTCTGATCCAGAACAGCGAGACGCGCGAGCTGACGGCGGAGGCGGACGACGCCCAGTCGGCGCGGGCGCTGATCGAGGAGCAGGTCCCGGCCGGGTTCGAGCTGCTGCAGGTGCACAACGCGATGCCGCGCGGCGGCCGCGTGATCGCGACGGCGATCATCCGCGAGGCGGCCGTCGAGGAGATCGAGGCGGAGGGCGCCGACTACGCCGCCGCGCGGGACGCGTTGCGTGCCGCCGTCCCCGCCACGCATCGCCTCCTGTCCATCGTGGTCGCCTAGCGGAGGCTAGGGGAGCGGGAAGGGCTGGCCGGACGCGGCTTCGAGGAGCGGCCACAGGCGGGCGCCCTGGCGCGGAGAGCGCGTGGATCGGGTCGCGGGGGCGTGGACGGGCGCGCCCTTCGTCCACAGCGCAGGGCCGAGGTGGTCGCCGCCGGAGACGGTCGGGTCGAGCACGGCGCGCACCGGGACGTGCGCTCCGTCGTCCTTGCCCTGCGTCCACGCCGCCTGCAGGTTGTCCACGAAGCGCTTCACCCGCGACGGTTGGTTGACGCCCCGGATGCCGGGTGTGCGTCCCGACGTCGAGTAGCCGGGATGCACCACGATGCTCTCGACGGACGACCCCGCCGCACGCAGCCGCCGGTCGAGCTCGAACCCGAACACCTGCGCCGCGATCTTCGACCCCGAGTACGCGCGCCAGGAGGTGTACGCGCGCTCGAGCTGGAGGTCCTCCAGGCGGAGGCGGCCGAGGCGGCTGGCGAGGGACCCGAGGGTGACGATGCGTCCGTCGTCCGCGATCGCCGGGAGCGCCCGCGCGACGAGGCGGAAATGCCCGAGCACGTTGGTCGACAGCACCAGCTCGTTGCCGTACGCGTCGGTCCGGCGCGACCGCGGCGGGTGCACGATGCCTGCGTTGAGCACCAGCGCATCCACCCGCTCCCGGGCCAGGAGGGCGTCGGCGGCCGCGTCGATCGAGCGGCGGTCGGTCACATCCAAGGGCAGCGCCTCGACGCTCGCGCGCGGCACCCGGCGGCGGATGGCCGAGACCGCCGCCTCAGCCCGCTCGGGGTCGCGGCAGCCGAGGATGACGCGCGCACCCGCTCCGGCCAGCTGTTCGGCCGTGAAGTACCCGACCCCGGCATTCGCTCCGGTCACCACGACCGTCCGGCCCCGCGCCTCCGGCAGGGCCGTCGCGTCCCACCCCATCGGCTACTTGCCGTTCTCGACGGCGATGCGCTCGTGGTGGTGGATGACCTCGGCGACGATGAACGTCAGGAACTTCTCGGCGAAGGCCGGGTCGAGGTGGCTCTCCTCCGCGAGCGCCCGCAGGCGCTGGATCTGCTGCTTCTCGCGCTCCGGGTCCGCCGGTGGGAGCCCGTGCGCCGCCTTCAGCGCGCCGACCTGCTGCGTGAACTTGAACCGCTCCGCGAGCATGTGGATGACCGCGGCGTCGATGTTGTCGATGCTCTGGCGGATGCTGTTCAGCTGCTCGAGCGCAGCTTCCACGTCGCTGTTCTGGGGCATGCATCGACCCTACTGGGTCAGAGGCTGGGGGACGGCTCCGCGAGCACGCGGGCGAGAACCGGCCGGGTGGCCAGCAGTGACGCCCAGACGAGGAGGACCCCCGCTGCCAGGCAGCCCGCGACGACGACCAGGGTGAGCGGTTGCACGAGCAGGCTCGCGCCGGTGAGCGGCAGGAGCACCACGGCCGCAGTGGCCGCCGATCCGACCGTCGTGATGCGCAGCGGGGACAGCACCGCCCGGCTGCGCGCCGCGTTCATCTCCGAGACGGGCATACCGATCCGGTCGAGGCTGATGTAGAGGTCGCGCCGGTCGAGCACCGCCGCCGCCTGGTTCACGCCGGCCGAGCAGGCGACCATGAGGAAGGACGCGGCGACCGTGATGATCAGGCCGGTCCGGATGTCGGCGAGCAGTGGATCGCCGTCGCCGCCTGCCGCCTGCAGCAGAGCGACGCCGACCCCGGCGAACACGGCCATGAAGCTCGTCATCGCCACGCCCGAGACCTGTCGCCAGGCGGCCTTCGGCGACTCCAGGATGCTGCGGGCCGCGAGCAGGCGGCGCGCGTTGCGGGCGCGACGGGCCTGGGACGCGGCCATCCTCTTCAGCACCCACGGCCCGATGAGGTTGAGCACCGCGATGCTGCCGCCGAACGCGACGGCGAGCACCAGGAGCAGCACCGTCGCGCTGAGCGCCACGACCTGCAGCGCCGAGACCAGCAGCACGACCACCCCGATCGCCGCGACGGTCAGCACCGCCCGCAGCCAGTGGATGCGCGGGGCCTGCTGCCGCGTCCGCACGCCGAGCGGCGAGAGGACCACTCCACGCAGCCCGATGACGGCGCTCACTGCAGCGAGGAGGCCGACGCCGAGGACCGTCAGCGCCATCCATCCGGGGCCGAGCAGCGCCGAGAAGCCGAGCGGACGTCCGCGGAACGGGATCAGTCCGACCAACGGCGCCGCGAGAAGCGCGAGCACGACCCCTGCGACCGCGCCGGCCACCGCGAGCACCGTCGACTCGATCACCGTGAGCGCCCGCACCAGCCGCGGCGTCGCCCCGAGCAGCCGGAGACTCGCGAGCCGGTCGTCGCGCCGCCGCGCGGACAGCCGCGCCGCGGAGCCGCCGAGCGCGACGAGTGGGACGACCAGCAGCGACAGCGCGACGACGGCGAGCACCTGGTAGAGGCCGGCTTCGTCATCCGTCCACGAGAAGAACGCCTGCGCGCCTCCCGCGACGATGAGCAGCAGCGCCGTGACCACCGCGAAGGCGAGGACGGGCAGGAGGACGGTCGAGCGGGCGGAGGCGCTACGGCGGCCGAACAGCCAGGCGAGGCGGAGCGTCGTCATCGCGTCGCCACCTCGTCCACGATGCGACCGTCGGCCAGCCGGACGACCCGCGCGCAGCGGGCGGCGACGGTCTCGTCGTGCGTGACGACGACGAGCGAGCGCCCGCGTCCGGTGGTCGACCGGATGAGCGCATCCATCACCTCCGCCGAGGTGGCCGAGTCGAGCGCTCCCGTCGGTTCGTCGGCGAACACCACCGACGCTCCGGTCGTCTGCGCGCGGGCGATGGCGACCCGTTGCGCCTGCCCGCCGGACAGTTCCCCGATGCGCCGTGCCTCGAACCCGGCGAGCCCGAGCGCGGCCAGCCACATCCCCGCCGTCTGCTCGGCCGCCCGCCGGTCGGCGCCCGTCAGCATGAGGGGCAGGGCGACGTTCTCGACCGCCGTCAGCTCGGGCAGCAGCAGCCCCTGCTGGAACACGAACCCGAACTCCTCCCGCCGCAGCCGCGACCGCCCGGCCTCCCCGAGCCGTGTGACGTCGACCGCCCCGCCCGCCGTCGTGAGCAGGACCGTGCCGGTATCGGGCGCGACGATGCCCGCCAGGCAGTGGAGCAGCGTCGTCTTGCCCGATCCGGACGCCCCCATGATCGCGACGGATTCGCCCGGGTCGACCCGGAAGTCGACGCCCGCGAGCGCGACCGAGGAGCCGTAGGACTTGGTGAGGCCGGAGGCCGCGAGGGCCGGTGGAGGTGCTGAGGTCATGCTCCCAGCGTGGCTGGGCGGGGCCGGGGCACGCGTCGGCCGGGAGGGGCATGCTCGGGCTGCGGGGTCATCCGTCAGATGTGGTCCCGCGGTATGACCTCTCTGCGAAATTGTGGACATTGAGGACAGAGCACTTTATGTCAATGCTCACATGTCCAGATATTTTCAATGATCGTGTCTCACTCTTTCCGCGCTCTCACCATCGTCGGCATCGTCACCGCCGCAGCCTTGGTCATCGGTGATCTCCAGCCGGCCTCCGCCGCTGATGCGACCCCGGCCGCAAGCGCCGACGTGCTCTCGCTCCCTGCCCAGACGTCCGCAGCCCCGGCGAACGATGGCGGATCGATCCCATCGGGGGACTTCGAGTCGGCTCCCCGCCCGGAGCCTGTGACCGATTTCGAGAAGCCGGATCTCCGTCGTCCGTCCGCGTTCCCGAAGCGAACATCCGGTCACGAAGGTCCGGCCGATGGTGCGACGGTGGAGAGGAGAGACGAAAAGTCGACGACCTGGAAGAATCCCGACGGCACGAAGACGCAGCAGATCTCGCCCGATCCATTGAACGTCCTCGACGGCGAGGGGCGTTACGTGCAGATCGAAACGGCGGTCGACGGCACCGGGTGGCTTTCACCGGTCGGCCTGGGCGGCGGCGCGGTCGAGGACCATCCGCTTCATCCCGAGTTCGCAGAGTTCGCGAATTCGAGCGACGCGCTTTCGGTCTCCAAAGACGGCTACACCGTCCATTTCAGCCTGATCGGCTCACGCCATTCGCGGCTCGTTCGGAACCTCAATCCGGTGGCCTCGGCCAAGGACAGGTCCCGCGTCTCGTATGGAGACGTCCTCGATGACACCGACGCCGAATACGCGGTGAGCAAGGCCGGCGTCAAAGAGACGCTGAAGTTGAGCAAGGCCCCCGGAGCGAAGGGCAGAACCTCGTGGACCTGGACAGTGGATGCACCTGAGCTGAATCTGAGCAAGGACGAGGTCACGGGTGATGTCGTGTTCACGAATTCCTCAGGGCACATCGTGTTCGTGGTTCCCGCGCCCCGGATGTGGGATTCCTCGGGAAAGGAGGGGGTGAAGGAGCCGGACGACCATCCCGTCCACGCGGTGGTCAAGCGGGACGGATCGAAGTGGAAACTCACTCTTCGCGCGGACCGCTCGTGGCTGAACGATTCGAAGCGCACCTACCCTGTGTTCGTCGACCCGTCCGTGTGGTCCGACAACCAGGACGTGCATGCGTTTCGCTCTGACGGCGCCTCCCGCACCAACACCGGCACCCTTGTAGGCAATGCGCGCGCCAACGGAGACACGTATTGGCGCACCGTCACCCATTACAGCTACGAGGGGTATTTCGGAAAGCAGATCACGGACGCCTTCATCTACGGCGTCGTGGCCGGCGAAGGGACGACGAACGCCGTCCCCGGGGCCGTCAACTACGCGAACGCGTTCTCGTACAACGGCTCGGGGGACCGGCTGTCGCTCTTCCCCGTGGCGGCGGACGGATTCGCTCAGGACTCGCCCCTGGAGAACAGGATCGCCGCCTGGGTCAATGCGAGGTCTGCCGGCAATTACCTCCAGGTGACGGGGGACGAACGACCCGGCGTCTACGCATACAAACGTCTCGAGACCTCGATGTACATCACGTACAAGGACTTCCCGACAGCCGGAACGCTCGCCGCCCCTGCTCCGGCGAACGGCGGCACGTCGTCCATCAACCCCACCCTCGCTGTGCAGGGTGCCACCGATCCCGGGGGAACGGGGCTGATCTACAACTTCGTGATCTCGGAGAACCCCAACCCTTCCGTCGGCACCGCTTGGTCCTCCGGATGGACGAGCCAGCCCAGCGTCAAGGTCCCGCAGACCGCCCTCCAGGGTGGAAAGACCTACTACTGGAAGACTCAGGTGAAGGACGGCTACGACGGGTGGCTCGGCACCTCGACGCTTCGTGAGAGTGCGACGTGGAAGTTCACGACGACGCCGCCGCCGACTCCGAATCCGGACACCGCGTCGCCGGTCGCGGATCAGGTGATCACCTCCGTCACCCCGACGTTCTCGGTCGACCCGATCGCGTCGCAGTCCGGGGCCACCCAGTACCAGTTCCAGGTGGCGACGGGCGGGGACGCCGTCAGCGGACAGATCGTCTCCTCAGGATGGACGACGAGCACCACGTGGACGCCCCCGGCGGGCACGCTCCAAGACGGCGGCAGGTACAGCTGGGGCGTCTCCATCAAGGACGGGTCGGCGACGTACCTTCCGTTCTGGGCCAAGCCGTTCACGGTGAACCTCCGGATCGGCGATGCCGGTCCGGCGCCGACGGACACCGCCGGGCCGTTGACCGTGAATCTGGCGAACGGCAACGCGCACCTCTCGTTCTCATCCCCGACGGTGAGAACGCTCGGCGGTGAGATGGGCCTCTCGTTCGCCTACAACTCCCAGCAGCAGTCCAACCGCGGGCTGATCGGACGGTATTTCGACGTCACGCCTGCGCCGGGTACAGGCGCCGCGTTCACCTTCGGTGGTCGCACTCCGCAGCTCGTCCGTACCGACACCGCCGTCTCGTTCAGCTGGCCGACGGAGTCGCCCGGCCCGGCGATCCCGGCGGACTACTACACAGCGCAGTGGACGGGCTTCATCACGCCGCCCAAGGCGGGCACCTACACGTTCGGCTTCGCGCGGGACGACGGCGCACGCCTCAAGCTCAATGGTCAGCTGATCGGCGACCTGTGGTCCACCTCGAAAGCCGACCACATCGACTGGATGCCCGCCACCGCCATGAAGGCCGGCGCGACACCCATCACGGTCGAGTACTTCGAAGCGACCGGGGCGTCCAAGCTCGACCTCTGGGTCCGCGACGCCTCGTCGGGCAAGGAGTTCATCGTCCCACCGGACTGGTTCACGACGTCGGCGCCGGTTCTGCCGGGCGGATGGGCGTCATCCACGGCGCTGACGGGAGTAGATGGATACCTTCGGGCGCAGATCACCGAGTCCGCGGTCATCCTCACCGACTCCACGGGAGGCGTGCACACCTATACGAAGAACGCCAGCCCCGTGAACGGAGGCGTCAACGCGCCCGGCTACACAGCCCCGGCCGGGGAGAGCGGTGTCCTCGCCCTGGACAAGTCCGGGAACGTCACCCTCACCGACGAATCCGGCACCGCCTATGTGTTCGACGCGACCGGGGTGCTGAAGTCGATCACCGCGATAGAGGACACCCGGAAGCCCTCCGTACCGATGGCGGGCTGGAGAGCCGGAACAGCCCAACTCGATCGGATCAGCGACCCGCTTTCCGCCTTGACCGGCGGCGGCTACGGGCGCGAGGTCAAGTTCGCCTACTCCGGGGACTCAGCCGCGTCCCTCGGGCTCAGCGCCACCGACTCGGACCTCAGCGGTGCCGCGTGCCCGGTGCGAAAAAACTACGCCGCCGCTCCGGCGGGGATGATCTGCCGAATCGTCTACCCGGGCCACATCGCCGGATCCGGTGACACCACCGAACTGCTGTACAACGACAACGGGCAGCTCGCAGGAATCCTCGACCCCGGTGCCGAGCTCACCACTTTCAGCTATGACGCCGCTGGTCGCCTGGTCACCGTCCGCGACTCGCTGACCAACGACTGGCTCACCGCCGACAGCAGCCGATCTGGCCTTGCAACCGAGGCGACCACGGCCACCACGATCGGCTACGACGACGCCGGACGCGCCATCTCCGTGACCCTCCCCGCCCCGGACGGCGCCACCGCGGACACCCAGCCGGCCAAGACCTATACCTACGGCGACCACACCACGTTCGTCGATGCGAAGGGATTGGATGTGCCCACGGACGGGACGTCCAACGGACACGCACGAACCGTGACGTTCAACGATGCGCTGCAGCAGCTCACGGACGCCTCTGCCTCCGGTTTGACCGGCCGTACGGAGTGGAATGTGTTCGATCAGGTGGTGTCGTCGACCGATCCGCAGGGTCGGAAGTCGACTCGGCTTTATAACGGGCGCCATCGTCAAACGGATTCGTATGGTCCTGCGCCGGCCTCCTGCTTCAGCTCGGGCGGAGTGCCCGAGGGCGCATGCGTGGTCACGCCCGCGCACACCCGCACGGCCTACGACGAGGGTCTGCGCGGGTTGAGTGTGCAGTACTTCGACAACACGTCCTTCGCGGGCAGGCCGAAGGCCTACTCCTTAGGCGTCGGTCCCGCGGACGGGACGATGTCGAAGGACTGGGGCGCGGGCGCTCCCGCGGCCGGGGTCCCCGCTGACAACTGGTCCGCCCGAATGACCGGCATGGTGACCTTCCCGACAGCGGGTACGTACAAGCTGTCCGTGACGGCGGACGATTCGTCTCAGTTGTGGCTGAACGACATCCTGGTGATGTCGGACACGATTGCGGGTGCTGCTCACGCGTCGCCGGACGGTCTGATCACCGTGACGGCGGGGCAGTCGGTGCCGATTCGGGTGCAGTACTGGGATATCGCTTCGGTGGCGAGTTTCGGGCTGTATTGGACACCCCCGGGCGGCGCTCGGCAGTTGATCCCGGGAAGTGCACTGGTGCCCGACTACGGGCTGAGCACGTCCACGGCCACGGATGACAGCGTCCCGTCCAACGTGCCGGGGGTGTCCGCCGACCAGGTCAGCGCTGTTCGTAGCAGCACCGGATATGGCAGCACCCCTTGGTACGGGCTTCCCGTGACCGAGACCTCGGACCCGGGTGGTTTGAGTCTGACGACCATGCGTGGCTACGAGGCGGAGGGATCCGGCTATCTGCGGGAGCAGTTCAAGGCACTCCCCGGTGCGGTTGCCCGTAACATCCCGACGAATTCCGCAACGGCGAACTACTACTACCAAGAGACACAGACGCTGCAGATGATGTGGGGGTCCGGGGTCTGCGGTGTCGCTGGATCGACGCCGCAATATGGGATGCTCGCCCGCCACACCGACCCCGCGAATGCCGACGGCGTCATGATCACCACTGATACCGCCTACGACCTGATGGGTCGTGTCGTGGGAACACGCCGGACCGGCGACTCCGATTGGACCTGCACCACCTACGACGGCCGAGGCCGGGTGACGAAGGTGACTATGCCGGCGTTCGGTGGGTCCCCCGCGCGTTCAGTGGTGACGTCGTACACCGGTAACGGGGCTGCTGGTGGTGACCCGCTGACCTCCTGGGTGGAGGACGCGGCGGGGCGGATCACGACGGTGGTCGACCTTCTGGGTCGCACTGTCCGCTACACCGATGTGAGTGGAGCGGTGACCGCGAGCCAGTTCGACATCCTCGGCCGCGTGGTGTCTAAGAAGACGACATACCCGAAGGGCGGAGCGACCGAAGCTACGTTTGCGTTCGACCTCGATGGCTCTCCCACCGCAGTGTCAGTCGACGGTGCCGTCGTCGCGCAGGTCGTCTACGACAAGGGAGAGCCGGTCTCGGTGGTGTTCCCGACGGGCGCTGGCACGGCGGGTAACGGCACGCAGCTGGGGTTGTCGAAGGACGCTGCCGGGCGGGTGTCGGCGTTGGATGTGGCTCTCGCGGATGGGGTGGCTGTTCGGGACGCGGTGACCCGCTCCCAGTCGGGTCGTGTACTGGCGGATGTGTTGTCGGCTGCAAATACCCGTTACGAGTCGCGGTACCGGTTCGATGGCGCTGGGCGTTTGACCCATGCATCGATTCCACGCCACGAGCTCGACTATGGGTATGCAGCGGCGACATGTGGCGCCGACTCCGCGGCTGGTGCGAACAGCAACCGGACTCGGCTGACCGATGTCTTCGATGGTGCGAGCACATCGACCGTGGACTACTGCTACGACAACGCGGACCGGTTGACGGGCACCCTCGTTGCGGGTGCTCTGCCGGATGCCGGATCGAT
Source organism: Leifsonia xyli (assembly GCA_001647635.1). NCBI lineage: Bacteria > Bacillati > Actinomycetota > Actinomycetes > Micrococcales > Microbacteriaceae > Leifsonia > Leifsonia xyli. The sequence goes on along the minus strand of CP014761.1, from coordinate 1,842,296 downwards.
GACAGGCCGGAATCTGTCGTTGACGGGCCCGGGTGCGTCGTTGGGGTACGACGCGCACGGGAACACGACGCGCCTTGCGGATCAGACCCTCGGTTTCGATGGTTCGGATCGGCATGTGTCGACGAAGTCGGCGGATGGTTCGTCGGTGTCGTATGTGCGGGATGCGTTGGATCGGGTGGTGACTCGTACGGCGGTGTCGACGTCGGGTGAGAAGTCGGTGACGACGTATGTGTTCTCCGGCACCGGGGATGCGCCGGTCGCCGAGCTGAACGCGGACAGTGTCCTGGTGTGGACGACGCAGGCGCTGCCGGGTGGTGTGACCCTGACTCGTCCGGTATCCGGGGATGGGGTGTGGTCGTATCCGAACGTCCATGGCGATGTGGTGGTCACGGCCGGCCCGACAGGCGCCCAGGTCGGTGCGGTGTTCTTCTACGACCCGTTCGGTCAGCCGGTGGACCCGGTCACCGGGCGGATCGGGACGGCGGCTGCGGACGCGTCGGTTCCGGCGAACCAGCCGGGCACGGACACGTCGAACGCGTGGGTGGGTCAGCATCAGAAGCTGTTCGAGCACACCGGTAGTGTGGCCCTCATCGAGATGGGTGCCCGCGTCTACGTGCCCGGGCTTGGCAGGTTCCTGTCCGTCGACCCGGTCGAGGGCGGAACCCCCAACGACTACGTCTACCCGGACGACCCGATCAACCAATACGACCTCACAGGAAAGGCCACGGGATGGGATTGGGGCGCGTTCGCCGACGACGTGTCCGGCGCACTCGGAATTGCCGCCTTGTTCGGCTGTACGATCTGCGGCGCCGTCTCGGCCGGAATCTCGGCTGCCCGCGGCATATACCAGCTTGCGACCGGTGATGTGGCGGGAGGCGTGGAGAATCTCATTTCCGCTGCGTCGTTCGGAGCGGGCAAGGCGATCGCGACGGTGTCTAAAGTTGTGCGAAACGTCCGTCTGGCGAAGGCACCCGCCTTCGCTCGCGGCAAACCGGCGAACGTGGCCAAGCGCGCCGCTATCAAGGCCACGCATCGAAAGGTCATGAAGTACGTGGCTCGGCCAGTCCGGGCAGCGGTAAAGGCCTACGGCATCTACCAAAGCATCAAGTGGAGCCTCAGCTACGGCAACCGGGCCACCGCAGGAAAGAGGCTGTATTGAGCGAGTACCTCCGCTGGTTCGCGCGACGCTGGCTATGGATTGTTGTGTGCGTGTTCCCACTTGGCATATTGGGCACCTTGCATTACGAGTACTCAGTCGGTGCCTATATCGTCGGCATTCCTCTGGCCACCGGCATCATCATCGCGGCGTCCCTTGTCGACTATCTCCGCGAAAAGCGCGTGAATAAGAAGTTCAATTCTGAGCAGTCCCTGCATCGAGCTCGTCCGTCGCTGCCGCCACGATCACAACTCAACTTGGATCGCCCGATAGTCGGCGTGTATGTACGTGGCGAGCTCGCAGGGGCTCATTCATTGATCACGGTCTACCAGGCCGCCGGCGGAGAGTGGCTTGGCGGTTATGCAACGCTCGATGGTCGTCTGTTCGCTCACTTGGCGGACGGGCTGAAGGATATACCGTGGGCTGATTTCGCAGCTGAGCTGGACAATGCTGGCATCTGGGTACTTCCGCAGAGCACGTACTCGGATGTCATCGCCGAAAAGCTCTTCGATAGGAAATGGAGACCTAGGAGAGGAAAGACGGGCGACCCTGTCCGTTGATCCAGCTGTCTTCGGATGGTGCCACTCCATGGCTCAGACCTCGCCAAACCTTACGCCGCGAAAATGCGGTTCATTTTCCAAGCTGCGTTTACGATCGGTCGTCGGTGGAAGGGTTCTAAGTTGCCGAGAAGATGGACGACGACGCTGGGAACTGTTGCTCTGATCGTCATCGGAATTGGCGCTGGCATCTTGGGTCTGTTGGGCCCCGCGCGAGTGTTGGGTAGCTCCACGACCGTCTGGGTAGTCGTAGGCATAGCGCTGATTGGGATCGTTTATCTTCTGTATCGCCCACCAAGGCGAAAGAGCCTCGAACAGGATGACGGAGACACTGCGGCCCGGGGTTCCAGCGCCGAAGGGATGAAGACAGCCGAGACAGCAGGTCGGCCCGGTCGACATCGCGGGAAGGATGCACCGCGCGTCACTGAGTGGCTGGGGCTCCTCGAAAACCCGATCGCGGGCGCTCTCGCCGGGTTCGTGGTCCTTGCGATCGTCGGGCTCTTATGCTTCCTCATGGTCAGCGGATAGACGTTCCGCAAATGCGCCCGGGCAGTGAAAAGTCGGCGGATGGTTCGTCGGTGTCGTATGTGCGGGATGCGTTGGATCGGGTGGTGACTCGTACGGCGGTGTCGACGTCGGGTGAGAAGTCGGTGACGACGTATGTGTTCTCCGGCACCGGGGATGCGCCGGTCGCCGAGCTGAACGCGGACAGTGTCCTGGTGTGGACGACGCAGGCGCTGCCGGGTGGTGTGACCCTGACTCGTCCGGTATCCGGGGATGGGGTGTGGTCGTATCCGAACGTCCATGGCGATGTGGTGGTCACGGCCGGCCCGACAGGCGCCCAGGTCGGTGCGGTGTTCTTCTACGACCCGTTCGGTCAGCCGGTGGACCCGGTCACCGGGCGGATCGGGACGGCGGCTGCGGACGCGTCGGTTCCGGCGAACCAGCCGGGCACGGACACGTCGAACGCGTGGGTGGGTCAGCATCAGAAGCTGTTCGAGCACACCGGTAGTGTGGCCCTCATCGAGATGGGTGCCCGCGTCTACGTGCCCGGGCTTGGCAGGTTCCTGTCCGTCGACCCGGTCGAGGGCGGAACCCCCAACGACTACGTCTACCCGGACGACCCGATCAACCAATACGACCTCACAGGAAAGGCCACGGGATGGGATTGGGGCGCGTTCGCCGACGACGTGTCCGGCGCACTCGGAATTGCCGCCTTGTTCGGCTGTACGATCTGCGGCGCCGTCTCGGCCGGAATCTCGGCTGCCCGCGGCATTTACCAGCTGGCGACCGCTGATGTAGCGGGCGGAACTGCGAACCTCATCTCTGCCGCAACTTTCGGAGCAGGCAAAGCTGTCGCGGTAGTTTCAAAGGTGGTTCGGAACGTCCGGCTGGCGAGAGCACCCGCATTCGTCCGAGGAAAGCCGGCGAACGTGGCCAAGCGCGCCGCTATCAAGGCGACGCATCGAAAGGTCATGAAGAACGCCGCACGGCCGCTCCGGATTGGCGGCAACATTTATGGAGTGCTCCAGTCGGTGGCGTGGGCCAGGAGCTACGGCTCTCGTCTCCAAGCTGGGAAGAGGCTCTATTGAAGGACTATCTGGGATGGTTCGTACGTCGATGGTTGGTGGTTGTCCTCTGCGGTGTACCGCTCGGGATCCTCGTCTCTTACCTACGGGGTTATCAGAATCTCGCCGATCCAATCGGCTATATCGTGGCTGGGGCTCTGATGATCGCTGCTTCTGTCGTCGACTTCCTCCGCGGAAAAGCAACGAGGAAGAAATACAGCCCCCAACAGTCCCTCCGGCGGGCCCGTCCAGCACTGCCCCCTCGCTCACAGCTCGATCTGGATCGTCCGATCATCGGTGTGTACGTGCGGGGTGCCTTGGCTGGTGCTCACTCGCTCATCACCGCCTATCAGGACGACGACGGTGAGTGGCTCGGAAAGTACGCGACACTCGATGGTCACTTCTTTCCCCGTCTAGTGGACGGACTGAGGGACATCTCATGGTCGGAGTTCAGCGCTGAGTTGGATGACGCCGGCATCTGGGTGATCCCGCAGAGCGCCTACACGGACAATGTCGCAGAGCTCCTGTTCGGCAAAAACGCGGCGTCGACGAAGATGCATCGATAGCGATGGGTCTGGTGAGCATGTGTCCGAGCCAAAGACGGTTTCGCCGGCAGCGGCGGATGCGGCTCTATCGCGGAAGCGGGAAGAAGGAAGCGAAGAAAGACGCGAAGTCCGGGAAGAACCTCAAGCCTGGCCAATGCAAGAAGTTTCGGGGCCTATGTGACTCCAAGACCGTTACCACGTAGGCACGCTTAAAAAGGGAACCAAGAAGAAACTGGGAGTCGATCACTATCGGTTCTAGATACGAAGACGGTTGCGAAGGGGACAAGAGATGTGGTTGACGGAAGACGGCGTTATTCATGTGAACCGTTCCGCGCGGCCCGAGGACAACATCGATCTTCCGTGGCAGAAGAGACTTCTCTCTCTGAGCGATACCGAGAAGGTCAGACTTGCTCTTGCCCTCGACGAATTGATTGAGGAGGTTCAGTCCGAAGTGCTGGCGACTTTCGAATTCTCCGACAGCTCTGAAGCTGACTTCAGAGACGAGTGGATTCCGGATGACATTGTTCTCTTTGACGTGCCCCATGAGACGGATCTCATACTGATTGTGCAGCGACAAGTGCGGCAGGTCCCGCGTCGATGGGCATTGGAACTTCTTCGAGCACCGCGCGATTTTGTCTTCGACAATGGCCCGCGTCTGTGGAAATGGCGTCGCCTCGTAAGGTGCCTCGAGCGGGCCGAGTCACGAACGAAAGTATGAGGTCGGAGAGAGTGCCAAATGGCCCGTGCCCCACTCATCACCGACCTGAATCTGACGACGAATACTGCGCACTGCGACCGCGAACAGCCCCGCGGGCAAACCGGCTGCGACTCCGATACCCGCGAGGAGGAATAGCGGCATCATGCCTACGTCCTCCCGAAGGATCGCATCTGCACCGCCGACGAGGATCAACGCAACAAGGGCGAGAGAAGCGGGAACGAGAATCCGCGGTTGGAACGCGATGTAGCGGCCTGCAGCCCGCGCGCATCGGCGAGCCACTTCGTCAGTAATGACCATTCGGTGCTCGATCGGAATGAGTGCGTCCGTCACAGGATTCCCTTGTCGGCTTTCGCTTCGTCTGCGGCCAGCGCCAGCGGAGCGCCGTTCCATTCAAGGGAGGGCGTCGAAGGGTCTGAACCCGGCGCGTGCCAATCCCAGCACCCAGCCGACGAGAGCGTCACATCATCCACATACATAGAGACGGTCAGTTGATGGGATTATTACGCGAGGGCCGACGCTCATTGGACATAGCCGACGGGTGAATGAATTCGACGCGGATTGTCGCCGCAGGCTGGTCGCGACGTTCCGCTGGGTGAGCGACAAGACGGATCCCAGCAACCTGGCTGACCTTACTGGATCGATACGGGCGCGCAGGCGGACGCGTGCAAACGCCTCGTCGAGATGAGCGGGGCGGAGTGGATCGGCGCAGCGATCGTCGTGGATGCGCTGCATGACGCCGGTCTCCGTCGGAGGCTCGGTGTCAGGTCGGTGCTTCACGTTCGCGACTTGTGAGGCAAACTCCGACATGCGCCCTCAGCTCGTCGCTACCCGCCCGACCTTCTCCGTCTTGTCCCACTTCGCCTCTGTGCCCGACAGCTCCTTCAGGTACGAGTCGAACGTGATGGCGCAGAGCAGCGAACCGTAGCCCGCGAGGTAGATCAGCGCGGGGGCCAGCCACCGGCCGGCGCGGGTGCGCTCGGCGCGGCGTGCGAGCCACGCGACGACCATCGAGAACGGGATCCAGATGTAGATCGCGAGGGTCAGCACGAACAGCGTCGGCCCGGACAGTGTCCAGCCGAACAGGCCGGGAAGCCAGACCAGCATCACCGGCGGGAACAGGGCGGTCACCATCACGAGCATGTTGATGATGCCGGGGAACAGGAGCACATGGCCGAGCGTGTGCTTGGTGGTCGAGCCGTCGGTCTGCGCGCCGAGTATCAGCACGAACAGGTACGCGAGCGCCGCCGAGATCCACAGCACCCGGAAGACACCGGTCGCCAGCTCGTCCTGCAGGAACAGCAGCCCGGCCAGACCGATCGCCGACGTGATCATGATGAGCGGGAGCAGCCACAGGCTGAACCAGACGATGCCGAAGCTGATGCCGCCCAGGTGGTGCACGCGAGACGGACGGAACCACACCTTGGAGTAGCGGGCCGTCACCGTCACGTTGCCGCGGGCCCAGCGCAGCCGCTGCTTCCAGAGCGCATCCACGCGGTTCGGCTCTTCGGCGAGGACGTGCGCGTGCGGCTCGAAGACGACCTTCTTCCCCAGCAGCTGCGTCTCGAACGTGGTGATCGTGTCCTCGGCGAGCGACGACGTGTCGATGCGGCCGCCGATGGCCAGCAGGTTCTCGCGGGTGTGCAGCTGCGCGCCGCCGGCCAGGCACGCCTGCGCGCCGAGCACGTTCTGCGCGCGGCGGGCGGCCGGCTGCGAGAGCACGTACTCGACGCCCACGAACTTGGTCAGGTAGTTGCGCTCGGTGCTGCCCTCGCGGATGTACGCCGAGACCGCACCGACGTCCGGGTCGGCCAGGTGCCGGGTCATGCGCCGGAGCGAGTCCGGCAGGTAGATGACGTCGGCGTCCATGATGAGGAGCGCCTCCATCCAGTCGTCCTGGAGGATGCGTTCGATGCCGTGGTTGAGGGTGTGCGCCTTGCCCTGGCCGCCCTGCTCGCGCCTCAGCAGGTACACGTTGCCGGGATACTGCTCCGCACGGCCGCGCACTACATCCGGGGTGTCGTCGGTGCTGGCGTCGTCGACGACGTAGATCCGCAGCGCCTCGAGCGGGTAGTCGAGCTTCATCAGCCGGTCGATGGAGGCGCCGATCACCGCACCCTCATTCCAGGCGGGGACGACGATGGCGACACGGGGGAGGTACGGCGCCGCCTTCTTGTAGTGGTTGATCCACGCGTGGAAGGGGATGACCACGAAGGTGGCCGCTGCGGCGATGACCGGAATGAGGCCGGACAGTGCCAGGATCAGGCAGACCACCACGCCGATCCAGTGCAGCACACTGAGAACGTCCAACCCCAAGACCTCCCTGTTCTACCCTGCACCCTACCGCGCGCGGGCGGAATCATTCCTGCGTCGGACGACCCGGGATGCGCTGGACGATAGCGTCGGGACATGAGCACGCTGACCGCCGCGCGGTTCTGGATCGTCGTCTTCGTCGTAGGCCTGGTCGTCAGCGGGGTCACCGCCTTCCCGCTCGAAGCGGAGCTGCGCGTCCTGTCCGCGATGCTGCACGCCGGCCCGGCGCCGGACCTGCTCCCCGGGCTGGTGGAGTGGATCGACCGGGTGCACACCGCACTCGTCACCACGGGCGGCGACTACCCGTTCCTCTCCTACGGGACCGACTGGCTCGGCTTCGCGCACCTCGTCATCGCCGTCGCGTTCATCGGGCCCTACCGCGACCCGGTCCGCAACATCTGGGTGCTCCGCTTCGGCATGATCGCCTGCGCGATGGTCATCCCTTTCGCCCTGATCGCGGGAGCCGTGCGGGGCATTCCGGTGGGCTGGCAGCTGATCGACATGTCGTTCGGTGTGCTCGGCGTCATCCCCGCGTATCTGGCCTATCGTCTGGCGCGCCGAATGGAAACCGAGCGGGCGCCCGACGCGGACGAGCAGGCGACGCGGCTCGCGCGATCCCTCTGAGAACGGCAACGGGCCCCGGCGGTCGCCGGGGCCCGTTCGCGGACGGAAGGCTGTCCGCGTTACCGCCGCGTGGCGGGAAGGCTTCCGCCGGTGGCGAGGCGCATGAGGTCCGACTCCAGGTCGATCCCGAGCTCGTTGCCGCCCGCGGAGCCGAACTCGTGCTGGTAGCTGTCCCACGAGGTGTCGGTGATCTTCGCCTCCACCTCGGACTCCATCAGCACGACGAGCTCGCGCGCCGCGCGGTCGATGCGCTTGGTGAGGGACGAGTCCTGCCAGTCCTCCGTCGACGCGAACACCGAGGTCGGCGCCGTCATCGTGCGGAGGAAGGCGAACAGCGACCGCATCTCGCCGTCGACGACCAGCGCGTGCCGGGCGGTGCCGGCGGTCGCGCCGAGGACGACGGGCTTCGCGATGAGCAGGTCGTTGTCGAGCACCTGGAAGAACGAGCTGAACAGCCCGCTCGGGCCGGCCTTGTAGACGGGCGCCGTCGCGATGATGCCGTCGGCCGACTTCAGGGCCTCAACCGCCTTCGTGAACTTCGGGCCCAGGTGGCCGGACGCGAGGGCCGCGCCCAGCTCGGGCAGCAGCTCGCGCAGGTCGAGGTTGAGCGTCTCCACCGTCCGTCCGTCGCGCTGGGCGTTCGCCTCGACGCGCAGGGCGAGCCGGTCGGCGAGCATCTTGGTGGACGACGGGTCGCTGACTCCCGCGTTCACCACCACGACCCGGAACGGCCGCTGCTCGGTGCTGGTCATGATCTTCCTTCTCTCGTTCGTCGGTTCGCGTGCCGGGTCGCTCAGAGCGCCGGGTAGCTGGCCTGGAACTGCTCCTCGGTGTCCTGGTAGGGGGACGCGCCGGTGACGTTGTCGCCGCGGTTCGCGTTCGGGCGCGGCTGACGCGGGTCGGCGTCGCCGTACTTGGCCTTGACGAGCGACGCGTGGGTCGGGGCCTCGGGGGTCTCCGGGTCCTTGCGGGCCTCGGTCTCCTTGCGCAGCACCGGGATGACGTGCTCGCCGAGCAGGTCGAGCTGCTCGAGCACGGTCTTCAGCGGGAGGCCGGCGTGGTCGACGAGGAACAGCTGGCGCTGGTAGTCGCCGGCCCACTCGCGGAAGGTCAGCGTCTTGTCGATGATCTCCTGCGGGCTGCCCACGGTCAGCGGGGTCGCCTCCTCGAACTCCTCCATCGTCGGGCCGTTGCCGTAGACGGGGGCCTCGTTGAAGTACGGACGGAACTGGTCCTTCGCGTCCTGCGAGTTCTTCGCGACGAACGCCTGGCCGCCGAGGCCGACGATCGCCTGCTTCGCGGTGCCGTGACCGTAGTGCTCGAAGCGCTCGCGGTAGAACGCGATGAGGCGCGCGTAGTGCTCCTTCGGCCAGAAGATGTTGTTCGCGAAGAAGCCGTTGCCGTAGAACGCGGCCTGCTCGGCGATCTCCGGGGTGCGGATGCTGCCGTGCCACACGAACGGCGGAACGTCGTCGAGGGGGCGCGGGGTGGAGGTGAAGCCCTGCAGCGGGGTGCGGAACCGGCCCTCCCAGTCCACGACGTCCTCATGCCACAGGCGGTGCAGCAGGTTGTAGTTCTCGAGGGCGAGCGGGAGGCTCTGGCGGATGTCCTGGCCGAACCACGGGTACACCGGACCGGTGTTGCCGCGGCCGATCATCAGGTCCATGCGGCCCTTCGACAGGTGCTGCAGCATCGCGTACTCCTCGGCGATGCGCACCGGGTCGTTCGTGGTGATCAGTGTCGTCGAGGTCGTCACCGTCAGGGTCTTGGTGAGGGCGGCGATGTGGGACAGCAGGGTCGTCGGGGACGACGAGAAGAACGGCGGGTTGTGGTGCTCGCCGACGGCGAAGACGTCCAGCCCGACCTCCTCCGCGTGGGTGGCGATCTTCACGATCGCGTCGATGCGCTCCGCCTCGCTCGGCGTCACACCGGACACCGGGTCGCGGGTGATGTCGCTGACGGAGAAGATTCCGTACTGCATGTCTGGCTCCTCTTGGTTGTCTCGCCGTTTCTATGCAAATGCATACAACGTGACGCGCGCGAATCTATTCCCGCTGGCCGCATCTTGTCCCTTCATGTCCGATTCTCGCGCGCAGAGCGTCCGTGGCGCCCGCTAACGTCGAAACGTGAAAGTCGCTCTGCAGTTCGTCGCGATGGGGCTCGTCTGGGGCGCCAGCTTCTTGTTCATGAAGGTGGCGCTGGAGGGCGTCAGCTTCGGCCAGGTGGCCTGGGCGCGCCTCGTGTTCGGTGCCGTCACACTGGGCATCATCGCGCTCGCGACGCGCGCTCGCCTTCCCCGCGAGCCGATCGTCTGGGTGCACTTCGCGGTGGTCGGCGTCACCTACTGCGTCATCCCGTTCCTGCTGTTCGCCTGGGCGGAGCAGTACGTCTCGTCGAGCCTGGCCAGCATCTACAACGCCGTGACGCCGATCACCACCGCCATTCTGGCGACGGCGGCGTTCCGGGTCGAGAAGCTCAACCGCGACCAGGTGCTCGGCGTCCTCGTCGGGATCGTCGGTGTCGTGATCGTCGTCGGACCCTGGGCGGTGGATGCGCTCGCCGGCAGCCTGTGGGGCCAGCTCGCCTGCCTCGGCGCGGTGACCTGCTACGGCTTCAGCTTCGGATACATCCGCCGCTTTATCAGCCCGCGCAACGTGTCGTCCATCACGAGCGCGTTCCTCAACATCGGGCTCGCAGCGGTGATCATGCTGCTGCTGACCCCGATCGTCGCCTGGCATCCCGTCGACTTCAGCTGGCCCGTCCTCCTCTCGTTGCTCGCACTCGGCGCCCTCGGGACGGGCGTGGTCTACATCTGGAACATGAATGTGCTGCGGGCGTGGGGGCCGACGCTGACCTCCGGGGTGACGTACGTGACGCCGGTGGTCGGCGTGGCGCTGGGGATCCTGGTGCTGGGGGAGCACCTGACCTGGAACGAGCCGGTCGGCGCCGTCATCGTGCTCGCCGGCATCCTGCTGACGCAGCAGCGGGTGCGGATGCTGACGCGACGTCAGGCGGAGCCGGCAGCGCGCGAGGCGGCGGCCCGCTAGGTCCGTTCGCGCAGGAACGCCACCGTCGCGCTGAGCGCCTCCCGCGCCTCCGGCATGCTCAGGTGGAATTGGTACTCGTGCGGGAGCGCGGGTTCGTGGTCGGCCGGCCAGAAGAGCTCCGTGACCTCGACGCCGGATGCACGCAGTGCGGCCGCAAGCGGGATCGACTGCGTCGCCGTGAGACCGTCGCCGTTGCCGCCGGAGATGTACGTGGGCGGGAAGTCCGCGGTGATGTGGTCGAGCGTGGACATCGTGCGCCCGGCAGGGCTGTCCGACCAGTCCTTGGTACCGGCGTACGCCCACATCGCCGTCTTGAAACCCCAGCCGAGCAGACCCGTGAGGTCGGCGAGCGCAGCCAGGTCGTACACGCCGCAGTTGAGGACCACCCCCGCCAGTTGGTCGCCGCGCAGGGCCGGTGCGATTCCGACGCGGCGGGCGTACTCGGGGCTCGTCGCGATCGCTGCGAGCTGGCTCGCCAGCTGCGCTCCCGCTGAGTCGCCCGCCAGCACGATCCGGGAGGCGTCGATCCCGAGCTCCTCCGCATGCGCGATCAGCTGCGCCAGCGCCTCGTTCAGCTGACGGACCGCTGTCGGGTAGGCGGCCTCCGGCGCGAGGGTGTAGTTCAGGCCGACGGTGGTGAAGCCCTCGGCGGCGAGGATGCGGAGGTACGGCTCCACATCCCAGCTCGAACCCGAGAGCCACGCGCCGCCGTGCACCCACACCACGGTGGGGAGGGCGCCCTCTGCGGCCTCGGGCCGGAACACGTCGAACGTCAGGCCGGTCGCGGCTCGCCCGACCGGGACACCGATGCGGGAGGTGACTCCGCCCGGCACGAACGGCAGCATCTCGGCGACGGTCTCTCGGGCGCCCTTCGTGAACACCCGCCGGATGAGCAGCGCCGACGGCCACGGCGTGGCCCGCACCGTGGCGGCCGCGCCGAGCGCGAGAACTCCGAGACCGACGACGAGGGAGGCGAGGACGCGGCGGGCACGCATGAGCCCACCGTAGCGAACGCCCGCGAGCACAGGAAAAACGCTCCGAATCGCAGGGATTCGGAGCGTCTTTCCTGTGCTCGGCGGCTGGCGGCGCGGGTCAGGCGACGGTCGGGCCGAAGTGCTCGGGGAGCGTGGAGCGGTGCACGCCGTGGAGCTCCTCCAGGCCGATCGTGAACTGGTCCTGCACCTCGAGGACCGGCTGCGCGCCCACCTCGGCGTCGGTGACGCCGATCCGCAGGGCCGGGATACCGCGACCCTCGCAGAGGCCGCGGAACTTCACGTCGTCCTCACGCGGGACCGTCACGATGACGCGGGCGGTCGACTCCGAGAACAGGGCGGTCGCCGCATCCACGCCGTCGCGCTCCTGGATCTCGGTGAGCCAGACGCGAGCGCCGACACCGAACCGCATGACCGACTCGGCCAGCGCCTGCGCGAGGCCGCCGTCGGCGAGATCGTGCGCGGACGAGACGAGGCCCTCCTGTGCCGCGGCGTGCAGGGCCTCGGCGAGCGCGCGCTCCGCGTCCAGGTCGACCGCCGGCGGGCGTCCGCCGAGGTGGCCGTGGATGGTGCCCGCCCAGGCGGAGCCGTCCAGCTCCTCGCGGGTGGTGCCGAGCAGGTAGATGTTCTCGCCCTCGTCCTGCCACCCGCTCGGGATGCGGCGTGCGACATCGTCGATCACGCCGAGGACGCCGACGACGGGGGTCGGGAAGATCGGGGTGTCGCCCGTCTGGTTGTAGAACGACACGTTGCCGCCGGTGACCGGGATCTCGAGCTCGAGGCAGGCGTCCGACAGGCCCTCGACGGCCTGAGAGAACTGCCACATGACCTCGGGGTTCTCCGGGCTGCCGAAGTTGAGGCAGTCGGTGACCGCGACCGGGACGGCGCCGGACGCGGCGACGTTGCGGTACGCCTCGGCGAGGGCGAGCTTGGCGCCCTGCTTGGGGTCGAGCTGGCAGTAGCGGCCGTTGGCGTCGGTCGCGATGGCGAAGCCCAGGCCGGACTCCTCGTCGACGCGGATCATGCCCGCGTCGTCCGGGAAGGCGAGAGCCGTGTTGCCGCCCACGAAGTAGTCGTACTGGTCGGTGATCCAGCCCTTGTCTGCCAGGTTGGCGCTGCCGAGCAGGGCGAGCGTCTGCTCGCGCAGCTCGTCGCCGGTCGTCGGCCGGGCGAGCACGGAGGCCGAGTCGTCCTGCAGGGCGTCGATCCACGTCGGGTAGGCGACGGGACGCTCGTACACCGGACCGTCGACCGCGACCGTGCGCGGGTCGACGTTGACGATCTCCTCGCCCTTCCAGTTGATGACGAGGCGGCCGGTCTCGGTGACCTCGCCGAGCACGCTGGTCTCGACGTCCCACTTCGCGGTGACGGCGAGGAACGCGTCCAGGAGCTCCGGCTTGACGACCGCCATCATGCGCTCCTGGCTCTCCGACATGAGGATCTCCTCGGCCGTGAGCGTGGGATCGCGCAGGAGCACCTTGTCGAGCTCGATGAACATCCCGCCGTCGCCGTTCGACGCCAGCTCGCTGGTCGCGCAGGAGATGCCGGCCGCGCCGAGGTCCTGGATGCCCTCGACCAGCTTGTCGCGGAACAGCTCCAGGCAGCACTCGATGAGCACCTTCTCGGCGAACGGGTCGCCCACCTGGACGGCCGGACGCTTGGTCGGGCCGCCCGCGGAGAACGTGTCTGATGCGAGGATGCTCGCACCGCCGATCCCGTCGCCGCCGGTACGGGCGCCGAACAGGACCACTTTGTTGCCTTCGCCGGACGCGTTGGCGAGGTGGAGGTCTTCGTGGCGGAGCACGCCGACGGACAGCGCGTTGACCAGCGGATTGCCCTGGTACACCGGGTCGAAGTAGGTCTCGCCGCCGATGTTCGGCAGGCCCAGGCAGTTGCCGTAGAAGGAGATGCCGGAGACGACGCCGTGTACGACGCGGGCGGTGTCCGGATTGTCGATGGCGCCGAAGCGCAGCTGATCCATGACGGCGACGGGACGCGCGCCCATCGAGATGATGTCGCGGACGATGCCGCCGACGCCGGTCGCGGCACCCTGGAACGGCTCGATGTAGGACGGGTGGTTGTGCGACTCCACCTTGAAGGTGACGGCCCAGCCCTCGCCGACGTCGACGACGCCCGCGTTCTCGCCCATGCCGACCATGAGGTTCTTCTTCATCGCCGGGCTGACCTTCTGGCCGAACTGGCGCAGGTAGATCTTCGACGACTTGTAGGAGCAGTGCTCCGACCACATCACCGAGTACATCGCCAGCTCGCCGCTGGTCGGGCGGCGGCCGAGGATTTCGCGGATCCGCGCGTACTCGTCCTCTTTGAGCCCGAGCGCCGCGAAGGGCTGCTCCCGCTCCGGGGTCTCGATGGCGTTGGCGACGGTGTCGACGACGTGGGCGGTGGCGGTGTCGGTCACGCGGGCACTCCAGGCTGGGCGGGGCTGGCGGGGATGAGGTCCAGTCTACCGGGCCGGGAGAGGGGTCAGGCCGGGCAGCGTTCGGAGGGGATGGCTCGCACGCTCCCCTGGCCGCCCGGCTTCACAGCGTCGTTCCCGACCTGTATCTCGAAGACCACATCGTGCATGACGGCGAAGGCTATCCAACCGCCCTGTCCGTCGGTCAGGCCGTAGTACGTGACGCTGTCGCTGTAGTGTCCGGTCTCCGGGATGCCCGGGTACGCCGCGAGCAACTCCTCCCGTGTGGAGCTGACCCCGATACCGGCCGCCGTCTTCGGACTGGTGGCGCGGTTGTCCGTCCCATCGCCGTAGTTGCCGAACTCGATCGCCGCCGTGCGGCCCGAACCGTCGGCGGCACCGACCAGGACTAATCGGAGCCGGCTAGGCGCGAGGTAGTCCCGTTGCCCCTCGAGGCAGATCGAGTCGGTGACGTCCTCGAACCCGGGAAGCGCGTCGCCTTGCGCCGAGAACGGCGTTCCGAGCGACACCTGGCCGACCGAGTCGAAGTCGATGATCCACGTGGACGGGTCGGCCGGGTCCTGCACCGGAGCCGCCGCTGTCGGTGTCGGTGTTGGAGTGGGCGTCGGTGTCGGTGTCGGGGTCTGCGTGGGCGTCGGCGTCGCCGTCGGCGCCGCGACCGGCGCCGGGTCGAGCAGCCCCGTCCCCAGTGCGTAGGCGACCGTGCCGCCGGAGATCGTCAGCGCGAGCACGACGAGCGTCGCGATGAGCGCCGTGCGCTTGCGTCCGCCGACGCGGCCGGGGTGCGCCTCCGCGTTCGCCACGACGAGGTCGCGGATCGCCGCCTTCCGGCGCGGGTCGAAGGTGGGCTCGTCGTTCATCGCACTCCTCCGTTCGTCATCGCCGGGTCCTGCTGGAGCAGCTCGGTGAGCCGTGACTTCGCCCGTGAGAGACGGGACTTGACCGTTCCAGGCGCCACGCCCAGGGCTGTGGCGGCGTCGGCGGTGCTGAGCTCCTCCAGCACGCAGAGGGTGAGGATGTCCTGGTCGCGCTTCGGTAGTTGGGCGAGCGCGCCGCGGAGGGCGGCCCGGCGGGCGTTCCGGTCGATGCGGTCGTCCACAGCGTCCGCATGGTCCGGCGCGTTCTCGGGCGGGGGAAGCTGCAGCAGCCCCTCTCGGTAGCGCCGGGACGACCGTGCGTAGTTGCGGTGCACGAAGTTCGTCATCACCAGCAGCCAGGCCACGATGGACCCGTTGACCTCGCGCATCGCATCCCGCTTGCGCCACGCCTCGAGGAACACGACGGCGGTCACGTCCTCCGCGTCGTGCAGCGACGCGGTCAACCGCAGCGCCTGCCTGAACACGCGGTCGTGGTGCAGGTCGAACAGGGCGCCGAACGCATCGGCGTCGCCGTCGCGCACGCGTTCGAGCACCGCCGGCTCGTCGAGTTGGATTCCCCTCACAACTATGAAGTGTCCGCGATGAGGGGCGCGGTTCCCGGGAGGTTACGCCTCGACGAGCGCCGAGCGGATGACCGAGGTGAAGAATGTGAGGCCGTCGGTGCCCGAGCGCATCGCGTCGCGGGTGTCGGGGCCGAAGCCCGGCTCGACCGCGTGCTCGGGGTGCGGCATGAGGCCGACCACGTTGCCGCGCTCGTTGCGGACGCCCGCGATGTCGTTGAGCGAGCCGTTCGGGTTGACGCCCGTGTAGCGGAAGACGACCATCCCCTCGCCCTCGAGGCGGTTCAGCTCGTCGGCCGAGGCGATGAAGCCGCCCTCGCCGTTCTTGAGCGGGATGACGATCTCCTGGCCCTGCTCGAAGCCGCTGGTCCACGGGGTGGAGGCGTTCTCGACCGTGAGGTGCTGGTCGCGGCGGATGAAGTTGCCGTGGTCGTTGCGGATCAGGCCGCCGGACACGAGGTGCGCCTCGGCGAGCATCTGGAAGCCGTTGCAGATGCCGAGGATCGGCATGCCCTTGGCCGCCGCGTCCACGACCTCGGTCATGATCGGCGAGAGGGAGGCGATGGCGCCGCAGCGCAGGTAGTCGCCGTACGAGAAGCCGCCGGGCAGCACGAGGGCGTCGACGCCCTGGAGGTCGTGCTCGCCGTGCCAAAGCGCGACCGGTTCGGCGCCGGCGAGGCGGACGGCGCGCAGGGCGTCGCGGTCGTCGAGCGAGCCCGGGAAGGTGATGACGCCGATGCGCATCAGGCGCCGACCTCGGCGGGGTAGTGGATGCCCACCACGTCTTCGATCACGGAGTTCGACAGGATCTCGCCCGCGATCTCCTCGACCGTCGCCCGCACCTCGTCGTCGATCGGGCCGTCGACGGTCAGCTCGAAGCGCTTGCCGACGCGGACCCCGCTGACGACGCCGCGCCCGGTGCGGGCCAGGGCTCCGGCGACCGCCTTGCCCTGCGGGTCGAGCAGCTCGGCTTTCGGCATTACTTCGACGACGATGGTCGGCACGGGGATACTCCGCTCACTCGGGCGACAAGGGTGGGGTTCGCCCTCGATTCTACCGTGCCGCGGCGACGCTTCGGGCGGGACCGGCGACGGCGGCGGCGTGGACGACGGCGCGGCCCTCCAGGTCACTCCACAGGCGGCGGAACAGGGCGGCGGAGTCGGCTCCCGGCCAGTCCGCAGGCAGCGCCTCCGACGGGAGACCGGGATCGCGATAGGGGATGACGCGCCACTCGTCGAGCGCGCGGATCCAGAGGGCGAACGCCTGCGCGTCGTCGTCCGGGGCCGCCTGTGCCCCGAACCGCGCGAGGAAGGCGTCGTGCGTGCGGCGGATCCCCTCCAGGTCGTACCAGCGGGCGAGCCCGGCGCCGAGGTCGCCGCGGGGTGCGGCGTCCGCGAACAGGACGACCTCCGCCTCCCCGGCGATGTCGTGCGCGGTCGCGGCGAGCTCGTCCTCGAGGGCGGCAGGTGCGATCCACAGGCCGTCGGCGACGGTCCCGCAGCCGAGCGCGGAGAGACGGCGGCGGAGCCGGTCTCGGCTGCCCCTGCTGCGCTCGGGGAACGAGAACGACAGCAGGCACCACGCTGTCGCCTCGACGCGGTCGCCGAAGATGCGGTCGTCGCCGCGCTCCAGCATCGGGACCGCAGCGGGCTCGAGGGCGTAGCCCGCCACGCCGTCCCGAGGCTCCCGTCGCAGCACGCCCCGCGAGCAGACCCGCGCCAGGCTGGACCGCGCGGTCGCGGCCGGGACGCCGAGGTCGCCCATCAGGCGCACCGCGCCCGCCGCGCTCATCCAACCGCCGATCGGGCGGAGGATGCTGCCCACGACCGTGCGGAGCAGCGCCGTGGCGCTCCCGGTGCTCGCCTCCAGGTCGTCGCGCGCCGCGACCTCAGTCATCGTGGGCGAGCTCGCCGAGCGCATCCCGCACTGCCGCCATCCCGGTGCACAGCTCCTCGAAGCTGGTGCTGAACGGCGACAGGCCGATGCGCAGGCCGTCGGGGTCGCGGTAGTCCGGGATGACGTCCCGCTGCCAGAGCAGCTGCGTCACCTCGCGCATGGCCGGGTGGCTGAGGGTGATGTGGCCGCCGCGCAGCGCGGGGTCGCGCGGGCTGGCGAGCGCGACGCCGAGCGGAGCGAGCCACTCGTCCGCGAGAGCGACGGCGAACTCCGTCAGGGCGACCGATTTGGCGCGGACCGCCTCGATGCCGGCCTCCTCGATCATCCCGATGGTGTCGCGCATGGCGAGCATCCCGACGATCGGGGGCGTGCCGCTGAGGAATCGGCGCACGCCGTCCGCGGGCTCGTACTCCGGGCCCATGAGGAACACGTCGCGCACGCCCATCCACCCTTGGATCGGCTGGGTGAGGTGCGGGATGAGCCGTGCGTTCACGTAGCCGAAGGCGGGGGATCCGGGGCCGCCGTTGAGGTACTTGTACGTGCAGCCGACCGCGAGGTCGACATCGGCCGCGTCGAGGTCGACAGGCACGGAGCCGGCGGAGTGGCAGAGGTCCCAGAGCACCAGCGCACCCGCGTCGTGCACGATGCGGGTGATGGCGGGGAGGTCGGCGAGGAAGCCGGACCGGTAGGCGACGTGACTGAGCACGACCAGCGCGGTCCTCGGCCCGACGACGGCACCGACCTGCTCGGGGGTGACGCCGGCCTCCGTGTCCGCCTCGATCCACACCAGCCGCAGGCCGCGCTCGCGGGCGATGCCGTCGAGGAGGTAACGGTCGGTGGGGAAGTTGTCGGTGTCGAGCACGATCTCGCTGCGCTCGGGGAGGCTGTCGACGGCGGCGCGCGCGAGTTTGTAGAGCAGGACGGTGGTCGAGTCGCCGATGAACGTCTGGCCCGGCGCGGCGCCGAGTGCGGCGCGGCCCAGGTCGTCGCCGATGGTGAACGGCAGCTCCATCCACTCCTCGTCCCAGCCGCGGATCAGCCGGTCGCCCCAGCCGTCGAGGAGGAACCGCTGGATGCGTTCGACGCTTGCGCGGGTCGGGCGGCCGAGGGAGTTGCCGTCGAAGTAGGCGGTGACCTGGGAGGTGCCGTCGTCGATGCCCGCGAAGCGCGCGCGGAAGGCGGCGAGGGGGTCGCGCAGGTCGAGCGCGCGGGCCGCGGTGAGCGGGTCGGGCTCGAGGGCGGCGGGAGGGACGGGATCGAAGTCGGTCATCGGGGCTCCGGTGTCGCGGTCGGGGAGGGGTCGGTGGATGCAGTGGGTGCGCCGGATGCGCCGAGCAGGTCGGCGACGGTGAGGCCGCGGGCGGTGGCGAGCCAGTCGGGGAGGCCGCGCGGGTCGAGGGCTGCGGGGTCTGCGGACGTGGACTCGCCGGGCGGGGGCGTCGGCGCCCAGGCGACGCGTGCGCCGATGGTCGGCGCGCGGTCGTCGTCGGGGCGGCGCAGACCGGCGATCGCCTTCAGGACGGTGACGGGCGCGACACCAGCGTCGACCATCCCGCGGAGCTCGCGCGCGTTCACACCGACGGCGAGGGGCCCGTTGCCCAGGTCGGTGCCGTACAGGATGCGGCCGCCGGCGCGGGCGAAGCGGCCGAGGTTGTCCGATGCGATCGCGTGCTCCTCGGTCGGGTCGCCCCAGCCGTGGATGTCGAGGGTGCTGACCCAGCTCATGCCGCGCCGGGCGGACTCCGCGATCAGGTCGTCCTCGAGCCGCTCGGAGAAGGGCGTGTGCGCGAGCTGGTCGGCGCCCGCTGCGAGCGCCCGGGCCGTCTGGCCGGCGCCCTGGACGTGGACCGTCACCGGGACGCCCTGCGCGTGGGATTCGGCCACAACGCTGTGGAGAACCCGATCGTCCACAGTTTCGCCGGCGTCGGTGTTGAGCGTGACCTTGATACGGGAGGCTCCGAGCATGACATTCGCACGAACAGCCAGACGGGCCTCCCGTTCGCCGCCGACCTCCGTCGAGGAGCCCGGCGGCCCCCACCCGGCGTTGACCGGGTAGCCGCCCACGCACGTGATCAGGGAGCCGACGATGGCGACCGACGGCCGGGAGAGGTCGTCGGCGAGCCAGCCGGCGGCGACGGCGGGGATCCACCCGAGGTCGATCGCGTGTGTGATGCCGCCCGTGAACACGGCGCGCTGGTCGGTGAGGCCGAGGTGCGTGTGGTGATCCGTGAGGCGCGGAAAGAGGGTGCCGGGGAGGCGGTGGTGGCGCGCGCGGGCGTGCGCGGGCACGTCGTCGACGGGGTGCAGGCGCTCGCCGTCGCTGCGGAAGGTGGTCTCGCCGAGGAAGCGGTGGCCGTTCCAGACGGCGTCGACCGTCAGGTAGGTCTCCGGGTACGCGTCGCTCATGCCGGCGTTCCGACCTCGGTGCGGACGGCGTAGAGCTCCGGGAAGAACGTGAGGTCGAGCGCCTTCTGGAGGAATGCCGAGCCGCTGGAGCCGCCCGTTCCCGTCTTCATGCCGATCGTGCGCTGCACGGTCTTGAGGTGGCGGAAGCGCCACAGCTGGAAGTTGTCCTCCAGGTCGACGAACTCCTCGCACGCCTCGTACTCGGGCCAGTGCTCGTTCGCGTTCTCGTAGATCTCGCGGAACACGGGAACGAGCTCGGGCGTGAAGACGTGGGCCTGGGTCACGTCGCGGTCCAGCAGCGCGGTGGGGACGGCGAAACCGGCCCGTGCCAGGTGGCGAAGGAACTCGTCGTAGATGCTCGGCGCCTCCAGTAGTTCCGCGAGGAGCGCGTGTGCGGCGGGGTCGCTCTCGAACACGCTGAGCATGCGACGGTTCTTGTTTCCGAGCACGAACTCCACCGCCCGGTACTGGTACGACTGGAACCCCGACGAGTTGCCGAGGAAGCCGCGGAACTCCGCGTACTCCGTCGGCGTCAGCGTCGCGAGCACCGACCACTGCTCCGTCAGGGTGCGCTGGATGTGCTTGACGCGGGCGATGCGCTTCAGTGCCGGCGGGAGGTCGTCGGCCCGGAGCAGGTCGCGCGCCGACTCCAACTCGTGGAGCACCAGCTTCAGCCAGAGCTCGGTGGTCTGGTGCTGGATGATGAACAGCAGCTCGTCGTGGTGCTCCGGGTGGCTCACCGGGCGCTGGGCGCTGAGGAGCGTGTCCAGGTCGAGGTAGGAGCCGTACGACATCCGCTCCCGGAAGTCGGTGACGATGTCGGGATCGAACTCGCGGGTGTTGTCGCCGTCGGCCATGCTGCAATTCTGCGCCGGTCGTCAGCGAAGTGCAACAGCCGCTTTCCGTCTCCTGCCGTCCCCGTGCCGTTCACCCGCGCGTTACCGGCAGTTGCGTGCGTCGTCGCACCCGGCTCCTAACCTGACGGGACGCTGCGCCGGCGGCCGCACGAAGGTGCGTCGCCGTTCCGCAGGCGACCACGGAGGAGAGGCGCGACGATGACCCCGGACGGACGTATCACCAGCGAGTTCGACGAGTCCACGCGGTGGGACGACTCCGAGGAGTGGGACGACCTTGAGGGCGGGGACGAGGCGGCGGACCCCGGCCAGGGTGACAACGCACGCGACGAGGAAGACGGCGACCGCGACGACGATCTGGCCGATCTGGAGCTCGTGGTCCTCGACCTGTCCGGGACGATCGTGGCGGACGAGGAGCTCATCGAGCGCGCGTTCGACCGCGCCGCATCCGCTGCGGGGATCGGGGCCACCGAGACGGCCCGACGGGCCGCGTGGGGCTTCGTCCGCGAGACGATGGGGCAGTCGACGATCGGCGTCTTCCGTGCGCTCACCGGCGACGACGACCAGGCCGAGCACGCCAACGCGGTCTTCGAGTCCGCCTACGTCGAGCTCGTCGCCCGGGAGGGCGTGACCGCCGTGCCCGGCGCCGAGGAGGTCATCCGGCGGCTGCAGGCGACCGGCGTCGACGTGGCGGTGATCACCGGCTGGTCGCGGCGGGTGCGCGACGCCGTCCTGGACGCGCTCGGCTGGGCGTCGCTGGCCGACGTGGTGCTGAGCCCGGAGGACGCGGGGCGCGGCCGGCCCTTCCCCGACCTCCCGGTGACCGCTTTGCTCCGCTCCGGCGCGTCCAGCGTCGAGGGCATGGTCGTCGTCGGCGACACCGCCGGCGACATCGCGTCGGGCATCGCCGCGGGCGCCGGACTCGTCGTCGGGGTGCTTACCGGCGCCCACGACGAGCAGACCCTCCTCGACGCCGGCGCGGACGCGGTGCTCCGCAGCATCGCCGGCCTGCCGGAGCTCCTCGGCTACGACATCCCCGAGCTCGTGAGCGTGGACGCCGTCGCCGGAACCGGCTCCCGGTGACGGTCAAGGCGGTCACCCCGCGCGTCGTCGAGCCGCCGGCGCGCCTGGGAATGGGGGTGAGCGTGTACCCGTCGGCCACCGCCATGGTGTGGCCCGGCGAGGGGCGCGCCCACGAGGCGGTCGCGGTTCCCGGTGTGCGGCTGGCGCCCGGCGACGTGCTCGTCGAGGTCGAGCTGGCGACGGTCTGCGGGTCCGATCTCCAGACGGTCCAGGGACACCGGCAGGCGCACGCGCCGCTGGTCCTCGGCCACGAGCAGGTCGGGCGCGTCATCGCGCTCGGACGCGGCGGCGCGAAGACGACCGACGGGCACCGGGTGACGCTCGGCGAACGCGTCGTCTGGTCCGTCGCCGTGCCGTGCGGCCGCTGCGCACGCTGCCGCCGCGGCCTGCCGCAGAACTGCCTGAACCTGCAGAAGTACGGCCACGAGCGGATGCGGCGCGGGTGGGAGCTGTCCGGCGGGTTCGCCACGCACACGCACATCCTCGAGGGGACGCCGCTCGTGCGGGTGCCCGACGACATCCCCGCCGAGGTGCTCGCGCCCGCGTCCTGCTCGACGGCGAGCGTGGCTGCAGCGCTGGAGGCCGCCTCCCAGATCGTGCCGCTCGACGGCGCGCTCGTGCTGGTGGCCGGGGCCGGGATGCTCGGGCTCACCGCGACTGCCATGGCCACGGACGCCGGCGCGCGCGTCGTCGTCAGCGAGCCGGTCCCCGAACGGCGGGAGGCCGCGAAGGCGTTCGGCGCAGTCGCGGTGACCGATCCGACGCCCGGCGCCGACCCCGCGCTGTCCCTCCCCGCGGTCCTCGCGAAAGCAGGCGGACGCGCGGCAGCACCGACCGTCGCCCTCGAGCTGTCCGGCGACCCGACAGCCGTCCGCTCGCTGCTCGACGCGGTGGACGTCGGCGGCGTGCTCGTCCTCGTCGGCTCCGTGACGCCCGGCCCGGAACTGGTCATCGCCCCGGAGCAGCTGGTGCGCAACCTCCTCAGCATCCGGGGCGTGCACAACTACGCGCCGCGGCACCTGGAGCAGGCGGTGCGGTTCCTCGCGGAGGCCTGGCAGCGTTATCCCTTCGCCGAGCAGGTGGGCGAGACCGTCCGGCTCGCGGAGATCGACCGCGCGCTCGTGCCGTCCACGCATCCGCGCGTCGCCGTCCGGCCCTGACCCGACGCGGGCGCGGTCGTACCCTGGGGGCGTGCTCGACCGCTTCTTCGACCTGATCCGCGCCGTCCCGGCCCCCGCAGACGCGGAGCTGCTCTTCGGCGACGACGACCTCGGCCGACTCCGCGAGCGCAACCTCCGCCGGTACCTCGCAACGCCTCACGCGCCGATCCTGCTCCTCGGCGAGGCGCCGGGCTGGCGCGGGATGACGGTGACCGGCGTCCCGTTCACCTCCGTGCGCGAGGTCGAGGCCGGCGTTCTGCCCGGCCTCGAGCTGCCCGCCGAGCCGCAAGCGCCGTGGGAGGCGTCCAGCCGCGTGTTCTGGGACACGATGAGGCAGTGGACCGGCCCGCTCCCGCTCTCGTGGCCGGTCTATCCGCATCACCCGTTCGTCGCCGGACGCCCGCAGACCAACCGCACGCCGCGGTCCTCCGAGGTGCGCGCGGGCGCGCCTGTGGCGGACGAGCTGATCCGAGCTCTCGGCATCGAGACGATCGTCGCCGTCGGTCGCAAGGCGCAAGGCGCGCTCGCCGAGGCGGGCATCGAGGCGCCTGCGATCCGCCACCCGGCACAGGGCGGCGCGCGCATGTTCACGGATCAACTCCTCGCGTTGAACCGCGCCATGCTCGACGCCTGAGCGTTCGCCGCGCGCACGCCGCCCGCTCGCCAACGGCATCGGCGCGCTGATCTTCTTCAGTCGCTGGCTGCAGGCGCCGCTCTACCTCGGCCTGATCGTGGCGCAGCTGATCTACGTCTGGGTCTTCATGACCGAGTTGTGGCACCTCGGCGAGGAGGTGCTGGCGCACCCGGGCTCGATCGCGGAGGCGGACGTGATGCTCGCCGTCCTCGGCCTGATCGACGTCGTCATGATCGCCAACCTCCTGATCATGGTCATCATCGGCGGCTACGAGACCTTCATCTCACGCGTCAACGTCGACGGGCATCCGGACCAGCCGGAGTGGCTGTCGCACGTGAACGCCAACGTGCTGAAGGTGAAGCTGGCCATGGCGATCATCGGCATCTCGTCCATCCACCTGCTGAAGACGTTCATCGCGGTCGGCGACCTGGGGATCGCCGGCGGCGGCGCCCTGGGCTCGGAGCGCTACACGCCGCAGGGCGTGTTCTGGCAGGTCGTCATCCACTGCATCTTCATCCTGTCCGCCGTGGCGCTGGCGCTCATCGACCGGATGTCGCGGACCAAGCGCGGCTGACCCGAGTCAGTCGAGCCGCGTCGCCTGGCGGTGCTCGGCCGTCTTCTCGACGTATCCGGACGCGTTGCGGTGGATGGCCTCCACCTCGTCGTCCGTGAGCTCCCGCCGCACCCTCGCGGGAACGCCTGCGACCAGCGAGCGCGGCGGGATCACCGCGCCCTGCGTGATGAGGGCGCCGGCCGCCACGAGCGACTCCGCGCCGACGTGCGCGCCGTTCAGGATGGTCGCGCTCATCCCGACCAGGACGTCGTCCTCGATCGTGCAGCCGTGCAGCACGGCGTTGTGACCGACCGACACGCGTGCGCCGACGGTGAGCGGGTACGCGGCGTCGACGTGCGCGGAGACGTTGTCCTGGAGGTTCGTCTCCGCTCCGATCACGATCGGTGCGTTGTCGGCGCGCACCACCGCGCCGTACCAGACACTGGCGCCCGCGCCGAGGGTGACGTCGCCGATCACGGTCGCGCCGGGGGCGACCCACGCCTCGGGATCGATCTGCGGCACCCGGTCGCCGGGCAGTGAGTAGAGCATCCGCGCCCCTTCCGTCGCCTCCACGGTACTTGACCCGCGTTAGTCCATGCCGTATATTCCTCGTGGAATAATCAACTCGGAAAGTCCATGGCCGAATCACGCAATCTGACCCCCCTCGCCGTCGCCGCGCTCGCGCTGCTCGCCGAGGGCCCGTCGCATCCGTACGAGATGTACCAGACCCTGGTGCTGCGCTCGGAGGACCGGCTGGTGAAGGTGCGCCCCGGCTCGCTCTACCACACGGTCGACCGCCTGGCGCGGCACGGCCTGGTGCGCGCGACCGGGACCGAGCGCGAGGGCAACCGGCCCGAGCGCACCACCTACGCGATCACCGACGAGGGCACGCTCGCCCTCAACGAGAGGGTCGCCGAGATCATCGCGACGCCCGTCAACGAGTACCCCGAGTTCCCGCTCGGCCTCGGGGAGTCGCACAACCTGCCGCTCGAGACCGTCGTCGCGCTGCTCCGCAAGCGCATCGGTCTCATCCGGGCCGACATCGCCGTGCTCGACGAGGCGATCCGGACCATGCGGGCGAAGGAACTGCCCGCCAAGTACTGGGTGGATGTGCGCTACCAGCGCGCGATGGCGGAGGCCGATGCGGCCACGCTCGAAGCCCTCATCCACGACCTCGACTCGGGAGTGCTCTCCTGGGACGAGGAGAAGAAGCACTGAGCATCCCGCTCTCGACAGGAAGAACGTGACAATGGAACGCGAACTCAAGCCGTGGCCCGCGCTGTGGGCCCTGGTCATCGGGTTCTTCATGATCCTCATCGACACCACCATCGTGTCGGTGGCCAACCCCTCCATCATGAAGGGCCTCGACCTGGGGACGGACTACAACGCCGTCATCTGGGTCACCAGCGCCTACCTGCTGGCCTACGCCGTGCCGCTGCTGATCACCGGCCGCCTCGGCGACCGGTTCGGCCCGAAGAACATCTACCTCATCGGACTCGTGATCTTCACCGCTGCCTCGGCCTGGTGCGGGTTCGCCGGCCACATCGGCATCCTGATCACGGCCCGAGTCGTGCAAGGCCTCGGCGCCGCCCTGATGACGCCGCAGACCATGGCGGTCATCACCCGCATCTTCCCGCCGGAGCGCCGCGGTGCAGCCATGGGGCTCTGGGGCGCGGTCGCCGGTGTGGCGACGCTGGTCGGCCCGCTGCTCGGCGGCATCCTCGTCGACACCCTCGGCTGGGAGTGGATCTTCTTCATCAACGTGCCCGTCGGCATCGTGGCCTTCATCCTCGCGATGCGGCTGGTCCCGAAGCTGCCGACGCACACGCACAGCTTCGACATCCTCGGGGTGATCCTGTCGGCCGTCGGCATGTTCCTCCTGGTGTTCGGCCTCCAGGAGGGCGGCACCTACGACTGGGGCGTCATCTGGGGTCCGATCTCGGTGTGGGGCCTGATCATCGCCGGAATCGTCGTCCTCGCCGCCTTCGTGGTCTGGCAGGCCGTCAACAAGAAGGAGCCGCTGCTGCCGCTCCCGCTGTTCCGCGACCGCAACTTCTCGCTGTCGAACGCGGCGATCACCACGGTCGGCTTCGCGGTGACCTGCATGGCGCTGCCGCTGGTGTTCTACTTCCAGACGGTCCGGGGGCTGACGCCGACGGAGTCCGCGCTGATGCTCGCGCCGACCGCCGTGTTCTCAGGCGTGCTCGCTCCGTTCGTCGGAAAGCTGATCGACCGGGTGAACCCGCGCAACATCGCCACCCCGGCGCTGGTGCTGTTCGCCTTCGCGCTGTTCCTCTACTCGCGGATGCTGTCGCCCGACGTCAACATCTTCCTGCTCCTCATCCCGAGCGCGCTCATGGGCATCGCGATGGCGGGCGTCTGGGGTCCGATCTCGACGACCGCGACCCGCAACCTGCCGATGAACCAGGCGGGAGCCGGCTCCGGCGTCTTCAACACCACGCGTCAGATCGGTGCGGTGCTGGGAAGCGCCTCCATCGCGGCCCTCATCGAGAGCCGCCTGGCCGCCGACCTGCCGAAGGTCGCCGGAGGCGCGGCGAACGCCAACGAGGCTGCCGCGGGCACCGAGCTGCCTCAGTTCCTGCACGCCGGGTTCACCCAGGCGATGTCCGAGGCGCTGCTGCTGCCCGCCGCGGTCGCCTTCCTCGGCGCGCTGATCGTGGTCTGGTGGCAGCGGCCGAAGCCGCCGGCGTGGGCGAAGCCCGCGGGTGCTGCCGAGTCGGCCGCCGCACCGACGCACGGCGCCCACGCCGCCCCGGTCCCGGTGGACGCGACCCCGCACGGCTCGCACGCCGCCGACGTGCCGCCCGCGACGGACGCCCGCCCGGGCGAGGAACCGCCGCACGGCGTCCACGCCGCCCCGGCGATCGACTGACCGCTTCGCGCTGAAAAGGGAGGAGGTCGCAGCCATCACGGCAGCGACCTCCTCCTTTTCGCGTCGGGCGCGGCGTGTCAGGCCGGCACGTCCTCCGTTTCGGCCACCACGCGGACGGCGTTCGCCCACGGGTCGTCGAAGGCGACGGACCGACCGTCGTCGCGCGCCTCGACGCCGTAGTGCCGCATCCGCTCGCTCAGCTCGCCGAGGTCGTCGGCCGACGGCACGCGGATCTCGACCTGACCGAGCCCGAGCGCGAGCTGCCGGCGCCCGGCGCCGCGGCTGTTCCACGTGTTCATCGCCATGTGGTGGTGGTACCCGCCGGCGCTGACGAAGAGCGCGCTGCCGCCGAGCGCCGCCGTGGTCTCGAATCCGAGCCGGTCGACGTAGAAGGCCCGTGCCGACTCCACGTCTCCGACCGACAGGTGCACGTGCCCGACACTCGCGTCGCCGAACGGGATGAGGTCGTCTGCCCGTGCGAGCGCCGCGCCCCGCTCGGTCAGGTGCTCCGTGAGGAAGCGGTTGGGGTCGAGGTACAGCGTCGCCATCTCGACCTGGCCGTGCGTCCAGCTCCATTGACTGCGGTCGCGGTCCCAGTACAGTTCGACGCCGTTGCCCTCCGGGTCGGTGAAGTAGAACGCCGTACTGACGAGGTGGTCGGCGCTGCCGGTGAAGGTTCCCGGCGCGCGCGTCCCGACCGAGTAGACCGCAGCGGCCAGCGCCTCCTGCGTGTCGAACACGATCGCCGTGTGGAACAGCCCGGCCTCGCCCGGGGAGGCATGCCGCAGCTCCGGGGCGTGCTGGAGGATCACCGCGGGCGTCGACCCGCGGCCCAGGATGACGCGGTCGCCCTCGGCGGCGAGCACGCTCAACGTCACGGCATCACGGTAGTAGCGCGTCATCAGGTCGAGGTCGGCGACGCGCAGGGTGACGGCCCCCATGGCGGAATCGGCGGGCAGGAGTTCGGGCATACCTCACAGAACACCGGCCGGACCGGGACTATTTCACGTCTCGATCGCTCCGCCGTTCGCGGCGAGGTAGCGACGCAGGGTCAGCGACGGGTCTGCTGCCTGCTCGCGGCGGTACCGCGCGAAGTCGAGCTGGTCGCGCAGTGAAGCGCCCTCGCGCATCCGATCGGCCTGCGCTCCCTCGACCGTCTGGATGCGCCGGGCCTCCGCGAACAACCGCTCTCGGGTCTCGCCGGCGAGCACGAGCACGCCGTCGTCGTCGGCGACGACCCAGTGGTCAGGGGTGACCGTGACGCCGTCGAGGAACGCCGTGCGCATCGCGGACCCGGGCGGCGGCACGCGTCGAGGACCGAAGGGATGTGCGCCCCGGCTGAACACCGGGAGCCCGATCTCGCGGAGCTGCGCGGTGTCGCGGTGCCGGCCCCAGATGACCGCGCCGGCCATCCCGGCGGTCGCCGCCTCCAGCAGCATCAGGTCTCCGACGCAGGCCTCGTCGTCCCGGCCGCCGTTGTCGACGACGAGGACCGCGCCGGGCGGGGCGTCGTCGATCGTCTCGAGCAGCACATCCACGCTGCCGAGGTGCGTGACGGGCGCGGCCGGGCCCGCGAACGGGCGGCCGGGCAGCAGCGGGAGCAGGCTCACGGGTGCGGTGCCGACGGGGATGCCAAACCGGACGGCGGCGTCGGCGATGGCCGCGGTGGCGGGAGGGGTGTCCATGAGGGGACGCTATCCCTCTGCGCATGCGCGCGGCGACATGCGCCGAGGAGGGGTCCGGGTCAGGCGCCGGTCAACCGCTCCAGCAGCTCCCGGTACTTCGCCGCGGTCCGCTCGACGACGTCGGCGGGGAGCTCGGGCGGGGTGCCGGACTTGTCCCAGTGGGCGGCCAGCCAGTCGCGCACGATCTGCTTGTCGAAGCTCGCCATCCGCTCCTCCGGCGTGGTGCCGGCGGCGAACGCCGCAGCGTCCCAGTACCGGCTCGAGTCGCTGGTCAGCACCTCGTCGGCGAGGGTGATCTCGCCCGTCGAGCGGTCGGCGCCGAACTCGAACTTCGTGTCGGCGATGATGACGCCGTGGGCCTCGGCGATCTCCGCCCCGCTTGCGTAGACGTGAAGGGACAACCGCCGCAGCTCTTCCGCGATGTGCGGTCCGACGAGCTCGACCGTCCGGTCGAAGCTGATGTTCTCGTCGTGCTCGCCCTGCGGCGCCTTCCACGCGGGGGTGTAGATCGGCTCGGGCAGCCGGTCGCCGTTCCGCAGGCCGCCGGGCAGCGGGATGCCGCACACACTCTGCGACGCCTGGTACTCGGCCCAGCCGCTGCCGGTGAGGTAGCCGCGCACGACGCACTCGATCGGGAACATGTCGAGCGGCTTCACGAGCATCGACCGGCCGGAGACCGCCGCGGGAATCCGCTCCACGACGCGGTCGCCGTCCAGGACGTGGTCCGGGATGAGGTGGTTCGGGACGTCGTCGAGCTGGTCGAACCACCACAGGCTCAGTGTGGTGAGCAGCTCGCCCTTGCCCGGGATGCCCGGCTCGAGGACGTGGTCGAACGCGCTGACGCGGTCGCTGGCGACGACCAGCACGCTGTCCGTGTCGGCGAGTCCCGTGGCGCCCTCGGGCACGTACAGGTCGCGCACCTTGCCCGAGTAGACGTGGACCCATCCCGGAAGTTCGATCACGCGATCCAGTTTAGGCGGACCCGGCGTCACGATACCGTCCGTCATCTCGTCTCAAGAGGTAGGCGGAACTAGGGCCGCCCGGCGTCGCTCCCCGGAGCGCCGCCCAATCTGCTGCGCCCTCGGGTGCGGCGCGAAAGAAAGAGGCACTATGAGGTGCACGAAGATCGCGGCGGCAGCCGTCTCGACGGCCATGCTGGTCGGGGGCGTCGTCATCGCCGCCAGTCCCGCGTCGGCCGTGACCGCTAACCAACTCACGGGCAGTTACGTGGCGTTGGGGGACTCCTATGCCGCCGGTAACGGCGCGGGCTCGTACGACGCGGGCAGCGGGGACTGCCATCGCAGCACGAACGCCTACCCACAGGCGTGGGCGTCCGCGTACCCCGCTGTCCGCAGCCAGTCCTTCGCGTGCAACGGAGCGACCACGGAGACGGTACTGACCGCCGGCGGCGCGGGAGCGGCGATCACCGCCGCGCTCGGTTCCGCGACCACCGCGTCGGTCCAGGCGGGCGGCAACGACATCGGCTTCACCGACGCGATCACGACGTGCCTTCTCGGAACCGACGCCGACTGCACCTCCTACCTGCAGACCACCACGTCGGCGCTGCTCGCAGCGTTGCCCGCGAAGCTCGACGCGCTCTACTCGCGCGCCAAAACGCTCGCGCCCTACGCGTCGTTCCAGGTCGTCGGCTATCCGCGGCTCTTCGACGGTTCGGCATCCTGTTCCCTCTGGTCGTCCGCCAAGCGACAGGTGCTGAACACCATGTCGGACCGCCTCTCCGACACCATTTCCGCGCGGGCCGCCGCGGCGGGCTTCGCCTACCGCGACGTCCGAAACGACTTCTCCGGGCACGGGATCTGCTCGGCGTCGCCGTGGATCGTCAACGCGGGATCCGGGTCCACCTGGGAGTGGATGCATCCCACTGCCGCCGGACACGCTCGCGTCGCGGCCCTCCTCGCCGCACCGCAGCACCCCGTGCAAGTCTCGGCCTCGCAGGGGCAGCTCACCATCGCGATGACCCGCGAACTGCAGCAGTCCGCCAACCGCGTCATCTTCTGGGTCAACGGGTCCTACGTGGGGGAGACCTACCGGGGCAGCAGCTACTACTCGAGCGTCTCCACGGACCGGAACACTGTGAACGTCGTGCCCCGAGTCACCGTGAAGGCGGGCGACCGCGTCCAGGTCGGCATCGTTCCCGGCGCCCCGGGTAACAGCTACCCGTCGCCGTCCGCTATCGCCCTCTTGGCCGACACGCAGGTGGACTCGGTCTACAGCGCGACCCTCACGAGTGACGGGCGTCTCGCCGTGCACCTGTCGAGTGCGCTGTTCTCGTCGAACAACCAGACCACGTTCTACGTCAACGGCGCCTACCACGGCGCGACGAACTCGGGTGTGGGGTACTACGTCAGCGGCTGGATCGGAGGCGACGGCGTCCACCTCACCACAGGGGATGGCGGGTTCAAGCACGGCGACCACGTCACCGTCACCGTCGGGTCGCAGACCGTTCTCGACGGCGTCCTGTAGGCCACCGGCATCGCACCCGGGCTCCGGGTGCGATGCTGCAGCCGGGTCGAGTTCTACCCGAGCAGCTTCGCTTTCGCTGCCGCGAACTCCTGGTCGGTGAGCACGCCTTGCGTATGGAGCGTGGCGAGCTGCTGCAGCTGCACCATCATGTCGTCGCCGCCGCCTGCTGCGGCCGGAGCGGCCTGCTGCTGGTAGGCCGCCTGCTGAGCCGCAGCCTGCTGCGCCAGCTGCTGCTGCTGCTCGTACTGCTGCTGTTGTTCGGCTGCCTGCTGGTCGTACTTGTCCTGCTCCCGCTGCGCCTGCCGGCGCTGGACGTTGCCCGACACGGCCGTGGCCGTGCCTGCGACGACGGCCGTTCGCGCCGCCATCCCGATCAGTCCCGGGCGTCCCATTCTCCTCAATGGCATGATGCTCTCCTCAGCTCTCCGTCGTCTCGAGTTCCTCGTACGCCTCCGACGCCACTGCATTCACCACCGGCGCGGGGATGCGCTCGCTGTACAGCACCGTCCCGCCCGACTCGAAGAAGCGGCTGGCGAGATCCTTCGCCCAGACGTGCTCGAAGACGAAAATCGCGCCGGTGGACCCGTCTTCGAGGAGTTGGGCGGCCTGCTCGACGTCCTCGTCGCCGGCGATTCCGGGCGCTTCGAGGTGAAGATCGCCGATGTCGATCTCGTCGTCGTTCTCCTGCATCTCGATGACGTCCACGCTGCCGTCCGGGTGGCGCTCCACGAGGAGCAGGTCGAGCACCCGGATCGTGCCGGTCTCGACGAGGTCCCCGATCGCCTGGAAGACGCCGTCCGACGGCCGGTCGGTGTCAAACTGCGCGACCATGAACTCCGCCGGACCGTATTCGAATTCGGCCATGACGGCCCCCTCTCTGTCGGGTCAGCCCCTCTGACACGGCAGACGATACTGCCGCACCGCAATCGGCGGCTACACACGATTTCCGGTGCTCTGAACGGCGTGGATGCGCACGTTCACATCCCTAGACTGAGGGGACACGACGTGACCGAGGGAGGCCGCGATGGCCGAGAAGAACTGGGCGGGCAACTACGAGTACCGGGCGGAGCGCATCGCTCGCCCGCGCTCGATCGAGGAGCTGGGCGAGCTCGTGGTGGGCGCCTCCGCGGTGCGTGCCCTGGGCAGCCGGCACTCGTTCAACGACCTGGCCGACGTGCCGGGCGGCCTGCTCGTCAGCACGGCCGAACTGCCCGGTGCGGCGACCATCCACGAGGAGTCCCGCACGGTGACCGTCGGCGGCGGCGTCCGCTACGGCGACCTCGCGCGCGAGCTGCAGGACGCCGGCTGGGCGCTCCACAACCTCGCCTCGCTCCCGCACATCTCGGTCGCCGGCGCGATCGCGACCGCGACGCACGGCTCGGGCGATCGCAACGGCAACCTCGCCACCGCGGTCGCGGGCCTGCGCATCCTGAACGGCTCCGGCGAGCTCGTCGACCTGCGCCGCGGCGACGACGGCTTCGACGGCGCAGTCGTCTCACTCGGCGCGATCGGTGTGGTCACGGAGGTGACCCTGGACATCCAGCCCACCTTCGACGCGCGTCAGCGGCTGTTCGGCGGCGTGCCGTGGGAGGCCGTGCTCGGCCGCTTCGACGAGGTCACCTCCGCCGCCTACAGTGTCAGCCTCTTCACGACCTGGGACGAGGAGGCGGTGTCGCTCGCCTGGCTGAAGGAGCTGGACGGGGTCGAGTCGCTCATCGAGGACGACTTCTTCGGCGCGCCGGCCCTGACCGAGCCGCGGCACATGATCCCGACGATGGACGTGCGGAACACCACCGAGCAGCTCGGCGTCGTCGGCCCGTGGAGCGAGCGACTGGCGCACTTCCGGTTCGCCTTCACCCCATCAAACGGCGAGGAGATCCAGTCGGAGTACCTGGTGCCCCGGGCCCGCGCCGTCGAGGCGATCGAAGCGGTCAGGGCACTCGCGCCTGTCATCGCCCCGCTGCTGCAGATCAGCGAGATCCGCACCATCGCCGCCGACGACCTATGGCTGTCGACGGCCTACGGGACGGACGCGGTCGGGCTGCACTTCACCTGGTTCCGCGACCAGGCCGGGGTGGAGGCGGTGCTCCCGCGTATCGAGGCGGCCCTGCTGCCGCTCGGCGCGCGCCCGCACTGGGGCAAGCTCTACCTCGACCGCGACGGAATGGTGCCGTCCCTCTACCCGCACCTTGCCGACTTCGCCGCCTTGGCGACCCGCTTCGACCCGGACGCGCGCTTCCGCAACCCGTTCCTCGCCCGCCTCCTCGCCTGACCGGCGGGGTCAGGAGACGCGGGCGGCGATGTCGGTGCGGTACTGCGCGCCGTCGAGGTGGATGAGGTCGAGCGCCGCGTAGGCACGCTCGCGCGCCTCGGCGAAACCGGTGCCGCGCGCGACGACGGACAGCACGCGTCCGCCGGTCGCGACGAGATCGCCCGTCGCCTCGTCCACGGCGGTGGCCGCGTGCGCGATGGTCACCTCGGGGACCGCGGCCGCCGCCTCCAGACCGGTGATCGGGCGGCCCGTCTGCGGCGCCTCGGGGTAGCCCTCGCTCGCCAGCACCACGGTGACCGCGGTGTCGAGCGCGAACTCCGGACGCGGCATCCCGCCGAGCCCGCCCGTCGCGGCCGCGTACAGCAGCGACGACAGCGGGGTCACGAGCCGGGGGAGCACAACCTGCGTCTCCGGGTCGCCGAACCGGGCGTTGAACTCGATGACGCGGATGCCCCGGTCGGTCACGATCAGACCGCAGTACAGGAGGCCGATGAACGGCGTCTGCTCGGCGGCGAGCGTCCGCACGGTCGGCAGTGCGATGGTGTCGATCACCTCGTCGACGAAGCCGTCCGGCAGCCACGGCAGCGGGGAGTAGGCGCCCATGCCGCCGGTGTTCGGACCCGCGTCCCCGTCGAGGAGGCGCTTGTAGTCCTGTGCGGGTGACAGCGGCAGCACGTCGTGCCCGTCGCTGACGAGGAAGAGCGACACCTCCTGACCGTCGAGGAACTCCTCCACGAGCACCCCGCCGTGCTGCAGCCAGTGCGTGGCGTGCTCGACGGCCGCGTCCCGGTCGGACGTCACCAGCACGCCCTTGCCGGCGGCGAGCCCGTCGGCCTTCACGACGTACGGTGCGCCCAGGTCGTCGAGCGCGCGCTCTGCCTCCTCCAGGGTCTCGGCGCGCACGGCGCGTCCGGTCGGTACGCCCGCCGCATCCATGATCCGCTTCGCGAACGCCTTGGAGCCCTCCAGCTGCGCCGCGGCCTTGCCCGGCCCGAACACGGGGATGCCGCGCGTCCGCAGCGGGTCGGCGACGCCCGCGACGAGCGGCGCCTCCGGGCCGATGACGACCAGCTCGATCCCGTTCTCGATCACGTACTCGGTGACCGCCTGGCCGTCGAGCGGGTCCAGCCCCGGCTCCACCCGGACATCCTGGGCGATGCCGGCGTTGCCGGGCGCCGCGACGATGTCGTGGCCGGCCTCCTCGGCGAGCAGCGCGGTGATGATGGCGTGCTCACGGGCACCGGAACCGAGGATGAGGATCTTCACGCCACCATGCTAGAGGGAGCGGCCCAGGCCGTCGGGACTGGGGGAGGATGGACGACATGGCGAGAGCGAAGATCCCCCACGAGGTCGGTGGCCCGGCCGTGCGCGCGGCGGTCGCGGGCGGAGCGGACCGCGACACCACAGCCACCGCGGTGCGCTACCTGCTGCAGCTGCTGGCGGAGCGCGCTCCGGGCAATACGGTCGAGGTGCGCGTGCCTCCGTTCGGGGCCGTGCAGTGCATCCCCGGCCCGCGCCACACCCGCGGGACGCCGCCCAACGTCATCGAGACGGATGCCGCGACCTGGCTGGCCCTCGCCTCCGGCGCGACGACGTGGGAGCAGGGGGTCGCCTCCGGAGCGGTTCACGCCTCGGGTCAGCGGGCGACCCTGGAGGGCCTGCTCCCCTTGCGCTACTGACGAGCGCCCGCCCCGGAACACGACCTCACGGGTGCACCCCGAAGGCCACGGCGACGACCGCCGCGCCCACCATCACGAGCGCGAACGCCGCACCCGCCACGACCCGAAGAACTGTTGCGCTCACACCCCTTAAGACGTGGCTCCCGGCCGGGCATGACGCACGACGAGCGCCCAGTTTCGATCTGGGAGAATCGAAGCATGAGCGACAGCCCCGCGGTCCCCGAGCAGCCGGAGGAGACCGAGACCGTCACCCCGGCCGAGGTGCGCGTGCGGCGCTCGCCGCGGTACTTCCGCTTCATGATCACCGGCGCGGTGCTCTTCGCGATCGTCGCGCTCATCCTGACGTTCTCGTTCCCCGAGAACCCGACGTACGACCGCGGCAGCGTCTTCGGCTTCCTGCTCGCGATCTGCGTGACCATCGGCGTGGCCCTCGGAGCCGTCGTCGCGCTCATCCTCGACCGGACGACCGCCCGTCGAGCCCGCAGCGTCCAGGCGGATAGAATCGACGTGCGCGTCACCGAGACGCCGGACGATACGAGCGACACCCAGAGCTGAACATCCCGACTTCCTGAAAGGGGTCCGCTGTGGCCGGAGGCGACGGTCTTCTCAGTCACGATCTGCTGCCCGGCGAGAAGGGGCCGCAGGACGCCTGCGGTGTCTTCGGCGTCTGGGCCCCCGGTGAGGAGGTCGCAAAGCTCAGCTACTTCGGGCTGTACGCGCTCCAGCACCGCGGCCAGGAGTCGGCAGGCATCGCGACGAGCGACGGGGACAAGATCCTCATCTACAAGGACATGGGGCTCGTCTCCCAGGTCTTCAACGAGAACGCGCTCAACTCGCTCCCCGGCCACATCGCCGTCGGGCACACGCGCTACTCGACGACCGGCGCCTCCAGCTGGCAGAACGCACAGCCGACGCTCGGCTCCACCGCCAGCGGAACCGTCGCGCTCGGTCACAACGGCAACCTGACCAACACCGCCGAGCTGATGCAGCTCGTGCACGAGCGCTACCCGCAGCACGACGGCGAGCTGTCCCGGGGCAACACGACCGACACGGCCGTGGTCACGGCGCTGCTCACCGGCGACCTCGACCACACCCTCGAGTCGACGGCGCTGGAGGTGCTGCCGCGCCTCCGCGGAGCCTTCTGCCTCGTGTTCATGGACGAGCACACGCTGTACGCCGCCCGCGACCCGCAGGGCGTGCGCCCGCTGGTGCTCGGCCGCCTGGAGCGCGGCTGGGTCGTCGCCTCCGAGACCGCGGCCCTCGACATCGTCGGCGCGAGCTTCGTGCGCGAGGTCGAGCCGGGCGAGCTGCTCGCCATCGATGAGAACGGCCTGCGCAGCCAGCGCTTCGCCACCGAGAAGCGCGCGGGATGCGTCTTCGAGTACGTCTACCTCGCGCGTCCCGACACCACCATCGCCGGCCGCGGCGTCTACGAGGCCCGCGTCGAGATGGGCCGCCAGCTGGCCCGCGAGCACGCGGTCGAGGCCGACCTCGTCATCCCGACCCCCGAGTCCGGCACCCCGGCGGCGATCGGCTACGCGCAGGCGTCCGGCATCCCGTTCGGGCAGGGCCTGGTCAAGAACTCCTACGTCGGCCGCACCTTCATCCAGCCGTCGCAGACCATCCGCCAGCGCGGCATCAAGCTCAAGCTGAATCCGCTCAAGGAGGTCATCAAGGGCAAGCGCCTGGTGGTCGTCGACGACTCGATCGTCCGCGGCAACACGCAGCGCGCGCTGGTCTCGATGCTCCGCGAGGCGGGGGCTGCCGAGGTGCACGTCCGCATCTCCAGCCCGCCCATCACCTGGCCCTGCTTCTACGGCATCGACTTCGCGTCGCGCGCCGAGCTCATCGCGACCGGCCTGGGCGTCGAGGAGGTGCGCCAGTCGATCGGCGCGGACAGCCTCGGCTACCTCTCCGAGGACGGCATGATCGACGCCACGGAGCAGCCGCGCGAGCGGCTGTGCACGGCCTGCTTCACGGGCAAGTACCCGATCGAGCTGCCGGATGCGCACCACCTGGGCAAGAACCTCCTCGAGCGCCCGTCGGTCTCCCCGACGGACGACGGCTCCGACGCCACCTCCGACGGCTGCGAGCCCGGGCCCGACTCCGAGCTGGAACCTCTCCTCTCCTTCGGCGACCCCGGCCGCCAGGAGTAGTTTCTTCCACGCCTCTGGCGCCCGGATACGATGTACGGGTGACCGACTCGAGCGCCTCCTCGTCCGCCTCCTACGCCGCAGCCGGCGTCGACACCGCAGCGGGCGACCGGGCCGTCGAGCTGATGAAGGCGGCCGTCGGCCGCACGCACGGTCCGGAAGTGCTCGGCGGCGTCGGCGGCTTCGCCGGCCTGTTCGACGTCTCGTTCCTGGGCGACTTCCGGCGTCCGCTGCTCGCGACGAGCACGGACGGCGTGGGCACCAAGGTCGCGATCGCGCAGGCGCTCGACAAGCACGACACCATCGGCCAGGACCTCGTGGGCATGGTCGTCGACGACATCGTCGTGGTGGGCGCGCGTCCCCTCTTCATGACCGACTACATCGCGTGCGGCAAGGTCGTCCCCGAGCGTATCGCGGCGATCGTCGCCGGCATCGCCCGCGCCTGCGAGGCGACCGGCACGGCGCTGGTGGGCGGCGAGACGGCGGAGCACCCGGGCCTGCTCGGCCTCGACGACTACGACGTGGCGGGAGCCGCGGTGGGCGCGGTCGAGGCGGATGCCGTGCTCGGCGCCGAGCGCGTACGCGACGGCGACGTGGTGCTCGCGATGGCATCGTCCGGCCTCCACTCGAACGGCTACTCGCTGGTTCGGCACATCCTCGCCGCCCGCGGCATCGGCTTCACCGACCAGTCGGCGGAGTTCGGCGGCGTCGTCGGCGAGGCGCTGCTCGAGCCGACGCGCCTGTACACCTCGCCGCTGATGCGCGTGCTGCAGGATGCGTCCCTCGGGGGTGCGATCCACTCCCTGAGCCACGTGACCGGCGGCGGCATCGCGGCCAACCTCGCGCGCGTCCTCCCCGTCGGATCGTGGGTCGAGGTCGACCGCTCGACGTGGTCCCCGACCCCGGTGTTCCGCATCCTGAGCGATCTGGCCGGCAGCACGCTCGAGTCGAGCGAGGGCACGTGGAACCTCGGGATCGGGATGTTCGCCGTCGTCGCCCCGGAGGCGGCGGAAGCGGTCGCAGCGGCCATCACGGCGGACGGCATCCCGACCTGGCGCGCGGGCACCGTGTCCACGTCGGCGCGCGACCTGACGGGCTTCGAGCAGGGCGCGAAGGGCGTCGACGGCGGGGCCGTGCGCCTCGTCGGCACGTACGCCGACTGACCGGCGCGTCACCGGCGCGTCACCCTTTTTGGTCGGAGCGGATCGGCCCGCGACCCCGCTAGAGTGGCGCGTGTGAGCCGATCGCACGCCCGACTTCGCCTGGCGTGCTCCGTGGCTCTCGCGGCCTTCGGGGGCTGCTGGGCGCGGCCCCCGCGCTGGCGACGTCGGCCCCGCCTCCCGCCGCCCCCAACGCTCTCGTCCCGCTCGTCGACTGCGTTCAGGATGCGCCCCTCGGCGCCGTCACCTCGCGCACCGTCGTGCTCGGGTACCGTTCGTCGGCCGCCGACGCCGTCACCGTCGTCCCAGGCTCCGGCGCGAACGACATCACCGGGGGCGCTGCCGACCGCGGCCAGCCGTCGAGCTTCGAGCCGGGGGAGCACCACGGCGTGTGGCTGCTGACCGTCGATGCGGCCGCCGAGCCCGACCTGGCGTGGCGGCTCGGCGCGACCGAGGCGCGCTTCGACGCCGCACCCGCCTGCACCGCCGCCACGGCCGTCAGCGTCAGCGCGCCGACCCAGGTTGCAGCCGCGGGCACGGCCGAGGTCACGGCGACGGTCGGACGCCTCCTGCTCAGCGCCCCCTCCACCGGCACCGTCTCGTTCGCGCTCGACAGCGGGCCTGAGGTCACCGTGCCGGTCTCGGCCGTCGGCGTCGCCCGCGCGAGGCTGCCCGTGGCCGCGCCCGGTCCGCACACGGTCAAGGCGACGTATACGCCCGCCACCGGCTCCGGCCTCCTCGCTTCCACCGGCACCGCAGCCTTCACCGGAGTCGCCGCCGGGGCCCCGCTCGCCGTCGCGGCCGACTCCGTCGTCGCCGGCAGCACGAGCGTCCTCGTCACGATCTCCCGCCCGTCGGCGCAGGGCGACGCCGCCGTCGACGTGATGACGGCCGACGGCACGGCGCTGGCCGGCGCCGACTACACGCCCGTCGCCACGACCGTGGCGCTCCTGGACGGGCAGTCCAGCACCACGCTCCGCATCTCCCTGCCTGCCCGCGCGGCGGGGTCGTCCGCGGCGAGCTTCTTCGTGCTGCTGCAGCGCGCATCCACCGCCGTCACCACGGCGTCGGCGACGATCCGCCTCCCTGCCGTCCCCGCGGTCGCGACGGCCGCCGCCCCGAACAGCGCAGGCAGCGGCCCGGCCGGCGCCGCGGCGATCTCGTCGGCACTGCCTCCGGATGACCCGACGACCCCGGCCGTGACGGCGACCGTCAACGCGGCTCAGGACCTGGCCATGCTCGTGGGCGGCATCCTGATCACCGCCGGAGGGGTCGGCGGCGTCGTCAGACTCGTCCGGGCGGCCGCGCTCCGTACCGCACGCGTGGGATGAGTCCGCGCGTCACGCAGGGCGATGCGAGCGCATCGCGCTCGGAGGGACGGGAGGCGCTACGCGCGCTTCGGCGTGGTGCCGGTCTCTTCGTCCTCGTCCTCGTACTCGACCTCGTCGTCGGTCGCGTACTCGGCCCACTTGTCGTACGGGTCGCTTTCGCCGTGGGAGTGGCCGGTCAGCTCGCGCTCCAGCGCGTCGTAGTTCACGTTCGGACTGAACGACTTCAACTCGCGAGCGATCTTGGTGTGCTTCGCTTTTTGACGGCCGCGCCCCATGCGTGACCCCCTTTTGGTCCCAGCCCGTGCGAGAGACTCGCTCGGGAATCCGATAGAAACAATGAAAACTAGGATGCAGTTTAGCATGCGGCCCCCACGGGACCCCGAGTTCGCGCACAGCGAGAAGTGATGGGATGAGCGCGTGAGCACGACCAGGACCGACACCCAGGTGGTGGTGATCGGCGCAGGCCAGGCCGGTCTCGCGGTCGCGTACTACCTGCGCCGTTTCGAGCTCACTCCCGGTGTCGATTTCATCATCTACGACCGCGGTCCGATCACCGGTGGCGCATGGCAGCACCGATGGGACGCGCTCAAGCTCGGCAGCGCTCACCACGTCCACGATCTTCCCGGGATGGCCGAGCTCGGCCTGAGCTTCGACACCGCGGATCGGACCCTCCCGGCGCGCGACATCGTCGCCGGGTACTACCGCCGTTACGAGGAGCATTTCGGACTCGACGTGCAGCGTCCCGTCACCGTGACGAGCGTGTTCGACCGCGGGGCGGACCTCATCGTGCAGCACACCGCGGGCGAGACCGCGACGCGCATCGTCGTCAACGCGACGGGCACGTGGGGCGCTCCGTTCGTCCCGTACTACCCGGGCGTCAACGACTTCCGCGGCCGGCAGGTGCACACCTCGTCGTACATCTCTGCGCAGGAGTTCGCGGGCCAGTCGGTCGTCGTCGTGGGCGGCGGGACGAGCGCGATCGGGTTCCTGCTCGAGCTCGAGGAGGTCGCGGCCTCACTGACCTGGGCCACCCGGCGTCCGGTCGACTTCCGCGACGAGTCCGAGCTCACCATCGAGGGCGGCGTCGCCGCCGTCGCGATGCAGGACGCCGCCGCACGCAACGGACAGGCGCTCCCGTCGATCGTCAGCGGCACGGGCGTGCCCCGAACGCGCCGGATCGCGGCGGGCATCGAGCGCGGCGTCCTCGTCGAGCGCGGGATGTTCTCCCGCATCGAGGCGGACGGCGTGCGCTGGCCCGACGGCTCCTTCAGCCAGGCGGACGCGATCATCTGGGCGACGGGCTTCCGCCCCGAGCTCCGCCATCTCGCGCCGCTGCGGCTGCGCGAGAAAGCGGGCGGACTCACGGTCGCGTCGGGCGCGTCCTGGCAGGACTCGCGCATATTCCTCGCCGGGTATGGACCGCAGGCATCCACCATCGGCGCCAACCGGGCGGGCCGCATCATCGCCCGCCAGATCATGGCGCAGCTCTAGCGGCCGCCTCCGCGGACTGCGGCGTCTCGGATCAACTGCGGCTGCGCGAGCCGCTACAGACGTTCCGTGACGCCGCAATTGCGGCGGCGCGTCAGGCGGTCACGTCGCGCGGCTCGCCCGCAAAGCGGAGGCCGCGGACGCGGATGGAGCCGGCGGCCGGGTCGGGGTCGACGCTGAACGTGCCCGCCGGCGCATCCGCCTGCAGGCCGAGCCGCGCGCTCAGGACCGCGACCGCGGCGGCCGCCGACCACGCCTGCGGACGGCACGCCGCCGGATACGGGATGGGCGCCGACGTCTCGCTCGCCGGGTCGCCGGAGTGCAGCTCCGGCATCCGGTAGCGGAAGCCGTCCGCCGCGGCGAGCAGCCCGTCGGCCAGCAGCGCCGCCTCCGCCCGGAACCCGTCCCGGACCAGCCCGGTCACCGCTATCGCGGTGTCATGCGCCCACACGGAGCCGCCGTGGTAGCTGAGCGGCCAGTAGCCCTCGGAGTCGGTCGACATCGTCCGCAGCCCGTAACCGGAGCACAGCTCGGGCGAGACCAGCCGTCGCGCGACGAGCTCGGCCTGCGGCTCGTCGAGGATGCCCGTCCCGAGCAGGTGACCGATGTTGCTGGTGACCGTGTCGACGCGGCGCTTGGACGCATCCAAGGCGACCGCGGGGTAGGCCCCGGCCGGGTCGTCGATCCAGAAGGCGGAGGCGAACCGCGCCTTCAGGTCGGCCGCCCATTCGCGCCAGGCGGAGCCGCCGTCGCGCCCGAACGCGTCGAGCAGCTCCGCACCGCCGATCGCCGCCTCGTAGGCGTAGCCCTGCACCTCGCACAGGGCGATCGGCCCCTCGGCGAGCGTGCCGTCACGCCACTGGATGGAGTCGCCGGAGTCCTTCCAGCCCTGGTTGGCGAGTCCGTGGCCGGTCGTGTCGACGTATTCGAGGAACCCGTCGCCGTCGCTGTCGCCGTAGTCGCGCATCCACGCCAGGGCCGCCTCCAGGTGGGGCAGCAGCGCCTCCACCTCGTCCTGCGACATGCCCCACTTCCACGCGTCGTGCAGCAGGCACACCCAGAGCGCGGTCGCGTCGACGGTGCCGTAATAGAGAGGAGGGAGCACGACGCCCTCGCCGGGGATGGTCAGGGCGGCCGGCCGCAGCTCGTGCATGATCTTGCCGGGCTGCTCGGCGGTCGCGTCGACGTTCTCGGTGCCCTGGAAGTGCGCGAGCACCCGGAGTGTGGAGGCGGCGAGCTCGTGCCCGAGCGGCAGCAGCATCCGGGCCGCCCAGATCGAGTCGCGGCCGAACAGTGTGAAGAACCAGGGCGCTCCGGCCGCGAGGAAGACGTCGTCCGGGCGCTCGACGGTCGACATGCGCAGCGCCTGCAGGTCCGCCAGCGCGCGGTGCAGCCACGACGCGAGACGCGAGTCGCCGGTCTCGGCCGTGAACGCCTCCCACTCCGCTGACGGAGCAGCGCCGCCGACCACTGCGGTCGGGTCGGCCACCTCGATGCTCCAGCCGACGGCGATCTCGCCATGGGCCGGAACCTCGACCTCCCACCGGAGTGTGATCGCGGCGTCATCGACCGTCACGTCGGCGTCCGGGGCGGACAGCCGCGCCGACACCGGGCCGCTGCGCAGGACGGCGCCGGAGGTGTCGTCCGCCGACACCGACACCGGATGCTCGCTGCCGCTCAGCCCGGCCTTGATCTGCTGCATCGGCGAGAAGTCCGCGCGCAGCGCGACGGCCACGACCGTGCGGAGGGACGAGCCGAGCGCGTTGCGCAGGACGATCCTCTCCTCCAGCGCGCCCGCGCGCACGGTCCGGGTGCGGTCGACGCGGACCCGCGGATCCGCCGTCGCATCGTCGATCCCACGGGCCAGCGAGGTGAACACCGCCTCCGCCGCGGACGACCCCGAGGTCGCGATGTGCTCGGGCTCGGCACCGCCGACCGTCAGCAGGATGCGGTCGAGCACCCGCAGGTCGGAGTGGTAGAACCCGTGGATGCCGTGACCGTCGATCCGCCCGTCGGGGGCCGACCACGCCTGGGACGGTGCGGAGAGCACCACGACGCTGTCGTGGAGGAGCGGCTGCAGGGGCTGGGTCATCGTGGGGGTCGTGC
Organism: Leifsonia xyli; assembly: GCA_001647635.1. NCBI lineage: Bacteria > Bacillati > Actinomycetota > Actinomycetes > Micrococcales > Microbacteriaceae > Leifsonia > Leifsonia xyli. Next base: position 1,799,067 of record CP014761.1, on the reverse strand, counting down.
CTTCGTGTTCGGTGACGGTGGTCCGGGACGCCGGAGGGGCGTCGGTCGTGGGGTGGGATGCGGTCATGCGGCGGCCTCCTCGTCGAGGACCCGGGGCGGGATGCGGGTCTCGCGCACACCGTCCCCGTCGCGCTCGACGCGCCAGACGGAGACTCCGGGCCGCTCGGCCACGATGTCGACGAGCTCGTGGCCGTGGTAGACCACGCCAGTCCCCTCGTCGAGCGCGTAGCCGTCGGGCAGGATGCCGTCGGCGACCGCGCGCTGGTGCGCCGGCCGGCGGCTCGGGTCCGAGTCATAGTGCACGGCGAGCGAGCCGGGCACCAGCCCGAGCCCGTCCGCGACGGCGGAGATGCCCGGGCCGTAGGACGACGTCGTCCCGCCTTCGTGCCAGCAGAGCGCTCCCGCCGACCCTCCGGCGAGCACGACGCCGCGCCGCCACGCCTCGGCGAGCAGCCGGTCCACGCCGTGCGCCCGCCACACGGCGAGCAGGTTCACGAGACTGCCGCCGCTGACCCAGATCACGTCCTGGCGCAGCAGGTGGTCACGCAGATCCGGGAGGTTCGGATGCGGGAACAGCCGCAGGTGCGTCGCGTCCACGCCCGCAGCGCGTGCCGCCTCCAGCTCACCGCCTTCGACGTGCCGCTGATCGCCGCCGGCGGTGTTGACGTGTGTGACCCGCGGCGCGCGTCCGCGCACCTCGGCTAGAGCGATCGCATGGTGGAGCAGCGGTCCGTAGACCGAGTCCGTCCAGCCTCCCGCGTTCAGCCCGCCGCACGTGGCGAGGATGGTCGGCTCGCTCGCCGTCATTCCTTCACCGCCCCTTCGCTCGAATTCATGATGCGCCGCTGGAAGACGAAGAACAGCACCGCGACCGGGATGGTCATGATCGCCGCCGCAGCGAGCTTCAGCGGGTATTGGCTCCCCTGGCTGAGCTGGCCGCTCGCGAGTCCCGCCACGCCCTTGGTCAGAGTGGTGAGCGCCGGGCTCTGCGTCGACACGATGAAGTGCGCCAGCTCGTTCCACGACCCTTGGAACGACAGGATGATGATCGTGATGAGCGCCGGCCGCGCCATCGGGAGCACGATCGACCAGAACACGCGGAACGTCCCGGCTCCGTCGATCCGCGCCTGCTCTTCGACGCTCGCCGGGATCGACTCGAAGAAGTTCTTCATGATGAAGACGCCCGCGGCGTCCGTCAGCAGGGGCAGGATCATGCCCGTGTACGAGTCGTACATGCCGAGCTGGTTGATGACCAGGAACTTCGGGATCAGCAGCACCACCATCGGCACCGACATGACGGCGACGAGGGCGGCGAACACGACGGTCCGCCCGCGGAAGTGCAGACGCGCCAGCGCGTAGCCCGCCAGCGAGTCGAAGAAGACCCGCCCGGCGGTGACGAAGACGGTCACGAGCGCGGTGTTACCGAACCAGACCGGGAAGTCGGAGTTGAGGAACAGCTTCGTGTAGGCGGCGGTGGTGAAGGTCTGCGGGATCAGCGAGACCGGGTTGGCCGAGGCCTCCGCGTCCGTTTTGAACGAGGTCGCGAGCTGGATGAGGAACGGCATGATGTAGATCACGGCCAGCACGACGAGGATCGCGTAGGTGATCGAGGTCGCGACGATCGTCCCGGTCGACCTGCGACGGCGGCCGGTGGGTCGCGGAGCCGATGGCGGCGGGGAGATCGAGACGGCGTCCTGCGCTGTGGTCGTGGTCATCGGAGCGCTCCCTTCCGGTCGGTCTCGTCGGCGGTGGACGGCACGCTGCTCGGCGCCCCGCCCGCGGCCGTGCCGGCGGCCAGCGCCGGCTGGTACAGCCGCATCCGTCGCTTGGACACCTTCCGCTCGCGGAGCACCCAGCGCTGGAACAGGGTGAACACCACGATGATGACGAACAGGATGAACGCGATCGCGGCGCCCTGACCCCACGACTGGTTCACGAACGAGGTCTGATAAGAGAGGTACGCCGGCGTCAGCGTCGTCTTGCCCGGCGCGCCCCGCGTCCCCGTGTAGATCTGGTCGAACACCTGCCAGCACCCGATGAGGCCGAGGGTCAGCACGGTGAACAGCGTCGGGCGGAGTTGGGGGAGCGTGATCCGCCAGAAGCGCTGCCAGGCGTTCGCGCCATCCATCTCGGCGGCCTCGGTGATGTCGCCGCCGAGGTTCTGCAGCGCCGCGAGGAACAGCAGCATGAAGGTGCCGCTCGTCGTGAAGACGGCCATGATGATGTACGCCGTCATGGCGACCGACGGACCGCCGAGCCAGTCCCACCACGAGACGCCGAGCGCCGTGTTCTGGGTCAGCGCGGCAGGGCCCTGCGTGATGCCGAAGGCGGCGAGCAGGTCGTGGATGATGCCGCTCGGGTCGTTGAACCAGTTCGGCCCGTGGATGCCGAACCACGACAGCACCTTGTTGACCGCGCCGCTCGTGCTGAACAGGAACAGCCACAGCACGGTGATCGCGACCGAGCTGGTGACCGACGGGAAGTAGAAGGCGGTGCGGAAGAACCCGCGGCCACGGAGGATGGCGCGGTTCACGAGCACCGCGAGGCCGAGCGACACCGCGGTCTGGATGGGCACGACGAGCACCACGTACCAGGCGTTGTTCTTGAGCGACATGCCGAAGTCCTGCTCGGCGAGGCCGCCGCCGCTCAGCAGCGTCGTGTAGTTCTGCAGCCCGACGAACTTCACGTCGGCCGAGAAGGGGCTGCCGCGGCCGCCCCAGTCGGAGAAGCTCACCCACAGCGCCATGAGCACCGGGATGACGAGGAACACGCCGAGAAGCAGGATGACCGGGGCGGTGAACAACCACCCCGAGGCGGCCTCGCCGCGCCGGATCCCGGTGCGACGAGGCCGACTCGTGGTTGCAGACATGACTCTTCTTCTTCTCCGTCGAAGGGAATTACTTCAGCAGCGCTTCGAGGTTCTTCTGCGTGGTGTCGAGGATCGACTTCGGGTCGCCGGTGGCCAGCGACTCCAGCTTGCTGTTGAGGTCGGTCACGACGTCGGCCGAGCCCTTGGCGGTCGGCACGCCCTTGGCGTAGTCCGCGGCGTTGAGGAACGGGACGAGGTCGGGGTTGGCCGACTTCCACTCGTCGGCGGCCGACTTGATCGACGGCATCGGGCCGAAGGCCTTCGAGAAGGCGAGCTGGTCGCCCTTGCTGGTCAGCTTCTCCACGAGCTTGAGCGCCGCGGCCTGGTTGGGGCTGTCGGCGGCGATGCCCCAGCAGTTGGTGAACTGCAGGGTGCCCGCGCCGGCCGGTCCCTTCGGGAGCTCGGCGATCGTGTACTTGATGTTCGGGAAGTCGGACTTCAGAGCGCCGGTGATCCAGTTGCCCTCGATGGTCATCGCCGCGAGGCCCTTGCCGAACGCCTCGCCGCCCCAGCCTGCGCCGAGGTCCTTGGCGTACTTGAGCTCGCCCCCGTTGAGCATCTTCTTCACCTCGTCGAGCGCCTGCACGTTGGCGTCGCTGTTCGCCGTCGCCTTGGTGCTGTCGTCGTTCATGAGGTTGCCTCCGGCCTGGACCATGAACGAGCCGATTCGGGCGTACTCGCCGGAGATGCCGAGGCCGACCTGGCTGCCGGTGGTCAGCTTCTTCGCGACGGACTCCAGCTGGTCCCAGGTCTTCGGGATGTCGGCGTCGGTGAGCCCTGCGGCCTTCCACGCGTCGGTGTTGATCACGAGCTGGAGGGTCGAGAAGTCCTTGGGCGCGCAGTAGAACTTGCCGTCGTAGGTGAAGGACTTGACCAGGCTCGGGTAGAAGTCGCTCTTGTTGCTGAGCTGGTCGCCGTATGCGAGCAGGGAGCCGTTGGATGCGTACCCGGCGAGCGCGTCGGTCGACAGGTAGAAGACGTCCGCCGGCTTCTTCGCCGCGAAGCCCTGCGAGAGCTGCTGGTTCAGGTCGCTCGCCGCCACGACGCTCGCCTTGGTGCCCGAGCTCTTCGACCAGTCGCTGACCGCTGACTTGACCGCGTTCGTCTCGGCGTCGCCGGACGAGCCGATCATGACGGTGAGCGCCTTGTCCGACGAGGTGAGCTTGCCGGAGTCGCCCCCGTTGCTGCTGCCGCCGAATCCGGAGCCGCAGGCGGTCAGGGCGAGCGCTGTCGCCGCTGCGACGGCGCCGGCCGCGAGCCGGCGGTGTGTGATTTTGCGCATTCGATTCTCCTTGGTGGGGGAGATCACGATGCGCTGCAGCGATGCCCGCATCCGACCTCCTTTGGTCCGTCGTGGTGTCTCCGCCCGATGTTTGAACGATCAAATCAGCACCTGCTACGGTGACTTTGAACGATCAAACCGGGATGTGTGCCACAGTAACCGCGCTGTTCCGAAGGTGTCAAGCGGAGCGCTAGGGTCATATCCAGCCGAGGAGGGGAGGCGCGCGATGGGACTGCAGCCCACCGTCAGCGATGTCGCGGACGTCGCCGGTGTCTCCCGCCAGACCGTCTCCAACGTCCTCAACGCACCCGAACTCGTGCGCCCGGAGACGCGGGAGCGCGTCCAGGCGGCCATCCATACGCTCGGCTACCGGCCGCACGCCTCCGCGCGCCGGCTGCGCACCCAGAAGAGCTCGACGATCGGCATCCGCCTCGATCCGATCACGCAGGACGGCATCTCCGGCAGCATCCTCGATCGCTTCCTGCACGCGCTCACCGAGCAGGCCGACCGGCAGGGTCTGCGCGTGCTGCTGTTCACCGCGTCCGGGCCCGACGACGAGATCGAGCAGTTCCGCCGCCTCTCCGACGCCGCCGACGTCGACGCCTTCGTGCTGACCTCGACCTTCCACGGCGACCCGCGCACTGAGTGGCTGATCGAGCACGGACAGTCGTTCGTCACCTTCGGGCGGCCCTGGGGCATCGACGACATGACCGATCCGCAGCACCTCTGGGTGGATGTGGACGGCCGCGCCGGCGTGCGGGACGCGACCTCCTACCTCCTCTTAAAGGGGCTGCGCCGCATCGCGTTCGTCGGCTGGCCCAGCGGGTCCGGCACCGGCGACGACCGCCGGGCGGGCTGGCTCGATGCGATGCGAGGCGGCAGCGGTCTCGCCGAGGACGAGCTCCGCCGCCTCGACGCCGCGGTCGAGGACGTCGTGCCGTTCGGCGCAGAGGCATTCCGCCGCCTGGAGGCGGACGCCGGCCCGATCGAGGGCGTGGTGTGCGCGTCCGACTCGCTCGCCCTGGGCGTGCTCACGGCGACCGGAGGCCGCATCCCGGTCGTCGGCTACGACGACACCCCGGTCGCTGCGTCGCTCGGCTTCTCGAGCGTCGGGCAGCAGCTCGACGAGGTCGCCGCGGGCGTCCTCGAACTCCTCACCGGCGCCCACGGCGGCCGGGTGCGGACGGACGAGGAGGTCGCCGATCCACGGCACCGCCTGGTGGCGCCGCGGCTCGTGGTCCGGGAGGGGCCGACGCTCATCAGCGGGCGTTGACCGGCGAAATCCGCCTGTAACGCCGGCCGGAGACAATGGAGGCATGTCTCCACAAGAGCCTCTGCTGGATGCGCCACGAGCGCGTCGCCTCCCGATCACCGTGTCCATCACCCGCCGCGTCGACGGCAGTCGCCTGGCTGATGTCACCCGCTGGGTGCAGTCGGGTGTGAACCTCGCGAACACCTACGAGGGCTTCCTCGGCTCAGGATGGGTGCGCGCCCACGCCGACTCCGATGACTGGCACATGCTGTACCGCTTCGCGGACGCGGCGACCCTGGAGGCCTGGGAGGCCTCGGACGACCGCGCCGACTGGCTGTACGAGGGCCGCGAGCTCGTCGAGGTGTCCCGCGTCGAGCGGCGCACGGGAATCGAGGGCTGGTTCGACGAGCCGCAGCCGGGCGTCCCGGCCGCACCGCCGCGGTGGAAGCAGGCGGTGACTATCTGGCTCGGCTTCTTCCCGCTGTCGCTCCTGTTCACCTACCTGACGGTCACCTTCGTCCCCGGCTGGCACACGCTGTGGCCCCTCGCCACGGTGCTGATCAGCACGCTGTGCCTGACGCCGACCATGACGTATGTGCTGCTGCCGTTCGTCACCCGGATGCTGCAACCCTGGCTCAAGCGCTGAGGCGCATCCACTCGGGGTCCTCCCTGAGCAGACCCTGATTCCTGCCGGCGCTGCTTGTGCGAGTCGAATTCGCGATATATCGTGATTCACGTCAACAGTCGCGATATAACGCGAGTCACCGACGGTCCCGGCACGGACCGGAGAACAAGGAGCATCAGGACATGGCACAGGAGAAGTGGCTGATCCAGCCGGGCGAGAGCCGCACCATCGACGTGGAGATCGTCCGCACCCTCAAGGTCGGACTGCTCGGCGGCCAGGTCGACATCGTCGGGCACGACGAGCCGGGCGCGCGGATCGAGGTCCACTCGGTCGCCGGGCGCGACCTGAAGATCGTCATCGACGGCGACCGCCTCGAGATCGATCACCCGCAGCTGCGCTGGGACAACTTCATCGAGGTGTTCAAGTCGATGCGGTCGAGCGCCAAGGCCGAGATCAGCGTGCTCGTCCCGCGCGACGTGGAGCTCAAGTTCGGCGTCGTCTCCGCGACCGCCCTCGTCTCGGGCCTCTCCACCGACGCCAGGTTGAGCACGGTCAACGGCGACGTCGTCGCCGACGGGCTCACTGGCGACATCGAGCTCAACTCGGTCAGCGGCGAGCTGTCGGTCCGCGACCACACCGGACGCATCGTCGCGCACACCGTCTCGGGTGATGTGACCGCGACCGGCGCCATCCACCGGTTCTCCGCGGCGGGCGTCTCCGCCGACGTCATGATCGACGTCACCGGCACGCCGGACGAGATCAGTGTGAACACCGTGTCGGGGGACACGACCATCCGCATCCCCGAGGCCGTCGGCGCGCGCTACCGCGTGGACACGGTGTCGGGCAAGGTGCAGCTCGACAACATGACCGTCGTCGGCGGCATGGGTCGGGGGTACACCGGAACGTCCGGCTCGCTCAACGGCACCTGGGTCGAGATCAGCGTCAACTCCGTCTCGGGCGACGCCGCCGTGCTCCGCAGCGCGGCGACCACGCAGAGCGCTGGAGCCCAGGAGGCGACGGCGTGAGTCCCGTCTTCTCGCACGGCAGCCTCCGGCTGTACCTGCTCAGCCTGCTCGACGAGTCTCCGCGGCACGGCTACGAGCTCATCCAGGCGCTCACCGACCGGTTCGGGGGCACCTACAGCCCGAGCGCCGGCACCATCTACCCCCGGCTGGCGAAGCTGGAGGAGGAGGGCCTGGTCACCAAGACCACCGAGGGCCGCAAGACCGTCTACGCCATCACGGACGCCGGCCGCGCCGAGCTGGCCGCGCGTCGTCCGGAGCTCGACGCGATCGAGGACGAGGTCACGGATTCGGTGCGCCGTCTCGCCGACGAGGTGCGCGCGGGCGTCAACGACGCCATGCGCACGCTGCGCGCCGAACTCGCGTCGGCAGCCCGCGAGGCGAAGCGGAACGCCTCCCGCGTCGACCCGCGCCAGGAGGCGCGCGACGCCGATCGGGATGCGCGGATGGCCGGCAACGCGGCCGTCCGCGACGCGGAGGCGGCGCTCAACGAGTTCCGGCAGGAGCTGCGGACCGACCTGCGGTCGTACGCGGCGCGCGGCGCGCTCCCGGAGGATGCCGTCCCGTTCCTGAAGGGCGAGCTCGACCGGGTCCGCCGCGCGGTCGCGGAGGCGCTGGCCGGACGTTGACCGCATCCGACCGTTTCGGGGAAGAGTCAGCGAACGCTCATCCGGCTCCCAGCAGCAGCCCTTCCGGTCGCCGCGCCGCGAGAAATCGCGGGCGGCGCCCCTCCGCGCGGTGCAGGCCCAGTGTTTGCAGATCGGGCGGCTCACCGGCGCGCGACGCGCCGACTTGACAGTGCATTGCCAGCGAGTATGCTCGCACCTCGTGACAAATGAGGGGAGATCCCCGAAGCGCTGGTTGATCGGCGACCCGCTTCCGAGCGAAAAGCTCGAAGGACAGCTGCTCCCGAAGCACCTCGCCCTACCCATCTTCGCCTCCGACGCCCTCTCCAGCGTGGCCTACGCCCCGCAGGAGCTGCTGATGATCCTGCTGCTCGGCGGGCTGGCGTTCCTCACCTTCGCCCCGTGGGTCGCCGCGGCCGTCGTCGTCCTGCTCATCACCGTCGTCCTGAGCTACCGCCAGCTGGTCAAGGCGTACCCGTCGGGCGGCGGCGACTACGAGGTGGCGCACAAGAACCTCGGCGAGAAGGCCGGGCTGGTCGTCGCCTCTGCGCTGCTCGTGGACTACGTGCTCACCGTCGCGGTGTCCGTCGCGTCGGGCGTCGACAACGTGATCTCGGCATTGCCGTTCCTCGCGCCGTGGCGCGTCGAGCTGGCCATTCTCTGCGTCGTCATCATCGCCGCGGTCAACCTGCGCGGCGTGCGCGAGTCGTCCAAGGCGTTCGCCCTCCCGACGTACATCTTCATCGGCAGCATCGCGCTGATGATCGTCACCGCCCTCGTCCGCACGGTCTTCGGCGACGCCCCCGTCGCCGAGTCCGCCGGCTACCAGGTGCACGCCGACTCGCTGACCCAGGCCGCGGTCGTGCTGCTGCTCCTCCGCGCGTTCTCCAGTGGATGCTCGGCCCTGACAGGTGTCGAGGCCGTCGCCAACGGCGTGCCCGCGTTCCGCACCCCGAAGATCCGGAACGCCCGGGTCACTCTGGGCCTCATGGGCGGCATCGCCATCACGCTGTTCGCCGGGCTGACCGCGACCGCGCTGATCAGCGGCGTCCACTACGCCGAGAACCCCTGCGACCTGCAGGGCTGGGCGCAGTGCGCCACGCAGCCGCAGCGCAGCCTGATCGCGCAGATCGCCGCAGCCACCTTCGGCAACAACACGTTCTTCTTCTTCCTGGTGCAGGCCGCGACCGCCGTCGTGCTGCTGCTCGCGGCGAACACCGCCTTCAACGGCTTCCCGCTGCTCGGCTCGGTGCTCGCCCGCGACTCGTACGCCCCGAAGGCGCTCAACACCCGCGGCGACCGCCTGGTCTACTCGAACGGCATGATCATCCTGGCTCTGGCCGCGACCGTGCTGCTGGTCGTCTATCAGGCCAACCTGACCCAGCTCATCCAGCTCTACATCATCGGCGTCTTCGTCTCGTTCACCCTCGGCCAGTCCGGGATGGTGAAGCACTGGATCACGCTGCTGCGGTCCGGCGGCCAGACCGGACGGGAGCGCACCGGCATCATCCGGTCGCTCTGCATCAACGCGTTCGGCGCGTGCCTGACGGCGATCGTGCTCATCGTCGTCACGATCACGAAGTTCACGCACGGCGCGTACCTCGTCTTCATCTTCATGCCGATCCTCTGGTTCCTCATGCTCGGCGTGAACCGGTACTACCGCGATGTCGAGAAGGAGATCGAGGTCGACCCGATCACCACGTTCGGCAGCGTCGGCGACCACGCGATCGTGCTCATCGGCAAGATGCAGAAGCCGGCACTGAAGGCGCTGGACTACGCGATCGCGGCGCGGCACGACTCCATCGAGGCGGTCCACGTCTCGATCGAGGAGGAGGCGACCCAGAAGCTGCAGCGCCAGTGGATCGAGCAGAACATCCACGTGCCGCTCACGATCATCGAGTCGCCGTACCGCGACTTCGGCGTGCCGCTGGTGAAGTATCTCAAGCACCGGCGCGAGGAGCACGGCTCCGAGGTCGTCACCGTCTACCTGCCGCAGTACATCGTGGGGCACTGGTGGGAGACCATCCTGCACAACCACCGTGCCCGCCGCATCAGCAAGCAGCTCATGCTGTGCCACGGCGTCACGGTCGCGCTGGTGCCCTGGCTGCTCGACTCCTCGTCGCTGATCTACGGGCGCCGGTCGCGCCCGCTCCCCGGCCAGGACCGCCGCGGCGAGCCGGTGCGCCCCGTCGCACGGCGGCCGCTGGTGCCGGCGTCGAAGGCGCACACGCGCATCCACATCCACGAGGTGCCGATCACGATGGACGCGCCGGCGCAGACCGCGGAGCAGGTCGCCTCGACGATCCCCGAGCCGGAGGCGCAGCCGTCGGCCGAGACCGTCGGCTCGGGCTCGGCGCAGAAGAAGGTGCCGGCGCGCGCCAAGCGCTAGGCGCGGGCCAGCTCCACGATCGGACCATGGCCGGGCAGCACCCGGTCGACGTCGCACAGCACGAGCCGCTGGGCGCTGCGTGCCGCCTCGTCGGCGTCGTGCTGGAAGAAGGCGGGCAGCTGCTGCAGCTCCCCGCTGTCGCGCAGCAGGGGATGCCCGCCGACGATCGCGTCACCGGAGAGCAGCGAGCGCGACTCGGGCTCGATGAAGCAGGCGCTCCCGGTCGTGTGGCCGGGCGCTGCGAGCAGCTGCAGGATGTGGCCGGTGCTGAGGCGCACCTCATCGCCCTCGAACGCGACGGCGGAAGGGACGCCCACATCGCCGAGACCGCCCGCGCGCACCGCGGCGATCGCCCAGCGGACGGTGCCGCGCTTGAGGACGGACGGCAGCAGGTCGCGGATCGTGACCTGCTCGGTGACGTCTCGTCGCACGTTCGGCAGCTCGGCCGTCGTCGTGGCCACGACGACGCCGCGCTCGGCGAAGCGCGCGCTCCCGCCCAGGTGGTCGGAGTGGCCGTGGGTGATGAGGATGCGGCGCAGGTCGGCGGGGTCGGCGCCCGCCCGACGGATGGACTCCTCCACCAGCGGCAGGTCGGCGGGGTAGCCGCAGTCGACGAGTTCGACGGCGCCGTTCCCGGTGAAGACGGTCCAATTCGACAGCGGGCCCTCGACGAAGAGGATGCCGGGGGCGACGCGGACGGTCGAGCGGATGCCTGTCACCGGGCCACTCTATCCGGGACTGTCCGAGGCGCTTGACCTTGACGTAACGTCAACTCCTAGCGTGGATTCCGCACCGCAGGAGAGGAGGACGACATGGACTGGTCCATCCAGGACATCGCGCGGATCGCCGGCACCACCAGCCGCACGCTGCGCCACTACGACGCCGTCGGGCTGCTCCGTCCGAGCCGGGTCGGCGGCAACGGCTACCGGTACTACGACCGCGACTCCCTTGTGCGGCTGCAGCGCATCCTCCTGCTCCGCGAGCTCGGCCTCGGCCTCGACGCCATCGGCCGCGTGCTCGACGACCGGACGGATGCGGTCCCCGCCCTGCGCGACCACCTCGCGTGGTTACAGGCGGAGCGGGAACGGCTGGCGCGGCAGATCGCGTCGGTCGAGTCGACGATCCACGCAGTGGAGGAAGGAGAGGAGATCGTGGCCGAGAAGATGTTCGACGGGTTCGATCACACGCAGTACAAGGAGGAGGTCGAGCAGCGCTGGGGGAAGGATGCGTACGCGGCGTCCGACCGGTGGTGGCGCAGCAAGACGCCGGAGGAGCGGCGGGAGTGGCAGCAGCGTCAGGAGCAGCTGGCGCGGGACTGGCAGGCCGCGGCCGCGTCGGGCATCGCCCCCGACTCGGACGAGGCGCAGGCCTTGGCTCGCCGTCACGCGGAGTGGCTGGCCGGCATCCCCGGCACGCCCGGCTACGGCACGGGCGCTCCCGTCGCCGCGTACCTGACCGGCCTCGGCGAGATGTACGTCGCCGACGACCGCTTCGCCGCCAACTACGGCGGCCGCGAGGGTGCCGCCTTCGTCCGCGACGCCCTGCGCGCCTACGCCGCCGCCCACCTCGCCTAGGGGTGGCGCGGGCGGCGGGTGATGCGGTCGTCGAGCCAGTGGGCGGCCACGGTACGAGACGGACGGGTCGAGGTCGCTTCGCGCGGGGACGGGGCGGCGCGGTCCGGCTGCGGGGCCCGCACGAGCGGGTCGTCGGAGCGCTGCGTGCGCTGGTGCGCGGCCCGGTCGGATTCGAGCAGGATGCCGTCGCGCACGTCGAAACGGACGGCATCCTGCTCCTCCTCGAGGCCGGCCGACTGCTCGGCCGTTCCCTCGAGCTCGCTCTCCAGCGGCGCAGCCGTTGCAGCGTCCTGCGGGAGCCGGATCGCGAAGAAGGGGAGGGTGAGGCTGCACAGCGGGCCCACCAGCAACGCGAACGCAAGCGTCCCGATGCCCACGTTCCCGCCGAGAATCCACCCGATGATCAGCACGGTCACCTCGATGGCGGTGCGCACCATCCAGATCGGACGCCCGGTGCGCGCGTGCAGTCCGGTCATCAGCCCGTCGCGCGGCCCCGGGCCGAGACGCGGGCCGATGTAGAGGCCGGTCGCCACGGCCAGCAATGCGAGACCGGCGGCGAAGAACAGCACCTGCGCCCACAGCTCCGTCTGCTGCGGGAGGAGGTCGAGGCCCAGCTGCGCGCTGGGGCCGACGAGCAGCACGTTGAGCACCGTCCCGAGTCCCGGGCGCTGGCGGAGCGGGATCCAGAACGCCAGCACGACCAGCCCGATCATGTTGGTGACGAAGCCGAACGGGATGCCCGTCTTGAGCGAGACGCCCTGCGCGAGCACATCCCACGGCGACAGCCCGATCCCACCCCGGACCATGAGCGCGATGGCGATCCCGTAGAGGAACAGGCCGATCAGCAGCTGCACGAGGCGCCGGGTGAGAAGGAGTCGGGTGGTCATGGCTGCAATCCAATCGCAACGATTGGACTGGCGGCAAGATGCCAATTCACCTAAAGTGGCCTCCATGTCGGAAGTCCAGCTCACCGCCCGATCCCTCGAGCAGCTCCTGGGGTCGTGGCGCACCTCCGCGGCCGGGTACCAGGCGCTCGCCGACCGCATCCGGCTCCTGGTGCTCGACGGCCGCATCCCGATCGGCACCCGGTTGCCCGCCGAGCGCGACCTCGCCGGCCGCCTCGAGCTCAGCCGCACCACCGTGGCCGCCGCCTACCGCCAGCTGCGCGAGGGCGGTTTCGTCGACAGCGTGCGCGGGTCCGGCAGCGTCACCCGGCTGCCCGGCCGCACCCTCCCACTCCCGGCGGTCGCCGGCGAGGGGATGCTCGACTTCACCAAGGCGTCGCTGCCCGCCGCCTCCACCCTGGCGGCGGCGGCGCGCGCCGCCGCCGACGACCTGCCGCGGTTCCTGCCCGACCCCGGCTACGACCCGGTCGGGCTCCCGCACCTGCGGGAGGAGATCGCGGACCGCTACACGCGTCGCGGCCTGCCCACCGAGCCCGAGCAGATCCTCGTCACCGTGGGCGCCCAGCAGGCCATCGCGCTGATCGCGCGGACGTTCCTGCAGCGCGGCGACCGCGTCGTGATCGAGGTGCCGACCTACCCGCACGCGATCGAGGCGATGCGGCTGGCCGGGGCGCGGCTCGTGCCCATCACGGTGACGGCGCCCGAGGAGGGTCCGCACCGTCTCGGCGACGAGCCCGACGGATGGGACGCGGACGCGATCGAGCAGACGTTCCGCCGCGCCAACCCGGCGCTGGCCTACCTCATCCCGGACTTCCACAACCCGACCGGCGCCACCATGTCCCCGGGCACGCGGCAGCGGGTGCTCGCCGCCGCCGCCGGTCATGGCGCGATCGTCGTCGCCGACGAGACCACCGCCGAGCTCGACATCGACCGTGTCGGCGACTACCTGCCCATGCCGCGGTACGCCGACCCGGCCTCCCCGCCGGCGCCGATCATCATGATCGGGTCCGCGAGCAAGACGCTCTGGGGCGGCCTGCGGATCGGGTGGATCCGCGCCGACCGCGCCCACGTCCAGCGACTGATCGGGGCGAAGCCGGCGAGCGACCTGGGCACGCCGATCATCGAGCAGCTCGTCGTCGCGCGCATGATCCCGCAGCTCGAGCAGATCGCGGAGGAGCGGCGGGAGCAGCTGCGGGAGGGACGCGCGATCGTGCGCCGGCTCGTCGCGGAGACATTCCCCGACTGGACGGTGCCCGTCCAGCACGGCGGCATGACGGCGTGGGTGGGGATCGGCGCGCCGGTCAGCTCGGCCCTCGCGCTCGCGGCGCGGAGCCACGGTCTGCTCATCGCCGCCGGGCCCCGCTTCGGCATCGATGGCGCGTTCGAGCGCTTCCTGCGCATCCCGATCACCTACTCGGAGCAGGAGTACGACCGTGCGTTCGGCGCCCTGGCGCGCGCGTGGGCGGTGGCCGCGAACGAGCCGGTGCCGTATTTCGACAGCGGTGCGCTGCCCAGCGTGGTGTGAAATCGTCCACAGGTCGGACTCCCACGGGAGTATCCACACGTCGTACCAGGGCATGAAGATGTCGCCCATCGGGTGCTGACATACTTCATCGTGCGCCACCGCTGCCGCGCGTCCTGTCAGTCCCATCCCTAAGGGGAAACCCGTGCATTACCTCGCCGTTCTCAGCATGAAGAACCGCGCCCTGATCGCGCTCGTGACGATCGTCGCCGCGGTCTTCGGCGGCCTCGCGCTGAACAACCTCAAGCAGGAGCTCGTCCCATCGATCTCCTTCCCGCAGCTCGTCGTGCTCTCCAGCTACCCGGGCGCATCGCCGGAGGTCGTCAACAACGACGTGAGCACCCCGGTGGAGGCGGCGATCCAGGGCGTGCCGAACCTCGACAGCACCTCGGCGGTCAGCAGCACCAACCAGTCGATCATCACCGCGAAGTTCACCTACGGGACCGACCTGGCGACGGCGGAGCAGAAGATCGACCAGGCGATCAACCGCATCAAGTCGGGCCTGCCGTCCGGTGTCGAGCCGCAGGTGCTGTCCGGCAGCATCGACGACCTCCCGGTCGTGCAGCTCGCCGTCTCGTCCTCGGGCGACCAGCGGACGCTCGCGAACGACATCACGAAGCTCGCCCTCCCGGACATCAAAGACCTGAAGGGCGTCAACGACGCCCAGCTCGTCGGTGAGGTCGGGCGTCGCATCACGATCACGCCGGACCCGGCGAAGCTGGCCGCGGCGGGAGTGAGCTCGTCGGCGATCAAGGACGCGCTGCAGCAGAGCGGCGTCCTCATCCCGGGCGGGTCGATCACCGAGGACGGCAAGACGCTGTCGATCCAGTCCGGGCAGCAGCTGAAGTCGGTGGATGACATCGCCGCGTTGCCGCTGGTGCGGTCGGCGTCGGGGGGCGGTTCCTCCGCGTCGGCTGGAGCTTCGGGCGCCGCTGCAGGAGCACGTGGAGCCGGTGCGGCGGCGGGCGGCGCCGGCGGCGCTGCCGGGTCCGTCGCCAACGCGCCCGTCGTCCTCGCGGGCGCGCCCCCGACCATCGGCTCCGTCGCAACCGTCGCCGAGACGGACGACCCGATCACCTCCCTCTCGCGCGTCAACGGCGAGCCGGCGCTGACGATCGCCGTGACGAAGCTGCCGTCGGCGAACACCGTCGAGGTCTCGCACGAGGTCACCAACCTCATCCCGGACCTCGAGAAGAAGCTGGGTTCGGACGCGAAGATCACCGTCGTCTTCGACCAGGCGCCGTTCATCACCCAGTCGATCAACTCCCTCGCCGAGGAGGGCCTGCTCGGCCTCGCCATGGCCGTCATCGTCATCCTCGTGTTCCTGCTGTCGGTGCGGGCGACTCTGGTGACGATCGTGTCCATCCCGACCAGCGTGCTCATCACGTTCGTCGTCATGTGGGCGACCGGCTACACGCTCAACATCATCACGCTCGGCGCGCTCACGATCGCGATCGGACGTGTCGTCGACGACTCCATCGTCGTCATCGAGAACATCAGGAGACAGCTCGTGCCCGGCGTCGATCGCGCCGTCACGATCGTCAAGGCCGTCCGCGAGGTGGCCGGAGCGATCACGGCGTCGACCATCACGACGGTGGCGGTGTTCCTGCCGCTCGCCTTCGTCGGCGACGTCACCGGCGAGCTGTTCCGCCCGTTCGCGCTGACCGTCACCATCGCCCTGCTGTCGTCGCTGCTCGTCGCCCTCACGATCGTGCCGGTGCTCGCGTACTGGTTCCTGCGTGCGCCCAAGGTGCACAAGCACGAGGGTGCGAACCAGTCGGCGACCGACGCCTCGCACCTGTCCGTCGACGAGGCGGCCGCTGCCGGCGTGGACGAGCTCGAGCACCCGTCGCGTCTGCAGGCCGGCTACCTGCCGATCATCCGATGGACCCTGAAGCACTCGTGGGTGACCGTGGTGGCGGCCGCGCTGGTGCTCGTGCTCACGTTCTTCGCGTTCCCGTTCGTGAAGACGAACTTCCTCGGATCCAGCGGACAGAACTCCCTCACGGTCACCCAGACCCTCGACCCGGGCGCAAGCCTCCAGGCGAAGGACGACGCGGCGAAGGTGGTCGAGCAGAAGCTGATCGACACGAAGGGCGTGAAGACCGTCCAGGTGTCGATCGGGTCGTCCGGCTCGTCGCTCCGGGACGCCTTCACCGGCGGCGGGGGCGGCACGACGTTCTCGATCACGACCGACCCGAACGCCGACCAGGCGAAGCTGCAGAGCACGATCCAGCACGAGATCGACGGCATCGAAGGCCAGGGGGAGCTCACCCTGTCCGCGTCGAGCGGCTTCGGCGGATCGTCCGACATCCAGGTCGACATCACCGCGAGCAACGACGGTGACCTGCAGAAGGCGACGGACTCCGTTCTCACGCAGTTGCAGACCAAGAAGTCGCTCTCCCAGGTGACCGACAATCTGTCCGCGTCGCTGCCGTACGTCGCCGTCGAGGTCGACCGCTCGAAGGCCGCCGCCGCGGGCCTGAGCGAGGTCGCCGTCGGCACGATCGTCTCGCAGGCGATGCAGCCGACGCAGGCCGGATCGGTCGCGATCGACAACACGACGCTCAAGATCTATCTGCAGTCGGAGAACCCGCCGACCACCGTCGCCGGCCTCGCGCAGCTGCCGATCCCGACCGCCACCGGCATCGTCCCGCTCGACACGCTGGCCTCGGTCACGGAGGTCAAGGGTCCCTCCACGGTCACCACCCAGCGCGGACTCCGGACCGCGAGCGTGACGGCGACCCCGGCGACCGACAACCTGACGACCGCGAACGCGGACGTCTCGGCTGCACTGAAGGCGGCCGACCTCCCCGAGGGCGCGACGGCGAAGATCGGCGGCGTCTCGGCGAACCAGTCCGACGCCTTCGGGCAGCTCGGAATCGCCCTTCTCGCGGCCATCCTCATCGTCTACATCGTCATGGTGGCGACGTTCCGCTCGCTGCTGCAGCCCATCCTGCTGCTCGTGTCCGTGCCCTTCGCGGCGACCGGCGCCATCCTGCTCCAGATCGCGTCGGGCATCCCGCTCGGGGTCGCCTCCATGATCGGTCTGCTGATGCTGATCGGAATCGTGGTGACGAACGCGATCGTGCTCATCGACCTGGTCAACCAATACCGCAGACGCGGGATGACCGTCGCGGATGCGGTCGCTCACGGCTCCTCGCGCCGACTCCGTCCGATCCTGATGACGGCGATCGCGACGATCGCCGCGCTGACGCCCATGGCGCTCGGTGTGACCGGCCACGGCGGGTTCATCTCGCAGCCGCTGGCGATCGTGGTGATCGGCGGACTGATCTCGTCCACCGTCCTGACGTTGGTCGTGCTGCCGACGCTGTACAACCTGGTGATCGGGCGACGCGAGCGGAAGGCGGCGCGCAAGGCGGCTCGGGCCGCCGCGGCCGGGGGCTCCGGTGATGGCCCGGGCGGCGACGCCCCGCGCGGACCGGATGACGGACCCCGCGGCGGCGGCTCCGGAGACGGAGGCTCGCCCGACGACGGCACGCCGGATGCGCCGCAGCCGCCGGTGTTCACCCGGCCCGCGGGCGGGTCGCAGATCTGACGCGCGACGGCCGGACGTCCGGGATCCCAGACGTCCGGCCGCGCGACGCCGCATCGCCGGCGACCGGCGCTGGTTAGGGTCGCGGTATGAGCGAGCACGGGCTGTCCGTCGATCCCCTCTGGCCGCGTGCGGGCGACTGGCCCGCGCTGGGCGAGGAGGACGTCGACCTGGCTCTGGTCGGCATCCCGACACATGAGACCTCGCTGTCCCCGACGGGCGCCCACCGGACGCCGACAGCGGTGAGAGCCGCGCTACGGCGGTACTCGGCGTTCGTGCCCGGCGCTGAGGTGGAGTCGCTGCGGTTCGCGGACGCCGGGGACGTGGTCGAGCCCGACGGTCCGGAGGGTCGGGAACGGGCCATCGCCGCCGTGGCGGACGCCGCGAACCGGTCCCGGCTGACCGTCGCAGTCGGCGGCGACAACTCGCTCACCGTCCCGGCCATGCTCGGCTCCGCGGGAGACGCGCTCGGCGCAGCAGGGCTCATCACGCTCGACGCCCACCACGATCTGCGGGACGGGCGCTCCAACGGCTCGCCGGTCCGCGAGCTGCTGGAGGCCGGCCTCGACGGCCGCCGCGTCGTGCAGGTGGGCATCGCCGACTTCGCCAACTCGGCCGCCTACGCGCTGCGGGCCCAGGAGCACGGCATCACCGTCATCACGCTCGACGCGCTGCGCGCCCGGACGATCGACGACGTCATGGCCGAGGCGCTGGACATCGCAGGCGCCGCGGGAGGTCCCATCCACGTGGACCTCGACGTCGACGTCTGCGACCGCTCCGTCGCCCCGGGGTGCCCGGCGTCCCTCCCCGGCGGCCTGGCTGCGTGGGAGCTGCGCCGCTTCGCGCGCTTGGCCGCCTCGTCCCCTCTGGTGCGGTCGTTCGACATCGCCGAGGTCGATGCGAGCGCCGACACCCCCGACCAGCGCACCGTCCGCCTCGCCGCGCTGCTCGTCCTCGAGGCCGCCGCCGGCCTCGCCTCCCGCTGACCCGCCTGAGTTTCCACCGTCGAGTCCGCGCAGAGTGCACGCGACACGCCGCGCGGCCGTGCACTCTTCGTGTACTCGATGGGGGCGGGCGGCCCGCTAGAGGGTGAGGGTGCGCTCGACGAGGGGGACGCCGGGGCGGTACGCGAGGTGGAGGTAGGAGGGGGCGCGCAGCACGACGAGGTCGGCGCGCGCCCCGACGCGCAGGTGCCCGACGTCGTCCCGCCGCAGGGCGGCCGCTCCGCCGAGCGTCGTCGCCCGCAACGCCTCCGCCGGCGTCAGTCCCATCTCGCGCACCGCGAGCGCGATGCAGAACGGCATCGACGAGGTGAACGACGAGCCGGGGTTGCAGTCGCTTGCGAGGGCGACCTTCGCGCCCACATCCAGCAGCCGCCGTCCCGACGGATAGGGATGCCGGGTCGAGAACTCGACGCCCGGGAGCAGGGTCGCAACGGTCCGGGAGGCGGCCAGCCGTTCCACGTCCTCATCGCGGAGGTAGGTGCAGTGGTCGACGCTCGCCGCATCCAGCTCCACGGCCAGCGCGACACCGTCACCGGGTCCGAGCTGGGCGGCGTGGAGGCGTACGCCCAGTCCGTGGGCGGCCCCCGCCTCAAGGATCCGCCGCGACTGCTCGACCGTGAAGGCGCCGGTCTCGCAGAACACATCGATCCACCGCGAGTGCGGCGCGCACGCGTCGAGCATCGAGCCGGTGACGAGATCGACGTAGGCGTCCGGATCCGTCGCGTACTCGGGAGGGACGACATGCGCCCCGAGGAAGGTCGTCTCGTCCGTGACCTCACGGGCGATCCGCAGCAGGCGCTCCTCGTCGGCGACGGTCAGCCCGTAGCCGCTCTTGATCTCGAAGGTCGTCGTCCCCTGGGCGCGCAGCTCGGCGACGAAGCCGACCAGCCGGGCGCGCAGCGCGTCGTCCGTGGCCGCACGCGTCGCCTCGACCGTGGACCGTATGCCGCCCGCGGTATACGGTCGTCCGGCCATCCGAGCCTCGAACTCCGCCGCCCGGTCGCCGCCGAACACCAGGTGGGTGTGCGAGTCCACGAACCCCGGAATGACCGCTGCGCCGTCCACATCCACGACGTCGTCGGCATCCGCCACGGGCGCGGACGCGGCGGGTCCCGTCCAGGCGACCCGGCCGTCGACGGCGAGCACGGCGGCGTCCGCCAGCGATCCCAGGGAGCCGGGATGCGCCGGATCGAACGTGACGAGCTCGCCGATCCCGGTGACGAGCGTCGCGGTCATCGTCGCGCGGCGCTCTGCTCGCGCATCGGGATGCGCAGGCCCCGCTCCTCGGCGACCTCAACCGCCCGCTCGTAGCCCGCATCCACGTGCCGCATCACGCCGGTGCCCGGGTCGTTGACGAGCACGCGCTCGATCTTCTCGGCGGCGAGCGGAGTGCCGTCCGCGACGACCACCTGGCCCGCGTGGATGCTGCGCCCGATCCCGACGCCGCCGCCGTGGTGGAGCGACACCCAGGTCGCGCCGGAGGCGGTGTTGAGGAGGGCGTTGAGCAGCGGCCAGTCGGCGATCGCGTCCGAGCCGTCGGCCATCGACTCGGTCTCGCGGTACGGCGACGCGACGGAGCCGGAGTCGAGGTGGTCACGGCCGATGACGACCGGCGCCGAGAGCTCGCCCGAGGCGACCATCTCGTTGAAGCGCAGTCCGGCGAGGTGGCGCTCCTTGTAGCCGAGCCAGCAGATCCGCGCGGGCAGGCCCTCGAAGTGCACCTTCTCGCCCGCCTGGGTGATCCACCGGCGCAGGTGCTCGTCCTCCGGGAACAGCTCCAGCACGGCGCGGTCCGTCGCCGCGATGTCGGCGGGGTCGCCGCTCAAGGCCGCCCAGCGGAACGGGCCCTTCCCCTCGGCGAAGAGCGGGCGGATGTACGCGGGCACGAAGCCGGGGAAGTCGAAGGCTCGCTGGTATCCCCCGAGCTGTGCCTCGGTGCGGATGGAGTTGCCGTAGTCGAAGACCTCGGCGCCGGCGTCCTGGAAGCCGACCATCGCCTCCACCTGCGCGGCCATCGACCGGCGGGCGTCCTCGGTGAAGCGCTCCGGGTCCGCGGCTGCGCGCTCGCGCCACGACTCCACGTCGTAGCCGACGGGCAGGTACGAGAGGGGATCGTGGGCGCTGGTCTGGTCGGTCACGATGTCGATGGGGACGCCGCGGCGCAGCAGCTCGGGGAACACCTCGGCGGCGTTGCCGACCACGCCGACCGAGAGCGCGCGGCCCTCGTCCTTGGCGGTCACGGCCTGGTACACCGCGTCGTCGAGGTCGTCGGCGAGCACATCGAGGTAGCCGTGGTCGACTCGCCGCTGCAGGCGCGTGCGGTCCACATCCACGATCAGGACGGCGCCGCCGTTCATCGTGACGGCGAGCGGCTGCGCCCCGCCCATGCCGCCGCACCCGCCGGTAAGGGTGAGGGTGCCGGCGAGCGAACCCTCGAACCGCTTGCGGGCGACCGCTCCGAACGTCTCGTAGGTGCCCTGCAGGATTCCCTGCGAGCCGATGTAGATCCAGGATCCGGCGGTCATCTGGCCGTACATGGTGAGGCCCAGCGCCTCCAGCCGGCGGAACTCGGGCCATGTCGCCCAGTCGCCGACGAGGTTGGAGTTGGCGATCAGCACCCGGGGCGCCCACTTGTGCGTGCGGAACACGCCGACCGGTTTGCCGGACTGCACGAGCAGCGTCTCGTCCGCCTCCAGGTCGCGGAGCGTGGCGACGATCGCGTCGAACGCCTCCCAGTTGCGGGCCGCGCGGCCGGTGCCGCCGTAGACGACGAGGTCGTCGGGTCGCTCGGCCACATCGGGGTCGAGGTTGTTCATCAGCATCCGCAGCGGCGCCTCGGTCTGCCAGCTCTTCGCGCTGAGCTCGGTGCCGCGCGCGGCGCGGACCGGTCGTGCTCCATCCATCGTGTGGTCCTTTCGTCTGCCGTCGAGCACAGGAAAAACGCTGCGACTCGGCCTCGAGGCGAGCATTTTTCCTGTGCTCGGCGGCTGGTGGGGCGGGTTAGGGGAGGTCGGCGGCTCGGCGGAGTGCGCCGGAGGAGAGGAGGGCGTGGGCGGCCTCGATCTCGGGGGAGAGGTGACGGTCGGGACCCGGGCCGGGGACCGCGGTGCGCAGCGCGGCGATGACCGCGCCCGTGCGGGGGCCGGGCCGCAGCGGGGCGCGCAGGTCGGCACCGCGCGCGGCGGTCATGACCTCGATGGCGAGCACGCGGGCGAGACCGTCGAGGGCGCGGCGCAGCTTGCGCGCGGCCGCCCATCCCATCGACACGTGGTCCTCCTGCATGGCGGACGACGGGATGCTGTCGACCGACGCGGGCGCGGCGAGCCGCTTCAGCTCCGAGACGATGCCGGCGGCCGTGTACTGCGCGATCATCAGTCCCGAGTCGACGCCGACCTCGTGAGCGAGGAACGGGGGCAGCCCCTGGTTGCGGGCGGGGTCGAGGAAGCGGTCGGTGCGGCGCTCGGACATGCTCGCCACATCCGCCACCGCGATCGCCAGGAAGTCCAGGACGTACGCGACGGGCGCGCCGTGGAAGTTGCCGTTCGACTCGACCCGGCCGTCGAGCGTGAGCACGGGGTTGTCGACCGCCGACGCCAGCTCGCGCGACGCGACGAGCTCGGCGTGGGCGACGGTGTCGCGCGCGGCGCCGTGCACCTGCGGCGAGCAGCGCAGCGAGTAGGCGTCCTGGACGCGCGTGCACTCCGGGCCCTTGTGGCTGGCGACGATCGGAGAGCCGGCCAGCATCTCGCGGAGGTTCGCGGCCGAGACCGCCTGGCCGGCCTGCGGGCGCAGCCGCTGCAGGTCGTCGGCGAAGACGGCGTCGGTGCCGAGCAGCGCCTCGACGCTCATCGCGGCCGCGATGTCGGCGTCGGTGAGGAGTCCGTGGAGGTCGTGGACGGCGAGGGCGAGCATCCCGAGCATCCCGTCGGTGCCGTTGATGAGTGCCAGGCCCTCCTTCTCGGCGAGCACGACCGGCGCGATGCCCGCTGCGGCCAGGGCGTCGGAGGCGTCCACGAGCTCACCGTCGACGCGGACGCGGCCCTCGCCCATCGCCGCGAGGGCGCAGTGCGCGAGCGGCGCCAGGTCGCCGGAGCAACCGAGCGACCCGTACTCGTGGACGACCGGCGTGATCCCGGCGTTCAGCAGCGCCGCGTACGTCTCGACCGTCTCGGGACGGGCGCCCGTGCGTCCGGTCATCAACGTGGACAGGCGCAGCAGCATGAGCGCGCGCACCACCTCCCGCTCGACCTCCGGGCCCGACCCGGCGGCGTGAGACCGCACCAGGCTGGCCTGCAGCTGTGCTCGACGGTCGCCCGGGATGAAGGTGGTGGCGAGGGCGCCGAAGCCGGTGGAGATGCCGTAGTGCGGCTCGGTGTCGTCCGCGAGCGCCTCGACGATCGCGCGGGAGGCGGCGACGCCGTCGAGCGACTTGGCGTCGAGCTCGATGCGGGCGTCGTGCCGGGCGACGGCGACGACGTCGGCGATGGTCAGCGCGCCGGTGCCGACGGTGACGGAGGTCTGGGTCTGGAGCATGCTCCGATCCTCGCTCCGGGGGTGCTGTCCGCGCGTCGGCGGTACGCTGCTCAGTGTCCGGGATCCCAGACTCACCCGGCGAGGAGGTTGCCGTGAGCAAGGTGCCCGCCGCCGAGAACACGTTGCGCATCCTGGGCTACCTGGGCGCCCAGCGCGGACCGGTGCCCGCCGCCGCGATCGCCGCGTCCCTCGCGCTGCCGCGCTCGACCGTCTACCACCTGCTCACGGTCCTCGCGGAGCACGGCTTCGTGCTCCACTTCCCCGAGGCGAAGCGCTACGGACTGGGCGTCGCCGCGTACGAGCTGTCGAGCGGGTTCTCCCGGCAGCAGCCGCTCAGCCGCCTGGGGAGGCCGATCGTCGCGGCCCTGGTGGATGCGATCGGTGAGTCCGGCCACGTCGCCGTGCTGCACGGCCGCGACGTCGTCTACATCGTCGAAGAGCGCGCCCCGCGGAGACCGCGGCTGGTCACGGACGTGGGCGTCCGCCTCCCGGCGCACCTCACCGCGAGCGGTCGCGCCCTGCTGGCCACGCTCCCGCGGGAACAGCTGCGCGCGCTCTACCCGGACTCCGGCGCCTTCGAGGACCGGACCGGCTCGGGCCCGCACTCGTACGCCGAGCTGCGCCGCCTGGTGACCGAGGCGCGCGAGCGCGGCTACGCGACCGAGGACGGCGACGTGACGCCGGGATTCGCGTCCGTCGCCGTCTCGGTGCGCGACCACGCGGGCTGGCCGGCGGCCGGGATCGCCGTCACGTTCCCGCGCGAGAACGTCCCGCCGGAGCGCTGGGATGCGCTCGCCGCCCGGGTGCGCGAGACGGCGGCCGAGCTGTCCCGCCGGATCCGGGGGAGCTGATCGGCCGCCACCGCGAGCGGGCGGTCAGGCCCGGCTGGGCGTGCGGTTCTCCGCACTGACCATCCAGGCGTACTGCTCGAGCTTCTCGATGATCGCGTGCAGCAGGTCGGCCGAGGTCGGGTCCTCCTCGTCGACGTCGTCGTGAACGTCGCGCATCGTGCGCACGACCGCCTCGAGCCGCTCGGTGATCAGGTCGACCGTCTCCGCGGTGTCGACCTCGCCGTTCGGGAACTCGGGGAGGCTGGTCTGCTCGGCGACGGTGGCGGAGCGTCCGTCCGGGGTCGCGTGCAGGGCGCGGAGTCGCTCGGCGACGTCGTCGCTGAACTCGCGGGCCGTCTCGACGATCTCGTCGAGCTGCAGATGCAGGTCGCGGAAGTTGCGGCCGACGACGTTCCAGTGCGCCTGCTTGCCCTGGAGGTGGAGCTCGATCAGGTCGACGTGCACGCGCTGGAGGTTCTGCGCGAGCTCCGTCGACGCGACGAAGCCGTGCTCCGCGTGCTCGCGGCGGGTCGGGGCGACGCCGGCAGCGCTGGTGCGGCGGACGGCGGGGGTCTTCGGCTTCTTCGCGGTGCTCTTCGCCTTGGTGTCGGTTGCGGCCACGATGGGTTCCTTCCGGTCGATGGACGACACGCACGGTAGGCCGCGCGACCGGTGTCGGGAACCGCCTTGACAAGCCCGAAAAATACTTGGCACTCTCCATGGGAGAGTGCTAATATCGGTGGCCGAAAGGCGACAAGAACCGCCTCTCATCAGCTCAATTGAAGAAAGGGGTATATCTGATGGCCATGTCGTTCGATCCTTTCTCCCAGTTGGACCGGATCGCCCAGAGCGTGTTCGACACCAGCCGCCAGCCGCGCCTGATGCCGGTCGACCTCTTCCGTGAGGGCGACCGCTACATCCTGAACGCCGACCTCCCCGGCGCCGACCCGTCGTCGGTGGATGTGGACGTCGACGGCCACCTCCTCACGATCCGCGCGGTGCGCACGGCCGCCGACCGCGAAGGCGCCCGCTGGCTCGCGCAGGAGCGGCCCTACGGTGCGTACATGCGCCAGTTCACGATCGGCGACGACGTCGATCCGGACGGCATCACCGCGTCCTACGACAATGGCGTGCTGAGCGTCATGATCCCGGTCGCCGAGCGGGCGAAGCCGCGCAAGATCGCCGTCGAGTCGCGGCGCTCGGAGCACTCCGCCGAGACGATGCGGGTCGACGAGGCGCGCAGCGACACCCGGGCGGTCTCGTCGTAACCGGGTGACCCGGGGGCCGCCGTCAGTGTGCGGCGCGCCCCCGCGCCACCCACTCCAGCCGCCGCAGCGTCTCCGCGTTGCGGACGTGCAGCAGGGCGTCGGCGATGACGCCCGGGAGCCTGGTCACGATCCCGGTGTACGGGTACTCCTCGATGCGCACCAGGCAGCCGCCCCCGCGCGGCTTCACGTCGATGATCACGCGCTCGGTGCCGAAGGGTCGCGTCTTCGCCTCCAGGACCATCCGGCGGGGCGGGTCCCACTCGTCGATGCGCGTCTCGTCGTTGAGGACCAGCGGCCACACGCCGATCGAGTGGTGCAGGCGCGATCCTTGGGCGGGGTATCGGTCGTCCGCGGCGCGCAGGCGGGAGGCTCCGGCGACCCAGGTCGGGTACACCCACGGGTCGGCGAGGACGGCGAACACCTGCTCGGGCGTGCAGGCCATACGACGGACGTTGGCGGACATGTTCACGGCTCCGATGGGGTCGGGGGACGCAGCGCGTCCGGGATGAGCGGGGCGGACGCCGGGGCGGCCACCTGGTCGGGCGCGGGGGAGAGGTCGGGCATCCGCGTCATCCCGAACTCGTGCCGAAGGGCGCTCCGGGCGGCGTAGTAGCCGCCGAGGCCGTGGACGCCGGGGCCCGGAGTGACGGAAGCGGATGCCAGATAGAGGCCACGTCCGGGCATCCGCCACGGCTCGGAGGAGAGCACCGGACGCGCGACGAGCTGACGGAAGTCGGGGGCGCCGGCGGAGATGTCGCCGCCGATGTAGTTCGGGTTGTGCTGCTCCATCTGCACGGCGTTCATCGTGTTCGTGCCGATGATGAGGTCGCGGAAGCCGGGTGCGAACTGCTCGATGCGGCGGATGATGGCCTCCGTGCGGTCCTCCGTCGAGCCGCGCGGCACGTGCGTGTAGGCCCACAGCACGTGCTTGCCGGCGGGCGCTCGGGTCGCGTCGAACAGCGACGGCTGCGCGACCAGCACGTAGGGCGGGTCGCTCTCCCGGCCGCGCGCCACCGCGTTCTCCGAGCGCGCGGTCTGTGCGCGCGTGCCGCCGAGGTGGACGGTCGCCGTCTCGAACAGCTCGGGGTTGGTCCAGGGCACGGGTCCGGACAGAGCGAAGTCCGCCTTGAACACGCCGTTCCCGTCGCGGAACCGGGACACGCGGCGGAGGTACGACGCGGGGAGCCGGTCCTCGCCGAGCCGGACCGCATCCGCGACGTGCGTGTCGAACACGATCACCCGCGCATCCGGCAGCTCGGCCAGCGACGTGACCGGCGTGCTCGTGACGATCTCGCCTCCGTGCGCCTCGAAGTCGGCCGCCATGGCATCCGCGATCGCCCGGCTTCCGCCGATCGGGACCGGCCACCCGCGGGCGTGGGCGTGCACCGCGAGGGTGAGTCCGGCGGCCGCGCCGGCAAGACTGGGCAGCGGCAGGGTCGTGTGCGCGAACACGCCGGAGAGCAGCGCACCCGGCGCCTCGGTGCGGAACGGCAGATCCCACCAGGGACCGCCCTGTGCCAGCGCCGTCAGCCCGAATCGCGCGCCCACGAGGGGATGCCGCGGCACCTGCAGCAGCTCGGAGAGCGTGAACTGCGACACCGCGTCCGCGTCGCGCACCAGCGGGCCGAGGAGCGCGCGCCAGGCCGGCCCGTCGACGCCGAGCCCGTCGACAGTGCGGTCGAGGTCGAGGTACGCCATGGCGACCCGGCCGCCGTCCAGCGGGTTGCCGTACGAGGCCGTCGGCACCACGAACGGCACCCGGCGCTCGAGCTGGAACGTGCGGAAGAAGCCGGAGGCGAAGGCGAGGGGATGCACGGCCGAGCAGATGTCGTGCAGGAAGCCCGGCAGGGTCAGCTCCTCCGTCCGCAGGCCGCCGCCGATCGTCGCGTTGCGCTCGTACACCCGGACTCGCAGTCCGGCGCGCGCGAACGTCAGCGCGGCCGCGAGACCGTTCGGGCCCGACCCGATGACGATCGCATCGAGGCCGTCCGACGAGGTGGATGCGCTCATACCTCCCTGTATACCCCGCGGCCCCGCGCGGGCCGAGGGCGATGGGCAGCCCGTTCCCAGCATCCATCCGCTATCGTTGGGAGGTCGGCTCTTGACACCGCGCTCGTCGCGCGGATGGGTTTGTCAGTCAAGCGGGCCGGTTCTGCACCCGATCAGCGGTGCGGATCACACAATCGTGAACGGCCCCGGACACAGTTCGCCCGGGAAACATCCGGTGCGCTTCGGCGCGCCGCCGCGCACTCGAAAGCAACCCAGGAAGAACATCCATGCCCGGATACAACAACGACCGACGATCGCAGTCGTCTCGCGGCGGCGCCCCCAAGAGCGGTAGCCGCAGCCCCAAGCACCGCGGCTACCGCGCCGAGGAGCAGGGCGCGGCACCGAAGAAGGCTCGCTGGAGCACGGAGGACCGCGCCGCCCGGGGCCGCTCCGTCTACGGCAGCCGTGACGACAGCGCCGGCTCCGGCCGCGGCGCCTCGCGCGGGGAGCGCCCCAACTGGGAGCCCCGCGGCAAGGACGCGCGCCGCACCGAGCGCGAGTGGGAGGACCGCTCGCAGCGCCAGGAGCGCCCGCGCCGGTCGTACGACGACCGCCCGCGCCGCGACCAGGACGACCGTCCGCGCCGCTTCGACGAGCGCAGCGAGCGTCCGCGTCGCGAGTACGACGACCGTCCGCGCCGTCAGTTCGACGACCGGGCCGACCGTCCGCGTCGTGACGTCGGCGATCGCGCCGAGCGTCCGCGTCGCGAGTACGACGACCGTCCGCGCCGGCAGTTCGACGACCGCGCGGAGCGCCCTCGTCGCGACCAGGATGACCGTCCGCGCCGTCAGTTCGACGACCGGGCCGAGCGTCCGCGTCGCGACTTCGGCGACCGCCCGCGCCGTCAGTTCGACGACCGGGCCGACCGTCCGCGCCGGGAGTACGACGACCGTCCCCGCCGGGACTTCGGCGACCGTGCCGACCGTCCCCGCCGCGACTTCGGCGACCGCGTCGACCGCCCGCGCCGTGACGCCGACGATCGTCCCCGTCGCCAGTACGACGACCGCAGCGAGCGCCCGCGCCGTGACTCCTCCTTCTACCCCTCGCGCGACGAGAAGCCCGCGTTCGCCCCGACCGACGACGTCGTGCTCGAACGGCTCGAGGCGGAGGCCATCCAGGCGGAGGACGTCGAGGGCGTGACCTTCGCCGACCTCGGCCTCGGCGGCAACATCGTCCGCGCGCTCGCCGAGCTCGGCGCAGAGACCCCGTTCCCGATCCAGGCCGCCACCGCTCCGGATGTCCTGGCCGGCAAGGACGTGCTCGGCCGCGGTCGCACCGGTTCCGGTAAGACCATCGCCTTCGGCGCGCCCATGGTCGAGCGCCTGATGCAGCTGTGGGCCGAGTCCGGCAAGTCCGGCGGCAAGCGCCAGATGGGCCGCGCGCCGCGCGCACTCATCCTGGCCCCGACCCGCGAGCTGGCGCTCCAGATCGACCGCACCGTGCAGCCGATCGCCCGCAGCGTCGGCCTCTTCACGACGCAGATCTACGGCGGCGTGCCGCAGGGCCGCCAGGTGGGCGCGCTGCAGCGCGGCGTCGACATCGTGATCGGCACCCCCGGCCGTATCGAGGACCTCGTGGAGCAGGGCCGCCTCGACCTCAGCGAGGTCGCGATCACGGTCCTCGACGAGGCCGACCACATGTGCGACCTCGGCTTCCTCGAGCCGGTGCAGCGCATCCTGCGCCACACCGCCGAGGGCGGCCAGAAGCTGCTCTTCTCGGCGACGCTGGACTCGGGTGTCGCGCAGCTGGTCGACGAGTTCCTCGTCGAGCCGGCCGTGCACGAGGTGGCAGGGGAGGACCAGGCGTCCTCGACCATCGACCACCGCGTGCTCGTCATCGAGCACCGCGACAAGGGCGCCATCATCGAGCAGCTCGCCGACCGCGAGGGCAAGACCCTGGTCTTCGCCCGCACCCGCGCCTTCGCCGAGATGCTCGCCGACCAGCTGGAGGACGCCGGCATCCCCGCCGTCAGCCTGCACGGCGACCTCAACCAGTCGCGCCGCACGCGCAACCTGGAGAAGCTGACCAGCGGACGTGTCAACGTGCTGGTGGCGACCGACGTGGCCGCCCGCGGCATCCACGTGGACGACATCGACCTGGTTATCCAGGCGGACGCGCCGGACGAGTACAAGACGTATCTGCACCGCTCGGGCCGCACCGGCCGCGCCGGCAAGCAGGGCACCGTCGTCACGCTGATCCCGAAGCACCGCCAGCGCCGCATGAACGAGCTGCTCGGCCGCGCCGAGATCGAGGCCGACTTCGTCCCCGCCGCCCCCGGTGACGACGTGCTGCTGACGCTCGCGCAGTAAGGGGCTTCAGCCCTCCACCGGAAAGCCGTCCTCGACACGTGTGTGTCGGGGGCGGCTCTTCTGCGTCTGCCCTCTTACGCCTCTCGCCGCCCCGTCGGCAGCACCAGCGTGAACCGCCCGTCCTCGAACGGCTGCACCCCCGCCGCCGTCGCGAACGCCGCGAAGGCGCGGGCCGCGGCCTCGCGCTCGTCGTCGGGCATCGCGGCGAGCACCTCCGCGACCGCGTTGCGGCGGTGGGCGATGACCCGTTCCACCAGCCGCTCGCCCTCCTTCGTCAGCGTCAGTTTCACGTAGCGGCGGTCGGTCGGGTCCTCCTGGCGTTCGATCAGGCCGGCGCGGACCAGCTTCTCGCTCGTGCGGGTGGCGTTGGAGGGGTGAACGCCGAGTTCGGTTGCGACGTCGCCGGGATTCTGCGGTCCGCGCGTCGCGATGAAGACGAGCACGCGGAGCTGCGGCGAGGTGACGATGTGGTCGACCTCCATCACGGAGCGCGCGGCGACGTGCATCAGGAAGTCCGCCGCGCGGAGGGCAGCCTCGATCGGGTCCTCGTCGGTCACCCGTACTTTCTACCGCGGATGCGTTGCGAACCTGCAATACTTGCGCGGAATTGACGCCTCAGTCGCGGTCGTGAGCCAAGTGCAGCGCGTCCTTCACCCGCTCCACCCGGGGTCGGACGCATCCACGAGGCTGTACGACGTGTCGAGGAGGGGCAGGTGCCATGGACGACATGGCGATCCGCAACCCCCGCGGACCCCGTATTCTCGACACTGGGCCAGACCCGTTCAGCGAAGAAGAGGAGCGACATGAGCTACGCCGTGACCAACCCCGCCACCGGCGAGACGGTCAAGACCTTCGACACCATCAGCGACGAGGACCTGCAGGCGGCCATCGCCGCCGCCGACGGCGTCTTCCGCACCTGGTCGCGCTCGACCACCGTGCAGGAGCGCGCCGCGCTCATCCGCCGCGTCGGCGAGCTGCACGTCGAGCGCCGCCAGCAGCTGGCGGACATCATCGTTCTCGAGATGGGCAAGCCGGTCGAGCAGGCGCTCGCCGAGGTCGACTTCGCCGGTGCGATCTACGAGTACTACGCGGACCACGCGGACGAGTTCCTGAAGGACGAGCCGATCCAGCTGCTCGACGGCGACGGCTCCGCGGTCGTCCGCCGCTCGGCGCTCGGCGTTCTGCTGGGCATCATGCCGTGGAATTTCCCCTACTACCAGGTGGCCCGCTTCGCCGGACCGAACCTGGTCATCGGCAACACCATCCTGCTGAAGCACGCGGAGCAGTGCCCGGAGTCGGCCGCGGCCATCCAGCAGATCTTCCTCGACGCCGGCTTCCCCGAGGGCGCCTACGTCAACATCTACGCCAGCCACCCGCAGATCGAGACCGTGATCGCCGACCCGCGCGTCCAGGGCGTCTCGCTGACCGGCTCGGAGCGCGCCGGCGCGAAGGTCGCCGAGATCGCGGGCCGCAACCTCAAGAAGGTCGTGCTCGAGCTCGGCGGCTCGGACCCGTTCATCCTGCTCTCGACGGACGACCTGGATGCGGCCGTGCAGAACGCCGTGGACGCGCGCCTCGACAACTCGGGCCAGTCCTGCAACGCCGCGAAGCGGTTCGTCGTGATCGACGACCTGTACGACTCGTTCCTGTCGAAGTTCACCGAGAAGCTCGCGGAGGTGGAGGCGTCCGACCCGACCAGCGAGGACTCCGCCCTCGGCCCGCTCTCGTCGCTGAAGGCCGCGGAGAACCTCGACGAGCAGGTCAAGCGCGCGGTCGAGAACGGCGCGACCCTGGTGCGCGGCGGCGGCCGCAACGGCGCCTTCTTCGAGACGACCGTCCTCACCGACGTGACCCCGGAGAACCCGGCGTCGAAGGAGGAATTCTTCGGTCCCGTCGCGCAGGTGTTCCGCGCGAAGGACGAGGACGACGCGGTCCGCATCGCGAACGACACCCCGTTCGGCCTTGGCTCGTACCTGTACACGACCGACAAGGAGCAGGCGTCCCGCGTCGCGGACCGCATCGAGGCCGGCATGGTCTTCGTGAACGTGGTGCTCGCCGACGGCGCCGAGCTGCCGTTCGGCGGCGTGAAGCGCTCCGGCTCGGGCCGTGAGCTCGGCCGCTTCGGCGCCGACGAGTTCGTCAACAAGAAGCTCATCCGCGTGGGCAACGACTGGTAGGCAACCCCTGAAACGGAGGAGTCCGCGGCCCGTCCGGCCGCGGACTCCTCCGTTTTCGCGCATCCGGCGGCGCGTCGGCTCGGGACTCCTCCGCGCCGAGCGCGCCGCGGTACGGTGTCGGTGGAGGTCCCGATGGGTTTCATGGTCTACGACAGCAGCACGCAGATCTCGTTCGACGATCGGGTGCTGGCCCACCTCGAGGTGGTCATCGTCTCGAAGCTGCGGCGCAAGGAGTCCTTCGCGCTCAGCTGGCGGGAGTCGCCCGACAACGGAGACGGACGCACCACCGTCTGGATCGACCCCTCCATCCCGCTCCGGTTCCGCTACAACGGGTCCCGGCCGCCGGCGCTCGACCGCGAGTGGATCGAGCGTCTCGCCGCCGCCGCCGCCAGTTCCACCGGCCTGATCGCGGTCGACGAGGACGGCCAGCAGGCGGTCGGCAGCACGCACGAGCGCGGCCTCTAGCCGAGACCGCCTACTCCTCGATCTGCTGGAGGGTGTGCCGGGCCAGCGAGGCCATCCGCGGGTTGTCGTCGGAGGCCGTCGCGAGGGCCGAGGCCATCGCCACCGCCCAGCCGCGGGCGCGCAGCCAGGTGGCGGCATCCGGCGCAGCGGGCAGCGACTTCCGGAACGCCTCCCGCGCGTCACCGTCGAAGGTGAGCCACGCGGTCGCCAGGTCGGTGGCGGGGTCGCCCGAGGTGACGTCGCCGAAGTCGAGGACGGCCGCGAGTCCGCCGTCGTCGGAGAGCAGCAGGTTGCCGGGATGCAGGTCCCCGTGCAGCAGGAGCGGCGGCCCGTCCCAGGCCGGCGCGTCGAGCGCCTCGCGCCAGGCCTGCTCGAGGTGGGCCACCTCCATTCGGCCCGAGAGCGACCGCAGCCTCAGCGCGACGGCGTCGTGCCGGGAGGAGAGCGGGACTCCGCGCACGGGGTTCCGCGGCGCGCCCGGTGCGGGCACCGCCAGCTCGCCGATGAAGCGCGCGAGCGGATCGGCCAGCCCGGCGCGCGCCTGCGCGTCCACGGACGCGCCGTCGGTGCCGTCGAACCATTCGACGATGCTCCACGGCCAGGGGAACGTCTCCGACGGGACCCCGACCCAGAGCGGGACGGGGACGGGCACGGATACGCGCGCGGCGATGCCCGGAAGGAGCTGCTGCTCGTGCTCGATCAGGTGCGCCGCCACCTCGCGGCGCGGCACGCGGACGGCGAGACGGTCGCCGAGCCGGTAGAGCTGGTTGTCCCAGCCGTCGGACACGAGGCGGAGCGGTGCGCGGAGATCGGGATGCTGCTCGGCCACCAGCTGCTCGACCAGGGCTGCGTCGGTGCGGATGTCCGCGGCGGGTGTGTCGCTCACTGCTCGAACGTAGCAGAATGAGCGTCATGGCGGTCGTGAACGCTGTAAAGTGTCGCTACAGCCGCCAATGCGCAATAATCGTGCGCTGAGTGCCAAACGCATGCTCGTTCGGTGTGAAAGCATTGCGGTCGGAGGAAGCATGACCCAGACCCAGAAACCCGCCGCCCAGCTGCACGAGCGGATGCACGCCGTCACCCCCGAGACCCGGGAGCTCGTCGATCTCGTCCTCGACTACTCGCGCCGTCGCATCCTGAGCGAGGACACCCCGCTCGACAAGCCGCTTCCGGAGTTCGAGCTGCGCCGGCTGGCCGGGCAGACCGTGTCGGAGACCGGCATCGGCGCCGAGCGCGCCCTGGCGTTGTTCGAGCACGTCCTCGCGCCGGCCTGCATCACGACGGACCACCCGCGATACCTCTCCTTCATCCCCACCGCGCCGACCAAGGCCGCCACCGCCTTCGATCTGGTCGTCTCGGCCAGCGCGGTCTACGGCGGGTCGTGGCTGGAGGGCTCGGGCGCCGTCTACGCCGAGAACCAGGTGCTCTCCTGGCTGGCCGCGGAGTTCGGACTCCCGTCGACCGCCGGAGGCGTGTTCGTGCAAGGCGGGACGCTGGGCAACCTGTCCGCGCTGGTGGCCGCCAGGGACGCGGCGCGCACCGAGCGCGGCAACCCGGCCGGGCGCTGGGTGATCGTCTGCAGCTCGGAGGCGCACTCGTCGGTCTCCTCGGCCGCCCGGGTGATGGATGTGGATGTCGTCGCCGTCTCGCCTGGCGAGTCCGGGGTCCTGACCGGCGAAGCCGTCCGTCCGGCGCTGGAGGAGTACGGGGACGCGGTGTTCGCGGTCGTGGCGACCGGCGGCTCCACCAACTTCGGCATCGTCGACGACATCGCGTCGGTCGCGGCCCTCAAGTCGGAGTTCTCATTCTGGCTGCACGTCGACGGCGCCTACGGCCTGGCGGGGATGCTGTCCCCGCTCGCCCGGCACCGCTTCGCCGGTGTCGAGCACGCCGACTCGGTGATCGTCGACCCGCACAAGTGGCTGTTCGCGCCGTTCGACGCGTGCGCGCTGATCTACCGCGACCCCGAGGCGGGTCGTCGCGCCCACACGCAGCACGCGGAGTACCTCGACACTCTGACCGAGAACGCCGAGTGGAGCCCGTCGGACTACGCGGCGCACCTGACGCGGCGTGCCCGTGGACTCCCGTTCTGGTTCTCGCTCGCCTCGCACGGCGCGGCGGCCTACCGCGAGGCGGTGACGGCATCCATCCGCCTGGCGGGCCAGATCGCCGACGAGATCGAGCGGCGCGACGGGTTCCGGCTCGTGCGGCACCCGCAGCTGTCGGTGGTCGTGTTCGAGCGCGAGGGATGGACCAAGGAGGACTACGCGGTCTGGTCCGCCCGGCTCCTGGAGGACCAGCGCGCGTTCGTCACCCCGAGCTCCCACGCGGGCCGGCCGAACACGCGCTTCGCCGTGCTCAACCCGCTGACGACCTTCGACGACCTGGTCGGCATCCTCGACACCATGGAGTGATCCCTCCCCCGTGGACAGACGAAGACCCCGTGCCGAGTGGCACGGGGTCTTCGCCCATCCGAGAGGGAAAGAGGTGTCAGACGATGTCGTCCGACTCGCCCGTCCGGCGCGTCACGCGCTCGCCCGTCGCAGGATCGACGGCCGTGCGGGTGGTGGCGACGGAGGTGCGACGCCGGGTGAGAAGCACGATCCCGATGATGATGCCGATGACGCCGGCCACCATCAGGATGTAGCCCACCAGGTGCAGGTCGATCCAGCCGACCTGGATGTTCAGGGCGAACGCGAGGATCGCGCCCACCACGACGAGGAAGATCCCTGCGCCGAGGCTCATGGCCGCCTCCTGCCTAGACCCGTCGGCTTCCGGTGAGGAGTCGCACCAGCCAGACGATCACGGCGAGGACGAGCAGGATGATGCCCACCCACAGGAGGAAGTTCAGGGACTGAACGAAGCCACCCGTGAGCAGCAGGATGATCGCGATGATCGCGATGATGATGAGCAGGATGTTCATGGAGAAGTGTCCTTTCCTTGACGCACTCCAGCCAACAACTGCTTCAATTGCCTAGCAATCCCCTTGACTTCAGGTGCGTTTCGGCCTAGCCGACCGTTCGGACGCGATCCGATCGACCGTTTCACGCATCTTGGTCAGGAAGCGCGTGACCGTCTCCGCCTCATCGGGACTGAGCTCTGCGGTCGCGGCGGCGATCTGCTCCTGCGCGGCGGCAAGCAGGGGGCCGGTGTCGCCGAGCGCGGCGCGGGTCGGCACCAGCTCGATCGATCGTTTGTCGATGCGGCTGGGCTTGCGCTCGACGAAGCCGCTCTTCGCCAGCCGGTCGATCAGCAGCGTGGTCGAGGCGCTTGAGACGCCGAGGTAGGCGCTGACGTCCTTGGCGAACGTTGGTCTCCCGAGCGCGGTGTTGTCGAGGATGAGACGGAGCGCCAGCAGGTCGTTCTCGCCGATGCCCATGGCCGCGCCGGTGCGCCTGCGCATGGCCGCTTCGGCTGCACGGTAGACCTGTAGCGCCTCCAGAACGCCCGTGTCGGGCGGAGTCGCTTCCGGTTCGTGCTTCACCTCACCCAGTGATGCCCCATCCGGCCCCGTATTCAATAGTGGTGTACCCGACTGTCGGCGGATTCACGGACAGCCCGTGTGCGCGTATGCTCGCGCGGTGGACGACAGAGTGCTCCTGGAGCGGTACGAACTGCACGACCGACTGGGTCGCGGCGGCATGGCGACCGTCTACCGGGCGACCGACCTGCGGCTTGACCGCGAGGTCGCGGTCAAGCTGTTCGCCCCCGGGACCGCGGTCGAGGATGCGCGCCGGCACACCGAGGCCACCATGCTCGCCCGGCTGAGCCACCCGCACCTCGTCGCCCTCCACGACGCGCACCTCGCCGCCGACGGGGATGCGACCCCGAGCTTCCTCGTCATGGAGTTGGTGGACGGCGAGGACCTCCGCAGCCGCCTGAAGCGCGGCCCGCTTCCGGCGGACGAGGCCGTCGAGGTGACGGCCGGCATCGCCGAGGCGCTCGTCGTCGTGCATGAGGCGGGGATGGTGCACCGCGACCTGAAGCCGGGCAACATCCTGCTCGCCGACTCCAGCGTCCCGGGCGGGCGCCCGGTTGTGAAGCTTGCCGATTTCGGCATCGCCCACCTGGTCGGCTCGGAGCGGATCACCACGATCGGCACCGTCATCGGCACGGCAGGCTACCTCAGCCCGGAGCAGGTGTTCGGCGGCGAGCCGGGCCCTGCGGCCGACATCTACTCGCTCGGGCTGCTGACTCTCGAGACGCTCACCGGCGTGCGCGAGTACCCCGGGACCCCGGTGGAGGCGGTGGCCGCGCGTGCGGCGCGCGACCCGCGCATCCCGGCCTCGCTACCCGAGGACTGGCGCGGTCTTCTCGCTGCGATGACCGCCCGGGATCCGGCGCTGCGGCCGACCGCGCTGGAGGTCGCCGTGATGGCGCGAGAGCTCGCGCCACAGCTGGCGGGATGGGTCCCACAGGCCCCGGAGGACGTCGCGACGCAGGGGATGACCGGTCCGGCGGCGGCAGCGGCGGATCCGACCCGCATCCTCCCGGCCCGCCGCGCGATGCGCGACACGAAGTCGACGCGACGCCGTCGCGGGATCGTCGCGACCGGCGCGGTCGCCGGCTCGATCCTGGTGGTCGCCGCGACTCTCACCCTCGGGAGCATGGTCGCGCCGGCGTCGGAGGAGCCGCAGTCGGTCCCCACCACGCCGCGGCCGACCCCGAGCGTGCAGGCACCGCCCACGACCGTCGCACCCGCCGTCGCGCCGACGACACCGGCGCCGCAACAGGAGGCGCCGCAGCAGGTGGCGCCGGCTCCCGCGCCCGTCCAGCCAGCGCCGGGCGGCGGGAACCCGAACAAGGGGCCGGGGAAGAACAACGGCAACGGCAAGGGCGGCGGCAAAGGCAAGTGACGGACGGGTGCTCGCACCCGTCCCGCTTACGCACCCGCGACTTCCCCGGTACTGTCCCCGGTATGCCCGAGCAACCGAGGACCGCAGCAATCGTCGTGAACCCGGTGAAGGTCGATGAGCCCGCGTTGCGCGAGGCACTGGCCGCCGCCGAGAAGCGATGGGGGTGGAACGAGACGCTATGGCTCGAGACCACCGAGGACGACCCGGGCAGCGGGCAGACGAAGGAAGCCCTCGAGAAGGGCG
The DNA here is from genome assembly GCA_001647635.1 of Leifsonia xyli. NCBI lineage: Bacteria > Bacillati > Actinomycetota > Actinomycetes > Micrococcales > Microbacteriaceae > Leifsonia > Leifsonia xyli. The sequence continues at coordinate 1,761,711 of CP014761.1, read as the reverse complement.
TCGACGTCGTCATCGCGGCGGGCGGCGATGGTACGGTGCGGACCGTGGCCGAGGAGCTGCGCGGCACCGGCACGCCCATCGCGCTGCTGCCCTCCGGCACGGGCAACCTGCTCGCCCGCAACCTGAACCTCACGCTGGACGACATCGAGAACGCGCTCGACTCCGCGTTCGACGGGGACGACCGGACCATCGACGTCGGCGTGATCGAGCTGCGTGACGGGAGCGGCCCGACGCGCAAGCACTCGTACCTCGTCATGGCCGGGGTGGGCATCGACGCCCAGATGATCGCCGCCACCGACGACGACCTCAAGGCGCGTCACGGCTGGCTCGCCTACGTGAAGGCGATCAGCAAGGTGCTTCGCGACAAGAACGAGCTGCGGCTGCGCTATCAGCTGGATGACAAGGGCGTGCGGTCCGTGCGCGCCCACACCGTCCTGATCGGCAACTGCGGGTCGCTGCCCGCAAACATCCTGCTGCTCCCCGAAGCCGCGGTCGACGACGGCGAGTTCGACATCGTCGTGCTGCGGCCGGAGGGATTCGTGGGCTGGGTGCAGATCGCCGTCAAGATCTTCTGGGAGAACGGCGTGCTCCGCCGCACGACCGTCGGGCGGCGGCTCATGGGAGCCGACAAGGAGGTGCGCGCGATGAACTACCTCAAAGGCCGGGAGTTCGTCATGCGCCTCAACCGTCCGCAGGAGGTGGACCTGGACGGCGACCTGTTCGGCCGCGCATCCGCCCTCCGCACGTGGGTCGACCCGTCCAGCCTCACCGTGAAGGTGCCGAAAGAGGCCTGAGTCCTCAGACCGCCTCGGCCAGCAGCTCCAGCGTGTCGACGACGCGGTTGGAGAAGCCCCACTCGTTGTCGTACCAGGCGACGACCTTGATGTGGCGCCCGTCCACCCGCGTGAGCGCGGCGTCGAAGATCGACGATGCCGGCTGCCCGGTGATGTCGCTCGAGACGAGTGGCGCGTCGGCGTACTCGAGGATGCCGCGGAGTGCGCCGTCCGCCGCCTCGCGGTAGGCGGCGAGCACCTCGTCACGGGTGACGTCGCGCGACACCGTCGTGTTGAGCTCCACGATGGAGCCGACCGGCACGGGCACGCGGATGGAGTCGCCCGAGAGCTTGCCGTCGAGCTGCGGCAGGACCAGCCCGATCGCCTTCGCGGCGCCGGTGGTCGTCGGCACGATGTTGACGGCGGCGGCGCGGGCGCGGCGGAGGTCGCGGTGGGGGCCGTCCTGGAGGTTCTGCTCCTGCGTGTACGCGTGCACGGTCGTCATGAAGCCGTGCTCGATGCCGGCGAGGTCGTCCAGCACCTTCGCCAGCGGCGCGAGCGCGTTCGTGGTGCACGAGGCGTTGGAGACGATGAGGTGGTTCTCCGGGTCGAACGCGTCGGTGTTGACGCCGAAGGCGAGTGTGACGTCGGCGCCGTCGGCGGGGGCGCTGACGAGCACCCGCTTGGCGCCTGCCGTCAGGTGCCCGCGGGCGGCATCGGCGGAGGTGAAGCGTCCGGTGGACTCGAGCACCACATCCACGCCCAGTTCGGCCCAGGGCAGGTCGGCGGGCTCGCGCTCGGCGAGGACGCGGATGCGGCGGCCGTCCACGACGAGCGTGTCGCCGTCGACCTCGACGGTGCGGCCGAGGCGGCCGAGGGAGCTGTCGTAGGCGAGCAGGTGGGCGAGAGTGGCGGGGGCGGTGAGGTCGTTGACGGCGACGACCTCGAGGTCGGAGTCGCGCTCGAGAAGGGCGCGGAGGGTGTTGCGGCCGATGCGGCCGAATCCGTTGATGGCGATGCGGGTCATGGTGTTCCTTTCGTGTGACCGCATCCATGCTGCGCGTGCCGCGGAAACGTAGAAAGTGGCGTGGGCGACATGCTGCGCAAGAATCCCGCCAGGCTTTTCGCCATGCAGCGCAAGGATTGCGTCAGGCCGCTCAGGCCGAGAACGTGTGCCGGTACTCGGTCGGCGAGGTGCCCAGGATGCGCTGGAAGTGCAGTCGCAGATTCGCTCCGGTCCCCAGCCCCACGCGCGCCGCGATCTGCTCGACGCCCAGGTCGGTGCGTTCCAGCAGCTCGCGTGCCAGGTCGACCCGGGCGCGCAGCACCCACTGCATCGGGGTGTAGCCGGTGTCCTCCACGAAGCGGCGCGAGAACGTCCGCGCCGACACCTTCGCGTTGCGGGCGAGCGCCTCGAGCGTCAGCGGTTCTGCCAGGTGGGCGAGCGCCCACTCCCGTGTCTCGGCGAAGAGGTCGCCGAGCGGTTCGGGGACGCTGCGCGGCACGTACTGCGCCTGCCCGCCGCTGCGGTAGGGGGCGGCGACGAGCCGCCGGGCAACGCGGTTCGACAGCCCGACGCCGTGATCGCGCCGCACCAGGTGCAGGCAGAGGTCGATGCCGGAGGCGGCACCGGCGGAGGTGAGGATGTCGCCCTCGTCGACGAACAGCACGTTCTCGTCGACGCGGACCAGGGGATGCCGCTCCGCCAGCGCGCGCGTGTAATGCCAGTGGGTGGTCGCGCGCTTGCCGTCGAGGAGTCCGGTCGCCGCGAGGGCGAACGCCCCGGTCGAGATCGCTGCGAGCCGTGCGCCGCGCTCGTGCGCCGCGAGGAGGGCTCCGACGACCGCGGCGGGCGGGTCGGTTATCGCGGGGTTGCGGTAGCCGGGCACGAACACCGAGTCGGCCTGCTCCAGCGCCTCCAGCCCGTCGGCGACATGGTACGAGAGGCCGTCGCCGCCGGTCACCAGGCCGGGCGCCGCGCCGCAGACGCGCACCTCGTAGGGCATGCTCGGCCGATGGGAGAACACCTGGGCGGGGATACCGACGTCCAGCGGCTTGGCGCCCTCCAGTACCAGCACGGCGACGCGGTGCACGCCGCTGTCGCTCATGGGCGGGCGGAGACGATCTGCAGCAGGGCGGCGCGCAGGGCGGCGGGGTCGTCGACCTCGGGGAAGACCTCGTCCTCGAGCCCGCGCACGCCGGCGAAGGCGGCGCGGCCCTCGTCCGTCACGGCGAGGACATGACGGCGCCGGTCGACGGGGTCGGGCCGGCGGACCAGCAGTCCCTCGCGCTCCAGGCGGTCCACCGTGCGGGACATGGTCTGCGGCTCGACGCGCGCGAGCCGGGCGAGATCGGATTGCGAGTCGAAGCCCAGTTCCAGCAGGTGCAGCACGACCAGGCCCGCGTGCGTCAGGCCGCGCTGCTCCAGCGCCTCCGCCCAGGCGCGCTCGACGGTGCGCGAGGCGGCGCCGAGCAGCCGACCCAGCGGCCAGTTCTCGGGGCGGTGCTCGTCCGCCTCCACCTCGTGCTTGTCCATACGCTCATCGTACGTTCGGCGGGTGCCGCGACGCTCGCGCGCCGCGACGGGCTCAGTCGGTGCCCGAGTCGAACGCGGCGCCCTCCGAGCTCAGGTCGATCTCGCGCGACAGCTCCTCGTCGACCGGCTCGACGCCTTCGAGGATGGAGCGGGCGCTGCCTTCCTCGAGCTCGCCGACCAGCGCGCCGGTCGGTCCGCCGATGAGGCCGGACGCGGCGTACTGCTCCAGCCGCGAGCGGGAGTCGGCGATGTCGAGGTTGCGCATGGTCAGCTGGCCGATGCGGTCGCCGGGGCCGAACGCGGAGTTGCCCACGCGCTCCATCGACAGCTTCTCGGGGTGGTAGCTGAGCGCCGGACCGGTCGTGTCGAGGATCGTGTAGTCGTCGCCGCGGCGCAGGCGCAACGTGACCTCGCCGGTGATGGCGGAGCCGACCCAGCGCTGCAGCGACTCGCGCAGCATCAGCGACTGCGGGTCCAGCCACCGGCCCTCGTACATCAGGCGGCCGAGGCGGCGGCCCTCGTTGTGGTAGTTGGCGACCGTGTCCTCGTTGTGGATGGCGTTGAGCAGGCGCTCGTAGACGATGTGCAGCAGGGCCATGCCCGGCGCCTCGTAGATGCCGCGGCTCTTGGCCTCGATGATGCGGTTCTCGATCTGATCGGAGGCGCCGAGCCCGTGACGGCCGCCGATGGCGTTGGCCTCGAGCACGAGGGCAACCGGGTCGTCGAACTCGACCCCGTTGATGGCGACCGGGCGACCTGACTCGAATCGGACGGACACCGTCTCGGTCTCGACGTGGACATCGTCGCGCCAGGCGGCGACGCCCATGATCGGCTCGACGATGTCGAGGCCTGCGTCCAGTTCCTCCAGTCGTTTCGCCTCGTGGGTGGCGCCCCAGATGTTGGCGTCGGTCGAGTACGCCTTCTCGGTCGCGTCGCGGTACGGGAAACCGCGCGCGACGAGCCACTCGCTCATCTCCTTGCGCCCGCCGAGCTCCTCCACGAACGCGGCGTCGAGCCACGGCTTGTAGATGCGCAGGCGCGGGTTGGCGATCAGGCCGTAACGGTAGAACCGCTCGATGTCGTTGCCCTTGTAGGTGGAGCCGTCGCCCCAGATCTCCACGCCGTCCTCCATCATCGCGCGCACGAGCATGACGCCGGTGACCGCGCGGCCGAGCGGAGTGGTGTTGAAGTAGGTCTTGCCGCCCGAGCGGATGTGGAATGCGCCGCACTGCAGGGCGATCAGGCCCTCTTCGACGAGCGCGCGCTTCGCGTCCACCAGTCGGGAGATCTCGGCGCCGTACTCGCCGGCGCGGCCGGGGACGGCCTCGATGTCGGGCTCGTCGTACTGGCCGATGTCGGCGGTGTAGGTGCAGGGGATCGCGCCCTTCTCGCGCATCCAGGCGACCGCGCAGGAGGTGTCGAGACCTCCCGAGAACGCGATGCCGACTCGTTCACCGACGGGCAGACTGCTCAGAACCTTGGACACGGCATCCAGCTTACTGAGCGAGTCGCTATGCTGCGGCCAGGGGGTTCTCATGACGGGGAATGACGTGATCTCGACTCGGCTGCGCGGTCTCGCGGTGGTCGTCGCGATCGGTGCGGCCGCGGTGCTCACGGGGTGCGCGGGCGGCGTGGCCGGAGCGGCAGCGACGTCGCCGGCGGTGTCCGCGTCGCCGACGACCACCTCCACGCCCACGGCCATGCCCAGTGCCACTCCGGCGGCCGACCCGGCCGATCCGTCGACCTGGCTGGTCACCTTCGAGGGCATCGGGCCGCTGGTGGCGGGGTCCGAGCTGGCCGCCGTCCCGTCGGAGCTCTCGGCGTTCACGGAGCTCGCCGCGCCGGAAGAGCAGTGCTCCGCGTACGTGTACCGGCTGGCCGACACCCTCCGAGCGTCCACCTCGGGCGGTCGGACCGATCACGAACACGCCGTCGATGTGACGGTGTCGTGGATGGGGTCCTCCGACGCGCCCGGGCCGTCCGACGTCGCGGCATCGCCCCGGACGGAGCGCGGGATCGGAGTAGGATCGACGATCGCGGAGCTGAAGGCGGCCTACCCCGACCTCGCGGTGACGCACGGTGGGGACGTGCCCACGTACGGGATCACGGACGGCACGCGGTGGATCCTGTTCCGCGACCTGTGGGCGGGCGGGACCGTGTCCGCGGTGCAAGTCGGGACGAGCGACCTCATCCCGAACGAGATCTGCTGACCGTCAGCCTCGGCCGTCGGCGGACTGCGGGGGGCACTCGCCGCCGGGCCGGGTGCGCAGTTCGAAGTGCCAGGCCTCATTCGCGTACGTCTGGCACAGGCCCCAGGTGTTCCCGAACCGGTTGAGGTAGTCCATCGCGCCGGCGTCGGCGATGTCGACCGCCTCGCCGCGGACGTGCGCCGAGTCGCTGCCGCGCTTCACCCACTTCTCGGCCTCCTCCTCGCTGCCGTACTGCTCGACCGCCTGCGCGAACAGGTGCTCCTGATACCGCTCGGAGCGCCACCCGTCGGCGATCGTGATCTCGTGGCCGGCGCCCTCCTGCCGCATCGCGGCCTGCGCGTCGCGGAGTGCGGTCAGGAGCGCCGGGTCGAGACGGGTGACGGCGGGGAGGTCGCTGTCGAGGCTCAGGGAGCCGCCGTCGGGGATGTAACCGTCATCGACGGTGAGGCCGTCCGCGGTCGCGGCGCCGCCCGCCGCGGGAAGGCTCGCAGGACGGGCCATCGCGGCGGTGCCGCCGGCCGCGCATCCCGCGAGGGCGGCGGCGAGCAGGAGGGCGGAGGCGGCGCCGATGACGCGGTTCGTGGAGTGCATGCCTCCCACGCTCGCAGCGCAGCCGCGCCACGCGCGTCCCTCCCGAGCCTGATCCGCATCCCTCCCGCGACCGACCCGGCGCGGAGGGTCCCATCACGATTCGTCACGAATGGGCGCGATTCGTGGCGAATGGCGACCATTCGTGACGAATCGGCGCGGCCGTTCGACGGCGCCGACCCTCACCCCTGCGAGGATTCGTGCCGAATGTGCGTTATGGCGACCTCATAACGCACATTCGGCACGAATCGCGGACGGCCCCGGGAGGGTGCGGCTAGGGGAGGGGCGGTGTGCGGGGCGGGGCAGTGCGGCGCGGGGCCAGCGCCTCGAAGGCCGCGGCGAGCGCGAGCAGGCGTGTGTCGTCGTAGGCGCGGCCGGCGAAGGTCAGCCCGACGGGCATCCCGATGTCGGCCATGGTGCCCATCGGGACCGTGACGGTCGGGATGCCGAGGTGCCGCGGAACGAGGTTGCCGTTCGCGACCCAGACGCCGTTGCGCCAGCCGAGGTCCGCCGAGGCAGGGTTCACATCCATGTCCGCCGGTGCCACGTCGGCCACGGCCGGGAAGACGACCGCGTCGAGGCCGATGCCATCCATCCACTCCTCCAGGTCGACGCGGCGGGTCTCCTCGAGGCCGCGCAGTCCGTCGGCCAGCTCCGGGATGCTGTCCAGCGTCGTCCCCGGATGCGCCCGCACCCACGCGGGGTAGTCGGCGATGTCGTCCTCGAACCCGGTGTAGCGGTCGGGCAGGGCGCCCTCGGGCTGCGGGAAGATGCGGGATCCGTCCACGTCCGCGAGGGTGCGCAGGGCGGGGTCGCCGTTCGCGTCGAGGAAGTCGTTCCATGCCCACGCCGACAGGTCGACGATCTCACGGCGGAGGAACTCCGGCCGGACCAGACCGCGGGTGGCGATCGTGGGCGCGCCCGGCCGGTCGCCCTCGTAGTTGGACACGGCCGGGAAGTCGACCTCGACCACGGTCGCACCCGCCGCCTCCAGGTCGCGTCGCGCCGCCTCCCAGAGGGCGATCACCGACGCGCGCGTCTCGATGCGCTGCCCGGTCGGGCCGCCGATCCCGGGGTGCTCGGCGGTGCCGGCGTCGGGGTCGGCGTTGATGTACATCCGCGGGATGCCCACGCGTCGGCCGGCCAGGGAGGCATCCTGCGCCACCGCCGGGTACGACGCGGGTCGCACCTCGGACGCGCGCGGCAGCTCGACCCACGGCTGGGCTCGCCAGAAGTCGCCGCGCGTCTCCGCGTCGTCGGCCACGATCACGTCGAGCACTTCGAGCAGATCGCCCATCGTGCGCGTGTGCGGCACCACCACATCCATCGTCGGCACCAGCGGCCAGTTGCCGCGCACCGAGATGATCCCGCGCGACGGCGTGTACGCGCACAGGGCGTTGTTGGAGGCGGGGGCGCGGCCGGACGACCAGGTCTCCTCGCCGAGCCCGAATGCCGCGAAGCTGGCGGCGGTCGCCGTGCCCGAGCCGTTCGACGACCCGGAGCCGAACGCGGCCGTCAGGTAGTCGCCGTTGTACGGCGACTCGGCGCGGCCGTAGACGCCGCGCTGCATGCCGCCGTTGGCCATCGGCGGCATGTTGGTCAGGCCGAGTAGGATCGCCCCGGCCGCCCGCAGCCGCTCGATCGTGAAGGCGTCGCGCTGCGCGACCAGGTGCTCGAAGGCGGGCGAGCCGGCCGCGGCGGTCAGGCCGCGGGCAAGGTAGCTGTCCTTCGCGGTGTAAGGGATGCCGTCGAGCGGGCCGAGCGTCTCGCCGTGGGCCCGGCGCGCGTCGGACGCGCGGGCCTCCTCCATTGCGTCCGGGTTCCGGACCACCACGGCGTTGAGCCGTGGGCCGGCCGCGTCGTAGGCGTCGATGCGCGCCAGGTGCGCCGTCACCAGCTCCTCGCTGGTCGTCTCGCCGGCCTCGAGCGCTCGCCGCAGGTCGGCGATGGAGGCCTCGACCACGTCGAACGTCATGCGTTCACCGCCGGCTGCTGCTGGGTGATGCAGTGGATGCCTCCGCCGCGCGCGAAGATCGGGCGCGAGTCCACCATGGTCACGCGGCGACCGGGGTAGACGGCCTCCAGGATCTCCGTCGCCTCGGCGTCAGCCTTCTCCTCGCCGAAGCCGCACGCCACGATGCCTTCGTTGACGACCAGGTGGTTGACGTAGCTCCAGTCGACGAAGCCCTCCTCGTCGCGGAGGGTCGCCGGCGCGGGCAGCTCGACGATGTCCCACCGGCGGCCGGCCGCGTCGGTCGTCTCGGCCAGCATCGCGCGCAGCTCGCGCGACACCTCGAAGTCCGGGTGCTCCGGGTCGCGCTGGGTGTGCAGCAGCAGGGTGCCGGGGGAGGGGATGGTCGCGACGATGTCGACGTGGCCGTTGGTCCCGAAGTCGTCGTAGTCGCGGGTGAGGCCGCGCGGCAGCCAGATCGCGTGCGTGGCGCCGATCGTGCGGGCCATCTCCGCCTCGACGCGCGCCTTGTCGGCGTACTTGTTGCGCCGCGGGTCGAGCTGCACCGTCTCGGTCAGCAGGACCGTGCCCTCGCCGTCGACGTGGATGCCGCCGCCTTCGTTGACGAGCAGCGAGCTGATCAGCTCGGCGCCGGTCTGCTCGGCGACGAAGCGGGCGATCTCGGCGGACTTGCGCCACTCCGCCCACTCCGGATCGCCCCAGCCGTTGAACGTCCAGTCCACTGCGCCGAGCACGCCCGGGCGCTCGTCGTCCACCACGAAGGTGGGGCCGAAGTCGCGCATCCAGAACTCGTCGAGCGGCGCCTCCACCTGCTCGATGTGGCTGCCGAGCATGCGGTGGGCGCGGTCGCGCTCGGTCGGGTCGACGACCATGGTGAGCGGCTCGTACTCGGCCACCGCGTGGGCGACCGCGGTCCACGACGCGTAAGCCTCCTCGGCGGACGCGGCGTCGTCACCGAGGGTGAGGCCGGCGCGCGGGAACGCCATCCAGGTGCGCTCGTGGGGTGCCGTCTCGGCGGGCATGCGCCAGGTCATCGAGTCCTCCATCGGTCGGCGACTTTTATTGATCGTGCGATCAATATGTGTGACGAAAGTACCTATACTGGGCGGACCATGTCAAGAGCCCCCGCCGCCCGCCGGCCGAGCGCCGCACCGAGCTGGCGACTGCCGCGCGCGACCTTGCGCTGACCGACGGCCTCGCCGCGGTCACACTCCGCGGTGTCGCAGGGCGCGCGGGTGTGACGCCCGCTCTCGTGGCCCACTACCATCCGGCGATGGACGCACTGGTCGCGTCCGCCTTCGCCGCCGTGGTCGGCGCCGAGCTGGGCGAGGTGCGCACGCTGCTCGCCGGGGCCGGTGCGCCCACCCAGCGGCTGGCGGTCCTGCTCCGCACCCTGCTCGACGGGACGCGCGACGACGTCACCCTGGTCTGGGTGGAGGCGTGGGCGCTCGGGCGGAGGAACGAGGCGCTCGCCGAGGCGGTGCGCGAGCAGATGGACGCGTGGCAGGAGCTCATCCTCGGCATCGTGCAGGAGGGCGTCGCAGCGGGCGAGTTCCATGCCGACGACCCGGCGCAGGCCGCCTGGCAGCTGCTGGGGATGATCGACGGCCTGAACGCGCAAACGCTGGTCCGCTGGGGCGGCGGCGACCGCGCCCCGGTGCTGGCGCGGGCGGTGGAGGGGATGCTGGGGTTGCGGCGCGGGGCGCTGGACGCAGCGATCGAGTCGTGAGTCGATGCTCGAATCAGGGTCGGATGGAGTGCTGATGTCTCCACTCGATGGCGCGGCTCACCTGATCCACGCGAGCAGCTCCGCCCGGAACTCCTCGGGCTTCTCGATGTGGGCCGAGTGGCCGCAGTTCTCGAAGACGACCTCGCGCGTCCGGCCGCCGTTCGCGGCGTAGCGGTCGAGCACGGCGCGGGTCTGCGCCAGCATCGGCTGCGGGGGCGCCACCTCCTCTCCCGGCCAGCCCGGGATGACGCCCGCCGCGCCGAGTTGGTTGAGGTCGAAGAAGGATGCGTCGCCGACGATCGCATCCACGTCGCCGTGCAGCCACAGGATCGGCGGCTTGGCCGGCGCGTCCGCGATGCCGGAGGTGTCGAAGTGGGTCGGGGCGAGCGTGTTCAGGATGCCGCGGGTGCCGGGCCCGAAGCCGGGCCAGTGCTCCGAGGCGGCGGCGTCGCCGGGGTAGTTGTCGGGGCCGGTGGCCGTGGACAGCATCGACTCCACCCACAGGTCCTCGTACTCCGACTCGAAACCGGGGGCGACGTACGACGACCGGTAGACCGCACGGGGCGACGTTGGCGACTCCTCGCCGGTGTCGCCGGCAGCGAGCCGGGCCACGAAATCCGGGTTCGCGCCGCCGCCTCCGGTGCCGGAGGCGTCCGCGTTCAGCAGGGAGCCGTCCAGCGCCGTGCCGCCGAAGCCGTACGGCGAGACCGGGGAGACCAGCGTCAGGCTGCTCACGAGGTCGGGCCGGTCGAGGAGCAGCTGCATCACCACGCCGCCGCCGAGGCTCCACCCCACGATGTGCGCGGCACCGAGCCCGAGCTCGTCGGCGACGGCCGCGACATCGTCGGAGAAGTCGCGGACGCCGCGGGTCGCATCCACCGGGAGCACCTCGCTGTCGCCGAAACCGCGCAGGTCGACCGCGAGCGCGCGGATGCCGGCGGGCAACGACAGCATCAGCGGCTGCCAGAACAGCGACGACGAGACGTTGCCGTGGACGAACAGCACGGTCTGCAGAGCTTCGCCGTCGGCGGGGCGCTCCAGCACATTGGCGGTGTAGCGGTCGGTGCGGACGGCGCGGGCGTCGATGCCCGGCAGCAGCGTTCCGGTCATGCGGGTGTCTCCTTCGGGTGGGCGTTCGGGTGGGGGATGGAGCGGTCGAGCACCGGCAGGATCTGCCGGAGCCCGTCATCGGTCATCAGGATCGTGTAGTGGTTGACGTCGTCGGCCTCGCTCACGCTCATCCCGGGCAGCCGCTCCCGCCATTCCGCCACGACCTCCAGCGGATAGAGAGGAGGGCCGTCGAGCAGGCCGCGGGGCGCCCGCACGAAAGCGATCGGGAGCCGCAGCCCGGCCAACGCCTCCGCGTAGCCGTTCCCGCCATACAGCTCCAGCGCGTTCACCGACACGGCCGCCTCGCTGACGCTCGACCGCAGGGCGGGCGCCTCGCCGACCAGGTCGTAGGCGACGTAGTCGGCGAAGGTGTCGTTCCACCAGGGTCCGATCGCGGGATGCTGACGCCAGAACTCCTCGTAGGCGTCCGGCGACGCGAAGGTGCGCCGAAGCCGTTCGACCGCGGGGCCGAGGACGGCAGCAGGGACCTGGTCGGCGGGGATGTCGGACGGCCAGGGCAGCGGCAGGCCGCCGTCGATGAGCGCCAGTCTCTCCGTTCGGTCCGGGTGGCGCTCGGCGAAGCGCACCGCGACGAAGCCGCCCATGCTGTGACCCGCCACGGCCGCCCGCGGCACGTCGAGCGCATCCAGCGCCCGGGCCACGTCGTCGGCGAGGTGGTTCAGCGTGAACGGACCGGGAAGGTCGCCGCTGCGGCCGCGGCCGCGCAGATCCGGCGCGATGACCCGCGTGCCCGGCAGGGCGGCCGCGACCCGCGCCCAGGCGAGATGGTTCGCCGTGATGCCGTGGATCGCGAGGAGCGGCGTGCCGGGGGCGTCCGGGTTCCAGACTCCGCCGGCCAGCTCACCGCCGTCGACCGGAGCGGCGAACGGGACAGGCGCGGTCACCGGGCGCTCCAGCCGCCGTCCATCGTGTAGCTCGCGCCGGTGACCATCCCCGCGTCGTCTCCGGCCAGCCACAGCGCGAGGCTGCCGACTTCGGCGGGCTCCACCAGCCGCTTGATCGCGGCCTCGGTGAGCATCACCTTCTCGACCACGTCCTCCTCCGGGATGCCGTGCAGCCGCGCCTGGTCGGCGATCTGCTTCTCGACCAGCGGCGTGCGCACGTATCCGGGGTTGATGCAGTTGGAGGTGACGCCGTGCGGGCCGCCCTCCAGGGCGGTCGTCTTCGAGAGGCCTTCGAGCGCGTGCTTCGCGGTCACGTAGGCCGACTTGTACTCGCTGGCGCGCAGCCCGTGGACGCTGGAGATATTGATGATCCGTCCGAAACCGCGCTCGTACATCCCGGGCAGCGCCGCGCGGATGAGGAGGAACGGCGCCTCGACCATGATCCGCAGCATCAGGGCGAAGGTCTCCGGCTCGAACTCCTGGATCGGCCGCACCGTCTGGATGCCCGCGTTGTTGACCAGGATGTCGGTGTCGACCGCCGCCTGCGCGAGCTCGACGGTCTTCGACAGGTCCACCTCCCAGGCGTCCCCGCGGAGCCGCTCGGCCACGTCCCGCGCCGCGTCGCCGTTGAGGTCTGCGATGGTGACGTGCGCGCCGGCCTCCGCGAACACCTCGGCGCACGCCAGCCCGATGCCGCTCGCGCCGCCGGTGACGAGCGCCCTCCGCCCGGTCAGATCGGTCATCCTCGACGCTCCTTCCCGCTGGGCCAGGGCCCTAGCCGCACTCTAACGCCGGGCGTCGGGCGGGCGGAAGGGCAGCGGATCAGTACACCAGTCCGATGCGCTCCCGGATGGTGTCGAGCGTGCCCATGATCGCCACCGACTGCGACAGCGGCAGCCGCGCATCCTCTCCGCCGCCGGCCGCGATCAGGCGTTCGATCGCGCGGGCCTGGTACTGCATGCCCCGCCCCTCGATGTGGGACTCGTAGGTCTCGAGGACGCGGCCGGCGGGGTCGACGACGCGGAACGTCGTGGGCGCGTAGAAGGTGGCGTCGAGCTCGACGCGGGCATCGGTGCCGAGCACGGTCGCGCTGTTGTCGCCTGCCGCATCCAGGGTGGTGGTCAGCGCCGCCTGGGCGCCGCTCGCGTAGCCGAGGAGGATGGACGTCTGCCGGTCGACGCCGGTCGCGGTCGGCGTCGAGAGGGCGAGCACCTCGTCCGGGGCGCCGAGCACGTCCCACGCGAACGAGACCGGGTAGATCCCGAGATCGAGCAGCGCGCCGCCGCCGAGGGCCTTGTTCAGCATGCGGCCCTCGGGGTCGGGGTTGGTGCGCTGGTCGTGGTGGGCGACGACGGAGCGGAGCTCGCCGAGCGTGCCGTCGCTCACGATCTCCTGCAGTCGCTCCATGTGCGGCAGCCACCGCGTCCACATCGCCTCGAGCGCGACGAGGCCGTTCGCGGCGGCCGCGTCGGCGATCGCCTGCGCCTCGGCCTGGTCCATCGTGAACGGCTTCTCGACGAGCACGTGCTTGCCGGCCGCGAGGGCGAGCAGGGCGTTCGGCGCGTGCTGCGGATGCGGGGTGGCGATGTAGACGACGTCGACATCCGGGTCGGCCACGAGCTCCTCGTAGCTGCCGTGGGAGCGCGGAATGCCGTGCGCCGCGGCGAAGCGGGCCCCGGACTCGGGACTGCGGGAGCCGACCGCCGTGACGGTATGCCCGTCGAGCTGCAGGTCGCGCGTCATGGCGCCGGCGATGCCGCCCGTGCCCAGGATGCCCCACGCGGGGGAGGAGGTCGTCATGCGGTCATCGTACGACGGGCCGGCGCCCGCTACTCCCGCAGCAGTCCGCGGAGCGTCTCGATGGTGTCGGCCTCGCCGGGGTCCTTGTCGTCGCGGTAGCGCTTGACGCGTGCGAAGCGCAGCGCGATGCCTCCCGGGTACCGGCTCGAGCGCTGGACGCCGTCGATCGCGATCTCGGCCACAGTCGTGGGCGCGACCCAGACCGTCCCGGCCGTCCGGCGCACCTCGATCTCCTGGAAGTGCTCGGTCTGCCAGGCGAGCAGCTTGTCGGTGAGGCCTTTGAACGTCTTGCCGACCATGACGAACCCGCCCGGCTCGCCGTATGCGCCCTCGGGGTCGCGGGCGCCGAGGTGGATGTTGGACAGCAGCCCCTGCCGCCGGCCCGATCCCCACTCCACCGCCAGCACGACGAGGTCGTAGGTGTGCACGGGCTTCACCTTGACCCAGCTCGATCCGCGCCGGCCGGCCGCGTACGGGGAGTCGATCGCCTTGACGACGACGCCCTCCTGCCCGGCTGCCAGCGCCGCCTCGGACACGCGCTCGGCGACCGCGGGGTCGGCCGTGACCTCGCCCGGGATGCGGTGCTCGCCCGCGACCCGCTCCAGCTCGGCCAGCCGGACGGACAGCGGCTCGTCCAGCAGGTCGCGGCCGTCGACGTGCAGCACGTCGAAGAACCAGGGATGCAACATGGTCTCCCGCGCGGCTTCCGCGCCGAAGCGGCTCATCGTCTCCTGGAACGGCCGGGGCGCGCCCTCCTCGTCGAGCGACAGCGTCTCGCCGTCGAGGATCACATCCCGCACCGGCAGCCGCCGGACCACCTCGACCACCTCCGGCAGGCGATGCGTGATGTCGGCCAGATTGCGGGTGAAGACGCGCACGTCGTCCCCGTGCCGGTGCACCTGGATGCGGGCGCCGTCCAGCTTGTACTCGACCGATGCCTCGCCGGTCGTGGCGAGCGCCTCCGTCGGGGTCGGCGCGGAGGCGGCGAGCATCGGCAGCACCGGCCGCCCCACCTGCAGGCCGACCGCGTCAAGCTCCTCCGCCGTACCCGTGAGGGCGAGCCGCGCGGTCTCGCCGAGGTCGCCGGACAGCATCGCCGCCCGGCGCACGGACTCGCCGCCGCGGTCGGACGCGCGGGCGATCGCATCCATGAGGACGCCCTCGAGCGCCCCGGTGCGCATCTCGCCGAGGAGCACGCGGGCGATGAAGTCCTGCTCGCGCTCCGTCGCCCGCGCGGTGAACTCGCGGAGCACCCGGTTCCGCTCGGTCGCGGACCCGGCGCCGGAGAGCGCGGCGAGCCGGTCGAGCAGCGCATCCAGGTCGTCCACCGTGAGCGTCGGCTCGGGGGCAGGATCGCCCATCGCGCCGCTGAGCCCGCGCCAGCCGACGCCGACCCGTCCCTGCCGCGCCTTGCCGACGAGGAAGCCCACCGCGGGTGCGATCTCGTCGGGCTCCAGCTGAGCGAGCAGCGCGGCGAGCGCATCCACCTTCGCCAGGCGGGACCGGGTGGACGCGACGGTCTCGGCCGTCGTCACGAGCGCGTCGAGGAGCACGCCCCCATACAACCACCGGCCGCCGACAGCGCCCTAGGCTGGCGACATGAGCGCACCCGTCCGGAACATCCTCGCCGCCTTCGACCGCATCCCCGATCCCTGGCAGCCTCACCGTCTCGTCAGCGTCAATGACCAGGATGTGAAGATCGCCCGTCTGCGCGGCGAGTTCGTCTGGCACTCGCACCCCGACAGCGACGAGCTGTTCCTGGTGGTCGACCGCCACTTGACGCTGCAACTCCGGGACGGGGACGTTGAGCTCGGTCCGAACGACGTCTACGTCGTGCCCGCGGGCGTCGAGCACTGCCCGCGCGCCGACACGGAGGCCCTGGTGGTCATGGTCGAGCGCCAGGGCACGGTCAACACCGGCGACAACCCGGGGCAGCGGACGACCGAGGTACGGGAGCTCATGGAGGACTGACCCCGGTTGCGGCCAGGCCTCAGTCCGTCTCGCCGCTCTCCTGAGCGCGGCGGGACGCGCGGACCCGCCGGATGCGCCGCACGACCAGCCACGCGAGCGTCAGCCCGACGGCGGCGTAGATGACCACGTCGAGGTACTCCGTGTACCGCTCGACGAGGTGGTACTGCGTCCCGAGGGCGAACCCGGCGCCGACCAGCAGCGCGTTCCACAGCAGCGTGCCGGCCAGCGTGAACAGCGCGAACCGGCCGAACGGCATCCGGGTCGCGCCCGCGGGCAGTGAGATCAGGCTGCGGACCAGCGGCACCAGCCGGCCGAAGAACACGGCGCCGCGGCCGTGGCGGCGCAGCCACTCCGCCGACGAGCGGAAGTCGGACTCGTCCACGAGCGGCAGGCGCGCGAGCAGCCGCACGGCACGCTCCTCGCCGAGCCGGCGTCCCAGGAGGTAGAGGATGACGGCCCCGGCGAAGCTGCCCAGGGTCGCCGCGAGCAGCACCAGCACGACGTTCATCGAGCCCTGGTACGCCAGGAACCCGGCGAACGGCAGGATGACCTCGCTCGGGATCGGCGGGAACACCACCTCCGCCAGCGCGCACACGCCCACCCCGAACTCGCCGAGCGCGGTCATCACTCGCGAGGCGAGGCCGGCGATCCCCCGAGGTCTTCCGGTGCGGCGGTTGCGGCGTAGGTCGTTCCCGTCATGGCGACGACCGTACCGGGCGCGGATGGGAGGGCCGTGGGTACGCCCGGGTCAGACGACGCGCACGAACGTCTGCTGCCAGCCGGTCGACCCGTTCGGCGCGATCGGCGCCCGCTTCTCCTCCTGCAGCCGGCCGGCGCTGTCGGTCGCGCGCACGGCGAGCGTGTGCCCGCCCGCGGTCGCGTCCCAGTCCAGGGACCACTGCACCCACGTGTCGGCGTTGATCGGGTTCGACAGCTGCGCCTCCTGCCATTCGCCGCCGTCGATCCGCACCTCGACCTTCCGGATGCCCACGGTCTGCGCCCACGCCACACCGGCGATCTTCGTGGGGCCGGCGCTCACGGTCTTGTCGACCCGCGGAGTGTCGATGCGGCTCGAGAGCTTGATCGGCGCCTTCGCGCTGTAGCCGCGGGGCGTCCAGTAGGCCTGGTCGGCGGCGAAGGTGGTCACCTTCAACTCGGTCAGCCACTTGGTCGCCGAGACGTACCCGTACAGTCCCGGCACCACCATCCGCACCGGGAAGCCGTGCTCGAGCGGCAGCGGCTCGCCGTTCATGCCGACGGCGAGGATCGCATCCCGGTTCGCGTCCGTCAGGGCGTCCAACGGGGTGCTCGCGGTGAACCCGTCGACGCTGCGGGACAGCACCATGTCGGCGCCGGACCGCGGCCGCGCGAGCGCGAGCACATCGCGGACGCGCACGCCCAGCCAGCGGGCGTTGCCGATGAGGTTGCCGCCGACCTCGTTGGAGACGCACGTCAGCGTCACCGCGTACTCGTCCAGGCCCATGTCGAGCAGGTCCTGGAAGCCGAGTTGGATGCGCTTCTCGACCATCCCGTCGATCGTGAGCCGCCAGGCGGCCGGGTCGACCGAGGGGACGGTGAGGGCGGTGTCGACGCGGTAGAAGTCCCGGTTGGGGGTGAACAGCGGCGAGAGGCCCGGCACCTTCAGGTCGGCTCCCGCGGGGATCCGCACGCGCGAGGCGGGGGCGGGCAGCTTGACGGCCGCGCGGATCGCGGCGATGGACGACGTGGCGGCCGATCCGAGACGCGAGCCGACGCCCGCGACGACGGCTCCGACGGCGGCGACGCCGGTGAAGAGGAGGAAGCGGCGGCGATCGACCCCGCGCTCGGCGTCCTCGGCGGCCCGGTCGCGCCAGCGGTGCAGTCGCGCGACGAGCAGGTGCAGCACGGCCGCGCCCGCGACCGCGCCGACGGCCGACGGCAGGAATGCGAGCGGGCTCGCTCCCGCGCGGGTGACGGTGGCCACCACAGCGGCGATCCCGGCGACGGCGAACAGGGCGACGCCTACCCAGCGCCGCCACAGCTCGAGGACGCCGGCCACCGCCGACGCGACGAGGACCGCGACGCCCAGCGAGGCGAGCAGGAACAGCTTGTCGTTCGACCCGAAGAGCTGGATGGCGAGTTCCTTCGCCGGTCGCGGGACGATGTCGATCACGAAGGAGCCGACCGCGAGGATGGGCCCCGCCTCCCGGGCCGCGACGAGCGCGACCAGTTCGGCCGCGGCCAGGAACACGCCGCCGCTCACGACCCCCGCCAGCGCCGCCAGGGCGACCGTGCCGATCCTCGTTCTCGTCATGCCCCCTATTCGTGGCGACGACCCGTCGCGGATTGCATCCAATCCGTTTCCCCCGGTGCCCCGAACCCCAGATGACCGCCCGCTGAGGAGGTCTCACGAACGGCACCACCCCTCGAAGGAGAAGAGAACATGCGATCCACCGCCCGTCTCGCCGCAGCCGGAATCCTGGCCGCCGCGGCCCTCGCCCTCACGGCCTGCTCCTCGGGAGCCGGCACCGCGTCCAGCGACACCAGCGCGCCGATGAAGTCATCGACCCCGTCCGCCTCGGCGTCGATGGACCCGGCCGCCGACCTCGTCGGCCCCGGCTGCGCCGACTACGCCAAGGCCGTCCCCTCTGGCGCCGGCTCGGTCTCCGGCATGGCCGAGGACCCGGTGGCCACCGCAGCGAGCAACAACCCGCTGCTGACCACCCTGGTCGCCGCCGTCTCCGGCAAGCTGAACCCGAAGGTGAATCTGGTCGACACCCTCAACGGCGGTCAGTTCACCGTGTTCGCTCCGGTCGACGACGCCTTCAAGAAGATCGATCCGGCCACCATCGACACGCTGAAGACCGACGCAGGCGCGGCGACGCTGACCTCGGTCCTCACCTACCACGTCGTCCCCGGCCAGCTCTCGCCGAAGGACATCGTGGGCACCCACAAGACCGTGGAGGGCTCCGACGTGACCGTCAGCGGCTCCGGCGACAGCCTCAAGGTGAACGACGCGAACGTGATCTGCGGCGGCGTGCACACCGCCAACGCGACCGTGTACCTCATCGACTCGGTGCTGATGCCCCCGGCGAAGTAACCGATTCCCTCGACGAACCGGCCGTGCAGCGATCGCTGCACGGCCGGTTCGTCGTTGTGCCGGGTGTCCTACAGGAACGCCGCCAGCGGCTCCGTCAGCCGCTCGCGCGCGGTCTGGTCGTCGATGGTCGCGACGCCGTCGCCGGACTGCGGGCCGTAGTCCCCGAACTGGCCGTGGTTCATCCCGTCGATCTCGACGAGCTCGGAGTCCGCCGGCAGCAGGTGCCGCGCCGCGGCGATCTTCGCGGGCGTGCTCAGCCCGTCACGGCTGCCGCCGATCGACAGCACCCGGAGCTTCGTCTCCGAGACGTCGTTCGCGCAGTACGAGCCGAACAGGATGAGGCCCGTCACCTGCGGGTCATCCGCGAGCTGGCAGGCGCGCACCCCGCCGAGGGAGTGACCACCGACGTACCACTCGTCGACGCCGGGTGCGTGCGCAGTGAATGTGCTCAGCGGCCGCTGGTCGAAGAAGGCCAGGTTGAGGGTCGGCTTGGTGATGACCACGGTCAGCCCGGTCTCCGCCACGGCGCCCGAGAGCTTGTAGAGGTAGGCGTACGGGTCGACGAGCGCGCCCGGCACGAAGACCAGCCCCTGCCCGGACGCGTGCCCGGTCGGCTCCATCACCACGGCGTCGCCGGCGTCGTGGATGCTCACCGCCGGGTCGCGCCACGCTTCGAGGGCGGCGGTCCGGTCGCCCATCATCGGTGTCGAGGCCCACGCGAGGAAGCCGATGACGACCAGGGCGAGGACGCCGACAACTGCGACGAGGGAGGTGCGGATGCGGTGTCGAGGTCGGCTCACAGCCCCATCCTACGAGAAAGTAAGCTGGCTGACTAACTCGGCGACCACTGTTCGCCGGGGCGGTACGAGCCGAAGCTCCACTCCCGGCCGCCGGGGTCGAGCACCCGCGCGCGACGGGTGCCCCAGTCCGTGTCCTCGGGCGGGAACACGACGGTCGCCCCGGCCGCGACGGCGCGGGCGAACATCCCGTCGACGTCCGGCGTGACGAGGTAGGTGCCGACGCCGGTCGAGGCGCCGACGAGGGGAGGCTCGACCGCGACCGTGTCCGTCCCCAGCATCACGACGGTGTCCGCGAGGCGCAGCTCGCTGTGTGTGACGAAGCCGTCGGCGGCATCGTGTCGCTGGATCACGTCGAAGCCGAGCGCCTCCAGCCACGCGATCGCGGCCGGCGCGTCTCGATAGCTCAGGTAGACGGCCGAAGAGATCATGCCGGGTCTTCCCACGTCGTCGGCGGGTCGCCGGGGCGCGCCTGCAGGTCGGCGCGGATGCCGTCGAGCACGGCGCGGACCGACACCCGCTTGGCCTCGGTGTCCACGATGTTGGCCGGGACCGTCACGGTGAGGCCGGACTGATAGAAGGCGCGAATGCGGAAGCCTCCCGACCAGGAGGTCTCCTCGGCGTTGTCCGCCTCCGACCCGCCGGAGAGCTCGAAACGGAGCAGCCCGGCCCGGCTCTCGACGCGGGTGACGACCTGCGCGCCCGGCGTCCCGTCATCGATGACCTCGGCCGCCACCACGATGCGGTCGGTGAAGACGCCGACGCGAAGCGTCACGGTCGACAGGCCGGAGGCCGCTGCGGCGCCGAGGTAGATGATCCGCTGGTCGCCGACGGCGAGCTCGAGCTGGCGGAGCAGGACGGGGTACCACGACGGCTGCGGCTCGAGCAGCTGCTCGAGCCCGCGCTCGTCGGCGAGCAGCGCCCGCAGTCGGTCCTGGATCGCTGTGAGCTGCGCCATCGTGCGGTTCTCCCTCTGCTCGCCCCGGCCACAGCCTATCGCTAGCCAGGCTAGTAATGCATGCGTTCTCGCGGCGGCCGCGGCAGAGGGGCATTCGTGCCGACTGCGCGCCATTCGTGAGGAGCAGCGCGCATTCGGCCCGAATCGTGGGGGTCAGCGCCGCGGGCCGGTGTGGCCGGGGGCGCCGGACGCCAGGGCGAGCGTGTCCTGCAGTGCGTAGTACTGCGGCTTGGGCTGCAGGTTCTCGTCGTAGATCAGCGCGGCGCCCTCACCGGGGAAGGTCGACGGGACCCACGAGTACGCGTCGCCAAAGCCCCAGATCGTGTACGAGATGCAGGCACGCACCGCGAGGCAGGCCTGCAGGGTGGACACGTAGGCCCCGACCTGCGCCGTCTGCTCGACCGGAGTCACGGGCAGCGTCGTTCGCACATCCACCTCGGTCTCGGCGACCTTGAGGCCGAGCGCGGCGAAGCGCTGCAGGTTCGCCTTCAGGTCGGGGAGCCCGTACTGGGTGTCGAGGTGCGTCTGGAAGCCGACCCCGTCGATCGGGACGCGCTGCTTCTGCAGCTGCTGCACCAGGCTGTAGACCGCGTTGCTCTTCGGCCCGGTGAACTCGATGTTGTAGTCGTTGTAGAAGAGGAGCGCCTTCGGGTCGGCCTCGTGCGCCCATCGGAACGCGTCGGCGATGTAACCCGGGCCGAGCTTCTGCAGCCAAATCGTGTCGCGCGGGGTGCCGTCGTCGTTGAACGCCTCGTTGACGACATCCCACTGCCAGATCTTGCCCTTGAAGTGGGTGACCTCATCCTGGATGTGCTTCTTGAGCAGGGCGCGCACCTGCTCCGTGCTCATCGAGGGGAGGGCGGCGTTCAGCCACGCGGGGAGCTGGTTGTGCCACACGAGCGTGTGCCCGCGGACGAGCTGCCCGTTCTGCTGGGCGAAGGCGACGAGCTGGTCGGCCGGCCCCCAGTTGTAGACGCCCTGAGAGGGCTCGACGCTCTCCCACTTCATGGCGTTCTCGGGCGTCACGGTCGAGAACTGGTTCGCGGTGATGTCGCGGTAGGCGGCGTTGGATGCGAGCTCGTCGGTGTTGACGGCGGTCCCGATCCGCAGGCCGACGCCGTCCCCGAGCGCGCGGAGCGAGTCCGCGGGGACGTGCGGCTGGTGCCCGGGAGGCGTGGCGGGCGGGGCGGCGAATGCAGCTCCCTGGGCGAGGATGACGGCGCCGGCGCCGAGCACGGCGGCGGCGATCAGGCCGCTTCTGAGGCGAGAGGTCACGCGGATACTCCTTCGTATCGGTAGTGGATTTGTTGCGCGACCCACCTAATTCCACCCTCGAACGGGTGTCAAAGGTTTTGGAAAACCCGGATTCGCCAGCAGAACGACGGAGCTACCCGATCCACTCGTCGACCGTCGCGACGGTCGCCTGCCGCGGGAACACCTTCTCGGTGAGCACCCGGTGCACCTCGGGGTCGGCATCGGCGCACGCGTCGGCCAGCACGGTGAGGCGGAGGTCGAGGTCGGCGGCCTGGCGCACGGTCGACAGCACGACGCCGCTGGTGGCGATGCCGCCGATCACCAGCTCGTCGGCTCCGAGGCCGCGCAGCAGCACGTCGAGGTCGCTGCCCGCGAAGGCCGAGATCCGCTTCTTCACGACGACCGGTTCGTCCGCGCGGGGCGCCAGCGCGTCGATGATCTGCGTGTACGGGCTGTCGAGGTGCATCGCGTCGCCGGCGGACGCCGTGCGGGCTCCGAAGGATTGGTTGGAGGCGGCCACTTCGGGGTAGCCGGGTCGGAACGCGACGCGCACGAACACCACCGGGATGCCGCGGGAGCGGGCTGTGTCGAGGGCGCGGGCGGCGGCCTCGACGGCTCCCTCCATCCCGGGGCGACCGGCGATGCCGTTCTGGAAGTCGCAGAGGAGGAGAGCGGAGGTCATGAGGGCGTCCTTTCGGAATCTCGACAGTTACAACTGTGCAGTCTAGACTGTCTATATGACCAACGTGCACCCCGACGTCACCCCGCGGCAGACCGCCGTCGACCTCCGCGCCGTGCTCGCCCGGCTGCTTCGCAAGCTCCGCGAGACGACGAACGACGACATCACGCCGTCCCAGGCGTCCGCGCTCTCGCGGCTGGGCAAGGGCGGCGTCTCCACCGTCAGCGCCCTCGCGCTCGCCGAACGCGTGCGCCCGCAGTCGATGGCCGCGATCGTCGAGGCGCTCGAAGGGCTCGGATTCGTCACCCGCAGCCAGGACCCGAACGACGGCCGCCGCCAGATCGTCGACCTGACCGAGGCGGGATGGGCGCAGATCGCCGGTCAGCGCGAGGCGGGCGTCGCGTGGCTGGAGCAGGCGCTCGCCGAGCAGGTGTCCCAGGCCGAGCTGATGACGCTCGCTGCAGCCACCTCCGTGCTGGAACGGATCCTCGACTGATGGCCCTGAAGCCCGCACCGGCCGGCCGCTTCGACCGCCGGCTGCTCGCGCCCATGATGGTGGGCGCCATCCTGAACCCGATCAACACGGCGATCATCGCCGTCGCACTGGCGCCGATCGGCATCGCCCTCGGGGCCCCGGCGTCCGAGACCGTGTGGCTCGTCTCCGCCCTCTACCTCGCTACCGCGATCGGGCAGCCGCTGGTCGGCCGGCTCGTCGACATCTTCGGGGTGAAGCGGCTGTACCTCGCCGGTGGGGCGCTGGTCGCGGTCGCCGGGGCCATCGGCCTCCTCATCCCGGAGTCACCCGAGAGCGTGTGGTGGCTCGTCGCCGCCCGCGTCGTGCTCGGGCTCGGGACGTGCGCCGGCTACCCCGCGGCCATGCACCTCATCCGTGCGGAGGGTAAGCGGACGGGCGTCGCCTCGCCGGCGGTCATCCTCACCGTCCTCTCGGTGACGACCCAGACGGTCGCGGTCGTCGGCCCGACGCTCGGTGGCCTGCTCATCGGGGCGTGGGGATGGCGTGCCACCTTCGCGGTGAACCTGCCGCTCGGCATCGCCAGCGTCGTCCTCGGTGCGATCTTCCTCCCGCGACGGACCGGGCTGGAGCCGCCGCGCGACCAGCGTCCGCGCATTGACGGTCTGGGCATCCTGTTCTTCGCGGTGGCCATGCTGGCGCTGCTGGTCTTCCTGCAGAACATCGCGCTCGGGACGCTGTGGCTCGTCCCGGTGGCGCTGGTCGCCGGGGCCGCACTGGTGTGGCGGGAGCTGCGGGTCGACTCGCCCTTCATCGACTTGCGGGTGCTCGGCGGCAACGGGCCGCTGCTGCTCACCTACACGCGCTCGCTGCTGACCGCGACCATCTCGTACACGTTCGTCTACGGCTTCACCCAGTGGCTCGAGAACGGGCGCGCGCTC
This sequence comes from Leifsonia xyli, assembly GCA_001647635.1. NCBI lineage: Bacteria > Bacillati > Actinomycetota > Actinomycetes > Micrococcales > Microbacteriaceae > Leifsonia > Leifsonia xyli. The sequence continues at coordinate 1,737,937 of CP014761.1, read as the reverse complement.
GACCCGACCGCCGCGGGCCTCGTGCTGCTGCCCGTCTTCGCCGCCGGGATCGCCGTCGCCCTCGCATTCGGACGGCGACCGGAGGTGCTCGGCAAGCTGCTCATCGGCTCCATCGCCCAGCTCGCGGCGGGCATTCTGGTGCTGTTCATGACCGGGGCGACGCCCATCTGGTACCTCGTCGTCACGATGCTGGTGCTCGGCATCCCGCAGGGGCTCAACAACCTGGCCATCCAGAACACGCTTTACCACCAGGCGGAGCCCGAGCGGATCGCCTCCTCCGCCGGTCTGCTGCGGACGTTCTTCTACCTGGGCGCGATCGTCGCCTCCGTCGTCTACGGCAACGTGTACGGAGAGCGAGCGACCACCGGGGGACTGCACGTGCTCGGGTGGGTGGTCATCGGCATCTCGATCGTCTTCCTCCTCATCACGGTGCTCGACCGCAGCCTGCGCTCGATCGGGCGCGAACAGCCGCGTGCGTCGGAGCCCGAGGAGCAGGGCGCTGCGAAGGCCGATTAGGCTCGTTGCATATGAGCGCACGTGTGGTGGAGGCGGCATGACCGCGACCGAACTCGATCCGTCCGGAGTGGCCGCGGAGTTCCGCGCGCAGGTGCGCGAGGATGTCACGCGACTGGCCGCCGACGGCCGCTCGCTCCGCGTGGTCGGCCTGCTCGGCCAAGAGACCGGACCCGCGGCGACGTACGCGCGCTTCGCCGGCCGCGGCTTCCAGGACGTCGGCATCGAGTTCGACCTGCGACACGTCGCCCCGGAGGACGTGGAGGCGGCCGTCGCCGAGGCGAACCTCGACCCGGACGTCGACGGAGTCTTCCTCTACTACCCGCTCACAGACCCGCGCGGCGACCGCTGGCTGCGCGAGCTCGTCGACCCGCGCAAGGACGTCGAGGGGATGCACTCCTTCTGGAGCCGCCTCCTGTACGAGAACCAGCGCTTCGTCGACCCGGACCGGTCCGTCCGCGCGATCCTGCCGTGCACGCCGCTCGCCATCCTGAAGCTGCTGCAGAAGGCCGGGATGCGCGGCACCGACCCGAGCGCGCCCCTCGCCGGGGTCACCGCCTGCGTGATCAACCGCAGCGAGCTCGTCGGGCGCCCGCTCGCCGCGATGCTCGCGAACGACGGCGCGCTCGTCCACTCCCTCGACCTCACCGGTTCGGTCACGTTCGAGCCGGCGATCGGCCGCCACACGCACGACGTGCGCGACTCCGGGGTGACGCGGGCCGAGGCGCTGGCGACCGCCGACGTCGTCATCTCCGCGGTGCCGTCGCGGTCGTTCGAGCTCATCCGCGGCGACGAGATCCGCGAGGGCGCGATCTGCGTTGATGTGGCCGAGTTCACCAACTTCGACCCGTCCGTCCGCGAGCGCGCGAGCGTGTTCGTGCCGCGGGTCGGCCCGCTCACCATCGCGATGGCCGCGCGGAACCTGGTGCGGCTGACCTCGGTGCAGTAGCTCCTCGCCGAGCCGGGGCGGTTATCCACAGCGCTCAGGACGGTCCTTGTGGAGCCCCCTCCCCGTGGCTGAGAGTGGTCGCATGGGGCGGATGGGATCGGGCATCGAACGGCGACGACGGCTGGCGGTCGGGCTGGGAGCACTCGCTCTGGCCGTGCTCGCGAGCGTGGCCGCGGCATCCCCGGCGGCTGCCGCCGTCCCGGCTCCCGGGCCGGGGGAGGCCGTCGTGACGATCCGCGTCGGCGGCGACCGGGTGGACGACACCACCGTCGGTCCGCTCGCGGGCGCCACGCTCGGCCTGTTCGCCACCCAGACGGACACCACGCCGCTCGCCACGTGCGTCTCCGACGCGGACGGCGACTGCAGCATCCTGGTCAGCGGGGCGCTCCTCGGCACCGCGCCGTGGGTGGGCCAGGTCTCCCCGCCGCCGGGCTGGAACGCGAACGACCGGCTGCGCACCGGTCCCGGGAGTGGCAGCGGTTCGATCGACACCCCGTACCGGTTCGCGACGCCGACTCTCGTCGCCGGGCAGACCTACCGCTCGTCGTCCGACTTCATGTTCAGCAGCTCCAACTCGCTCAACACGCGGTCCAACGGCGTGTGGCAGCAGTCGCGCGCCAACCCGGCCCTCCCCGCGGCATGCGGGATGGATGTCGCCCTCGTCCTCGATCTCTCGGCGTCGGTCGGGGCGAACCTCCCGACCCTGAAGACGGCCGCCGACTCCTTCGCGGACGCCTTCGTGGGAACTCCGTCGCGGATGGCGGTCTACAGCTTCTCGGCCCAGTCCCCGAGTGTCGAGCAGGCGGGCGGCGCCGTCGACCAGAACAGCCCGGCCCTGCAGTCGGTCTCCACGCAGGCCGGCGCGGACGCGTTCAAGGCGACGTACGCGGACTGGGGACTGGGCGCCGGGACCAACTGGGATGCCGCGCTGCAGCGGGTCGCCGGGTCCGGCGTCCACTACGACGCCGTGATCGTAATCACCGACGGCAACCCCACCCGGTGGGGCGCCGACACCCTCCACGGCGACGGCGCCAACACCCACTTCACCGACGTCGAAGCGGCCGTGTTCTCGGCCAACACCCTGAAAGCGCAGGGGACGCGCGTGGTGTCGTTCGGCGTGGGCAACGGCGTCTCCGGGATCACGGCGCTCAACCTCGCGGCGATCTCCGGTCCCGAGGCGTTCGACCCGGCAGCCGGCAACGTCGCGACAGCCGACTACTTCCAGATCCCCGACTTCTCAGGCGCGGGCGACGAACTGCGCCGGCTGGCCCTGGCCAATTGCTCGGGTTCCCTGACGGTGGTCAAGCAGCTCGTCCCGTCCGGGACCATTGGCGAGGACATCACCGGCGCGACCCCCGCCGGCGCGGGATGGGTGTTCGTCGCCGCAGCCCGGACGGCCGGAGCTGCAGTCACTCCGGGAACCGCGACCACGACGGCCGACGGGACCGGCGGCGTCGCGTTCGAGGTGAGCTACCCGACCGGCGGAACGACCGCCGAGGTGGGGGTCGCCGAGGTGCAGCAGCCGGGTTACACGCTTGTGACCCGGGGGGGCGCGCAAGCGGTCTGCCGCAACCTCTCGACCGGCGCGGCCGTCCCGGTCGCGAACCTCGGGCAGACCGGGGTCACGCTCGACGTCCCGATCGACGCGGCGGTGAGCTGCTCCGTCTACAACCGTCCACCCCCGACCCGGCGACCGTCCGCCTCGACAAGACCTGGGTGGTGGACGGCGTGTCCTATCCCGACGGCAGCCAGCCGGCCGGGCTGAGCGCCCGGGGCTTGCTCACGCCGCCGGGCGGCGGCTCCCCCAGCCGGTGGCGTTCGGCACGGTGCAGACGGGGTACGGCGTCGGCGCGACGGTGACGATCAGCGAGCGTGTGACGGTCACGGCTCAGCAGTGCGCCCTCGTGAGCAGCAGGCTGAACTCCGCGAACGGAGCGGCGGCGGATGCCGCCGTCCCCTTCACGACGCAGCTCGCATCCCCGGCGTCCCGGTTCGGGCTCACCAACGTGGTGACCTGCGCGCCGACTCCGGTCGAGCCGCCGACGGAGACGACCGGACTGGCGGCGACGGGTTCGACGGACGGAGGCGCCGCGCCCGCGCTGCTCGGACTGGGCGCGCTCCTGGGCGGGGCGGTGTTGCTGGTCGCCGCGCGACGTCGGCGACGGCTGCGCTAGCGAACCACCTGTCCACAAAGTTCATACTCCGGTATGAGGCAGTAACTGCCGAAACTTGTTACCGTTTTGGCATGAATGAATCATCCGAGCCTCCGCTGCTCTCCGCGCGCGGGCTCTCGAAGGTATACGGCAAAGGGCAGAGCCGGTTCCAGGCGTTGTCCGACGTCTCCATGACCGTCCGTCAGGGCGAAGCGGTGGCAATTGTGGGCAAGAGCGGGTCGGGCAAGTCGACGCTCATGCATCTGCTGGCGCTGCTCGACACGCCGGACGACGGAAGCGTGCTCGTGGACGGTGCGGACGCCGCCTCATTGTCCGGGCGAGCGGTCAACGAGTTGCGCAACCGTCGCTTCGGCTTCGTATTCCAGCAGTTCTTCCTGACCGCAGGGACCTCCGTGCTGGACAACGTGACCCTGCCGCTGAAGATCGCAGGCGTCCCTGCGGGCGAGCGCCGGCGCCGCGGGCTCGAGGCTCTGAGCCGGTTCGGACTGGAGGACAAGGCCAAGAACCGGGCCAACGATCTGTCCGGCGGACAGAAGCAGCGGGTGGTGCTCACCCGCGCGCTCGTCACGGAGCCTGATGTCATCTTCGCCGACGAGCCGACCGGCAACCTGGACAGCGCGACCGGCACGCTCGTCGAGGACGAGCTCTTCGCGCTCAACCGGGAGAAAGGCATCACGCTGGTCATCGTCACGCACGACGAGGACCTCGCCGCCCGCTGCGATCGCCGGATCATCATCCACGACGGTCGTGTCGTCGACATCGCGGAGGCGGCAGCATGAGAACGCTCGACCTGCTCAAAACCGCCATGGCGAACACTTTCCGTAGCAAGCTGCGGACCACGCTCACGGTGCTGGCGCTGTTCGTCGGCGCGTTCACCCTCACCCTCACCACCGCGCTCGGCGCGGGCGTCTCCGACTACGTCACCAAGCAGGTCGCCTCCCTCGGCGCTGGTGACGTCTTCCTCGTGTCCAAGGCCGGCACCTCCACGGGCTCGGGCCCGCAGAAGTACGACCCGCAGACCTCGACGGCCTCCAGCGGGACCGGCAATCCGCTCACCGGGTCGGCGGGCGCTCTGACGGCCGCGGACATCGAGAGCCTCAAGGCGATCGACGGCCTGAGCGACGTCGCCCCGGTGTCCGCGGTCTCACTCGACTGGGTGAGCGGGCCGGGCTCCGCGAAGTACCAGTTCTCGATCGCACCGACCTCCTCGATCGCGCGCTCCGATCTCCTCGCGGGCGTCCAGCTGGTCGCCTCGTCGACCGAACGTCAGATCGTGCTGCCCGAGGAGTACGTCGCTCCACTCGGCTTCTCCAGCGCCGCGGACGCCGTCGGGCAGACGGTCACCGTGGGCTTCACCGACGTCCTCGGAGCAGCGCATGAACTGACCGCCACGATCGTCGGCGTCTCCAACCCCAGCCTCCTGAACTCCGGGGCCGGCGGCAACAACGCGCTCGTCGACCAGATCGCCGAGCAGCAGAAGGCGGGGTCGAGCGCGCCCGACCGATACCAGGTCGCCGTCGCCCATTTCCCGACCGACGCGAGCGACGCCCACATCACCGACCTGAAGGCCGAGATCGCTGACAAGGGGATGAACGCCCAGACCATCAAGGATCAACTCGGCGTCATCCAGACCGTCATCTCCGGGATCACCGGAGTGCTGAACGCCTTCGCGATCATCGCCCTCCTCGCCGCCGCCTTCGGCATCGTCAACACACTGCTGATGAGCGTCCAGGAACGGACACGCGAGATCGGACTGATGAAGGCGATGGGCATGAGCAGTGGACGCGTCTTCGCCCTGTTCAGCCTCGAAGCCGGGTTCATCGGGCTGCTCGGCAGCCTCCTCGGAGTGCTGGTCGCCATCGGTGTCGGCCTCCCGCTCAGCACCGCGCTGGCGAGCGGACCGCTCTCCGGCCTCGCGGGGCTCCACCTGCTGCTGTTCCAACCGGTGGGCATCCTGAGCGTCGTCGTCCTGATCGTGCTGATCGCCTTCCTGGCCGGAACGCTTCCCGCCCGCCGCGCCGCCAGGAAGACCCCGATCGACGCTTTGCGATACGAATAGACCATGACACCCTCGATGACCTCGCACGGCAACGCCCGCGGCCGGGCGACCATGCGCGCCATCGAGACCGCGGCGGTGCGGCTCGCCCTTCAGCACGGGGCGGCCGCACTGACCGTGGACCAGATCTGCGCAGAGGCCGGCATCAAACAGCGCACCTTCTTCAACCACTTCCCCACCAAGGAGGACGCGCTCCTCGGCTCGGCGCTGCCGACGATCGACGAGCAGAGCACCCGCGAGTACCTCAGCGACCCGCGCATTCCGGTACTCAGCGGTGCGCTCGGCCTCATCTCCCTGCCTGCCGACGCCGCGGACGACCTCGGCGCATCCCGGCTCCGCCTCCTCGCCACGTCGGCGGCACTCGCCGAGCGGCAGGCCGCCCGGCTCATCCCGCTGGCGGAGGAGGTCCGCTCGATCATCCGGTTGAAGCTCGCCGCACTCGGGCCCGACGTGCCCGCGCAGCGCCTCGACGCCTCCGCTGCGCTGATCACCCGGATCGCCAGCTCACTCATCCTCCAGCCCCGTCTCCCCGGTGATCCGGACTCGCCGCTGGAAGAGTTGCGCTGGGTGTGGGAACTGTTGATCTGACGACCCGCCATCGGTTATATAGTTGACGCATATAAACAACCGCGTCTGCAAGGAAACCCGTGGCCCGCACCGGCATCTTCACCAAAGACCACCCCCACTACCGCTGGGTGGCGCTCTCGAACACCACCCTCGGCATGCTCATGGCGACGATCAACTCCTCGATCGTCATCATCTCGCTGCCCGCGATCTTCACCGGCGTCAAGCTGAACCCGCTCGAGCCCGGCAACGTGTCCTACCTGCTCTGGATGCTGATGGGCTACATGCTCGTCACCGCCGTGCTCGTCGTCATGTTCGGTCGGATGGGCGACCAGTTCGGTCGCGTCCGCATCTACAACCTCGGCTTCGTCATCTTCACGCTGGCCGCCATCGCGCTCTGCCTCGACCCGTTCACCGCGGGTCCCGGCGCCCTGTGGCTGATCGTCTGGCGGTTCGTGCAGGGCGTCGGCGGCGCCATGCTGTTCGCGAACTCGACCGCCATCCTCACCGACGCCTTCCCGGCCAACAAGCGCGGGTTCGCGCTCGGCCTCAACCAGGTCGCCGCGATCGCCGGAAGCTTCATCGGCCTCATCCTCGGCGGCGTCCTGGCCGAGATCGACTGGCGCGCGGTGTTCTTCGTGTCCGTGCCGTTCGGCGTGATCGGCACCATCTGGTCCATCAAGTCGCTGCACGAGGTGGGGCAGAAGAACCCCGGCCGCATCGACTGGCTCGGCAACGCCACGTTCGGCATCGGCCTGATCGCGCTGCTCACCGGCATCACGTACGGCATCCAGCCCTACGGCGGCTCCAGCCAGGGCTGGGGCAACCCGTGGGTGCTCGGGGCGATCATCGGCGGCATCGTGCTGCTCGGCCTCTTCGTGTTCGTCGAACTGAAGGTGCCCGCGCCGATGTTCGACATGCGCCTGTTCCGCATCCGCGCGTTCTCGTCCGGCATCTTCGCCGGGTTCCTGGCCGCCATCGGCCGCGGCGGGCTGCAGTTCATGCTGATCATCTGGCTGCAGGGGATCTGGCTGCCGCTGCACGGCTACAGCTACGAGTCCACGCCGCTCTGGGCCGGCATCTACATGCTGCCGATCACGATCGGCTTCCTGGTGGCCGGCCCGATCTCGGGGGCGCTCTCCGACCGGTTCGGGTCGCGCGCCTTCGCGACCGTCGGGCTGCTCCTCGTGGCGGCGACCTTCATCGGGCTGCTGCTCATTCCGGTGAACTTCGAGTACTGGCAGTTCGCCGTCCTCACCGGGCTCAACGGCATCGGCTCGGGCCTGTTCTCGTCGCCGAACCGCACCGCGATCATGAACAGCGTGCCGGCGAACGAACGCGGCGCAGCGTCCGGGATGGCCGGAGTCGCGCTCAATGCCGGGAGCTCGCTCTCGATCGGCATCTTCTTCTCCCTGATGATCGCGGGCCTCTCCGTGGCGCTCCCGTCGGCCCTGACCAACGGGCTCACGTCGCACGGCGTCCCCGCGAACATCGCGGCGCAGGTCGGCAACACCCCGCCGGTCGGGTCGCTGTTCGCCGCGTTCCTGGGCTACAACCCCATCCAGAGCCTGCTCGGGCCCACCGGCATCCTGACCGCGCCGCACGTCGACGGGGCCACGCTGACTGGCAAGGAGTTCTTCCCGCAACTGATCTCCGGGCCCTTCCACGACGGGCTCGTCGTCGTCTTCCTGGCTGCGGCCATCATGAGCGTCATCGGGGCTGTCGCGTCGTTCCTCGGCGGAGGCAAGTATGTTCATGAGGAGGCCGTCGCACCCGAGCGGCCGGCCATCGAGGAAGGCGAGGAAGTCGGTGCCCACCGCGCATGAAGCTGACGAGCGGCCGGCGGCCGGCCGTGACGACGATGTCCCCGGCCGCCTGGCCCTGGCCGTCGGGCGCTTGAACCGCCGCATCCGCTCCTCCACCGGAGGCTTGAGCCACGGCCAGCTCTCCGCCCTGTCGACCATCGTCCGCAGCGGGCCGCTGCGCCCGAGCGAGCTCGCCTCCATCGAGTTGGCCGCCGCTCCCACCATCACGCGGATCGTGGCTGAGCTGGAGGCGCGCGGCCTCGTCGAGCGCACGCCCGACCCGCAGGACCGCCGGTCGCTGTTCGTCTCCGGCACGGAGGCCGGCACAGCGCTCCTGGTCGAGGCGCGGTCCGACCGCGCGCGGGCCGTCGCGGCGGTCCTCGCCGAGCTGACGACCGACCAGCGGACCGCCATCACCGCCGCCCTCCCCGCCCTGGAGAAGGCCGCCCAGGTCGCACCGCCCACCTGACCCCCGCCGTCCCTGCGTCTGGTTGACGCAACACGCCGCAATGCCCGCATACGCGACAGCGTGTTGCGTCAACCAGACGCCTGGGACAGCCGACGTCAGTCCAGGGCGAGGAGGGCGGCGGCGGTGACGGCCAGCACGAGACCGACCCACTGCACCGGCGCCACCCGCTCGCGCAGCACGATGGCGGCGAGCAGGATCGTGCCGGCGGGGTAGAGCGCGACCAGCACCGACATGGTGGTCAGGTCGCCGAGGCGCAGGCCGATCAGTATGAGCAGATTCGCGGACGCGTCGAGCGCCCCCGCGCCGGCGGCGATACCGACGCCGCGCGGCTGCAGGCGGGGGAGAGCGTCCGCGGGTCCGGGCGCCCGACGCCGGCGGAGCACGAGCAGCGCGACGACCGCCCACATGATCGCGCCGTTCACCGCGCGGTTGGCGATCAGCGGCACCACGCCCGAGTCGTCCGGGGTCTGGTCGAGCAGGATGAGGAAGACCCCGATGAGCGCGCCGGCCGCCACCGCCATCCCGAGCGCGCGGGCGCTCGGCCGCACCGCGCCCTTCTCCGGCACGAAGCCGACCAGCACGACCGCGACGAGCGCGAGCCCGAGGGCCAGCGAGCCGACCAACCCGAACCGGTCGCCGCCTATGAGCCCCCAGGCCATCGGGACGAGCGCCGACACGAGCGCGGTCAGCGGCGACAGGATGCTCATCGGCCCGATCGCGAGGCACGCGTAGAGCAGCCCCACCGCGGCCGACCCGACGAGCCCCGAGAGCGCGCCCCAGCCGAGTGCGGCGGGCGACCAGACGCCTCCCGCGATGGGCAGCGAGAGCATGAGCAGCGCGAGGCCGCTGACGGCGCCGACAGCGGTGGTCCGGACCGGGCCGATGCGCCGCGCGGCCACCCCGCCGAGGAAGTCGGCGGACCCGTAGACCAGTGCGCTCAGCAGCCCGAGGACTGCGGCCGGCATCAGCTCCCGGCCAGACGGTAGGTGTGCAGCACCGCGCCGGAGTCGAATCGGGTGAGGTCGGCGAGCTCGAACGTCCACTTCTCGTGGTCGTCCGGGAAGATCCGGATGCCGCCGCCGACCATCACGGGGTAGGTGAGCAGCCGCAGCTCGTCGACCAGCCCCCACACCAGCAGCGAGCGGACCAGGGATGCGCTGCCCGCGACCAGGATCGGGCCGCCGTCGCCGTCCTTCAGCGCCTGGACGGATGCGCGGATCGGCGCCTCGAGCGCGGTCGCGTTCCAGGTCAGCTCGGCGGGGTGCGAGGTCGCGACCGCCTTCGGCATGGCGTTCATCTTGTCGGCGAACTCGCCCTCGCGCGGCGGCCAGGCGTCGGCGAACTGCTGGTAGGTGCGGCGCCCGAGCAGGAGCGACTCCGCCTCCAGAACCTCGCGCAGCTTGAAGGCGTACAGGGCGTCGGTGCCGAACGGGATGGTCCAGCCGGAGTGCGGATGGGTGGGCTCGCCGCCGGGCGCCTCGACGACGCCGTCGAGGGTCATGAACTCCGTCACGATGAGCCGGCGCATGTGGGCGATGGTACCGGAGGCGAGGCCGCGGGTGCGCGGGTTATCCACAGATGCTGCCGCTCCCCGGGAACGCGTCGGCGGCCGCCGTTACGATCGAAGGCATGAGCTTCACCTCCGGCTGGGTCCCCGACGACAGGGATGCGCCTCCTCTCGACGAAGAGGCGCCCCCTGAGCTCGACGACCCGTACTCCGGGGCGGTCTGGGATGCCGTCGAGCCGGGTGCGCCGACCGGACGCGGAGCGGTCGCGGTCCGGCAGGCGCCGGTGCGCGCGACGCCCGCGCGGTTCTCGACCGCCCAGGATGCGCTGCGCACGGTGTTCGGGTACGACGGGTTCCGCGGGCAGCAGCAGGCGATCATCGAGCGGGTGGCCGATGGCGGTGACGCGGTCGTCCTCATGCCCACCGGCGGCGGCAAGAGCCTCTGCTACCAGATCCCCTCGCTGCTGCGCGAGGGCACCGGTGTCGTGGTGTCCCCGCTCATCGCCCTCATGCAGGACCAGGTCGATGCGCTCACCGCGGTCGGCGTGCGCGCGGCGTTCCTCAACTCGACGCAGGATGCGGCGGGGCGGTCCGCGGTCGAGCGCGCGTACCTCGGCGGCGAGCTCGACATCCTGTATGTGGCGCCGGAGCGGCTGTCGTCCGAGGCGACCAAGCGCTTCCTCGAGCGCGGGCGCATCGCGCTCTTCGCCATCGATGAGGCCCACTGCGTGTCGCAGTGGGGGCATGATTTCCGCCCGGACTACCTGGCCCTGTCCGAGCTGGCCGACCGCTGGCCCGATGTGCCGCGCATCGCCCTCACGGCGACGGCGACCGAGGCGACGCATCGCGAGCTGACCTCCCGGCTGAGGCTCGAGGGCGCGGAGCACTACGTCTCCGACTTCGACCGGCCGAACATCCAGTACCGCATCGTCCCCAAGGCCGAGCCGCGCAAGCAGCTGCTCGACTTCATCACGCGCGAGCACCCCGGCGACGCCGGCATCGTCTACGCCCTGTCGCGGGCGTCGGTCGAGAGGACGGCCGAGTTCCTGTCCTCCCGCGGCCTGACCGCGCTCCCGTACCACGCCGGTCTCGAGGCATCGCAGCGCGCGCGGACGCAGGCCCGGTTCCTGCGCGAGGAGGGCGTGATCGTCGTCGCGACCATCGCCTTCGGCATGGGCATCGACAAGCCCGACGTGCGCTTCGTCGCCCACATCGACCTCCCGAAGTCGGTCGAGGGCTACTACCAGGAGACCGGCCGCGCGGGCCGCGACGGCCTCCCGTCCACCGCCTGGCTGGCCTACGGGCTGCAAGACGTGGTGCAGCAGCGGCGCATGATCGACGACTCCCCGGGCGACCTCGCGCACCGCCGGCGCATGACGCAGCATCTGGATGCGATGCTCGCGCTGTGCGAGACGGTGCAGTGCCGCCGGGTGAACCTGCTCGCGTACTTCGGCCAGGAGTCCGGGCCGTGCGGCAACTGCGACACCTGCCTGACGCCTCCGGACAGCTGGGACGGCACTGTGCCCGCGCAGAAGCTGCTCTCGACCGTCGTCCGCCTGAAGCGCGAGCGCAACCAGCGGTTCGGCGCGAGCCACCTGATCGACATCCTGCGCGGCAGGCGCACCTCGCGCGTCGAGCAGTACGGGCACGACCAGCTCGCCACCTGGGGCATCGGCGACGACCTCAGCGAGAGCCAATGGCGCGGCGTCGCGCGTCAGCTCATCGCCCAGGAGCTGCTGAAGCCCGAGGGCGAGTACGGCGTGCTGACGATCACGCCGGCGAGCGCCGAGGTGCTGTCCGGCGGGCGTCAGGTGGTTCTGCGCACCGAGCCCGACCGTCCCGAGCGGACCTCCCGGTCGTCGCGCAGCGCCGGCTCCGCCTCAACCGAGCTCGCGCCGCACGACGAACCGCTGTTCGAGGCGCTTCGGAACTGGCGCGCGGGGCAGGCGCGCGAGCAGGGCGTGCCGGCGTACATCGTGTTTGGCGACGCCACGCTGCGCGCGGTCGCGGCCGCGCGGCCGGCGTCGCTGGCCGACCTCGACGGCATCTCCGGCATCGGCGCCAAGAAGCGCGAGGCCTACGGCGAGGCGCTGCTCTCGGTCGTGGCGTCCGCCTCCGCCTGAGCCCTGCCACAGCATCCTCCCCGGGGTAACCCCTTGCGGCGTCTCCGTGAAGGCGTATCGTCCGTCGTTCCACCGTACGACCAGGGAATTACTTCCCACGGGGCGGTGTTATCTCATTGAGCGATTACTTTGCGAGCTCGAATGGAGGACTCAAGCTACATGGCACGAATGATCGAAGAGCTCGAGGACGAGACCGGGGCCGTCATCAAGTACAAGCGTCACGCGAACGGCCGGGGACTCGTCTCCCCGACGGCGCGGGTGGCCGAGTCGGCGTACATCGAGCCGACCGCCTACGTCGAGGCCGATGCCCGTGTCGGGATGGACGCGTACGTCGGCGCCGGCAGCTGGATCGACAAGGGCGCCACGGTCGGCGACCGCACCTTCGTGGGCGCGAACGTCCACATCGGCGCGGGCTGCATCGTCGGCTCCGGCGTCAAGATCGGCAGCGGCGCCAAGCTCGGCGAGAACGCGATGATCGGCAACGGCGCGCGCGTCGAGCGCGACGCCCAGGTCGCATCGGGCACCGTCATCGAGCTCAAGGGAGCCGCGGCCGCACGCGCCGCGCTCACCACGCCGCTCCGCGCGCCGCGTCCGCAGCAGCGCGACCTGCGCGCCCCGCGCGCCTCGCGCCGCGCCGCCTGACGCGCGCTGCTCCCGCCGCCCCCGAGCAAGGAAGAACGTCGTCCCAGACCATCTGGGGCGACGTTTTTGCTGTGCTCGGGGGCTGAGCGCGTTGTGCGTGGTGTCACGGAGCGGAGGCCCGCGTTTGGACGGTTCCCACAAACGGCAGGGTGGACGTCCCGACCCGCTTTTGTAGGCGGGGCACCGACGGTTTCCGCTCGCGCGACGGGCGTCGTAGCGTGACGATATCCCGCGATTTCCGTTAGGAGAGGTCATGGTCGACACTGCCGAACGCGTCCCGAGCGCGACCCCCGCCGCATCCCCGGCGCCCGCCGTCCCCGAGCCCCCGCGCACGACCGGCGCCGCCCCGCGCGTCGACGTCGAGGCGCTGGGCCGCCAGCTGCTGGGCGACTGGGCGGAGGCCCGCCTCGCCTCGCGTGCGCTCTCGTCGCGCCCGGAGATGCAGAAGCAGGAGGGGCTGTTGGTCGCCGACCACCGCAAGCGCGTGTTCGAGCAGCTGAAGCTCCTCGTCGAGAACGGACAGGTGCACCGAGCCTTCCCGAAGTCGGTGGGCGGCCAGGAGGACAACGGCGGCAACATCGCCGCCTTCGAAGAGCTCGTGGCGGCCGACCCCTCGGTGCAGATCAAGTCCGGCGTCCAGTGGGGCCTGTTCGGCTCGGCCGTCATGCACCTGGGCACCGAGCACCACCACCAGAAGTACCTGCCCGCGATCATGGCGCTCGACGTGCCCGGCGCCTTCGCGATGACCGAGACCGGCCACGGCTCGGACGTCGCCAGCGTCGGCACCACCGCCACCTACGACCCGGAGACGCAGGAGTTCGTCATCGACACGCCGTTCCGGGGCGCGTGGAAGGACTACCTCGGCAACGCGGCGGTCGACGCCACGGCGGCGGTCGTCTTCGCGCAGCTCATCACGAAGAACGTCAACCACGGCGTGCACGCCTTCTACGTCCCGATCCGGGACGCGAACGGCGACTTCCTGCCCGGCATCGGCGGCGAGGACGACGGCCAGAAGGGCGGCCTCAACGGCATCGACAACGGCCGACTGCACTTCACCGGCGTGCGCATCCCGCGCACCGACCTGCTGAACCGCTACGGGGATGTCGCCGAGGACGGCACCTACACCTCGCCGATCGCGAGCCCCGGACGCCGGTTCTTCACGATGCTCGGCACGCTCGTCCAGGGCCGCGTCTCGCTCGACGGCTCGGCGGTGATCGCCTCCAAGATCGGGCTGAAGATCGCCATCACCTACGCCGCCCAGCGCCGTCAGTTCACGGCGGGAAGCGACAGCGACGAGGAGGTCATCCTCGACTACCAGCGCCACCAGCGCCGCCTGCTTCCGCGTCTTGCCACGACGTACGCCGCGAGCTTCGCGCACGAGGTGTTCCTGCACAAGTTCGACGACGTGTTCAGCGGCAAGGCCGACTCCGACACCGACCGGCAGGACCTCGAGACCATCGCGGCGGCCCTCAAGCCGCTGAGCACCTGGCACGCGCTCGACACGCTGCAGGAGGCCCGCGAGGCCTGCGGCGGCGCCGGCTTCCTCACCGAGAACCGGATCACGTCGCTCCGCCAGGATCTGGACATCTGGGTCACCTTCGAGGGTGACAACAACGTCCTGCTGCAGCTCGTCGCGAAGCGTCTGCTCACGGACTACAGCCGCAAGTTCGCCAAGGCGGACGCGGGCGCCCTCGCCCGTTACGTCGTCACCCAGGCGGCCGGCAAGGCGTACCACGGGTCGGGGCTGCGGAGCGTCGCGCAGACGGTCCGCGACTTCGGCTCGACCGCCCGATCGGTCAACTGGCTGCAGGAGCCGACGACCCAGCGCGAGCTGCTGACGGCCCGCGTCGAGACGATGATCGCGCAGATCGCCGGCAAGCTCCGTCCCGCCTCCAAGCTTGGCAAGAAGGCCGCGGCCGACCTGTTCAACTCGCAGCAGAACGAGCTGATCGAGGCCGCTCGCGCCCACGGCGAGCTGCTGCAGTGGGAGGCGTTCACGGACGCGCTCGAGCAGGCTCCCGACGCGGGCACCAAGCAGGTGCTGACCTGGCTGCGCGACCTGTTCGGTTTCGGGCTGATCGAGAAGCACCTCGCCTGGTACCTGATGAACGGCCGCCTGTCGCCGCAGCGCGCGCAGGCTGTCAGCGCCTACATCGACCGGCTGCTCACGCGCATCCGCCCGCACGCCGTGGACCTCGTGGACGCGTTCGGCTACGGCCCCGAGCTCGTCCGCGCGAAGATCGCGTCCGGCGCCGAGGCGGAGCGCCAGTCCGAGGCCCGCGCCTACTACGCCGAGCGCCGCGCCGCGGGCACCCTGCCCACCCCCGAGAAGTCCCAGAAGAAGCGCTGACCCCGCGCTGTATTCGTCACGAATGGCGCCCATACGTCACTAATGGGCGCCATTCGTGACGAATCGTGGAGGTGGCGGGAAGTCGCGGAGGGGGACCGCACGCTAGAGGAGGCCGAGGGCGCGCACGGCGTCGCGCTCGGCGACGAGCTCGGCGACGGACGCGCTGATGCGCTCGCGCGAGAAGGCGTCGATGTCGAGACCGGGCACGATCCGCCATGCGCCGGCCTCCGACCGCACCGGGAACGACGACACCAGACCCTCCGGCACTCCGTAGGACCCATCCGACACGACGCCCGCGCTCGTCCACCGCGAGCCGGTGCCGTTCACCCAGTCGTGGACGTGGTCGATCGCGGCGCTCGCCGCGGACGCGGCGGACGACGACCCGCGCACCTCGATGATCTCGGCGCCGCGCTTCGCGACCCGGGGGATGTACTCGTCGACGAGCCAGCCCTCGTCGACCAGCTCTGTGGCGGGGCGCCCGTCCACCGTCGCGTGGGTGAGGTCGGGGTACTGGCTCGCCGAGTGGTTGCCCCAGACGATGACGCCGTCGACCGATCGCACGGGCACGTGGAGGTGCCGCGCGAGTTGCGCGACCGCCCGGTTGTGGTCGAGCCGGGTCATCGCCGTGAAGCGGTCCGCCGGCACGTCGGGCGCGTGCGCGCTCGCGATGAGCGCGTTCGTGTTGGCGGGGTTCCCTACGACGAGCACCCGCACGTCGGACGCCGCCCCCGCGTTGATCGCCTCGCCCTGCGGCCCGAAGATGGCGCCGTTGGCCGCGAGGAGGTCGCTGCGCTCCATCCCGGGTCCGCGCGGCCGCGCCCCGACGAGCAGGGCGATGTTCACGCCGTCGAACGCGGCGCGCGGGTCGTCGGTGACGTCGACCGAGTGCAGCAGCGGGAAGGCGCCGTCCTCCAGCTCCAGCGCCGTGCCCTCCGCCGACCGCAGGCCCGCGGGGATCTCGAGCAGCCGCAGCCGGACCGGCGTCTCACGGCCGAGCAGCTGCCCGGACGCGACGCGGAACAGCAGCGCGTACCCGATCTGACCGCCTGCTCCGGTCACGGTGACGGTCACGGGCGTGGTGGATGCGCTCACGAGGCCGAGCCTAGACCGGCCCTCTGCCGTATGCGCAAGCCCCGCGCAACCCCCATGTCCGCGCAGACGGCCGGGCGTATCGTGCGCGTCATGACGTTCGATCCGAATGCCGACATCAGCGGCGGCAAGGTGCGCCGCCGCGGCCGCACGACCGGGATCGCCGCCGGGGGCGTCGGCCTCGGCGCCATCGCCGTGTTCCTCATCGCCCAGCTCTTCGGCGTGGACGTCTCGGGGCTCGTCGGCGGCGGCTCCGGAGGCGGCACCGAGCAGATCGGCACGGGGGACCAGGCCGTCAGCTGCACCACCGGAGCCGAAGCGAACGCCAGCATCGACTGCCGCATGCAGGGGGCCGCCGCGTCGCTCGACACCTACTGGGCGGACGCGCTGCCGCAGCTCGGCGGCAGCTATTCGAGCCCGCAGTTCGTCCTGTTCACCGACCAGACGGACACGGGATGCGGCGGAGCGACGAGCGCCGTCGGCCCGTTCTACTGCCCGCCCGACCGGACCCTCTACGTCGACACCGGCTTCTACGATGAGCTGCGCTCGAAGTTCGGCTCGACCGGCGGACCGCTGGCCGAGATGTACGTCGTCGCCCACGAGTGGGGGCACCACATCCAGAACATCGCCGGGATCATGGAGCAGCACACCAGCCGCGAGACCGGCCCCGCCTCCGACAGCGTCCGCACCGAGCTGCAGGCGGACTGCTTCGCGGGAAGCTGGGCCGGCGCCGCCTCGACGACGAAGGACGAGAAGGGTCGCACCTTCCTCGAACCCATCACCGACGAGCAGATCGCGGACGCGCTGAGCGCGGCGGCGGCGGTCGGCGACGACCGCATCCAGCAGGCGGCGACCGGCCGCGTCGACCCGGAGGGATGGACGCACGGCTCGGCCGAGCAGCGCCAGCGCTGGTTCACGACCGGGTTCCGCCAGGGCGCGGCGGCGTGCGACACGTTCTCGGCTCCGGCGTCCCGGCTCTGATTCGGCGGCAGCGCGTCACGAAACGGCTGCGCTCACGTCGTTAAGGGCGTGACCGTTCCCGCACCCGAGACGCTCAGCGTCCCCGAGGGCCTCGCCCTTCTCCTGCTCCGCGACTCCAGCGGCCGCCGTGCGGTCGAGCTGCGCACCTTCAGCGCCGTCTTGGGTGCGGGCGCGCTGGCCGAGTTGGCGGTCCGCGGCGAGGCGGAGCTCGACCACGAGGGTCGGGTGCGGGCGACCGCGCTCGGAGCCGCCGACGAGGATCCGGTGGCAGCCGTGCGCGAGCGCATCGCGGCGACCGCCGCTCCGCAGACCGACGAGTGGTGGGTCGACCGCCTCGGGCGCGGATCCCTGGCCGACGCCGTGCTCTCGCGGCTGGTCGAGCGCGGGGTGCTGCACGAGCGGAGGCCGTGGGCGTTCCTCGGCCTCGCCGGCGCGCCCGTCCACCCGGCGTCGAGCACGACGGAGGAGCGCGCGCTACGCGAGGCCGTGCGTTGGTCGCTGGTCATCGACCACCGGCCCACCCCGCGGGTCGCGGCGACGATCGCCCTGCTCGACGTGGTGGGCTGTGTCCGCGAGGCCGCCGGCTTCCACCCCGATCCGGGCCTCGACCTGCGCGCCGGCCAGTGGCCCGCCGCCGCGCTGCAGGCGTGGCTGCTGTCCCTCGACCCGGCCGGCGGCCGCTCGCTCCGATCGTCGATCGAGCGCGGCGCACGGGTGTGACCCCCACCTGCCGCTAGCCTCGTCCCATGCGGACCCTGTACCCGGAGATCGAGCCCTATGACAGCGGGATGCTGGACGTCGGCGACGGCCAGCGGCTGTACTGGGAGGTGAGCGGAAACCCGGAGGGCAAGCCGGTCGTCTTCCTGCACGGCGGCCCCGGCGGGGCGACCACCCCCGCGCACCGCCGCCTGTTCGACCCGGAGCGCTACCGGATCGTGCTGTTCGACCAGCGGATGTGCGGACGCAGCCTCCCGCACGCGAGCGAGCCCGAGGCCGACCTCGCCGTGAACACGACATGGCACCTCGTCGAGGACATCGAGCGCCTGCGTGAGCACCTCGAGGTGGAGCGCTGGCAGGTGTTCGGCGGATCGTGGGGGAGCACCCTCGCTCTCGCGTATGCGGAGACGCATCCCGAGCGGGTGACCGAACTGGTGCTGCGCGGCATCTTCACCCTGCGGGCGCAGGAGCTCGACTGGTTCTACGAGGGCGGCGCGGCGGCGCTGTTCCCGGATTTGTGGGAGGGGTTCCTCGAGCCGGTGCCGCCCGCGGAGCGCGGCCACCTCATCCGCGCGTATCACCGCCTGCTCGCCGACCCCGACCCGGCGGTGCACCAGCCGGCGGCGATCGCCTGGTCGCGGTGGGAGTCGTCCACCATCACGCTGCTGCCGCGTCCCGAGCTGGTGGAGTCGTTCACTCAGGACGCGTACGCGGTCGCCTTCGCGCGCATCGAGAACCACTTCTTCGTGCACGGCGGCTGGTTCGAGGAGGGCCAGCTGATCCGGGATGCGCCGAAGCTCGCCGACATCCCGACCGTGATCGTGCAGGGCCGCTACGACGTCTGCACGCCGCCGATGACCGCGTGGGACCTCCACCGCGCGCTGCCGGAGGCGGAGCTGCGGATGATCCCGGACGCGGGACACGCGTTCGACGAGCCGGGCATCCTGGACGCGCTGATCGAGGCCACGGACCGGTTCGCCGCGTCGTCGGAGGAGTCGTCAGCCGGCTAGCGCCGCGAGCGCCTTCCGCAGCTGCGTCGACGACGTGGTCATCGTGTACGGGAAGTACACGACCTCGACCCCGACCTCGGCGAACTCCCGCTCCAGTCGCATCCCCTTCTCGGTGCCGCGCCAGTCGTCGCCTTTGAAGAAGACGTCGAACTTGAGCTCACGCCACATGTCGAGCTTGTCGGGGACCGTCTCGGGCACCGCCTCGTCGACGTAGGCGATGTGCCGCACGATCTCGAGCCGCTCGGCCAACGGGATGACCGGTGCGATCCCCTTGGTCACCTGGAGCATCTCGTCGGACACCACGCCGGCGATGAGGTAGTCGCACTGACTCTTGGCGTGCTTGAGGATGTTCAGGTGTCCGATGTGGAACAGATCGAACGCCCCTGCGGCGTAGCCGACGCGTCGGGTCACGGGCTTCCCCCTCATGGTTGAGATATCCTCACCATTCTGGCGGATTAGTGAGGATTTGTCACCCAGCTTGAGGGGATGTCTGCGCGAGCACACGCGCGACCCGGCTTACGAGGGGGTCGATCTGGGCGAGCGAGGCCGTGAAGGCCGCTTCTCCGCGACCGTACGGATCGAGGATGTCGCCCTCGTCGTATCCCCGCCGGGTGGCGGAGCCGAACGAGCGCACACGCAGCGGAGGCCGATGGGCCGCTGCCCACGCGACCAGTTCGGCGGCGGAGAGACCGGCGGGAGCGTCGGCCGACGCGTCGGCGAACTCGGTCAGCGTGAAGGCGCGGCGCACCACCGTCGGCTCGTGCTCGGCGACCCACCCCCGGTGCTGCTGCGTCGCCGTCAGGATGAGGTCGGATCCGCGCAGCAGGGCGCGGTCGGCCTGCCGCGCGGAGAAGCCCTCGACGTCGATGCCGCGCTCCCCGAGCATCCGGTCCATCGGCGGGTGCACCGGCCAGTCGACCTCCGCGTGCGTACCCGCCGAGCTCACCGAGAAGCGCCCGTCGCCCCGCAGTTCGTGCGCCAGCAGGAGGTGCATGGCGGGCGAGCGGCAGATGTTGCCCGTGCAGACGGTGAGGATGCGGAAGGGCATGCTCCCATTGTGTCGGATGAAGGGGACACCCGAATTGGGGGGTTATAGTTCCCTGGTGGCTCCCCCGGCCCGGCGATAAAATCGCGCGTTCGTGTTCTATGGACGAATGGTGTCTGCTAGGTTGACGGGAAGCTCCGCGCAGAAGGCCTGGTCTCACCTTCGTGTTTTCTGTTCGTGAACTACAAGCATTGGAAGACAGTCCATGGTCCGCAAGGCCAGACACCGCCTCGCCAACACCCCCAAAACCCCGACACTCCCACAAAATCCACGAAGCTCCGCGCCGTCCTCGCCGGCGTGGGCATCGCAGCGGTCGCCGCAACGGCGGCCGTGACTGTCCCCCTCGGGGCGACCGCCGCCACGTCCTACGAGCTCGGGAAGACGATCGTCTCCGACGACTTCAACCGCTCGATCGCGACCGGCTGGGGCGACGCCCCCGTCGGCGGCGCCTACACCGTGAGCAAGAGCGCGGGCCAGTCCGTGTCGCCGTCCGGCGGCGGCACGCTCACCGCCCCGTCGCCCGGCCACTCCACCGAAGCCGTGCTCGGCTCGGTGTCGGAGCGCGACATCCACGCCTCCGACGAGCTGACCGTCCCGGCGCTGCCGCTCTCGGGCAACGGCGTCTACACCGGCCTGCGCCTGCGCATCGCCGGCGGTCATGCCTATGTCGCGCAGCTGCGCGTCACCCCGCGCGGCACGGCGAACCTCTCGTTCCTCCGCGTCGGTGACGCCGGCGGCGCTCAGGCCACGCTGGCCGCCGAGCGCGTCGTCGTGCCATCGGTCCGCGCGGGCCAGCGGATCACCATCGAGGCGCAGACCACGGGCGCGGCCCCGGTCGACTTCTCCGCCCGTGCCTACACGACCGGCGCGACCGTGCCGGCCTGGCAGGTCACCGGCGCCGACGCCTCCCAGCAGCGCCTCTCCGGCGCGGGCGCCTTCGGCATCTGGACGTACGCGTCCAGCGCGTCGTCGCCCGTCGCCCTCCGGCACTCGGGCATCCGCGCGCAGAAGCTGGTGCCGGCGACCACGGGCGGCTCGACCCCCGCGCCGACCACCACGCCGAAGCCGACGGGCACGCCGACGCCGACGCCTCCCGCGACGACTCCGACGCCCACGCCGACCCCGTCGCAGCCGGCTCCGCCGGTGACGCCGCCGGCTCCCGAGCAGCCGAACCCCGGCACCCCGGTCACCACCGGCATCGACCTGACCGGCGTCCGCTCGACGACCGGCTCGGCCGAGCCCGGCCAGACCTCGTACCCGGTCCCCGCCGGCGCGCTCTTCGTGTCGCCGCAGGGCTCCGACTCCGCCACCGGCAGCCAGGGCAGCCCGTTCCGCACGGTCGCCGCCGCCGTCGCGAAGGCGACCTCCGGTCAGACCATCGTGCTGCGCGCCGGCACCTACAACGAGAGCGTCACGCTCCCGCCGGGCAAGCAGCTCACGCTCCAGTCGTACCCGAAGGAGGCCGTCTGGTTCGACGGCAGCGTCCCGGTGACGAACTGGACGAAGTCCGGATCCGTCTGGGTCGCCACCGGCTGGAACCACGTGTTCGACCACAGCCCGACGTACTCGCGCGGTGCTGCGGACGGCACGGCCTCCGGCTGGCAGTGGATCAACCCCTCCTTCCCGATGGCCGCCCACCCGGACCAGCTGTTCGTGAAGGGCACCTCCCAGCGTCAGGTCACCGACGCTTCCAAGGTCGTCGCGGGCACGTTCGCGTACAACGAGGCGGCGAAGACCCTGATCACGGGGACCGACCCGACGGGTGGCGACACCCGGGCGAGCACCCTCCAGAAAGCGTTCACGATCGCCAACTCCGGTGATGTGCTCCGCGGCTTCGGCATCCGCCGCTACGCGGACTCCGTGCCGGACATGGGCGTGCTCACCGCCACCAAGGGCGGGACGACGCTCGAGAACATCGCCGTCACCGACAGCGCCACTCAGGGCATCTCGCTCGGCGGCGCGAATAACGTGCTCCGCAACGTCACCGTGGCCCGCAACGGCCTCACCGGCGTGCACGCCGACTACGCCGACAACCTGACCGTGCAGAACCTGCTCGCGGCCGGGAATACGGCCGAGCGGTTCAACACGTCCCCGGTGTCCGGCGGCATGAAGATCACCCGCTCCCGCGGCGTGACCGTGACCGGCAGCGCGTTCGTGGGCAACTACGGGCAGGGCTTCTGGACCGACATGGCCGTCTACGACATGACGTTCGCCAACAACGACTACCTCCGCAACCTCGCGAACGGTCTCGACATCGAGATCTCGCAGAAGGCGCTGGTGTCGAACATCAAGGCGATCGACAACAGCCAGGCGGGCGTGAAGGTCGACAGCTCGGCGGACGTGCAGATCTGGAACTCGACGCTCGCGGACAACAAGCGCAACGTCGACATCACCCAGTCCACCCGCCGTGGGACCAACGCGGCCGACTACGGTCACGACCCCCGTCGTCCGTTCCCGGACCCCGAAATGACGTGGATCAGCTCCAACGTGCAGGTGCGGAACTCGGTGCTCTCCGGCTCGACGGGCAACTGCCTGCTGTGCATGGAGGACTACTCGCACCAGTTCTCGGCCGCCGCGCTGAAGACCGTGGTGTCGAACACCCTGTTCCAGCGTCCGTCGACGTCTCAGCCCGGCTGGGTCGTGATCTGGTCGCGCGGAGCGGGCGACCCGGCGATCTACTCGACGCTGCCGTCGTTCCAGGCCGCGACCGGCCAGGGCGGGGCGAGCACCGAGCTCATCGGCCCCAGCCTGGTGACCGCAGCGGGTTCGCTGACCAGCGCAGCGCTCGGCCAGACCGGCGCGCTCGCGACGGCGCCGCCCGCCGTGGTGACGTCACTCGCCGGCAAGCCGGCCGGCGTCCCGCACCTCGGCGCCTGGTGACCCGGGTGGGACCTCGGCGGCTCGCCGCGCGAGGTCCCGCCTGACCCACCAGAAGTTCGGGATCACCTGGCAGAGCAGGACCGAGATCGCCGTTCCGACGATCGGACCGCCCGCTCCCAGGACCCCGATGAGGTACCACGACAGACCGAGGTTGAGGGGCACGCTGACAAGGATCGGCCAGACCTGGAAGGCGAGCCCCCGCTCGTCGGTCATGTACATGCCGATCGGGTACTTGGCCGCCTGGAGGGTGATGAAGACCACGTAGCCTCCGATGAGCCAGCCGTCGAGCACGATCCGCCCGTTCGACACGAACGCGGCGAGGAACGGCGCGACGAGGGCCAGGAGGAGCGCGGCAGCGAGCCCAAGCACGGTGAACCAGAGGGTCGGCCGGAGCGGTGATGTCACCGTCCGGTCGGCCCTCGCTCGTGCGAAGATCGGCCACAGCGCGATCCCGGAGGCGGCGATCGTCGCCAGCAGGATGTTGAAGAGCTGCGACGCCAGGTTGTACTGGGCCAGCTCGTCACCGGTCGTCAGATGGCTGAGCAGCAGCCGATCCGTCTGCATCGCGATCGGCAGCGCGATCATCTGCACCAGCATCGGCCACGCGATGCTGCGCGTTCGTACGCCCGGGTAGCGACGCGGGTGCAGCGCCTCCCGTACCGCCCCGCCCAGCTGCCGGGGCAGCGCCCGCGCGGCGAGGATCAGGCACAGCGTCGAGCACGCGGCGCTCGCGATGAACGAGTAGACCGCGATGGCGGACTCCGCCGGCAGGGCGAGCAGAGCCGAGCCGCCCACTAGCACGAGGATGATCGGGGCGACGACCGCCTGGGTCGCCACCTGCAGGGCGTTGCGCCCGAGGCCGATCAGCAGTCGTGGCCCGATCGCCAGCGGCAGGGCGGCGCCGAAGATCACGCCGCAGACGAGCGCGGCAGTGCTTCCGCTGCCCGGGATGAGTCCGGCGCCGAGCAGGGTCGGCCACAGCCCGAAGAGGCTGATCAGCACGCAGAGGGCGACGATGACCGCCCCCGACACGCTGAGCACGCGGATGGTGGTCGCGATCGTGCGGCGCAGCTTCTCATCGCGTGCGGGGTCGTCGGATCCGGCGGCCGCGTTGATGAGCACCGCGCCCATCCCGAGGTCCGCGAACGGCAGGAGTGCGGGCAGCGCGGTCAGCAGGCCGTACTGCGCGTAGGCCGCGACGCCGAAGTTCTCGATGATGACCCGGCTGGTGACGATACCGAGGACTCCGGAGATCCCCATCACGACGACCTTCATGGCGGCCGTCGAGCCGACGGCCGTCACCATGCGGTTGCGCGGACGGGTGGCGACGTGCGTCATCGCGCGGCCTCCGTCCGGTGGAACAGCCAGTGGTCGGCGGCGAGGCGCCCGTCCTCGGCGGGCAGAGCGGACAGGATGCGGGTCGCATCCGACTCGGCGCTCCCGGTCAGGGTCGTCGCGACCGCGGCGGCCCACGCGTCCGCGGGGGAGTCGGGCGCGAGCACCGGGTGCCCGTTCTCCCGGAGCCACGCGGCCAGCCCGGTCTCGGAGCTGGTGACGATGCGGCAGCCGTGCGCCAGCGCTTCCACGATCGGCAGCCCCACCTGCTCGCGCCACAGGTCGCGCGGCTGCGACGGCAGCACCAGGGTGCGGGCGGCTCGGAGCTCGGCGTGGATGGTGGAGCGCGGCGGATCGACGACGAGCCGGATGCTCGGGTCGGCGGCGGCGGCGCGTCGCACGGCGTCCTCGAGCGGGCCCTTGCCGATCACCACGAGCGTGGCTTCCGGGTTCGCGGCTCGGATGCCGGGCCACGCCGCGAGCAGGAGCGGCAGGCCCTTGCGCTCGGTCAGCGCGCCGACGAAGACCACGCGGGCACCGTCCTTCTCCGCGGGCGGGCAGTCGCAGGCGGCCGGAAGCGCCGGGATGAGCGTGGCGTCCGCAGCGCTGCCGAACCGGCGCGCGTAGACCTCCTGCGCTCCGGGCGTGCCGAAGGCGACACGGTCGATCCGCCGCCAGACGAAGCGGGCGAGCGCGAGCTCGGCGCGGCGGCGCACCCGCGACCGCAGGCGCGGGGCGCGCACGTCGAACACGTCGAGGTTGCCGATCGCGTAGGTGACGACGGTGGGGCGCGGACGGCCGAGCAGGCGGCCGAGCCGGGAGGCCGCGAGCACGACGGCGGTGCGCGGCAGCGCGGCGAGGTCGAGCGGCTCGTTCACCTCCAGGTCGGTCCAGCGTCCGCGGAGCGCCAGCGCGGCCGACCTCGCGAGGCCGGCCTGCACCAGGTCCAGCCCGCGCGCCTGGTCCTCGTCGAAGTCGTAGCGGCGGCGCCGGTACACGATCGACGCGGGCTCGAGCGCCTGCGCCCGTTCCAGGTGGGCGGTCCGCAGCTGGTCGTAGAGCCGGACACGGGGATGCGCGAGCGCGGTCATGCGACCCGCTCCCGGTGGGCGTACTCCTGGTAGACGCGTCCTATCGCGCCGGACATCATCCCGAAGCCGCGGTAGACGCCGCGCTGGCCGCGCGCGCGGTGCCGCAGGTCGCCGGTGACGGAGCCGACCGCCCAGCGGCCGAGTCCGAGCACCACCCGGCCGGCGCCGCCCGCGGCGCGGCGCACCCGGACGCCCGCGCGGCGTGGTCCCGCGGGCACCATGAGCGCGTCCACGATCGCCGCGGTGTTCCCGTGGCTGAACGACCGGTGCAGCAGCCAGCGCCGCTGCAGCCGCTCCCGCGGCCACTCGTCGTCGAGCACCGCGTCCTGGCACCACACGATGCGGCCGCCGCGCGCCACCAGCTGCCGGGTGAAGAGGTTGTCCTCTCCGCCGGACAGCCCCAGCGTCTCGTCGAAGCGCAGCCCGAGCCCGGCCACCGCGGCGCGGTCGAGCAGGAGGTTGTTGGTGGCGGCGATCGCGAGCTCGTCGCCGGTCCGATGCTTCGGGCGCCGCAGGAAGTCGCCCGCGACCACCCAGGGGTCGGCGTCCTCCGGGTACTCGGAGATCACGCGGCCCATCACCGCCGTCGGGCGCGTCTCGAGCCACGTCGCGGCGAGGTTCACGAGCCACCCGCTGCGGGCGCGCTCGTCGTCGTCGATGAAGACGATCGCGTCGCGGTCCGCGGTCTCGTCGAGGGCGCGGTTGCGGGCGGCGGCGATGCCGCGGCGCTTCTCGGTGATGTAGCGGACGCGGTCCGACGTGGTCTCCGCAGCCACCGGCCGCGCGCTCTCCTCCGGGTCGTTGTCGATGACGAGCAGGTCCGAGGCGATGCCGGACACCGCATCCAGTTCGCCGAGCTGGTCGATGAGCTCGGGCAGCACGAGGGCGAGCAGCTGCGGCCGCTTGTACGTGAGGACGACCACGGTGAGCGTCCCCGTGGCCGAGCGCAGGGTCGTCGTGCCCGCGAGATCCTCCTGTCGCTTCACGGGGTGACCTCCCGCGGCTCGGTCCGGGCGGATGCGGTGGATGTGGTGGCAGGCTCGCCGTCGCGCGCACGGCGCTTGTGGGTGAGCGCGATCGCCCGCCGGTAGGCGCGCACGTGGGCGCCGCCGGTGCGCTCCCACCCCCGGGCGGAGAGGTCGGGCGAAACGGCGCGGGCCGTCGAGCGCACACCTTCCAGTGCGTCGCGCAGGGAGGAGGCGGACAGCTCGCCGTCGAAGAACAGCACCCATCCGGGGCCGACCTCCCGCGAGAGGGCCTCGTTGACAGCGTTGCGCGGCACGAGCACCGGCCGGTCGAGCGAGAGCGCGGCGAGCACCCCGCCGGAGTTGTGCATGAAGCGGTAGGGGAGCACGACGAGCTCGGCGGCGGTGACCGCTGCCACCAGCTCGGCGTCGTCGAGGTGGCGGAGCGTCGCCTCGACGCCGGATCCGGCGGACGCCGCCTGGCGCACCACCGACTCGAGCTCGGGACTCGTGGGCCGGCCGCCGATGGTCAGGCTGAGCGACGGGTCGGCGCGGTGCGCCTCCTGGAACGCGGCGATCAGGCTCTCGACGCCCTTGTAGCGGCGGATGAGCCCGGTGAACGCCGCGCGCCCCGGCACGCGCTCCGAGCGGGGCTGCCCGGCGAACCAGTCCCGGTAGTGACCGTGCGGGATGAGTTCCACCGCGGCTCCGGCGGGCACCGGCGTCTCGGGATTGAGGACGATGCGGACGGCGGTCCGCCGGTCGATGAGCGCGAGCAGCGCCCGCTCGCGCCGATTCAGCCCGTCCGGGAGGCCGACGTTGTGCACGGTCCGGACGATCGGGATCCGGAACAGGGCGAGCTTCGCGAGGAACACCAGCACGAGCAGTTGCCGCACGAGCATCCGCAGCGGCGTGCGTCCGCCGACCAGGATCTCGGGCCAGTGCGAGTGATACACGTCGTAGCGTCCGAGGATCGCGGTGCGCCAGGAGAAGGGCAGCACCGTCACCCCCGGCTGGTCGCGCAGCGACTGCGCGAGCATGACGAGGTACGGGTTGGTGGTGGGGCGCGGGACGGGGAAACCCTGCAGGACGGTCAGGGCCCCGTCCGGATCATGCGGCGACATCGCTGCGGATGTAGCGGATCTTGCCGCCGTCGTGGGGGATCGAGGTGACGAGCTCCAGCCGGACCGGGACGCTGCCGCGGACGATGTCGCGGATGCGGTCCACCGAGTGCTCGATGGCGACCACGGCGTTCTCGTCCGGGGCGGGGACGCAGCGCACGACGATGGAGTAGTCGGAGAGCTGGTGCACCTGGAACTGGCGCACCTGGTCGATCGCGTTGCTGAACAGCTGGGTCAGGCCCTCGCCGGCGACGACGCGGCCGTCGGGCAGGTGCAGCGCCTCGGAGACGCGGCCCGCGACGTTCGCGATGCGCGGCAGGGTGACGCCGCACGCGCACGTGCCCGGGATCGTCGTCGTGCGGTCGCCGAGCCGGTAGCGGATCAGCGGGAACACGCGGTTCGTCAGATCGGTGGCAACCGTCTCGCCGAGCTGACCGGGGATCACCTGGCGGTCCTGCTCGTCGAGCACCTCGATCACGCGCACGTCGGCGAAGACGTGCATGCCGTTCTGCTCGCGGCACTCGCCGGCCATCCACGGGATCTCCGCGCAGCGGTAGTGGTCGTACACCGGGGCGCCGAAGGTCCGCTCGATGAGCGCGCGCTGCGCCGGGGTGATCGGGGCGGCGGTCACGGCGACGGCCTTGGGCGAGTGGAAGGCGATGCCCGACCGCTCGAGGAACGAGGCGAGCTCCACGATGCCGCCGACGTAGCCGACCAGCACCTCGGGCTCGACCGAGCTCCACCGGGACAGGAACTCGCTCACCGAGTTCTCGTCCATCCTGTAGGCGTCGAGCTGGATGCGGCGCGACGGCCACCACTGCAGGTCGTGCTTGCGCGTGGCGCTCTTGTTCTTCACCTGCCGGGAGACGAGCGCCACGTTGTCGGAGGGGTGGACGCCCCACCAGCTGAACAGCCGCCACTCGATGGTGCGCGTGGGGGTGCGCAGGTCGCGCAGGAGCTTGAGCGGTTCTCCGGTGCTCCCGCCGGAGGTGGAGACGATGGAGTTCTGCGCGGTGGCCTCCGACGATCGGATGTCGTCGAAGTGGGCACGCACGTCGGCCTTGTGGACGATGGGCAGCGACGTGAACGCGGCCGGGTCGCGCAGGTCGTCCGCGGTGATCCCGGCGTCGGTGTAGAGGTCGCGGTAGAAGCGGGTGTTCTCGTAGGCGAAACGCGCATGGTCGATAGCGCGGCGGGTCTGCACGGCGGCGAGCTGCTCAGGCTCCAACCGCTGATCGTGCAGCAGGCGCTCGTACATCGCGCTGTTGTCGCGGAGGAACAGGTCCCGCTTCATGTCGAACATGAATCGGCGAAAAGTCACGACGTCCTCCCTGGTCGGGTTCGGGTAGATTCGACGCGCCGGCGCTGTACCGGTGATGGGTTCAGGATAGGGTGAAATCGCCCGAAAGCGAAGTTTTCTCACCTTTATTGGGGGTATTCCGGCGTGACCCGTCCCGCCCCGACCACCGCGATCGTCGTCGTGAACTACGGCGCCTCGCCCCTGATCTCGCGCAACCTGGTCGAGCTCGAAGCCGAGCGGCCGGATGTGCTGATCGTCCTCGTCGACAGCTACTCCGGGCCGGCCGAGCGCGAGCGCGCGCGTCGGCTGGCGGAGGGGCGGCACTGGGAGCTCGTCGCGCCCGAGACGAACGTGGGCTTCGGCGGCGGATGCGACCTGGGCGTCGCGCGCGCGTTCGCGTCGGGCGCCGAGCGCGTGCTGCTGCTCAATCCGGATGCGCGCCTCACCCCGGGCGCGCTCGACCGGCTCGAAGCGGCCGTGGCGGAGGATCCGCTCGCGCTCGTCGCTCCGCGCATCGACCGGCCGGACGGGTCGGTGTGGTCCATCGGCTCCGACCTCTACCTGGCGGACGGTCGCATCCGCTCGCCCCGCGCCCGCGACCGCCTCCCCGGCGCGGAGCGCGCGTTCTGGCTGAGCGGCGCCTGCCTGATGCTGACGCGCGAGCTCTGGGAGCGCGTAGGCGGCTTCCGCAGCGAGTACTTCCTCTACTGGGAGGACGTCGACCTGTCCTGGCGCGTCGTGGCCGAAGGCGGACGCCTGGTTGTGCGCGAGGACGCCGTCGCCGTCCACGCCGAGGGCGGCACGCAGTCCGACGGCCGTCAGTCGGCGGGGGAGCCGAAATCGGACGTGTACTACGCGTACAACATCCGGAACCGCTTCCTGTTCGCCCGCCTCAATCTCGACGAGGCGACGGTCCGTCGGTGGAGCGCCCTCGGCCTGTCGCTGCGGATCGCATGGGAGGTGCTGCTCCAGGGCGGCCGGCGGCAGCTCGTGCGGCATCCCGGACTGCTCCTCCTCGCGCTGCGCGCGGTGCGGGAGGGGCGCCGGATCGCCGCAACCCCCACCAACAGGGGCCAGAAAGGTGAGAATTCCTCGCGGTAGACTTCTCGCGCACGGAACTCCCGACATCGTGCGACTGGGAGCACTGCCATGACCACTCCGGACGACAACGACGACGTCACACCACGTCGTCACCGCATCGCACCGTGGATCGCCGGGGGCAGCGCGGTGCTGCTCTGCGCCGCCGGCGTCACCTGGGGGGTGATGTCCGCGCAGTCCTCGACACCGACGTCGACGCACACGCTCGTCGCGGTCGGAACCCCCGTGCCGAGCGCACCCGCCATCGCCGGGCCGACGTCGACGCCGACCGGCTCCTTGAAGGCGCCGGATGCGACGCCTACGCCCGACCCGCGCTTCGGCGCTCCCGTGGCGCAGACCGTCACCACCGGTGACACGACGCCCTTCGGCGGCGACGTGACCGTCACGGTCTCGCCGTTCACCGAGGTCACCGTGTCCGCCGCCGGACCGGGCGAGGTCAGCGGGCCCGGCATGAAGGCCACCGTCGTCGTCCACAACGGCGGCTCCAAGCCCGTCGACCTCAGCTCGCTCAGCATCAACGGCTACTTCGGCGACGACTACACCCCCGCGTCCCCTGTCACGTCCGAGACGAAGGGACTGAACGGGACGCTGGCCGCGGGCGAGCAGGCGTCGGGGGAGTACGTGTTCTCGGTGCCCGCCGACAGCCAGAAGGCCTTCCGCGTCACCGTCGGAAGCGGCGCCTCGCCGATCGTCCTCGTCAAGTAGCCCACCCTCGACCACAGCGCCGGCCGTCCCTCGCGGGGCGGCCGGCGCTGTCGTCACTTCCGGCTGAGCGGGGCGGTCTCTGAGGGGGAGTCCTCGGTCTCCGTCTCGGCCTCGGTCGGGTTCGCGTCCGTCTGCGCGTCCGGCTTCACCTCCGGCTCGGCCGGCTTCGCGGTCGGCTCGCTCCGGCGTGGGATCAGCAGGCGGTTCTTGGGGGCGCGCCCCTCGGTCGCATGGTGCGAGGTGGGCGCGCCGGACGCGCCGCGGACCTCGTCCTCCTTGTAGTAGTAGTACGCGGTGCCGGAGCGCTTGCCCCGCGCCTTGTTGAGCACCACGCCGGCGACCGAACCGCCCGCACGCCGGATGGCGTCCACGGTGTGTGTCAGCTGGCTGCGGCGGACGGTCGTCCGGTCGACGACGACGACGGTCCCGTCGGCCACCGAGACCAGCGAGGCGGCGTCGGCGACCGCGCCGAGCGGCGGGGTGTCGATCACGATCACGTCGTACCTCTTCCGCGCCTCGGCGATGAGCGCCGCCATGGCCCGCGACGACAGCAGCTCGCTCGGGTTCGGCGGGATGCGTCCGGCCGTCAGCACGGTGAGGGCGCCGTCGCCCCACGGCTGGACGGCGTCCTCGAGCGAGATCCGCCCGGCCAGGATGGTGCTCAGACCGGTGTCGGGGACCATGCCGGTGTAGTGGGCGACGGCGGGCCGCCGGAGGTCGGCGTCGATCAGCAGGACGCGCTTGTCGCCCTCGCTGAGGGCGATGGCGAGGTTCGTCGCGACGGTGGACTTGCCCTCGCCCTGCACGGAGGAGGTGATCACGAACACCGGAGCCTCGACGTCCACCGCCACGAACTCGAGGTTGGCGCGCAGCTGCCGGAAGTCCTCGGCGCTGGGCGATCGGGTGTCGCCCACCATCGCGAGGCCCTGTGCCGCTCCACGACGCCGGCGGACGGTTCCCAGGCTGGGCGCGCCGGTGACGGCGAGCGCCTTCTCCTCCGAGTCGACCCGCGTGCTGAGCGCCTCCCAGAGCAGCAGGGCGCCGGCGGCGGCGAGGATGCCGACGATCAGTCCGAGGAGGATGTTGAGGCGCTCGTTCGGCGCCGAGGGGCCGGCGGGTTCGACGGCCGGTTCGATCACCCGCGTGGTCACCGTGCCGTTGCCCTGAGCGTTCTTCGGAGCGATGTCCTCCACCTCGGTGCGCAGGCTCGCCGCGACCGCGTTGGCGATGTCGGTCGCCTGCTTCGGGGACGTGTCCGTCACATCCAGCTGCAGCACGACGGTGTTCTGCGGTGTGGTGACCGAGATCTGCTTCGCCAGGGTGCCGGGCTCGACGCTCAGGTCGAGGCTGTCGATCACGGGCTGCAGCACGACCGGCGAGGTGGCCAGCTGGGCGAAGCTCAGCATCTGGTTCTGCGTGTATGTCGACCCCTGGTTGATGTCGTTGCCCGAGACGCCCGCGCTCAGCGAGAAGTACATGCTGGTGGTCGAGGTGTACATGCGGGTCGCGAGCTGGCTCACCCCCCAGCCGGCGAGCGCTCCGATGAGCGCGCCGGCGACGACGACGTACCAGAAGTGGCGGAACAGGGCGAGATACGGGTTCCGGGTCATGACGGTTCCTTAAGGGGTATCGGGCGGTACGGGCCGGTCGGGGCCGTGAGGGACGTCTCCGCCTCCGCGATCCGGCGGGAGCGCGCGAGCGACTGGCTGCTCGCGGCTATCCCGGCGACGGCGAAGAGGAAGATGGAGTACTGGGTGATCAGCGCGACGGTGGCGAGCGCGGGGATCTGGGCGACGAGGGCGATCGTGCCCGTCGTGGCCCTCCCGCGGAGCACGGTCCACACGGCCGCGACGAGCGCGATGCAGGCCAGCAGCATGGCGAGGAAGCCGTTGGTGAGGCCGGTCAGGACGAGCTGGCTGTCGATGGAGACGAAGTGCGCGAAGTGCAGCGTCCCGGCCGAGTCCTTCTGCGCGGAGTCGGCCACGCCGATGGGGTTCATGCTGCCGATGAGCGAGAGCAGGTCGCCGCGGTAGTCGGCGCTCCCGGTCGCCTCCGTGCCGGCGTCGTCGAACACCGAGAGGACCAGCGGAGCCGCGACCACGGTCGCGACACCGAGCACGGTGAGCATGATGGCCCGCACCCGGACGGACAGCTCGCGCGAGAAGAACACCGAGAGCAGCAGGGCGATGGCCGCGCAGAGCATGGCCGTGCGGCTGAAGCTGACGACGCATCCGCCGAGCATGACCGCGACCATCGCGAGCCGCAGCCAGAGCTTGAACGGCGCGGCGACCGCGAAGGGGATCGCGAGGGCGAGGCTCGCGCCCAAGGCGATCGAGTGGCCGAAGGCGGCCTCCGCCCGCGGCACGCCGCCGCGGATCTGGATAGTCCCCCACGCGCTGTAGAGCCCGTTCGAGGCGTGCAGCAGGATGAACGGGTTGAACTTCGTGAGGTACTCCGCCAGGGCGAACAGGCCGACGATCGTGAACGCGACGGCGATGGCTCCGCTGAGGAACGCGCCCGAGACGCGGAGCGCCGCCAGTCGACCGACCGCGTAGCCGACGGCGAAGTAGGTGGCCATCGTGACGAGGGTGCCGAAGGCGATGGAGGCGTTGGCGCCGAACAGTCCGGCGACGCCGAGAGCGAGCAGGATCAGCACGAAGAGGTCAGCGGGCACGAGGCGGAACTCCGGCACCGGGATGAGCGCGATGATCACGACGAGCCCGACCGCGCTCACGGCGGGGAGGAAGAGGTTGCCGTTCAGGCCGACGCCGACGCCGAGCCAGATCGGGATGAAGCAGAGCGCCGCCAGCCACAGCGCGACGGAGGCGCGAGGAGCACGCCGGAGGACGATCAGCAGGAGGGCGGCCGCGACGACGCCGAGCACCTGGATCATCAGGTGGTCAACGGAAGTCCCCGTCATCGTCGTGCCTCTCATCTGCGGGTCGGGCGCATGAGCCGGGGTCGGTCCGGCTGAGAAGTTGTCTCATGGTACTCGTCCGGCCCTGCGGCCGAATGGGTGACCGGGCGAGGCGTACTGCACGCCTCGCCCGGTCGTGTGTGCTGATGTTCCGCTCAGGCCACCGGCACCACCTGGTAGCCGGTGTACCGGACGATCACCGGGCTGGTGGTCGCCGTACCCGACAGGTACTCGCGGAGGCCGACGCTGCCGGCGACCTGCAGGGCGGCGGTGGAGTCCGTCGCCTGCAGCTGCCAGTTCGCCGGCGCCGCCTGCGACGAGGACCAGACCGAGGCCCGGATGGTCGTCGGGTTCGTGCCGGTCACCTGCACCCGGACCGACAGGGTGTCGCCCGCGTTGTAGGTGATGCCCGCGATGTTGGCCGCCGAGAGGGTGGTGGAGCCCTGCAGGAGCTGGAGCTGCACCTGGCCGGTCGACTTCACCCAGACCCGCGCCTCGTAGTCCGTAGCCCCCACCAGTCGGCCGATGACCGAGACGTAGGTCCCGCCGCCGGTCGGCATCGTGGTGGTGCTGAACTTCACCGTGGAGTCGGTGCTCGTCGACGAGACCGCGTTCAGCGAGCTCGTGCGGCTGGCGCCGAGGGTGGCCGACTGCTGGCCGTAGCCCGGAGCGACGGAGTAGTTCGTCGCCCCTCCGGAGACGGTCCAGGCGCCGCCGGTGTCGGCGTTGCCCCACCCGCTGGCGAGCGTGCGGCCGAACGCGTCGGCTGCGAGGGGCTGCGGTCCGACCGGCGCCGTCGGGGTGACGGTGGCGGTCTTCTGGGCCGTGGCGCCCTGGTTGTCGGTGACCGTCAGGGTGACCGTGTAGGTGCCGGCCGCCGCGTACGGGTGCGACGCCGTCGCTCCCGTGCTGGTCGCCCCGTCGCCCCAGTTCCAGGCGTAGCTCGCGATCGTGCCGTCGGGGTCGGAGGATCCGGATCCGTCGACCGAGACCGTGAGGTTCGTCGTGGTGGAGGTGAAGGAGGCCACCGGCGGCTGGTTGACCGGAGCGGTCACCGTCACCGTGTGGGTGGTCGCCGTGGAGGCGAGGCCCTGGTTGTCCGTGACCGTCAGGCCCACCGTGTAGGTGCCGGCGGCGCCGTAGGCGTGGGTCGTCGTCGCTCCGGTGCCGGTCTGGCCGTCACCGAAGTCCCAGGCGTACGAGGCGACCGTCCCGTCGGGGTCGCTCGACGTGGTGCCGTCGAACGAGGCCGTGAGGTTGCTCGCCGAGGAGGTGAACGCGGCCGTCGGGGCCTGGTTCGCCTTCGTGGCGACCACCTGCTGGGTGACGGGGGCGGACGCCGCACCGGAGTTGTCGGTGACCGTCAGCGTGACCGTGTAGGTGCCCGCGTTCTGGTAGACGTGGGTCGGTGTGGCGCCGATCCCCGTCTGACCGTCGCCGAAGTCCCACGCGTACGAGGCGACCGTGCCGTCCGGGTCGCTGGACGCCGTGGCGTCGAACGCTCCGCTCAGGTTGGTCATCGTCGCCGTGAAGGACGCCGTGGGCGCCTGGTTGGGCTTGTTGCCGGTGCCCAGGTTGTAGTGGTTCAGCACCGTCGTCGCGTCGAGCACGGTCGGGTAGACCGCCGCCTCGTCGATCGTGCCGTTGAACCACGGGCTGGACGAGCCCCAGGTGGTGTCGCCGCCGACCCGCCAGTAGCCGCTGTAGCCCTGTGCCTGGGTCTGCGGGTTGGTCCCGGAGAGCTGGCCGTCGACGTACAGCTTCATGCCGTCGGAGCCCTGCGTCGCGACCACCTGGTGCCACTTCCCGTCGTTGTAGGACGGGCCGGTGGTGATGGTGTTCGTCTGACCGGTCCAGACACCGAACACCAGCTGGCCGTTGTCCTGCATGTAGACATGGCGGTCGTAGTTGCTCGAGGTGCCGTTCGTGGCGTTGCCGAAGCCGATGATCTTGCCGCCGGAGGTGGTGGTCGTCTTGAACCACGCCTCTTCGGTGTAGACCGTCGGGTTCGAGTCCTGCGTCCCGTTGACCACCGCGCCGCCGTTGAAGGCGACCGCCGTGTTCGAGACGCCCGCGAGGGCTCCCGCCTGCTGCTGGGTGTAGGTGCCGATGTAGTTGCCGGTCACGCCGTTCGGGCCGGAGTCCGCCGCCGTGGAGCCGAGCGTCTCGCCGAGCCGCCAGTAGAACTCCGGGTTCCCCGCGTACACCGCGGCCCCGTAGGAGTCGGCCGGCGCGGGCGGGATCGGGGACGGCTGGCCGGCCGCCACCACCTGGGAGGCGATGGTGGTGCGGCTCAGCGCGGTCGGGTAGAGCGCGACCTGCCCGATCGAGCCGGCGAAGTTCTGGCTCGAGGGCTGCGAGGGCCATCCGTTGAGGTTGTCCCCGCCGATCCGCCAGTACCCGGAGTACTGCTGGCCCGTGGTCACGTCCGTGCGGCTGCCGACGAGCTTGCCGTCGACGTACAGCTGCATGCCGCTCGAGCTGAGGCTCGCGGTGAGCTGGTGCCACTTCCCGTCGTTGTAGGAGGCCGCGCTGTTCACGGTTGCGACGCCGCCCGGGTACACGCCGAACCAGATGCGACCCTGATTGTCCATGTAGACGTGGCGGTCGTAACTGCCCGAGCTGCCGGTGTTGGAGTTGCCGAAGCCGAGGATCTTGCCGCCGGAGGTGGTGGTGGTGTTGATCCAGGCCTGCACCGTGAAGGTGTTCGGACCGGTGATCTGCTGACCCGGGGTCACGAAGCTGTTCCCGTCGAAGACGGCGGCTCCGGACCCGCTGAGCGGACCGTTGGTCGTGCGGGTGACACCGCTCGGCAGCGTCAGGTCGTTGAACCCGACGTGGTCGTAGGCGGTCGCGCCGCTGGTCTCGTCCATCGGCCAGTAGGCGCTGGCGCCCGCACCGGTCACGCTGTCGGAGTACCCGCTCGACCCGTTGGCCGACGAGACGGTCACACTGGGCGTGTCACGGGAGACGGTGTTGTTGTCCGGGTCGTTGACCTTCACGTGGTAGACGTGCGTCGATCCGGGAACGAGGCCGGTGTCGATGAAGCCCATCGGAGGGGTCGTGTAGAAGTTGGACCGCTGCGTGGTCGTGTAGACCGGCGTCTTCTCCGCGTCCCGGTACACCTTGTAGGTCAGGTAGCCGTTGTCCTGGTCGACCGTGGCGTTCCAGGAGACGCGCACCTGCCCGCTGGCGAACGAGACCGCGTTCGGCACGAGCGGGATGCCCTGCGGGCCGACCTTGTTCGGGGCGACCGAGCGGACGCCGAAGCGGGTCAGGCCCTGCGAGGCGACGCCGTTGACGCTCGGGAACTCGCCGCCGGCCACGATGTACTTCGAGTTGCCGGCGATGGACCAGGTGGCCTGGCCCTGACCGGTGTACGTGCCGGTGGTGAAGTTCGGGAAGTAGTCCAGGAGCGCCGGAGACGGCTTGCCGCCCCAGTTGAAGTAGCCCATCGGGTCGTTCGCGAGGGTGC
Organism: Leifsonia xyli; assembly: GCA_001647635.1. Classification (NCBI taxonomy): domain Bacteria; kingdom Bacillati; phylum Actinomycetota; class Actinomycetes; order Micrococcales; family Microbacteriaceae; genus Leifsonia; species Leifsonia xyli. The sequence goes on along the minus strand of CP014761.1, from coordinate 1,701,056 downwards.
CCACCGCTGCGGCCGAGAAGCCCAGGAGGTGGTGGAACGTCCATTTCGGCGAGGTCTGCGGGAACCCGCCGCCTGCGATGTTGCCGCAGTAGTGCGGGTGGCCGACAGCGTAGAGGACGTTGTTCGTCGGGAACACGGAGTACGTGTCGCCGTGGCAGTCCTCGATCCACTGGATGTTCCCGGTGTTCGGGTCGGCCGAGAACGCGCCTTCGAGGTTGCCCGTGCCGCCGACCCAGTCGTAGCCCGAGCCGTAGACGGCGGTCGAGGTCGCGGCGAGGGCGGTGATGCTGGCGTTCTTGCCGTAGTCCTGGACCACCTGGTTGGCCGCCCACGGCAGGTAGGAGCCGGAGGTGGCGTCCACCGCTCCGAGGCCGAGCGCGGCCATGCCGGAGAGGCTGGCGAACTGGCCGCCGACGTAGACCTTCGAACCGTCGGTGCTCGCGGCGAGCGCGTTGACGTTGTAGTCGGCGTCGGCCTGGAATGGCAGCGTCGCGCCGGTGTTCGGGTCGAGGGCCGCGACGCGCTGCTTGGCGACGCCGTTGGCGGTCGTGAACCAGCCTCCGGCGTACACCGCGTTATTGGTCACGGCGAGCGCACGGACCGACGAGCCCATGACCGGCTTGAAGGAGGCGATGCGCTGTCCGGTCGCGGTGCTGTAGGCCGCGATGCGGTAGGCGCCGACGCCGTCCGCCGTGGTGAAGTCGCCCGCGACGTACACCTTGGTGCCGTCGGGGGAGCCGGCGACCGCGAGTGCCTGGGCGTTGAGCTGGGGGGCGAAGTTGGTGACCAGCTGGCCCGTCGTCACGTCGAACGCGAGCACGTTGTTGCGCGGGACCGTGTTGACGCCGGCGGCGGACCCGGCGGGCCGGGCCGTGGTGAACTTGCCCGCCACGTAGTCGATGTTGCCCACCACGGCCTGCGACCAGACGACGCCGTCGATCTGCGGGGTGGGGAGCACGTCAGAGGTGGTGGTGGGGGGTGTCGCGGGGTTCGTCGGATCGGGTGGAGCACTATCCGCGAACGCGGGACCGGCGGCGAAGAAGGTGCCGATGCCGAGCGCGATGGCTGTGGTGATGGCGAGCGTTCGCGCTCGTGGCAGTCGATTCATGGTCGGGTCTCCATGGGGGGTCGGGTCGGGCCGAGTCGTGTCCCCTCAGATGAAGTGACAGTTCCTCAACATTGCGTACAGGTTATCGCCTTCCGGCCGAGACGGAAGTGCCCCCAATCCGGGGGTGAGCATTATTCACTTTGTTCTGATCTGCGTTACTGTTGCCTCGATCGCACCCGACCGCGGTCATCGCGGCATTCGCCGAGGGGAGGAACGAATGGCGAGAACGCGCGTCCGCGCCGACGTCCCGACCGTGCGCATCCTGGGCACCCACGGCGTGCCGGCGAACTACGGCGGCTTCGAGACCGCCGCCGAGAACGTCGCCCTCTTCCTGCGCGACCAGGGCTGGCGGGTCATCGTCTACTGCCAGGCCGAAGGGCGCGGCCCGATCGTCGAGGACGAGTGGAACGGCATCCAGCGGGTGACCATCCCGGTCGCCGCGACGGGATGGCTCGGCACCAGCCGGTTCGACCTCCGCTCCATCGCCCACGCATCCCGCCGCCCCGGCCTCCACCTGACCTTCGGCTACAACACGGCCGTCTTCAACGTCTGGCAGCGCCTCCGGCGCATCCCGAACGTCATCAACATGGACGGCATCGAATGGTCCCGCGCCCGGTGGGGCAAGGCGAGACAGGCCATCCTCTACGTCAACGAGCGGATCGCGTGCGTCGTCGGCGACACCCTCATCGCCGACCACCCCGAGATCGAGGTGTACCTGCGGCGCAAGGCGCCGGCGCGCAAGATCACGATGATCACGTACGGCGCTTACCGCGTCGACGATGCCCCGGAGGCGCCGGCCCACGAGCTGGGGCTCGAGCCGGGACGGTACTTCACGCTCATCTGCCGGCCCATCCCCGAGAACTCGATCCTGGAGCTGGTGACCGCCTTCTCCGAGCGCCCCCGCGGCGTCCAGCTCGCCGTCTTCGGCTCCTACCGGCCCGACGAGGACGACTACCACCGCGCCGTCGTCGAGGCCGCGAGCGACGAGGTCCGGTTCGTCGGGTCGGTCTACGAGCCCGAGCGGATCGCCGCCCTCCGCTTCCACGGCCTCGGATACTTCCACGGCCACACCGTCGGCGGCACCAACCCGTCGCTGGTCGAGGCGATGGCCGCGGGCAACCCGGTCCTCGCCCACGACAACCCGTACAACCGGTGGGTGGCGCAGGACGCCGCCCTCTACTTCAGCACCGTCGCGGAGGCGTCGGAGCGGATCGACCGCCTCGTCGCCGACGCGGGCCTGCGTGCGCAGCTCGCCGCCGCATCCCGCGAGCGCCACGCCACCGAATTCACCTGGGAGCACGTCGCCGGTCAGTACCGCGATGTGCTCGCCTCCTACCTGGAGCGCACACATGACGATCGACGCACCCTCGACCCGGCCCGCTGACGACACCACGGCGGACGCCCCCGCCCGCACGGTGCGCGTCGGCGTGATCGGCCTCGGCAAGATGGGCCTCTCCCACCTCTCGATGATCAACGCCCATCCCGATGTGGAGGTGGTGGCGGTGGTCGACGCGGCGGGCTACATGCTCGACGTGCTCTCCAAATACACGGGGCTTCCCGGCTTCGGCTCGATCGACGCGATGCTCGCCGGCAGCGACGTCGACGCCGTGGTCGTCGCGACGCCGACCAAGCTGCACGCCCCCATGGTGCGCGCGCTCCTGGAGGCCGGCGTCGACGTCTTCTGTGAGAAGCCGCTCAGCTTGACCGCGGCCGACTCCGAGGAGCTGACGCGGCTCGCCGCCGACCACGGCCGCGTCACCCAGGTCGGCTACCACAACCGGTTCGTCGGCGCCTTCCGGGAGGTGAAGCGCCTCCTCGACCTCGGCGCGATCGGACGGGTCACGCACCTGCAGGCCGAGGCCTACGGCCCGGTGGTCCTGCGCGGCAAGGGCGGCACCTGGCGCAGCGATCGCAACGAGGGGGAGGGGCGCTGTACGACTACGCGGCGCATCCCCTCGACCTCATGACCTGGTACGCGGGCGACGTCCTCGGCGCGGGAGGCACGGTGCTGGAGTCGGTGTTCTCCGCCTCAACCGAGGACCAGGTCTACGGGACGCTGTACTTCGCCGACGGCATCAGCGGGCAGCTCTCCGTCGACTGGTCCGACGAGTCGTTCCGCAAGATGACGACGCAGCTCACGATCTCCGGCACCGCCGGCCGCATCCACGTCGACCGGCAGGAGGTGCAGGTCTACCTGCGCGACACCGCGCCCCAGATCGACGGCTACACGCGCGGCTGGAACGTGCGCTACACCACCGAGCTGACCGACCCCGTCTGGTTCTACCTCCGCGGCGAGGAGTACAGCGCCCAGCTCGACTACTTCGTGCACAGCGTTCTGGCCCGCCGTACGGACGGGCTCAACTCCTTCGCCAGCGCGGCGGCCACCGACCGCGCGCTCGCGCTGCTCACCGCGGACGCCGAGGCGCCGCACACCACCGCCGACGGCGTCGCCGCCTCCACCCCGGCCCCCGCCTCGTCGACACGACGCTTCCCCTGGAGGAGACGATGACCACCTCAGCCCCGACCCCGAGCGCGGCGCAGGCCGCGCGTCCGGAGCCCGTCGTGCTCGACCGGCTGCTGCTGGGCGACAACCAGTTCTTCGGCGTCAACCACATGTCCGAGGAGAAGGCGCGGGCGCAGGCGATGCGGTTCCAGCATGTGGACGCCATCATGGAGGTGATCGACGCCGCATACGACGAGGGCATCACCACCTTCATGTGCACGACGCACGATCGCATCGCCGAGGTCGCCGACCGCGTGCGGGCGGATCCCGCCCGTCACGCCGACTTCGCCTTCCTGCCGAGCATGCCGTACGCGCACAAGTACGCCGACGCGGTCACCGAAGCGGGCATGCTCGGCGCGATCAAGCGCTTCCTCCCCGAGGAGGGGCTGGTCAACGCGGCCCTCCGCGGCGGTCGCGCGCTCGCGAAGAAGGACGTGGAGGGCATCATCACGCTCCTCGTGGATGCGGAGCTCGCCATGTTCCGCGGCACGCGCACGCCGGTCGTCTGGCTGCAGAACGTCGTCGTCGACCTCCTGCTCGGGCTCGGCTTCCGCGACGCCTTCGGCGTCTTCGCCGAGCACGTCCGCTCCCGCTACGGCGCGGAGCCCGGCTTCATCACCATGAATCTGCCGCTCTGCCTCGACGTGCTCGCCGACCAGGGCATCGACAACCCCTTGGTGTGCTCCAACATCAACAAGATCGGGTTCCGGATGTCCGGAGGGCTCGACGCGTACCGCCGCACCCTCGAGGAGCGGCCGTTCCGCGCGGTCGCCATGAGCGTCTTCGCCTCCGGCGCGATCCCGGCGCGCGAGGCGATCGAATGGGTGGCGCAGCAGCCGAACATCGAGTCGATCGTGTTCGGGGCGTCCACCCGGGCGCACCTCGCGTCGACGAAGGCGCTAGTGGACGAGTACTTCCCGGCGCGCACGGCCTGAGCGCCGGGCGCGCCGCGTGCCGTCCACGGCACGGAGCATCCCTCGCACGGCGCCCGCGATCTCGGTGCGGTAGCGGCCCAGCGTGAAGCGCTGCAGAGCGGACGCGCGCGCGTCCTCCGCCATCCGGCGGGCGCGCTCCGGGTCGTCGATCAGGGTCTCGACGGCGTCGGCGAACGCCACCGGGTCGCCGGGGGTGACGAGCAGGCCGGTGCGGCCGTCCTCGATCGACTCCAGGTGGCCGAGGGCCCCGGCGGCGACGACCGGACGGCCGGCGAACTGCGCCTCGACGACGGCGTTGCCGAAGGGCTCGCGCAGCGAGGGGGCGAGGACGATGTCGGCGCGCTCCAGCGCGGGCCAGATCGGCGAGACGTAGCCGGGGAAGGCGACATGGCCGCGCAGGTCGGGCCGATCCGCCCGCTCGCGCAGCTGCTGCTCGTACCACTCGTAGCCGTCGAACGGCGTGCCGCACAGCTCGAGCCGCACATCCCGCCCTCGGGAGCGCAGGATGGCGGCGGCCTCGAGAGCCACGTCGGGCGCCTTGCGCGGCGACAGCCGGGCGACGACGCTCAGCGTCACGGGGCCCGCGAGGGAGCCCACCGGCGCGGGGCGGGTGGGCGGCTCGGTGACGCCGTTGTAGACCTCGACCGTCTTCTTCGCGAGCGCGGGCACCGCCGACGTGAGCGCCGCCGTGGAGGCGCGGCTGATCGAGAGGATGCGGTTCGCGCGCAGCAGAGGTGCATTCAGCGCGAAGCGCACCAGCCGGCCGTCGGTGGTCTCCGCCTCGTGCACGTGGCAGATCACGGGGACGCGAGCACGGCGGCCGGCCTCGATCCACCAGGGCAGCGTCACGGTGTTCACGTAGAGCACGTCCGGGTCCACCTCGCGGATGAGCGCGCTCAGCCGCCCGATCGACCGCAGGCCGCGCCAGCCGAGCGAGGCCACGCCGCCGATGGACGCGTCCGCCCGCCGCAGAACGGGGAAGGGCCGGATCATCACATCCGCGCCCCGCTCGCTCAGGCGCTGCTTGAGCGGGCCATCTGCGCCCAGCACGACGAGCACGTCGAACCCGTCCGCGATCAGGGCCTGGACGCTCTCCAGCATCTGCAGGTCCGACCCGTAGACGTCGCCCGAGGGATTCGCCACCAGGGCGAGCGGGCGGTGGTCATCGGGTGTGGGCATCGAGGACCTCCAGGTCGTGGAACCACTTGCGCAGGGCGACGACGAGGTAGAGCGCGTTCGCCGCGAAGAAGGCCGTGTAGACCCAGAAGAAGAGGAGCGGGAAGCCGGCGAGCACGAAGGCGAGGCAGAGGAAGCCGTAGTCCATCGGCAGCGCTGCCAGCGCGCGCAACGGCGTGCTGCGGCCGGTGTCGCTCGCCGCGCTCGCCGCGGGCGTCCAGCCCCGGGAGCGCTTCAACTGCTCGTTGAGGATGATGGTGAAGAAGATGACGGTGGCCACGATCCCGTAGCCCAGCGGCACGAGGAGCGCCGCGGTCGGGATGGGGTACCAGCGAAAGAACATCACCAGCACAGCCACGTGCAGGGTTGCGATCTTGGTCGCGTCCACGACATGGTCCAGCCACTCGCCCGCAAGCGAGCCGCCGCCCCGGAGCCGGGCGAGCTGCCCGTCGGCGGAGTCGAACGCGTAGCCGACGGCCAGCGCCATCCACACCAGCAGGCCGGTCCACCACTGCGGCGGGACGGCGACCAGCACGACGATGCCGGCGAGCGAGAAGCAGGCGCTGATCGCCGTCACGGCGTTCGGGGTGAGACCCGCCCGGTAGGCGAACGCGGCCAGGTGACGGCCCAGCGGCCGGTTCACGTAGATCGAGTACCCCGGCGCCCCGCGCGTCTTGATCTTCTGCGCGGCGGAGAGCCGCGCAACGATCTCGCGGTGGCCGGCGGGTGCGGCGCCGCCGACGGCTCCGGCCGACATCAGTACGCCCCCACCGGATGCGTCAGCACCTTGACGGTGCGCCACATGATCACGAGGTCGCCGGTGAGAGACCAGTTCTCCACGTAGTAGAGGTCGAGCCGCACGCTCTCCTCCCACGACAGGTCGGAGCGCCCGTTCACCTGCCACATTCCGGTGAGGCCGGGCTTGATGTACAGGCGACGGTGGACATGGTTCTCGTAGCCCTCCACCTCGGACGGCAGCGGCGGCCGCGGGCCCACCAGGCTCATGTCGCCGAGGAAGACGTTGACCAGCTGGGGGAGCTCATCCAGCGAGAACTTCCGCAGCACGTGGCCGACATGCGTCACCCGCGGGTCGTTCTTCATCTTGAACAGCAGCCCCTGGCCGTCGTTGGTGGCCTGCAGTGCGGCGAGGCGATCCTCCGCGTCGACGCACATGGAACGGAACTTGTACATCTTGAAGCGCTCGCCGTTGCGGCCGACGCGCTCCTGGGCGAAGATCACCGGGCCGCCGTCGTCGAGCTTCACGGCGATCGCCACGGCGAGGAACAGCGGCGAGAGCAGCAGCAGCGCGAGGCCGGAGGCGAAGAAGTCGAAGGCGCGCTTGAGCACGTGCTTTCCGCCCTCGAACTGCGGGATCTCCACGTGGATGAGCGGCAGGCCCTCCACCGGACGGAAGTGGATGCGCGGCCCCGCGACGTCGGTCAGCGGCGAGGCGAGCACGAGCTCCGTCGCCGTCCCCTCGAGCTGCCAGGCGAGCGTCCGGACGAAGTCGCCCGAGCTGAGGGCGCGGCCGGCCACGATCACCGTGTCCGCGCCCAGCCGCGCCGCAGCGTCAGCGACCCCCGACAGGTCGGAGACGATCGGGACCTCGCGCTCGGGGCCTGCGATCCGGCGCCGCATCTCGGCATCCTTCTTCGCGCCCTTGCGCTTTCCGGTGTCGAGAGCGGCACCCACGACGTTGTAGGCCGCTCCCGACTTCTGGTGGATCTGCCGCACGACGTAGTCGACGTCGGTGAAGCGGCCCACGACGAGCGCACGCGACAGGTAGTGGTCGAAGGTCCGCTGCTTGAACAGCCACCGGCGCCACAGCCACCGCGAGAACAGCACGCCGGCCATGCCGGCCGGGAGCGCGACGATGAAGTAGCCGCGGGCGATGTCGACCTTCGCGACGAGGAAGAGGATGGCGAGCAGACCGAACGTGGTGGCCGTCGCGGACACCACCCGGCGGTATTCGGAGACGCCGACGCCTACGACCCGGGCGTCGCGCGTGTGGTAGACCGACAGCGTGAACAGCCAGGTCGCGGCGATGATCAGCGACAGGTATAGGTAGCCGAGGTGGAAGCCGGACGTGGTCGCGACCGCGTCGTCGAAACCGAAGCGCACGAAGATGGCGCCGGTGGTCGTGGCGAGGATGATCGCGGTGTCCGTCGCCAGCAGCCGGTACTTGTACAACTTCGCCCAGGCGCGCTCGGAGCTGATGCCGGGAAGTGCGACGGGGGCGACGGGCGCGGTGAGCCGGGGACGGACGACGGTCATGCGCGCGCCTCCGTGCTCACCGGGGAGCCGACGGCGGCTGGGGGGAAACCGTGGTCTCGAACGGCTTCACCGCCGCCGGCTCCGCTCGAGGGGCGACCGTCGTGGATCCGCGCGCGCCGAGCGCTCCCCGGTCGGATGGGGTTGAGTGCGGGGAGCGCTCGGCACGGCGGAGTCGGGTACACGTCTGGTCACCTGTGGGTCGGGTTGGTGGTGCTTTCGGGTGGTGTGGATCGCGGATGTTCCAGTCCCGTAAAGTGACTGTTCCTCACTGATTCACAAAAGTGAGAATACATCGGTTTCACAGCCGCGTGACACCCGCATTCGGGGGGTGAGTGATACTCATTTTCGCGCGCCTCGGCCGAAACGCTGTCGGCGGCCGGGCATATGCTGGCGATATGTGCGGCAGGTTCGCGATGGACGACAAGGTCAACGCCGAGATCACGGAGTTCGTGGAGGCGACAGGCCGCCGTCCCGACGAGTGGACGGCCGACTGGGATGCCGACTACAACATCGCGCCGACCGATGACATCCCGGTGTTGATCGACTCGGCGAAGACCCGCGAGCTGCGCTTCGAGCGCGCCCACTGGTCGCTCGTGCCGTCGTGGTCGGACACCCTGAAGCTGAAGTTCCCGACCTTCAATGCCCGCGCGGAGGAGATCGCCGACAAGTCCACCTGGCGCAAGCCCGTCCAGTCGCACCGGGCGATCGTCCTGGCTCGTGGCTACTACGAGTGGCAGGGGCCGAAGGGCAGCAAGACGCCCTTCTTCATCCGCTATCCGGAGGACCGGCTGATGGGCTTCGCCGGCCTCTACTCCTGGTGGCGCGACAAGAGCAAAGCCGAGGACGACCCGGATCGCTGGGTGCTGACGGCCACCATCCTCACCTCGGATGCGGTGCAGACGCTGGCCGACATCCACGACCGCAACCCCGTCATCCTGCCCGAGGAGATGTGGCAGCACTGGATCGATCCCTCGATCGTCGGCGACCAGGCGCTTGTCGACGAGGCGGTGCGCGCGGGCGTGGCCGAGGCGTCGACGCTGCGCTTCGACCAGGTGGCGCCGTTCAAGACCAGCGACGACGGGCCGCAACTGATCGAGCCGGTCGGCCGACCTAGCGGGTCAGCTCGATGATGACGCTGCGGTGCGTGTCGATGACGCGCCCGATCTCGTCGAAGCCGATCGCCTGCAGCTCGGACATCCCCCACGTGTCCTGACCGCTCTCCGGGTCGACCACCTCGATCACCCACACCCGCTCCACCCCGTCGAATCGCCCACGGTCGGCCGCCTCACGCACCGAGTACGCGGTGTCGCCCCACCAGTCGTTGCGGTAATACGGAGTGCGGAGCGTCGGATCCTTCAGCCCGGCGAATCCAGCCGGGTAGGTGCGCATCGCAAGCCGGGGCCGCTGCGACGGCTTGGCGGACTGGTCGTACACCACCGCGTCGCCCGGCCCGGCGTTGGCCGCCATGACCGCACTGACCTCGGCCCAATCGCTGTCGTTCTTCGCGTACGGCCCGCGTTGCAGCACATAGACCGGTGCGCAGAGCGCCACGAAGACGACCGTCGTGCCCGCCGTCGCCGCCACGGTCCTCCGCGGATCGCCGCCCAGCATCCGGCCCAGCACGAGGATGCCCTCGGTCACCAGCAACGCGGCCGCCGGCGCGGCGAACGTGGAGTAGCGGCCGGTGTACATCGGGTACGCGACGTTGACGAGCAGCATCAGGCCGGTCGGCAGGAACAGCCAGGACGCGGCGACGAGGCGGGTGGACGCGGCACGGGGCCCAGGCGGCACGATCCGGGCGCGGCGCAGCCGCCACGACCGCCACGCCGGCCAGAGGCCGATCGTGATCAGGGCCCAGGCCGCCACCGCGACCCACGGCATCCCGAACCAGAGGAAGTAGTACCAGATGGCCGGGTCGTCCGGGGACGAGTTCAGGTACGCGATCTGATCCCGTTCGAGGTAGGCGACGGTGGCGACCGGGATCAGGGCGATGACGCAGGCGGCCGCGCAGATCGCCCACGTACGCAGAGTCGAGCGGGATGCGCGGGTCGCCAGCAGGATGACCGCATGAGCCACCAGCAGCGTGACGAAATACAGGAAGAGGTACGACGAGACCGCCATGCCGACGGCGTACAGCGTCCACGCGGCGCGCCGCGTCGCCGGGGAGGCGCGGCGGCGTCCGCCGTCGATCAGCCAGAGCAGCAGCAGGGTGAGCCACGCGGCGGCCGCCGCCGTGAAGGCATACGAGCGGGCCTCCTCGCCCGCATAGGTGAGCCGGGGGAGCACGCAGGCGACGATCCCGGCGACGACGGCCGCACGCGCGCCGCCTCGGCGCCCGGCGAGCAGCGTGACGGCGGCCACCGCGGCGCCGACCGCGACGGCGCTCGGGAGGCGCAGAGCGAACGGGCTCTCGCCCGCGAGTCGGATCCACCCGTGCATGAGGAGGTAGTAGAGCCCGTGCACGGCGTCGACGTGCGACAGCATCCCGAACAGGCTGCCCACCGGCCGTTTCGCCGAGAGCAGCGTCGCCGCCTCGTCGCCCCAGAGCGACGGCACCCAGCTGAACGCCGCGCAGAGCACGGTGGCGACGAGGCCGAACGAGAGCGCGATCGTCCACGGCCGCACGGCGCGCAGCGCCTGGCCTGCCCGGATGTCCGGTTCGACGAGGACGGTCATATCAACAGCTTCTAGGCGTCGGACGGGAACACGATAGAGACAACCAGACAACCCTGGGCGACGCGTGGGCGAGCACTACGGAAACTCACATCCGTCATGATCCCCGCTCTGCCACGTCGGTACAGGTGTGACCGCAACCTCTCCTGCATCCGTCCTTCCCCTGCACCGGCTCCGCGAGGCGACCGCCGAGACGCTGGCGCTGACCACGGCAGCCGCCGCCTTCATCCCGACCGGGATCGCGGCACTGATCGTGTTTTTGCTCGGCGACCACCAGGTCGCCATCTACAGCGTCGGCATGTTCGCCGCGATCGCCGCCGGAGTCGTCGCCGTGCTGACGTATGCGGCAGGGCGGTTGGTGGCCCTGCGATCGGCGCACATCGGGCCCGAGATCTCGCACCGCTCGCGCGCGTCGCTGGGCTTCGCGATCTTCGAGACGCTCGCCATCGGCATCGCGCACGGTGCGATCGTCTGGTTCATCACCCTCCTCAGCTCCGAAATGCTCGCCGCCTCCTTCCAGGGCGCACCGGTCTACGCGCCGGAGGCGGCCCTCATCGTGGGATGCGCCGGTGCGCTGGCCGCCTACACCGCGTTCTCGTCGGCGGTGCGCATGACCACCACCCTCCTCTCGGTGGTGCTCGCCCTTTTCCTGGTGTTCGGCACGACGACCGCCATGCTCACCGCGTCGAACAAGGAGTGGTGAAAGATGAACCTGAGCTCGCTCGGGACCGTGTGGGATGTGTCCGGCATCGCCTTCAACGCGACGCTCATCTTCTCGGGCGTCATGGTCGCCGCCATCGCGCGTCAGGCGACCGCACCGACCGACCCGGCGCGCGCCCTGACCCGCGGGGACTCCATCGTGCGATGGACCCTGGTGGTCGTCGGCTTCTTCCTCGCCTGCGTCGGCCTGGTGCCGGTCAACGTGTCCATCCCGATCCATAACACCGTCGCGACGGGCATGGCGGTCGTCTTCTGCGCCCTGGTGGTCGCGCTCAAGTGGCTGATGCCGACGCTGCCCATGGCGTTCATCGGACTCGGCTGGACCTTCCTCGCCGTCATCGCCGTCTGCGGTGGGCTGTTCGCGCTGGGGTACTACAACCTCACCGCGGTAGAGCTCGTGGCCGCCGTCGCGATCTTCGGCTGGATCATCGTCTTCCTCCGCGTGATCGGCGCACGTCAGGCGGACGCCGAGGCGACGATCGCGACGGCGTCCGCCTGACGCTTCCTGCTAGACCTCGCCTCGACGAGCGCCGGCCCAGAGGTCCACTCCGGCCTCGACGGCGTACTCGTCGATGGCGGCGAGCTCGTCCTGCGTGAAGTCGAGGTTGCCCAGCGCGGCCACGTTCTGCTCCAGCTGCTCGACCCGGCTGGCGCCGATGACGAGCGAGGTGACCCGATCGTCGCGCAGCGCCCAGGCGAGCGCCATCTGCGCGAGCGACTGGCCCCGGCCCTGCGCGATCTCGTCGAGCGCCCGCAGCCGGTCGACGGCCTCATCCGTGAGCCAGTCGGCGTCGAACGAGTCACCCGCCGTCGCCCGCGACCCCTCCGGGATGCCGTTCAGGTACTTGTTGGTCAGCATCCCCTGCGCGAGAGCCGTGAACCCGATCACGCCGACCCCGAGCTCTCCGGCGGCGTCGAGCAGTCCCTCGTTCTCGATCCACCGGTTGAGCATCGAGTACGACGGCTGGTGGATCAGCAGCGGCGTTCCCAGCTCGCGCAGGATGCCGGCGGCGCGACGGGTCTCCTCCGCGCCGTAGGACGAGATGCCGACGTAGAGCGCCTTGCCGGAGCGCACGGCGGTGTCGAGCGCCTGCATCGTCTCCTCCAGCGGCGTCGACGGGTCGGGCCGGTGCGAGTAGAAGATGTCCACGTAGTCGAGCCCGAGACGCTGCAGCGACTGGTCGAGGCTGGCGAGGACGTACTTGCGGCTGCCGCCGCCCTGTCCATACGGGCCGGGCCACATGTCCCAGCCCGCCTTGCTCGATACGATCAGCTCGTCGCGGTACGGCCGGAGATCCTCCTTCAGGATGCGGCCGAAGTTGGTCTCGGCGGACCCGTAGGGCGGACCGTAGTTGTTCGCCAGGTCGAAGTGGGTGATGCCGAGGTCGAACGCCCGCCGCACGATCGCGCGCTGGGTCTCGAAGGGGCGGTCGTCGCCGAAGTTGTGCCAGAGGCCGAGCGACAGTGCGGGCAGGTCGAGGCCGCTCCGGCCGGTGCGGCGGTAGATCATCTCGTCATAGCGCGAGGGATTCGCAACGTAGGTCATGTCTCAACATTCGTCCCCGTCGGCGGCGATGTCCAACTGTGATCCCCTGGCGCGACGAAGCGGCGGCCGCGCGTGTGCGCGCGACCGCCGCTTCGAGCTATCGGGGGAGGGGTCGATCAGGTGCGGGACGCGCCGCGTCGCATCCAGCCGACGATGGCGGTGATCACGAAGAACACCAACCCGAGGATGGCCAGCCAGAGGAGACCCTTGATGGCGAAGCCCAGGATGGCGAGCACCGCCCAGATCACGAGCAGAATCACGATGAGAGCAATCATGGTTACATAGGACTCCGCTTCGGGTCGCCCGTCAACGCGAGGGCGGGACCCTTGCGGACAACCCTTCTCTGCTGTATCGCGTCATCATCCGCCGTCGCCTTCGTCTACTGAGATAGAGCGGCTCCTCTCGGATCGCCGCAGCAGACGCATGAGGGAAGGGCGCCGTGATCACACTGGAACGACTGTCGAAACGCTTCGGTGAGCGGCGGGCGGTGGACGACGTCTCTGTCGTCATCGAACCCGGCCGCGTCACCGGCTTCCTCGGGCCGAACGGCGCGGGCAAGTCCACCACGATGCGCATGATCATGGGCTTCGACCGTCCGAACGCCGGTTCGGCGCTGATCGGCGGCACGGCGTATGCGGAGCTGCGCGCCCCGCTGCGCACCGTCGGCGCCCTGCTCGACGCGAAGGCCGCGCACCCGGGGCGCAGCGCCAGGAAGCACCTGCGCGCGCTCGCGGCGACCAACCGCATCCCTCTCCGACGGGTCGACGAGGTCATCGGCATGGCGGGGCTGGAGTCGGTGGCCGACAAGCGCGTCGGCGGGTTCTCCCTCGGCATGGGCCAGCGGCTCGGCATCGCCGCGGCGATGCTCGGAGACCCGGGGGTTCTCATCCTCGACGAGCCGGTGAACGGGCTCGACCCCGAGGGCGTCCGCTGGGTGCGGGAGTTCACGCGCGGGCTGGCCGCCGAGGGCCGCACCGTCTTCCTCTCGTCTCACCTGATGAGCGAGATGTCGCAGACGGCCGACCATGTCGTCGTGCTCGGGAAGGGCCGGGTGCTGGCCGACGCGCCCATCGGACAGCTCCTCGGCGCGTCGGGCGACGCGGTCCGTGTGCGCAGCCCGCGCGTGGGTGCGATCGCCGCAGCGGTGACCGGGCCGGATGTCTCCATCCACAACCTCGGCAACGACACCGTCGAGGTCCGGGGTCTGCGGGCGGAGGTGATCGGCGAGGCGGCAGCCGCCGCCGGCATCCCGCTCTACGAGCTGGCGACGGTCACCGCGTCGCTCGAGCAGGCTTACCTCGACCTGACCCAGGACGCCGTGGAGTACCGCACCGGGGGTGCCCGATGAGCGCGACGACCAGCAGGATGTCGGGCGCGCTCGAGCGCAGCGGCGTCAGCTTCGCGGGCATCCTCTCTGCTGAGTGGATCAAGCTGCTCTCGCTGCGCTCGACGTGGTGGGTGACCGTGTCGATCCTGCCGGTGACGCTGCTCATCTCCGTGCTGCTCGCGGGCATCATCGGCGACGACGACATCGCGAAACTCCGCGGGGACAAGGGCATGGTCCTGGTCGCGCAGTGCACGGGCACGGGCATCCTGTTCTCGCAGCTCATCATCGTCGTGTTGGGTACGCTCTCGATCACCTCCGAATACGGCACCGGCATGATCCGGTCGTCGTTTGCGGCCGTGCCGAAGCGATCCCCGCTGCTCGCGGGCAAGGCGTTCGTCGTCGGTCTCTGGGGCTTCGGAATCGGCGTGGTCAGCGCCGGACTGTCGTGGGCGGCATGCCTGCCCATTCTGCAGGCGCGAGGGGCATCCATCACGTTCGGCGAGCCCGGGATTCTGCTGTGGTCGGTGCTCGGCACCGGAGCAGTGCTCGGCCTCACCGCGATCTTCGCCCTCGGGGCGGGCACGATGGTGCGGTCGTCAGCGGGCGGGCTATCGGCGTCGGTCGGGGTGCTGTTCGTGCTGAACGTCATCGTGCAGATCATCGCGGGCGTGACCCAGTCCGAAGCGGTGGCCGCGATCCTGCCGTATCTGCTCAGCGGAGCGTCCGGGGTGTAGTCGGCCTGGGCAACGGGGACCTCGTCGAGTGGCAGAGCCTGCTGGTCGTCCTCGGCTGGGCGTCGGTGTCGTTCCTCGGCGGTCTGCTGGTGGCGCGCCGCCGCGACGTCTGATCCGGGATGCGACGACGGCCGCATCCCATCGGGATACGGCCGTCGTCGGGTGCCTCCGCGTCTCAGCGCACCGGCAGCTTGGTGTCGTCCTGGTGGTAGAGGAAGTCCTCCAGCGGGTACGGCTTGTGCTGGATCGCCGCGGCGATCGCCAGCTGGCCGATGACCGTCTCGACGATCGCGCGCTCGAAGATCCCCAGCCCCGCAGGCACCGTGACGACAGTGAGGTTGGGGTGACCCGCGCCCGGGATCGAGTGGGGCGAAGCCGCGGTGACCAGTACAACCCGCACCCCGGCATCGAGCACCGACGACGGGATGCTGAGCTCGCGTCCGTCGCCGAACACCACGAGCGCGTCGTCCGACGACAGCACCTCCATCGGTCCGTGGAGGTACTGGAAGGTCTCGAAGGCCGTGCTCGGCGTCCGCAGGCCTTCGCGGACCATCAGGGACAGCTCCGAGGCCGCGGTCAGCGACCCACCGCGGCCGACCACGTCGATCGTCGTCGCGTCCGCGAGGACCTGCCCGATGGTCTCGGCGATCGGCGCGTAGGCGCGGAGGGCCTCCTCCGCCAGCGACGGGATGCGCGCCGCCTCGTCCGCCGCATCCAGCGCCCCGACGGAGTCGAGCAGCAGCGCATACGCCAGGATCGTCGCCGTGAACCCGCTCGTGTAGACCGGCGAGTCGGGGAACCCGCCCAGACCGAGCACCGCATCCACCGTGTCCTTGATCGGCTGCTCGGGGAAGTTGCTGATGCCGACGCTGGTGCCCGAGGTGAGCGTGCGTGCGGCGGCGAGCGGCTCGGGGCTGCGGCCCGACTCGGACACCACGATCGACCGGTCGGCGCGCACGACGGCGAGGCCGTCCGCGACGTCCGACGCCACGAACGCCGTCGCCGGCCGGCCGGCCGCGGCGAGGGCGGCGACGAGGGTGTGCGCCGAGTTCAGCGACGCACCCATTGCGAGCACGGCGACCGAGTCATCCGCGCCCCACCGCGAGAGGCCGGCCGCCGCGAGGTCGCGCAGCACGGTCTCGTGAGCGGTGGCCAGGTTCTCGGGCTGAGCGCGCATGGCGTCGACGAAGGAGGCTTTGGGTTCCATGGGATGTGTCCTTTACGGGGTCGGTGGCAGAAGGGGAGGTCAGCCCTTGACGGCGCCGGCGGCCATGCCGCTGACGACGTAGCGCTGGAAGATCATGGCGACGATGATCGGCGGGAGGGCCGCGATGATGCCGCCCGCGGCCACGAGGCCGAAGTCGGTCGTGTAACGGCCGGCGAACTCGCTGATCGCGACCGGGAGCGTCTTCGCCGCGTTCGACGAGGTGAAGATCAGCGCGTACATGAACTCGTCCCACGCCAGGAGGAACGCGAACATGATCGCCGCGAAGATGCCGGGTCGTGCCGCGGGCAGCACGACCCGGAACAGCGCGCCGAGGCGCGAGGCGCCGTCGATGCGCGCCGCCTCCTCCAGCTCCTCCGGGATCGTCAGGAAGTAGTTGCTGAGGATCCAGAGCACGAACGGCACCACGAGCGAGCAGTCGACGATGATCAGGCCGACCACCGTGTCCAGCAGCCCCAGCGAGTTGAGGATGAGGTACAGCGGGATCAGGAGCGCGATCTGCGGCAGCATGTACGTCGCCAGGAACAGGATGAGCACCGCCTGACGGAACCGGAACCGCAGCCGCGCGAACGCGTACGCGCCGAGGATGCCGACGATCATGGACACCGCGACCGTCCCGACGGCGACGATGGTCGTGTTCGCGAGCGCCGCGCGGAACGTGGCTCCGACACTCTCCGCGCCGCCGCGGAAGATCAGCTCGTACCGGCTCCAGTCGAGGGTGTCCGGGATCCACTGCAGCGGTGTTGAGATCAGGATGCGCTGCGGCGTCACGCTGGCCACCACCATCCACCCGAAGGGCAGCAGGATGACGATCGCGACGACGAACGCCGCCAGATGGATCAGGATCGAGTTGCGGGTCGTGCGCTTCACAGCAGGCTCATCTCGGATCGGCGCAGCATGCGCAGGTAGACGAAGGTCAGCACCAGGATGACCAGCACGATGATGTACGAGAGGGCGGCGCCCATCCCGAAGTTCTGGTCCGAGAACGCGGTCGTGTAGGCGTAGTAGGCGATCGTCTGGGTGCCGTTGACGGGGCCGCCGCGGGTCATCGCGTAGATGATGTCGAACACCTTGAACGCCTCGACCGTGCGCAGCACGAGCACGATCGAGATAGACGGCACGAGCATCGGCAGCACGATGGAGCGGAAGATGCGCGGCCAGCTCGCGCGGTCCACCTTCGCCGCCTCGTACAGCTCGTCCGGGATGGACGTCAGCCCGGCGAGCAGGAAGAACGCCACCAGCGGGGTCGTCTTCCAGACGTCGGCGATGATCACCATGTTGAGCGCGAGGGTCGGGTCGCCGAGCCACGCCTGGTACTGGTCGATGATCCCGAGCTGGGTGAGGGCCGCGTTCAGCGCGCCGTACTGCGCGTTGAAGATGCCCTTCCACATCGCCGCGTTGACGATCGTCGGGATCGCCCACGGGATGATCACGATGGCGCGGAACAGCCAGCGCGCCCGCAGCTTCGCGTTGAGGAGCCCGGCGACGATGAGACCGAAGACGAGCTCCAGGGCGGTGGAGACCAGGGTGAAGTACAGCGTCCGTCCCATCGCCGCCCAGAAGCCCGGAGCGGTGAGGATGTGGACGTAGTTCTGCAGCCCGACGAACGGGGTGTCGGTCGCCAGCGCCGAGTTCACCTCGAAGAACGAGATGAGGAGGGTGCGGAGGATCGGGTAGACGATCACCCCGAACACCGCGACCGCGGCGGGCAGCAGCAGCCAGAAGGCGAGGCGCCCCTGGTTGTCGCGCTTGCGGCGGGTGCGGCGCCCACGCGGGGTGGGCGCGGGCGCCGGGTTCCGCTGCTCCGTCTCGACTCCGGCGACCGACACCGCGCTCATCCCTGGCTCGCGTTCGCGGCGGTCACCGCGTCGTCGAGGGCCTGCTGCGGGGTCTTCTTGCCGAGCAGCGCGTTCTGGAGCTCGACCTGCAGGGCCTGCGAGACCGTGTTGTAGTTCGGCACCGGCGGGCGCAGGATCATCGAGTCGTACGCCTTGCCGGCGGCCGCGAAGACCTCGGGTTCGACTTGGTGATCTCGGGCTTGGTGTAGCTCGCCTTCCAGTTCGTCATCGACGACTTCGTGTACTTGTCCTGCGTCGACTCGCTGGTCAGGTACTCGATCAGCTTCCACGCCGCGGCCTGGTTCTTCGACTTCGAGCCGATGGACAGCGCCATCGACCCGTTCACGCCGGGGTTGTCGCCGGACGGTCCCGCAGGCGGAGCGGTGACGGCGATCTGGCCGACGACCTTCGAGATCGACGGGTCGTTCTGGTCGCGGAAGGTCGACTCCCAGTTCAGCTCCATCGCGGTCTTGCCGGCCGCCATGGACTTGTCGGTGTCGTCTTCGAGGAAGGTGGTCGACGCCGGGTCGGTGAGCCCCAAGTCGATCGACTTCTTCATGAACTCGAGCGCCTGCACGCCGGCGCCCTTGTTGATGTCGAGCTTGCCGCTGGAGTCGGTGAACTGTCCGCCGTAGGCGCCGAGCATCACCGCGTAGTCGCAGATCAGCGCCTCGGCCTGCGCCCAGCTCCACGCGAGCGGGTACTGCACGACGCCCGCGTCCTTCAGCTTCTTCGCGGTCGCGAGCACGCCGTCCCACGTCTTCACGTCGTCCGGGCCCGCGCCGACCTTGGCGAGCATGTCCTTGTTGTAGAAGAACAGCTTGGTGGACGGCCCCCACGGCACCCCGTAGTACTTGCCCTTGTACTCGGCGCTGGAGAGCGCGCCGCCGAGCATGTCCTGCTTCCAGCTGGCGGGGAACTTGTCCGTGACGTCCGTGATGATGCCCTTGGACGCGAACTCGGCCGGCCAGATGACGTCCGACAGTACGACGTCGTAGGTGCCCGCCGGCGCCGAGGTGACGATCTTGTCGTGGAGCGCCTCGTACGCCACGAACGTCGGCTTGACGGTGATCTTCGGGTTCTTCTTCTCGAAGTCCTTGATCATCGTGTTGATGTCCGACTCCGAGTAGCCGGCCTGCTTCATGAACAGCGCGTTGATGGTGCCGCTGCCGCTGCCCTGGCCGCCGGACGACGTGCTCGCGCCGGTGACGCTGCAGGCGCTGAGCGCGAGTGCCGCCGTCGCCGCGATCCCGAGGGTCGCGAGAGCGCGGCGGCGCCGGGTGGATGTGATCCTCATGACTTCCTCCGTGTGTTCGATGGTGCGAAGGGGACGACGGTGGCCGCCTCCGTGAGCCGCCGGGCGAGCGCGAGGGCGCCGCGCACCGGGGCGACATCCAGCAGGTGGATGGAGTGGGTGAGCCCGCGGGCGCGCAGGCGCTCGGCGAGGGCGTCGAACAAGCGCGGCTGGTGGCTGACCACGCCGCCGGCGCAGACCACGTCGTCGCCGGCCGCGCCGCGGCGGTGCACGAGCTCGACGCTGCGCGCGAGCTCGTCGGCCGCCTGCTCGATGACGCGCGCGGCGCGCACGCTGCCGGCGTCGGCCGCCGCGAAGACCAGGGGAGCGGCGGCGCCCCAGACGGTGACGCGCGGCCGGATGCTCAGAGCCATCGAGAGCCCGACGATCTCGTCGACGCCGAAGTGGGTGAAGAGCGCGTCGGCCAGCGCATCCCGGGGCTCCTCCTCGTCGACCGCGTCGAAGAGCGAGCGGACGGCGTCGCGGACGAGCGCGGGCGCGCTGCCCGGGTCGTTGAGGATGTAGCCGTAGCCTCCCGCGTTGACGAGCGTCCCGTCCGCCCGGCGCCCGACGACCTTGCTGCCGGTGCCGGCGATGACGGCGATCGCCTCGTCGAAGCCGGCGGCGGGGCCGACCAGCTCGACGTCGTTCACCGCGAGGGCAGGGCCCTCGTGCAGGGCGGAGAGCGTCTGGGAGAAGGCCAGGGTCTGCGCCTCGCTGTCGAGGCCGTGCGCGCCGACCACGAGCGGAGCGGCGGGAGCGCCCGGCACGTGCTCGAACAGGGCGAGGAGGGCGCGGACGTTCTCCTCCGAGTGGAGCTCGCTTCCATGCTGCCAGTCGGCGGTCTTGACCGACCGGTCGAGGAGCACGGCGCCGGCGTCGTCCTCGACGCAGACGTGCGTCTTGGTGCCGCCGATGTCGATTCCGACGATCACGTCTGCTCCTCTGCCTCGCTGTAGGGAAGCCTCTTCTTTCCTATCGGAGTGAGAAGAAGTTGAGGACAAACCTAGGGTGCGGTTCCCGCGGCTGTCAATAGTTCCTCGCTCGCCGATTCGGCACGAATGGTCGCCATTCGCGCCGAATGGCGACCATTCGGCACGAATCGCGGAGTGCGGACGTCAGAAGGCGAGGTAGGCGAAGCCGTTGACCTCGGCGGCCGCCAGCTCGGCGGCTCCCAGCAGCACCGCATCCTCGCGGTGGGTCGCCGGCTCGATGCGCGGCACGCGGATGATGCGGCCGCGCAGCCGCTCCTGGATGCCCGGGATGACGGTGTCGGCGCTCCCGACGAAGCTGCTGCCGACCACCACCAGCTCCGGATCGAGCACGATGACCAGCGCGGCGACCGCGATCGCGACCATGTCGAGGATCTCGTCGGCGAGCTCCTGCGCGTCGGCGTTCCCGTCCCGGGCCAGCTCGAACACGTCCTCCGCGGTGAGGGAGCCGGACGCCGGGATGGGCATCCCGCGCTCGCGCGCCCGCTCGGTCAGCGCGAGCGAGCCGATGCGATCCTCCAGGTCGCCGCGCGCGTCGTACGAGCGCTCCAGCGACGACCGCTCCATCAGCAGGTAGCCGATCTCACCGGCCTCCGCGCGTGCACCGCGGTGCAGCTCGCCGTTGGCCACGATGCCGGCGCCGAGTCCGTTCTCGAGGAACAGCGCCACCAGGCTCGACAGCCCCCGGCCTGCTCCCGCGTGGAGTTCGCCGTAGGCCAGCGCGTTCGCGTCGTTCTCGACCACCACCGGGAGCGAGGTGCGCGCGCGGAGCAGCTCGCCGAACGGCACGCCGGTCCAGCCGAACTCGGGCATCGTGCCGACCACGCCGTCCGGCTGCTGCACCACGCCGGGCACGGCGATCCCGACGGCCAGGCACGGCGTGCCCATCGAGTCGGCCGTGGCGATGAGGTCGTCGAACAGCCGGAAGATCTTGCGCAGGCCGCGCTCCTGATCGGGCGCACGGTCCTCGCCGGCCCCGAGCGCGACCGAGCGGCGGAACACGACTTTGCCGTCGAAGTCGACCAGGATGCCGGTGACCGTCTCGGCGCGCAGCTGGATCGCCGCGACCAGCCGCGAACTGCCGGCGTAGCGCAGCAGCACCGACGGCCTCCCGCCGGTCGAGGGCTCCTGCCCGGCCGCTACGACGAGCCCGTCCTCGATGAGGGAGGCGGTGAGCCGGTTGATCGTCGCCGGGCTCAACCCGGTCTTCGCGCCGAGCTGCTGCCGCGACAGCGCGCCGGACTCGCGCAGCGCCTCGATGATGGCGGTCTGGTTGACGCGCGCGAGCGTGCTCGTCGTCGCGGTCGCACGCGTCCGCTTCGCCACCGGAGCCTCCTCATCCCGGCCGCCCATGGGCCTCGCGTGAACTTTACTATCGGAGTGGATGGATGTGCGGCATCCCTGTCGTCGCGCTCAGCATAGCGGCGCGCGTGACCCGCAGCGGGGGCACTCGAAATGGGGCGAGCATCCCTCAGCAGAGGAGGCCTACCGTGTGACCCATGTTCCGGTTCCCCCGCGCAGCGAGCCGGCGGCGGCCTGACCCCGCCGTCGGCTCGCTGCTGGCCGGAGCGATGGCCGGCGGCATCCACGACATCTATGGGCACACGGTGACCTTCGTCCCCGAGGACCTCGTCTTCGTCGACCGCCTGTTCGTCGACCTGCGGACCGAGGACGGCTTCGTCGGCGACGAGTTCACGGTGCAGAGCCTGGGCTGCCTGATCGGCGAGATCCTGGTGCGCACCGACGGCGGCCACTGGAGCACGGCGCGGCGCCGCGGGTCGCGCGACGACGCGATGCTCGAAGTGGTGCTGCCCAACGGGCGGGCGGTCGACCCGATCCGCGCCGCGTACGACTGCGCCGGCGGCGGCGAGGACGCGTCCGTCATCCGCTTCCGCCAGCTCGCCCTCGCGTCCTGAGCCGACTCCCGGGGCGCCGCAGGTTCTGGCTAGCCGAGCGCGACCGCAGCCTCCATACTGCGGGCATGAAGCGGACGTTGAGCTTGTGCGCCGTCGCGGCGGTCTCCCTGGCTGCCCTCGCCGGGTGCGCCCCGAGCAGCTCGTCGTCGTACGTCGGCACGTGGACATCCGACCGGCCGGCCGGCACCCAGCTCCAGCTGAAGGACGGCGGCGACCTCTCCGGCAACGACGGCTGCAACGCGATGAGCGGACAGTGGACCGAGTCCAAAGGCAGGATCACCTTCAGCAAGCTGGCCGTCACGACCAAGGCGTGCCCCGACGTCGACCCCTGGCTCTCGAAGGCGGCCAGCGCCCGCTCCGACGGCGACACGCTCAACGTCTACGACTCCGCCGGGACGCAGGTGGGGGTGCTCGACAAGAAGTGACGCCGCCGCTTCACTACGCTTTTTGACGCCCCGGGTCGCATCCGTGACCGCCCTGCGGCACAGTGACGGGATGAGCTTCGGACCGGCACGTTCCCTGGAGCAGCTCTTCGCGACCAGGTCGAGCATCAAGTGGCGCCGCTACCCGCGGATGTGCTGCCGGTGTTCGTGGCCGAGATGGACTTCGACGTCGAGCCGGCCATCCTGGATCGCGTCGCCGAGATCCTCCGCCACTCCGACACGGGCTACCTCGACTCGGCCGGTCCGCTCGCCTCCGCCTTCGCGCGCTTCGCCGATGAGCAGTGGGGCTGGCAGGTCGACCCGGCGACGGTGCACCTGGCGACGGATGTGACGGTCGGCGTGGTCGAGGCGTTGCGGCTGGACCTGCCCGAGGTCGGCGGACGCGTGGTGCTGACGCCTCCGGTGTACCCGCCGTTCTTCGAGATGGTGGACGAGGCGGACGCGGTCGCCGTCACCGTGCCGCTGCTCGAGGACGAGAACTGGTCGCTCGACCTGGCCGGCATCGAGCGTGCGTTCGCCGACGGCGCGGACGCCCTCCTGCTGTGCAACCCGCAGAACCCGACCGGACGATGTCACAGCCGCGCGACGCTCCAGGCGCTCGCCGCCCTCGCCGCCCGCTACGACGTGTTCGTGGTCAGCGACGAGGTGCACGCGCCGCTCGCCCATCCCGGAACGGTGTTCACGCCGTTCGCCCCTGTCGCCCGCGCCGCCGGCGCCCGTGCGGTGACGGTCACCTCGGCCAGCAAGGCCTGGAACCTCGCCGGCCTCAAGTGCGCGGTCGTCGTCGCCGCGGACGACCGGTCCGCCGAGCTGTTGACCGCCCTGCCGGAGGAGCTCGCCGCGCGCACCAGCATCCTGGGCCTGCACGCGAACATCGCGGCGTTGTCGTGCCTGTCGTGGCGCGACGACCTCGTCGGTCTGCTGGTGTCCAACGTGGCGCTGCTGGAGGCGGAGCTCGCCCGGCAGGCGCCGTCGGTGCGGGTGGTCCGGCCGGACGCGGGGTACCTCGCGTGGCTCGACTTCCGCGACACCGGCCTCGGCGACGACCCCGCCCGCGTGCTGATCGAGCAGGGCCGCGTGGCGCTCAACTCCGGCCTCGCGTTCGGCGAGCCCGGACGCGGCTTCGCCCGCATCAACCTCGCGTGCAATCCGTCGACGGTCGTCGAGGCGGTCCGCCGCATCGCCGCGACCGTCGCGGCCGCGCCCGCCCGCCCCGCCGCCCTCGCCGGCTAGCGTGGGAGAAAGGGCTCGAAATCTCCGCCCGGCCGCGGCCGGGATGGAGTTTCGTGCGAGATCGGCCTGGATCTCCGACGATCAGGCCCCCGCGGCGGTCAGGGCGCGGGCGAGGTCGTCGAGGATGTCGCGCGGGCTTTCGAGGCCGATGGAGAGGCGGATGAGGCCGGGGGTGATGCCCGCGTCGGCCTGCTCCTCGGGCGTCAGCTTGGCGTGGATGGTGCTGCCCAGGTGGATGGCGAGCGTGCGGACGTCCCCGATGTGCGTCATCGGCGAGATCAGCTCCAGCGCGTCGATGAACCGGCGCGCCGCATCCCGCCCGCCGGCCAGGTCGATGGAGACGATGGATCCGGCCCCGCGCGGCAGATACCGCTGCGCCCGCTCGTAGTACGGGTTCGACGGCAGCCCGGGGTAGTGGACCGTCGCGACCTCCGGCCGCCGCTCCAGCCACTGCGCGACGGTCTGCGCGGTGGCGACGTGCCGGTCCATCCGCACCGACAGCGTCTCGATGCCGTGCAGCAGCAGGAACGTGCTGGTCGGCGGCACGGTCGGCCCGTACTCGAGCACGATGACGCTGCGCACGTACGCCAGGTACGCACCCGAGCCGAACCGCTCCACGAACGACGGGACCCCCGGCCGCGGCGGCTCCGTCAGCTGCGGGAAGCGCGCCCCGGCCGCCGCCCAGTCAAAGGTCCCCGCGTCCACGATCGCACCGCCGATGACCGACGCGTGGCCGGACAGCCACTTCGAGGTCGAGTGGATGACGATGTCCGCGCCGTCCTCGATCGGCCGCCACAGGTACGGGGTCGGGACCGTGTTGTCGACGACCAGCGGAACCCCGGCCGCGCGGGCCAGACCCGCGATCCGCCGGATGTCGACCACCTGGCCGAGCGGGTTCGGAAGCGTCTCGGTGTACACCGCCTTCGTATTGGCGCGGATGCGCGACGTCCACTCGTCGTCGTCTGCGTCGTCCGGCACGTACTCGAACTCGATGCCCTGCCGCGCGAGCACGCCGCGGAACATCTCGCGCGTCCCCTCGTACAGCGAGCGCGTGGCCAGGATGTGGTCCCCGGCTCCTGCGAGCGCGCTCAGCGCGGACGCGATCGCGGCCTGCCCGCTGGCCACGACGATCCCGTCGACCCCGCCCTCGAGGTCCGCGATGCGGCGCCCGGCGACCGCGTTGGTGGGGTTCTCGTTGCGCGAGTAGGCCCGGTAGGCGCTGCGGCCGGCGAACCGCTCCTCGCCGTCGTCGAAGCTGTCGAAGACGTACGCCGCCGTCTGGTAGATCGGCGTCACCCGGGACCGGGTCTCGGAGTCGACGACGGCTCCTGCGTGGATCTGGCGGGTCTCGAAATCGAGCGGGCGGCGGGGTTCGTCCGGCATGGGGTCACTGTAGTGACAGCACCGGCGACGTGCCAGGCGATGTTGCGCTGTGCGTCGCCGCACGGTCAGCGACCAGCCGGTGCACCGCCTGCGCGACCCGGTCGTTCTCGCGGAACGACAGGGCGTTCGTGCCCGGCCGCGCGAAGGCCCCGGCGAAGGGCGCGTCGGTGAACGGCCCGATCGCCCAGCGGCGGGGATGCGGTGCGCCGGTCGCGTCGAGCACCCGCGCGTCGTCGGGGTGCACGCGCAGCATCCCGTGCCGGAACGATCCGGCGCCGCTGACCGCCAGGTCGCGGAGCGCGCGGTTGTCGGTGCGGTCGGCGTGCGCGGCGGGCAGCCAGGCGTCGACGAGGGTGCGCGTCAGCACCGACCCGTCGACCGATGGGCTGGAGACGCGGAACGCCCTGGCCTCCTCGTCAGCGGTCACAACGAGGTCAGCCCCCGCGAACTCGACGACCCCGGCGTCGGAGAGGGCAAGCAGTTCCTCCAGCCGGTGCCCGGGCGGCCCGGAGGCGACGTAGCTGAAGTACGCCGGCCACCAGCCGTGGAGGTCGCGCGTGCGCGACTCGTCCGTCCAGGCGGGGGAGGCGCCCACCGGCGCCAGCGCGAACATCGTCTGCAGCAGCGCGAGGAAGAGCCCCAGCGTCTCGCTGTGCTCCGCCGCGGTGCGCCGGTGCAGGTCGTCGCGCAGGTGCTCCCGCAGGCGGCGCTGCAGCGCCTCGCGCGACGCGAAGCGCTCCCCGGCGAGCGGCCGGTCGAACGCGCCGAGGTGGAGGTGGTCGGACGGGTCCGGGAGGGATGCGGCCAGCAGGTCGCGGTACGCCGCCGACCGCGGGTCGACCCCGTCCAGCTCCGCCCGGAAGCGCTCCCAGGCCACGGCGACCCGTTCCGGATGCCCGGTGAACAGCTCGCGGTAGTAGCCGTGCAGCAGCTCTCTCTCGACCAATGGCCAGACGTCGCGGCGGAAGTCGAGCGTCCCGGGGTCGCGCGTCAGCCGCGCGACCACCTCGGGCGTGAGGTACCGCAGCGACGGCGCCTCGCCCGCGAGGGTCGAGGAGATCTTCGAGCGATACGGCACGCCCCGCCGCGACCCGATGAGGATGCGCGGCTCGCGCCCGCTCGGCCGGTAGCGGAGGCCGTCGTGGTGCCACTCGAAGCGTCCACCGCGTCCCTGCGTCAGGAGCACGACGAGGTCGACGGCGGCCAGTCCCATCCCGCGCACGGCGACCGTCTCGCCGGCCGGGATGCCGGACAGCTCGGCGTCGGCGGTGAACGCGGGCGGCTGGTAGTGCAGGCCGTGACGGTCGGCGAAGGCGGCGAGGGTGGCGGCCTCTCCCGACGGCTCGCTGCCGGTGTGCCCCAGCGCGTACACGACGGCGTCGGCGCGGAGCACCGTGCCGTCGGCGAGCCGGACCGTCTCGTGCTCCCCGTCGTCCGTCACCGCGACGACCTCCCCGGTCCGCCGCACGACGGTCGCGTCGGCATCCAGCGCGGCGATGGCCCGGCGTAGGAACCAGTCAAGGTAGCGGCTCTGCAGCCTCCGGGTCGGGAAGTCTCCCCGGCGCAGGCGCGCCAGCTCGGCCGCGACGCCCGGATCGCCGACCTCCGCGTCCGCGATGCGGCCGTCGCGCACGCCCTCCACCCACTCCAGCAGAGACGGCCCGGGGACGACGGGCCCGTCGACCGCGCACGTGTCGTCCGTGAACATCGTGACGTGCTCGACCATCGAGTTCAGCTTGAGCAGTGGCGACTGGTCGTGACGCCAGATCCGTCCGGGTCCGGCCGGGAACGGGTCGATCAGGTGGATCACGACCGGCGGCCTCTCCGCGGAGGCCGACCGCGCCGCCGCGAACCGCTCCAGCCAGCCGACGGCGCGCGGACCGGCGCCGACGACGGCGATGGACGAGGTCGGGGACGTGGTGGGCATCGGGTCACCCTGCATCGCGAGCGCGGTCCGGGCAAGCGTCCGTGACGCCGTGTTTCGCGGGCGTCGCAAACCGTAACCATCGTTACCGCGGCGCGCGAGATGCCCTCTACGGTCATCCGAAACATCCGCTCCCACCCCGCGAGAAGGAGGCATCCGGTGACCGTCACGAACGTCGACGCCGACGAGTTCCGTTATGTCGAAGCGACCGATCCGCTGGCCCGGCCGCTGCTGGACGAGCTCGAGTACGAGTACGACACCCGCTACGGCGACTTCTTCGGCGAGCGCGCTTCGACCGAGCTGAACCGCTACCCGGCCGAGCTGTTCGCACCGGCCCAGGGCGGCGCGTTCGTGCTGCTGCTGCGCGCGGGGGAGCCCATCGCCGGAGGCGCGTTCAAGCGGCTCGACGAGCACACCGCCGAGCTGAAGCGCATCTGGACCAGCTCGCGCCACCGCCGCCAGGGCCTCGCCCGCCGGATCGTGAACGAGCTGGAGTCCGAGGCGGTGCGCCAGGGCTACACGAAGGTCTACCTCACGACCGGCCCGCGCCAGCCCGAGGCGAAGGCGCTGTACCTGGCCGCGGGATACCGCCCCCTGTACGACACGGCGCTCGAGCCTGAGCAGGTCGGCATCCATCCGTTCGAGAAGACGCTGGGGGTGGAACGATGAGCGCCGCCACGACCGTGGAGGCGAGCGCGGTCACCGCCCCCGCCGTCCCCGACGGGATCGACCTGCGCCGCCTGGCCGAGCGCCCCATCCTCCCGCTCCGCCACCCCGGCCGCTGGATCGCCGCCGCCCTCGTGCTCGTCCTGCTGCTCAACTTCGGTCAGACGCTCTTCACCAACCCGTCGTGGGAGTGGGCGAAGGTGGGGAAGTGGCTGTTCAGCCCGGCCATCCTCACCGGGCTGCAGCTCACGCTGGTCGCGACCGCGATCTCGGCGGTCGTCAGCTTCGCGGGCGGCATTGTCGTCGCCCTCGGCCGGCTCTCGGCGAATCCGGTCCTGAGCTCCGTCAGCTGGCTCTACGTCTGGCTGTTCCGCTCGGTGCCGCTGATCCTGGTGCTGATCTTCCTCTACAACCTCGGCAACCTGTACCCGACCATCGGCATCGGCATCCCGTTCGGTCCGCAGTTCGAGGTCAAGACCGTGTCGGTACTGTCCGAGCTCACGCTCGGCGTCATCGGCCTGAGCCTGAGCGAGATCGCGTACAGCTCCGAGATCGTGCGAGCCGGTGTGCTCTCGGTCGACCAGGGGCAGCACGAGGCGGCGAAGGCGCTGGGCATCCCGCGCGGGCGCCAGTTCCGGCGGATCGTGCTGCCGCAGGCCCTGCGCTCGATCGTCCCCGCCTACGTGAACCAGATCATCGGTCTGCTGAAGGCCAGCTCCCTCCTCTTCTACGTGTCGCTGCTCGACCTGTTCGGCGTCGTCCAGAACCTGGGCAGCACCTACCCGACGGACATCATCCCGCTGCTCGTCGTCGCGACCATCTGGTACCTCGTGCTGACCAGTGTCGTGTCGGTCATCCAGTACTACGTCGAGCGGTTCTACGCGCGCGGCGCCGTCCGGTCGCTGCCGCCGACGCCGCTCCAGCGCGTCCGTCGTCGGCTCGCCGGCTGGTCGAACAACCGTCTGGACGGTGCCGCGTGACCGCCGGGATCGAGATCGCGAACGCCACCAAATCGTTCGGCGACAAGCCCGTGCTGCGCGGCGTCGACCTGACCATCGAGGCGGGGACGGTCACCGTCGTCCTCGGCCCGTCCGGCTCCGGCAAGTCGACCCTGTTGCGCGCGATCAACCACCTGGAGCCGCTCGACGAGGGCTACGTCGTCGTCGGTGGCGAGCTGATCGGCGTGCGCGTGCATCGCGGCCGGCTGAAGGAGCGGAGCGAGAAGGAGATCCTGCGGCAGCGCGCCCGGATCGGATTCGTGTTCCAGAACTTCAACCTGTTCCCGCACCTCACCATCCTCGAGAACGTGTCGGAGGCCCCGATCGCGCAGGGCACGCCCGCCGCGGTCGCCCGCGAAGAGGCGCTCGCGCTGCTCGCCCGGGTCGGCCTCTCGGACAAGGCGGCCGCCTACCCGCGGCAGCTCTCGGGCGGACAGCAGCAGCGCGTCGCCATCGCCCGCGCGCTCGCCCTGCGACCGGACGTGCTGCTGTTCGACGAGCCGACGTCGGCCCTCGACCCGGAGCTGGTCGGCGAGGTGCTCGCCGTCATCCGCTCGCTCGCGGGCTCCGGCGCGACCCTCGTCGTCGTCACCCACGAGATCGGCTTCGCCCGCGAGGTCGCCGACCGTGTCGTGTTCCTCGACGACGGCCGGATCGTCGAGCAGGGCAGCCCCGCCGACGTGCTCGAC
This sequence comes from Leifsonia xyli, assembly GCA_001647635.1. Lineage (NCBI taxonomy): Bacteria > Bacillati > Actinomycetota > Actinomycetes > Micrococcales > Microbacteriaceae > Leifsonia > Leifsonia xyli. The sequence continues at coordinate 1,671,459 of CP014761.1, read as the reverse complement.
GACCCGCGCGAGGAGCGCACCAGAGAGTTCCTGAGCCGCGTCCTCTGAGGGCACGGTCTCTGAACGCAATCGCACCATCCCACCCACCAAGGAGAACCCGCATGTCATCCCCTCGTTCGCTCCGACGCCGGCTCGGCGTCCCGGGCGCGGTCCTCGCGTCGGCCGCCCTCGTCGTCTCTCTCGCGGCCTGCTCGGGGCAGGCGTCAGCCGAAGACGGCACATCCACCGCCGGCAGCGTCACCATCGCCGCGCACACCAACGGCGCCGGCACCGAGACGTCGATCAAGGTCGACAAGGTCGACTCCATCGCCGCCGAGGTGCCCGACGCCGTGAAGAAGCGCGGCACCCTCGTCATCGGCGTCGGCGCCCTGCCCGCCGGCTTCCCGCCCCTCGCCTTCACCGGCGACGACCAGAAGACGCTGACCGGCTCCGAGCCCGACCTCGGCCGCCTCGTCGCCGCCGTCCTCGGCCTCAAGCCCGAGGTCAAGAACGCGACCTGGGACAACCTGTTCGTCGGGATCGACACCGGCGCGACCGACGTCGGCTTCTCGAACATCACCGACACCGAGCAGCGCAAGGAGAAGTACGACTTCGCCTCGTACCGCAAAGACGAGCTCGCCTTCACCGTCCTCAAGAAGGACAAGTGGGAGTTCGACGGCGACTACCAGAACCTCGCCGGCAAGACCGTCGCCGTGAGCGCAGGCACCAACCAGGAGAAGATCCTGCTCGAGTGGAAGGCGAAGCTCGAGGCCGCCGGCAAGTCGCTCGACCTCAAGTACTACCCGGACGCCAACTCCGTCTGGCTCGCACTGAACTCGGGCAAGATCGAGGCCTACTTCGGCCCGAACCCGACCGCCGCGTACCAGAACACGCAGAGCGCGTCGTCGGCCAATCCGACCCGCACCGCGGGCACCTTCTCGGGAGCCGGGGAGACCCTCCAGGGCCTCATCGCCGCCACCGTGAAGAAGGACAGCGGTCTCGACAAGCCGATCGCGGACGCCATCAACCACCTCATCGAAGGCGGCCAGTACGCGAAGTGGCTGAAGGCCTACAACCTCACCAACGAGGGTCTGCCGAAGTCGGAGATCAACCCGCCCGGGCTCCCGCTCGACAACCAGTGACCGACGAGACGAACGGCTGAGAACATGACCATCGCATCCGACACGACAGCGCCCGCCTTCGCGACCGAATGGCAGGCCTGGCACGACGCGCACGAGGCCGACCGCGCCTCCGCGCACGGCTTCCTCGCCATCACGGCCCAGCACTGGCTGACCGCGGAGCCCACGCGCTTCGACGGGCTGCCCGGCCGCTGGTCCACCGGCGAGGAGGGCGTCGTCGCCCTGCTCGACGCGGGGAGTCGCTGCTCGTGGACGGCGCGGAGGTCACCGGCCGTATCGTCTTCGGCCCGATCCCCGAACGCGGCGGACGAACCGCCGCATTCGGGGACACCCTCATCGAGATCGCCAAGCGCGGCGGGTACGACCTGCTGCGGCCGCGGCACCCCGGGCATCCCACCCGAGCCGGTTACCGCGGCACCCCGGCCTACGTGCCCTCCGAGAGCTGGGTGATCGAGGGACGCTTCGTCCCCTACGACGCGCCCGTCGAGGTGACGGTCGGCTCGGTCGCCGAGGGTCTGCAGCACGTCTACGCCGCGCCCGGCGAGATCGAGTTCCGTCACGACGGCGACGTGCACCGGCTGATCGCCTTCAACGGCTTCCGGCCGGGCTCGCTGCTGGTGCTCTTCACGGATGCGACGAGCGGCGTGACCACCTACCCCGCGAACCGCTCGCTGTCAGTCGCTGCCCCGGACGCCGACGGTCGCGTCGTCCTGGACTTCACCCGCGCGGTCAACCTGCCGTGCGCCTACACCGAGTTCGCCACCTGCCCGCTGCCGCCCGCCGGCAACCGGCTGCCCTTCCCGGTGGAGGCCGGGGAGCGCCTCCCGCACGAGAGGACCTCACGATGACCGGCTTCATCCTCGGAATCGAGCTCGACGGCGACGGCGCCCACCCGGCCGCCTGGCGTGCGGCCGCACACGCGCCGTCCGCCCTGCTCACCGGACGGCTGCACGCCGAGCGCGCGCAGGCCGCCGAGCGTGCCGGGTTCGTGTTCGCCACCTTCGCCGATGCGGCCGTGCCGCCGGCCGAGCCGGGCGGGATCCGGGCGCGGCTCGATGCCATCCAGCGCGCCGCCTTCGCCGCGCCGCTCAGCGGCAGCATCGGCCTGGTGCCGGAGGCCGGGACCGTCTACACCGAGCCGTTCCACGTCGCGACGCAGCTCGCCTCCCTCGACTACGCCGCGCGCGGCCGCGCCGGCTGGGTCGTGAGCGCCGACGACGACGCGGGCACCGCATCCCTCTACGGACGCGTCGGTCAGCCGGGACGACCGGCCGACGCCGTCGAGGTGGCGCGCCGCCTCTGGGACTCGTGGGAGACGGACGCGGTCATCCGCGACGTCCCGACCGGACGCTACCTCGACCGCGACCGGGTGCACCACATCCGCTTCGAGGGCGACGACTACTCCGTCGTCGGACCCTCCATCGTGCCTCGGCCGCCGCAGGGCGCACTGCCGGTGTTCGGTCCGGCGGCGCTCGCCGGCGACGCCGAGCTCGACGTGGCGCTCTTCGACGCCGACGGCGACGACCTCGTCGCGCGTGCCGCGGCCGAGGCCTCCCGCCTGCAGAGGCTGGGGCTGCTCGCCGTGCTCGACCTCGAGGTCGCGCTCGACGCCGCGGGCGTCCCCGCCGCCGACCGTGTGGCCGCACTCGACGCGCACACCCCGTGGGCCGGGTCCCGCGCCCGCTACGTCGGCGCGGCCGAGCCGCTCGCCGCCCTCCTCGCGGAGCTCGCCGCCGTGACCGACGGCGTCCGCGTCCACCCGGCCGTCCTCGACGTCGACCTGCCCGAGCTGGCCTTCGCCGTCCTCCCGCTGCTGCGCGTGAGCACCGCGCTCGCCGCATCCCACCCCGGAGGGACCCTGCGCGACGCGCTCGGCCTCCCCGCCGCCGTCAACCGCTACCAGGAGTCCGCATGACCGGCCCGACCGTCTTCCGCTTCGGCGTCTTCTTCCAGGGCGTCAACTTCTCGACCGTCTGGACCGAGCCCGAGAGCGGCTCGCAGACCGACTTCGAGTCGTTCCGACGCGTCGCGCAGACCGCCGAGCGCGGCCTGTTCTCGGCGTTCTTCCTCGGCGAGGGCCTCCGCCTCTGCGAGCACCTCGGCGCCCTGCACCAGCTGGATGTGGCCGGCCGCCCCGACGCGCAGACCCAGCTGGCCGCACTCGCCGCCGTGACCGACCGCATCGGCCTCGTCGCCACCCAGAACACCACCTACAACGACCCGCTCGACCTCGCGCACCGCCTCGCAAGCCTCGACCTCATCTCCGGGGGCCGCGCGGCCTGGAACGTGGTGACCACCGACAACGCGTGGACCGGCGAGAACTTCCGCCGCGGCGGCTACCTGGACCACGCCGACCGCTACCGGCACGCCGAGGCCGTTGTCGTGGCCGCGAAGAAGCTGTGGGACGCGTGGGATGCGGAGCTCGCTGAGTCCCCCGCCGCCGACGCCTGGACCGCCGACACCCCGTCGGAGCTCGTGGAGGTGGACACCGGCCACTACCGCGCGACCGGCCGCAGCCGCCTCCCGCAGAGCCCGCAGGGCCGCCCCGTCATCTTCCAGGCCGGCGACTCCGCCGAGGGCCGCGACTTCGCCGCGCGCCAAGCCGATGTGATCTTCTCCGCGCACAGCGCCTTCGACGACGCCAAGGCGTTCGCCGACGACATCCGCCAGCGCACGCTCAAGGCGGGACGCCCGGCAGGCGACGTGAAGATCTTCCCCGGCCAGGAGTTCATCCTCGCCGACACCGACGCGGAGGCGGAGGAGAAGGCGCGCTGGGTGCGCCGCAAACAGGTCACCCCGCAGACGGCGATCGCGTTCCTCGAGAACATCTGGGGCACCGACCTCTCCGCCTACGACCCGGACGGCCCGCTGCCGGCGATCGACCCGGTGCAGGAGGTCTCGGGCGAGACCCGCGGCGCCGGCTTCCGCGCGGCCCAGGCCAAGGCCACCGCCGACGCCTGGCGCGAGCGCGCGGCGGCCGAGAGGCTCAGCATCCGCGAGCTGGTCATCCGCCTTAACTCGGGCCGCGGCTTCGTCGGCAGCCCGTCGAGCGTCGCCGCCACCCTGCAGCGTTACGCCGACGCCCATGTAGTCGACGGCTTCAACATCACGCCGTGGCTGATCCCCTCGGGACTCGACGACATCGTGGACACGTTGGTGCCGCTGCTGCAGGAGCGCGGCATCTACCCGACCGAGTACGCGGGCGACACCCTCCGCGAGAACCTCGGGCTCGCGCCGGTCGGGCAGAAGCAGGAGGCCCGTCGCACGGCGTGACGCCGCTCAGCCGCTGGCCCAAAGTGGTGTACGGCGAAGGCGACGATCGTCGGAATGACGGCGATCCCGAGCGCGGCCAGGTTGCGGCGCGCGTCCCACACCAGCGGAGGCGTCGCGGATGCGCCCGTGGCGGCCCGGTCGGCGGTCACGTCATCGTCGCCGAGAGGCGGTCGAGGCAGTCGTTCCAGCCGTCGACGTGATTCGCCGCGGCCTCCTCGTCGGCGAAGCCGTCGTGCTGGACCGTCAGGAGCGTGCCGCCGCCCACCGGGTCGAACCGGAGGGTCGCTCGGGTCGCGCGGTCCTCGCCGTCCCACCGCCAGGTGAAGGCGAGCAGCCGGGGCGCGTCCACCTCGGTGACCCGGCCGGCCACGCCGAGATCGGCGATGGCGGAGCGGATGCGTACGGCGCCGTCCGGCACCGGATCGATGCGCGCCGTCGGCTCCATCCGCGGCGGCCAGAACCACGCGCTCAGCTCTTGCGGATCGGTGAACCCGCGCCAGACGCGCTCCGGCGGGACGGGGAAGGTGCGCTCGACGGTGAGGGAGACCATGCGCACATCCTGCACCGGTCGATCGGGGGCGCACCACTGTCTTCCCGGCTCCTCCCCTCGAGTGCCATAGTCCGACCGACCGCAGGTGCGGTCGAGTGAGAGGAGTGGGAGATGGCTGACAAGAATCTGGTGCTCGTGGTCGGCGCCTACGACGACGAGAGCGCGGCCGAGGCCGACTACCAGTCCCTGAAGGACGACCAGGCCGCAGGGCAGTTCGACATCGTCGGGGCGGTCGTGATGAGCCGCGACGACGACGGCAAGGTGGAGGTCAAGGAGCACGAGTCCGGCACCGTCGGGAAGGGTGCGGCCTGGGGCGCCGGAGCGGGCGTCGTGGTCGGGCTGTTCGCGCCTCCGCTGTTGGCGGCGACCGCGGTCGGGGCCGGCATCGGCGCTGTCATCGGCGCGTTCCGCAAGCGCCACGACGAGAAGCAGATCGGCGTCGACGTCGACGAGTACCTCCCGAAGGGCTCGTCCGCCGTCATCGCGGTGGTCGACGACCAGTGGGCCGACCGGGTCGAGAACGCATTGGTGAAGGCCCAGAAGCGCATCTCGAAGGCGATCGACTCCGGCGACTACGACGAGCTGCAGAAGGCGATCCAGAAGTCCCAGGAGGATCTCGACAAAGCGTCGTCCTGAGCGGGACCGCGCGCTGAGCGCGGCAAGCGGTCGTCAGGCGGCGACGACCGCCTCCTCCTCCGCGGGCGTCGCCGCGACGGTGTCGTCGGCCGCGCGGCGGCGGCGGAGGGTCAGCAGGTGGCTCACGCCGATCAGCCCGAGCCCGACGGTCGCCCAGAGGGCGAGGCGCAGCCCGTCGAAGCCGAAGGCCTGGCCGGGGAAGTACGTCAGCGCCCGGACCGCGTCGAGCCAGGCCGCCCCGTTCCAGAACGTGTTGAGCCCGGCGAAGAACCACGGCATGAGGTTCTGCGGGAAGATGCCGCCGCTGCTGGTCACGTTGAGCATCACGAACAGGAGCGTCAGCGCGGGCGTGGTCCACCGCCCGATGAGGGGATGCAGCCCGACGCCGATGGTGACGATGCCGAACACGTAGAGCGAGGCGAGCAGCCAGATGCTCCACTCGTTGGCGCTCAGCACGTGGAAGACCGGACCGGCGACCACCGCGCAGAGCCCGGCGACCAGGAGGGACGCGGCGGCCGAGACCGCGATGCGCCACCCGATCGCCAGCTTGGCGGTCACCGCCGCGATGGCGATCGCGCTGGAGTAGCCGCCGACACTGAGCGCCACCATGAGGAAGAACAGGCCCTGCCCGGTGCCGTCGTCGGTCGGGACCGGCCGCACGTCGTCGATCGTGACCGGCAGGCGCTGCTGGTAGGCGATCGGGAGGAACAGCTTCTCGGCGGCCGACGCCTCGGTCTCCGACGAGGCGGTGGAGATGTGGATGACGGCCTGCGTCGTCCCCGGCTCGTAGGCGGCGGCGATCGTGCCGTGCGCGAGCTGGTCGCGTGCGGCACTGACGGTCGGACGGTGGTCACGTCGAGCGCGGCCGGCGCCTTGTCGTTCATCGTCTGCGCGAACACCTCGGCTGCCGGGCCCTGTCCCACGATGGCGACCGGGAGGTCGTGCGGCTGCGGCGCGTGGAAGGCGCCGAGGTAGGCGAGCGCCATCCCGACCGCGAGGAACAGTGGGATCACGATGTGCGAGCCGAGCGCCTTCCAGAAGGCGGCCGGCGGCCAGAAGCGCGGACGGGCGGCTGCGGCGGGAAGGGGCGTGATGCGATGCGTCGACATACGGGAGGGATCCTCTCAAGTTGCGTAATGCAACCTACGACTATATGTTGCAGAACGCAACTCGGCGCTAGACTCGGACCATGACCCGGGATGCGCGCACCGCCTCCATCGCCCGCGTCCAGCGCGAGCTGACGACCATCGGCCGCCGCGGCACCGCGCGCGTGCGGCGCGAGAACGAGGGGCTGTCGATCGTCGACCGGTCGCTCCTCGCGTACATCCGCGAGCACCCGGATGCCGCGCGGTCGAGATCGCCGCCCATTACGAGCTCAACCGCTCCACCGTGTCCCGCCAGCTGGCGGCGCTCACGGAGAGCGGCTACGTCGTGAGCGCTCCGGAGGAGCACGCCGGACGCGGCCAGGCGTTGCGCATCACCGAACGCGGCGTCGGCGTGCTCGACGCGGCGGACGACGCCCTGCGGGTCACCATGACGGGCCGGTTGCGGGAATGGAGCGAAGCCGAGATCGCCGCATTCGCTGCGATGCTCGAGCGCTACAACGCCGCTGACGGCGACGGACGCGACTGAGGACGGGTCAGGTTGCCCGTCGCTGCGCGACCGGGTCCGCTTTCGGAACGGTCTTCGGCAGGTTGCGGGAGAAGAACAGCGCGGCGCACGAGATCAGCGCGACGGTGACGAAGGAGAGCCGAAGCGCGGAAAGCTGCGACTCCGAGTAGAGGTGCTGCAACGTCGCGCTGTCCTGCTCCGACAGTCCATGCTCGGAGGCGATGCGCGGGACGTCCGCGACGGCGACCACGCCGACGCCGTCCCGGCTCTCCTGCTGCACCTGTGTCTGCACATCCTGCGGCAGCTCGCTCGCGGCCACATTCGCAGCGAACGAGCTGGACAGCGCGGCGATCATGACGGATCCGACCAGGGCCGTCCCGAGCGATGAGCCGAGGTTCTGGAACACGCCCTGGATGCCTCCGGCCTCGCTCAGCTGGTCAGGCCCGACCGACGACATCGTCACGTTCCCGAGCTGCGACGCCAGAAGGCCGAGGGCGGCACCGGCGATGAACATGCCCGCCCCGAACTGCCAGGTGTTGAGGTCGGGTGTCACGGCGGCGAGGAGCACCAGGCTGGCGCCGACGAGCGCGAGCTGTCCGATGCGCGCGATGCGTCGCGGCGGCATCCGCCGGGCGAGCGCCGTCCCCACGATCGAGAAGAGCACCAAGGCGACGGAGAGAGGGAAGATCCGCAGCCCGGTCGTGAGCGCATCCAGGCCGAGGGTGAGCTGGAGGTAGATCGGCACGACGAAGAACAGCCCCGCGGTCACGGTGTACTGCAGGCCGAGGCTTCCCACCCCAGCGCGCAACTGTCGGATGCGCAGCAGGCCCGGATCGAGCAGGGGCGCTCGCCCGCGTGCGATCAGGGAGCGCTGGCGGACGAAGAACAGCCACAGCACGACCGACCCTCCTGCGACGAGAAACGGGACGGGTGAGAGGCCGAGCACGGACACGTCGGTCGACGGGAGGACCCATCCCCACGTCTTCGTCTGCAGCAGGCCCAGGACGACCAGCACCAGGCCGACGGCGGAGAGCAGCACGGACAGCGCGTCGATGGCCACTCTCTCGCGCTCGCCGCTGTCACGCACCACCCGGCTGAACAGGAGCACCACGGCCATGATGACGACCTCGCCGGCGAAGACGTACCGCCAGCTCGCGTAGGTGGTGAGGAACCCGCCGATCAGAGGACCGACCGCGACGGCGACCCCCGATGCGGCACCGATCACGGCGAACGCCGTCACCCGCGCGTGGCCGGTGTAGTTGTCGGCGATCAGGGCGGCGATCGCCGGGATCACCAGCACCGCCCCGAGGCCTTCCACCACCGACCAGCCGACGAAGAGCACGGCGATATTCGGGCTGACCGCCGTGGTCCCCGAGCCGATCGCGTAGACGATGGAGCCGATCACCAGGGCGCGGCGCCTGCCCCAGATGTCGCCGAGCTTGGCTCCCAGCAGCATGAACGCGGCCATGGTGAGCGTGTAGAAGGTGATGGTCGTCTGCATGGCGGCGATGGTGGTGTCCAGGTCCTTCACCACCGTCGAGATGGACACGTTCATCACCGTGCTGTCGAGGACCATCACGAACTGGGCGGCGCCGAGCACCGTCACCGCACCCCATCGTTCAGACATCCCGTCTTCCTCCGACTCGTTCTCCTGCCGACCACGCGGCGATCTCCGACCTGCGCGTCGCGCCGAGCTTGGCGAGGATGTGCTCGACGTGGGTCGCGACCGTCCGGGACGAGATGTGGAGCACGTCCCCGATCTCGCGGTTGGTCGCACCCGTCGCGACCAGCGTCGCCACCTCGCGCTCGCGGGCGCTCAGCACGCTGGTCTCCGCGCCGTCCGCCAGCCGCTCCTCCAGGGCCGTGGCCCGTGAGAGCACCGCCCCGGCGCCGCACTCCTCGGCCCGGCGACGCGCTTCGGCGACCAGCGACGCCGCCTCCGCGGGGCTGCGGCTGCGCCGGGCGCACTCGGCGAGGTCGAGCAGCGCCTGCGTCCCCTCCCACCAGCGGCCCAGCGCATCCCACCCGGCGGAGGCCGACCCCAGCAGCTCCTTCGCCCGGCTGATTCCGCGTTCCGATAGGGCGACGAGGCCCTGCGCGTGCGCGACGGCGTGCTCGGTGCCCGGGATGCCGCGCTCGCCCACCAGCGCCCCCGCGCGCTCCACCCACTCCCGCGCGCCCGTGACGTCCCCTGCGGCGACCCGCGCACGCGTCGCCGTGACCAGGAACGGGAACAGGTACGCGGCGTCCGCGATGCGCGCGGACTCCCGGTACCCCCGCTCCGACAGCTCGATCGCGGTCGCGTCGTCACCCCGGGCCAGGGCGACCTCCGCCAGCCCCCACAGGGCGGGCGAGAGCCGCTGCAGCTCCCGCATCCGCTCGCCGATCGCCGCCGCCTCGCCCAGCAGCTCGTGCGCCGTCGTCAGGTCGCCGTGCGCGAGGGCGACGTAGCCGAGCACGTGCAGCGCGGTCACCTCGGTCGTGATGCCGCCGCGGCCGTCGGCGCGCGCCCGCTCCGCGCGCGTCACCGCGGTGTCGAGCCGTCCGGTCGCCCACTCGACGTGGGCGAGGTGCGCCTGGAGATAGTGAGCGTCGTTCCACCGCTCGATCCGCGACGCGTAGGCGATGCCCTCCCGCAGCCACTCCATCCCGCGGCTGTACACGAGCAGGACGGACGCGCTCGAGCCCGCCATCCGGTAGGCGCGCGCGGCCGTCGCCTCCAGTCCGAGCGACGCGGCCTCCCGCGCGGACGAGTCGAGGAGGTCCCAGCCCTCCTCTCGGCCGGCGAAGACGAGCACGGCGCCGCGGGTCACGTCCACCGCGAGGCGCTCGGCGACGTCGTCCTCGAGCAGCGGTCGCGCCTCGGTCGCGAAGGCGAGCGCGTCGTCGAGCCGCCGGTCGAGCATCGCGGCGGCGGCCAGCGCGGCGAGCAGGCTCCCGCGGACGAGCGCCGTGCGGCCGGTGGCCGCGGGTTCAGGCGCGCGAGCGCGTCCTCCAGCGTCGCCGCCCGCGAGGCGTAATCGGCGCCGAGCAGATGGCGCGCCGCCACCAGCGCCGGGACGACCGCCGCAGCCTCCACCTCGTCGCCGGCCTCCCGGTACAGCTCGATCGCACGGGCGAACTCGCGCTCCGCGTCCTCGTTGGCGTCGGAGGCGGCCAGCTCCGACCCGAGGAGGCGGTGGAGCTCCGCGCGCTCGCCGACGGCGGTGCCCGACGGCACGGTCCGTTCGGCGCGGCGGTAGAGGCCGACCGCCTCGCGGTGCGCCGACAGGGCGGAGGCGCGCTGGGCGGCGGTGCGGGCGGCGCGGTACGCCTGATCGGCCCGGCCCGCCCGCTCCAGGTGGGCGGATCGCACCGCGTCGGACAGTCCGGGGGCGACCTCGACGACGCGAGCATGCAGCCTCCGCCGCAACGGCCCGGGCAGGTCGGCGTACACCGCGTCCCGGATGAGGGCGTGGCGGAAGTCGTAGCCCGAGCCCGCGGGGACCACGAAGTGCAGGCGCACCAGCTCGTCGAGCGCCGCATCCACCTCGCCGGGTGTCCCGTCGTCGTCCGAGACGACCGCCGTCAGGGTCTCCGCGTCGAACTCGCGCCCGATCACCGCCGCCGCCGCGATCGCCGCGCGCGCGTGCGGGTCGAGGGCCGCTGTCCGCGCGACCACGGCGTCGCCGACCGTGTCAGGCACCGCGTCCACCCCGACCGCCACCAGCTCTTCCACGTGCAGCGGGATGCCGTCGGCGGCCGCATACAGCCGGTCCACGTCCTCCTCCGCGGGCTGCTCCCCGGTGATCGAGGCCAGCATCGAGCGCGTGCCCTCGCGGCCGAGCCGGGTCAGCAGCAGCTCCTCGGCCTGCCGGTGGGCGAGGAGCTCCAGCCGCCACGAGGTGAAGCTCGCGTCCGCCGCCGGGTCGTCGGTCCGGTGGGTTGCGACGATGAGGGACGGCAGCCGGTCGAGCGCCGCAGCGGCCCGACGGAGGGCGTCCAGGCTCAGCTGGTCGGCCCAGTGGAGGTCTTCCAGGCGCACGAGGAAGGGCGTCGCGAGCGCCCGGGTCAGCGCGTCGGCGAGCTCCGCCACCAGGAGCCGGCGCCGGGCTGAATCGGAGGTCGTCGCCGACACCGCCTCGGCGACCAGCGCCTGCACCCGCTCGGCCGTCTCGTCGTCGCCCGCCGCGCGGAACCCGGCGGCCAGCCCGCCCAGCAGGAGGCCCGGCGTGTCCCGGTCGCCCGCGAACGCCTCCGCGCGCACGACCCGGCCGCCGGCACGGGTCGTCAGCTCATCGAGCAGCCGGGACTTGCCGATCCCCGCCTCGCCGCCGAGCAGCAGCAGGCCGCCGTGTCCGGCCGCAGCCTCATCCCGCCGCCGCACGGCGAAGTCCAGCTCGTCGTCGCGGCCGACGAGCAGTGGGCATACCCGGGCGGTCCCACCCGGCGGCGACGCCGCGCGCATGGCCGCAGCCTAGCCGTGCTCCGGCGCCCGTGGGCCTCCCGGGATCGGCAGGATGACGGATGCCGCGCGCCGTCTCCGCGAGCACAGTGGATGGGAGGAAAGGAGCCGATCATGGCACAGTTCATCGACATCCACGACGGATTCGTGGGCGTCACCCGGGATCAACTGCAGGAGGCGCACGACGCCGACGCCGCCATCGAGGGGGAGGAGGGGATGCACATCGAGCGGGCGTGGCTCGACCCGGTCAGCGGCAAGGTGTTCTGCCTGTCCACCGGCCCGTCGAAGGAGGCGCTCATGAGCATCCACGAGCGCGCCGGCCACCCGACCGACCAGGTCTACGAGGTCAGCATCGAGGTGTGAAGTCGCTCGCCGCGATGCCAGAGTGAGGGCATGAGCTATACCCGCGATCAGCTCGCCGCGTTCACCGGAGCGACGCTCCCCGACCTGATCCCGCACCCGACGCGGCTGCTGATCGTGGGCATCAACCCGGGACTCCTCACGGTGGCGGTGCAGGCGCATTTCGCCCGCCGGGGCAACCGCTTCTACAAGGCGCTCCACCTCGCCGGCATCACCGACCATGTGATCGACGCCTCGAACGGCTTCGACCCGGCCGACGTGCGCCAGCTCGAGGAGCTGGGGATCGGGATCACCTGCATCGTGACGGAGGCGACGGCGCGGGCCGCCGAACTGTCGGCCGCGCAGCTCACGCAGGGCGGGGTCGCCCTGCGTGAACGGGTCGCCGAGCTCCGCCCGACCGTGGTCGCGATCCTCGGGATCAGCGCCTACCGCATCGCCTTCGACGCCCCCACGGCCACCCTCGGCCGACAGGGCGACTGGGGCGACTCGCAGGTCTGGGTCGTGCCGAACCCCAGCGGCCTCAACGCCCACGCGACGCTCGACGCGCTCGCGACGGCCTACCGCGAGGTCGCGGTGGCCGCCGGCATCGCGGTGCGCCCGTAGCTCACCTGCCGATGACCGACTCGGGATGGATGAACGGCAGCATCGCGACGCACAACGTGATGCTGACGCACATCCCGACCACCGGGGCCACCCACGCGCGGCCGGGCCGGAACAGTTCGAGGAGCCACGTGGCGGAGCCGGTACAGCTCGTCGCGCCCGATGGTCGCGTCGAGGCTCAGCGCATGGGTGAAGGCGGTCGCCACCAGGGCGACAGCGATGACGGCATGCGCCAGGAGCAGCCGGCCTACCGCCGATCCCGAGCGACGGCGCGGTAGCGGCGCATCGTCGGCGTCCATCCCCATGTCCTGATGCTAACGACGTACGTCCGCGCCGCGCGTCCCTCCATCACCTGCCGGGTTGGCGCACCCGTCGCTCGGCCTGAGCGCATGGCACTACCGCACGCCCCCACGGCTGTGTAGACGACAGGCTCGTGCGGATGGTGAGGGAGTCGCGGGCGCTCCCGTCCGCGCCCTCCGCCTGAGGCGTGTCGCTCAAGAGTCTGATTCTTGCGTCAAACAATGATCGGGGCCGGGCCGAGTCTCGCGGAGAGGCGGTAGAGATGTGGAGTGATGGGCTTGGCGCGGGCTGCGTGGAAGCATTCGGCTGCCACGCCGGCAGTGCGGTGATGAATTCGGTGTCATCGACGGCACACATGATCCCGGCCTCGCGCGCTTCGAGTTGAACCAGCGCTAGAAGACGGTGATGAACCATCCCTCAGGCTGCGATCACCCTTATTCGGGGTCGGTGACCAGGGCGTACTCCAGGGTCTCGTCGCACCATCCGATGAGACGGAAGAGTTCGGGCTCGCCGCCGAACCCTTCGCGGGTGAATTCGGCGGGTGCGCGTCCGTTGTCGAGGGGCACCCGATCCCAGGCTGCTGTCCTCCGGCCCGGGTAGATGAGTATTGCCGGGGCCCATGCCGCGTGACCGCGCCGGAAGCGAGTGGGAGAGGCCGTTGCGCGATGGCGCGGGCCTATAACGTCCCGAGCGCTGAGGAACCCGGTGGTGGACGTGGCGGGGCGAGGCATCGATGGCATGGAAGTCCTCCTTCACCCTCGCAGACGTGTGACGGCTGCCGGCCATGACGCTCGACGCCGATCATTGAGAGCCTTTTCAGGATCGGCCCCCCGTGGTCCGCGGCCGGACTCGGCTCTGACAGGGGGGAGTGCCGAAGGCCCGGTCCTCACTGCTCGAGCTGGGCGGTGAGGACGAGGTTGTTCTGCGACGGCGTTCCCTGCGGGTTCTGCAGGCAGGTGATGAGCACGAGTCGACCAGGCGTGTCCGACCATACGTCACTTCGGTGTGCGAGATCGGGCTTCGAGATGACCTCGGTGCCTGTCACCCGGTAGGTGTCCGCGCCGACGGAGATCGTCGCGCCGATCGAGACGGCCGAGCGCTGGTTCTTCACGTCGATGAGGGCGTTGCCGGGAGCGAGACCGCCGCCTCGGATGGAGTGGGTCAGCAGGAAGAGCGTCCCCGCCTCCGGCTTGTCGAGCGCCGTGCCGTGGTTCCGCAGGTGGTACACAGAAGTGAAGCCCGGTGGCTCGATATCGGCGGCGGTCGCCGTGAGCTCCTCCATGGCGACGTCGAGGCCGACCGAAGGCACAGCGAAGCGGACACCGGCGACCGGCTCCGGCGCGGCGGCCGCGACCGCTTCCGGTGAGAGTGTCGCGTCGTCGGTCGAGACGGGGTTGCCCCGCAGATCGACCGTTCCCTCGGCTGTGCCGTGGGGCGTCAGCACGAGTGTCATCACTCCGACCGCTGCGAGGATGAGTGCAACCCCGGCAAGCAGCTGCGGCCAGGCGCGCCGCCGCCGGGACGGCGCGCCTGTCGTCGTGCGCCGGGTGCTCATGATGCCGTCCGGTCCGCGGTCGCCCGCGGGTTGACGGTGACCTCGAACCAGAAGGAGATGATCCGGCTGAGGAAGAGGGAGGCGAGCAGAAGCACGGCGACGGTTCCGAAGATGTGCGGGTCGAATCCGTGCACACCGCTGGTGAGCACGATGCCGATGAGGCTGCCGACGAAGGTCACCGTCCCGCCGGCGAGCCGCATCCCACGGCTCCCCACCGCGATGGAGGAGATGAGCGAGATGGCCGCGAGCGTCGCCGCGGCGACCGTCGCGTAGGCGGCGACCCACTGTGCGAAGTACGAGCCCCACCCGAGGGAAGCGAGGGCGGCGGCTACCAGGATGAGCGTGCGCCCGACTTCCACCGCCAGCAGGGGTCGGCGGGGCTCGGGCCGGCCGCCGCCGTCCGCCGCCGGGCTGAGATGCAGCCGGTTGCGCACGAACAGGAAGCCGGCTGTGGCCAGGATGAACAGCAGCGCGCCGAGAGGGCTCACGCTGGCAAGGCTCTCGCCGGTCGGGTAGAGCCAGAGGAGGCTCGCGCCGACGAGGATCATCGCCAGGTCGACGAGAATCACTCCGGCGGTCCGCATCGCGTCGAGTCGGAAAGAAGTCTCGGGGTTGCCGACCAGCCGCGATCGGAGAGCGGGGGCGACGGCGCGGAGGCTGTCGTGGATGCGCATCATCGCTCCTCTCCCTCCCGGGCCGACTCGCGGGCCGCGGCCTTCGCGAGCTTGCGCGCCTGGCGCTGCTTCCTCGGCGAGAGGACCATGAGCGCGACCACGCTGGCGACCGCGAAGCCGATGATGCCGAAGGCGGATCCCAGCACCCCGTGACTCAGCTCGTAGCCCGGGTGGAGTCCCCACGTGCGGGTGGAGAAGGCGATGAAGACGAGGCGAAGCATGTTGACGACGACCAGGAAGACAGCGCCTACGATCGTCGCACCCGCCCAGCGGCGCCAGCTCACGCGGGTGAAGCCGAGCATGACCGCCATGAGCAGCAGGAACGGTGCCAGGAGCACGTACACCGCGCACTGCTCGGTGACTTGGAGGGCGACATGGTAGGGGCCGTCCGCCGACGGGAAGAAGATGCTGTCCTGCAGTGGGCTCGCGCCCCCGTCCATGAAGAGGTTGGCGACGGTGGATGCGATCCACGCCTCGGCGACGCGGGTGGCGTAGCCGAAGACGATCAGGCCGGCCACCACGGCCGCGAGGGCGGCCGCGATAAGGAGCCGGAGGGCCCGGATCGGGGTGAACCAGCGCTGCTTTCCGGCGGGGCGCGGGGCAGTGAGGTCGGTGGTTGCGGTGGTCATGGTTCAGCACTCCTTTGCGACGACGCCGATGCGGATGGTTTCGGCGTTCCTACGGGTTTTGGCCCAGCCCTTCTTTCCGGTGATCACTCGGAAGAAGGCGCGGGACAGGGAGACGTACAGGTAGAAGACGTAGAGCCACATGCCGAGGCCCCACAGGACGCCCTTCCACAGCGGGGCGTCGGGCTCGCACGTCTTGCGGTAGACCGGCCCCCAGAGGAAGAACGGTCCGACGCCGAACAGCGCGAACAGGATGGCGAGCCCCCAGTTGTCCGTGAACAGTGCGGTGGTCGTGCCGTTCAGGAAGGAGGCGAAGCCGGTGACGGTGAGGTAGATCCAGGTGAAGAAGCCGATCAGCTGGATGAAGGGCAGGATCAGGTAGTAGCTGCTCTCGAGCACGCCGGCGCTCGAGATGTGCGGGGACACCACGATGTCGCGCACGTAGCGGACGCACTGGATGTTGCCCTGCGACCACCGCGTGCGCTGGGTGGCGAACCGGCGGAAGTTGGGGAGCGCCTCCTGCGACACGTACGTGTCGTGGACATGGCGGTTCTCGTAGCCGGCGAGCAGCACGTGCACGCCGAGCTCGTAGTCTTCGAGCAGTGAGCCGTGCCAGGGCTGGCCGTAGGACTCCTTGATCGCATCCAGGGTCGACAGCCGGGTGAACTGTCCGTTGCCGCCGAGGCCCACGGTGCCGGTGCGCTCGCGCAGCGACTGCATGGCCGCGATCATGGTGCGGAACTCGATGTCCTGCATCCGGATGAGGAACCGCGCCGCCGCGTTGACCAGTCGACCGCGGTGCGGGTACGGCGCGCGATCGTTGCGGTTGCGCATCCGCACGGTGACTTGCGCGGCGCCGACCTTCGGGTTGCCGAAGACGTCGTCGCCGGCGACCTGGGCGAGCGCGTTGGGCGCGAGGTGGCCGTCCGCGTCGATGACGGTGACGACGATCGCCGAACGATCGGCGTCGGCGGGGAGGAAGGCGTCGAGGTGCGCGTAGGCGGCGTTCAGCGCGTCGCCCTTGCCCGTTCGGGCGTGCGGGCGGCGTCGCTGCACCAGGTGCACGTGGTCGTCGGTGGATGCGGCCTCGCTGACGATCGCTGCAGTGGCGTCGTCGCTGTCATCGTCGATCACCCACACGTGAGCGTCGGGGAAGTCGCCGCGGAGCCGCTCGATCGTCTCGGCGATGACAGCCTCCTCGTCGCGGCACGGCACGAAGAAGTGCCAGCCGAACACGGTCGGGTCGCCTGCCGGCTGGCGGCGACGGCGGAGGAACGGGATCAGGATCGTGATCACGTAAACGCAGAACGAGACGACGAGGATCGTCGAGATGGCACTCACCAGGAGGAACATCGGGTTTCCTTTCTCATTCGGGCGAATGAGTCATCGGGTCGCAGCCGCGCGCTGGCCTGTTCGGGTCAGGTGGGTTCGACGTTGCCGCTCATCAATAGAGACGTTGCGCAGCCCCCTCGCCTTACGCGTCTCCTCCATCCGTTCAGGAAACGTCGCCCGGTGCCGGCCGGCCTCACCCACTACCGCGCGGCCGGCGCGGCTGCTAATCTCGCCGCAATCCGGCGAAGGCGCTGAGTGCACGAGTTCCGATCCCCGCAAGGAGCCGAACGTGAACATCCGGATGCATCCCCGCACGATCGCGGCCACGGCCGCCGCTCTCGTCGGCGCCGCCCTCATCGTGGGAGTCCCCACGTCGGCGAACGCGGCGCCCCTTCCGTATCAGGATCCGACCGAGAGCGTTCCGACGCGGGTCGCCGACCTCCTGGGCCGGATGACGCTCGACGAGAAGATCGGCCAGATGACCCTCATCGAGCGGCGCTGGCTGTCCGACGACGGGCTCGCGAGCGGAATGGTCGGCGCCGGGTTCTCGGCGGGGACCTCGGCACCGGCGAGCAACACCGTCGCCGGCTGGGAGGACATGTACGACGGCTTCCAGCGGGCCGCCCTGCGCAACCGCCTCGGCATCCCCATGCTGTACGCGATGGATGCCGTGCACGGCGCGGGCAACGTGCACGGAGCAACGATCTTCCCGCACAACATCGGCCTCGGTGCGACGCACGACCCCGCGCTCGTCCAGCGGATCGGGCACGCGGTCGCCCAGGAGGTCAGCGCGCTCGGCATCGACATGAACTTCGCGCCGACCGTGGCCGTGGTCCGGAACGACCGGTGGGGGCGCACCTACGAGTCGTTCGGCGAGGATCCCGCGCTCGTCTCGTCGATGACGACCATGGTGACCGGGGAGCAGGGCTCGTCGCTGTCGGCCCCCGACTCCATCCTGGCGCTGACCAAGCACTTCGTCGGCGACGGCGGGACGACCGGTGGCGACGACCGCGGGAACACCCAGCTGAGCGAGGCCGAACTGCGGGCCATCCACCTGCCGCCGTTCCAGGAGGCCGTTCGCCGCGGCGTCTCGGCGGTGATGGTGAGCTATTCGAGCTGGAACGGCGCTCGCCTCCACGGCGACAAGTACCTCCTCACCGACGTGCTGAAGAAGGAGCTCGGCTTCTCCGGCATCCTCGTCTCCGACTACGGCGGCGTCGACTATCTGGACGGCGACAAGACCACCCTGTCGGCCTACGACGTGCGCACGGCCGTCAACGCGGGCATCGACCTCGTGATGGTGCCCGACGAGTACTCGTACTTCCACGCCGAACTCGTCGCCGAGGTGCACGCCGGCCGGGTCTCGAGGGCGCGCATCGACGACGCCGTCTCCCGCATCCTGACCAAGAAGTTCGAGAAGGGGTTGTTCGAGCACCCGTACGCGGACCGATCCCTCGCGGGTCAGGTCGGCTCGTCCGCGCACCGCGCACTCGCCCGCCAGGCCGTCGCCGAATCGACCGTCGTGCTGAAGAACGACCGCGGGCTCCTGCCGCTGCCGAGGAGCGCGAGCAAGGTCTTCGTCGCCGGAAGCGGCGCGAACGACATCGGCCAGCAGTCCGGCGGCTGGACCATGGGGTGGCAGGGCTCGCTCGGTCCGATCGAGCCGGGGACGACGATCCTCGGCGGGATCCGCGCCGCCGTGTCCCCGGGCACCACGGTCACCTATTCGCCCGACGGGTCCGGCATCGACCAGAGCTACCACGATGCCGTCGTCGTGGTCGGCGAGAAACCGTACGCGGAGTACGAGGGCGACGACACCGGCGATATGCGGCTGAGTGCGATCGACCGGGCCCTGATCGATCGGGTCAGCGCGTCCGGCGTCCCGGTGACGCTGGTGATGCTGAGCGGACGCCCGCTCGATATCGACGAGCTGCTCGGGTCCGTCCGCGCCGCCGTCGAGGCGTGGCTGCCGGGCACGGAGGGCGCCGGCATCGCGGACGTCCTCTACGGCGCGGTCCCGGCGACGGGAACGCTGCCGGTGACGTGGATGCACGACGCCGGCCAGCAGCCCATCAACGCGGGAGACGGGCAGAACGCCCTCTTCTCCGCCGGCTACGGACTCCATCCCACGACCGGCCAGTCCGCGTACGACACGATCGGCGCCGTCTACTACGACGACCAGCGCGGCACCGCCACCGAGAACTGCGCAGACACGGCGTGCGGCCGCGCCCTCGCCCACCTCGCCGACGGCGACTTCGCCGGCTGGTTCGACGTGGACTTCGGGAGCACCGCCCCGGCATCGGTGTCCGTGCGCCTCGCCTCCGGCGCCACCGCGACGGGGACCATCGAGGTGCGCACGGGGTCTCCCGCCGGAGCGGTGCTCGCCCGCATCCCCGTCTCGTCGACGGGTGGATGGCAGAACTGGGTGACGAGGACGACCCGCCTCGCCCTCGCGCCGACGGGGTCGCAGCGGGTGTACCTCCGCTTCGTCGGCGCAGGCACGGGGACCGCGAACGAATTCGTCAACGTGAACTGGCTGGTGTTCTCGAGGGGGTGAACGACGAATCCCCGCGTCCTGAGTCACCCGCAGGGCGTGAGCGCAGCGACGTCCGATGTGAGCGTCGCCGTCCCTCCGATGAGGACGACTTGCGTCGCGCCGAGGCCGTTGATTTGTGAGAGCACCTGTTGCGGGACGCACCCGGGCGGCACCGAGTAGAGCGGTGCCACAGCGATCCCTCCGGCCCACGGCCCGGCGCTGAGCGCGTCGGGGAAATTGGTCCCGGTCGCGAGGAACACGGTGGTGGACCCCGGCTGGGCTCCGTTGGTCCCGCTGGTGTTGTAGAACCCCTCATTGAGCCGCTCTGCCGTTTCGTAACGGTCCTGACCGGCCCAGCGCGACACGACCGCTCCGCCGGTGCTGAGGTCGGCCTCGACACCGCTCGAGACGCTCGCCGGGCCGCCTACGATGTCGACACGGGACGGACCGAGCGCGTTCAGCGCGGTGACGTCGGCGTCCGAGAGCCACGGCTCGCGCCCGTCGAGGAGGAGGATGGGCTCCCGGAACGATGCCGCGACCGCTCCTGCAGCCAGTGCATCCGGGAAGTTGATGGCGGTGGCGATGAACACGCCGTCGGAGCCATCGGGGAAGGCGTTCGCGGCGACAGCGCGGCTTGTGGCGTAACGGTCGGCGCCCGCCCAGCGCACCGTGTCGGACACCAGACCGCGCAGTGCGCTGAACACCGACGTGCTCACGGATGCCGTCCCGCCGACGACGACGATCTTGCTCGGCTTCAGCCGGGAGATTTCGTCCGAGACCTGAGCGGGGAGCCAGCCGGGCGCGGTCAGCAGAACCGGGCCGCCCATCGCAGCCGCCGCGGGCCCGGCCGAGAGGGCATCCGGGAAGTTCTGCCCGTTCGCGATGAACACGACAGGCGCACCGGCCGGATACTCCTGCTCGGACACCGCTACCGATGTGCTGTACCGGTCGTCGCCTGCAACGCGATCGATGCCGATCACCCGTTGCGAGTACGCCTTGGTGACAGCCCCGCCGATGGCATCGGTGGCGGTGATCGAATACGAGAACGTGCCACCGGCCGCCGGCACGCCCGAAAGGATGCCGCTCGCGCCGTCGAGTGCGATGCCCGTGGGGAGGGTCCCGCTGGTGACGGCGTAGGCGATCGCGCCGACCCCGCTAGCGGCGAGCCGCTCCGAGTACTCCACGCCTTGCACCAGTGAAGCCGAGGGTGCAGCGGAGGTGATGGCGATCGGTGCAGAGTACACACGGATGTCGAGCGCGGTCGGCATGTACACATTGCCGGTCGACTGATTGACGGCGAGTTGCTCTCCGGAACCGGCTGTAGAATCTAGAACATCGCCGACGACGGTGTTCGTGGCACCGTCCACGTCGACGAGGTCGCTCGGGAATGCGGCGATGAACACCTGGTCCGTGGCGGTGTTCACGGCGGTTTTCCCGCCATTGGGAATCGTCCCGATGATCGTGTCGGTCGCTCCGCTGACGATCGTCTCGACCAGCAGGCCACCCGCGACGTTCGGCGGTTGACCCCACGTATACACATCGTTGTTCGCCTCGTCGGCTGTGACGCCGTACACCGTGCCGCTGATCGGGACGCTTGCCCGGACGGTGGCGGTGGCGCCGTCGATGACGGCCAGACCCGTGCTGGATGTCGCGTATACCGTGTTCGTGACACTGTTCACCGACACCCACGCCGTCGCCGGCACCGCGATGGACGTCACAGCATTCGTCGCGCCGTCCAGGACGAACACGGCACCTGCCGACGCCAGGTACACGCGGCCAGTCTGCGGATTGACCGCGACCCCCGTCGCCACCGCCGGCAGAGCGATCGTCGCGGTGATCGTGTTCGTGGAACCGTCGATCACCGCAACCTGGGCGCTCGACGGGCTGATGACGTAGACGGCGTGCGTGACCGGGTCGACGGCAACAGATTCTTGGCGGAGGGAGCCGGTTGGGAACCCGAGCGGGATGGCCGCGATCAGTGCGTTCGTGGCGCCGTTTATCACGTCCAGTTCCTCGGACCTGTAACCCGACGAGTAGATGATTCCGGTCGAACTGTCGACGGCGACGGACATCGAGCCTGCAGCGGGCGTGATGGGGTTCGTGGGGACCAGGCCCACCGAGATCGAGGCAGATGCAGGTGCCGCGAACCCGAGCAGGGCGGTGAGGGCAGCCAGCGCACTTGCGCTCGCGATCAGAGGGGTGAGAACACGGCGGTGTCCCGACGCGATTCGGATCAAGTGCGCTCGTTCCTCGAAGCGCTCGGCCGAGCGCACGGACGCTCATACTCGCGGATGCGTCAGGGTGTGTAAACACCCCCGTTTGGGCGCTCCTGCTGTCGTCCGGCACGCGCGGCCCCGGCCAGGCCGCGGAGGACGCCGCGTCTGCGATCCGGGCCCTGCTCTAGAGCCCGCAGAGCGTCGCGGGCGGGTTGGCAGTACGCCGAGAAGAAAAACCCCCGGCTGACCGGGGGTTTCCTCTGGTGGCTCCGACCGGCATCGATCCGGTGACCTTTCGATTTTCAGTCGAACGCTCTACCAACTGAGCTACAGAGCCAGGGGATGCTCTCGCATCCACCTAGACGGAAGCCCTTCCGTTCGGAAGGGCTTGTCGCCGTGGCGACCCTGACGGGACTTGAACCCGCGACCTCCGCCGTGACAGGGCGGCACGCTAACCAACTGCGCTACAGGGCCTCGATGTGTTGCTTTTTGAATTGTAGTGGACGACCCGTTGGACCGTGACCCCAACGGGATTCGAACCCGTGCTACCGCCGTGAAAGGGCGGCGTCCTAGGCCGCTAAACGATGGGGCCGGATCGTCTCGGAGGGCTTTCGCTCCCGTTGACCACCGACGAACAAGCATACGGAAGGTTCATCGTTAATGCGAATCGGGCTCGGATCCCGGGCGGGTCGACGCCGTCTGGCCGCTGATCGGCCGGTTTCGGGCCGCTTTCCGGTTCACGCAACGCCACCCGGAAATCCCTTAGACGGCCGCGTTCGCCCCGTAGTCTGCGGGCCAGGCGGTCCCCCGGCCGCCCGCGTGAGCGCACGCCCCCGACCACCGTCCGGCCGCCTTCTCTCGGGGCGATCCGGGCCCCATGTTGCTAGAGTGGCGCATGTTGACCGTGGGACCCGTGTGACTTGTGCGACCAGAGTGGAAGCGGAAGCGAGCGGGTCGGTAACCCTATGAGACGCGAAACGAGCCCCCCGACCTCCCCGAGCGGCCCCCGCCGCCGGGCGGTGCGCGCTGCCCTCGCCGGCCTGGCCGTGGCGGTCGTCACCGCCGTCGGCGCCGTCGCCGCCCCCGCCTACGCCGACAACTACCCGTCCTGGCAGGACGTGCAGAACGCCAAGGCGAACGAGGGGGCCGCGTCCGCGCAGGTGAACCGCATCAACGGCCTCATCGCGCAGCTCAAGCAGGAGGTCGCGGATACGCAGGCCGCCGCCGTCAAGCGCGGCCAGGAGCTCGAGGCGGCGCAGGCTGCGCTCGACAACGCGACCATCGAGCTCCTCAACCTCGAGACCCAGGCCGCCGCGAGCAAGAAGAAGGCGGACGACGCGAGCACCCAGGCGGGCAAGCTCGCCGCACAGCTCTACCGCACCGGTGGCCGCAATCTGACCGCCAATCTCTTCCTCAGCGGCAACCACGCGACCTCGACGAGCCCGGAGAAGCTGCTCAACGACCTGGGCAGCATGTCCAAGCTCGTGGAGCAGTCCAACAAGGTCTACACGGACGCCAAGTCCGCGCAGAACACCGCCAAGGCCCTGGCCGCGCAGGCCGATGAGAAGAAGGCGGAGCGCGAGAAGCTGCGCGTCGCCGCCGAGGCCGCCATGCAGGCCGCGATCGCGGCGGCGAAGGCCGCGCAGGACAAGCTGGCCGAGCAGCAGAAGCAGATCGTCATCATGCAGGCGCAGCTCGCCGCCCTCAAGGACGCCACCGCCAAGACGGTGGCCGGCTACGAGGCCGGCGTCGCCGCCGCCGCGGCCGCAGCTGCGGCGCGCGGTTCGGGCGGCCTGCCCGGCGGCTACGTCGGACCGCAGGGCTGGGCGGTGCCCGCCGCCGGTCCCATCACGGACGGCTTCGGCGCGCGTCCGTCCCCGGGCGGCGTGGGCAGCACGTACCACCTCGGAATCGACATCGGCGCCTCCTGCAACGCGCCCATCTACGCCGCCCACGAGGGCACCGTCATCTACGCGGGCCCGAACGGCAGCTACGGCAACTTCGTGCTGCTCGACAACGGCAGCGCCGTCAAGACCGGCTACGCGCACATCCGCAACGGCGGCATCCTCGTCGGCATCGGCCAGCACGTCGGCGCCGGCCAGCCGATCGCCCGCGTCGGCACGACCGGCGCCTCGACCGGCTGCCACCTGCACTACGAGGTCCGCATCAACGACGTCAAGATCGACGGCATCCCGTTCATGAGAGATCGGCAGGCACCCCTTGGCTAGCGACAACGAGAAGACCAGCCGGGTGCGCCCGGGCCTCGCGATCGGCGCGGGCGTGATGGGCGCGGTCACCGCATCCATCGGCATCGTCGCGCCCGCGCAGGCGGTCGACTATCCGTCGTGGAACGACGTGCAGCAGGCGAAGAACAACGTCGCAAACCAGCAGGCGATGATCGACAACATCACCCAGCTGATCGGCGGCCTGCAGTCCAGCGTGGATGCGGCGCGCGTCGCATCCGAGAAGGCGGCGGAGGCCTACTTCCAGGCGAAGGATGCGCTGTCCGCGGCGACCGCGAAGGCCGACGACCTGCAGAAGCAGGCCGCCGAGGCCGCCGACAAGGCCAAGACGTCGAAGATGCGCGCCGGCCTGCTCGCCTCGCACCTGGCGAAGTCGGGCGGGGGAGACGTCACCACCGACCTCATGCTCAAGGGCGGCGGCTCGGGCTCGGCGGCGGACAAGCTCCTGTTCCAGCTCGGCACGATGAGCAAGCTCACCGAGCAGTCCAAGGCCGTCTACGACCAGGCCACGAAGGACAAGAACACTGCCGACGCGCTGACCGCGCAGGCCAAGGCGGCCAAGACCGAGCGCACGAAGCTCGCCGACGAGGCCGACAAGGCGCTCGCGGCGGCACAGGATGCGCAGGCCAAGGCGCAGGCGGCGCTCGCGACCCAGCAGCAGAAGTCCACCGAGCTGGTCGCGCAGCTCGCGACGCTCAAGAACACCTCGGCGCAGACCGAGGCGGCGTACCTCCAGGGCGAGCAGGTGAAGGCGCAGCAGGAGGCGGCGCGCAAGGCCGCCGAGGCAGCTGCCGCTGCGGCCGCCGCTGCCGCCGCGAACCGGCCCCCCGTGTCGTCCGGCGGAGGCGGCTCCGCGCCCGCGTCCGGCGGCGGATCGGCCCCCGCAGCCCCCGCGGCACCGAACGGCAACGTGGTCGACACCGCCATCGCCTACGCGCGCGCCCAGCTCGGCAAGCCGTACATCTTCGGCGGAGAGGGTCCGGTCGGCTACGACTGCTCGGGCCTCACGATGAAGGCGTACGCCTACGCCGGCCTGTACATCGGCTCCCACTCGGTCAACAACCAGTACTACACGGCGGCGAACCGGGGTCAGCTGGTCTCGTACAACGCCAAGCAGGCGGGCGACCTCATCTTCTGGGGCGACGGTCCCGGCGACTTCTACCACGTGGGCATCTACATCGGCGGCGGCAGGATGATAGCCGCCCCCACCGAGGGCGACGTGGTCAAGATCCAGTCCGTCTGGGGCTCACCCTGGTACCTGGTCGCGCGCCCAAGCGCCTGACCCCACAAGCTCGCGAGCACACGAAAAACGCTCCCGATCGAGATGATCGGGAGCGTTTTTCCTGTGCTCGGCGGCTGAGGGTCAGTGGCCCTCGGCGGCCAGCTTCGCGATGGCCTTCTGGACGAGGGAGTCCGCCTCCGCGGCGTCGCCCCAGCCCTCGATGTTGACGAACTTGCCCGGCTCGAGGTCCTTGTAGCGGGCGAAGAAGTGCTCGATCTCCTTGCGGGTCTGCTCGGGGATGTCGTTCACATCCTGGATGTGCTGCCAGCGCGGGTCCTTGTAGGGGACGGCGATGATCTTCGCGTCGCCGCCGGCCTCGTCGCTCATGTTCAGCACGGCGACCGGGCGGACCTTCACGCCGACGCCCGGGAACACCGGGTACTCGAGCAGCACGAGGGCGTCCAGCGGGTCGCCGTCGTCGCCGAGGGTGTTCTCGAAGAAGCCGTAGTCGGTCGGGTAGACGAAGCTGGTGAACAGCACGCGGTCGAGGTACACGCGACCCGTCTCGTGGTCCACCTCGTACTTGTTGCGGCTCCCCTTGGGGATCTCGATGACGACGTCGTATTCGGCCATGCCGTGCTCCTTTGTGGTCGTGATTCCGCACTAACGTTACTAGGTGCCCCTCAACGGTTCGCCCGGTTCCCCGGGCTCCCCTGACGGCCCGCGCCGGCCCCGGCTCACGCCGCCGATCGCGGATGCGCGCCGCGCGGTCCGCACGGCGCTCGCGGCCGCCGCGTCCCTCCCGCCCGTCGACCCGCACGACGACCACGGCCCCGCCCTCCCCGCACCCCTCGGTCTGGGCGCCCTGGTGCTGGTGGGATTGAGCGGGGGAGCCGACTCGCTGGCGCTCGCCGCCGCGACGGCGTTCGTGGCCCGCGCAGCGGCTTCCGCGCCGGCGCCGTCATCGTCGACCACGGCCTGCAGCCGGGCTCCGACGCCGTCGCCGCGCGCGCCGCCGAACAGGCGACCGCGCTCGGCCTCGACCCCGTGCTCGTCAGGCGGGTCGGGGTCCCTGACGGCGGCGGCCCCGAGGGCGCGGCACGCGCCGCCCGCCACGCCGCCTTCGATCGCGCGCTCGCCGAGACCGGCGCCGAGCGCATCCTGCTCGCTCATACTCTCGACGATCAGGCCGAGACCGTCCTGCTCGGCCTCGCCCGCGGCTCCGGCCCCTCCAGCCTCCAGGGGATGCGCCCCGACACCGGCCGCCTGCTGCGTCCTTTCCTGGGTCTCCGCCGCTCCGAGACGCGCGCATTCTGCGGCGACAGCCGCCTGGAGCCGTGGGACGACCCGCACAACGACCACCCCTCTTATACGCGCGTGCGCGTGCGGAACGCCGTGCTCCCCGTCCTGGAACGCGAGCTGGGGCCCGGGGTCGCCGAGGCGCTCGCCCGCACCGCCGAGCAGCTGCGCGAGGACGACGATGCTCTCGACGGCCTCGCCCTCGAGTGGGCGCAGGAGTTGGTCGGCCAGGCGGACGACGGCGCGGTCACGCTCGACGTCCGCGGCCTCGCCGCCGACCCGGCCGCGCTGCGTCAGCGCATCATCCGCCTGGTCGTCTCGGCCGAGTTCGGGGTCTCGCTCACCCGCGCCCACACCCTCGCCGTCGCCGCCCTCATCACCGACTGGCACGGGCAGGGCCCGCTCGATCTGCCAGGCGTTAGAGTGGTCAGGCAGAACGGGCTGCTCAGTTTCCATCCCACCACCTGAAGGACAGCGCCTCCCCCATGGAACTCACGGACGTCGAGAACGACCTGACCGAGATTCTGATCACCGAGGAGCAGATCCGCTCCCGGATCGCCGAGCTGGCGCGCGACGTGGAGCGCGATTACGCCGGCAAGGACGTGCTGCTGATCGGCGTGCTGAAGGGCGCGGTCATGATCATGGCCGACCTGTCCCGCGAGCTCCGCATCCCGGTCACGATGGACTGGATGGCCGTCAGCTCGTACGGCAGCGGCACCCAGTCGAGCGGCGTGGTGCGCATCCTCAAAGACCTCGACACCGACCTCGGCGGCAAGACCGTGCTCATCGTCGAGGACATCATCGACTCCGGTCTGACGCTGTCCTGGCTGCTGTCGAACCTGCGCAGCCGCGGCCCCGAGTCGATCGAGATCTTCACCCTGCTGCGCAAGCCGGAGGCGGCGCGCGTCGAGATCGACGTGAAGTACGTCGGCTTCGACATCCCGAACCAGTTCGTGGTCGGCTACGGGCTCGACTACGACGAGCGCTACCGCACGCTTCGCGGCGTGGGGATCCTCGCGCCCGCCGTCTACAGCTGAGGCCACGGCGCCCCCAGACCGCCCAGAGCGAACACGCAGGCGGCCCACAGCGGCCAGGCGGTACTGTGGTCGCACCATGAACGTCAAGAAGATCTTCCGCGGCCCGATCCTGTACGTCGTGCTCGCGATCATCGCGGTATGGATCGGCTCGAGCCTCATCACGATGTCCGGATTCAAGAGCGTCTCCACCCAGAAGGGCCTGGAGTACCTCTCCCAGGACAAGGTGGCGAGCGCGAAGATCGTCGACGGCGAGAACCGCGTCGACCTGACGCTGAAGGAGCCGGACGGCAACCTCGGCGACCAGGTGCAGTTCTACTACGTCACGCCGCGCGGCCAGGACGTCGTGAAGGCGGTCGACGACGCCAACCTGCCCAAGGGGTACGACGACGAGGTCCCGCAGCCGAACTGGTTCGTCAACATCCTCGGTTTCCTGATCCCGGCGCTGCTGATCGGCGTCTTCTTCTGGATCATGATCTCCGGCATGCAGGGCGGCGGCAACAAGGTCATG
The DNA here is from genome assembly GCA_001647635.1 of Leifsonia xyli. Classification (NCBI taxonomy): domain Bacteria; kingdom Bacillati; phylum Actinomycetota; class Actinomycetes; order Micrococcales; family Microbacteriaceae; genus Leifsonia; species Leifsonia xyli. The sequence continues at coordinate 1,643,319 of CP014761.1, read as the reverse complement.
CAGTTCGGCAAGTCGCGGGCGAAGCTCGTCACGAAGGAGACCCCGAAGGTCACCTTCGACGACGTCGCCGGCTCGGACGAGGCCATCGAGGAGCTGCAGGAGATCAAGGACTTCCTGAAGGAGCCGGCCAAGTTCCAGGCGGTCGGCGCCCGCATCCCGAAGGGTGTGCTGCTGTACGGCCCTCCCGGAACCGGCAAGACCCTGCTGGCCCGCGCAGTCGCGGGTGAGGCGGGCGTGCCGTTCTACTCGATCTCCGGTTCGGACTTCGTCGAGATGTTCGTCGGCGTCGGTGCGAGCCGTGTCCGCGACCTGTTCCAGCAGGCCAAGGAGAACTCGCCGGCCATCATCTTCATCGACGAGATCGACGCCGTCGGCCGCCACCGCGGCGCCGGCCTGGGCGGCGGTCACGACGAGCGCGAGCAGACGCTGAACCAGCTCCTCGTGGAGATGGACGGGTTCGACCCCAAGACCAACGTCATCCTGATCGCGGCGACCAACCGTCCCGACATCCTCGACCCCGCCCTGCTGCGCCCGGGCCGCTTCGATCGTCAGATCGGCGTGGATGCGCCCGACATGCTCGGCCGCAAGAAGATCCTCGAGGTGCACGGCCGCGGCAAGCCGCTGGCGGCCTCCGTCGACCTCGAAGTGCTCGCGCGCAAGACGCCGGGCTTCACCGGCGCCGACCTGGCCAACGTCCTCAACGAGGCCGCATTGCTCACCGCGCGTTCCAACGCGCAGCTGATCGACAACCGCGCGCTCGACGAGGCCGTGGACCGCGTGATCGCGGGTCCGCAGAAGCGCACCCGGGTCATGAAGGACCAGGAGAAGCTCATCACGGCTTATCACGAGGGCGGTCACGCTCTCGCCGCCGCCGCGATGCGCCACACCGACCCGGTGACGAAGATCACCATCCTCCCGCGCGGTCGCGCCCTCGGCTACACGATGGTGATGCCGCTGGAGGACAAGTACTCGGTCACCCGCAACGAGCTGCTCGACCAGCTGGCCTACGCCATGGGCGGTCGCGTCGCCGAGGAGATCGTGTTCCACGACCCGACGACCGGCGCCTCGAACGACATCGAGAAGGCGACCTCCATCGCCCGCAAGATGGTCACCGAGTACGGCATGAGCGCCGACATCGGCTCGGTCAAGCTGGGCCAGGCGAACGGTGAGATGTTCCTCGGCCGAGACATGGGTCACCAGCGCGACTACTCCGAGCGGATCGCCGAGCGCGTCGACGCCGAGGTCCGCGCCCTCATCGAGAAGGCGCACGACGAGGCGTGGGAGGTGCTCAACGAGAACCGCGCGGTCCTCGACCGTCTCGCGGCCGCGCTGCTCGAGCACGAGACCCTCGACCACAACCAGATCGCCGAGATCTTCGCCGACGTCAAGAAGCTGGACGAGCGGCCGCAGTGGCTCTCCAGCGACAAGCGCCCGATCTCCGATGTGCCGCCCATCCCGTTCCCCAAGGCCCCGATCGACGCGGGCGCTGTGGACGGCGGGGTCGACTCCGAGCCGCCGGCGGCCAAGCCGAAGCGCTCGCCCGCCATCAAGCCGCGGCCGGCCACCGCCTAGGGCCGCCGCGCGCATGGCCGGAATCGATCGTCCGCGCATCGAAGCGGCCGTCGCCGAGATCCTCGCCGCCATCGGCGAGGATCCGGCGCGTCCGGGGTTGCAGAGCACGCCGTCGCGCGTAGCGGACGCCTACGCGGAGTTCTTCGCGGGCGTCGGCCGTGACGCGGCAGGCGAGCTGGGCGACGCGATCCCGCTGGAGGACGGCCGCACCGCCGAGACGGTCCTGATGCGCGACATCGCCTTCCGGTCGGTCTGCGAGCACCACCTCCTGCCGTTCACCGGCGTCGCGCACGTCGCCTACCTGCCGGGAGACACCGTGGTCGGCCTCGGCCGCATCCCACGCGTCATCGAGACCCTCGCCGCGCGACCGCAGCTGCAGGAGCGGCTGACCGAGCAGATCGCCGACACGATCGAGCAGGGCACCGGCGCCCGTGGCGTGCTGGTGGTGCTGGATGCGTCGCAGAGCTGCGTGACCACCCGCGGCCCGCGGCAGACCGGCAGCACGACGGTCACGGTCGCCACGCGCGGCACGTATGCCGACCCCGCCGCGCGCGCCGAGCTCATGGCGCTGATCGGGCGTGGCGACGCGTGACCCTCATCATGGGCGTCCTCAACGTGACGCCGGACTCGTTCAGCGACGGCGGGCTCTGGCTCGAGCCGGAGGCGGCGATCGCGCACGGCCTCGACCTGGTCGCCCAGGGAGCGGACATGATCGACGTCGGGGGTGAGTCCACCCGGCCGGGGGCTGTGCGCGTCGAGCCGGAGGAGGAGCAGGCCCGCGTCGTCCCTGTCATCCAGGAGCTCGCGGCGCGGGGTGTGACCGTGAGCGTCGACACCCTCAACGCCTCGACCGCGCGCGCCGCCGTCGAAGCCGGTGCCGCCATCATCAACGACGTGTCGGGCGGCCTCGCCGACCCCCGGATGCCGGATGCGGTCCTCGACACGGACGCGCAGTACGTCGTCATGCACTGGCGCGGCCGGCTCGACGCCGCGGACTCGCGCGCGGTGTACGAGCACACGGTCGCCGAGGTGCGGTCGGAGCTGTCGGCGCGAGTGACCGACCTCGTCCGTCGCGGCGTCGACCCGGCCAAGCTGATCCTGGACCCCGGTCTCGGCTTCTCGAAGAACGCCCGCCACAACTGGCAGGTGCTCGCCGGGCTGCACGAGTTCGAGACGCTCGGCTACCCGGTGCTCATCGGCGCCTCGCGGAAGCGGTTCCTCGGCGCGCTGCTGCCGGAGGGCGCGCCCGCCGAGGACAGGGACGCCCCGACCGCGGTCATCTCCGCGCTGGCCGCGCAGGCGGGAGCGTGGGCGGTGCGCGTGCACGACGTGCCGTCGACGCGGATGGCTCTCGACGTGGTGCGCTCGTGGCAAGCTGGACGCGATGAATAGCATCCAGTCACGGCAGACGGACTCGATCATCCTGACCGGGTTGCGCGTGCGCGCCCATCACGGGGTCTTCGACTTCGAGCGCGAGCAGGGCCAGGAGTTCGTCGTCGACGTGACGGCCTGGCTCGACCTGTCGCAGGCGTCCGCCGGCGACGACCTCGGGGCGACCGTCCACTACGGCGAGCTGGCCGAGGAGGTCGTAGGGGCCGTCGAGCGCGACCCCGTCGACCTCATCGAGACCGTCGCCGAGCGCGTCGCCGCCACCGTACTGGCCCATGAGCCGGTGGACGCGGTCGAGGTCACCGTGCACAAGCCGCAGGCGCCCATCTCCGTGCCGTTCGGCGACGTCGCCGTGCGCATCCTGCGGAGCCGGCCGTGAACGCGGCGCCGATCGGCAAGCCGGTCCGGATGCGCGTCGGCGTCCCGGCGGTGCTCGCGTTCGGCAGCAACCTCGGGGATCGTGCGGCGACCATCCGGGCGGCGCTCGACGCCGTCCGCGGTGAGCCGGGCATCGATGTGCAGTCCGTGTCGCGCCTGTACGAGACACCGGCGCTGAAGCTCGACGGCATCGACGACGAGGCGCCTGCGTACCTCAACGCCGTCGCCGTCGTCCGGACCCTGCTGGAGCCGCTCGACCTGCTCGGTGTGGTCAACGCGATCGAGGACGGCCTGGGGCGGGTTCGCGAAGAGCGTTGGGGGGACCGCACCATCGACATCGACGTCGTCGACTACGACCGCATCGTCTCGGACGACGACCCTCGGATCGTGCTGCCGCATCCGCGCGCGCATGAGCGGGCGTTCGTGCTCGTCCCGTGGCTGGACGCGGACCCGCAGGCGTACCTCGTCGGATACGGGCCAGTCGCCGACCTCGTCGCGACGGTCGACGACCCCGTGCGCGTGTGGGCCGAGCCCGGATCGGACGCCTCGTGAAGCGCACCCGTCCCACCACGTTGATCGGGCTCGGGGTCGCCGGTCTCGTCGTCGGCTTCCTCGCGGAGCTGGCGGCCGCCAGCATGGGCGCTCCCGTCTTCATCCCGCCGCTGACGCTTCCGATCACCCTGCTGGCGGTGGCGATCATCGTGGTGGCCTTCGCCGTGCCGATCCGTCGCGCGGTGCGCGGGCGCAACGTGCGGCGCATCGACCCGTTCCAGGCGACCCGGATCGTGGTGCTGGCCAAGGCGTGCGCTCTGAGCGGGGCGCTGCTCGTCGGCGCCGGCGTCGGGATCGGCGCCTACCTCCTGACCCGGGATGTCCTCCCCGGCAACAACAGCATCCTCCTGACCGCGCTCGCGACCGTCGGCGCGGTGGTGCTGCTCGTGGCCGGGCTGCTCGCCGAGCTGTTCTGCACCCTCCCGCCCGGCGACGACGACGAGCGTACGGAGAGCGTCCATGCCCGAACGGATTGACCTCGGCGTCGGCGAGTGGCGACGTGTCTCGCCGAAGTACGTGCTGGTCGTGATCGCCAGCACGGTGATCACCGGACTGGTGCTGTCCGCCGCGAGCCTGTTCCTGTGGTTGGTCGGCGGGTGGCCGTTCGGCTGGGTGGCGCTGACCGTCGTGGTTGTGGTCACCGTGATCGCGTTGATCATCGCACCGCGCCGCGCGCGGTCGATCGGCTATCGGCTGCGTGAGGACGACCTGTTGTTCCGTCGGGGCATCATGTTCCAGCGGTTCGTGTCGGTGCCCTACGGCCGGATGCAGTTGATCGACATCAACCGCGGACCGGTCAGCCGTCTGCTCGGCCTGGCGGACCTCAAGTTCGTGACCGCGGCGGCATCGACCGGGGTGATGGTGCCCGGCCTGCCGGAGCCGGAGGCGGCCGAGCTGCGGGACCGGCTGGTGGAGCTGGCGGAGAGCAGGCGGGCGGGACTGTGAGCACGCCTCACCCGCCCGGACCCGATCCCGCGTCGACACCGCCGCCGTCGACACCGTCGGTGCGGCTGCCGGGCCCGGCGCTGTCGTCGGCGGAGCGGGCGGCCGAGCGCTACACGGATGGCGAGTGGCACCGCCTGCACCCGGCGACCCCGCTGTTGCGCGGAGGCATCGTGTTCATCGCCATCTTCGGTTTCGTGCTGTCGAATCTGCGCGAGCGGCTGATCGGCTTCTTCGTCGGGACGCCGGAGTACGGCGGGGACCCGCTGGATGCGATCTACAACCACGGCTGGGAGGGCTGGGCGCTGCTCGGCGTGGCCGTGGTGCTGCTGCTCTGCCTGGGCGCGTTCTACCTGTCGTGGCGGATGCACAGCTTCCGGATCACGGGCGACGCGGTCGAGGTGCGCAGCGGCCTGCTGTTCCGGACGCAGCGCAAGGCGCGACTGGACCGCATTCAGGGCATCAACATCGTCCGGCCTCTGTTCGCCCGACTGTTCGGCGCGGCGAAGCTGGATATCTCGGTCGCCGGCCATGATGCGAACGTTCAGTTGGCGTACCTCGGCTCGGCGCTCGCGGACGGCTTGCGCGGCGACGTGCTGCGGCTCGCGTCCGGGGTGCGCGCTGCGGAAACGGAGGCGGCCGAGTCCGCTGCGGCGACAGCCTCCCTCGACCCCAGCGCGCCTGCCGGGATGTCGCGCACCGCCGCCGTCGGGGACCTCGTGGGACGCCGGGTCAACGAACTCCTCGCGCCCGAACTCGACCCGAACGCCGCGCCGCCGGAGTCCGTGGTCAAGATCCCGCCACTGCGGCTGTTCGGCTCGTTGCTGCTCAGCGGCTTCACCGTCTTCGTGCTGGTCGTCGTCGCCTTCCTGATCTGGGGAGCCTCCACAGGATCCGCCTGGTTGCTGATCGTCGTGCTGCCGGGCCTGATCGGCTCCGCGAGCTTCTACATCCGCCGGTTCACCAAGTCACTCCGCTATTCGATCGCCGGAACGCCGGACGGCGTCCGCGTCGGTTTCGGCCTGCTGACCACCAGTAACGAGACGCTGCCGCCGGGGCGCATCCACGCGGTCGAGGTGCTGCAGCCGCTGCTGTGGCGGTCGTTCGGCTGGTGGCAGATCCGGATCGACACCGCCGGTCACTCGCGCGAGAAGGGCGCGGCGGGCCAGCCGAACACGACCATGCTGCCAGTGGGGGACGCGGCGGACGTGTCGCGCGTCCTCTCGCTGGTGCTCCCCGGCTTCGCGACCGAGCAGCACCAGTCCCTCATCGAAGCGGGCATGTCCTCGCGCGGCGACGACGACTACATCGGCAGCCCGCACCGCGCCATCTGGATCCGCCCGCTGTCGTGGCGGCGCACCGGCTTCAGGGTCGTCGACGACGCGGTCGTCCTCCGGCGCGGTTTCGTCTGGCGGAGCCTCGCCGTCGTGCCGCTCGCTCGCCTGCAGAGCCTCGAACTGCAGCAGGGACCCCTGGACGCGGCCCTCCGGCTCGCGAAAACCCGGTTCCACACGGTTTCGGGCCCGGTCCGTCCCCGGCTGGGCGCGATCGACGCCCCGACCGCCGCCCGTCTTTTCGAAGACGTCTCCGCACGAGCGGTCGCGGCCGCCGCGGCAGACCGAAGCCACCGCTGGGGCGACGGCGGCGCGCGCGATGTCCCCACCCGCCACGAGGAGGAGCGCTGATGCTGCCGTCCGCCCGTCCGCCGTCGCAACGTTCCGGCCGGCTCGGACTCGGCATCGTCGGAGCCGGGCGAGTCGGACCCGTACTGGGCTCGGCGCTCGCCGGGGCCGGCCATGCGATCGTCGGCATCTCCGCGGTGTCGGAGGCCAGCCGGGAGCGCGCACAGGCCATGCTGCCGCGCGTTCCTATCCTCGACATTCCGACCATCGTCGAGCGCAGCGAACTCGTCATCCTCGCCGTCCCCGACGCCGAGCTGCCTCAGCTCGTCGCCGGTCTGGCCGCGACGGGCACCTGGCAGCCAGGGCAGATCGTGCTGCACACTGCTCCCGGCTACGGCATCGGCGTGCTCCAGCCCGCCTCCGCCGCGGGATCCATCCCGTTGGCGGTGCACCCCGCGTTGGAGTTCACGGGGACCAGCCTCGACCTCACCCGCCTCGCGGAGAGCTACTTCGCCGTGACCGCTCCCGCTCCTGTACTCCCGATCGCGCAGGCGCTGGTCGTCGAGATGGGCGGCGAGCCCGTCGTCGTCGCGGAGGCCGATCGGCGGGCGTACGCCGAGGCGATCGCCACCGCCACCTCGTTCTCGCGCTCGATCGTGGAGCAGTCGACCGGCCTGCTGCAGGGGATCGGCGTGGAGAACCCCGGCTCCTTCCTCAGTTCGCTCATCCGATCGTCGGTCGACAATGCCCTCACCCGTGCGGGCGCGCCGACGCGGCTGGACTTGGACGAGGTGCTGGACGCCCTCGCCGACGACGGTCCCGGTGCCGGCGGTCGCGGCCCTGGTGGCCCCGGCGCCGGCGGGCCGGGCACAGGTGACCCTGGCGACGACGGGCGCGGGTGGTACCTCCGCGGCGAGTAGCCTGGTCGGGGCCGACGACCGGCCGGAGGGACGCGAATGCCTGAGATCATCACCACCATCGCCGCGCTGCGCGAGCGCATCGCCGACGCCCGGCGGTCCGCCCGGCAGGAGGGGCCGGTCGACGCGCCCACGGGCCGCGTCGTGCTCGTGCCGACAATGGGAGCCCTCCATGAGGGCCACCTGCGACTGGTGTCGAGCGCCCGCGATCTCGGCGGCTTCGTGGTGGTGTCGATCTTCGTGAACCCGTTGCAGTTCGGGCCCGGTGAGGACCTGGACCGCTATCCGCGCACACTCGACGCCGATGTGGCGGCCCTCGAGGGCTTGGCCGATGTCGTCTTCGCTCCGACCGCCGCGGAGATGTATCCCACTGGCCCGAGCGAGACCCGGGTGACCGCCGGGGAGTCGGGCACCCTCTTCGAGGGCGCCTCCCGGCCGGGCCACTTCGACGGCGTACTGACCGTGGTCAGCAAGCTCTTCCACATCGTGCAGCCGGATGTCGCCGTCTTCGGGCAGAAGGACGCCCAGCAGGTCCATGTCATCGGCCGCATGGTGGACGACCTCAATCTCCCGGTGACGATCGCCGTCATCGACACGGTCCGCGAGGAGGACGGCCTCGCGCTCTCGAGCCGCAATCGCTACCTCGGCGAGGAGGACCGGGTCGCCGCGGTCACCCTGTCGCAGGCGCTGACCGCGGCCGCCGCGGCCGCCCCAGGCGGCATCCCGGCGGCGCTGGAGGCGGCGCACGCGCGCATAGGTGGCGAGCCAGCCGTTAAGCTGGATTATCTCGCGATCGTCGAGCCGGAGTCCTTCCGGGAGGCGTCGCCGGACCATCACGGCCCCGCACTGGTGCTGATCGCCGCGCGGGTCGGAACGACCCGGCTGATCGACAACAAGCGCATCACGACGTGACCTGAGAAGCACGACCCCGCCACCCGGAACGGAAAGACAGCGATGACCGACGCGCAGACCACCGCCGACGACCTGGCACTCGACCCGACGGAAGAGGACGTCAGCGAGCAGAAGGCGGTCCGGCTGAGCAAGCGCGACCGCCTCCTGGCCGAGGCGGAGAACGCGGGTGGCGGCGCCTACCCGGTGCACGTTCCGGTCACCACGACAATTCCCGCCGTGCGCGCGAAGTGGGACCACCTCGAGCCGGACCAGGGCTCCGGCGAGGTCGTCGGCATCGCCGGCCGCGTCGTCCACCTGCGCAACACGGGCAAGCTCTGCTTCGCGGTCCTGCAGGCCGGCGACGGTTCGCGCATCCAGGTCATGGTCTCGCTCGCCGCCGTGGGCGAGGAGTCGCTCGTCGCCTGGAAGGAGCTCGTCGATCTGGGCGATCATGTCTTCGTCTCCGGCGAGGTCGTGTCGAGCCGTCGCGGTGAGCTCTCTGTGATGGCACAGGAGTGGCGCATCGCCGCCAAGGCGCTGCTGCCGCTTCCGAACCTGCACAACGAGCTCAGCGAGGAGACGCGCGTTCGCGCGCGCTACCTCGACCTCATCGCCCGCGAGCAGGCGCGCAAGACGGTCCTCGACCGCGCGGCCGCCGTGGCGAGCCTGCGTCGCACCTTCGCCGAGCGCGAGTTCGTCGAGGTGGAGACCCCCATGCTGCAGGTGATGCACGGCGGTGCCTCTGCGCGGCCGTTCGTGACGCACTCGAACGCGTTCGACACCGAGCTGTACCTGCGGATCGCGCCGGAGCTCTACCTCAAGCGCGCTGTCGTCGGCGGTATCGACCGGGTGTTCGAGATCAACCGGAACTTCCGCAACGAGGGCGCCGACTCGACGCACTCGCCCGAGTTCGCGATGCTCGAGGCCTACCAGGCCTACGGCGACTACAACTCGATCGCCGACCTGACGCAGACGCTCATCCAGGACGCAGCTCTCTCCATCTCGGGTTCGCACGTCGTGACGTGGGCCGACGGCACCGAGTACGACCTCGGCGGCGAATGGGACCGCATCCGGATGTACGACAGCCTGTCGGCGGCCATCGGCGAGGAGATCACCCCGGAGACCCCGATCGAGCGCCTGCGCGAGCTGGCGGCCGACGCCGGCATCGAGATCGAGCACCCACTGGCGGGCAAGTACGTCGAGGAACTGTGGGAACACTACGTCAAGACCGACCTCGTGCGCCCGACCTTCGTCATGGACTTCCCCGTCGACACGAGCCCGCTCGTCCGCGCCCACCGTTCGCGCGACGGCGTCGTGGAGAAGTGGGACCTGTACACGCGCGGTTTCGAGCTCGCGACCGGCTACTCCGAGCTGGTCGACCCCGTCGTCCAGCGCGAGCGGTTCGTCGAGCAGGCCAAGCTCGCGGCGGCCGGCGACAACGAGGCCATGCGACTCGACGAGGAGTTCCTGCGTGCGCTGGAGTTCGGCATGCCGCCGACCGGAGGCATGGGCATGGGCATCGACCGCCTGCTGATGGCGCTCACCGGCCTGGGCATCCGCGAGACCATCCTCTTCCCGCTGGTCAAGTAGCTCCCAGCGGGCGCGGGTTAGCATGGAGGCGTTATGAACGACGTCATCGGCGGAATCGTCTGGGCACTCGCACCGACCGTGCTGGTCGGGCTGCTGTTCTGGGCGATCATGCGCGCGATCGTGCGGGCTGACCGCAATGAGCGCAAGGCGTATTCGCGCCTGGAGGCCGAAGAGCGGGCTCGGCGAGGGCTCGCCCCCAAGCCCTAACCGGCCCACGGCCGCACATTCCGCTACCGTAACTCCGGAGGGCGTGCACGCGACCCTTGTGGTTTCGGAGGGATCTGCGCGCGGATGGAGACGGGCTTCTGGCTCACGGTCGGCTTCTGGCTGGCGCTGTTCGTCGACTTCGTGATCCGCGTGCTGGCGATCATCATCGTCCCGCGCAACCGCAAGCCGACGTCGGCGACTGCGTGGCTTCTCGCGATCTTCCTCATCCCGTACATCGGCATCCTGTTCTTCCTGCTCATCGGCAGCTACAAGCTCCCGAAGGGCCGGCGCAAGAAGCAGGACGAGATCAACCGGTTCATCATCGACAGCACCGAGGGCATCGAGCGGGTGCGCCGCGATCACCCGTGGCCGCCGTGGCTGGAGGGTGTCGTCGAGCTCAATCGCAAGCTCGGCGCCATGCCGCTCGTGGGCGGCAACCGCGCCTCGCTGAACGGCGACTACCAGGGCTCGCTCGACGCGATGGCCGCGGAGATCGCCAAGGCGCGTCGCTACGTGCACGTCGAGTTCTACATCCTCACCCTGGACAAGACGACGGCGCCGCTGTTCGACGAGCTCGAGGCCGCGGTGAAGCGCGGGGTGATCGTGCGCGTCCTGCTCGACCACATCGCGTCGCTGCGCACCCCCGACTACAAGGCGACCCTCAAACGGCTCACCGCCATGGGCGCCAAGTGGCAGCTGATGCTGCCCGTGCAGCCGCTGAAGGGCAAGTACCAGCGGCCCGACCTGCGGAACCACCGCAAGCTGCTCATCGTCGACGGCCGTGTGGCCTTCATGGGCTCCCAGAACATCATCGATCGCAGCTACAACAAGAAGTCGAACATCCGGCGCGGGCTCAAGTGGAAGGAGCTGATCGTCCGGCTCGAGGGCCCGATCGTCGCCGGTCTGAACGCCATCTTCATCACCGACTGGTACAGCGAGACCGACGAGCTGTTGCGTCGCGAGACCGAGCCCATCACGGACGAGATCGACGACAACGAGCTCGACGCCCAGGTCGTGCCGTCCGGGCCCGGGTTCGCCGGCGAGAACAACCTGCGACTCTTCCTGGCGCTGCTGTACTACGCCCAGGAGCGCATCGTCATCACGTCGCCGTACTTCGTGCCGGACGAGTCGATGCTGATGGCCATCACCTCGGCCGTGCAGCGGGGGATCAAAGTCGACCTGTTCGTCTCGGAGATCGGCGACCAGGCGCTCGTCTACCACGCGCAGCGGTCGTATTACGAGGCGCTGCTGCGGGCGGGCGTTCGCATCTGGATGTACAAGGCCCCCTACATCCTTCATGCCAAGCACTTCACGATCGACGACGACGTCGCGGTCATCGGTTCGAGCAACATGGACATGCGCTCCTTCCAGCTCAACATGGAGGTCTCCTTGATGGTGCGCGGACGCTCCTTCGTCGAGGAGATGCGCAGGGTCGAAGACGGCTACCGCAAGGACAGCCGCGAGCTGACGCTCGAGGAGTGGATGAAGCAGCCGCTGCGCTCCACCGTGCTCGACAATCTCGCGCGGCTGACCTCCGCCCTGCAGTGAGTGCGGGGCGTCGCCCGCTCAGGCGGCTGTCAGCTCCTCGAGCAGCCGGACGTCGCAGACGCCGCGAGCGCCGCGAGCGAGCCTCCTGTCCGCGGTGATGAGCGGTAGGCCGAGGTCGGCGGCAAGGGCGACGTACATGCCGTCGTAGGCGGTCATGCGATCTCGCAACCGCCACGCCTCCCAGGTCAACGGGGCGTGCTCGAAACGCGTGAGATCGAGCCGATGGTATTCGGCCAGCAACTGTTCGAACCGTTCGCCGAGTTCGGGATTCCGACGGGAGAGTCCCCTCACGGCGTTCACGAACTCCGCGTCGACGAGATGGGGCGCAGCGAGCATGCATCCCGAGAGTTCCGGGTTGTCCCAGATCGCTGCGAGCCCACCTTGGGACATCAACTCGACGAGCGCGCTGCAGTCGATCACCGCGGCGATCACCGGCCCTTCCTCCCTTCGTGGATCGCGCGGATGATCTCGTCGGTGGTGATGTCAAAGCGCGGGAGCGGCTCTGCGGATTGTGCGGCGGCGACGCGCGCATCGTGTGCTGCCTTCGCCTCGCTCCACCGGTCTTCGATCCGCAGCTTCTCAGCCATCCGGGTGAGCTCCCGCCGGAGGAACTCCGAATACGACAGCCCCTTGTCTGCGGCAGCTCGTTTGAGGCGGTCGTCGACAGCTGGGTCCAGGTCTCTTACTTGCACGGTGACTCCCATGGCTCGAGGATAGATGAATGCTGCATGCAGATGCAATGGATCTGCATGCATACGGAAATCCTGGCATCCGGAAACAGGAGCGAAGCAGCGCAGAGGAAATCTGTAGAGAACCGGCGTGACAGCCGACCTGTGGACGGACGACGTCAGCCGCGCGGGCGCAACCGCACCGTCGGCAGCTCCGGCGCGGGCAGCGGCGACCCTTCGTACCCCTCGACGGTACCGAACCTCCCGTCCGCGTCGTCGCCGGCGATCACGTCGCCCTGCCAGTCGGCGCGGAAGGCGACGATCTCGTCGTGACTGCGCCCGATGAAGTTCCACCACATGACGATCTGCTCGCCGAGCGGCTCGCCGCCGAGCAGCACGACCCGGGCGTCCGACGACGCGTGCAGCGTCAGCACGCCGCGGCCGGGCGCGAGATACGCCAGGTGCCACAGCGGCACCTCCACGTCGTCCACGATCACCTCGCCGGTGTCGACCAGGACGCCGTGCTCGAACGACTCCTCGACCGGCACCTCGATCGTCGCCCCTGCCGGGACCACGATCTCCGCTCCGAGGAGAGGCGAGAACACGGTCGCGGAGGTTCCGCTCCCGGCCAGGGAGCCGACGAACGTCCGAACGGTCGCCGCGCCGAGAGGCGCAGCGACCGGCGCGTGATGCTCGAAGAAGGGCGCGATATCCCGCGAGACCGACGGCAGCGCGACCCACAGCTGCACGCCGTGCAGCCGCTCGGTGCCGGGCGTCGACACCTCGGAGTGGCTGATCCCGTGCCCCGCGGTCATGAGGTTGAGCTCGCCGGGCCGCACGAGCGCATGGCTTCCGACGCTGTCGCGGTGGTCGATCTCGCCCTCGAAGAGCCAGCTGACGGTCTGCAGACCGGTGTGCGGATGCGGCGGCACGCGCATCCCGCCCGAGGACGACACGTCGTCCGGGCCGTAGTGGTCGACGAAGCACCAGCCGCCGATCAGGGAGCGGCGACGCTGAGGGAGCGTACGGCGGACGGTCATCGCGCGCGGGCCGCCGAGCGGCACATCGCGCGGTTCGAGGATCTCGACCCGCGCGTCCTCGAGCACGGCGGTGTCCGCCACGACTTCCGCCGGGTCGCGCTCCAGGTTGCTCATAGCGGCATCCTAGGCGTCCTGCGCCGATCCACAGCGGGCCTTCCTAGAATGGTCACGTGCACCGGACCGCCGCCCGCCTCCTCCCCGCCATCGCAGCGGTCGTGGCCGCCGCATCGCTCGCCGGATGCACCGGCTCCCCGAACCGCCCAGTCGATGACTACTCGGGCGAGCCGAAGGGCGTGCAGCCGCCCGCGAGCAGCGCGGGAGGCGCCTCCTGGGCCGTGTGGCTCGAGGACGGCGACCAGCTCGCCATCGTGCTCTACGGCAGCTCGACCTGCCCGCCGAAGGTGCAGAACGTGACCGCCACCAGCAGCACGCAGATCACGGCGACGCTCGCGCCGGCTCCCGGCGGGATCTGCACCCGCGACTTCGTGCCGCACACCACGGTCTTCGGCACCCCGGATCGCATCACCAAGACCGGCGAAGTGAAGGTCGTCTTCCCCGACACGACGCTCACGCTGCCCGCCCGCCAGGGCTGATCCCGGGCGATCCGCCCAGCCCGCGCAACCGCGTCACGCCCACGGCGAACAGGGCCACGAAGGCGGGGGAGCGGTGGTTACTCTCTTTGTATCGACGCCGAACCTGCCCGGTGTCGTACGAGGAGTAGACATGTTCGAGAGATTCACCGACCGCGCCCGTCGCGTTGTCGTCCTGGCCCAGGAAGAGGCCAAGATGCTCAACCACAACTACATCGGCACCGAGCACATCCTGCTCGGCCTGATCCACGAGGGTGAGGGCGTCGCCGCCAAGGCGCTCGAGTCGCTCGGCATCTCGCTCGACGCCGTGCGCGAGCAGGTGCAGGACATCATCGGCCAGGGTCAGCAGCAGCCGACCGGCCACATCCCGTTCACCCCGCGCGCCAAGAAGGTGCTCGAGCTGAGCCTCCGCGAGGCGCTGCAGCTCGGCCACAACTACATCGGAACCGAGCACATCCTGCTCGGCCTCATCCGCGAGGGCGAGGGCGTCGCCGCCCAGGTCCTCGTGAAGCTGGGCGCCGACCTCAACCGCGTCCGCCAGCAGGTCATCCAGCTCCTCTCGGGATACCAGGGCAAGGAGCAGGTTCAGGTCGGCGGCAACGATCAGCAGACCGCGCAGGCCGGTAGCCAGATCCTCGACCAGTTCGGCCGCAACCTCACCCAGGCCGCGCGCGACAACAAGCTCGACCCGGTGATCGGACGCGAGAAGGAGATCGAGCGCGTCATGCAGATCCTGTCGCGCCGCTCCAAGAACAACCCGGTGCTGATCGGTGAGCCCGGCGTCGGCAAGACAGCCGTCGTCGAGGGTCTCGCGCAGGCGATCGTGCGCGGCGACGTCCCCGAGACGCTGAAGGACAAGCAGCTCTACACGCTCGACCTCGGCTCCCTCATCGCCGGCTCCCGCTACCGCGGTGACTTCGAGGAGCGCCTGAAGAAGGTCACCAAGGAGATCCGCACCCGCGGTGACATCATCACCTTCATCGACGAGATCCACACCCTGGTCGGCGCGGGCGCCGCCGAGGGCGCGATCGACGCGGCCAGCATCCTCAAGCCGCTGCTTGCCCGCGGTGAGCTGCAGACGATCGGCGCGACCACGCTCGACGAGTACCGCAAGCACTTCGAGAAGGATGCGGCCCTCGAGCGTCGCTTCCAGCCCATCCAGGTGGCCGAGCCGTCGCTGCCCCACGCGATCAACATCCTCAAGGGGCTGCGCGACCGCTACGAAGCGCACCACAAGGTGTCCATCACCGACGGCGCGATCGTCGCGGCGGCCAACCTGGCCGACCGCTACATCCAGGACCGCTTCCTCCCGGACAAGGCCATCGACCTGATCGATGAGGCCGGCGCCCGCCTGCGTCTGTCGATCCTGTCCGCTCCGCCGGAGCTGCGCGAGTTCGACGACAAGATCGCGGCTGTGCGCTCCCAGAAGGAGGCGGCGATCGAGGACCAGGACTTCGAGAAGGCCGCCAGCCTGCGCGACGAGGAGAAGAACCTCCTCGGCGAGCGTCTCCGACTCGAGAAGCAGTGGCGCTCGGGCGACGTGAAGACGACGGCCGAGGTCGATGAGGGCCTCATCGCCGAGGTGCTGGCCCAGGCGACCGGCATCCCCGTGTTCAAGCTCACGGAGGAGGAGTCGGCTCGGCTCGTCTACATGGAGAAGGCGCTGCACGAGCGCGTCATCGGCCAGGAGGAGGCCATCGCGGCCCTCTCCAAGACGATCCGCCGCACCCGTGCCGGCCTGAAGGACCCGAAGCGTCCCTCCGGCTCGTTCATCTTCGCCGGCCCCACCGGTGTCGGTAAGACCGAGCTGGCCAAGGCGCTCGCCGAGTTCCTGTTCGACGACGAGTCGGCGATGATCTCGCTCGACATGTCGGAGTACGGCGAGAAGCACACCGTCTCCCGACTGTTCGGCGCCCCTCCCGGGTTCGTCGGCTTCGAGGAGGGCGGCCAGCTGACCGAGAAGGTCCGCCGCAAGCCGTTCAGCGTCGTGCTGTTCGACGAGATCGAGAAGGCGCACCCCGACATCTTCAACTCGCTGCTCCAGATCCTGGAGGAGGGACGTCTCACGGATGGCCAGGGCCGCGTCGTCGACTTCAAGAACACCGTGATCATCATGACCACCAACCTCGGTACGAAGGACATCTCCGGCGGCCCCGTCGGGTTCCAGATCGAGGGCGACCCGCAGACCGGCTACGACCGGATGCGCGGCAAGGTCTACGAGGAGCTGAAGAAGAACTTCAAGCCCGAGTTCCTGAACCGCGTCGACGAGATCATCGTCTTCCCGCAGCTGGACAAGAGCGAGCTCCTGCAGATCGTCGACCTGTTCATCAAGCGCCTGTCGACGCGCCTGCTCGACCGCGACATGACCATCGAGCTGACCGTCCCGGCGAAGGAGCGGCTGATCGAGGTCGGGTTCGACCCGACGCTCGGCGCCCGCCCGCTGCGCCGCGCGGTCCAGCACGAGATCGAGGACCGGCTGAGCGAGCGGATCCTGCACGGCGAGCTGAACGCGGGCGACCACGTCCACGTCGACTTCGCCGACAACGACTTCGTGTTCACGACGACGGCCCGCAAGGAGCCGATCGGCGCCGGCATCAACTCGACTGCCGCGATCGGCACCGGGCCTGCGACCCCGGACCTCGCCGCGAACGACTGAGTTCGTCCCAACGGAACGGCCGGCGCCCACCACGGGCGCCGGCCGTTCCGCGTTCCCCGCGCTGATCACGCAGCCCTGAGCCGGGGGGGCGCGCCGACTCGGTAGGGTTGACGGGTGAGCGACAGCGGTCCAGGATTCAGCATCCGGCGCGCGCGGACGGGTGACGTCCCGCGCATCCAGCAACTGGTCGAGCCTCTGGTCCAGCGACGCATCCTGCTCGGCAAGGAGACGGTCACGTTCTACGAGGCCGTGCAGGAGTTCCGGGTGGCGGAGGATGCCGACGGCGAGCTCATCGGCTGCGGTGCGCTGCACGTGATGTGGAGCGACCTGGGCGAGGTCCGCACGCTCGCCGTCTCGGACGACTGGCTCGGCAAGGGAGTCGGCCACGCGCTGCTCGCCCGATTGGAGACGGATGCGCGCGAGCTGGGGCTGAACCGCCTGTTCTGCCTCACCTTCGAGGTGGGCTTCTTCGGCCGTAACGGGTTCGAGGACATGGGCGCTGAGACCGTCGACCCGCAGCTGTACGCCGAGCTCGTGCGCTCGCACGACGAGGGCGTCGCCGAGTTCCTCGACCTCGCGCGCGTGAAGCCGAACACCCTCGGCAACACGCGGATGCTCAAGCGTCTCTGAGTGCCGCCTGACCGCCGGGCGCGCCTGTCCGGCGCCCGACCGCCCGCTGGCTATCATGCGGGCATGTCGACGTTCAAGAACCCGGTCGGCCCCCAGCCGAGCAGCGTCTATTGGCGTCGCCGGCTCATCGTCCTCCTCGGCGTCATCGCCGTCGTGGTCGTCGTCGTCCTGATCGTCGTGCGTCCGGGCTCCGCAGGCGGCGAGCCCGCGAAGAAGCAGCCGGCGCCCGCGGCGACGAACACCCCGGCCGCCGGTTCGACGAGCATCCCGACCAGCAGCGCGTCGGCGGACGGACAGCCCTGCAAGCCCGCGGACGTGCGGGTCGCGGCGGTCACCGACAAGGACCAGTACGCCTCGGGCGAGCTGCCGCAGCTCTCGGTCGCGCTGACGAACACCGGGTCCGCCGCGTGCACCATCGACGCAGGCACGGCGCAGCAGGTGTTCACGATCACCAGCGGCTCGGAGGTCTACTGGAAGTCGACGGACTGCCAGAGCGACAAGGTGGATGCGGAGGTGCTCCTGCAGCCCGGCAAGACCATCTCGTCCCAGGCGCCGATCACGTGGGACCGGACCCGGTCCGACCCGTCGACCTGTCAGGCGAAGCGCGAACAGGTGCCGGCGGCGGGGGCGTCATATCACCTGGAGACGAGCGTCTCGGGAGTGAAGAGCTCCGAGACGAAGCAGTTCATCCTGAAGTGACCGCGGTGACGCCCTCGCCGCTGCCGCCGTCGGCGCGCGTGTAGGCGCCCACGATCTCGCGCACCTCGACGCCGGCGCCGTGGCGGATGGCCGGGTTCTGCCGGGCGAGCGAGAGGGCCGCTTCGAGGTCCGGCGCTTCGACGACGCCGATCCCGGCGATGAGCTCCTTTGTCTCGGTGTACGGGCCGTCGATCTCGCCGCTGCCCCGGATCGACCTGGCGGCCGCCGGCTCGCTCAGGGCGTAGGCAGCCGTGAGAGCTCCCGCCTCGATGAGGTCGTCGGAGTGCTTCTGGTGTTCGGCGAGCTCGGCGTCGTCGTGCTCGGCCGTCGGGTCGGAGTAGATGAAGATCGCGTACTGCGGCATGGTCGGTTCTCCCGTCTTCGGAGTGTTCTCACGCGTGCGTCGAACGGCGGCCGCCGCGATCGACATCGTCAGAAGGCCGCGTCGAGCTCCCGCTCCCGTTCCGTCGAAGCCGCGCTGAACGCCAGTCGGAGGGCCTCGCGGATGGACGCGCTGCGGTCGTCCACCCGGGTCGCGAAGCCGAGGCGAGCCGCCTCCGACGTGCGCTGCTTGCCGCTGACCACCGGGCGGATCTCGCCGGCCAGACTGATCTCGCCGAACGCTGCGAGGGTGTGCGGGATGGCCCGGTCGGTCGCGGCGGACGCGATGGCCAGCGCGATCGCCAGATCGGCTCCCGGTTCGGTGAGCCGCACGCCGCCCACGGTCGAGACGTAGACGTCTTTGTCGCCGAGCTTGATGCCCGCCCGGCGCTCGAGCACCGCCAGCAGCATCGCGACGCGGGACGCATCCACCCCGTTGGTGACGCGGCGCGGGTTCGGCGCCGTCGTGCCGACGACGAGCGCCTGCACCTCGACCGGCAGCGGCCGGCGGCCCTCCATGGCGACTGTCACGCACGTGCCGGACACCGGCGTCGTGGTGCGGCTGAGGAACAGCCCGCTCGGGTCGGGCACCTCGGCGATGCCGTCGCCGGCCATCTCGAAGCAGCCGACCTCGTCCGTCGGTCCGAATCGGTTCTTCAGCGCCCGGACGAACCGCAGCGCGGTCTGCCGGTCGCCCTCGAACTGGCAGACCACGTCGACCAGGTGCTCGAGCAGCCGGGGGCCTGCGATGGAGCCGTCCTTGGTGACGTGGCCGACGATCAGCACAGGGAGGTCGCGCTCCTTGGCCACCCGGATGAGCGTGCTGGCGACCTCGCGCACCTGGCTCGGGCCGCCCGCGATGCCCTCTGCCGAGCTGCTGGACACGGTCTGCACCGAGTCGACGATGACGAGCGACGGCTGCACCGCGTCGATCTGCGCGATGATGGTCGCGAGGTCGGTCTCGGACGCGAGGTAGAGCTCGTCGTGGACCGCCCCCGTGCGCTCGGCGCGCATCCTCACCTGGCTCACCGACTCCTCGGCACTGACGTAGAGAACGCGGTTGCGGGCGTGTGCTGCCCGGGACGCCACCTCGAGCAGCAGCGTCGACTTGCCGACCCCGGGCTCGCCGCTCAGCAGGATGGCCGCGCCCGGCACGATCCCGCCCCCGAGCACGCGGTCGAACTCGCCGATGCCGCTCGGACGCCGTGGCACCCGATCCGCCTCGATGTCGGTGATCGCCCGCGCCTCGCGCCCCGCCGCGATCGTCACCGGCTTGAGCGCACGGAGCACGCCGGTCGGCTGAGCCGCTTCTTCGACCGTGCCCCACGCCTCGCAGTTGGAGCAGCGCCCCACCCACTTGGCCGTGCTCCAGCCGCACTCGGAGCAGCGGTAGGTGACAGACGCTTTGGGCACAGAACCTCCTGGATCGTGCTCCACCCTACGGCGAGCCACCGTCATCCCAGGAAGGATCGCGGCGACCTGTGGACATCGGGCCGGCACCCAGCGATGTGACCACTTCTGCCCGGCTCCTCCCGAGAGCACAATGGGCCGCATGGCCGATCGCATGTTCACTCTCCGTACTGGCCGGAAGGTCGGCATCACCGCCCTCGGCGACCCGGATGCCGAACGCATCGTGATCCTCTGCCACGCCGCCCCGGGGTCCTCGATCTTCGATCCCGACCCGGACGCCTCCAGTGAGCGCAACGCCCACATCGTCGGCCTCGACCGCCCGGGCTACGGCTCGAGCGACCCGTGGCCCGTCGGGAGCTGGCCGAGCATCGTGCAGGCCGCGGACGACATCGCCGAGTACCTGCGCTCGGTCGTCGTCGCCGAGTCGGTCATCGGGGTGAGCCGCCCCCGCACCGTCGGCGTCGCCGGCTGGTCCGCGGGCGGACGGGTCGCGCTCGCCGTCGCCGCGCGCCATCCGCAGCTGGTCGATCGGGTCGCCATCGTCGGCACGCCCGCTCCGAACGAGGCGGTGCCGTGGATCGCCCCTGCGCAGCAGGAGCTCTCCGACCAGCTCGCCGCCATGTCCCCGGCGGAGGCGATGGCGAAGCTCAGTGAGATGCTCCAGCCCCAGGCGGACGCCGTCGCCGCCGCCGACGAGCCGGCCGACGTGCCGCTCGACATGCTCCGCATCGGCGCGGCAGACGCACAGGCGCTGGGCGGTCCCGGGGTGCGCGACCGGCTCGGGATGATGCTGAAGGACGCGTTCCGTCAGGGCACCGGGGGAGTAGCAGGCGACATCCTCAGCTACACCGCGCGTCCCTGGGGTTTCGACCTGGGCGACGTCGCGGCCAAGACGCTCATCCTCGCGGGCCAGGCCGACCCACTGGCGGGGCATGCGCACGCCGCCTGGTACAAGAACGCACTGCCGGACGCGCGGATGGAGATGGTCCCTGGCGCGGGCCACCTGGCCGTCGTACCGATGTGGGGACGCATCCTCTCGCACCTGGCGCCGGCGACCGTCAGGCGCTGAGCGCCTCCTCCTGCTCCGCCGCCTCACCGGTGCGCGGGTACAGCGCGCGCGCCCGCGTCGTGACCGCCGGGAGGAAGGCCGACGCCCACACGCGGTAGCCGTGGTCGTTGGGGTGGAAGAGGTCCTCGGCGAATTGCGTGAAGGCGCCGCGCAGCCCCTCCCGGCGCATCGTCTCGTGCAGCGGGGCGACGGTCAGGCCGCGCGAGGCTGCCTCCTCGTGGAGGATGCGGTTGCCCTCGGCGACCTTCCGTTCGTTCCACGGCAGGTAGAAGTAGGGGAGGTCGGCAACGATGGTGTGGTCGGGAACGGCGGCGAACACCTTCCGCATCCCCTCCCGGAAGCGCGCGGGGTCGAACGCGGCGATGTCGTTGGCGCCGATGGACACTGTCACGATGTCGGGCTGCAGGCTCGCGAACCGCGGGAGCTGATCGGCCACCGCCAGTGCTACAGTCGCGCCCGAGACGGACAGGTTGACGGTGCGGACCGTGCGGCCAGTCACCGCCCGGAGGTGGTCGGCGATGACGCCGACGTAGCTGTTCCTGGGCGCGGAGGCGCCGATGCCCTGCGCGGCGCTGTCCCCGATGGCGACGTACAGCAGCTCGCCCGGATCCTTCGCCGCATCCCGCCACCACTTCGAATGCACGGGCAGCAGCTCGTTGAGCCGGACCCGGCCCTCCGCGACCGACGCCCGCTTGGCCTGGACGCGCTGCCACCCGACGGCGGCCAGGGCGGCGGTGACGCCCACGCTCGCGACGGTGACGATCAGGCGGCGGAGAGCTCTCATGGACGGAACAGTAACCCCCGACCAGCGACGCGGAAAGCCGGGGCCGCCCGATTGGAGTCGTCCGACGGAATCGCGTACGATAGTCCGCGGTACCGTGTCCGAGCGGCCGAAGGTGCAACTCTCGAAAAGTTGTGTGGGTGAAAGCCCACCGTGGGTTCAAATCCCACCGGTACCGCCATTGCGAAGGCCCTGACTCCCGCGTAAACACTGGGAAGTCGGGGCCTTTCGCATGCGGGTCAGACCGCGTAGCCCCCCATTTGCCCCCTCTTTGCGAGAGCGCGGGCCTGGTCCAGGGCGCTGCCCACGGCGTCGAGGTCGTCCTAAAACAGGTCCGCGTATACGTCCAAGGTCATGGCGGCGCTCTTGTGGCCGACCATGCGCTGCACCGCCTTCACGTTCGCCCCGGCGCTGACCGCGAGGCTCGCAGCTGTGTGCCTCAGTTCGTGGAGGGTGAGGCGTGGGAACAGAGGCCTAGCCGCGACGGAAGCGCGCTACTCGATCTGGCGAATGTCGAACTTGGTAGCGCCGTCGATGTAAAACTGTGCGGGCTCGACCTGCGGGCTGTCCTGCCGCGTGTTCACGGTGACCGTTCGGCCTCCAAGCCGGATCGCTTCCATCACGTCATGTTGGACTCGGCTGAGGTCATCAATCGCCCAGTGCTCTTCACCGTTGATCGTCATCACGAAGCGGTCGTACGTCATGGCTGCACTCTATTGGGCGATGGCGTCCTAAGGGGGTTCGGCCGCTACGATTTGGGGATGCCTCACGCGCGACGATCCCGCTCTGACATCGGGATGATCGTAATCTTCAGCGTCCTCGGAGTGGGCCTGCTCTTCATGGTTGCTCTGGCAGCGCGGCCATGGTGGGACAGCACCTTGGGGCTCGGCTTCAAAGAAACAATCACCAACGACACCGGCCACACCATTACCTGGGGATGCACGGGTGGCGATCAGACGATGCTGCCGGGAGAGACGAAGGCCGTGACCTTCATTGGTTCGGCCAACGAGTTCGACGGTTGCAACTACGCCGACCAAACGCAGATGTGCTTGGACGAGTATCGCCCTGCTCCGGAGCAGCGGGTGAAGGCGTCCTACGCGATCAAGGAATGGGCCTGCAGGTAAGTCAGCCAAGCATCCGGCCTCGGTCTTTTCGAGTGCCATCGCTGGCGAAGGGCAGTCAAGATCGCGGCGTTGACGAGCAGCGGCGCACTCCTCCCGACAGTGATCCTCTCCCCCGGAAGGGCCGCTCCACCCCCATCAGGAGGCGTTCTCGGCCGCCGTGACCATCAAGAGAGCGGTCCCTGTGATTCGAATCACGATGGATCTCGGAAGCTCATCGTCACATCCCAGATGGCGCGAGAGCGCCTCTGCTCCCTCCGATTTTTCACGTAAGCTGCCACGGTTTCCGCGGCCTTCGAGCTAATCGTGCTCGCCAGGCCGGCCGCTGTTCCGAGGATTGGATTCCCCGCTGCCAGGGAGACGCTGGCACCTACCCCTACGCCTATTCCGGCGAAGGCAAGTCCCTTCGACCCTTCGACCAGCGCCCCGAGGGCAGGGGAACGGCGCGTCCTGCCTTCAACTACAGCAAGGGCATCGTTTAGTTCTTCAGCGAGGTTTGCCTGAGCGGCACGGATTGCGTTGGCATCTTCCGGGATGCCGTCGACCATGAGCATTGCGCTCTTCAGGGTAGATCGCCAGGTGGCGAACGCTTCCTCATCGCGGCGTAGTGCAACGACTGCGCCGATATTCGTTCGAAGGTTCGGCACATCGAACCTCGCAAGGGTTGTCAGTTGCGTCACACGGTTGTCCCCGACCGGCAGGTCTCCGAGGGTAAGTCTGTAATAGGTCTCTTCGGCTCTCGATAGGGCGAGAGGGTTGGCTCCCCTGTCGAGAACAGCCAGCACGTTGCCGCCGAGGTCCCAGGAGAGCCGATAGAGCTCTTCGCCAAGCATCTCGGGATCCAAACCCCGAGTTCGGAGTCCTCCCAGTCTGCGATTCGGGAGTTGCGCACACCCCAGTTCGCCTTCTCACTTACCGAGGGATGTCGCGCACGGTGTTTGCCAGAAAACAGTATTGATCCGTTTTCGACAAGAGGTCGGGTTTCAACCATCCATAGGAGCAGCTGTTCTACAGCGAAACGGGCTTCGGGTGAGTCATCGCGCTCCGAGATCGGATCGAGGGGTGAAAGAAAGCTCGCGTCCAACACCTGTTCGTCCACGTATAGGAGCAGTTGGGTGGCGGCGCTCAGTGCGGTTTTTGCTCCTAGCCGGCCGAAGGTTGGTCTCAACTGGCCCGGCCCCAGTTCGTCCAGATGCCCGGTTCGATAGAAGTAGTAGAGGTCGGGCCATTGATCTCTGAAGGCGAGGAGATGCTGCCACGGAGCTTCCGCTATGCGTGACACGAGAGCTGGCGTGAGAGGTTCGCCCCACCAGTTCTCGATGTAGGCGTACACCTCCAGGGCCTTCTCCTGAATCATGACCAAACAGTATCCGCCATCAACGCGATTCACCGACTGTCCTCCGCAGCCCGAGAAGGTGCGCTGCGCCGCCTCGTTCAGCGTGGGGTCCGCCGACGTGATCGGATCTCGCTCCCCCTTTTCTCCCCGTTTGATCCGGAAACATCCCAGCCCATCCTGGTCCACCCTTGAGCAAATCCCGCTCTTGATCAGGGATTCCATGGGCGCTCTCAGCTGTTCCCGCGCTCACTTTTTAGGTTCAAATCCCACCGGTACCGCCAACGCAAAGACCCCGACTCTCGCGTGAACACTGAGAGGTCGGGGCCTTTCGCGTGCGGGTCAGACCGCGTAGCCGACGACCCGCGCGGCAACTGAAACGGCATCGGGCTGCGTCTGCGCATCCTCATCGCGGCCGCAGAGGGCCGTAGCGCTCAGTCCTGCAGGTCGAAGGTGGGGCTAGCGTACGCGCCCCGGCCATGGCGGAGGTCCCGCACCGCGATCGTGAGCATTGTCGCTCCGCCCACAGTCCACAGGGCGACGAGGAGATACCTCAACAGGTTCCCGTCGCCAGTGATCGCCCAAAACAGTCCGACCACGGCCATGGCCAGCCAAACGACACCATGGCGGATGCGAGGCTTCCCGAAGAGCACGCGATACCAGCGCCGGTCGCTTCGAGGCTCCTTCATGGCGCTGACTCTACCGAGTACAACCAAGCCCGCGCCGGATGGGGGTAGGTTGGGCCGTCATCCCACACGTCAGTCGATGATGTCTTCGGACCGGTCATTGGCCGGACCGAAGCCAATCGTTAAATCGACACCCAGGGCTGCGATGTGCTGGAGAAGATCGATAGGCAACATCACATCGGTTCTCCAGTCAGTGGATTGTCCCACCAGCTCAGGTCGAACTCGTAGTCGGGTCGGAGGGCTCGAAGGATGTCCCCTTTCCCTACCAGCCGCTCGACGACCCAGCGAAGGACCGCAACTCCCGTCGGATCGTCGTCAAGCTCGCTCCTCGGTGGGTAGAGGTTCCAGATGGCCAGGTCATAAGTTCCGAACGACGGGTCGTCGGGTGCCATCAGGTCGCCGCCCTCATGCTGCTCGGACGGCTCGACGCCCAGCATCGCGGTCAGCTCCGTTGAGCCGATCATCCGCGCTTCTGGTGCCGCGCCCAGCCTTGTCCTATGCTCCGAGCATCTGGGGATGGGAGGGCGTCATGATCGAGATGCGCGAAGACAAGGACGGAATCTTCCGAGCCGACGGTCGGGACCGCCCTCTGCCATATGGTCTGCCGGACGACCCGCAGGAACCGTTCGTGGCGATCGTTGCTCCCAACATCGACAAAGTTTCCGGACTGTCATTCGATCGGGGGACGGTTGCCGGCCGCCGGAGCCGCCGTGGCCTGATCGCGTTCGGCGCCTCGGTCGCTGGCGGGGTCGCCGTGATCGGGATCGTCGTCGCGGCGCAAGCGGTCATGAGCTTGTTGGGCGTCGAGTGACGATCCGCGACCGCGACTTTCGGTCCTGAGGCCGGCCATGCCTTCCTGGGTGCTCTGGATCGCCGGCGGCTGCGGTGCGGTGTTCCTCGCGCTGCTCCTGGTGCAGCTGGCAAATCCGGAGGCCCAGCTGTTCCCGGTGGCGCTTCCCTTCGGTATTGCCGGTGCGGCGCTGTCCTTCTTCTACACGATTCGCAAGCAGTAGGTCGCCCGCACAGTGCGGCAGAGGCCGCTCAGCCGATCGCTTCCTCGAGTGCTTCCTGGAGGCGGTCGTCGACCACGATCGACACCGTGCCGTTCTCATCCATCGATGAGACTCGGCTGACCTGCTGATTCCGCGAGAACAACACGTCGGCTGAGATCACGCCGCCGGGCGGTGGTCCCTCGCTGAGCACATGCTGCGTCAGGCCGACGAGTTGTTCGACGGCGGCCAGTGTTGCCGGCCCAGTGACGGGTACCGCGATGATCATGTGACGGTAGGGCACGGTGAAGAGCGTCCCCAGCGGCGCAGCTCCGAGCACCGCGGCAAGATTCGCCGCTTTGGACGCGATGAACAGCGACTGACCGGCGACGACGTGGATGCCGGGCGACGGCTCGATACGCTCGTCGATCGGCTCCTGGTCGGTGTTCAACTGACCGAAGGCGTACAACTCCTCCAGACCCAGGGCGAGCTGGTCGACCTGGTCATCGTGGATGTACGTGACCGTGGTCGGGAAGTCGACGCAGAGCGCCAGGATGAGGTCGCCCGCGAACGGGCGCGCGTAGTGAAAGGTCGGGCCTTCGGGGCCGCCCGCTCCACCCGGCAGGATGCGAGTCCGCACCCGCTGCCGGAGCTCGTCGGCCGACAGGTCTGTTGCGGAGGGGGTGCTCTCGGCGTCGACCAGGCTGTTGATGTGATCGGTGACGATCAGCGTCGCCTGCTCTGCGCTGGCGCCCTGAGTCTTGGCGAACGCGTTGAAGAGCGGGTAGAACTGCGTGTCGGAGGCGACAAGCGTGACATCCTCCGGCTGATCGCCGTGGTGGATGGTGGTCTCGATACCGCGCTCCGCCAGTAGTCGCCGAGCGGTAGCGGTCAACCACTCGATGCGATCTGCGGCCTGCGGCTGTTCCTTGCGGCGACGAAAAAGTCCCAACGGTCCTCCCGGGTCGAGGTCAGCGTAGCAATCGGTGCGTACACGACACACGAAAATCTGGGTCGCCAGAGCCACTCATTCTTAGCGGCTCCTTGCGACGGTTCTCCTAACGTCCGTGTGACTGACCCATGGACAAGGAGTGCCTGTGACCGAGCTCGACCGTGCGGCCCTGCGTGAGAACAAGGTGCCGGAACCGACTGCGTCTTTCTGGACCATCAAGATCCTCGCCACGACGGTGGGGGAGACCGCGGCGGACCTCCTCGCGACCAGCCTTCATCTCGGCACGCAGCTCACCTCGGTGGTCATGGCGGCGCTGTTCCTGATCGCGCTTGTGGCGCAGTTCCGCACCACTCGCTATGTCCCCGCCGTCTACTGGCTCACGGTGGTCTTGATCAGCGTCGTCGGCACCCTCATCACCGACAACCTCACCGACGGCCTCGGCGTACCTCTGGGTGTTTCGACGACGGTGTTCGCCGTCGCGCTCGCCGTCACGTTCGCCGTCTGGTACGGCGTGGAGCGGAGCCTGTCCATCCACGAGATCGTGACGCGCCGCCGTGAGGCGTTCTACTGGCTCGCCATCCTCTTCACTTTCGCTCTCGGCACCGCGGCCGGTGATCTCCTCGCCGAGCAGCTGGACCTCGGCTACCTGGTCTCCGTCATCGTCTTCGCCGCGGCGATCGGGGTCGTCGCGCTCGCTCACTTCGCGTTCCGGCTGGGCGCCATCGTCGCGTTCTGGCTCGCGTATATCCTGACCCGGCCGCTGGGGGCCTCCCTGGGCGACTTCCTCTCGCAGCCGACAACGGACGGCGGCCTCGGGTTGGGGACGATCGTCACCAGCCTCCTCTTCCTGGCCGCGATCGTGGCGGTGGTCATCTACCTGACGGTCACGGGCAACGGGCGGACTCCCCGCTTGGTCGCGCGGACGGCCACGCCGACGGCGGAGCCGGAGGCTGCACTCGAGGACTGACGTGCCTTGCAGGTCATGAGCCCGGAGCAGTCGAAACCGTCAGCTCGCGGGTACCCGGAACTCGAGGATGGTGCCCGTCGGTCCCGTCGACACGACACGGACGTCACCGCCGTAACCGACGGCCGTCTCGCGCACGAGCGCGAGCCCGATCCCGTAGCTGGTCCGTTCGTGTCGTGGATTGGAGGGCTCGGCGCGGGCGAAACGGTCGAACACGCGAGCCGGATCGATGCCGACGATTCCCGACCCCTGGTCGGCGACCCGGAGAAGCGCGTACCCCTTCCTCCGACCGACGGTCACGGTGACGTTCGATCCGGACGGGGAGTGCGCCACGGCGTTGTCGATCAGTGCGGTCGCGCATCGTTGGACGCTCGCAGCGGGGAAACGTGTCTCCGGATCGGCCGCGCGGCGGAAGTCCAGTCGGACGCCGGCGCCCGAGGCGAGCACGGCGAGGGACTCGACGGCGCGCTCTACCGGTTCGGCGAACGGCGTCGGCCGGGTCTCCACCACCCGCGTCGTGTCCGCTGCGAGGAGCAGATCGTTGACGACGTCGATCAGGTTGCGCGCGTCGGCACGCAACTCGGCGACCGTGGACGCGGAAGGGTCGTCGGGCGCCAGCCGTCGTTGCAGCGTCTGCAGGCGCAGGTCGAGCGCGGTGAGAGGGGTGCGGAGCTCGTGGCTGGCGTCGGCGACGAAATCACGTTGCAACTCAAGCGCTCGCCCGAGCGGGCGGACTGCTCGACGGGTGACGATCATGCTCATGACGCCGGCGATGATGACCGCGAGGACGCCGACGGAGATCAGGGCGACCATCGCCTCGGTGGTGTCGATGTAGATCTTGTGCTCGCCGGGCTTCGGTGGCTCGTTCACCTCGGAGGGTCGCAACTCGTCGAGGATGACGAAGAAGGCGATGCCGATGGCCGCGACGACGAGGGCGCCGGAGGCGATCGTCAGCTGCATCCCGACGACACGGGAGGCGCGACGGACGTCTCGGGATGCGGAGTTGCGGGAGTCGGTCATGGCTGACCCAGCCGGTAGCCTTCGCCGCGGACCGTGGTGATGATCTCCTGATCGGTCTTGCGGCGGAGGTAGTGCACGTACGTGTCGACAGTGCCGGGTTGCTCGTCGCCTTGGAAGACGACGTCGAGGATCTGCGACCTGCTGAAGATGCGTCGCGGGTTCTCGGCGAACAACCGGAGCAGGGCGCTCTCCCGTTCGGTCAGCTGGATGCGGCCGTCGTACGGAGAGTAGATGCAGCGGCTATCGGGGTAGAGCCGCCATTCGCCGATGGGCAGCTCGCGTCCTTCGCCGGTGAACGTCCGGGTGAGCGCCCGCAGGCGGGCGAGGAGCTCGTCGAACTCGAACGGCTTCACGAGGTAGTCGTTGGCCCCGGCGTCGAGCCCTTCGACGCGATCCTGCACGGCGCCGAGGGCGGTCAGCATCAGGATCGGTGCGACGACGCGGCCGTCACGCAACGAGCGGACGACACTCACGCCGTCCCGCCCCGGCAGTCGGCGATCGACGACGATCACGTCGAAGACGCCGGCCAGCCCCCGGCGGAGGCCGGCCTCGCCGTCGACCTCGCGGACGACGTCGTAGGTCTCCGCGAGGACGTCCTCGATGAGCGGCCCGAGGCGCGGGTCGTCCTCCACGAGGAGCACGCGGAGACGGTCGGAAACCATGAGGCCAAACCTACCTTCGACCGATAAGACGCCACTAAGCCGCTCAGCCGCCGAGGGCAGCGACGATCGTCTGTGCCCGATCCCAGTACTGGGCGTAGTAGCCGGCGTCGGAGTTGACCTGGACAGCGTGAGCGAGCGCGGAGGGTTCCATCGTCTGCCATCCGTCGATGGTGGTGAGCTTGGAGAAGAAGTTCGTCGCGGCGGTATAAGGATCCATTCGGTCGGCGAGTGAACCCCACGCCCCGTTGTCACGCTGCTGGAAGAGGCCACGGCTGTCCGGGCCGGCAGCGTCGCCGTAGTCGAGGTTGCGGAGTCCCGTCTCACCGATCGCGGTCATCACGCCGACCGCCTGAGTGTGCATGCCGATCCCCTGGTCGCGGGCCGCGTTCATGATGTGAGCGGCCATGACCAGCTGGGACTGGCAGAAGCCGGCGACTGGACCGGCGGGGACGACGATGGTCCCCACGGTGACAGGTGCCGCGGCCGGGCAGGCCGGTGTGGGACTCGACGACGGCGTGGTCGCCGCCATCGTCGTCGCCACGATGCTGGGCGCAGCCAGCCAACCGCCGATCGCCAAGGCTCCTGTCGCGAGGATGCCGACGACGAGTTTGCGCATTGTGAGCCTCCTTCCACCGGCATCCGTCAGGCGAAGGTACGAAGCCTACCTGGGCGTTGATCATGCGTTCGCTCCTCGACTCCTGCACAACGGCGGTAAGCGTCGCGGCGAAAGGTTGACTGCTCAGCGCCGACGGACGGCGTAGCGGTGCTCGGGGCGACCGGTCGCCCCGTAGCGCAGTTCGAGCTTGAGGACTTCGCTCTGCTCCAGCTGTGACAGTGCGCGCTGCGCGGTGGCCCGGCTCACGCCGATCGCGGCGGCGACCTCGGTGGCTGAGCTGCTCTCCGATCGTGACGCCACCGCGTCGTAGACGGCTTGAAGCGTGGGGGCCAGGCGGCGCAACGCCTCGGTCTGAGCGGCGGGGCTGGAACGCATCAACTCGAAGATGCGGTCGATGTCGTGCTGTGTCGCCTCGACGCCGAACTCGGAGATGCTCTCGTGCGCCTTTCGGAACGTCGTCAGGCGCTCGGACAGCTCCGCGAAGCCGAACGGCTTGACCAGATAGTGGAGCGCGCCGAGCTGCACGGCGAGCCGGACGGTGGGGATGTCGTTGGCCGCCGAGATGACGATCACCGCCGGAGGGGCCGGAGCGGTGAGGAGCTTCCTCACCACCTGAAGACCATCTCCATCGGGCAGGTAGATGTCGATCAGAACCACGTCCGGGTGCAGTGACTCGGCGAGCGTCAGCGCCTCGGACGCGGTATGCGCCTCGCCGACTACCCGGAACCCCGGAACAGCCTCGACGAAGCCGACGTGGACGCTCGCCACCCGGAAGTCGTCGTCGACGACCAGCACCGTCAGCTCCTTCTCGCTCACGAGCGCACCTCGGTGACCGTGGGCGCGGATCGCGGGACGACGACCTCGAAGGTCGCGCCGCCGTCGCCGGAGACCGTGACCGTGCCGCCGAGCTTCGTCACCGTGGAGTGCACGAGCGAGAGGCCGAGACCGCTGTGCCGCACCAGAGAACCGCGCTTGGTCGTATAGCCGTTCTCGAAGATCCGCGGGATATCGGCGCTCGGCACCCCGGGTCCGTTGTCGGAGACCCGCACCGTGAGCGAGTGCGCCGTCTCGACGATGCCGACGACCACGCGACGCGGTGCAGCAGCTCCCGCGAGGGCATCGAAGGCGTTGTCGATCAAGTTGCCGAGGATCGTGGTCAGCGCCTGCACGCGGTCCGGTGCCTCGCAGACGTCGGTATCCGGCGAGACGACGAGCTCGATGCCGCGCTCGTTCGCCTCCGCCGCCTTGCCCAGCAGCAGCCCGATCACCATCGGCGCGCCGATGTGCGTTCGCAGGGTGTTGTCCAGGTCTGCGGTGGTGCCCCGGATCTCGGTCAGATAGCTCAACGCCTCGTCCGAGCGGCCCAGCTCGAGGAGCCCGGAGAGGGCGTGCATCCGGTTCGAGAACTCGTGCTGCTGGGCCCGGATGGACTCGGTGAAGCTGCGCTCGCCGTCCAGCTCCCGTGTCAGGCCGGTGAGCTCGGTGCGGTCCTGAAGGGTGAAGACGGCCCCGTGCGCCCGCCCCCGAGGGTCACCGGCATGCGGTTGATGACCAGGACGTACTCGTCCGTGACGGCGATCGCGTCCTTCACCTCGCTGGTCCCGGTGAGCGTGTCGCGGATCGGGCTGGCGGCGAGGACGTCCTCCAGCCGGCGTCCTCGCGCTCCGTCGGGGAGGCGCAGCAGCCGCTGGGCCTCGTCGTTGACGACCGTGATGCGGCCTGCGGGATCGATGGCGATGACGCCCTCGCGGATGCCATGGAGCGTCGCCTCGCGCTCCTGCAGCAGCCGGGCGATCTCGTCGAGCTCGAGTCCGAAGGTGCGTCGCTTCAGCAGGCTCGCCAGCGCGAACGACGCAAGGGCGCCGATCGCGAGCACCAGGGCGAACCACAGCGCGTAGGACGGGAGCTCGCTCAGCAGCTCACCGGACACGCTGCTCTCGCGGATGCCGACCGACACCTCCCCGACTACGCGATCGCCGGCGCCGAACATGGGCACCCGGGCATTCGCGTTCACGCCGGTGGCCCCGCTGTCCGTGCCGAGGTGCACCTTGCCGTCGCGGGCGACGATCGGTTCGGAGACCTTCTTGCCGATGAGTGACGGGTCCGGATGCGTGTGCCGTACCCGGTTCAAGTCGATGACGACGACATAGGCGGCGCCGGTCCGGTTCGCGGTCTGCGATGCCAGGGACTGCATCGTCGCATCGCACGTCGCGGTCGGCGTCTCCATGCACTCCTGCACCACGGGGATGCCCGCGAACGTCTGGGCGATTCCCGCCGCTCTCGCCTGGTAGTCCGCGTCCAGGTTCGTGCGCGCGGTCTGCGCGAAGAGGAGGAACCCGATGGCCATCGAGGCGGTCAGGATCACCACCTGAGCCAGCAGTATCTGGCTCGACAGTCGTCGGATCCGTCGTCGCATCAGAAGCACATCATGTCATCCGCGCCTGGGGATCGCACGCGCGCAGAATGCGCAGAACCCGCCGCAACGCGCACAACGAAGCGAATGGCGCACAAGCGCGACAGGCCGGGGTCCGCGGCCGCAGCATCGACTGCGACACACCCGCAAGACAGAGAGGTCTTTCGACATGGGCGACCCACGACCCCGCACGACCATCGGATCCCCCGGAGCGGATCAACCCGCCGGCATCGACATCGTCGGGCTCACCAAACGGTTCCTCACCCCCAAGGGCGACACCTTCACCGCGATCCACGACGTCACGCTGACCGTCGAACCCGGGCAGTTCTGCGCCATCGTCGGACCGACCGGCTGCGGCAAGTCCACCACCCTCGCGCAGGTCTCCGGTCTCGAGCGGCCGAGCGCCGGCTCGGTGAGCGTCGGCGGCCGGATCGTCGACGGCATCACCAGCGGCGTCAGCTACATGTTCCAGGCCGACTCGCTCTTCCCGTGGAAGACGGTGCTCGGCAACGTCATGATCGGCCCCGTGCTCGTCGGCACCCCGAAGAAGGAGGCGGAGGCGCTGGCGATGGACTGGCTGCGCCGGGTCGGTCTCGCGGGCTTCGAAGACCGGTACCCGCACCAGCTGTCCGGTGGAATGCGCAAGCGCGTCGCGATGGCGGCCGCCCTCATCAACAACCCGCGCATCCTTCTCATGGACGAGCCGTTCGGCGCGCTGGACGTGCAGACCAAGGCGATCATGCAGACCGAGCTGCTCGGCCTCTGGGAGGAGCTGCGGCCCTCCGTGCTGTTCATCACCCACGATCTGGATGAGGCGGTCGCGCTCTCCGACCGGGTCGTGATCATGACCAGCAGCCCCGGCACCGTCAAGGACGTCTTCGACGTCGACCTGCCGCGTCCCCGCGGCGACGTGCAGGAGATCCGCCACGAGGAGCGCTTCCTCGAGATCCAGGGCCGCATCTGGGAGTCGCTGCGCGACGAGGTGACGCGGGCCTACGAGCAGACGGCAGGGGCGGCGGCGTGAGCACCATGACCAGCACATCCAGAACCACCACGACCATCGGCGCCGACCCGGCCGCGGCGCAGCAACGGGAGACCGAACTCCAGCTCGCCGGGCGGCGCGCTCGCCGCAGCCGCACCACCTGGGTGTGGGTCGGACGCATCGGCGTCGCCGTGTTCGTCATCGGCGGGTGGCAGTGGTTCACCGCGGCCGGCTGGGTCGACAAGTTCTTCTACGGACAGCCGTCCGGCATCTGGGACAGCCTGGTCCGGCTGTTCACCCAGGGCACCGCGTTCGGCACCATCTGGGAGAACCTGTGGATCACCGTGCAGGAGGCGTTCCTCGGCTTCCTCCTCGGCACCGTCGCAGGCGTGGTCATCGGCATCCTGTTCGGCTCGAACCGCTACCTCGCGTCCGTGTTCGGTCCCTACATCAAGATCGTCAACTCCATCCCTCGCATCGTCCTCGGCTCGATCTTCATCGTCGCCTTCGGGCTCGGGGTCTTCCCGAAGGTGCTGCTGGCCGCGGTGCTGGTGTTCTTCGTCGTCTTCTTCAACGCCTTCCAGGGCGTCCGAGAGGTCGACCAGAACCTGGTCGCCAATGTCCGAGTGCTCGGCGCCTCCCCGTTCCAGGTCGCCCGGCACGTCACCATCCCGTCGGCCATGACCTGGATCATCGCGAGCCTCCACACCGCGTTCGGCTTCGCCATCATCGGAGCGCTCGTGGCAGAGGTGCTCGGAGCCCAGCACGGCATCGGGCTGATCATCAGCCAGTCGCAAGGCAACTTCGACCCGAACACCGTCTTCGCCTGCATGGTGATCGTCGCCGTCGTCACGCTGATCGCCGAGTACCTCATCACCCTCCTGGAGAAGGCGCTGCTGAAGTGGCGGCCGCCGAGCCGCTCGGAGTCGGCCCAGGCCATCTAGAACCCACGACCCTGCAACGACGCAGACCGCCGGCACGCCGGCACCACGAAAGGAACATCCACATGAAGAAGCGCACCATCGGTGTCATCGCGGCGGCGGGAGTCGTCGCGCTGGGACTCGCCGCCTGCAGCTCCGGCGCCGGAGGCGCCTCGTCCGGTTCCAGCTCGGACAGCGCCTCGATGCCGACCGTCAAGATGATGGTCGGCGGCATCGACAAGCAGATCTACCTGCCCTACCAGCTGGCGCAGAGCCTCGGCTACTACAAGAAGTACGGCGTCAACATGGAGCTCTCCACCGAGCAGAACGGCGGCGTCGGCGCCGAGGAGGCGATGGCCTCCGGGCAGGTCGACATGGCGGGCGCCTGGTACATCCACACCGTCGACTTCCAGTCCAAGGGCAAGAAGGTCATCAACCTCGTCCAGCTCTCCGGCGCCCCGGGTGAGCGGGTCATGTGCAGCCCCAAGGCCGGAGTGAGCTCCGCCGCCGACTTCAAGGGCAAGAACATGGGCGTCACCGACCTCGGCTCCGGCACCGACGAGCTGACCCAGTTCCTCGCGGCCAAGGCCGGCGTGGACAAGAAGCAGTACAACACGATCGCAGTACACGCCGGGTCGACGGCCATCGCGGCCATCCAGCGCGGCAGCGCGGACTGCGTGATGACCACACAGCCGACCGTCGGCGCGCTGACCAGTCAGAAGCTGGCGGTCACCGGCGTCGACCTCGCGACCACCAAGGGTGCGACGAAGGCGCTCGGCGGCGACTGGCCCGCAGCGGGCCTGCTCGCGAACGAGAGCTGGGTGAAGAGCCACGAGGATGCGGCCCAGAAGGTCGTCGACGCCCTCGTCGCCACCATGCACTGGATCTCTTCCCACAGCGCCGCCGACATCGCGAACAAGCTGCCGCAGGACTTCGTGCAGAACGCCACGATCACCAAGCAGCAGTACATCGACGGTCTCGCCACCGACAAGGGCCAGTTCCTGCCGGACGGCATCATGCCCGCCGGCGGCCCGAAAGTCATCTTCGACATGGAGAAGACCATCGGCGTCGACACCTCCAAGGTGACGTACCAGGACACCTTCACCAACAAGTACGCCGACGCGGCGAACAAGCTCGAAGGTTTCACCCCCACCACCAAGCCGGCCGGCGCCGACGGCTGACTCTGAGCCAGGAGAGCCGGCCCGCTTCCCCTCCATCCACAGCGGGCCGGTTCTCCTCAGGGGGAGGATGCGTTCGGCGTCCTCTCTTAGAGGCTTCTGGGGAGTGGTTCGCGACGCTGGGGGAGTACACGTCGCTGAACTGACGACCGGCACCCGGGAGGACCGATGATCTCGCACGCATCCATACCGCTGCTCGACGCGTCGACCTGGCTGCACGCCTTCGGACCGTGGGTGCTTCTCGGCATCGCCGTTATCGTGTTCATCGAATCGGGCGTCCTCTTCCCGTTCCTGCCGGGCGACTCGCTGCTCATCACAGCGGCGATCCTCGCCCCGAAGCTCGGCATTGAGATCTGGCAGATCGCCGTCGTCGCGATCGTCGCCGCCTTCCTCGGCGACCAGGCCGGCTACTGGATCGGCAAGCGCTTCGGGCGGGGCCTGTTCAAGCCGGATGCTCGGGTCCTGAAGACGGAACGGCTGGAGGCGGCTGAGGCCTTCTTCGCGAAGTACGGCGGGCCGTCGCTCGTTCTGGGCCGATTCGTCCCCTTCGTCCGCACCTACGTCCCGCTGTCGGCCGGCATCGCGAACATGCGCTACCGCCGGTTCCTGCTGTGGAACGCCCTGGGCGGAATCAGCTGGGTCGTCGTGATGGTCGTCCTCGGCGTCCTGCTCGGCGGGATCCCGTTCATCGCGAACAACATCGACGTGCTCATGATCGTCGTCATCGTGGTCTCGCTCGCCCCGATCGTGATCAGCGCACTCCGCCGGCGGAAGCGCGCTCGCGCTCAGCAGCGCGGCGAGGGCCGTCGCGACGACGGAGTCCGCGTCGACTGAAGGCGCGACGTGCGGCCGCCGTTCGGCTCCCGGACGGGGGATGTCTCGCTGGTCCCGATCTCCCATACGCTCCAGACGTGGGGGCACAGCGGGGGCCAAGCGACGCGGCCGGCGGATGGAAGCGGTTGCTGGCGATCGCGATGATCGTCGTCGTCGCGGTTCCGGTTCTCAGCTTCTGTGCTGTCGCCGGCTACACCGTGGTGGTCATCGTCGGTGCGCTCCACCCCTTCGCGACGAACGAAGCGGAGAAGAAGATCAAGCCTTTCGAAGTCGCCCTGGAGAAAGAGGGCGGCACGAGGCTCTGCGGCAACGGGGATGCAGGCTACGGCCCCGACAACCTGACCCCGTGGTCGATGGCGTACTACGTGGTGCCCCACGCGGGCCGAATCTCCGAGACCCTGAAGCAGACGGCGTCCGCCCAGGGCTACGACCTCTCTCCCGCCGGCCATGAGGATGACGGATCACCGGTACCGGACGAGGCGCTCCGATCCGGGGATTCGCTGCGCATCTCCATCTATCGGAGCGCAGACGTTCCGCTCTATTGCGAGGACGTGGAGCGCTACGGGGAAGCTCGACGCGTCGACGGTGACGACGCGATCGTCGAAGTCGGCGTCCAGCTGCCCGCCCACACCGAAAGGGTGGGTCCTGCCACTGCTCGCATCGTTCTCGGGCGCGGCCTCGCTCACGAGCCTGAGCCTGCGTCGGGGGATGGCTCGGCCGGGGTCGGGACGATGATGCGCCCGTCGTCGGCCCCGCCGACCTGTATCCGCCCGTCCGTCCCGATCGCGACCTGGCGGCTCCACTGATCGGGCATCGGACACGGGCCTCCCGTCTGGCGCGGGATGAGCACCAGCGCCATCGACGCGGCGGCGGTCGTGGTGGCCGCCTGGTCGTGCAGCGAGACCACGAGGTCGTGCTTCTTCGTGAGGTCCACGGTGTTCGGGACGACGACCTCGAAGGACGGCTCCGTTCCGTTCTCGCGGTCGCAGGCGCCTTCAAAGCAGGCGTGAACGGTGCCGCCCGGATGCAGACGGAGCCAGATGGTGGCGTCGGCGGCGATGTGAGGGGGTCGGATGTCGGGCATCGAGCAGGCCGTATACAACGGAGTGCAGCCGGCGAGCAGGGTAACGGCGAGCAGGCCCGTCGCCAGGGGTGCGCCACCCCGAAATCGCGTCATGCCCGTGCGGCATCAAGATGTGCCATGGCGTGAGCGTATCGTGCGGGAGCGACTCAGACATCCCGCGCGAACAGGTCCGCCCACGTCTCGCGGCGGATCACGGCCCTGGCCTCGCCGTCGCGCACGAAGACGACCGGCGGTCGGCGGTAGCCGTTGTAGTTGTTCGCCATGGTGTGCGTGTACGCACCCGTAGCGGGGACGGCCAGGAGGTCGCCGACCCGCGCGGCGGGCAGCCGCAGCGGATCGATGAGCACGTCGCCGGACTCGCAGTGACGGCCGACCACCACGACGTCCTCGGTGTCCGCGTCGTGGAGGCGGCCGGCGAGGACGGCCTCGTAACGCTGCTGGAAGAGGGCGGCCTCGAGGTTGTCGCCCATGCCGCCGTCGACGGCGACGAAGTTCCGGGCGTCGCGCTTCACGGTGGTGACCGTGTACAGGGTGAAGGCGGAGGCGTTCACCATGCTGCGGCCGGGCTCGATGATGAGCTCCGCCTCGGCGGGCAGGTGCTCGTCCGCCGCGGCCAGCAGCGCCTCGACGTAGCTGTCCACGGAGGCGGGGCGGTCCTCGAGCGTGTAGCGGGCGCCGAGGCCGCCGCCGAGGTCGTAGACCGGGAAGGCGCCGAGTGCGGCGAGCGGAGCGACGGCCGCGGCCAGCTCCGACGGGTCCATGACCTGCGAACCGACGTGGGCGTGCAGCCCGCGCAGGTCGAGGAGCGGGCTCGCCTCGATTCGCTCGATGACGTGCCGCGCAGCCTGGGGGGTCAGCCCGAACTTGGAGCCCACCTGCCCGGTCTGCACGTGCGGGTGCGTCGAGGAGACCACCCCGGGGATGACGCGCACGAGCACGCCCTGGATGCTGCCGGGCGCGACCAGCTGCTCCAACCGATCCACGTCGTCTTCGTTGTCCACGACGACGAGCCCGACACCGGCCTCGACCGCGATCCGCAGCTCCTCCGTGGTCTTGGCGTTGCCGTGCATGACAACGAGTGCGGGATCCACGCCCGCGCGCAGGGCGCTGAGGATCTCGCCGCCGCCGGCGACGTCCAGGCCGAGCCCCTCCTCCACCATGACTCGCTGAACCGCGGTCGCCGGGAACGCCTTCGACGCGAAGACGACGCGCGCGTTCGGCCGGCGCGAGGTGAGGGCGTCGCGGTACTCGCGCGCTCTCGCCCGCAGGGCGCCCTCGTCGACGACGATCGCGGGCGTGCCGAACTCCTTCGCGAGGTCGTCGACCCGGCACCCGGCGATCACGAGCGTGCCGTCTGAGTCGACGGCGGCCCCGGCGGGGAAGAGGTCGAGAAGGGGATGGGGCATGGCTACTCTCTTCCGTGCGGGACGACGACGACCGGCACGGGGGAGTGGCGGACGATCTTGGCGGCGTGCGAGCCGAGGAAGACACGAGCGAGGGGGCCGAGCGTGCTCGAGCCGACCACCAGCACCTCGCCCGGCTCCCAGCCGATGTCCTCGATGGCCGCCTCCCACGACTCACCGGTGCCGACGGCGATACCGGAGATGGTCGGAGCGTCCGGCAGCTCCTCGACCTGGCGCACCACCGCCTCCGCGTGGCGTTCGATGTCGGCCGCCCAGGTGTCCGTGATCGGCTGCTCGGCGTCGAGCCCGGCGCCCGACGTCCCGGAATCGCGCGGCACGACGGCGAAGGAGGCGACGCGCAGCTCGGCACCGACCGCCGCCGCGACGCCCGCGGCGCCCAGCACCAGCGCCGCTGAGGCGCCCGTGCCCCGGTAGGCGGCCGTGACCCGGCTCACGCGGGCGTCCTCCGCGGCGCGGTACCCGCGCGGGGCGAGGGCGACCGGAACGGGAGAGGCGTGCAGGAGGGTGTCGCTCTCGGCGCCGAGGGCGATGCGACCCGGGTGCCCTGCGGCTCCGGAGCCGACGACGATGAGGGACGCCTCCCGCTGCTCGGCGAGCTCCACGAGGCCGCGCCGAGCCGACGGGGCTTCGTGCAGCACGTATTCCGCGGCCGTCGAGCCTCCGAGGACGGCGGCGGCATGGTCGAGCGCGCCGTCGGCGTTCTCCTTCGTGTAGCCGCGCCACTCCGCATCCGCTCCTCCGGCCGTCGAGGGCCACGCGGGCGGGACGACGGCGGCCACGATGAGGTCCGCGCCGGAGGAGCGGGCGAGCATCGCGGCGAGGTGCAGCGCCGACGCCGAGCGGTGGGCGGGGTCGACCCCGACGACGATCCTCATCTCCGGCCGGCCTTCCGGCGCGCCGCCGCCTCGCGGATCTCGCTCTTGCTGGGCTGCGCGAAGTTGCTCGTGTACGGCGCGTCGCCGCCGGCGACCGGCTGTCCCGTCTGCAGCGCCGAGTGCTTCCGGCCGTAGAACCAGTAGAAGACGAGGAACGCGGCGGTCCAGATCAGGAAGACGACGATCGTGATGAGGCGCAGCTGCGTGATGATCGCGATGCAGCCCGCGATCGACAGGATGGGGATGGTCCAGCCGAACGGGAGGCGGAAGCCGCGCTCCAGCTCCGGCTCGCGCACCCGCAGGATGATCACGCCGAGCGACACGACGAGGAAGGCCACGAGCGTTCCGATGCTCGTCATCTCGGCCAGGAAGTCGATCGGGATGACGGCAGCGAGGATGCTCGTGGCGATCATGACGATGACGGTGTTCCGCACCGGGGTCATCGACCGCGGGTTCACCTTCGCGAAGACCGGCGGGATCATCCCGTCCCGCGACATGGCGAACAGGATGCGCGTCTGCCCGTACAGCACGACGAGCGTCACGGAGAAGATGGAGATGATGGCGCCGATCGCGACGATGGTGCCCGGCCAGCTGGCGCCGACGATGTTCTGCAGGATCGCGGCGAGTCCCGCATCCTGGTTCTCGAACTTCGAGGGCGCCTGCGCGCCGAGGGCGGCGATGCTCGTGCCGACGTAGAGCACGATGATGATCAGCAGAGCGAAGATGATGGCGAGCGGCAGGTTCCGCTTGGGGTTCTTGGCCTCCTCGCCGGCCGTCGACACCGCGTCGAGGCCGACGAACGAGAAGAAGATGATCCCGGCTCCGCCGACGATGCCCGCGAATCCGGCGGGAGCGAAGTTGTGGAAGTGGTCGGCGTTCCACCCCGTGAACGCGACCGCGCAGAAGAAGACGACGACGGCGATCTTGATGACGACCATGATGCTGTTGACCGTCGTGGACTCGCGCGCTCCCCGCAGGAGCAGCAGCGAGCAGAGCACGATGACGATCACCGCGGGGACGTTGACGATGCCGCCCTGCTCCGGGGCCTGGGAGAGCTGCACGGGCAGCTGCCAGCCGAACAGGTTCTGCAGGAGCTGGTTGACATACTGCGACCATCCGACGGCGACGGCGGCCGTGGAGACGCCGTACTCCAGCAGCAGGCAGGCTCCGACCGCCATGGCGGTGCCCTCGCCCAGCGTCGCGTAGGCGTAGGAGTAGGTCGAGCCCGAGACGGGGACGGCGCCCGCCATCTCGGCGTAGCACAGCGCGGTCAGGCCGGCGACGACGCCGCCGATGACGAACGACCAGATCACGGCGGGACCGGCGACGGGGACCGCCTGGGACAGGATGAAGAAGATCCCGGTGCCGAGCGTCCCACCGACCCCGATCATGGTCAGCGAGAACAGGCCGATGCTCCGCTTGAGCTGGGCCTCACCCGCTCCCGGAGGCGTCGTGGGTTTCCTGCGCAGCAGTTGCTGGGCGATGGTGGGCATACCAGTCTCCTTCGAATGGCGGGGCAATCGGATCCGCCATCCATCGTCGCGGTGGGCGCGGCCGACCAGAACCCCCAAAGTCCGCCCGACCCACATAGAGTGTATGTGGCTCGCTTCGCCGCTGAAGCGACGGCATCCATCCAGACAGGGCACGTGCATGGCAGATCTGAGGCAGTTCGAGGCGCTCAAAGCCGTGCACGCCGAGGGCTCGGTCACCGCGGCCGCCCGTCGGCTGGGGTGGGGTCAGCCGACGGTCGACTACCACCTGAAGAACCTGGAGCGCCTGGTCGGTTCGCCGGTGCTGACGCGTTCACCGCGTGGCAGCCGGCTGACCCCGGTCGGCATGCTGCTCCTCGAGCGTGCGCAGCAGATCTTGACGCTCAGCGAACGTGCGATCGGGGATGCGCGCGAGTTCAGCGAGCTCGGACGGGTGCGTCTGCGGCTCGGGACGTTCGCGACCGCTGCCGCCAGCATCCTGCCGTTCGTCGCGGCCGCGGTCGGCGACCTGGGGATCGGGATCGACGCGACGGTCGAGGAGGTCCCGGCGCTCGTCGACCGGATCAACCGCGGCGCGCTCGACGCCGCGCTCGTCTACACAGTGCCCGGCTACGAGCTGCCGTTCCGCCCGACCGTGCACGCGATCGAGGTGTACCGCGATCCCCTGATGCTCGCGCTGCCGTCCGGCCATGCTCTTGCCGCCCGCCCGGCGATCGACCGTGCCGCGCTGCTCTCCCTGCACGACGAGCGCTGGGTCTGCGCCACGTCGCGGGAGGACGCGATCGACCGCGTCCTCGCCGACGCGTTCGCTTCGGAGGGGCAGGTCCTGGACGTGGCGATCCGGACCGACGACTTCCAGGTCCTCCTCGGGATGACCGCCGCACGGATGGTGGTCGGGATCATCCCCCGGCTGGCGACGACGGCGGAGCACCCGGGCATCGTGCTGCGGCCGATCGACGACCCGTCGTTCGTCCGCTCGATCCACGTGGCGACGGCGCCGCCGGAGGACGCCGACGGGCGTTCGTCGCCGGCCGTCCGCCACCTGGTCGCCGCGGTCCGGGACGGGTTCGCCGCGGTCAGCGGCGCGTCGGCCTCGCTCTGAGGATCGCCGGGGAGTTCACCCGGAGACCCGGGCTGTTCAGCACCAGCGCCTCGGCCGCGCTCTCGTACCAGGCGCCGGCCGGTGGCCCGCCGTTGCAGGGGCCGTCGCTGGCGCCGGGGTGCTTCACCCAGAGCAGGGCGTCCAGCTTGGTCGAGGCCGACTCCGTGATCTGAGGGTTCTGGCCGAGCGCCGCCCCGGGCGGGTTGCACCAGGTGCCGGTCCAGCCGTTGCCGTTGCGGGACACGTCGATCACGAAGTGCTTCCATCCGGTGCGGGAGGAGATCTTCCCGGCGTAGTCCCGCTCGCTCTGCGTGGTGTCGAAGTTGGAGACGTTGGTGAAGAATCCGCGCGCACCGGCGATCCCGGCGGCCTTCAGGTAGGCGGATTGTGCGTCCGGGGTCAGCCAGCGGGCGTTGCCGCCGTCGAGATAGGCGGACAGTCCTGAGCCCGCCAAGATCGAGACGGCGGACTGCAGC
This sequence comes from Leifsonia xyli, assembly GCA_001647635.1. Lineage (NCBI taxonomy): Bacteria > Bacillati > Actinomycetota > Actinomycetes > Micrococcales > Microbacteriaceae > Leifsonia > Leifsonia xyli. The sequence continues at coordinate 1,600,666 of CP014761.1, read as the reverse complement.
AGCGGAAGTCGCGTCGCGGCCACACCCGCGCATTTCGCACTGGAGAGCATGGCGAGGGAGTCCGGCTCGACCAGGACGACGGCGCGGCTGCCCGCCAGCGCGGCCCCCACCTGCCGGGTCCACTCGAGGTATTGGTCGGGCGTGTAGCCGCCCGCCGAGAAGCCGCCGCAGTCCCGGTTCGGGATGGCGTACGTCACGAACACCGGTGTCGCTCCCTGGGCAGCGGCCGCGCGCAGGTGGCGCTGGATCACGCTGACCAGAAGCGTCGGCGTGTACCAGTCGCCCAGCCAGACCGCCATCGGCCGGCTCGCGATCCGGCCGATGAGCGCCGCCTTCGCCGTATCGCCCTGGGCGGTGAGGGAGTCGTACATCCGCTGGGCGTCGCTCGTGGGGTCGACGTAGAGGCGGCTGCCGAAGGCGGGAAGGTCGTCGGCGCGGGCCGCCGGCGGGGGCGCCCCTACGAGCGCCGCCACGACGAGGGCTGCGCCGATCAGGGTGGCGATCGTTCTGCGCATACCGGAACTATCGGCCGGAATGCGGAAGTGGTCAGCGGGTCCCTCTGGACGCCCGTCCCGCCTGCAGTTCGAGCCCTGCCAGCAGGAGGTCCAGGCCGGCGCGGAACTGATCGCGGTCCTCGTGCACCGCGAACTCGTCGACGATGTGGTGGATGAAGGGGAACTCCGCGGGGTCCAGCGCGCGCCACTGCCTGGTCGCCTCCGCGAGGTACTGCTTCTGGTCGAGCTCGCCGGAGAGGACGGCGTCCGGCAGCTCCTGACCCATGTCGGCGGCGGTGCCGATCACGAAGCCGACGACGGCGGAGGCGGCGTAGAAGCTCTCGCGCGGAGTGAGGCCGAGACGCATCACCTCTTCGCCGATCCGCTCGTAGAGCATCAGCGAGTGGACCTGGCGGCCGGTGTCGCGCATGGCGTAGGCGCCCAGCCAGGGGCGGTCGACGATGGCGTCGAAGAGTGTGCGGGCGATCGCGCGCAGGTCGGCGATCGGATCGTCGGACGCCACGTCGGACACCGCCTCCAGGACGCCCTCGAGCACCGAGTCGGCTGCGAGGTCGAGGAGCTCGTCGCGTCCCGACACGTACCAGTACACGCTCGCCGGGCCTCCGCCGAGCCGGGTGGCGAGGGCGCGGATGGTGAGTCCCTGCGCACCGGACTCGTCGAGGATCGCGACGGCCTCGGCCAACACGGACTCGAGGGAGTGCGACGCCCGCTGACGCTGCTGGGCGGTGCGCTGTGGATTGCTCATGCTTGCAGTTTATCGAACGCTGTTCTATTCTATCGAACGTTGTTCGAGACTCGAACACTGTTCGATACAGGAGCCGCCATGAGCACCGCAACCGTCACCCGATCCCGCGCCTACGCATCCATGAAGGCGGCGTGGATGCCCCTCGCCGCCCTCTGCCTCGCCTTCTTCGTAGAGATGGTGGACAACACCCTGCTGTCCGTCGCGCTCCCCACCATCGGGCGCAGCCTTGGCGGCGACACCACTTCCCTGCAGTGGATCACGGGCGCGTACTCGCTCACCTTCGGCGGCCTGCTGCTGACGGCCGGATCGGTCGCCGACCGCTTCGGTCGCCGTCGGGTGCTCCAGATCGGTCTGGGCCTGTTCGGGCTGCTGAGCCTCGGTGTGCTGCTGGTCACCACCACGGGCGAGCTCATCGCGCTGCGCGCCCTGCTCGGCATCGCTGCGGCCGCGATGGCGCCGATCACGAACTCCCTCGTCTTCCGGCTGTTCGACGACGACAAGCTCCGGATGCGCGCGATCACCCTGATGATGGTCGTCGGCATGTCGGGCTTCGTCCTCGGTCCGCTCCTCGCCGGAAGCGTGCTCGCGCACCTCTCCTGGCAGTGGCTGCTGCTCATCAACGCGCCGATCGCCCTCATCGCGTGCCTCGGCGTGCACTTCGGCGTCGCGCCAGACACCGCCGACGGCCTGACGAAGGACAGGCTCGACCTTCCCGGCGCCGCGCTCAGCATCCTGACGATCGGCCTCGCCTGCTACGCGCTGACCAGCGGGGTGCAGAACGGATGGCTGTCGCCGCTGACGATCGCGGTCGCGCTCGGAGCCGCGGTGTCCCTCGTGCTGTTCATCGTGCGCGAGCGCCGAGCTGCGTCGCCGATGCTCGACCTGCGGCTGTTCCGCCGCGGCACTGTTCGCGGCGCCGCCATCGCCCAGATCGGCACCTCGATCGCGATGGCGGGTGTGATGTTCGCGCTGGTGCTCCACTTCCAGTACGCCTGGGGATGGACGCCGCTGATGGCGGGGCTCGCGAACCTCCCGATCATCCTCACGATGATCGGCGCGACGCCGCTGACCGAGTGGATGGTGCGCCGCTTCGGACATCGCATCGCCTGCTTCGTGGGCGCGCTCGTTCTCGCGGCCGGACTCGGCCTGATGGCGTGGAGCGTGCAGCAGAACTACGTGGCGATCGCGATCTCCATGGTCGTGATGACGATCGGCCTGCGCACGGTCATGACGATCTGCGCGGTCGCGCTCGTCGGCGCGATGCCCGAGAACCGCACGTCGATGGGCGCCGCGATGAACGACGCGGCCCAGGAGGTCGGTACCAGCATCGGCACAGCGGTCGTCGGAACGCTCATCTCCGTGCTCGTCACCACCGTGCTGCCGAACGGGACGTGGAGCCACGGGCTCGTCGCGTCGTTCTTCCACGGCGAGCAGGTGGTTTTCGGCATCCTCGCCGTGGCGGTCGGCCTGATCGCGGGCTTCGGGGCTCTCACGCTGACGAACGCGCGCACCGTCGACGAGCACGCCTGACGTCGTCCTGCCCCGCGGGTGAAATCGCGGAGTGGCTTTGGGCATGACAGCACATAGGCCGGGATCGCGGCGCCGCGTAGCGTCCAGGGATACCAACCCCCGCTGCGGATAAGGAGCCATCATGGCTGATGCGAGAAACGACGACGACAGGACTCCCGCGCAGGACGACTTCGTCCTCACCATCGAGAGCGGCCCGCTCACCGAAGTGGATGTCATCGAGACCGACGACGGGTCGCACGTGGACCTCGCGATCGAGGCCGTGGCCGTCGACCCGGACACGGGAGACACCGTGCCGGTGACCATCGCGCTGAACGCGGATGACTCCGCCTACGTCGTGACCATCGCCGGCGATGAGATCGTGGTGCCGCTCGAAGAGACGGCCGAGGAGTCGAGCCACCGGCAGTCGGCCCTCATCCGTTCGCTGCGGAAGCTTCAGCAGCTGGCGCAGCGGGTGGAGGAGGAGACCAAGGGGACGGCCAAGCGGCTGGCGGAGAAGTTCAAGCGCCACGGAAAGAGGTGACGGCGCCATGGAACTTCTGGGTGTCGCCGCGTTCGAACGCTTCTTCCGCGAGGCCGCCAGCCTCGATGTGGACAAGGATGATCTGCGGCGTTTCGGCGATTTCGTGAACGACAGACTCTACGACCTGCTTCTCCGCGGCATGGCGAATGCGAGAGCCAACGGCCGCGACGTCATCGAGCCGCAGGACTGCCGATCACCAAGGGACTGCAGGAGTCCGTCCAGGCCTTCGAAGCGATCGACGAGGAGCTGTCGTTGGATTCGCTCCTCGAACAGCTGACGCGGCGCCCTCCACTCGACCTCGTCTACAGCGACGAGCTGCGCGATCGGCTTCCGCAGATCGCGGGCGGACTCGGTGTGGCGCTCGCTCGGACGTTTCGCATCCTCAACGGGGATGTCAAGAACCCGCAGACCCGCCACTGGGACCAGGCTTCACGCGTCTGGGACCTGCTTCTCTAGCAGGTCGCATCACGAGTCACATATCGAAGAGGAGACGGACATGGACCTCACGCTCGGTGTACTGGCATTGCTCGAAGCGAAGCCCGAGAAGGCCGCGGAGGTGAAGGAGTTCCTGATCGGCGGCAAGGACGTGGTGGAGCGCGAGCCGGGAACGCGCACCTGGTACGCGTTCCAGATCGACGAAACCCACTTCGGCATCTTCGATTCCTTCGCCGACGAGGATGCACGGAACGCCCACCTCGGCGGCGAGATCCCGAAGGCCCTCGGCCAGGTCGGCCCGGACCTGCTGGCGAGGGACCCCGACCTGCGGACGGTCGACCTCCTCGCTGTGAAGCACGAGGAGGTCGGCACTCGCTCCTAGAGCGCGTCGTCGCGACGGTCGTCGTGCGACTTATCTGCGGTGTCCTTCAGGTGCGCTTTGGCGTCGGCGACGGTGTCCTTGATGCTCCCCTCGACCTGCTCCGCCTTGCCTTTCACGACGCGTGACTCGTCATCGGTGGCCTTGCCGATGAGCTCGTCGACCTTGCCCTTCAGCTTGTCGCCCTTTGCGTCGACCTTGTCGTCGAGTCCCATGCTGTCTCCTTGGATCGGTGCGGATGCTTCCGCGATTGCCGGACACGGTACGCGGATCTGAAGGCACGAGAAGGGGAGGCCGGACGCGGTCTCGTTGGGTACTGTCGCAGCATGCGCGAGAAGCCGGGCAGGGCGGACGCACCCGCGAAAGCGTGGTGGCGGGAACTCACGGTCGTGGCGTGCGCACTGCTCGTCAGCGTGGTGCTGCTCGTCATCCTCCACGCCGCCGGCGATCCCGGCTGGGTGCGGCCGGTGCTTCCCCCGGTCCCGGGCTCTGCTACCGCCATCTGGCAGGTGCAGACCACCTTCCTGTCCGTGGGGTTCGCCGGGCTGACCATCGCGGCCCAGCTGTTCGCGGAGGCTCCCCTCGCGATCGGCACCTCGCGGAAGCGCGTCCTCTCGTACATCGGCGCGAGCTGGTTCGTGACCGTCGGGCTCGCCGGGAACGCGGTCATGGGCCTCGCGTCCATCCGGCCGCCCGGCCACTGGCAGCGTGAGCTCGCCACCGCCCTGGAGCAGCGCGGCGAGCGGGTCGTCTACCCGCAGCTGCCGGATGCTGCACAGCCGCGGCTCGAAGCGTGGCGGGCGGCGGCCGACGCGGCGCTGCGCGAAGCGGCCGAGGGCGGCGCGCAGGTGACCGTGATCGCGCATAGCCTCGGGGCTGCGCTGTGGCTGGGTGCGCGACCGGCGGACTCCGTCGTGGAGTCGTCCGTGGACCGCGTGCTGCTGGCCGCGCCGCCGTCCCCAGGCTTCCTCCGCGAGAATCCAGAGGTGGCGGAGTTCGCCGAGCTGACCCTCAGCCGCCCGGCGGCCGACACGCTGATCGTCGCCTCGGATGCGGACCCGTGCAATCCGGAGGGAGCAGAGGCGGTCCACGGCCGGCCCCTCGGCATCCCAGTCGTCACCATCCCCGGCGGCGGGCACTTGACCCCGGCCTCGGGCTACGGCGAATGGCCGTCGATGCTGGAGTAGTGCCTCGACCCGTCGGCCGTCATCCGTCCTCGCTGAGGGCCGAAGGTCAGCGGTGTCGCGGCTTGCGGGCGGCCGGTCGTCGCGCCGCGGTCGGTCATCCCGCCGGGCCCGTGCGCCGCGGTCGGGCCGGAGCTCGATCAGCTTGCCGCTGATCCGCGTGCCCGAGAGCCGGGACAGCGTGTCCGCCGGCAGGTCGGCCGGCAGCTCGACGATGGAGAAGTCCGGCATGATGCGGATGTGCCCGAAGTCGTCGCGGCTCAGTCCGCCCTCGTTGGCCAGGGCGCCGACGATCTGACGCGGTTCCACGTGCTGCCGCCTGCCGACCTCGATCCGGTACGGCGCCAGGGGCGTGCTGCTCCGCTCGCGACGCGCGGGCCGGTCGTTGCGGCCGCCCGCCCGCTCCGAGCGGTCGGCGCGGGAGTCACGTTCCACGCTCCGTGAGAGGGCGTCGTCGTCGGAGAGCAGGAGCGGTTCGTCGCCCTGCGCCACGACCGCGAGCGCCGCTGCCACATCCGCCTCCGGCACGTCGTGGTGTTCTACGTAGTGACCGATGATGTCGCGGAATCGCGCGATCCGATCCTCCTGGCTCAGCGCCTCCGTGATCGCGTCGTCGAAACGGGCGAGGCGCGTGACGTTGACGTCCTCGACGCTCGGTAGCTGCATCTGGGTGAGCGGCTGTCGCGTGGCCTTCTCGATGGCGGTGAGCAGGCGGCGCTCGCGCGGGGTGACGAAGCTGATCGCTGCACCGCTGCGCCCTGCTCGGCCGGTGCGGCCGATGCGGTGCACGTACGACTCGGTGTCGACCGGGATGTCGAAGTTGACCACGTGCGTGATGCGCTCGACGTCGAGGCCGCGCGCCGCCACATCCGTGGCCACCAGGATGTCGAGCTTGCCGGACTTCAGCTGGTCGACCGTCCGCTCGCGCTGGACCTGCGCGACATCCCCGTTGATCGCGGCGGCCGAGTATCCGCGGGCCCGCAGCCGCTCGGCCAGCGTCTCGGTCTCGTTCTTGGTGCGGACGAAGACGATCATGCCCTCGAAGTTCTCCACCTCGAGAATGCGCGTGAGCGCGTCGACCTTCTGGGCGTACGACACGACGAGGTAGCGCTGCGTCGTGTTCGCCGAGGTGGTGGTCTTGGTCTTGACCGTGATCTCTTCGGGATCGTGCAGGTAGTTCTTGGAGATACGGCGGATCTGCGCCGGCATCGTCGCCGAGAAGAGGGCGACCTGCTTGTCGTCCGGGGTGTCGGCGAGGATGGTCTCGACATCCTCCGCGAACCCCATCTTGAGCATCTCGTCCGCCTCATCGAGCACGAGGTACTTGAGCTCGGAGAGGTCGAGCGTCCCCTTGTCGAGGTGGTCCATGATGCGGCCCGGCGTGCCGACGACGATGTGCACGCCCCGGCGCAGCGCCGACAGCTGGACGCCGTAGCCCTGGCCGCCGTAGACCGGCAGCAGGTGCACGCCCTTCATGTGCGTCGCGTAGCTCTCGAACGCCTCCGCCACCTGCAGGGCGAGCTCGCGGGTGGGCGCGAGCACGAGCGCCTGCGGGGACTTCTGGGACAGATCGAGGCGGGACAGGATGGGCAGCGCGAACGCGGCCGTCTTGCCCGTTCCGGTCTGCGCGAGCCCGACGACGTCCCGGCCCTCCATGAGGAGGGGGATGGTGGCTGCCTGGATGGCCGACGGCGTCTCGTAGCCGACGTCCTTGAGGGCTTTGAGCACGGGGCCGTCGAGTCCGAGGTCGGAGAAGGTCAGGGCGTCGTCGGCGGTGTCGTCATCGCGGGGCGAGTCTCCGTGCATGGTCATCGTCCAACGGTAGCCCGGGTGGGGACCCAGCGCACGCGGGTCGGCTCGACTAGCATGCGGAGATGGCCACGTCTTCCCCGATCGCCGACGTCTCGATCGGCGGTACGTCGATCCGCCTGGGGCAGTTCCTGAAGTTCGCCGGACTCGTCGACTCCGGGGGAGACGGGAAAGAGGCCATCGCCGACGGCCTGGTCACGGTGAACGGCGAGGTCGACCGCCGTCGCGGGCGGCAGCTGCAGGTCGGAGACGTCGTCGCCGTCGACGGACGCCGGGTGCGGGTCCGCCCCTGATGCGACGCGTCCTGGTGCTCGGCGGCACCGGCTGGGTGGGGCGCGCCATTGTCGGCGCGCTGCTGTCGTCCGGTGCGGAGGTCGTCTGCCTGGCGCGCGGCGAGTCGGGCGCCGTCCCGGAGGGCGCGCAACTGGTGCCTGCCGACCGCCGTGACCCTGCCGCCTACGACCGCGTGCGCGGCGACTGGGACGAGGTCATCGAGATCGCCTACGCCCCCGAGCTCGTCCGGCCGGCGCTCGATGCGCTCGCCGATCGGGCCTCCCACTGGACGCTCGTGTCGACCGTCTCGGTCTACGCGCGCAACGACGAGCCGGGCGCGGACGAGACGGCCGCCCTCGTCGAGCCGACCGACCTCGACCAGTACCCGGACGCCAAGGTCGCCGCCGAGCGGGCGACCTCAGCGTGGCTCGCCGACCGTCTCCTCATCGCGCGACCGGGCCTCATCGTCGGACCCGGCGACCCGACCGACCGGTTCGGCTACTGGCCGGCGCGCTTCAGCCGCCCCGGGCCGGTGCTCGTCCCGACTCCTGCCGGCCGGTTCGTGCAGGTCATCGACGTGGCGGACCTCGCGGCCTGGATCGCGCAGGCGAGCATCCAGAGGACGGTCGGCACGGCCAACGCGGTGGGGGAGCCGGCGCCGATGGGCGACGTCCTCCGCCTGATTGCCGAGGTCGCCGGTTACCGGGGCGACCTCGTTGAAGCCGACGACGACACCCTGCTCGCCCAGGGCGTGAACTACTGGGCCGGCCCGCGGTCCCTTCCTCTCTGGCTTCCGCTCGCAGACGCCGGGTTCGCTCGGCGCTCGGCGACGGCGTTCCACGAGACCGGCGGACGGCTGACCCCTCTCGAGCAGACGGTCGCCCGCGTTCTCGCGGACGAACGCGCGCGGGGCGTCGACCGGGAGCGGCGCTCGGGTCTGTCGGCATCCGAGGAGCGCGCGGTGATCGGTGCTGCTCAGGATCGCAGCGCCCGCAGGTAGCGGTGCTTGGCCACCCGCTGCGCCACCAGGAGAAGCGGGAAGAGGAGGTGCCACGGCTGCTGCGGCGCTCGCCGCGTCAGCGAGCGGACGGTGAGGTCGATCGTGCCGTCGGCGGCGCGCTGGAGGATGAACGCCTCCTCGCCGTCGACCGGATGCCCGGGCAACGTCCGATAGGCGAAGCCCACCCGGTCGGGCGCCTCCACGACGGAGACGACCTCCACCGGCTCCACGACGGTCATGCCGAGCAGGCTCACGTGGATGCGCTCGGGGCGTCCGGCCTGCACCGGCCCCACCGCCTCGACCCGGAAGCCGCTCCGCGTCTTGACCGCCCAGCGGAGGAGGTCGTGCGTCATCCGGCGCCAGTCACCGTCACCGTTCCCGACGGTGGCGGACACCTCCGCGCGCCGGTAGGCGGGGTCGCTGGGCGCCCAGGCGGGCGCCTCCGGCATCGTCACTCCCACACCTTCCGGCTGTCCGCCGCGCGCGCTCGTAGCGCTCCGCCGTCGAGGACGACCCGCGACTCCGGGATGCCCTCGGCCGGCCACTGCGTGACGATCTCGAGCGGGCCCTCCGGCCGGAGCGGGTAGAGCCACATCGCATCGAGGTACACCGTGTAGTCGGGGCCGCCGGAGCCGCCGCCGCCGGTCGGGGCCAGCGAATGAGCCTCCGCAGGCTTCTCGTCCGGGTTCCACCCCGGGCCGTCGAGGAGGAGGTGCTGGCCGTCGCCGAGGGCCATGCCGTAGCGCAGCCGGTCCGTGTCGCCTCCGGGGAAGGATGCGTGGGACGACCACTGGCGCTCCTCCCATTCCCTCCGGCTGCGGTCGCCGCGACGGGAGCGCCGGTCGATGACGATCTCGACTCCGTTCTGGAAGACGCGCGCGTGCGACACCACGATGGCGACCGTGTCGGTCACCGCGAGCGCCTCGCCGATCGGGACGATCGCGGGCACCTCGTCGACGGGTGCGTTCCAGCGCGGGTCCTGCTCGATCTCGGGCGGTTCGAGCTCGTCTTCGGGCGGATCCGGTGGGAAGAAGTCCATGGCGTCCTCTCGGTCGGGGTGGATGGGGATGGGTGGGTGCGGTGGATGCGCGTCAGCCGCCGGACGCGCCGCCGGGCATCGCACTGCCGGTGAGCTCGTGGCGCGAGTACGTGTAGACGAAGCAGTCGTAGCGGCGGTCGCCGCTGTCCCACGCGGCGGCGGTCGCCGGGTAGCGGAGGTCGGTCATGACGTCCTCGCCCCAGATCGCCACCCAGTGCCAGTCGAGGCCGGGCGCGGCGCACAGGTCGCCGACCTGCGTGTCGAGCGCAGCGGTCCCGGGGAAGGGCGCGCCGGTCGGCTCCGGCAGCACTCCTTTCGATGTCAGCTGCGCGATATGCGGAGCGGAGCAGTCGACCACAGGATAGGCGTCCGCCCACTTCGACGGGTACACCTGCAGGCAGTCGCCGGGCCGGAGCGTGTCGACGGGCTGGGACGGCACCGTCGCGACCTGCGTCGGCGTGGGCCGGGGCGGAAGGCCGAGCGGCCCGGGCGCGGGGGAACCGCGCGGGATGGCCGGGGCCTGCGTGACGGACGCGTCGGACGCGGACCCGCTGAACGCGGCGCCCACCGTCACCGCGCCGACGACGCCGAGACCGACCATCGCCGCCACCGTGATCGCCGCGAGGACGACCCACCCGCGTCGCGACAGTCCGCGCGGCTCGGCGTCCGGTGAGACGTCGGCGCTCGCTCCCCCGCGGTCGTCGTTCACGCCGTCATCCTACGGCGCGGGCTGTGGACGGGGTTCAGCGGCCCAGCTCGACTCCGGTCACGTCGGCCAGGCGTTCGACGAGCCGTGCCTGGAACGCCGGATCGGTCGCCGCCGGATGCGGGGCCCTCGCCTGCCGGTGGTACCAGTAGCCGCCGGTGATCGGGTCGATCGAAGCCGCGTCGGCGGTGGCGAGCCACTCCTGGGTGCGATGTCCCTCCTCGAGGCTGTCGGGAGCGCCGCGGCCGCCCATCCGGGTGGGGACCCATCCGGGATCGACGGCGTGCGAGAGCGTGTCGCTGTTGTCTGCGAGCCACATCGCAAGCGCGGTGACGAGGAGCTTGCTCGTCGAGTAGTCGCCGCGGCCGGCGAAGGCGCGGTCCAGGTCGGGAGAGCCGGACCGGTGCATCCCGCTGCTGAGCACGATGGACCGGTCCGGGGGAGTGAGCGACGCCATCAGGAGGTACGGTGCGACGACGTTGACGGCGGTCACCGGACCGTCGATCACGCCGGCGTTGTGGATGACGGCGTCGAAGCGTCCGAGGTCGTTCGCCTGACGCGCCACGTCGAGCACGGCGGAGGCGTCGGCCAAGTCACCGAAGACGAGCGCGTGCATCCGATCGGCGACCTCCGGGTCCGTCAGCCGGTCGGGCCGCCGTGCGTGGAGCACCACCCGATGGCCGGTGCGGGCCAGGGAGTCGGCGGTCGACAGGCCGAGGCCGGTGGAGGCGCCGGTCACCAGGATCATCATGCGGAGGCGCCCCCGTCGTCGAACAGCTCCTTGGCGACGGTCATCGCCGACATCGCCTTCGGCCAGCCGGCGTAGAACGCGAGGTGCGTGATCGACTCGATCAGTTCCTCCTGTGTCACGCCGTTCTGCGCGGCGAAGGGGAGGTGGAAGCGCAGCTGGTCGACGTTGCCGCCGGAGAGCAGGGCGGTGACGGTGATGAGGCTGCGGTCGCGCTTCGACAGCCCCGGCCTCTCCCAGACCTCGTCGAACAGCACCTCGTCGGTGTAGTGGACGAGGCCGGGGGCGAAATCGCCGAACGCGCGTCGTCCGCCGGTCCAGCCGCTCATGAGACCCTCCCCTCGTACTCGGCGTCGGTGATGTGCTCTTTCCAGGTGGTGGTGTCCGCAGGGTCGTCGGCGGACTCGAGCATGGCGATGTGCTCCATGAAGCAGCCCGGCACGGCGGCGTGCCAATGGTCCTGGCCGGGCGGCGTGTAGAGCGTCTGACCCGGATGGACCTCGATGATGTTCCCGTCGCGGTCGCCGAACCGGGCGACCCCTGCGGTGACGCGCAGGTACTGCCCGCGTGCGTGGCTGTGCCAGGCGGTGCGGGCGCCCGGGGCGAAGCGGACCAGCGCGACCGTCATCCGCTGGTCTCCGTCGTGCGGGCCGGCGATCGGGTCGACCCAGACGTCGCCGGCGAACTGCTCCGGCGGATTCTTCACCGTGGGCGGGGTGGGTTCGATGTTCATGCTTGCTCCGTTTCCAGCAGCACCTTGATGGCGCGACGCTCATCCATGGCCCGGTAGCCCTCCGCCGCGTCGGCGAGCGGGAGGGTGAGGTCGAACACCTCACCGGCGTCGAGCTCGTCATTCATGATCGACTCGATCAGCTCGGGAAGGAAGCGGCGGACGGGGGCGGGGCCGCCGTGCAGGTGCACGCCGGAGAAGAACAGCTCCTCGCCGGGCAGCTCCACGTCGTGCGAGACGCCGACGTAACCGACGTGCCCTCCGGGGCGCGTGGCTCTGATCGCCTGCATCATCGACTCCTGTGTCCCGACGGCTTCGATCACGGAGTGCGCGCCGAGCCCGTCGGTCAGGGCCTTGATGGCGGCGACGCCCGCATCCCCACGCTCCTCCACGATGTCGGTCGCCCCGTAACGGCGGGCGAGCGTCTGCCGGTCGGCGTGACGGCTCATGGCGATGATCCGTTCGGCGCCGAGCTGCTTCGCGGCCAGGATGCCGAGCAGCCCGACCGCGCCGTCACCGACCACAGCGACGGTCTTTCCCGGGCCTGACTCGGCCGCGACCGCGGCGAACCAGCCGGTGCCGAGCACATCGGAGGCGGCGAGGAGGCTGCGCATCTGCGCCGCGGTCGGGGTGCCGGGCACGACCACGAGGGTGCCGTCGGCCAGTGGAACGCGCAGCTTCTCGGCCTGGGTGCCCAGTGCACCCATCGGGAACGCGTGGACGCACCGGGACTGGTACCCGGCCCGGCAGATCTCGCAGGTGTTGTCGGAGGCGAAGAAGGAGCCGACGACGTAGTCGCCGACCTTCACGTTCGTGACGTCCTCGCCGACCTGCTCTACGACGCCGACATATTCGTGGCCCAGCGGCGTGGGCTCGGTGACGGCGTCGGTTCCCCGATACGGCCAGAGGTCCGAGCCGCAGATGCAGGCGGCGGCGACGCGGATGATCGCGTCCGTCGGCTCCTCGATCCTCGGGTCGGGGCGCTCCTCGACGCGCACGTCGCCGGGTGCGTACATGACTACTCCACGCATGTCAGGGTTCCTTCCGTTGCGGTGTGGATGGTGTCCACGACATCCACTGCACCGCACTCCGCGCGGCACAGGGAGTCCCTGCCGTGAGGTGTACTGGCAGGGCATCCCTCGTGACCGCCACCCGGCCTAGCCTGGGTCGCATGGACAATCGAGCGGACGTGCGCGAGTTCCTCATGTCGCGCCGCGCCAAGCTCACGCCCGAGCAGGCGGGGCTGCCGGCCGGCACCGGCCGACGGGTGGCCGGTCTGCGTCGCTCGGAGGTCGCGATGCTCGCCGACGTCAGCGTCGAGTACTACTCGAAGCTCGAGCGCGGTGCCATCGCGGGCGCCTCGGCCGGTGTCCTGGATGCGGTGGCTCGGGCGCTGCAGCTCGACGACACCGAGCGCGCCCACCTGTTCGACCTCGCGCGAGCGGCCGACGGTATCCCGCTCTCCGGGCGCCCGCGCCGCCGGAGTGTCAAGAGCCCGGCCGCGCGTCCGAGCCTGCACTGGGCGTTGGAGGCGTTCACCGACGGCGTCGCCGTGGTGCGCAATGCGCAGTCCGACGTGATCGCCTTCAACGCTCTCGGGCGCGCCTTCTACTCGCCGATGATCGGCGACGGCGGACGGACGCCGAACTTCGCGCGGTTCCAGTTCCTCGACCCCGCCTCGCGCGACTTCTACCCGGACTGGGACCTCTTCGCGGACATGTGCGTCGCCATGATGCGCGCCGAGGCCGGCCGCGACCCGCACAACCGTGCGCTGCAAGACCTCGTCGGCGAACTGTCGACGCGCAGCGACACGTTCCGGCAGCTGTGGGGCGCGCACGACGTGCGGACGCACGGGGCGGGCACTAAGCGGTTCCACCATCCCGTCGTCGGCGACCTCACCCTCGCCTACGAGGAGCTGGCGATCACGGCGGAGCCGGGCCACGTGATGCTCGTCTATACCGCAGAGCCCGGATCGCCGTCGGCCGAGCGGCTGCGGCTCCTCGCATCGTGGGCCGTCGAACAACCCGCCCACGACCGATCGATCACGGAGGAAGCATGACCACCTGGACCGCCGACGAGCTCGGTGCGATCGCATCCACCGACGACTTCCACATCGCCCCGTTCCGCGCGGACGGCGCCACGCTCGGCACCCCGACGTGGATCTGGTCGGTGGTCGTCGACGGCGGGGTGTACGTCCGTGCCTACAACGGCACGGCCTCGCGCTGGTATCAGTCCGCGCGGAGTCAGCGAGCCGGGCGCATCATGGCGGGCGGGGTGGAGAGGGATGTCGCGTTCACCCCGATCGACGACGACGACGCGCTGAACGACCGCGTCGACGCCGCCTACGAGGCGAAGTACGGCACCAGCCCCTACTACCCGCCGATGGTCACCGCCAAGACCCGGGCGGCGACGGTGCGCGTCGACCCTCGCTGAGGCCGTCCCTCTCGACGCCCGCACCCGTGCTCGGGCAGGATGTGCGCATGGCGACCCTGAGCAACATCGTGTTCTACGCGAACGACCCGCAGCGGCTGGCCGACTTCTGGTCGGGGGTGTTCGGGTATCCGCCGCAGCGCATCGAGGGGGAGTTCCGCGAGCAGCTGCTCGCAGGGGGCCTGACGGACGCCGATCTGGCCAAGCGGGCGGTCGCGGAGAGCCCCGACGGCAGCGGTCCGCGGGTCTTCTTCCATCACGCCAGCGGGCCGAAGACCGGGCGCAACCGCCTCCACATCGACGTTCGCGCCGTGGAAGGGCGACCCCCGACGGAGGACGAGCTCGACGCCGAGAAGGACCGACTCGTCGGTCTGGGGGCCACCGTCTTCCGGCTGATCGAACAGGACTGGGGTCCGTTCCACGAGCGGTACTACCAGATGCTCGATCCCGAGGGCAACGAGTTCGACCTGCAGTGACGGCCGCGCGATGTCGAAGACGAGGCTGGAGGCGTTCAGCGACGGCGTCCTCGCCGTCGCGATCACACTGCTCGTCCTCGACCTGCACCTGGAGCCGGGGAAGGGCGAGAGCCTTCTCGAGCAGCTCGCGGCGGCGTGGCCGTCGTTCGCGGCCTACCTGGTGAGCTTCTTGGTGATCGGCGTGATCTGGGTGAACCACCATTCGATCCTCCGGCTGGCGCTCTCCGTCGACCGGGTGCTGCTGTTCTGGAACCTCGTCCTGCTGATGTTCGTGACCACCATCCCGTTCACCACCTCCACGCTCGCGGGCGCGCTCGCCGACGGCAGTGCGGAGGACGTACGGGTCGCCGCGGTGCTCTACGGCGGAGCGTCGACGGGGTTCGCGGTCGCGTTCACGTTCCTCTACGCGCGCATCCTTCTCACCCAGGTGCGGGCGGGGGCGATGGATGCGTCCCAGCGCGCTGCAGCGCTGCGCCGGTTCGGCGTCGGCACGCTGTTCTACCCGGCCCTCACCCTCGTCGGGGTGCTGTACGCGCCGGCGATGCTCGTCGGATTCGCCGTGCTCAGCTTCTACTACCTCTTCAACCAGACCGGTCTCACCGAGGAGTGACGACCCCTCCCGCCGAGCGCTGCATCGCGCTACCATGAAGGTCAGCTGGCTGATTGGTTTCTTAGCGAGGGAGTTTGCATGTCGCCTCGGAAGCGTTGGGCAGGGCTGGTCTTCATCAGCATCGCGGTCGCTCTGATCATCGTCGACTCCACGATCGTCAACGTCGCCATCCCGTCGATCGTCGACGAGCTCCACATCGGCTCGACCGGCGTGCAATGGGTGCAGGAGTCGTACACGCTGGTCTTCGCCGCGCTCCTCCTGGTGTTCGGCACGCTCGCCGACCGCTGGGGGCGCCGGCGGATGCTGCTGATCGGCGTCGGGATCTTCACCCTCGCTTCCGTCGCCGCCGCCGTCGCGCCGACCGGGGCGTTCCTGATCGGCGCCCGCCTCATTCAGGGAGTCGGCGGCGCGATGATCCTGCCGACGACCCTCTCGCTCATCAACGCGACCTTCCGCGGGCGGGAGCGCGCCCTCGCGTTCGCCGTCTGGGGGTCGACCATCGGCGGGATGACGGCCCTCGGACCGCTCCTCGGCGGCTGGCTGACCACGGCGTTCTCGTGGCGCTGGGCGTTCGGGATCAACATCCCGCTCGGCATCCTGATCGTCGTCGGCGTGCTGGCGACCGTGCAGGAGTCGCGCGACACCCGTCATGCCGGAGGCGTCGACTGGATCGGCGCCCTGCTGTCGGTGGTGACCAGTGCGTCCCTCGTCTTCGGGCTGATCGAGGGCCGCACCTACGGCTGGTGGCTGGTCGACACGCGGCCGGCCGTCGGGGACTGGACCTGGCCCTGGGCGATCTCGCCCGTGCCGATCGCGTTCGCGGTGTCGATCGTCGGCGGCGTGCTCTTCGTGCTGCGGGGGCGCGCGCGGCTGCGGGCCGGGCGAAGCACCATGCTCGCGCTCGACCTGTTCCGCATCCCCTCCTTCCGCAACGGGAACATCGCGGCGACGATCGTGTCCCTCGGCGAGTTCGGGATCGTGCTGGCGTTGCCGATCTGGCTGCAGAACGTGCTCGGCTACAGCGCGCTCGACACGGGCCTCATCCTGTTGGCGCTCGCGATCGGATCGTTCGTGGCGAGCGGCTTCGCGGGCGCCTTCGGCAACCGCATCCCGGCCGTGACGGTCGTGCGCGTCGGCCTCGTCGCCGAGATCGTCGGCGTCGCGGGGCTCGGATTCGTCATCTCCCCGACGACGCCGTGGGGTGCGCTGCTGCCGTTCCTCTTCGTCTACGGCTTCGGCGTGGGCCTCGCGACCGCCCAGCTGACCGGCGTCGTTCTCCGGGATGTGCCGGTCGAGCAGAGCGGTCAGGGGTCCGGGACGCAGAGCACGGCGCGACAGATCGGCTCGGCGTTGGGCATCGCGGTGCTCGGGACGGTTCTGTTCGCCTCCGCGACCGCGGTGCTCGACAGCAGCCTCCAGGATCGCGGGCTCCCGGCCGCGCAGCGGGATCAGGTCGTCTCGGCGGTGATCGACAGCTCCGGCGCGGCGATCGCCGGTCTTGAGAAGGACCCGCGGACGGCGCCGATCGCCGAGGACGCGAAGGTCGCCTTCAGCGACGGCACGCGCTGGGCCGCGTTCTCCGCCGCCGGCTTCCTCGTGGTCGGCCTGGCGGCGACGCTGTCGCTCGGCGGCCGGCGAGAGAGGGAGGGCGAGGAGACGGGGGAGGAGCAGCCCGCCTCCGCGCTCAGCCCCGCGCCTCCTGCACGTCCCGCGCCTTGAGCGTGCGGTATGTCGTGACGGGATGCGTCCCCAGCACGATCTTGCCGCGCGAGTGCAGGTTCTGGAGGTCGTCGTAGGCGTACCGGATCTCGTCCAGCGGGTAGAAGCCGGAGATGAGCAGCGTGAAGGCCCGCTCGTCCGCGAGCTGCGCCAGCCGCGCGAGCTGGGCCGTGCCGTGGGCGACCGACTCGGGGTCGTCCTGTAGCAGCCGCAGCTCGGTGTCGCGGCGGTCCTCGCTCGACCGGTAGCGGGAGGCGGGGACCCCCAGCGACTCTGCCAGGGCGCGTCCATCCTGGCCGAAGTTGTCGATGAGCGCGGTGACGCCGTTCGGCGCCTTCTCGCGGATGCGCTCCTCGATCGCCTCGCCGTAGCGCACCGGCGTGATGCCGAGCTGGCGGAGGTAGTCGAAGTTGCGGTCGCCGCAGGTGCCGATGACGCGCGCGCCGCGGTGCTTCGCGAGCTGCGCCTCGATGCTGCCGACCCCGCCGGCGGCTGCGGAGATCACGACGGTGTCATCCGGCCCGATGCGGAGGTCGTCGAGGGTATCCAGAGCGGTCACGCCGGCGAGGTAGAGGCCGCCCGCGACTTCCCACGCGACGTGAGGCGGCTTCGGCACGAGCGCGGCGGCCGGCACGACGATATGCGTGGCATGGGCTCCACTGCGGACGTGACCGATGACGTCGGCGCCCTTCCGGAACCGTCCGGCCGCGTCCCCGGTGACCACGATGCCGGCGAAGTCGCTCCCCGAGCCGCGCGGGAAGGGCTCGTCGGCCCACGCCTCCTCGCGGCCGCTGCGGATGAACCCGTCGATGTGGTTGATGCCGGTGGCGACGACCTCGACGAGCACTTCGTCGGGCGCGGGCGTGGGGAGCGGACGCGTGCGCTTCTCGAGCACATCCACATCCCCGTTGGCGTCGTACTCGACGTACATCGTCTCTTCGGACTTCCTCGCCATGGGGTGCTCCTTTCGCCGGGGCCGTTCCGCCCGACGCCAGAATATGCCTAGCCCGGCTAGAAACTCTATAGGCTACCGTTCAGGTTGACGCCGACCCGGACTAGCGTGAAGGCGTGCTGATCTACTCGATGGGCGTCTCCGCCGACGGCTTCATCGCCGACGAGCAGGGCGGCTTCGACTTCACCGCGCCGGGCGACGAGCAGTTCCGGTTCCAGGTGGCG
This sequence comes from Leifsonia xyli, assembly GCA_001647635.1. Classification (NCBI taxonomy): domain Bacteria; kingdom Bacillati; phylum Actinomycetota; class Actinomycetes; order Micrococcales; family Microbacteriaceae; genus Leifsonia; species Leifsonia xyli. Next base: position 1,582,642 of record CP014761.1, on the reverse strand, counting down.
CAGATCGGCCGGCTCGGCGGGTACCTGATGGGCAGGAAGCTCTACGAGACAATGCGCGTGTGGGAGACGGACGAGTCGCTCCGGACGCCGGGCGTCGCCACCGTGTTCGCGGACACGTGGGCCGCGCTGCCGAAGGTCGTATTCAGCCGCACCCTCACTTCCGTCGACGGCAACGCCCGCCTCGCGACCGGGACGGTCGAGGACGAGGTCGCTGCGGCCCTCGCCTCGACGGCGGGAGACGTGTCGATCGGCGGCGCGGACCTCGCCGCCGAGGCCATCCACCTGGACCTCATCGACGAGTACCGCCTCTTCCGCTACCCGGTCGTGATCGGCAACGGGACGCGCTACTGGCCGCCGCTCGAACGCCGGATGCCGCTCACACTGGTCGGCACCCGGACGTTCGGCGGGCGGGTCGTCTATGAGGAGTACCGCCGGCTCCGCTACGACGTCACGCCGGGTTCCGTCGCAGGTCCTGCGCCAGCATGACGATGATGCCGCTCGGCCCGCGCAGGTACGTGAGCCGGTAGACGTCCTCGTACTGCGCCACGCCTCGCAGGGGCTCGCAACCGTGCCTCGCGGCGATGTCCAGGGCGGCGTCCAGGTCGTCGACCTGGAAGGCCACGCGGTGCATCCCGATCTCGTTCGGCAGCGTCGGCGCGGTCTCGATCGCATCCGGGTGCAGGTACTCGAACAGCTCGAGTCGGCCCCCGCCGTCCGGCGTCTGCAGCATCGCGACCTTCGCGTGGTTGCCGTCGAGTCCGACCGCGGTGTCGGCCCAGCCGCCGCTCACCGTGTCGCGGCCGAGCACGGTCAGCCCGAGGTCGGTGAAGAACGACACGGCCTCGTCGATGTCGCGGACCGCGATGCCGACGTTCTCGAGTCTGATGTCCATGCTGCATGGTACGGCGAGGGGCCGCCGCCCGATCGGACGACGGCCCCTCGGCGCGGGACGGCTAGGACTGCAGCCACTCCAGCAGGTCGGCGTTGATCGTGTCCGCCTGCGTGGTCGGCATGCCGTGCGGGAAGCCCGGGTACGACTTCAGCGTGCCGTTCTGCACGAGCTTCGCCGAGAGGGGGCCGGAGTCGGCGTAGGGGACGATCTGGTCGTCCTCGCCGTGCATCACCAGCACCGGCACGCTGATCTTCTTCAGGTCCTCGGTGAAGTCGGTCTGCGAGAAGGCGACGATGCCGTCGTAGTGCGCCTTCGCGCCGCCCATCATGCCCTGACGCCACCAGTTCTCGATGATCGCCTCCGACGACTCCACACCGGGTCGGTTGAAGCCGTAGAACGGACCGGACGGCAGCGCCCGGTAGAACTCCGACCGGTTCTTCGCGAGCTGCGCCTGCAGGTCGTCGAAGACGCTCTTCGGCAGGCCGCCGGGGTTGTTCTCGGTCTGGACCATGATCGGCGGTACGGCGCTGATCAGCACAGCGCGTGCGACGCGGTCCTCGCCGTAGGTGGCGATGTAGTGCGCGACCTCGCCGCCTCCCGTGGAGTGGCCGACGTGGATGGCGTCGTGCAGGTCGAGCGCCTCGACCACCGCCCGCAGGTCGGCGGCGTAGTGATCCATGTCGTGGCCCTCGCCGGTCTGGGTCGAGCGGCCGTGGCCGCGGCGGTCGGCGGCGACGACGCGGTAGCCGTGCTGCAGGAAGAACAGCAGCTGCGTGTCCCAGTCGTCGGCCGACAGTGGCCAGCCGTGGCTGAAGACGATCGGCTGACCGGTTCCCCAATCCTTGTAGAAGATCTCGACGCCGTCTGACGTGGTGACTGTGCCCATGGTTCCCTCCGGATGAGCTTCGCGATGCTGTGGGACGGTGCTGCAGGAGTGTGGATGCGTTCCCACCGTAACTTCCGGTCGTTATGGGATGCCAGGGTCTCGTGTGAACAACGCATGACAAACGTCACGGCCGGCCGTCCGCGGGCGGCGCCCCTATGATGGCCGCATGACCGACCCGACGCAGGACCAGCTCGAGGCCTCCGACAAGCTCGAGAAGCGCACCGTGGGCGACGAGCTGCGGTACTACGTGAAGAACATCCGCGAGCACTGGCCGGCCGTCGTCGAGCAGCATCCCGACGCCGCAGGGCACGAGGCATGGTGGACGGCGGACGGGAAGTTCCACGCGACGCACGACCAGCTCCGCCGGGATGCGATGCTCGGCGGCATCGTCTGACAGGCTGTACACGTCGGCGTCATCATGCCGGCTGATGTACACGGTGTACATGCTCAGCGCGCGCGCACCCGCACTAGCCTTCCGGACATGAGCACGAACGCCGACGTCGAGGCCGAGCGGTCCAGCGCCGTCCGGGATGCCGCGACGGCCGTGCTATGGCCGGGCCCGATCCGCGGTTTCGAGGGGCTCGACGCGGTCATCCTCGGATACGACTGAGCCCCGAGAACGTCGCGCCGGTCGCCGCCCCGTAGACGAGGTGGGCGGCGAGATCCTTGCCGAGGGTTTTCGCGTCGTACTCGGTGATCGGCTTGTACAGGTGCATCGGCGGCAGGATCACGTAGCCCGACAGCCACATCCCGGCGCCGAGCAGCAGCCCGTAGCCCGTGTGCGGCCGCCGCAACGAGCCGGCGAGCACCCCGTACGCCGTCGCGCCGCCGAGTGCGTAGGCCCAGTGCGCGATGTTGTTGAACAGGGCGGCCCGGCTGTCGGGGAGGTCGGTCTCGAACAGGCCGTTCACGATCCGCCGGCCGACCTGGGCGGGGGCGGGTGCGCCGTCCCAGCCGGTGACGTCCGCCGAGAACTCCCAGTCGGCGAAGTCCTCGTGGCCGTGGCCGCGCCGGTACTGGAGGTACAGCCAGAGGTCGAAGGCGAGCGTGCCGACGACGCCGGCGGCCGCTCCCCGGGTGATGCCGCCGAGCGGTGTCTGCGGGTGGGAGGGTGTGCCGCGGCGGGCGCCGACGGCGGACGCGAGGGCGACCGCGGCGCCGACTGCCGCCGCCACCCCGGTCAGCAGGCGTCGGGTCCTCCGCGCGTCGCGCCGGGCGGCATCCGCTTCGCTCATGCGCACAGGATGCCCCGCGGGGCGCCCGGATGGGAAGAACCCGCTCCTATCCCCGCGCGGCCGCGATCACGGAGGTCATGGTCCGATGCAGCGCTCGGAGCTCGTCCGCGTCCATCCCGAGGCGCTGCATCATCGTGGCCGGGATGGTCTCCGCGTAGGCCCGCAGCTCCCGCCCGCGATCGGTGAGCCGGATCTCCATCACCCGCTCGTCCGTCGCCGCTCGCCGGCGGATGACGTAGCCGAGCGCCTCCAGCCGCTTCACCAGCGGCGAGATCGTGGCCGGCTCCAGCGCGAGAAGCTCGGCTAGGCGCCGGACCGAGAGCTGCTCGTTCTCCCACAGCGCCAGCATCACCAGGTACTGGGGATGCGTCAGCCCGACCGGCTCGAGCACCGGGCGGTACGCGGCGATGACGGACCGGGCGGCGACCGAGAGCGCGAAGCAGACCTGGCTCTCGAGGGCCAGCGGGTTCGCCTCCACGGTCACGGGCAGTGGATGCGGGTGGACGTGCGCGAGTCGGCGAACCTCTCGATGCGGTGCTGGTCCAGCGGCTGGCCGCAGAGCGGACACGCGGCGTCGGCGCGCCGGATGTCGGGCTCCTCCGGGTGGCCCGCGCCGAGCTGTGCGGGGCCGGTGAAGGTGCGGACGACGTCGTTGGCCCGCTCGTAGAACCGCCAGAACCGGCCGGCCATGATTCCTCCTGCGCTAATGATTAGGACACTAACCATCATTGCACGAGCGGTGCGACCTCCGCCAGCAGCGCCTCGACACGGCGCTTGATCTCGTCTCGAATCGGGCGCACCTCCTCGATCGGGCGCCCGGCCGGGTCGTCGAGCTCCCAGTCCTCATACCGCTTGCCGGGGAAGATGGGGCACGTGTCGCCGCAGCCCATGGTGATGACGACATCCGACTCCTGCACGGCCTCGGTGGTCAGGACCTTCGGCGCATTGCCGGCGATGTCGATGCCCTCCTCGGCCATCGCGGCGACGGCGACAGGGTTGATGCGGTCACCCGGCTCGGATCCGGCCGAGAGCACCTCGACGCGGTCGCCCGCCAGCGCCCGCAGGTAGCCGGCGGCCATCTGCGAACGCCCCGCGTTGTGGACGCAGACGAAGAGGACGGTGGGGGTGGTGGTCATGGTTCCTCCGGTGGTCGGTCGGGGCCGCCGCTCGGGCGACGGCCCCGGGCTGTCAGCAGCAGTCGGGCGAGCAGGAGCCGTCCGGCAGCACCTGGCAGTCGTCGTCGCAACATCCCATGATCATTCTCCCTTCTTCATCGACGGCTGTCGATGAATCCAGAGTGAACGAATACATTGACGGTTGTCAATGTATCGGCGAGAATCGACGCATGGCGATCACCGAGCTCCTGCCCCTGCGCGACCTGCAGGCATGCTGCGCCCCCATCACGCGCGAGGTGATCAGCGAGGAGAACGCCGTCTCGGTCGCGCGCGCTATGAAGGCCCTGGCTGATCCCGCCCGACTGCGACTCCTCTCGATGGTGGCCGCGCACGCCGACGGCGAGGCCTGCGTCTGCGACCTGACGGAGCCGCTCGGGCTGTCGCAGCCGACGGTGTCGCATCACCTCAAGATCCTGGTCGATGCCGGGTATCTCAGCCGGAGCAAGCGAGGCACGTGGGCGTACTACCGGATCGTCCCGGGCTCGCTCGATGCGGCGTCGTCCTTCCTGACCTCCGTCTGAGCCCCGGATGCCCCGCTGGTCACAGCGTCGACGCATCTCGATCGTGCTCGCGCTCAACGCCGCGCTCATCGTCGGCCTGATCGTGGCGGCCCTGGCGGCGAACTCCGTGAGCCTCCTCGCCGCCGCCGGCGACACGGTGGGCGACTGCGTCGGGCTCGTGCTCGGGCTCATCGCGATCGCGCTGCGCGACCGGAATCCGGGCCATCCACACGCGCAGCGTCCGATCGCGGTGGCCGCGCTCGTCAACGCGACCCTGCTGCTGGCGGTCACGATCACGGTGGGCGTCGAGTCCGTCGCCCGGCTCGCCGAAGGGTCGCCCGAGGTCGACGGCCTGCCGGTCGTCATCGCCAGCGTCGTGACCGTGATCGTCATGCTGGTCGGTGCAGCGGTGCTCGGGCTGTCCGCGGCGCAGGAGGACCTGCACATGAGGTCCGTGCTCGTGGATGCGTTCGCCGACGCCGCGGCCGCGGCAGGAGTGGCGATCGCCGGGGCGGTGATCCTCGCGACCGGCGGCTGGTTCTGGCTGGACCCTGCACTTGCGCTCGTCATCTCCGCCTTCGTGGCCGTCGCCGCCGTCCGTCTCGGCGCGAAGGCCATCGGCGCCCTCCGAGGACGTGTCGTCGACTTCGACGACGACTGACCCCCGAGCATAGACTCGACACGGTCGGCGCTTGCGGGTCCGCAACCGATTCCGTCGGCCGGAGGGAGCCACCGCCATGAAGCTGACGAGACTGCTGGGCGTCGAGACGCCGATCGTCCTCGGGCCGTTCGGAGGCATGTCGTCGGTCGAACTGACCGCCACGGTCAGTGAGGCGGGCGGGCTCGGGTCGTTCGGCCTCTACGGGTTCGGCCCCGACCGGATCCACGAGGTCGCCCGCGAGCTGCGGGAGCGCACCGCGAAGCCGTTCGCCCTCAACCTGTGGCTGCCCCTCCAGGCGCCGGGGAGCGGCCTGTCGGCGCGGCCTTCGATCGCGACGAGTTCGACGGCGCGGTCGCGGCGCTGAGGCCGCTGTTCGAGGCAGCGGGCGTCGAGCCGCCGTCATGGCCCGTGCAGCCGCTCCCGTCGTTCGACGCCCAGCTGGAGGCGGCGCTCGCCGCTGAACCCGCTGCGCTCAGCTTCGTCTTCGGCGTTCCGCCGGCGGACGTCATCGAGGCGGCGCACCGCCGCGGCATCCGGGTGATCGGCGCCGCCACGACGGTGCCGGAGGCCAGCGCCCTCGCCGACGGAGGAGTGGATGCGATCGTCGCGTCGGGCCTGGAGGCGGCGGGTCATCGCCCGTCCTTCCTCGACGAGCCCGAGCGCGGCCTCGTCGGCGGGCTCGCCCTCATCCCGCAGGTGGTCGACGCCGTCGACCTGCCCGTGATCGCGGCGGGCGGGATCGCCGACCGGCGTGGTGTTGCGGCGGCGTTCGCCCTGGGCGCTTCAGGTGTGCAGGTCGGGTCGGCGTTCCTCGCCACGCGCCAGTCGGCCGCGGCCGCCGTGCACCGCGAGCGCATCCGCACCGCCGAGGCCCACGAGACGATGCTCACCCGCGCGATGAGCGGACGCGCCGCGCGCGGGCTGCCCAACGGCGCGGTGCGGACGATCGAGCAGGGCGGCGTCCGTGCGTCCTTCCCGCTCCAGAACATCCTCACCGGTGTCTTCCGTCGCCGCGCCGCCGAGCTGGGCGACCCCGAGCTGCTGTCGCTGTGGATGGGGCAGGCCGCCGGGCTCGCCCGCTTCGACGCCGCCGCCGAGGTGTTCGCCGAGCTGGCCTCCGGCATCCCGGACGCGCGGTCCTGACCCACCGCCGCCACAATGGGAGCGTGCAGCAGCACCTGACCCGCGTCACCACGGCGGACGGCACCGGGATCGCCGTCGCGACCGTCGGCGACGGCCGCCCGATCCTCTTCGTCTCCGGATGGCTCAGCCACCTCGAGTTGGGCTGGCAGCTGCCCGAGGAGCGCGCGTTCGACGAAGCGCTCGCCCGAGGCGCCCGGCTGATCCGCTACGACCGCGCGGGGTGCGGGCTCTCCGATCGCACCGAGCGGCCGCCGACGCTCGCCTTCGAGCTCGAGCAGCTGGAGGCCGTCGTTCTCGGCCTGGGCCTCGACCGGTTCGACCTCGTCGGCGCGTCCCTCGGGGCGCCGGTCGCAGCTGCGTGGGCGGCCGCGCATCCCGAGACCGTGCGGCGTCTGGTGCTCTACGGCGGCTGGGCGCAGGGCGAGGCGATCTCGCCGCCCAGCGCGCGCGAGCACATTCTGGCGCTGGTCGCATCGCACTGGGGTCTCGGCGCCGACGTGCTCACGGACCTGTTCGCGCCGGACGCGTCATCCGCCGCCCGCGCGCAGCTCGGACGCTACCAGCGCGCCTCCTCCGACGCCGCGACCGCCCGGGCGCTGCTCGAACTCAGCTACCGGATGGACGTGCGCACCCTGCTGCCGGAGGTCGCCGCCCCGACCCTCGTCGTGCACCGCGCGGACGACCGAGCAGCTCCCCTCGCACAGGCGGAGGCGCTCGCCGCCGGCATCCCGGACGCCCGGCTGAGCGTGCTCCCCGGCCGCTCGCACCTGCCGTGGGCGGGAGACCCGGCCGAGCTGATCGCCGTCATCCGCCGCTTCCTCGGGCTCCGGGTCGCCCGCGGCGGGTCCGGGATGCTCACCCCGCGCCAGCGCGAGGTGGCCGCGCTGGTCGGCGAGGGGCTCACCAACCGCGAGATCGCCGTCCGGCTGGGGATCGAGGAGCGGTCGGCGGAAGGGCACGTGGAGCGCATCCGCCTCCGGCTCGGGGTGCGGTCGCGGGCGCAGATCGCGGCCTGGGACGCGGCGCAGCGCTGAGTGGGGTAGTCCTACGCCTGCGCGGGGCGCCTCCGCCCACGACGCTGGAGGCATGACAGAGACCACCGAGCGCACTCCGCCGGCCTTCCGCCAGCACGCCGGTCGCGGTGCCTTCAACGCGGCCTTCTTCGCCGCCGCGGGGCCGTACCTGGATGCCGCACAGCGCCCCTACAAGCGAACCGTGTTCGCCGACCTGCCCGAGGTCGTCGTCGAGCTGGGCTCCGGCGTCGGCGCGAATCTGCCGTATCTGGCGCCCGGCGCGACCCTCATCGCTGTCGAGCCCAACCGCTCCATGCAAGCCCGCCTGCGATCGGCGGCGGCCCGCCGCGGCGTCCACCTCGACCTGCGCGAGCGCACGGCCGAGAGCACCGGGCTCCCTGACGGCAGCGTCGACACCGTCATCTCGTCGCTCGTGCTGTGCACGGTGAGCGACCCGGACGCGGTGCTCGCGGAGGTGCGCCGCATCCTGCGACCGGGCGGAACGTTCCACTTCGTGGAGCACGTCGTCGCCCCCGAGGGCACGACGACCCGCACCGCGCAGCGGGTGCTGCGCCGCCCGTGGGCGTGGACGTTCGAGGGATGCTCCTGCGAACGCGATCTGGAGGACGCCGTGCGCAGTGCCGGCTTCGCGGAGGTGGAGGTCGAGCGCTACCGGCTGCACACGCCGTTCGTGCCGTTCAACCCGCAGATCGCGGGCGTCGCGCGCACGGCTCAGTAGTCCTCGCGCCGGTCCTGCTCCGCGTCGGCCACCGGCTCGACGTCGGCCAGCTCTTCGAGGGCCGCCCGCAGCTGCTTCTCGAGCCACTCCGCCGAGGCGCCCTGAGCGACGGCGGCGTCGAGCTGGGTCAGCCGCTCCCGTGCGGATCCGTGCAGATCGTCCATCGTGTCCTCCCTGCTTCACGTCGGCCACGCGGGCCGCTGCTCTCGAGGCTAGCGGCCGCCGCCCGCGGCGGCCATGTCGCCGCCGCGCAGGATCGACGTCATCTTCTTGCCGCGCGCCACCTCGTCGACGAGCTTGTCGAGGTAGCGGATCTTCCGCATCAGCGGATCGTCGATCTCCTCGACCCGGACACCGCAGATCACGCCGGTGATGAGCGACGCGTTCGGGTTGAGCTGCGGAGCCCGCTCGAAGAACGTCTCGAAGTCCACGCGCGCGTCGACCGCCGCCTCCAGACCGTCCTGGTCGTAGCCGGTCAGCCAGCGCGTGACCGTGTCCACGTCGTCCTTGCTGCGTCCCTTGCGCTCGACCTTGGCGATATACAGCGGGTACACGTCGGCGAACGGCATGGCGAAGATGCGTTGTGCTGCCATGCCGTCCACCGTAGCCGTCGAGCGCGGACCGCGGGCTACCGCACCTGGTACGTCTCGCCGGGCTGGGTGCTCGGACGGGAGCGGCGGAGGTAGTCGCGGGATCGGGCGACCTGCTGGTCGAGGGCGTCCACCGTCTTCGCCATGCTCGCGATCGCGCCGGTGCGGTACGTGTCGATGCTGTCCATGGTCGCGAACACGTTGTCGAACGCGCGCTGCAGCACCTCGACGTCCACCGCGGTCGACGTCTGCTCCTTCTGCACCTGCTCGGTCTGCGTGCGCAGCACCTCCCCGGTGCGGCCGATCAGCGCGTTCGTGCTGTCGTGGAGTGCACCGAGCTGGTCGATGACGAGCCGCTGGTTCTCGAGCGCCTGCGCCACGACGACGGCGGTCCTCAGTGCGGAGACGGTTGTGGTCTTCGCGCGCTCGACGCCCTTGATGAGCTCGACGTTGTTCTTCTTGATGACGTCGAGCGCGAGGTACGCCTGCACCGAAACGGCGATCTGCGCGGTGAGATCCTGACGCCGCTGCCGGATGGGAAACAGCGCCTCCTTCTCGAGCAGCGTCGCGCGGTCCGGGTCGGTCATGCGCAGCTCTGCCGCCGCATCCACCGTGGCCCGGTCGAGGGCGGCTGTCAGCACCACGTACTCGTTGAGCCGCTCGGTCGTCTTCCAGAGGGAGGCGCGCTCCTTCTCGATCTCGACGTTGTCCTGCGCGAGCCACTGCTGCCCGTGGTCCAGGGCCGTCACGATCCCGTCGAGCTGCTTCTGCGCCGACTCGAACCGCTGGACGTACTGCCGCAGGCGGCGGCCCCCGGGCATGCGGGCGAGCATCCGGTTGCGTCCGGTGAGGTGCGTCGGGTCGAAGTCGCTGACCGTCGCGCGAAGGTCCTGCAGAGTCCGAATGACGCCGTACTGCGGGTCGGTGCGGATGGCCTTCCCCTTCGCGGCGGCCAGGGACGTCGCAGGGCGGTTCAGCAGTTGTCTGGAGGAGTCGCTGGATGCCCGCATCTCCGCGTCGCCCAGGTGCGAGAAGCCCGTGATCTTGCGGTTGAACGCATCCGAGCCGGGCTCGGCGGCGGCCAGCTCTCGGATGAACTCGCGGGCGCGCGTCTCCAGCTCGGCCTCGCGCTCGGCGGAGACGGCGACCATCCCCACCGCCTGCTCCTCCGGCAGCTCGGGCACGGCCTCCGGCGGCCGCAGGTTGTCTTCGCGAGTGTCGTTCATGACTGATCCTCCCCATCGGACGACGATCTGAGGACACGATATATCGCGATTGCCGTCTTGGCGAGAGGTCGCAGAGAACGCCCAGGCGGAAGGTGTCTAGCCGCGTGCACGCGGTCGCGCGTACCTTCCCGGCCATGAACAGGGCACGAACGACCGCGGGCGCGGTCATCCTCGCCGTCCTGATGCTGGCCGGCTGCTCGCAGAGCGAGGGCAACGGGGCGCAGGTGGCGGGCAAATGGGGAAGCACGGACACGGGACAGCCGAATCTCACCATCAACAGCGACGGCTCGTACACGGGCTCGGACGGCTGCAACACGATGACGGGCAAGGGCACGATCTCCGGGATGACGATCGAGTTGGGCACGGCTGCGATGACGCAGAAGGCGTGCGAGGGGGTGGACACCTGGCTGTCCGGAGCGACCAAGGGCACCGCCGACGGCGACGTCATGACGATGTACGACAGTAGCGGCAAGAAGATCGGCACCCTCGACCGCGACGACTGACGGAATGGCGGGCGCGCGCGTAGCGTTCCGGGTGACGGACGCCGAGGAGGAGCGCATGACCGACACGCAGCAGGGTCAGGAGACCGAGTTCTACTCGGGGGTGGCGGGGGAGTTCCTGCAGCACTACGGCCGCGGGCCCCGGTTCGTCGCGGTGACCGGCGTTCCGGACGCCGACCCGACGCGGGTGGCGGACGCGTTCGCGGCGGCGCTGCGCGACGCGGGGCAGGAGACCGAGCGCCTCACAGTGGCCGGAGGGACGACGGCAGACGTGTTCCGGGAGGACGTCGTCGCGCCTTTCCGCTCCCGCGACGGCGTGCTCGTCGTCGACGGCGCGGGGCTGCTGACTCCCGAATTCCGCGGCTTCTGGAACTTCTCCCTGTGGGTCGAGCACGATCCGGAGCGGAGTCCCGACTGGTCGTTCGTGACGACCGGCCAGAAGGACCCGCTCGGCGCGCCCCGCGAGGTCGCGTCCGTCCTGCTGGACGACACCGACCCCGAGCGGCCGCGCCGGCTGTGGGCCGACTCCTGCTGACGCGCGACTACTCGTCCCGGGTGTGGAGTCTCACCCCAGAGAGTCGAGCTCCTCGTGCACGAAGCGCGCGAACTGCTCCGCCGCCGCCGACTGCGAACGGGTGCGGTTGCGGGCGAGGCCGATGATGCGGGTCGCCTCGTCGCGCAGCGGCACCGCGACGATCCCGGGCTCGGCAGGGGTGTCCGGGATGAGCGCGACGCCGACCCCGTCGCGGACGAGTCCGCGCAGTGTCGACAGCTCGGTCACCTCGATGACCGGGTTCATGACCACGCCGTGCGCCGCGAAATACGCGTCGGCGATGTGCCGCAGACCGGACCCGGTCCGAAGCGCCACCAGGTCGTAGGCGTCGAGGTCGGGCACGCTCACGGCGTCCCGCCCGGCGAGGGGATGGTCCTCGGGCACGCCGAGCACGAGCCGTTCGGCGGTGAGCGGCTTCCACTCGATGTCCGGGTCGCGCGGGTCGGGGCTGAGGAAGGCGAGGTCGGCGGCTCCGTCGCGCAGCGCATCCAGGACGGTGTCGGCCGTGCCGCCGCGCAGAACGAAGCGGATGTCGGGGAACAGCGCGCGGTACTCGCTGATCACGCGCGGGATGAGCCACCCCCCGAACGACGATACGTACGCCAGTGAGACGGTTCCGCCGGACGGGTCGCGAAGCGCCTCGATGCGGGCGCGCGCGTTGTCCAGCTCCGACTCCGCACGCACGGCGTGGGCCAGCAGGATCTCGCCGTACTGGTTGAGCTCGAGGTGCCCGCGGCGGCGGTCGAACAGCTCGACGCCCATCTCCTGCTCCAGGCGGGCGAGGGAGCGGGTGAGCGTCGACTGCGAGACGCCCAGGGTCTCCGCCGCGAGGGCCGGGTAGCCCTCGGCGACCAGGGCCCGGAAGTGGGCGAGCTCGTCGATGCGCATGCCTCTCATCATGGCGCAAACCGAACGTGACCCGATCGGTGCTCAAATGAGCGTCCTACCCCCGAACGAGTTTTCTGTACGTTCACACACGAGAAACAGTCCCGTTCCACAGCTTCCCTACCGTGGCCCGCGGACTCATCCCGCACCTCACCGACCGAGGAGAACAATGTCAACCAGATTCGGCAGGCTGGCGCGCGCCGCCGCCGCCGCGATCGCCGGAGCCGGACTCGCCGCCGGGGCGCTCGTCGCCACTCCCGCCTTCGCGAGCACCGACGGCACCGGTGTCGTCATCAACGAGGCCTACCTCTCCGGCGGAAGCGCCGGCGCGGCCTACACGAACAAGTTCGTGGAGCTCTACAACCCGGGCGACAGCGCCGTCAGCCTGAGCGGCTGGAGCCTCCAGTACCGCCCGGCGACCGGCACGGCCGCGTCCACCGGTGTCGTGCCGCTGACCGGATCCATCGCGGCGAAGGGCTACTACCTCGTCGGCGGCGGCTCCAACGGCACGAACGGCCAGGCGCTGCCGACCCCGGATGTGGCGAGCAACGCCCTGAACCCCAGCGGCACCACCGGCACCCTCATCCTCGCGAAGTCCGCGTCGGCCCTCACCCTGCCGACCGGTTCGGTGACAGGTAACGCGAGCGTCGCCGACGTCCTCGGCTACGGCACCTCCAACACCTTCGAGACCGCGAAGGCCGCCGCGCCGTCGGGCAACACCGACGTCAAGTCGCTGGTGCGCAGCGCCGCGAAGGACACCGACGACAACAGCGCCGACTTCGCCCTCAGCGCCACGATCACCCCGCAGAACGCGGCCTCCGCCCCGGGCGACCCGGGCACGGGCGACCCCGGCACCGGGGACCCGGGCACGCCGGCCGACACGACCCCGATCGCCGAGATCCAGGGCACGGGCGACGCCAGCCCGAAGGCCGGCCAGACGGTCACCACGGTCGGCGTCGTCACCGCGCAGTACGCGACCGGCGGCTTCAACGGCTTCTACCTCCAGACCCCGGGCACCGGCGGCGCGGTCGACCTTGCGACGCACACGGCGTCCGACGCGGTCTTCGTGTTCGGCTCGTCCTTCGCCGGGACGGTCGCCGTCGGCGACTACGTGAAGGTCACCGGTGCGGTCAGCGAATTCAACGGACTGACCGAGATCACCGCGACCGCCGTCGCCAAGCAGGACGCGACCGGCATCGTCGCGCCGGCGCCCGCCACGGTCGGCCTGCCCGGCACCGCGGCGCAGCGCGAGAGCCTCGAGGGGATGCTGCTCGCACCGCAGGGCGCATTCACCGTCACCGACGTGTACTCCGCCAACCAGTACGGCGAGATCGGCCTGGCCGCGGGCGACAAGACGCTCGTGCAGCCGACCGAGGCCGCGCGTCCCGGAACCCCGGAGTACGCGGCCGTGGTGGCCGACAACGCGGCTCGTGCGGTCACTCTCGACGACGGCGCCTCGACCAACTTCCTGAGCAACGCGAACAAGTCGAAGCCGCTGCCGTACCTGTCGCTCGACAACCCGGTGCGGGTCGGCGAGCCGGTGACCTTCACGAAGCCGGTCATCCTCGACTACCGCAACAACGCGTGGAAGTTCCAGCCGACCTCCGAGCTCACCCCGGCGAACGCCGCGACGGTGCAGCCGGTGTCGTTCACGAACACCCGCACGGCCGCCCCGGAGAACGTGGGAGGCGACCTGCGTCTCGCGACCTTCAATGTGCTGAACTACTTCACCACCACCGGCGACCAGCTCAGCGGCTGCACGTTCTACACCGACCGCGACGGCAACCCCATCACGGTGAACAGCGGATGCGACGCCCGCGGCGCCGCGAACGCGGAGAACCTGAAGCGCCAGCAGGACAAGATCGTCGCGGCGATCAACGGGCTCGGCGCGGACGTCGTCTCGCTCGAGGAGATCGAGAACTCGGCCCGCTTCGGCGAGGACCGCGACTCGGCCCTCTCCACCCTCGTCGGCGCGCTCAACGCGGCCGCCGGCTCCGAGGTGTGGGCGTTCGTGAAGTCGCCCTCGCAGCTCCCCGCGACGGAGGACGTCATCCGCACCGCGTTCATCTACAAGAAGGCGAACGCGGTCCCGGTGGGCGACTCGAAGATCCTCGACGACCCGGCGTTCTCGAACGCCCGTCAGCCGCTCGCGCAGGCCTTCAAGAAGGTCGGCGAGAAGGATTCGCAGGCGTTCCTCGCGATCGTGAACCACTTCAAGTCGAAGGGCTCCGGCTCGGGCGCCGACGCGGACCAGGGTGACGGCCAGGGCGCGTCCAACGCCTCCCGCATCAAGCAGGCGAACGCGCTGGTCGCTTTCGCCGACGAGCGGAAGGCGGCGCTGAAGACCGACAAGGTGCTCCTCATCGGCGACTTCAACGCGTACCTCAAGGAGGACCCGATCACGGTCCTGACCGACGCCGGCTACGTCGATCAGGTCAGCACCCGCACCTCGAAGGCGACCTACTCCTTCGGCGGTACCACCGGTTCGCTGGACCACGTGCTCGCGTCGCCCGCGGCGAACGCGGCCATCACCGGCGCGGACGTCTGGAACATCAACTCGGGTGAGTCGGTGGCGCTGGAGTACAGCCGCTACAACTACAACGTCACGAACTTCTACGCGGCCGACCCGTACCGGTCCTCCGACCACGACCCGATCGTGGTGGGCCTTGGCCTTGCGGCGAAGCCTGTGACGCTCAACCTGATGAACATCAACGACTTCCACGGCCGGATCGACGCCAACACCGTGAAGTTCGCCGGCACGATCGAGAAGCTCCGCGCGGAGGCGGGCGAGTCCGACTCGCTCTTCCTCTCGGCGGGCGACAACATCGGCGCCTCCCTGTTCGCCTCGGCCTCGGCCGGCGACATCCCGACCCTCGACGTGCTGAACGCCCTCGACCTGAAGACGAGCGCGGTGGGCAATCACGAGTTCGACAAGGGCTACGCGGACCTCACCGGCCGGGTCAAGGACGCGGCGGACTTCTCGTATCTCGGTGCGAACGTCTACGAGAAGGGCACCAAGACCCCAGCGCTGCCGGAGTACGCGGAGTTCGACGTGGACGGCCTGAAGGTCGGCGTCATCGGCGCCGTCACGCAGGAGACCCCCACGCTGGTCTCGCCCGGCGGCGTCTCGACGCTCGACTTCGGAGACCCGGTGGAGGCGGTCAACCGCGTTGCGGGTGAGCTCACCGACGGCGACCCCGCCAACGGCGAGGCCGACGTGCTGGTCGCGGAGTACCACGAGGGCGCCGGCTTCGGCACGCCCGAGGGTGCCACGCTCGACCAGGAGGTCGCGGCAGGCGGCGCCTTCGCCGACATCGTCACCAAGACGAGCGCCAAGGTCGCGGCGATCTTCACCGGTCACACGCACAAGCAGTACGCGTGGGATGCGCCCATCCCAGGCGTGACGGGCAAGACGCGCCCGATCCTCCAGACCGGAAGCTACGGCGAGAACATCGGGCAGATCACGCTGACGGTGGACCCGGAGACCGACGGGGTCACCGCGTACACCGCCCGCAACGTCGCCCGCACGACCGACGCCGACGCCTCCCTCGTCGCCGCGTACCCGCGGGTCGCCGCCGTCAAGACGATCGTCGACAAGGCGCTCGCCGATGCAGCGGTGATCGGCAACCAGAAGGTCGGCACGGTGACGAAGGACATCACCACCGCCTACCTGAACGGCGCGCGCGACGACCGGTCGAGCGAGTCCACCCTGGGCAACCTGGTGGCCGACTCGCTGCTCGCCACGCTGTCGCCGGCCGACCAGGGCGGCGCCGAGATCGGCGTCGTGAACCCGGGCGGCCTGCGTGCGGAGCTGCTCTTCGGCACCGACGGATCGGTCACCTACGCCCAGGCCAACGCGGTGCTGCCGTTCGTGAACAACCTGTGGACCACGACCCTCACCGGGGCCCAGTTCAAGCAGGCGCTCGAGCAGCAGTGGCAGCGCAACGCCGACGGCACCGTGCCGAGCCGGCCGTTCCTCAACCTGGGGCTGTCGAAGAACGTCCACTACACCTACGACGTCACCCGGCCCGAGGGCGACCGCATCACCAGCATCCTGGTGAACGGTGCGCCGATCGACCCGGCGAAGTCGTACCGGATCGGGTCGTTCTCGTTCCTTCTCCAGGGCGGTGACAACTTCCGCGCCTTCGCGGCGGGGACCAACACCAAGGACTCCGGTCTCATCGACCGGGACGCCTGGATCAGCTACATCCAGAAGAACAGCCCGCTCTCGCCCAGCTTCGAGAAGCTCGGCGTCGGCGTGAGCGGCGTGCCGGCCGGCACCCTGCAGCGCGGTCAGCAGGTCACCCTCCAGGTGTCCAAGCTGAACCTCACCTCGCTCGGCAGCCCGGCGAACACGAAGCTCGACCTCTCCTGGAACGGCAAGACGGCGATCGGCAGCGCGCCGGTGGACGCGGCCGGCAATGCGACCGTGACGTTCACCGTCCCGGCCGACGCCGCCGGCGCGAGCGCCCTCGTGCTGACCGCCCCGGACTCGGGGACGACGGTCCGCGTGCCGCTCGCCGTGGCGGACGCCCCGACGAATCCGAAGCCGGGCACCGACCCGAAGGCGGCCAAGGAGTCGGCGCTCACCAAGGCGCTCGAAGACAAGGTCACCGTCGACAAGGACACCTACCGTCCGGGCGACACCGTCCTGGTCACCGTCGGCGCGAAGCACGCCGGCGAGTGGGTGTCGGTCTGGCTGTACTCGAAGCCGCAGAACATCAGCGGCGGCTGGGTGCAGGTGCCCGCGAGCGGCGTGGTGAAGCTGACCCTCCCGAAGGACGCCGGCAACGGCCAGCACAAGCTGTCCGTGCAGAACGCGTCCAACGGTGTCGTCGGCTGGACCACCCTCAAGGTCAAGGCGGACAAGCCGTCGACGGGCATCCCCGTCATCGACTGGTTGATCGACCTCCTGGACCGCATCTTCGGCTGGTTCTGACCGGCAGGTGACACGAACGACCTCGGAGCCCTGCTCCGGGGTCGTTCGTGCGTTCAGACCTCGAAGTACAGGTGGGTGTGGAGGTGGCAGCCGGGGTTGAAGGGGGCGGCGCAGCGGGGGCAGGCGTCGGCGGCGAGGTACTCGGCGATGGTCAGCTCGCTGCCGCAGACGCCGCACAGGACGGCCTCCCGGTCGCGGTCGGCGAGGGGCCACTGCCGCGCGGGATGGCCGGCCGCCTCCGCGTGGCAGAGGTGGCACGGGTAGAACTCGCCGCAGCAGGCGAAGCGGATCGCGATCACGTCGAGCGGCGACCGGTAGTGGATGCAGCGGGTCTCGTCGTCGACGACCGGCCCGAGCACACGGGGCCGCGTCATCGGACGCCGCGCGCGGACAGCGCCTCGCCGAGCTGGTCGGCGTGCTTGAGCGACAGGATGAGGAACGGCACCGCGAAGAAGCGTACGCCCGGGCGGACGCCGCGCGCCCGCTGCGCCTCCCGCACCTCTCCCGCGAGCCGCGCGAGCACGGGGACGGTCGTGATCGTCACGGTCAGCAGCACGGCCGCTCGCTCCGAGTCGAAGCGGAGGCGGTCGAGCGGGCGCAGTCCGTGCTCCACCGCGTCCAGCAGGTCGCTCACGCGCGTGGTCAGCGACAGCAGGCCGGCCAGCAACACGGCGCCGGTGACGCGGGTCGTGTTGGCGACCGCCGCCTCCGGTCCGAGGAAGATCAGCTGCAGCGCGAGGGTGACGACGATCAGCCAGCGGAGCGCCACCGTCTGGCGTGCGAGCTCGCGCATCCCGAGCATGCCGTCGCGCAGGCCGGCGCAAGCGTAGACGACCACGACGGCACCGGCGGCGACGACGGCCGCCCACCAGCGCGAGGGCAGCAGCGACACGGCGAGCACCAGCGCCAGCAGGAGCAGCAGCTTAGGACCTGCGGGCATCCGGTGCAGGATGCCGTCCCCCGGCCGATAGAGGCTCAGCATGCGAGCGCCGTCTCGTACTCGGCGATGACGTCCGCGGGACGGCCGACCGCCTCCACCCGCCCTCGCGCGAACAGCACGGCGGCGTCGCAGCGCGCCGCCAGGGCGAGGTCGTGCGTGACCAGCACGAGCCGGTGACCGGCGTCCTCCAGCAGGTGGTCGGCCACGAGCCGCGCGTTGCGCGCATCGAGGTAGGTGGTCGGCTCGTCCGCGATCACCAGCTCGGGGCGACGCACGAACGCGCCGGCCAGCGCGAGCAGCTGCTTCTGGCCGCCGGACAGCTCGTGCGACGACCGCTCGCGCAACTCGGACAGACCGAAGCGCGCGAGAGTCTCCTCCACGCGCCGCCGGGTCTCGTCCCGGCCGAGTCGATCGGGACGCAGCGAGAACGCGACGTCCTCGGCGACCGTCGGCATGACGATCTGCGCATCGGGGTTGCTGAACACCACGGCCACTCGGCGGCGCAGCTCAGCGGCCTGCCGCAGCGGGTCGAGGCCCAGGATGCGCGCCGTGCCCGCCGTCGGCGTCACCAGCCCGGCGGCCAGGCGCGCGAAGGTCGACTTGCCCGAGCCGTTCTCACCGACGACGGCGATCGTCCGCGCGTCGAGGTCGAGGTCGACGTCCCGCAGCGCGTCGACCTCGCCGAGGCGGACGGCGACGCCGTCGAGCAGCAGGGCGCGCGACGTCACGGCACCCGAGGCTCGGCCGGCTCGGACGCGGCGGAGGCGGGCGCCGCCTGGTCGCGCCGCGTCAGCCAGGTGCGCCGGAACGCCCGCGGGTAGGCGCGCACCAGCGTCATCACGATCACGGTCGCGATCACCGCCTTGGCGAGGTCGCCCGGCACGAACACCAGGGCGGACTTCGCGATCACGTCGAGCGGCAGTCGCAGCACCAGGCTGGTCACCGGGATCCCGAACGCGTAGACGACGAGGATGCCGCCCACGACCATCCCGAGGAACGTGCGCCACCACACCGGCTTGCGGTTGCCCGCGTGGACGATGAGCCCGATCACGAGCGCCCCGACGATCCAGCCGAACAGGTAGCCGGCGGTCGGGCCGACGAACACGCCGAGGCCGCCGGTGCCGCCGGACAGCAGGGGCAGACCGAGCGCGACCAGCGCGAGCAGCACAGCCATCGACAGCGCGCCGAGCCACGGGCCCAGGATGGCGCCGGCCAGCATCACGCCGAGCGTCTGCGCCGTGATGGGCACCGAGCCGAAGACGCTGATGCCGCCGGGAAGGCCGAGGACGGCGACGATCGCCGCGAAGACGGCGACGCGGGCGAGGTCGGTAGCGTCCAGCCGGCGGCGGGTGGGAGTCGAGAGGGTCACGGGAGCATCCTTACCTGAACGGTGTTCACCTGAACAGCGTTCACTATACTGACGAGGTGGCAGGGAACGAAACCGGACGACGGCACTCGCGCGACGACGTGGCGGAGGCCGCGCTGCGCATCCTCGACGACCTCGGCCTGCCCGACCTCACCATGCGCCGCCTCGCCTCGGCGCTCGACGTGCAGCCGAGTGCGCTGTACTGGCACTTCCCGAACAAGCAGACGATGCTCGCCGAGGTCGCCGACCGCATCGTCGCCGCGCGCCGCCCCGACGCCCTCCCGGCCGACGCGACGTGGCAGGATGCGGTGCGCGCCGATGCGGACGCCCTCCGCGACGCGCTGCTCTCGTACCGCGACGGGGCCGAGGTCGTGTCCAGCACCCTGGCGTTGGGCCTCGGGTCGCCGGAGACTCTCGACCGCCTGGCGCGCGCGGTCGCCCGCGGCGGGTTCGAGGCCGAGACCTCACGCCGCGCGGCGACCGCGCTGCTGCACTTCGTGCTCGGCCATGTCTCGCACGAGCAGCAGCGCATCCAGTACGACTCGCTCGGTGTGCTGGCGGATCAGCC
Source organism: Leifsonia xyli (assembly GCA_001647635.1). NCBI lineage: Bacteria > Bacillati > Actinomycetota > Actinomycetes > Micrococcales > Microbacteriaceae > Leifsonia > Leifsonia xyli. Next base: position 1,562,831 of record CP014761.1, on the reverse strand, counting down.
GGCGTCACCGCTCGACGAGGACGATCCGGCGGCGGCCTTCGCGTTCGGTGTCGGCCTGCTCGTGGGCGGGCTGGAGCTCAGTCGCTCCCGAAGGTGACCTTCCAGCCGCCGACGACGTGCACGGCCAGGTTGAACAGCGCGGCGAAGATCGCGCCGAGGGCCGACACCACGATCACCTCGAGCAGTGCGACCACCAGCGTGAACGTCATCACGTTCGGGAAGGTGAGCCCCGCGACGAGGTTGGCGCCCTGGGCGCCCGCGATGTCTTCGAGGAAGCCGCTGGCCGACGCGACGACACCGAACCGCTCCATGAGCGACCACACGATCAGGCTCAGCACCACGGTGATGGCGGCGACGATGATGCTCACGAGGAACGACATCTTCAACGCCGACCAGAAGTCGATGTAGACCAGTCGCATCGTCGCGCGCCGGTTCTTCGGCTTGCCCTTCGGCGGCATCCTGCATCCTCCCCAACCGCTTCCGCCGTCGCCGGCGCTCCCCGTCGGGCAAGTCTACGGGACGGCCGCCGCGCATCCGGGCAGGGCCGTGCTGGGAGCGCGCAGCGAGTTCATACCGATCGTCCGGTTCTGCCGTAGAATGCATGCGAGCCCGGCGCGGCCGTAGCGGATTGGGGGCGCTGCGGCCGGGTCGGCCGCAATGCCCGGGCTCAGCGGATGAGCTCGGGGAGGCCGCCCAGCCCGTCCTTGCGGTCGGACGCGAGGATGCCCGGAAGCAGCACGATCCACAGCTCCCGCACCCGCTGCAGCAGGTCGGCGCGGTGCGAGAAGGTCTCGGACACGAGCTGCACTCCGGTGTACGACGCGACGACGACGCGGGACAGCAGCGCGGGATCCAAGTCCGCTCGCAGGTCGCCCTCCTCCACGGCCTGTCGGAACAACCGCTCGGCCGTGTGCAGCCAGTCGCGGTACGGCCCCGTGACCGGGTCGTCGAGAGACGCCACATCGGTCGTCAGCCGAATGCCCGCCTGCACGACGGGGTCGGTGAGCAGCTGACGCGCGAGCACGGCGCTCAGCAGCACCATCGTCTCCAGCCCCGGACGCCCCTCGGCCACGACAACGCCCGCGGCGTCCATCGTCCTGCGGTGCTGCTCGTCGATGACGGCTCGCGCGAGCTCGTCCTTCGACGGGAAGTGGAAGTACAACGCGCCTTTCGTGACTCCCGCGGCCTCCGCGATGTCCGCGATCGAGGCGAGACCGTAGCCGCGGCGCCCGAACACCTGCGCCGCGCCGTCGACGATGGTGTCGCGCGTGACCTGGGCCCTCACCTGTTTGACCATGATGCGCTCACGTTAACGCACAGTTCCTCTGCCGGGGATGAACGATGTTCGCTCCGTGGCGTAGCGTTGCGCCTGTCGGACGTGCACAGGGGCCGACCGGCGTCGCAACCATCGCCCACCGAGGGGAGTCCGCCATGCCCACCGTCGCCGACACCATCGTCGAGATCCTGGAGGACGCGGGGGTGAGCCGGGTCTACGGCATCCCCGGCGACTCGCTCAACGGGTTCACCGACGCGATCCGCCGGAGCCGCGGCGGGCTGCACTGGGAACACGTGCGGCACGAGGAGGCGGCCGCCTTCGCCGCGTCGGCGGATGCGGCGCTGACCGGGGAGCTGGCGGTGTGCGCGGGGAGCTGCGGGCCGGGCAACACACACCTCATCAACGGGCTGTACGACGCCAACCGCAGCCGGGTCCCCGTGCTGGCGATCGCGGCGCAGATCCCCGGGGCCGAGATCGGCAGCGGATACTTCCAGGAGACGCACCCGCAGGAGCTGTTCCGCGAGGCCGCGGTCTACACCGAGCTCGTCAGCCAGGCCGACCAGCTGCCGCGCATCCTCGAGATCGCGATGCGAACCGCGGTGGAGCGTCGCGGGGTCGCCGTGATCGTCGTCCCCGGCGAGATCTTCCTCGCCGACAGTGCCGGGCGCCGCAAGTCCGCGCCGATCGCGTTCTCGCCGCGGGTCACCCGGCCGACCGATCCGGAGCTGCAGGCGGCGGCGGACATCCTGAACGCGGCCAAGAAGGTCACGATCCTCTCCGGCGCGGGAGCCGAGGGTGCGCATCCCCAGCTCGTCGCCGTCGCCGAGGCGTTGAAGGCCCCGATCGTGCACGCGATGCGCGGCAAGGAGTTCATCGAGTACGACAATCCCTACGACGTCGGCATGACCGGCCTGCTTGGCTTCTCCTCCGGCTACCGGGCGATGGAGTCGTGCGACGCCCTGCTCATGCTGGGGACGGACTTCCCGTACCAGCAGTTCTTCCCGTCGAAGGCGAAGATCATCCAGGTGGACCTCCGCGGCGAGAACCTGGGCCGCCGCGTGCCGCTCGACCTCGGGCTCGTCGGCAGCGTGAAGGACACGGTGGAGGCGTTGCTCCCGCTGCTCGCAGAGCGGAAGGACCGCAAGCACCTCGACGCCTCCCTCGCGCACTACGAGAAGACGCGCAAGAGCCTCGACGACCTGGCCGTCAACGACCGCAACCGCACGCCCATCCACCCGCAGTACGTCGCGCGGCTGATCAGCGAGCTGGCGACGGACGACGCGGTGTTCATCCCGGACGTCGGCTCGCCGGTGGTGTGGGCCGCCCGCTACCTGCGGATGAACGGCCGACGGCGCCTGATCGGGTCCTTCACGCATGGCAGCATGGCGAACGCGTTGCCGCAGGCGATCGGCGCGCAGACGGCGTTCCCCGGGCGGCAGGTGGTCGCGCTCGCCGGCGACGGCGGCCTCGCGATGCTGCTCGGGGAGCTGCTGACCCTGCGGCAGAACAAGCTGCCGGTGAAGATCGTCGTCTTCAACAACTCCTCGCTGAACTTCGTCGAGGTGGAGATGAAGGCGGCCGGGTTCGTCAACTTCGGCACCGGGCTCGAGAATCCGGACTTCGCCGAGGTCGCCCGGGCGATCGGCCTGCACGGCCAGCGCGTCGAGAAGCCGGACGACCTCGAGGGCGCGCTGCGGGCGGCCTTCGCGCACGAGGGCCCGGCGCTGGTGGACGTGGTGACGGCCCGCCAGGAGCTCAGCATCCCGCCCGCGATCACCGCGAAGCAGGTCAGCGGCTTCACGCTCTACGCGTTGCGCACGATCGTGAACGGCCGCGGCGACGAGCTCATCGACCTGGCCGACACGAACGTCTTCCGCCGCCTCTTCGACTAGTTGATGCAGACGGTGGAGCTGTAGTTCGTCGCGGGGCCGGAGGGGGTCGGCGTGGAGGCCGGGGCGGCAGGCGCGGCGGGAGCGGAGCCGGCGGCGGCCGGAGCGGTCGGCATCAGGCCGTCGTCGCCGAGGACGAGGGTGACGGTGCTGACCGCGTCGGTCTGCTGCACGGCAGCGCCCGGAAGGTAGGCCGCGACGGCCTTGGCCTGCGCCTCCTGGCCCGACTTGTACTGGATGACTGTCGTCGCGCGGGTGTCCGCGTCTCCGGGGGTGCCGGTCTTGAAGCCCGCGGCGGTGAGCGTCTGCGTCGCGGTGGTCGCCGCGCCGTTCGCGCTGCCGCCGTTGAGCACGGTGACCGTCGTGTCGGCCGGCTTCGCCGCCGTCGCATTGTCGTACGCGGTCGGCGTTCCCATCAGGCCCTGGATGAAGGCGGGCATGGCGGCCGTGTCCACCTCGACGATCGACACGTCGTTCCCGTCGACGGTGATCGTCGGTGTGCCGGAGATCGGGATGGTCGCCGACTGGATCTTGCCGCCGGTCAGCCCCTGCAGCTGCGCGGCGAGCTGCAGGAAGTTGAGGCCGGGATCGGTCTCGAGCGAGCCGCTCACCGCATCCAGCGTGTTGGTCAGCTTGGCCGGGTTGAGGAGGGTCCCGGCGGAGAGGAACTTGTGCGCCTCGACCGACAGGAAATACTGCTGCCGGACCACCCGGTCCAGGTCGCCGCGGGGCAGCCCGTGCCGCTGACGGACGAACGAGAGCGCCTGCTTCGCGTCGAGCGTCGACACGCCGGCCGGGAAGTTCGCTCCGGAGTACGGGTCGTCGACCGCGTTGTTGAGGCAGACCTGCACCGGTCCGAGGGCCTGCGCGATCGTGTAGAAACCGAGCAGCGACACGCGCACGTAGTGGTCGATGCTGAGGCCGGTCAGATTCTGGACCGTCTGGATGAGCAGCTTCGCCCCCGCGGTCGGGTCGCTGCCGCCGCCGCCCAGCGAGAAGGCGGAGTTGAGCTTGTTCATGCCGTGGCCCGGCACATCCACCCACGAGTCGCGGGGAAGCGAGATGAGGGTCGCGGACTTCCCGTTCGCGGGGATGTGCAGCACCATCATGGTGTCGGTGTTCGTTCCGCCGCCGTCGCTCGTCGTGCTCAGCTGGTCGAGTTCGGCCTGGCTGGCGCCGTCGGGGCGGTGGTCATCGCCGACCAGCAGGATGTTCTGGTCCTGGCCGTCGACGTCGTTCGCGGGCTTGGAGATGACGTCGACGTGCTTCACGCCGCCGACGAAACGGAAGTAGCTGTACGCGGCGTAGCCGCCGACGACCACGAGGATGACCGCGAGGGCCGCCGCGGTCCAGGCGACGATCCGCTTGGCACGGCGGCGTCTGCGCGGGGGCTTGCCGGGCGTCGAGCCGGTGCCGTCGTCGCCGGTGTCGCCGCCGCCGTTCCCGCCGCCGCCGTTGCCGCCCCGGCCGCTATTGCCGTCGCGACCGGCGCCCCCGCCGCCGAGCCCGGGCGCGTCCCCGCCCATCCCGAACGGGTCGAACGGCGCGGGCGACCCTCCGGTGGGCACGCCGGACGCCGGCCGGGTCGCCCGGACCGGGCGTCGCGGATCCGCGGGAGGCACGCGTCCGATGACCCGGGTCGCCGGCAGCTGCTCGTCGCGGCCGTCGGCACCGGATCCGGAAGCGGGATAGTTCGGGCGTCGCACACGGAAACGTTAGGGGGAGCCGCCTTGGAACCGGCTGGTTTCCGCCGGTGTTCCCGACGAATGGCCAGCGAATCCGCGATCGCTTCCCAGCAGAATTACGACCTCCGATGTACGCGACCTGCGAGAACCCTCAGTCGTCGCCGTCGTCCGGCGGCACGCAGTCCTCGGCGGTGATGGCCGCGTTCATCGTCCGGGCGATGCCCAGCAGTTCATCCTGCTGCTCCGGCGACAGGGCGTCGAACAGGATGCGGCGGATCGTCGCCGAGTGCTTCGGCAGTGCCCGCACGACCACTCGGCGGCCGTCGCCGGTGAGATGGATCCAGGTGGCGCGGCGGTCCTCCGCGCAGTCCTGCCGCTCGACGAAACCGCGGGCGGCCATGCGGCTCACCTGGTGCGAGACGCGGCTCTTCTCCCAGCCGGTGGCGTCCACGAGGTCGCGCACGCGTAGCCTCCGTCCGGGCGCGCGGGTAAGCGCCATCAGCACCTCGAGCTCGGAGATGGAGATGCCGTCGTCGTGCTGGAGCTGAGCATCCAGGGTGCGGTCGAAGCCACGGCGCATCAGGTGGAAGGCACGGAACAGCTCCAGCTCGTCGTCCGACAGCTTCCTCGGGTCCGGACGGGTCTGCACGGTGGCCATAACCCATCCTGACACGCCCGGGCCGGCTAGTGGACGAGCGCCTCGAGGAACACGACGAGGACGCCAAGCGCCGCGAGGACCGTCATCGCGGCGAGCTGCCGCCAGCCCGAGATGCCGGTGCGCGAGACGGCGATGCGGGCGATCACCACCAGCGCCACGATCAGGGCGACGATCGCGATCGTGATGCCCGTGCGGACCTCGATGACGTCGAAGACGGCGAGGGCGACGGCGATTACGGGCACCACCAGCACGCCGAGCGCGCGCGAGGAAACCGCGACCATGTGCCGGAACTCCTTCACCGACGGGAGCCGGCTGTGCACGATCATGTGGGAGACGATGTCGGAGGCCAGCCCGGCAAGCAGCACACCGACGACGGAGACGACGAGCGTCCACAGTACGGTCGGGGAGTCGAGCTCGCCGTGCGCGTTCATCGCCATGAGGATCGCCAGCGCCGTGAACGTCACGTAGATGCGCTCCCGCAGCCGGTCGCCGGCCTCGCGCCGCTCCTCCTCGGTCGCGTCGGCGGGCAGATGGATGTCGTCCCTGCGGTCGGCGCGGTCGTCGGACATGCCGCGAGCCTACCGGGAATGCATCCTGCGCCGGGATGGTTCAGAATGGTGACACGTCATCAAAAGGAAGGCTGACATGACGAAGATCGCGATCATCATCGGAAGCACGCGCCCCGGACGCAACGGCGAGGCCGTCGCCCGCTGGGTGTACGAGAACGCCGCCAAGCGCACGGGCGTCGAGTACGAGCTCGTGGACCTGGCGGAGTGGAACCTGCCGCACCTCGACGAGGCCATGCCCGCCGCGATGGGGCAGTACGCCGGCGAGCACACCAAGGCCTGGGCGGCGAAGATCGCCGAGTTCGACGGCTACCTGTTCGTCACCCCCGAGTACAACCACAGCACCTCCGGTGCCCTCAAGAACGCGATCGATTACGTCGGCGCCGAGTGGTACAACAAGGCGGCCGGGTTCGTCAGCTACGGCGTCTTCGGCGGCGCCCGTGCGGTCGAGCACCTGCGCCTCGTGCTGTCGCAGCTCCAGGTGGCCACGGTCAGCGCCCACGTGGGCCTGAGCCTGGCGCACGACTTCGAGAACTGGCAGCTCAAGCCGACCGATCAGCAGACCGCCGCGCTCACCCCGCTGTTCGACCAGCTCGAGGCGTGGTCCGCTGCGCTCGAGACCGTCCGCGCGGCGGCCGAGGAGGACGAGGACGAGGCGGCAGCCTGACCCTCCCTCGCACGACACGCTTCTGCCCGGTGCTGCCTACGTCTGGCACACCGGGCAGAAGTACGTCACCCGCTCTTCGAGCTCGGTGCGGCCGAGCGAGCCCGAGCGGATGGGCGTCCCGCAGCGCCGGCAGGGCTGGCCTTTGCGGCCGTAGACCCACGTGTTCCTGCCGCGGCGGGTGTCGCCGGTGGTGACCCGCAGCGGGCGGTCGCGGTTCGCCACGATGAGGCGGTGGCCGAGGTCGACCGCGGCGGCGAGGTCGGTCTCGCCCGCGGGCCGGATGGGCAGCATCCCGCGCAGGAAGCACAGCTCGTTCGCGTAGACGTTCCCGAGTCCGGCCAGGTTGCGCTGGTCGAGCAGGGCGACCGCGACGGGGACCTCGGGATGCTCCTCCAGGCGCCGTAACGCCTCAGCGGCGTCCCAGTCAGGGCCGAGCAGGTCGGGGCCGAGGTAGCCGACGGCCTCCTCCTCGCGGTCGCGCGGGAGGATCTCGAGGACGCCGAGCAGGAAGCCGACCGCCTGCGCGTCCTCGGTGCGGAGGACGGCGCGCGCCTGGTACCCAGGGTGCCGCCACCGGCCGCCCGGCGGGTACACCTCCCACGAGCCCTCCATCTTGAGGTGGCTGTGGATGGTGTGCTCGCCGACGTGCATCAGGAGGTGCTTGCCGCGCGGGACGACCTCATCCATCCTCTGGCCGGACAGGTCGACGGTCGCGTACTCGGGCACGCGGAAGTCCGTCTCGGTGAGGATGCGGCCCGCGAGGGCGCGGTCGAGCCGGTGGGCCGCCTGGTAGACGGTGTCGCCCTCAGGCATGGTGCACTCCGGTCGCGCGTCGGGCCGGGGTCACGCTGCGCCTCATCCGCGCAGCCGCAATCCGCGCGGTGTCGCGAGGAAGCCGGCCTCGGAGAGCGCGTCGCCCAGCGGCGAGCCCAGCACGAACTCGCCGTTGACCGTCTCGATCGCCAGCTTGTCGACCCGGCGAGCCGTGACCAGCGCGGCCAGGGCGCGCGCGGCGGCGCGCAGGATCGGGCCCGCCGTCTCGTCGGCGCCGTCGGCGGTCGGATCGACGAAGCACAGCAGGCTCTTGCCCCCGCGCTCGACGTAGAACGTCAGCTCACCGTCGACCAGCACGACGAGGGCGCCCGCCTTCCGGCCCGGACGGTGGCCGGTCCCGGTCTCGCCCGGGACGGCCGGCCAGGGGAGGGCGGCGCCGTACGCGTTGGCCGGGTCGGTCGCGGCAAGTGCGATCGCTTCGTTCGGCCGCTCCTGCGTGTGGTCGCGGGCGTACGACCGCAGCCTGTCCACGGTGGCGCCGCTCGCGAACTGCGCGGCACCGAGCGTCTCGATGAAGTAGCCCCGGCGCGCACGCCCGGTCTCCTCGAAGCCGCTCAGCACCTTGTACGCGAGGGCGAAGCCGCCCGGCGTGCCTTCGTTCATCACCGAGCCGCGCGTCACGACGCCGTAGCGATCGAGCAGCGTCTCGGCCTGCCCGTGGGCGCGGACGGTCGAGTCGAGGTCGCGCTCGGGCAGCAGCGACCAGCGCCCGGCGACGGTCGGAGGTCCCATCCGGGTGACCATCGCGGATCGGGTGGGGACACGTCCCCGGTACATGCGCGCACGGGTCGGCTGGCGCGGTCGCTTGTGCGCGCCGGAGCCGCCGGCGGTCAGGGTGCGCAGCGGGGCGAGGGTGTCGTTGGTGATGCGTCCCGCCCAGACGAGGTCCCAGAGCGCCGTCACCAGCTCCGAGTCGTCGATCGCCGAGCCCCGTTCGGTGCCGAGTGCGTCGGACAGCTGACGGAAGAAGTACCCGCCGCCGCGGCCGAGGGCGTCGAGGATGCCGCGCTGCAGCTCATCCGGCTCGTGGTCGGAGGGCGGATCGAGGGTCAGCGGGGCCGAGTCGGCGAGGTGCAGGCTGATCCAGCCGTCGTCGCCGGGGAGGCTGCCGTCACCGGCCCAGATCACCTCGCCCGTGGCGGTGAGCTCGTCGAGCATGGCCGGGCTGTAGTCCGAGACCCGGCTCGGCAGGATCAGCGACTCCCACGCCGAAGCGGGGATGCGTGCACCCGCCAGCTGCTCGATCACGGAGGCGACCGCATCCACTCCGCGGAGCGTGGATCCGACGTGCTGCCACTCCGGAAGGAAGCGCCCGAAGGTGGGGGTGTCGACCGGCTCGACCTCGTGCCGGAGCGCCGCGAGCGACATCCGCCGCAGGCGCCGCAGCACTTCGGCGTCGCTCCACTCGCTGCCCTGCGCGTGCGGGCGGAACTCGCCCTCGACCACACGCCCGTCGCGGGCGAGGCGGCGCAGCGCGTCGTGGACGATCGCCGGCCCGAGTCCGAGCCGCGACGCGATGTCGGCGGTCTCGAACGGACCGTGCGTGCGCGCGAACCGGCTCACGAGGTCGCCGAGCGGGTCGTCGACCGGCTCGATGAAGGCGAGCGGCACACCGATCGGAAGCGGCACGCCGAGCGCGTCGCGCAGACGCGAGGCGTCTTCGATGGCGGCGAACCGCTCGGTGCCCGCGATCGACACCGCGAGCGCGCGGTGGGTGTCGACCAGGGTGGCGAGGTGGGCGGCAGCCGCCGCGCGATCGGCGTGCGGCGCGGCGACCGGGGCGTCGGACTCGCTGTCAGCGCCTGTGGCGGCCGCTGCACCTTCCGCCTCCAGCCGCTCCGCGACCTCGTCCACCGAGAGCGGACCCAGCAGCCGCAGCAGGTCGGCCACGCCCTCCACGCCGCGCACGCGGCGCTCGGGCGCGAGTCGCTGCAGCTGGAGTTCCACCCGTTCGATGACCTGCGAGTCGAGCAGCTCGCGCAGCTCGGCCCGGCCGAGAAGTTCCGCGAGCAGGCCCGCGTCGAGCGACAACGCGGCCGCCCTGCGCTCGGCGAGCGGCCTGTCGCCCTCGTACATGAACGCAGCGACATATCCGAACAGCAGCGACCGGGCGAAGGGCGACGCCGTCTCGGTCGCGGCCTCGACCAGCCGGATGCTGCGCTGCTCGATCTGCTTGGCGACGTCGGTCAGCGCACCGAGGTCGTAGACGTCCTGCAGCACCTCGCGGATGGTTTCGAGGATGATCGGGAACGTCGGGTACTTGCGCGCCACATCCAGCAGCTGCGCGGCCTTCTGCCGCTGCTGCCAGAGCGGCGAGCGCTTGCCCGGGTTGTACTTCGGCAGCAGCAGCGCCCGGGCCGCCGATTCGCGGAACCGTGACGCGAACAGGGCCGACCCGCCGACCTCCGACGTCACCAGTTCGTCGAGCTCCTGCGGCTCGAAGACGAACAGCTCGCCGCCGGGCGGCTGCGCCTCGGTGTCAGGGATGCGCACCACGATGCCGTCGTCGGCCGCCATGGCCCCGGCGTCGATCCCGTACCGCTCGCGCACGCGCGCCTGCACCGCCAGCGCCCACGGCGAGTGCACCTGCATGCCGAACGGGGAATGCAGCACGACGCGCCAGTCGCCGAGCTCGTCGCGGAAGCGCTCGACCACCAGCGTCCGGTCAGTCGGCACGTGACCCGTCGCCTCCTTCTGCTCGCGGAGGAAGGCCAGCAGATTGTTGGTCGCCCAGGCGTCGAGCCCGGCCTCGACGCAGCGCAGTTCGGCGTCGGCGGGGGAGGCGGTGCTCAGCTCGCGGGTGAAGGCGCCGACCGCGCGCCCCAGTTCGGCCGGCCGTCCGATCCCATCGCCCTTCCAGAACGGCAGCCGCCCGGGCTCGCCGAACGCCGGCGTCACGAGCACGCGGTCGTGGGTGATCTCCTGGATGCGCCAGCTGGTCGAGCCGAGGGCGAACACGTCGCCGACGCGCGACTCGTAGACCATCTCCTCGTCGAGCTCGCCGACCCGGCTGGCCTTCTCGCCGACCATGTAGACGCTGAACATCCCGCGGTCGGGGATGGTGCCGCCGCTCGTCACCGCGAGCCGCTGCGCGCCCGGCCGGCCGGTCAGGGTGCCGGTGTCGCGGTCCCAGACGATGCGCGGCCGCAGCTCGGCGAACTCGTCGGACGGGTAGCGCCCGGCGAGCAGGTCGAGCGTCGCGTCGTAGGCGCTCCGCGGGAGGGTCGCAAAGGGAGCGCTCCGACGCACCGCGTCGAACCAGTCGTCCGCGTCGACCGGTTCGAGCGCGACGGCCGCCACGGTCTGCTGGGCGAGGATGTCGAGCGGGTTCGCCGGCACCTTGAGCGACTCGATGAGCCCGGCCGTCATCCGCTCGGTGGCGACCGTGGAATGGATGAGGTCGGCCCGGTGCTTCGGGAAGACCACACCGCGCGAGATCTCGCCGACCTGGTGGCCGGCGCGTCCCACCCGCTGCAGCCCGCTCGCGACCGACGGGGGTGCCTCGACCTGGATCACCAGGTCGACCGCACCCATGTCGATGCCGAGCTCGAGGCTGGAGGTGGCCACCACGCAGCGCAGGCGGCCCGACTTCAGATCATCCTCGATGAGGGCCCGCTGCTCCTTGCTGACGGAGCCGTGGTGGGCTCGGGCCAGCACCAGCGTGTCCTCATCGGCGACGGCCTGCGAGCCGCGGGTCTGCCCGGAGCCGCCCATGAGCTCGGCAGGCGCGCGTCGCGCACCGGCCTCCTCGACCTCGCCGCCCAGCAGCCGCTCCTCGTAGATCTCGTTGAGGCGTGCGGTCAGACGCTCGGCCAGACGCCGCGAGTTCGCGAACACGATCGTGGACCGGTTCTCGAGCACGCGGTCGACGATCGCCTCCTCGACGTGCGGCCAGATCGATCCCGCCTGGGGTGGCGAGCCGTCTCCGGGGTTCTCGCTCGCGTAGGTCGACGTGCCGAGCTCGCTCATGTCCTCGACGGGCACGACCACGCGCAGATCGAAGCGCTTGCCGGCGGGAGGCGCGACCACCTCGACGGGTGCTTGCCCGCCCAGGAACCGCGCCACCTCCTCCGGCGGCCGCACCGTCGCCGAGAGGCCGATGCGCTGCGCCGGCTTCTCGAGCAGCTCGTCCAGCCGCTCCAGCGACAGCGCGAGGTGCGCGCCGCGCTTCGTCGAGGCGACCGCGTGCACCTCGTCGACGATGACCGTCTCGACCGAGGTCAGCGTCTCGCGCGCCTGCGACGTCAACATGAGGAACAGCGACTCGGGCGTCGTGATCAGGATGTCCGGCGGGCTGCTCAGCAGCGCCCGGCGATCGGAGGCCGGCGTGTCGCCCGACCGCACGCCCACGCTGACGTGCGGGGGCTCGGCCCCGAGCCGCTTCGCGGTCTGCGTCACGCCGACGAGCGGCGCACGGAGGTTGCGCTCGACATCGACGCCCAGCGCCTTGAGCGGCGAGATGTAGAGGACGCGCGTGCCCGGCTTCGCGTCGGCGGCCCGCGGCTCGCTCGCCAGCCGGTCGATCGCCCACAGGAACGACGCCAGGGTCTTGCCCGAACCGGTCGGCGCGATCACCAGCGCGTGCTTGCCGTGCGAGATCGCCTCCCATGCGCCTTCCTGTGCGGCCGTGGGCGCGGCGAAGGCCCCGCGGAACCACTCGCGGGTCGCGGGGGAGAATCGGTCGAGCACGTTGCTCATCCCTCCATCCTCCACCCGACCACCGACACTGTCAGGGCCGTCGGCCGGACCTGTGGAGAACGCTCAGCGAGGCAGATGCGTGCGGATGAAGGAGGAGATGTCGCCGAGCTCCGTGGGGGAGATCGCGTGCCCCATCCCCTCGTAGATGCGTGCGTCGAGGGCCGTGTGCTCCGGCAGCCACGCGGTGGTGCGGTCGAGCGACGAGGCGGGGATGGTGTCGTCGAGCGTGCCGCGCCCCCAGAACACCGGCACGGGCGCCTCGGCCAGGTCGGCGTCGCCCGACTGCTCGCCCTTCACCACGAATCCGGAGAGCTGCACGGCGTAGTCGAACCGCTCGGGCGCCAGCCGGAGCAGCTGGAGGGCCATCGCGCCGCCCTGCGAGAAGCCGAGCAGCCCGGTCGGCGTCGCCGGCTGGTCGTCGAGCCAGTCCAGCACCGCGCGCGCGGCGGCGTCCGCATTGCCGGCGAGCGGATCGCCGGGGACGTTGGTGAAGCGCGAGAACCACGCGAAGCCAGGCCCCTCGGGGATGGGCGCCCGCAGGGACGCGATCACCGGCTCCAGCGGCAGATAGGCCGCGATGCCGAAGAGATCGGCCTCGTCCGACGCGTAGCCGTGCATCAGGACGAGCAGCGGACGGCCGGCGCGGTCGCGTTCGGACGCGGACCACAGCACGGCATCGCGGTCGATGCGCAGGTCGGGAGCGGGAAACGGCACCCTCCATTCTGCGCCGGATCCGCGAATCGTCCACAGCCCCCGTCGGAGTGCCGCCCATCCACAGATCCGGCTGTGCCCCGTAGACGCGGTGATCGCCTTCCGTAGGATTCATGCATGAGCGTTCGCACCCCGGATCCGGATCCCACCCCCGACCCGCTCCCCGGCGACGGCCCGCAGCCCGGCCCGGCGTGGCTGTCCGACCTCGAGCTGGCGCAGATCCGCGGGCGCCTGCCCCTGTTGTACGTCGAGGCGGTGCCGATCCGGGTGGATGGGCTCGGGCAGGTCACGGAGGTCGGCATCCTGTTGCGTGCCAACGCGGTCGGCGAGATCACGCGCACGCTGGTCTCCGGGCGCGTGATGTACGGCGAGACGCTGCGCGAGGCGCTGTTCCGGCACCTCGAGAAAGACCTCGGGCCGATGGCGTTCCCGCAGCTGCCGGCGAGCCCGGTGCCGTTCCAGGTGGCGGAGTACTTCCCGCTGCCGGGCGTCTCCCCCTATGTGGATGAGCGTCAGCATGCGGTCTCGCTGGCGTATGTGGTCCCCGTGACGGGAACGTGCGAGCCGCGGCAAGACGCCCTGGAGCTGACGTGGATGACGCCGGAGGAGGCGACGTCCCTCACCGTGACCGAGGAGCTCGAGGGCGGCCGCGGCGCGCTCGTCAAGGCGGCGATGGCCTCCCTGGGGCGCATCGGCTGACCGATTTCGGGTGACTTCTGGTTTTTGCTTGCGTCATAAAGCTAATGGGATTAGCTTTATGGCTATGAACACTTCCGTCGATTCGCAGGTGCACTTCCTGCAGCGTCCCGAGGGACGCGTGAGCTACACCGTCGAGGGGCGCGGGCCGCTCGTCGTCGCGGTCCCCGGCATGGGCGACCTCCGCTCCAGCTTCCGCGAGCTCGTCGCTCCGCTCGTGGACGCGGGCTTCCGGGTCGCGGTCACCGACCTGCGGGCGCATGGCGACTCGGACGTCACCTTCCGCGAGTTCGGCGACCTGGCGACGGCGGGCGACCTGATCGCCCTCATCGAAGAACTCGGCGCCCCCGCGGTCGTGCTGGCCAACTCCATGGGCGCGGCCGCCGCGGCGTGGGCGGCCGCCGAGCGGCCGGAACTGGTCGCGGGCCTCGTCTTCTACGGTCCGCTCCTGCGCGATCCCGCGATGGGACGCGGCGCCACCGGGCTGCTGCACCTGATGTACCGTGCGATGTTCGTGCGCCCGTGGGGAGCGTCCACCTGGGCCGGCTACTACCGCCGCACATTGAACCGCGGACGGACCGCGCCGTGGCTCGAGGAGCACGTCGCCGCCATTCGCTCGTCGCTCTCGCAGCCGGGCCGGCTGGCGGCCTTCCGCCACCTGACGCTGCAGCTGACCCATGCGCCCGTCGCGCCGCGGGTGCGCGAGGTGCGGGTTCCGATGCTCGCGTTCGTCGGCGACCTGGACCCCGACTACCGCGACATCGAGGCCGAGCGCGCGTGGATGCGGGAGCAGGGCGTCGAGGTCGCGCGTGTCCCCGAGGCGGCCCATTATCCGCACGCGCAGCGGCCGGACCTCACGGTCGCGCCGACGCTGGCCTTCGTGGAGTCTCGGCGGGCGGCCGACGGGACGGCGTGGGTGGGGCCCAATGCCTAGGGCCGGGCTGACCCGGGCCGCCGTCACCGCCGTCGCGGTGGATGTCGTGGACGAGGGCGGGACCGCCGGCTTCGACACGCTGACCCTCGCGGCGGTGGCCGGGCGTGCCGGCGTCGCGGTGCCGAGCCTGTACAAGCACGTCGCGTCGCTCGGCGACCTGCGCCGGCTGGTCGCGACGGAATCCGTCGCCGAGCTGACCCGGACGCTCGCGGCCGCGACGATCGGGCGAGCCGGCCCGGATGCCATCCGCGCCGCGGCGGACGCACTGCGCGACTTCGCCCGCCGTCATCCCGGGCGCTATGCGGCGACCCAGGTGGCGGCGGACCGCTCCGATCCGGCGGATCACGAGCTCAGCGCGCGGTCGGCCGAGACGCTCGGCGTCCTCGCCGGAGTGCTGCGCGGCTTCGGCCTGCCCGACGATGAGCTGGTGGACGCGGTCCGGATGCTGCGCAGCGCCATCCACGGCTTCGTCGTCCTCGAACTCGGCGGCGGGTTCGGGCTGCCGGACGACCTCGACCGCAGCTACGCCGTGCTCGTCGAGGGCGTCATCGCCGGCGTCGAGCGCCTGGCCCGCTGAGCCGCGGCTGTCGCGGGTGCTCCTGCCCTCGAACCGCGGTTCCGCCGGCGTCGCGGAATAGCATTCGTTACCTCTAGCT
The DNA here is from genome assembly GCA_001647635.1 of Leifsonia xyli. Lineage (NCBI taxonomy): Bacteria > Bacillati > Actinomycetota > Actinomycetes > Micrococcales > Microbacteriaceae > Leifsonia > Leifsonia xyli. The sequence continues at coordinate 1,547,561 of CP014761.1, read as the reverse complement.
GCTCGTCATGATTGCGAGCCGCCTTCGTCTTCTTCAGTAGACGATATCGTCCACTGGCAGCGGAGAGGCCCTGCTTGGTGGCGTCCAGGCAGGTAATCTCATGTTCAAATCCGTCTTTCTCGGTACCCCGTCGCGTTTGTCAGTGGCTGTTCTCACGTTCGCTGTCACCGTCCTCGCGGCACTCGCTGCTCTAGGCCGCGCGACCTTCCCGGCGGTTCTGGGCCAGGCCCCTCACCCCGACGGCGACCGGTACCTCTGTCAGCTCGGCTCCGACCAGATCCAGCCGGACCTCGCGAACGCACCGCGATACTGGTCGTTCGCTCTGCTTCAGTGGCACCACACGGGCATACCTCAGCAGCGGGACTGCACCTCGTATCCGACATCGCAGGTCCCCCTCCTGAAGGCACTCGAGTGGTTTTCGTCCACGGTTTCTGGACGTCCTGGAACGCTCGACTTCAGCTGGTTGGTCCTTGCCAACGCCATCCTCATCGGAGTCATTGCCGGACTCTTGGCCGTCGCGCCGCGGCGGGCATCGCTGCTCGCGCGGTCGATCGCCTGCGCCGGTCTGGTGACCATCCTGAGCGACCCGATCTTCGCCGCCTATGCGGCCGGACCGATGGGCGAGTATGTGGGACTTGTCGGCATTGCGTTGCTAGCCGTAGGAGCCGCGTTCTACGCTGCCTCCGGAATTCGACAGCCGGTGGGCGTCGTGATGGTCGCGGCGGGAGGGCTCCTCACGCTGACGTCCAAGGTGCAGGCGGTCACCATACTCATCCCGTTGGCCGTCATGCTTTTGCTGGTGCCCATCGGATGGCGGTCGGGTCGGAGGGTGTCCAGGATCCGTCTTCGCCAAGTCCTGCGGATATTCGTGACCCGCATCGTCGGGGCCGCGCTCATCGCGGTCTTCGCCATCGTCGGCTCCTGGATGCTCGCGAACAACCCCAAGAAATTCCAGCAGATCAACCCCTGGGAGCTCATCTCGGTCGGTATCCTCGGTCACAGCCAGACGCCCGGCGACGATCTGGTCGAAATGGGATTCCCGCGCGAACTCGACAAGTATGCGGGCAAGACGGCCGGTGACGAGAATTCCATCATGTTCGCGCCGGCGTGGAACATGTACGCGGACAAGATGACCTACGGGACCGTCCTCGCATTCTTAGCCCATCATCCGGACCGGATCTGGCCGCTTATCGAAACAGCGTCAAACGACTTCTTTGTCGCCCAGCCGCGCTACCTGGGCGCCAACCAGCCCGGTAACGGTCCTGCGCAGGAACCGGCGTTCTCCCTGATGGCAGCCGTGGGTAGGTCCGCGGGAGGGCTGCTCGAGTTCGTGGGTGCCGGTCTCATCGTCGCCGTCGCTGCTGGGATCGCCTGGCGCCGCGGTAGTCCGGGGTCCTCAGCACGCGCGTACGCCGTCGCCGCCCTCTTGATGGTAGGCGTGACATTCGTCCAGTTCTTCACGGCAGCCTTCGGCGAGGCGATCGAGAACACGAAGCACCTGGTCTTCGCCATCCTGGCGAGTGCCTTGGCCGTGCCGTTCGTGATCGCCTCGTTCTTGCAGCCGCCCCGGGACGACCGCACGCCCGTCGTCAGCGGGGAGGGCATCGCGGACGCCGGAATCGCAAGCCGTCGCGACTTCGATCCCGACCTGGCCGCGACCGAGACCGCGACCTCGACCTGACGCCCCACCCCCCCGAATACACGAAGAGTGCACGCCGGACCAGGTCCGGGCGTGCACTCTTCGTGTAGTGGTTGGAGGGATCAGCCCTGCGCGCGACGGGAGCCGCGGCCGCGACCCGTCGAGGCGTCGGCGCGAGCGGCCGTCGGGCGCGCGCCGCCGCCGGAGCGGCCGCCGTCGCGCGAGCCGGAGCCGGCTTGGGCGCCGCGGTGCTGACCGCCGCCGTGCGCGGCGGAGGTCTGCTGCGCCGGACGCTGGCCGCGGCGACGCGAGCCGCCGTTGCCCGTCCCGGAGCCGGCCGTCGAGCCGTTCGCGCGGCCGGAGCCGCCACCCGCGCCGGAGCCGCCGTTCCCGCGGCCCGCGCCGCCGTTGCCTGCGCCGCCGGCGCGCCGCGCCCGCTTCCGTTGCGCGTTCGCGCCCTGCGACGTCCCGCCGCCGCCCGCGGTCCGCTGGACCGGCGCCGGCGCCACCTTTGCGGCGACGTCGCCCACGAGCTCCGTCACGACCGGCGAGGTCGCCGTCACGCGCTGCGGGGCCGCGGAGATCGCCGCCTTGCGCAGCAGCGTGCGCACGTCGTCCGCCTGCGCGGACAGCATCACGGTCACCACGTCGCCCGCGCTGCCCGCGCGAGCCGTGCGTCCGGAGCGGTGCAGGTACGCCTTGTGCTCCGCCGGCGGGTCGACGTGGACCACGAGCTCGACGTTGTCGACGTGCACGCCGCGCGCGGCCACATCCGTCGCCACCAGTACCTTGACGCTGCCGTCGCCGAACGCCGCCAGGTTGCGGTCGCGGGCGTTCTGCGCGAGGTTGCCGTGCAGGTCCACGGCCGGGATGCCGGACGCGGTCAGCTGCTTGGCGAGCTTCTTCGCCTGGTGCTTGGTCCGGGTGAACAGGATGCGGCGGCTGGTGCCCGACGCGAGCGCCTCGACCAGCGCCTTCTTCTCGTCGGGGGTGTCCACCTGCAGCACGTGGTGCGTCATCGCCTCGACCGGGCTGGTCTCGTCGTCGACCGAGTGCAGCACCGGGGAGTGCAGGAAGCGGTTGACGATCTTGTCCACGCCGTTGTCGAGCGTCGCCGAGAACAGCAGGCGCTGCCCGTCGGCGGGCGTGGCGGAGAGGATGCGGGTGACGACGGGCAGGAAGCCCAGGTCGGCCATGTGGTCGGCCTCGTCGAGCACGGTGATCTCGACCGCGTCCAGGGAGACGAAGCCCTGCTTCATGAGGTCCTCGAGGCGGCCGGGGCACGCGACGAGGATGTCGACGCCGGCCTTCAGCTCGGCGACCTGCTTGTTCTGCGAGACGCCGCCGAAGACGGTCGAGACGCGCAGCGAGTAGGCGTCGGCCAGCGGGCGGAACGTCGCGGCGATCTGCGTCGCGAGCTCGCGGGTCGGGGCGAGCACGAGGGCCAGCGGGTGTCCAGGGCGGCGGCGACCGCCGGCGAGGACGGTCCCGAGGCGGGAGACGAGCGGTAGGGCGAAGGCGATGGTCTTGCCCGAGCCGGTCTTGCCGCGGCCGAGCACGTCCTTGCCCGCGAGGGCGTCAGGGAGCGTGTCCGCCTGGATGGGGAACGCCGTGGTCTTGCCGTCGGCCGCGAGGGCGGCGACGAGCGGGGCGGGGACGCCCAGCTCGGCGAAAGTCGTTGAAGTCATGGGGGTGCCTTTCCGGCAGGGGCCCGGCGCGGCGTCGTGCCGCGGCGGGTCGGGGTGGCGAGCGCGCCGAACAGCGCGATCGTTCGCCGTATGAAGAGAAGCGTGCGGGGCAAGTGGCCCTGCGCAACGCGAAGCGTTCTACGACGCAGCGGGCGACGATCGGCCCGCAAGCAATCAGTCTAGGGCATGCGGCCGTACGACTGCTGGGAGCGTCCACCCATCCGGAGGTCGTAGACTGTCGGCCCGGAAACGAAGGGCGGCCATGGGCGTGCAGGAGTCGGAGCTCGATCGCGAACGCGCCGTGGTCTCGGGGCTGTATGAGCGGCTGGATCAGCTGCGCGCCGAGACCGAGGAGCGGCTCTCCCGCGTGCGCCGTGACAGCGTCGGCAGCAACCACCAGGCCCGCAGCGAGCGGGACGCGTTCGCGCGACTCTACGAGGACCAGCTGACCCAGCTCCGGGATGTGGATGCGCGGCTCGTGTTCGGCCGCCTGCTGCTGGAGGAGCCCATCGACGGCTCCGACCACCGGTACATCGGCCGCATCGGCTTGCGCGACGACGACCAGCGCTCGCTGCTGGTCGACTGGCGTGCGCAGCAGGCCGGCGCCTTCTACCAGGCGACCGCGAGCGAGCGGATGGGCGTGCGCGCCCGCCGCCACCTCACGATGTCCGGCCGCCAGGTGACCCGCATCGATGACGAGGTCTTCGACGAGGCGCTCCTGGACGGCGACGGCGCGGGGGAGCGGGTGCAGGGCGAGGGCGCCCTGCTCGCCGCCCTGACCGCGCAGCGCACCGGGCGGATGCACGACATCGTGGCGACCATCCAGGCCGAGCAGGACCGCATCATCCGCTCCGATCTCCGCGGCGCGCTGGTCGTGCAAGGCGGTCCGGGGACGGGCAAGACCGCCGTCGCGCTGCACCGCGCCGCCTACCTGCTGTACGCGAACCGCCAGCGGCTGAGCGCGTCCGGTGTGCTCGTCGTCGGTCCGTCGACCGCGTTCCTCCGCTACATCGAGGCGGTGCTGCCGTCCCTCGGCGAGACCGGCGTGGTCATGTCGAGCCTCGGCGAGCTGTTCCCGGGGGTGGAGGCGACGGCCGAGGATGCGCCCGAGGCGGCGGCGCTGAAGGGGTCGGCGCAGATGGCGCGCCTGCTGCAGCGCGCGGTGAGGTCGCGGCAGAAGGCGCCGGAGGAGGCGCAGACGATCGTCGTCGACAACGAGCGCCTGGTGGTCGATCCGGCCCTCATCCACCGGGCCATCGCCAAGGCGCAGCGCACCGGCAAGCCGCACAACGTGGCGCGCGTCACCTTCGTGAAGGCCGCGCTGTCAGAGCTGACCGACCAGCTCGCCGCGCAGCTGCGGGCCGGCGGCTCCACGATCGACGACGCCGACCTGAAGGTGCTGCGGGAGGACCTGCGCACCTCGTACGACGTTCGCGTCCTTCTCAACACGGCCTGGCTCCCGCTGACCCCGCAGAAGCTCCTGCAGGACCTCTTCGCGCGTCCCGCGTGGCTCGCGGAGCTGACGCCGCGCTGGTCGGCGCAGCAGCGGCAGGCGCTGATGCGGGAGCGGACCGCGCCGTTCACGGTGTCGGATGTGCCGCTCCTGGACGAGGCCGCCGAACTGCTGGGCGACTTCCCCGGCCGCGCCGACCCGGCCGACCGCGAGCGGGAGCGCCAGCGCAAGCGGGACCTCGAGAACGCGCGGGCCGCCATCCGGAACATGGGCGTGCAGGGCCTGGTCAGCGCTGAGCAGCTGGCCGACGGGTTCGCCGAGCAGGTCGACCGCGGTACCACCGCCGAGCGCGCCGCCTCCGACCGAAGCTGGACGTACGGACACGTGGTCGTCGACGAGGCGCAGGAGCTGTCGCCGATGCAGTGGCGGGTGCTGGTGCGCCGCTGTCCGATGAAGTCGTTCACGATCGTCGGCGACATCGCGCAGGTGGCCTCGGCCGCCGGGGCGACGAGTTGGCAGGAGGCGCTGGGCCCGGTGTTCAAGGACGCCTGGCGTCTCGAGGAGCTGACGGTCAACTACCGCACGCCCGCCCAGATCACGCGCGAGGCCGAGCGGATCGCCGCGGATGCCGGGCTCCCGATCACGCCGACGCGAGCGGTGCGCGAGGGCGACTGGCCGATCCGGCGCGTGGATGCGGACGCACCGGACGCGCTCGGCGTCGCCGTCGCGGATGCGGTCGCCCACGACCGCGGCATCGACGACCAGGGGACGCTCGCGGTGATCACGACCGCGGCCGACCTGCCCGTGGTCGCCTCCGCGGTCGCGGAGCGCTTCGGGGATGCCGCCGGTCGCGGGGCCGCGGGCCTCACGCGACCGATCGCCGTGCTGACCGGCTACGAGGCGAAGGGCCTGGAGTTCGACGCGGTCGTGCTGGCCGATCCCGACGCGCTCGCCGCCGAGTCGCCGCGCGGCGCCGCCTCTCTCTACGTCGCTATGACGCGCCCGACGCAGCGCCTCACCCTCGTCGCCCGCTGACCCTGCGCAACCAACCACCCCACCCGGGCCCGCCATTCGTCACGAATGAGCGCCATTCGTGACGAATGAGCGCCATTCGACACGAATGGGGGAGGGGTGGGCGAGGATTCGATGCGCCCCTCACGCGCCCCTCACGCGCCGGCGTAGCGCTCGCCGACCGGGATCTCGACCGGCAGCGTGTTGCCCGCCTGCGCCAGCGGGCACGCCCACGCCGGGTCGTACGCGCACGACGGGTTGTAGGCGAAGTTGAAGTCGAGCACGAGCGACGCCTCACCGTCTCCCGCGTCGAGCCCCAGGTCGGCGCCCTTGATCGTGTCGATCAGGTAGCGTCCCCCGCCGTAGGTGCCGCCCGGGCGGCCGGCGAGCGAATCCTTGACCGGCACGAACAGGCCGCCGCCGTAGGACGCCAGCCGCCACACATCGAGCGTGCCGGCAAACGGTATGCGCACCGTGCCGAGCAGCTCGAACGGCACGACGCCGTCGGTGCCGGTCTCCACGTCCATCCGCTTCGGCTCCGCGGCCGGCTGGATGGGCAGCTCGAACCGCCATTCCGGGTCGTACGGCACCACGGGCAGCCCGGTGAACCGGTCCCGGTCCTCCGGCAGCAGCGGGGATGCGGGATGCGATGCGAACAGGTCGTTGCGGCACGAGATCCAATGGGCGTGCGCCTCCGCCGGGTCGTGCGCGGCGAGGCGGCGTACGGACGCGTACAGCGCGAACACGCGCCGCCGCCAGTCGGCCGTCTGCACCGCCGTCACGGCACGGGTGTCGCTCGCCGCATCCCTCGGGGGCTGCTCCACGCTGGTCATCTCTCCACCGCTCCCGTCTCCGGCTGCTCGTCCGCCGGGCGTACCTCCGGATCGTAGGCCCAGGTGGGGGCCAGCCGCTTGAGGCGCACGCCGCGCCACTGCCAGAACGCCCACATCGCGTACCAGGCGATCGGCGTGAGAGCGCCCGCTTTCACGATCAGCTGGTCGCGGTACAGCGTCCGCAGCCGTCCCTCCTCGTCCGGACCGGCGGGGTCGGGCGCGATCGCCATCCGGTGGTCGAGGTGCGGGATCGCCGCGAGCGCGCCGCCGGTCCCGCCGCCGCTGTCGCGCAGGATGCGCGTCCCGCTCTCCCGGGGATCGGTCGACCGCAGCGTGTCGAGCCGGATGGCCTGCGTCCCGACGGTGAACGCCCCGAGCGCCTTCACCTTCACCCGGTGCTCGGCGCCCCACCGCGTCGGGAACCCGCCGGGCTCCTCCGACCGGAAGTCGAGCCACGGCATCGCCACCTCGCGGAACGCGGTCGGGCTCTGCAGGGCGCGCCAGGCGGCGTCGGGGTCGCAGTCGAGCAGGAGCTTCAGCAGCACACGCATGCTCCCAGTGTCGCTCCCTCAGCCGCGGATGGGATCGGTGGATGCGCGACTCAGAGGCATTCCGCGGCTCGCGCGAGCAGCAGGTCCCGTTCTCGGGCGTTGTCGGTCATGGCGGCCGCGCGCTCGAACTCCTGCCGCGCATCCTCACGCCGCCCGAGCCGCAGCAGCAGATCGGCGCGCACCGACGGGAGCAGGTGGTACGACGACAGGGCGCCCTCGACGGCGAGACGGTCCACCACCTCCAGCCCGGCTTCCGGCCCGTAGGCCATGGACAGAGCGACGGCGCGATTGAGTTCGACCACGGCCGACGGCCGCAGCGAGGCGAGCGCGCCGTAGAGCGCGACGATCTCCTCCCAGTCGGTCGCGTCCGGCGTCGCGGCCGTCGCGTGGCAGGCCGCGATGGCCGCCTGCAGCGCGTACGGCCCGCGACTCACCGGCGGTCGCCGGGTCACGCGGAGCGTGTCCGACCGGTCCAGCGCGGCCAGGCCCCGCCCGATGAGGACGCGGTCCCAGCGCGTGCGGTCCTGGTCCTGCAGCAGGATGGGCGACCCGTCCTCCGTCGTGCGCGCGCCGAGCCGGGACGCCTGCAGCTCCATCAGCGCCACCAGACCGTGCACCTCCGGCTCCCGCGGGGTCAGCTCGGCGAGCACGCGGCCCAGCCGCAGCGCCTCGCGGCACAAGTCGGGACGCATCCAGTCGTCGCCCGCGGTGGCCGAGTAGCCCTCGTTGAAGATCAGGTAGACGACCTCCAGCACCGACGCCAGCCGTTCGGCGAACTCGGCCCGCTCGGGAACCTCGAACGGCACCCCGGCCGCGCTCAGCGTCTTCTTGGCGCGCACGATCCGCTGGGCCATCGTCGACGGCGGGACGAGGAACGCGCGCGCGATCTCCTCCATCGAAAGGCCGCCCAGCATCCGCAGCGTCAGCGCGACCCGCGACGCCTGCGGGAGGACGGGATGGCACGCGACGAAGACGAGCCGCAGCAGGTCGTCGCCGATCGGCTCCTGCGCTGCCCGGGCGGGGTCGTCGCGGCCGAGCTCCTGCTCCAGGTCGTGCGCGATGGCGGCGTAGCGGTCGTCCAGGCGCTCCCGGCGGCGCCAGCCGTCGACCGCACGGCGCTTCGCCACCGTCGTCAGCCAGGCGCCGGGGTTGCGCGGGATGCCGGACTCCGGCCACTGCTCCAGCGCCGCGACCAGGGCATCCTGGGCCAGCTCCTCGGCGAGTCCGACGTCGCCGGTGGAGCGGGCCAGCCCGGCGATGAGCCGGCCCGACTCGATGCGCCACACCGACTCGACCGCCCGCCGGGCCTCGGCCGTGCGGTCGTGCGCATCCGCCCTCGTCCCCTCGCCGCTCATCGACCGTCGTCGCCCGTCACGCGGCGCACCTCCACGGTCCCGGACGCCAGCGGCAGCCGCCGCGCCCACTCCAGCGCCTCGTCCTCGCCGGCCGTCTCGACCATCCAGAACGCGCTCACGCCGCTGACGGCCACGCGGCTCAGGATGCGCTCCTCGCCAGCGCAGCGGACGCTCGCCCCCGCGCTCGCCGGCTCCAGCGCGTCCGCCGCGAGCAGCACGCCCGCGCGGACCAGCTCGGCGCGGTACCGGTCGAGCTCCGGCCGCGCGGCGGCCGACCCGGCCTCCTCGCCGAGCGCCATCAGCACGAATCGCATGGTCCCATCCTCTCTTCGCGCGCCGGGCGCGTATACAGACACGTCGAACCCCGACGGCCCGTTTCGACAACGGTGACGGTGGTCTGCGCTACAACGGGAGCATGGCGATCCGTTACTGGCTGGGAGTGGTGCAGCACGACCACGTGCTGCGCGGGGTCGCCGGCGGCTTCGCCCAGGTCAACCACGGGGCGCGCGGTCCGCTCGAGTGGATGGGCCCCTCCGACGGGTTCGTCTACTACTCGCCGCGTGCCTCCTACCCGGACGGCGAGCCGCTGAAGCAGTTCACCGCGGTGGGCCGCGTGGCCGACGACGACGTGTTCCAGGTGACGCAGGGCCCCTCGATGACCGGGCCGGCGGGCGACTTCAAGCCGTGGCGCCGCCGCATCGACTGGGACCACGACGCCGTGCCGACACCCATCCGCCCGATGCTCGGGATGCTCGACTTCACCCGCGACCGACCCGACTGGGGCTACCAGCTGCGGCGCGGCGTCATCGAACTGACGCGGCACGACTTCGAGCTGATCCGGCGCCAGATGCGTCCGTCGCCGGGGGAGGCGCGACCACGTCGGAGCGGCCGAACTACGATGGCCCGGTGACCGACTCCCGCACCGCCTCCATCCCCGACGCCCACCGCCAGGCCAAGTACCAGGTGCGGTTCGACTGGGGAGTCGACGGGCTGGATGCCGTGGCGCACGATGCCGATGTCGTCGTGTGGGTCGACGCCCTCGCCGACGGGACGGAGCGACCTGCGCTCCCCGGCGACGGCGCGGCCCTCGCCGCGGGCCTCACGGACGCGGAAGCCGTCGCGCGGTGGATCCTCGACGAGCAGGTCCGTCTGGGCCGCCGCACCATGGTCGCGCTCGTCGCCGCGGGCGACACGACCGCCACGGGCGGACCGCGCTTCGCCGTGGAGGACCTCCTCGCCGCCGGCGCCGTCGTCGACGCCCTGGCCGCCCTCGGCATCGACTACGCGTCGCCCGAAGCCGCCGCCGCGTGCGCCGCGTTCACAGGTCTCCGAGGCGCCGCCGTGCACCTCCTCACGGCGTCCGTCTCCGGGCAGGAGCGGCTCGCCGCGGGCGTGCCGCTCGCCGAGATCGCCGCGTCCGGGCGCCTCGGCGCCTCCGACGCTGTGATGGTGCTGCGAGCCTCCCGGCAGAGCGGTGCGCGCCGCGCGGAATGAATCAGCGCCGGGGTACGTTCGCCCGGACAGGAGGTTTTACATGAAAGCCGTGCTGAACGACACCGTCATCGCCGAGGCCCCGCAGGAGGACCTCATCCGCATCGAGGGCAACTGGTACTTCCCGCCCGCGAGCGTGAACTCCGAGTACCTCGTCGAGAGCGCCACCCCGTACACGTGTCCGTGGAAGGGCGAGTGCCAGTACTTCTCCGTGAAGTCGGACGACGGCCTGCTGCAGGACCGCGCCTGGAGCTATCCCACGCCGTACCCGAGCTCGTTCGACCGGGTCGGCAAGGACTACAGCAACTACGTCGCGTTCTGGAAGGACGTCCGCGTCGTCGACTGACGACCCGGGCGCGACATGATCCGCACCGGCCGCCGCCCAGGGCTCCTCGCCCTGGCGGCGGCCGCGCTCGTCCTGGCGGGATGCTCGTCGCCGGCCCCGGAGCCGGACCCGACGGTCACCCGCACGCCGACCGCGACGCCGCGGCCGACCGGCACCTCGGCGGCCGTCGCCGCCATCCCGTGGCAGCCCAGCGGGCAGACGACCGAGCTCGAGACCGGCCTGGACGCCCCGTGGTCGGTGGTGCCGCTCGCGAACGGCTCCGCGCTGATCAGCGAGCGCGACTCCGGCCGCATCCGGGAGCGGCTCCCGCAGGGAGGCCTGCGAGTGGCCGGGACCGTGCCCGGCGTGGTGCACGACGGGGAGAGCGGGCTGCTCGGCCTCGCCGTCCGGTCGACGGACGCGCCCACCGAGCTCTACGCCTACGTCACCACCGCCGACGACAACCGGGTGGTGCGGATGCCGCTCAGCGGATCGCCGGGCTCGTACGCGATCGGGGCACCTGCTCCCGTGCTGACGGGCATCCCGAAAGCGGGCAACCACGACGGCGGCCGCATCGCCTTCGGTCCCGACGGCATGCTCTACATCACGGCCGGCGACGCGTCGAATCCGGCGAACGCGCAGAACGTCGGCTCGCTCGGCGGCAAGATCCTCCGCGTCACCCCCGACGGCCAGGTGCCGGCCGACAACCCGTTCGCCGGCTCGCCGGTGTGGACGTACGGGCACCGCAACCCGCAGGGCTTCGGCTGGGATTCGCGCGGCACCATGTGGGCGTCCGAGTTCGGCCAGAACACCTGGGACGAGCTCAACATCATCCGGCCCGGCTCGAACTACGGCTGGCCGGTCGTCGAGGGCGTCGGCGGCGATCCCGCGTACACCGACCCCGTCTACCAGTGGCCGACCTCGGCCGCGAGTCCGAGCGGGCTCGCTGTGCTCGGCGACACCGTGTTCCTCGCAGCGCTCCGCGGCCAGCGGCTCTGGACGGCCTGGCCGACCGATGGCGCCGCCCCGGTCACCGCCGCCCCGTTCTTCGAGGGCGCCTTCGGCCGGCTCCGGGATGTGGTGGCCGTCGGTGACCGCTTGTGGCTCCTGACGAACAACACGGATGGACGCGGATCCCCGCGCACAGGCGACGACCGGCTGGTCGAGGTGCGACTCACTCCCGCCCAGGCTGTCAAGCGCCCGGGATGAACCTCGTCTGCGGGTAGTCTTGGGGGGTCACACCGATCGGGAGCAGAACCCTGAGCATCATCCTCGGATACGATCCGACCACCCTGCGCGAACGCGTCGATCTGCGCGCTGCCGGCGAGCGTCTTGAGGAGCTCGGCAGCCTGCGCAGCCTCAGCGCGCTCAACGAGAAGGCGGTGCTGCTGCGTCTGCTGGGCCGGCTCGACGAGGCGTACGACGTGGCCAACGAGGCCGTGCGACAGGCGCGCTTCACGGGTGATCGCGAGCAGCTGCTCGGCGCGCGTGTTCGCAGAGCGCAGGTTCTGCAGTACGAGGGCAAGGCGGACGAGGCCATCGTGGAGCTGACGGGCTGCGTGGACGAGGCGCGCGGCCGCGAGTGGACAGCGCTCGAGGCATTCGCCATCCAGAATCGCGGCAAGGTGTACTTCGACACCGGAGACTTCGAGAACGCGCTCGCCGACATGACCGCCGCCGTCTTCCTGCGCGAGAAGCTGGGCGCGTCCCCGGCCGAGATCCAGGCGGCGCTGACCGCCGTCGCGGTCGTCCAGTCGGCCCTGGACGCCCAGCGCGGCTCCTCGGACGCCCCCGCTGCAGGCGCTCCCGGCGCCGAGACGGACACCGATCGCGCGTAGGATGCACGGCATGGAGCAGTGGAGCGCTTCGGAGAGGAGCCGTGCTTGATGGCCGAGCTCGAGCGCGTCCGGCGCTGGGCTGACGCCCTCATCGCGCTGCACCTCGACCCGTCCGTCTGGACCTTCGGCTTCGACAACGCCAAGACCCGTGCCGGGCTCTGCAACTACACGTCGAAGCGCATCACCGTCTCCCGCTACCTGGCCGCGCGGTACGAGGACGACGAGATCCACCAGATCCTCCTGCACGAGGTCGCTCACGCGCTCGCCGGACCGCGTGCCGGGCACGGACCGCGCTGGCGGGCCATTGCGCTCGACCTCGGCTACGAGGGCAAGCGACTCCACGGCGGGGCCATCGCGGACGACCTGGCGCCGTGGGTGGGCACCTGCCCGAACGGGCACACGCACTACCGCTACCGCAAGCCAGCGAGGGCGCTCGCGTGCGGCGCGTGCTCGCGCCGGTTCGACGCCGCGAACCTCATCTCGTGGCAGCACCGCGAGGTGTCGCCCGCTCAGCGCCGCGTCGCCGCGGCGGCCGCCGCCGAGTAGGAGCGGTCAGGCCCGCGTGGCCCCGATCCGCTCGTCGAGCGCGTCCCGAACGGCCGGCCACTCCTCGCTGAGGATCGAATACACCGCCGTGTCGCGCCAGGTCCCGTCGGCGCGGCGCTGGGTGTGCCGCAGGACGCCCTCGTAGCGTGCCCCCAGCCGGACGATCGCTGAGCGCGAGCGGTCGTTGAGGACGTCCGCCTGCAGCTTCACCCGCTCGAACCCGTGGTCGAAGGCGGTGCCGAGCAGCAGCCGCTTGGTCTCGGCGTTCACGCGGCCGCCCCATGCCTCGGGCGCGTACGCCGTCCAGCCGATGTGGGCGGACTCGTTGACCAGGTCGAAGTCGCCGAGCGTCGTCGTCCCGACCAGCCGATCCCCGTCGCGCAGCACGACGGCCGTGACGTTGCTGCGCTCCCAGTCGAGGTAGCCGAGGATGAAGTCGCGCCACTCCTCGTACGTGTCGCGGTACGCCGCGGGGCCGCCGCCCCAGCCCCCGGCGAAGACCTCGGGATGCCCGATGGCGTCGAAGAGGTCCGGCAGGTCCGCCTGGGTCAACGCGCGCAGCAGCACCGTCGGTCCTTCGAGCGTCGCCTGCGGATCGGGCCGTGTCGCGGTCATCCGCCCAGTATGCCGCAGCGCGTCCGCACGGCCGCGGCCGGGTAGGGTGTACGGGCGATGGAAGCGTTGATCACCAGGCAGACCGGACAGTGGATGGAGCCCGTGGACGGCCAGCGCTGGTGGTTCGACTCGGGCTCGCTGGCCCTCGACTTCGCTCACACCGCTGGCGGCGACGACGCGGGCGGCCATCGCGAGCTGCTGCCCGACGCCGCCGTGCTGAACGACTGGCTGATCGAGCGCTTCCCCGAGGTCGCGCCGACGGCGGGGGACCGCGAGTTCCGCGACGCGAGCGCCCTACGTGCCGCGATCGCGCGCCTCGCCCGGCACGCCAGCCTCGGAGAGACCCTCCCACCGGACGACGTCGATGTGGTGAACCTCTTCGCGGCGACGCCCGACATCCCGCCGGTGCTCGCCGGCGGCGGTCGTCAGGCGGGCCGCACCAACGCCCGCCCGCACCAGGCCCTCGGCTCCATCGCCCGCGACGCCGTCCGTCTGTTCGGCCCGGACGTCGACGGCCGCATCCGCGAGTGCTCGGCCGACGACTGCGACCTCGTCTACCTGGACACCTCCCGCAGCGGAACGCGCCGCTGGTGCTCGATGCAGCGCTGCGGCAACCGCGCGAAAGTTCGGGCGCACCGGGCGCGGTGGAGCTCAAGGGCAGCGCGGAGCGGTGCCGCGACCCCAGCGCCGAGGGAGCCTGCGACCGAGGTAACGGAAGCTGCCACTGACGGCCACCGTTGAGACAATAGGCCTATGCCGCACTCCATCGACCTCAACAGCGACCTCGGGGAGTCGTTCGGCGCCTGGTCGATGGGCGACGACGCCGCCCTGCTGCGGCTCGTGTCCAGCGCGAACGTGGCTTGCGGATTCCACGCCGGGGACGCGTCCACGATGCTCGCGACGTGCCGTGAGGCCGCGGCTGACGGCGTCACCGTCGGCGCGCACGTCTCGTACCGCGACCTGGCCGGCTTCGGCCGCCGCTCGATGGACGTGCCGCCAGGCGAGCTGCGCGACGAGGTGCTGTACCAGCTGGCCGCGCTGACCGGCCTCGCCCGCGTCGCCGGCACCGCCGTGCGCTACGTCAAGCCGCACGGCGCCCTCTACAACCGCATCGTCCACGACGAGGCCCAGGCGAACGCCGTCGTGGACGCCGTGGTCGCCTTCGATCCGTCGCTCGCGCTGCTCGGCCTCGCTGGTTCGGCCGTGGAGCGCGCGGCCGGTGAAGCGGGCGTGCGGTTCGTCCGCGAGGCCTTCGTCGACCGCGGCTACCGGGCCGACGGCACCCTCGTGCCGCGCACCGAGCCGGGCGCCCTCCTGTCCGACGCAGACGCGATCGCCGACCGCGCGGTGCGGATGGTGACCGACGGCCGCGTGACCGCGGTCGACGGGACGGAGCTCGACGTCGCCGTCGACTCGCTCTGCGTCCACGGCGACACCCCCGGCGCGGTCGCGATGGCGCGCGCCGTGCGCGAGGCGCTCGCCGCATCCGCTGTCGCCGTGGAGCCGTTCGCGTGAGCCGTCGCATCCTCCCGTACGGCGACCACGCGCTGCTCGTGGAGCTGGACGATCTGGATGCCGTGCTCGCCCTGTTCCGCGGCCTGGAGGCGAGCCGTCCGGCCGGTGTGGTCGACGTGGTGCCTGCGGCCCGGACCATCGCCGTCGTCGTGCAGCCGCGCATCCTGCCGCTCAGCGTCGCCACCGCGTGGATCGAGGGTGCCGAGCCGCTGCCGGCCCCGCCCACGGAGGTCGGTGTGGTGGAGCTCGCCGTCCGCTACGACGGCGCGGACCTCGCCGAGGTCGCACGTCTGACGGGGCTCTCCGAGGCCGACGTGATCGCCTTCCACACCGGCCGCTCCTGGCAGGTCGCCTTCGGCGGGTTCGCGCCGGGATTCGCCTACCTCGTCCCCGACGGCGACCCGCTCGACGTGCCGCGCCGATCCACCCCGCGCACCGCGGTGCCGCCGGGCGCCGTCGGCCTCGCCGGGGCCTTCAGCGGCGTCTACCCGCGCTCGAGTCCCGGCGGCTGGCAGCTGATCGGGACGACGGACGCGGTGCTCTGGGACGAGACCGCCGACCCGCCCGCGCTCCTGCGCCCGGGTGCCGTGGTCCGATTCCGGGAGGCGACATGAGCGGGGGCGTCCGCATCCTGAGCCCCGGCCCGCTCGCCCTGCTACAGGACCTCGGGCGCCCCGGCCTCGCCGCGCTCGGCGTCGGCGCGTCCGGCACGCTCGACCGCGGCGCGCTCCGTCTGGGCAACCGCTTGCTCGGCAACGCCGAGGGCGCCGCCGGCGTCGAGGTGCTGCTCGGCGGTTTCGAGGCCCGCTTCGAGCAGGACACGTGGTTCGCGGTCACCGGCGCCACCGGCACTCTGCTGCTCGACGGCCGCCCGGTGGATGCTCACCAGGCTGTCCGCGCGGCCGCCGGCCAGGTGCTCCGCATCGGCACGGCCGAGACCGGGATGCGCTGGTACCTCACCGTGCGCGGCGCTATCGCGGCGCCGCCCGTCCTCGGCTCTCGCTCGCGAGACACACTCGCCGGTCTCGGCCCCGCGCCGCTCGCCGCGGGCGACCTGCTCCCCGTCGGCACCCCTCCGGCACCGACGTCCCCCTGCTCGACTTCGTGCCCGTCGCCGATCACACCCCGGGGCTCGTCGAGGTGCGCGCTCACCGCGGTCCCCGCGCCGACTGGTTCACCGACGCGGCCCTGGAGGCGTTCTTCACCGTGGAGTGGCGCGCCGGCCAGGACAGCGACCGCATCGGCATGCGCCTCGACCCGCCCGCGACGGCGCGGCACGCCATGGAGGCGACGGCGCCCCTGCTCGAGCGCGTCGCCGACCGGGAGCTTCCGAGCGAGCCGATGGTCGCCGGAGCCGTGCAGGTGTCGCCCGACGGACGCCCGACCGTGCTGCTCGCCGACCACCCGGTCACCGGCGGCTACCCCGTGATCGCCGTGGTCGCGGACGGCTCGCTCGACGCCTTCGCGCAGCTGCGGCCCGGGCAGGGCGTGCTGTTCCGGCACGCCTGACCGGCTCAGTCCCGCCGCGTCCCGCTCTGGAAGATGCTGCGTGCGGGCGTCGGTGAGGGCACGCTGGTCGCGTCCGTCACGATCGGCGCCCCGGCCGCGAACGTCCGCAGCTCCTCTCCGGCCACGGCCTTCGCCGGGTGCGGGCCGCTCGCCAGCAGCCGCGGCAGCCACTCCAGCGGCAGCGGCGAGTTGGATCCGACCAGCACCACGTTCCCGAACCGTCGGCCCTTGAGCACCTGCGTCTCGGCCAGCGCGGCCACGTTCTCCACCACAGCACCGAGCGTCGACACCTGGCTGCGCGCGAAGGTCAGCGGCGGGCCGTCGGCCACGTTCACGAGCACGATCCCATCCGGCTTCAGCAGCGAGACGGCCGACCGGTAGAACTCGACGCTCGTGACGTGAGCGGGTGTCCGCGACCCGCTGAAGATGTCGACGACCAGCAGGTCGACCGAGCCGCGCAGCCCGGCGGGCAGCTTGCCGACCACCTCGCGGGCGTCGCCGTGGCGGATGCGGATCTGCGCGTAGCGGGGGAGCGGCAGCTGCTCGCGCACCAGCTCCACCAGCTTGCTCTCCAGCTCGACGACCTGCTGCCGCGACCCCGGGCGGATGTACGCGATGTAGCGGGGGAGCGTGAGGGCGCCGGCGCCCAGGTGAACAGCCGTGATCGGCTCCCCGGGCTCGCCGATCAGGTCGATGACGTTGCCCATCCGCTGCACGTACTCGAAGAACAGCTGCGAGGGGTCGTCGAGGTTCACGTGCGACTGCGGCGTCCCGTCCACGACGAGCTGGTAGGCGCCGGGCACGAACCGGTCCGGCTCAACGGTGGCGAGGTAGCCGCTCTCGGAGAGGGTGACGGACGGGTTCTGCGAGGCGGGCACGCGGCCAGCCTAGTCGCGCTCCTCCCGCACCCCGCCCGATCTCCACCCGGCCTCCACCCGCGGGTGGTCCCGGCGCTCGCCGCCGAACGGGAGGCTGAGGACATGACACTCCAGATGATCGCCAACGGCCTCCTCATCCTTCTGCTGATCGTGTGGATCGGCGTGCGTCAGATGACGTGGCGCCCGGTCGTGGTGAGTCGGATGTGGCGCTCTCCGCTCATCCTGGCCATCATCGGCTTGGCACTCATCGCGCAGCAGGTGACGCCGGCCTCGATCACCCCACTCGACATCGCGGTGCTCGTCGGCGAACTCCTCTTCTCGCTGGGCGTGGGCGCGTGGATGGGCGCGATCGCCCACTTCCGCCGCCTGCCTCAGCCGGTACCCGCCGGCAAGGACGGACGCGACCTCGCGATCTACGAATCCCGCACGGGAGGCTGGGGCATGGCGCTGTGGCTGGTGGTCGTCGCGGTGCGCATCGTCGTGGACGTGGTGGCCGCCCAGGCGGGGGCGCACCTCGCTTCCGCGACCGGCGTCATCCTGCTCGTCTTCGCCGCCAACCGCGTCGCCCGCACCGCGGTGTTCGCCGCGCGGCTCGAGCGCCACGCCGCCGTCGGCCGCATGATGGTCGAGTGATCGTCTCCTCGCGACCCGGCGGGCTCGCCCTCGCGCTGACCGTCTTCGGCGCGGCGGCCGTCGGCTACGGCCTCGTCACCACCCACAGCGGAGCGCGTCCGCTGTGGGTGGTCGTCGTCGCGTTCGCCTCCCTCGCGCTGTGGGTCGCGCGCGGAGTGCTCGCACACTACGGGCTGGCCCGCTCGGCTCTCGTCTGCATCGTGCTGTCGACAGCGCTGGGGGCGATCACGGCGGGGCCGACCGACGGGCTGACGGTCGTACCCGCGGCGGTGGGTGTCCTCGCCGTCCTGGGGGATATCGCCGTGCCCCTCTGGGGCGGGTTCGCCGTCGGCGCACTCGCGCTGCTCCTGACGGCGGTCGGCGCGGTGCCCGTCGGGACGCCGGTGCCCGCCCTGCTCTCGATGCTGGGCGGCATCCTGCTCGGCGCGTTCGGCGGCCTCAGCCGGCGCCAGTTCCGGCGGGCGGAGGAGCGGGAGGCGCTGCTGCGGGAACAGGAGGCGGCCATGCGCGAGGAGGCGTCCCGGGTCGCCCTCGCCCGCGACCTGCACGACGTACTCGCGCACAGCCTGGGCGGCCTGGTGATGCAGCTGGATGCGGTGGACGCGCTGCTCGAGGCCGGCGAGGACGCCGCCGCCCGCTCCCGCGTCATCGACGCTCGGCGGCTCGCAGCCGATGGTCTCGCCGACGCGCGCCGCGCCGTCGCGGCGCTGCGTGCCCCCGTCGACGCCGGCCGCGCCGAGACGGTGAGCGCGGAGGACGTCGAGCAGGCCCTCGACGACCTCGTGTCTGCGCACCGCTCGCTCGGCGGCTCCGTGGAGTTCGCCGTCGACGGCTCGGCCCGGTCCGTCGGCGCCGACGTGGCCGGCGCGCTGCGGCGCTGCCTTCAGGAGGCGCTGAGCAACGCCCGCAAGCACGCGCCCGGGGCGCCGGTGGACGTGCGCCTGTCCTGGCAGACTGAGCGCGTGCGTCTCGTGGTCTCCAACCCCCTCGCCGCGCCGCATCCCGAGCTCGTGGGCTCCGGAGGCGGGCACGGCCTCGACGGGATGCGCGAGCGGTTCGGCTCCCTCCCGCGCGGTGCCTCGGTGACCACGTCCGCCGAGGACGGGCGGTTCACCGTGACCGCGGAGGCGCTGCTGTGAACGACGCCGCGCGCATCCGGGTGGCGGTGGCGGACGACCAGGCGATCGTCCGGGATGGCCTCGTCACCGTCCTCGGACTGCTGCCGGACGTCGAGGTCGTCGGCCAGGCCGCCGACGGAGCGGGGGCGGTCGCGCTCGCCGTGGCCGAGCATCCCGATGTGCTGCTGATGGACTTGCGCATGCCCGTCCTCGACGGCGCCGCCGCGACGGCGCGGGTCACCGCCGAGGCGCCCGGTACCGCCGTCCTCGTGCTCACCACCTACGCCGACGACGCCTCGATCGTCGCGGCGCTCCGAGCGGGCGCACGCGGCTACCTGACGAAGGACGCCGGCCGCGCGGAGCTCGCGGCGGCGGTGCGTGCGGTCGCGAGCGGGCAGGCGACGTTCGCGCCGGAGGTCGGCGCACGCCTCGTGGACTCGCTCACCGCGTCCGCCTCCGCGCCCGCCGAGCCGGAGCCTGCGGACGCGCTGCTGGCCCGCTTCCCGACCCTCACCCGCCGCGAGGCGGAAGTGCTCGCCCTGGTCGCCGACGGCCTCAGCAACGCGGAGATCGCCCGCACCCTCTACGTGGGCGTCTCGACGGTGAAGACCCACATCAACGCCCTCTTCGCCAAGCTCGCCGTCCGCGACCGCGCCCAGGCGATCGCGCTCGTCCGTTCCTGAGCCCGGTAATGCATGCATCACTTTCAGGCTTGATGTGCATCACGGAGTCGGCGACACTGGAGAGATGAGCGCCCTCGCCACTCCCTCGACGCCTCGACGACGGCTGTCCGTGCCGCTGACCGATCGCGACGAAGAGGAGCTGCGGATCGTCCGTCGGTCGCCGGCTCGTCTCTCCGTCCTGACGGACATCGATGCGCGCGCCAGCGACGCCCAACTCGTCCACGCCGTCTTCGAGGCCGGTCTGGAGCATCTGCGCGAAGCCGAGGAGGCCGCCGAGTACGTGGCCCTGGCCGCCGACGACGAATGGGCGGACGTCGAACGCCGGCGCCGCGCAGGGCGCGCGCGGGCCGGCCGACGCGGCGCATCCTCGGACCGGTGAGCGAGTACCGACGCGGCGAGGTGTACCTCGCCAGGATGCCCGGCTTCGACGAGGCGAAGCCGTACCTCGTCGTCAGCAACAATCGGCGCAACGCGGGTCTGGAGAGCGTGCTGGTGGTCCGGATCACCACGACGCTGAAGCGGAGTCTGCCCAGCATCGTCGCAGTGCCCGACGGCGAATGCGTCGTCGGCCGCGTCCTCTGCGACGACGTGCAGCCGATGTACCCGGAGGACGTGCAGCGCCGCCTCGGCGGCTTGAGCCCACGGGCCATGCGTTCCGTGGAGGACGGCCTGCTGGCGGCCTTCGACATCCGTCGCTGACCGCGGCTGCGACCCACCGGTAGCGCAACCGCCCCCGCCGGGGAAGGATGGCAGCGTGACCGACCCGACCACCCCCGACCTCGTCCTGGTGACCGGCGGCTCCGGCTTTGTGGGCGCCCACTGCGTCCTCGCCCTGCTGGAGGCCGGGTACCGCGTGCGCACCACCATCCGCACGCCCGCCCGCGCCGCCGACGTGCGCTCGCAGCTGGCCGCCGGCGGCATCGACGACCCGGGGGACCGGCTCGAGTTCGCCATCGCCGACCTCATGTCGGACGACGGATGGGCGGACGCGGTCGCCGGGTGCCGCTTCGTGCTGCACGTGGCATCCCCCTTCCCGTCGGTGCAGCCGAAGGACCCGGACGAGCTCATCCGCCCGGCGCGCGACGGCGCCCTGCGCGTGCTGCGCGCCGCCCGGGACGCCGGGGTCGAGCGGGTCGTGCTGACCTCCTCCTTCGCGGCGATCGGCTACGGCCACGAGCCGACCGACCGCGCCTTCACCGAGGAGGACTGGACCGAGCTCGACAGCGGCCGCCCGATCAGCGCCTACGTGCGCTCCAAGACGCTGGCGGAGCGCGCGGCGTGGGACTTCATCGCGCGGGAGGGCGGCGCCCTGCAGCTGTCGACGGTGAACCCGGTCGGCATCCTCGGGCCGGTGCTCGGGCCTGACGTCTCCAGCTCGGTCGAGCTGGTCCGGCTGGTCAAGGAGGGACGCCTCCCGCGCCTGCCCGACGCCTACTTCGGCGTGGTCGACGTGCGCGACGTCGCCGAGCTGCACCTGCTGGCCATGACACGGCCGGAGGCGGCGGGCGAGCGCTTCCTCGCGATCGCAGGCGACGTGATGGGCGTGCAGGAGGTAGCCCTCCTCATCCGCGGGCATCTCGGCGAGGCCGCAGGGCGCCGGGTCAGCACGAAGCTCATGGCGCCGTGGATGCTGAAGGCCGCTGCGCCGTTCAGCCGGCGGGTCCGCGAGTTCCTCCCCGACCTCGGGAAGGCGCGGCGGGCGTCCAGCGAGAAGGCGAGGCGCGTGCTCGGCTGGTCGCCGCGGACCCGCGAGGAGGCCGTCCTGGCGACGGTCGACACCCTCCCGACCTACCGCTCTCACCGGTCCTGAGCCCCGGGAATACCGCCGCCGGACGTGCGTTATACCTCAGGTCGTGTCTTCGGTCAAGAAAAGACTGGACACGGCGCGTCTATTTGACATATAGTTGTTCTTTGCGCTCCCAGTCAAAATTCTGCCTTCATATTGCGGTCGGCTCTGACTCCTACCCGCGCGCCCGGTCCCGTCCTTTCGGGTCAGATACGGCGACGCGATGCGACTGGGGGTTCTCGTCCAGACAACTCCACCACCGACAGTAACTGGCCCGACGGGGCCCACGGAGGTTATTTCCTTGGCTGCTGCGCGCAACGCAACCAACAACGACAAGACACCCAAGAACGGACGGGCCGCATCCCGTCTCTCGTTCGCAAAGATCACGGACACCCTCACGGTTCCCGATCTGCTCGCACTGCAGACGGAGAGCTTCGACTGGCTGGTCGGAAACGACGCGTGGAAGGCTCGCGTCGCCGAGGCCGAGGCACAGGGTCGTCAGGATCTGCCCGCCAACACGGGCCTCGAGGAGATCTTCGAGGAGATCTCTCCCATCGAGGACCTCGGCGAGACCATGCAGCTCTCGTTCACGAACCCCTTCCTCGAAGAGAAGAAGTACTCGATCGACGAGTGCAAGGAGAAGGGCAAGACCTACGCGGCCCCGCTCTACGTCGAGGCCGAGTTCATGAACCACCTCACCGGTGAGATCAAGACGCAGACGGTCTTCATGGGCGACTTCCCGCTCATGACCGAGCGCGGAACGTTCATCATCAACGGCACCGAGCGTGTCGTCGTGTCGCAGCTCGTCCGCTCGCCGGGCGTGTACTTCGAGGCCACCGCCGACAAGACGTCCGACAAGGACATCTACTCGGCGCGCGTGATCCCGAGCCGCGGCGCGTGGCTCGAGTTCGAGATCGACAAGCGCGACCAGGTCGGTGTCCGCATCGACCGCAAGCGCAAGCAGTCGGTCACCGTGTTCCTGAAGGCGCTGGGCCTCACGAGCGAGGAGATCCTCTCCGAGTTCGCCGGCTACCAGTCGATCGAGCTGACCCTCGAGAAGGACGCCATCCTCACCAAGGAGGAGGCGCTCAAGGACATCTACCGCAAGCTGCGTCCGGGTGAGCAGGTCGCCGCCGAGGCCGCGCGTGCGCTCCTCGACAACTTCTACTTCAACCCGAAGCGCTACGACCTCGCCAAGGTCGGCCGCTACAAGATCAACCGCAAGCTCGGCCTCGAGGCCCCGCTCACGGACTCGGTGCTGACCGTCCAGGACATCATCGCCACGATCAAGTACCTGGTCGCCCTGCACGACGGCCGCACCACGTTCCGGGGCCTGCGCAACGGCGTCGAGACCGACATCCGTCTCGACATCGACGACATCGACCACTTCGGCAACCGTCGTATCCGCGCCGTCGGCGAGCTCATCCAGAACCAGGTCCGCACCGGTCTCTCCCGCATGGAGCGCGTCGTCCGCGAGCGCATGACCACGCAGGACATCGAGGCGATCACGCCGCAGACCCTGATCAACGTGCGCCCCGTCGTCGCCGCGATCAAGGAGTTCTTCGGAACGTCGCAGCTGTCGCAGTTCATGGACCAGAACAACCCGCTCGCGGGTCTGACTCACAAGCGCCGCCTCTCCGCGCTCGGCCCCGGTGGTCTGAGCCGTGAGCGCGCCGGCGTCGAGGTCCGTGACGTCCACCCGTCGCACTACGGCCGCATGTGCCCGATCGAGACGCCGGAAGGCCCGAACATCGGTCTGATCGGCTCGCTCGCGTCCTTCGCGCGCATCAACTCGTTCGGCTTCATCGAGACGCCGTACCGCAAGGTCGTCGAGGGCCGGGTCACCGACCAGATCGACTACCTGACCGCTTCGGAGGAGGACGACTTCGTCGTCGCGCAGGCCAACGCCCCGCTCGACGCGAACGGCCACTTCGTCGAGGAGCGCGTGCTCGCCCGTCAGAAGGGCGGCGAGGTCGACCTGATCCCCGCCGACGAGATCGGCTACATGGACGTCTCCCCGCGCCAGATGGTGTCGGTGGGTACCTCCCTGATCCCGTTCCTCGAGCACGACGACGCCAACCGAGCCCTCATGGGTGCGAACATGCAGCGCCAGGCGGTGCCGCTGCTCCGCTCGGAGAGCCCGGTCGTCGGTACCGGTATGGAGGGCTACGCGGCCATCGACGCCGGTGACGTGGTCACCGCCGAGAAGTCCGGTGTGGTCACCGAGGTCTCGGCCGACGCGGTCACCGTGATGGCGGACGACGGGACGTACCAGACCTACTACCTGCGCAAGTTCGACCGCTCGAACCAGGGCACCTCGTACAACCACCGCGTGGTCGTCGACGAGGGCGACCGCATCGAGCAGGGCGAGGTCGTCGCCGACGGTCCCGCGACCGAGAACGGCGAGCTCGCGCTCGGCAAGAACCTGCTCGTCGCGTTCATGCCGTGGGAGGGTCACAACTTCGAGGATGCGATCATCCTCAGCCAGAACCTGGTGAAGGACGACACCCTCTCCTCGATCCACATCGAGGAGTACGAGGTCGACGCCCGCGACACCAAGCTCGGCAAGGAGGAGATCACCCGCGACCTCCCGAACGTCAGCCCGGACCTCCTGGCCGACCTCGACGAGCGCGGCATCATCCGCATCGGCGCCGAGGTGCGCCCCGGCGACATCCTCGTCGGCAAGGTCACGCCGAAGGGCGAGACCGAGCTGTCGGCCGAGGAGCGCCTGCTCCGCGCGATCTTCAACGAGAAGAGCCGCGAGGTGCGCGACACCTCCCTCAAGGTCCCGCACGGCGAGGAGGGCACCATCATCGGTGTCAAGGTCTTCGACGCGCAGGACGGCGACGACGAGCTCGGCTCCGGCGTGAACCAGCGCGTGGTGGTCTACATCGCCCAGAAGCGCAAGATCACCGCGGGTGACAAGCTCGCCGGCCGTCACGGCAACAAGGGCGTCATCTCGAAGATCCTGCCGGTGGAGGACATGCCGTTCCTCGCCGACGGAACTCCGGTCGACGTGATCCTGAACCCGCTGGGTGTCCCGGGCCGCATGAACTTCGGTCAGGTCCTGGAGATCCACCTCGGGTGGATCGCCAAGAACGGCTGGGAGATCAAGGGCAAGCCGAAGTGGGCCGCTGAGCTCCCCGAGGCCGCTTTCTCGGCCGCGCCGAACACGAAGGTCGCGACCCCGGTGTTCGACGGTGCGAAGGAGGAGGAGATCGCGGGTCTGCTCGACTCGACCCTCCCGACGCGCGACGGCGACCGCCTGATCGGCTCCTCCGGTAAGACGCAGCTGTTCGACGGCCGCTCCGGCGAGCCGTACCCGGACCCTGTGTCGGTCGGCTACATGTACATCCTGAAGCTGCACCACCTGGTCGACGACAAGATCCACGCCCGTTCGACCGGTCCGTACTCGATGATCACCCAGCAGCCGCTCGGTGGTAAGGCGCAGTTCGGTGGTCAGCGCTTCGGTGAGATGGAGGTGTGGGCCCTCGAGGCCTACGGTGCCGCGTACGCGCTGCAGGAGCTCCTGACCATCAAGTCGGATGACATCCTTGGCCGCGTCAAGGTCTACGAGGCCATCGTCAAGGGTGAGAACATCCAGGAGCCGGGCATCCCGGAGTCCTTCAAGGTGCTCATCAAGGAGATGCAGTCCCTCTGCCTGAACGTGGAGGTGCTCTCGGCCGACGGCCAGGCGGTCAGCCTGCGCGACTCGGACGACGAGGCCTTCCGCGCCGCGGAGGAGCTCGGCATCAACATCTCCTCCCGCTTCGAGTCCTCGTCCATCGACGAGATCTGACCCGGCAGCCAGACCAACTGACGAATCTTCAATAGGAGAGAGTGAACACATTGCTCGACGCAACAACTTTTGACGAGCTGCGTATCGGCCTGGCCACCGCTGACGACATCCGTCGTTGGAGCTACGGCGAGGTCAAGAAGCCCGAGACGATCAACTACCGCACGCTCAAGCCCGAGAAGGACGGCCTCTTCGGAGAGCAGATCTTCGGACCGTCCCGCGACTGGGAGTGCTCGTGCGGCAAGTACAAGCGCGTCCGCTTCAAGGGCATCGTCTGCGAGCGCTGCGGCGTGGAGGTCACCAAGTCCTCCGTCCGTCGTGAGCGTATGGGCCACATCGAGCTCGCCGCCCCGGTGACGCACATCTGGTACTTCAAGGGTGTGCCCAGCCGCCTCGGCTACCTGCTCGACATGGCGCCGAAGGACCTCGAGAAGGTCATCTACTTCGCCGCCTACATGGTGATCTCGGTGGACGAGGACGGCCGTCACGCCGACCTCCCCGGCCTCGAGAACGAGCTGCGTCTCGAGATCAAGACGCTGTCCGACCAGCGCGACGCCCGCGTCGCCGAGCGTCTGCAGCGCCTCGAGACCGACCTCGCCGCTCTGGAGGAGGAGGGTGCCAAGGCCGACCAGAAGCGTCGCGTCAAGGACACCGCCGAGAAGGAGATGGGCCAGCTCCGCAAGTCCTTCGACGAGGACATCGCCCGCCTGGAGCGCGTGTGGGAGTCGTTCCGCACCCTCAAGGTCGGCGACCTCAAGCCGGAGGACGCGGACTTCAACGAGCTCCTCGACCGCTACGGCCTCTACTTCGAGGCCTACATGGGCGCCGAGGCGATCAAGCGCCGCCTGCAGGCCTTCGACCTGAACCAGGAGGCCGAGCTGCTCCGCGAGCAGATCGCCACCGGCAAGGGCCAGAAGAAGATCCGCGCGATCAAGCGCCTGCGCGTCGTGTCGTCGTTCCTGGCGACCGGCAACTCGCCGGCCGCGATGGTGCTCGACGTGGTCCCGGTGATCCCGCCGGAGCTGCGCCCGATGGTCCAGCTCGACGGTGGCCGCTTCGCCACCAGCGACCTGAACGACCTGTACCGCCGCGTGATCAACCGCAACAACCGCCTCCGTCGTCTGCTCGACCTCGGTGCCCCCGAGATCATCGTGAACAACGAGAAGCGCATGCTGCAGGAGGCCGTCGACGCGCTGTTCGACAACGGCCGCCGCGGCCGCCCCGTGACGGGTACCGGCAACCGCGCCCTCAAGTCCCTCAGCGACATGCTGAAGGGAAAGCAGGGTCGTTTCCGCCAGAACCTGCTCGGAAAGCGCGTGGACTACTCGGGCCGTTCGGTCATCATCGTGGGTCCGCAGCTCAAGCTGCACCAGTGCGGTCTGCCCAAGCAGATGGCGCTGGAGCTGTTCAAGCCGTTCGTCATCAAGCGCCTGATCGACCTGAGCCACGCTCAGAACATCAAGGCCGCGAAGCGGATGGTGGAGCGCTCGCGCCCGCAGGTGTGGGACGTGCTCGAGGAGATCATCCGCGAGCGCCCCGTGCTGCTGAACCGTGCGCCCACGCTGCACCGTCTGGGCATCCAGGCGTTCGAGCCGCAGCTGGTCGAGGGCAAGGCCATCCAGCTCCACCCGCTCGTCTGCGCCGCGTTCAACGCGGACTTCGACGGCGACCAGATGGCGGTGCACCTGCCGCTGTCGGTGGAGGCCCAGGCCGAGGCCCGCATCCTGATGCTCGCTTCGAACAACATCCTGAAGCCGTCCGACGGCCGCCCGGTCACCCTGCCCTCGCAGGACATGATCATCGGTCTGCACCACCTCACCACCGTCCGCGAGGGCGCTGAGGGTGAGGGTCGCGCGTTCTCCTCGGTCTCCGAGGCGATCCTCGCGAAGGACCAGGGCACGCTGCACCTGAACGCCAAGGTCAAGATCCGTCTCGACAACTACGTGCCGTCCGACGCGGCCGACACGGGTACCGAGCCGATCACCGCCATCGTGGAGACCACGCTGGGTCGCGCCCTCTTCAACGAGACGCTCCCGGCCGACTACCCCTACGTGGAGGATGTCGCCGACAAGGGCACGATCTCGTCGATCGTCAACGCCCTCGCCGAGCGGTACCCGAAGGTGGAGGTCGCCGCGGCGCTCGACCGGATCAAGGACGCCGGCTTCTACTGGGGCACCCGCTCGGGCGTCACGGTGTCGCTGAGCGACATCCTGACCCCGCCGAACAAGGCGCAGATCGTGGCCGGCTACGAGAAGAAGGCGGCGAAGATCACCTCCGAGTTCGAGAAGGGTCTCACGACCGACCTCGAGCGTCGTCAGGAGCTCGTCAAGATCTGGACCGAGGCCACCAACGAGGTCGCCGAGGCCATGCGCGCCAACTTCCCGGCGGACAACACCATCAACCGCATGGTGACGTCCGGTGCCCGTGGTAACTGGCTGCAGGTCCGCAACATCGCCGGTATGCGCGGTCTGGTGAACAACCCGAAGGGTGAGATCATCCCCCGTCCGATCATCTCCTCGTACCGCGAGGGTCTGTCGGTGGCGGAGTACTTCATCGCGACGCACGGTGCCCGTAAGGGTCTGGCCGACACGGCCCTCCGTACGGCGGACTCGGGCTACCTGACCCGTCGTCTGGTGGACGTCTCGCAGGATGTCATCATCCGCGAGGACGACTGCGGCACGACCAAGGGTCTCGACCTGCCGATCGCGACGGTCGGTGCCGACGGCACCCTGACCCGCGACCCGAACGTCGAGAACTCGGTGTTCGCCCGCACGCTGGCCGCTGACGCGGTCGGCTCGGACGGCAACGTGGTCGCGAAGGCGGGCGAGGACGTGGGCGACGTGCTCATCGACAAGCTGGTCGCCGCCGGCGTCACCGACATCAAGGTCCGCTCCGTGCTGACCTGTGAGTCGGCGGTCGGCGTCTGCGCCGCCTGCTACGGCCGCTCGCTCGCGACCGGCAAGCTGGTGGACATCGGCGAGGCGGTCGGCATCATCGCCGCCCAGTCGATCGGCGAGCCCGGTACCCAGCTGACGATGCGTACCTTCCACACGGGTGGTTCGGCCTCCGCGGACGACATCACCCAGGGTCTGCCGCGCGTCCAGGAGCTGTTCGAGGCGCGTACCCCGAAGGGTGCGTCCCCGATCGCCGAGGCTGCCGGCCGCATCGTCATCGAAGAGACGGACAAGTCCCGCAAGGTCATCCTGACCCCGGACAACGGCGACGAGCCGCACGTCTACCCGGTGCTGAAGCGCTCCACCCTCCTGGTGGAGGACGGCCAGCACGTCGACCTCGGCCAGCAGCTGATCGTCGGCACGGTCGACCCGAAGGAGGTTCTGCGCGTCAAGGGTGTCCGCGAGGTGCAGAAGCACCTGGTGGGCGGCGTGCAGGGCGTCTACCGCTCGCAGGGTGTGCCGATCCACGACAAGCACATCGAGGTCATCGTCCGCCAGATGCTCCGCAAGGTCACCGTCGTCGACCACGGCGACACCGACCTGCTGCCGGGTGAGCTCGTCGACCGCTCGCGGTACAACGAGATCAACCGCGCTGCGCTGCAGGAGGGCAAGAAGACGGCGTCCGCCCGTCAGGAGGTCATGGGTATCACCAAGGCCTCGCTGGCGACCGAGTCGTGGCTGTCGGCCGCGTCCTTCCAGGAGACCACCCGCGTCCTGACGCAGGCGGCCATGGAGGGCAAGTCCGACCCGCTGATCGGTCTCAAGGAGAACGTCATCATCGGAAAGCTCATCCCGGCCGGTACGGGTCTGTCCCGCTACCGCAACGTGTCGGTCGAGGCGACCGAGGAGGCCAAGGCGGAGCGGTACCCCAACCGCATCTTCGCCGACGACTCCTCGTTCAACGAGAGCGACCTGAGCTTCGTCGACTTCGACAGCTTCAGCTCTGACGACTACACCCCGGGCACCTACAACTAAGCAGGTACCCGTACGACTGGGCCCCCGGCGCTTCGGCGCCGGGGCCTTCGTCGTTCCCGCCTCCGGGCGTCTGGGAGAATGGGAGCATGTGGCGCCAGCTCCTCCAGTACACCGACACGGCAGGCCGAGCCATGCTCGGCTTCGGCGCGGTGCTGCTGGTCGTCGCCGTCGTCAGCTTCATCGTGGGCGTCGCGCAAGCCGTCTCCGGGCACGCCGCCGTGACCCTCCCGTACTGGCTGACGACCATGGGATGCGCGGTGCTCGCCGGCGTGCTCGTGTACCTCGCGAGCCGCCGCGGCAAGCTGCGCTGAGCGGCCTCCGGCGCTACACCGGCATTATCGCGCGCGGGCGCTCTGGCCCCCTGCGGCGGCCCGATCGAGGATGGAACCACGCCCCGCGAGCGGGTGCCCCCCACCGGTGTGGCACCCTCACGCGGGTCTGTCGCCCTGTTCCGGCCGCTGCATAGGGTGACTACGCCCTGCCGGGCCGGGGAGTCTCGCCTCCGACCGGACGGGCCTGCCGTTACCCGACCCCGTCGGCAGCCGCTACCCGTAGGAGGTCCCTGTGGCGTCCATGACCGAGATCCTCATCCTCCACGGCCACCTGCCGATCGAATACCTCGACCGGGTGGCGACCGAGCCGGCGGCGGACGAGTCCGTCGTGCGCGAGCTCATCGAGCGCGGTGCGATCACGTCCGCTCAGCTCGCGCGCGCGAGAGCCGCGCAGTCCGGCATCCCTTTCGTCGAACTCGCCGACTATCCCGTCGACCGCACCGCGGTCGCCCTGATCCCCGGGGCCATCTGCCGTCGCCACACCGTGCTCCCGATCGGTCTGGCCGAGGGGATGATCGTGCTCGCGATGGCCGACCCCGGCAACGTCTTCGCCATCGACGACGTGCGTGCCGCGTCCCGCCTCAACATCGCGGCTGCCGTCGCCGAGGAGGCCGACCTCCGCACCGCGATCGACCGCTACGTGCGCGCCGACGACGAGCTCAGCGACCTGACCACGACGCTTCAGGAGGACGCCGCTCCCGCCGAGGAGACCGCCCTCGCCGAGGCGTCGGACGACGACGCGCCGATCGTGCGGTTCGTGAACCTGCTGGTGAGCCAGGCCATCCAGGACCACGCCTCCGACATCCACATCGAGCCGGCCGAGCACGACGTCCGGGTGCGGTACCGCATCGACGGCGTCCTGCACGCCATGCAGTCGGCGCCGAAGAGCATCCAGAACGGCGTCATCTCGCGCCTCAAGATCATGTCGGACATCGACATCGCCGAGCGCCGCAAGCCGCAGGACGGCCGCATGTCTGTCGTCCACGGCGGCCGCCAGATCGACCTCCGGGTCGCCACCCTTCCGACGGTGTGGGGCGAGAAGGTCGTCATGCGCATCCTGGACAACACCAACACCGGGATGACGCTGGGCGACCTCAACCTGCTGGAGCGCAACTTCGAGACGTACCGCGAGTCGTACTCGAAGCCGTACGGCATGATCCTGGTCACCGGCCCGACCGGCTCGGGCAAGTCGACGACGCTGTACACGACCCTGAACGCCGTCGCGCGGCCCGAGATCAACGTGATCACGGTCGAGGACCCGGTCGAGTACCGGATGCCGGGCATCAACCAGGTTCAGGTCAACCCGAAGGCGGGCCTGACCTTCGCGAGCGCGCTGCGCAGCATCCTGCGCTCGGACCCGGACGTGGTCCTGCTCGGCGAGATCCGCGACCACGAGACCGCCCAGATCGCCATCGAGGCGTCGCTGACCGGCCACCTCGTCCTCTCGACCCTGCACACGAACGACGCGCCGAGCGCCGTCACGCGGCTCACCGAGATGGACATCGAGCCGTTCCTGGTCGGCTCGGCGCTCGACTGCGTCGTCGCCCAGCGCCTCGCGCGGCGCCTCTGCGAACGGTGTAAGCAGCCGGGCGTCTACGCGCCGGACGACCTGCGACGTCTGCGCTTCCCCGTCCCCGTGGGCGAGGAGCCGCCGCAGCTGTTCGTCCCGGTCGGCTGCCCGGCCTGCTCGAACACCGGCTACCGCGGCCGCATCGCGGTGCACGAGGTCATGGCGGTGACGGAGGACATCGAGCGCCTGGCCGTCGAGCGTGCCTCGAGCGCCGAGATCGGCCGGGCCGCGCGCGAGCAGGGGATGCTGACGCTGCGCGAGGACGGCTGGGAGAAGGTCAAGCGCGGCATGACGTCCGTGGAAGAGATCCTCAGAGTGGTCGCCTAGGGAGGGCACATGACGAACGACGAGAGCTGGGGCGGCTTCCCGCCCCCGACGGAGAAGCCGGTCTACGAGATCCCCGTGACCCCGCCCGGCGCCACCGCCGGCGGCTGGGCGCCCGGCCCGGGCGTGCCGCTCAGCGCACCGCCCATGTGGGCGCCGCCGGTCGCGGGGGAGTCCGTGCCGCTCGCGGCGCCGGAGCCGGTGCTGCCGGAGCCGGAGGCGTATGTGGCGCCCGAGCCGGTGCTTCCCGAGCCGGTGGCGTATGTCGCGCCCGAGCCGGTGCTGCCGGAGGCGGTGCTGCCTGATCCGGAGCCGGCCGCGCCGCCGACCCAGGTCTGGTCCCTCGACTCCATCACCGCTCCGGAGCCGGCGTACAGCGCCCCGGTGACCCGCCTGATCCCCGCCGGTCGCCGCGCAGCCGCACCCGTCGCCGAGCCGGAGCAGGTGTCGCACCCGGTCATCCCGGAGTTCGACGAAGGCCTCACCGACCCGGAGCGCGAAGCCCTCGAGAGGGCCGATAAGGAACTCGTCGCCGCCCTCCACGAGGTCGTCTACCAGCGGGCGTCGGACCTCCACGTGACCGTCGGCGCTCCGCCGATGGTCCGTGTAGACGGCGGCCTGCGCCCCGCGGGGAGCACCGAGCCCTGGAACCACGATCGCACCCGCTCCGCCCTCACCAGCCTCCTCACCGAGCGGCAGCTGCAGCAGTTCGAGCGCGAGCACGAGCTCGACTTCGCGTTCACCATCTCGGCGAACGCCCGCTTCCGCGTCAACCTCTACCAGCAGCGCGGCTCCTACGGCGGGGCGTTCCGCCTCATCCCGACCGAGATCAAGCAGCTCGCCGACCTCGGCGTCCCGGACGCGGTCGGGCAGTTCTCGCAGCTGCCCCGCGGTCTCGTGCTCGTCACCGGCCCGACCGGTTCCGGCAAGTCGACGACACTCGCCGCGCTCATCGACCTGGTCAACAGCACGCGCGCCGACCACATCGTCACGGTCGAGGACCCGATCGAGTTCATGCACGTCCACAAGAAGTCGATCGTCAACCAGCGCGAGGTCGGCCACGACACCCACAGCTTCAACAACGCGCTGAAGCACGTGCTGCGCCAGGATCCCGACGTCATCCTCATCGGCGAGCTCCGCGACCTCGAGACCATCTCCGTCGCGCTGACCGCCGCCGAGACCGGCCACCTCGTCTTCGCCACCCTGCACACGCAGGATGCGCCGCAGACGATCGACCGCGTCATCGACGTGTTCCCGCCGCACCAGCAGGACCAGGTGCGGGCCCAGCTCGCGGGCACGCTGCAGGGCGTCGTCTCGCAGACGCTGGTCAAGCGCGCCAGCGGAAAGGGCCGCGTCGTCGCCACCGAGATCCTGATGATGAACCCGGCCATCGCCAACGTCATCCGCGAGGGCAAGACGTACCAGATCGCGTCGATGATGCAGGCGGGCCGCGACTCCGGCATGCGCACCATGGACCAGCACCTCGCCGAGCTCGTCAACGCGGGCGTCATCACGCGCCGTGCCGCCATGGAGAAGGCGCACGACAAGGAGGGCATCGCCCGCCTCATCCAGCGCGTCGAGTCGCCGACCGAGCACTCCGCCATGGCGATCGCCGCCAGCGGGCCGGACTTCGGCGACTCCTACTCGGGGACGGTGGGCTGACCATGGCGATCAGCACGCCCTACGCGTACAAGGGCCGCGACGCCTCCGGCAAGATCGTCAAGGGTCGCGTGGATGCCACCAGCGAGGCCGCCGTCGCCTCGCGGCTGCGCACGATGGGCCTCTCGCCGGTCTCGATCGCCGAGGCCGCCGAGGGCACGGGCCTCAACCGCGAGATCAAGCTCAGCGCCGGCTCGGGGGTGAAGCTCAAGGAGCTCGCCGTCATGAGCCGACAGATGGCGACCATGATCGGCGCCGGCCTGTCGCTGCTCCGGACGCTCAACATCCTCGCCGAGCAGAACCCCAACAAGAAGTTCACGGCCGTCCTCACGGATGTGCGCGACCAGGTCGAGAGCGGCATCTCCGTCTCCGACGCCATGAGACGGCACGCGAACGTGTTCCCGCCGCTCATGATCAACATGGTGAAGGCCGGTGAGACCGGCGGCTTCCTCGACGGGGCGCTGGAGGCGGTGGCCGAGAACTTCGAGAAGGAGGTCAAGCTCCGCTCCGCGATCAAGTCGGCGCTGACCTACCCGGTGATCGTGTTCTGCATGACGATCGTCGGCGTCGCCGCGATGCTGCTCTTCGTCGTGCCGATCTTCGAGAAGATGTTCGCCGGGCTGGGCAAGCCGTTGCCCTTGCCCACCATGATCCTCGTTCAGCTGTCCCATGCGATGGTCTTCATCGTGCCGGTCGTGGCCGTGGCGGGCATCGTGTTCGCCTTCTGGTGGCCGAAGCACAAGAACGACGAAGCCGTGCGCAAGCGATTGGACCCGTTCAAGCTCAGGATGCCCGTCTTCGGCTCCCTGATGAAACGCATCGCCATCGCGCGCTTCAGCCGCAACTTCGCGAACATGATCAGCGCCGGCGTGCCCATCCTCCAGGCGCTCCGGATCGTGGGGGAGACCAGCGGCAACTACGTGCTGCAGAAAGCGCTTGAGGAGGTCGCTGAGGGCGTCAGACAGGGTGAGGCGATAGCCACCCCGCTGTCGCAGCAGAAGGTCTTCCCGTCGATGGTGACGCAGATGGTCGCCGTCGGCGAGGATGCCGGCTCACTGGAGACCATGCTCGACAAGATCGCCGACTTCTACGAGCAGGAGGTGGAGGCCACCACCGAGCAGCTCACGGCTCTCATCGAGCCGCTCATGATCGCCTTCCTCGGCGTCGTCATCGGCGGCATGGTCGTCGCCCTCTACCTGCCCATCTTCAGCATCGCGTCGGCCGTCGGCGGCTGACCCTCCGCCGGGGGCCAGGGGCCCGGAAACGCCCCCGCACTGGGGTCGTAGAAGCCTCGAAAACCCCTCTGACGGGGGATATTTCTCCAAATCCGCCGAGAAATATGGTCATCCCCGAAGCGGTACTCGCACCGCCCCCCGCATCCATCCACCCGACCGATTGGACACTGCAATGTACTTCCGTCTCATGGGCAAGCTGAACGCTCGCCGCAAGGGGCTGCTCGAGGAGGACGAGAAGGGCTTCACCCTGATCGAGCTCCTCGTGGTGGTCATCATCATCGGCATCCTCGCCGCCATCGCCATCCCGATCTACATCGGGGTCCAGAACAACGCGAAGGACGCGTCGGTCAAGTCCGACCTCGCCAACGCCAAGACCGCCGTCGTCGCGTACTACACGGACAAGGGCGCGAGCGCCGCGACGCCGACCACCGCTCAGCTCATTTCCTACGGCTACACCCAGAGCCCGGGCAACAGTGCCATCACGTTCGGCACCGTCGCTCCCACCTCCACCGCCTTCTGCATCCAGGAGGTCAGCTCGACTGGTAACACCTTCAAGATCGACCAGACCAACGGCGCAGTAACGGGTACCTGCCCGTAAGCCCGAGTTACGCATGACAGCGGGGCGTCGCCCACCGGCGGCGCCCCGCTTCCGCTCTTCAGCAGCACCCCGATCCACCCTCGACTCCCGGACCCGACCAAGGGAGGTGAACCCCCGTGAACCGCATCAACACCCTTCTCCGCCAGGACGAGACCCGCGACAGCGGGTTCACCCTCATCGAGGTCCTGGTGGCGATGATGGTCTTCGCCATCATCTCCGTCATCGTCGCCTACTCGCTGACGCTCTCGATGACGATGACCCGCAACAGCCGCGCCAGTGAGGTGGCGGCCAACCTCGCAGCGCAGCAGGTCGACGTTGCCCGGGCCACGCCCGATGTCTTCGACGTCACCAGCGGTATCGTCACCCAGACGCTCGACGGCACGACCTACACGATCACCAAGTCCGTCGGCTGGGTGAACAGCGCCGGTGCCGCCTCCGACTGCGGTAGCGGCAGCGGCATTCTTCAGAACAAGACCCTCAATGTGTCGGTCACCTGGGACGGCAAGAACCCGTCGACCACGCCCGTGCAGGCGAGCACGCTCCTCGCTCCGGCCGGACCCATCAACGACCCAACCACCGGCACGATCATCGTCCACGTGACCAATGCCGCCGGTCAGGCGCTGCCCGGCGTCCCCGTCGCGGTCAAGGTGGACACGACCGTGTCGCCCAACACGGCGACCGCCGTCTCGGCGGCCCCGGATCCTACCGACGCCGACGGCTGCAGCTACGTACTCAAGGTCACGCCGGGGACCTACGTCGTGACGGTCGGCAAGACCGGAGACGGCCGCATCAGCAGCAAGCAGGTGCAGGTCCCGTCGGCCCAGACGACCGTGACCGCCGGGCAGTCCTCCGTGCTCGACGTGCAGTACGACACCGCCGCCACCCCCGCTGTGACGCTCTCGCCCGGCGCTCCGCTCGGTACGATGTTCCCCACATCGCTCCCGATGACGTACGCGCCGCAGGGCGACGCCTATTCCACCTCCGTGAGCCCGGCCACCCTCGCAGCGATCACGACCGCGACGACCCCGCTCTTCCCCTGGGGCTCGGGCTACTCCATCTTCGCCGGCCAGTACGTCCCGACGGGCGGCGGCCTGCCGCAGTGCCTCTCCGTCGACCCCGGCCAGTGGGTCAGCCCCAACGCGTCCGGCAATGTCGGCCAGCGTCCGACGGCCGTCGGTGTGACGGCCGGCTCGGCGCCGATCACGGTCGCCATGCCCGTCATCCGGATCTCCACCTCGAGCAAGTGGATCGTCGCCGTCAGCGCGACCGCCGCGACCGCTATCGGCGACCCGGGATGCTCGACCGGCATGACCCTGCGCTACGGCCAGTCGCCGGCGATCGGCGGCATCGCGAACGTCGCACTGCCCTACGGCAGCTGGAAGATCTACGCACTCAGCAACCAGACCGATCCCCTCCAGGACTCGGCCCTCGTGGACAAGACGAAGATCACGCTTCCCGCGGGCAGCCCGCCCTTCACCGGCGCGAACATCCTCACCATCGATCCGAGGCTCCCATGATGCGCGTGCTTCGGGCTCTCCGGTCGCGTCAGGCCGGGCTTTCGCTCATCGAACTGCTGATCGCGATCATGCTGACCGGCCTGCTGATGACGCTCGGCGTGTGGATGTTCGTCGCGGGCACCCACAGCGTCAGCCTCGCGCAGTCCATCGACGGCGGCACCCGGCAGGCCTCGAACGGGATGAACCAGGTGGCCCGCATGATCCGCGCCGCGACTCCCAACCCGTACGCCAGTCCCGCGCCCGGAACCCCGCTGAACGCGCCGGCCATCATCGCAGCCTCCGCGACGAGCCTGCAGTTCTTCGCCTACGTGAACCTCAGCGGCGCGGAGAGCCCCGTCATGGTGAACTACACCGTCAATAGCAGCGGCACCCTCGTCGAGACGCAGTCCCCGGCGACGTCGACGACAGCGGGTGCGAATGGGCACTGGGACTTCGGCGCGGCCAGGCCGCCGCGCAATCTGTGCAACTCGATCCCGTCCAGCGTCACGGTGTTCCGTTACTTCGACAAGACGGGTGCGGAGCTGCTGCCCGCGAACCTCTCGACGGATGCTCAGCGCGGCGCGATCGCGTCCATCCAGGTGACCATCACCATCCAGCCGACCGGTGCGGCGAGCGCGGTGACCGTCACTAACACCATCGGCATGGCGAACGTGGGGTAGGGACGATGCTCAGACTCCTTCGTATGCGACTCGCGGCCGTCCGCTCGACGGGTGACCGCGGCGTCGCTCTGGCCATGGTCGTCGGCATCGCCAGCGTCCTGCTTCTCCTGATCTCGCTGACCATGACGTTTTCGGTGTCCGGCCTCGTGCGGTCCAACCACGACGCCGACTGGGACGCCGCGATGTCGGCCGCGTTCGCCGGTGTGGCCGACTACCAGGGCCGCCTCACCAACGATCCGAGCTACCAGCAGTACGGCAACCCCGCGTCGGCGTTCACGATCGCGAACGGGTCGCAGTCCTTGGTCGCGATGCCGCCGTCGAGCCGCGACAACCCCGCTTTCGACGTGACGCCCACGTCCGCCGGTGGCCGCTGGGCGCCGGTCCCGCTGACGGACGGACTCCCCGCCAACGCGTCGTTCCGCTACGAGGTCGACAACTCCAAGTACGCGAGCAACGGCATCCTGCACCTGCGTGCCACCGGGCGGGTGGACACCGTCACCCGCAGCGTCGTCGCGAACATCAAGCAGACCGGCTTCACCAACTACGTGTACTTCACCGACTACGAGGAGCTCGACCCGTCGCTCAACAACGTGAGCTGCCCCGTGGCCTACGCCTGGGCGCAGACCCGTCCGCAGAGCTGTCTCATCAACTTCGTCTCGGGCGACACGTTCGACGGGCAGGTGCACTCCAACGACACCCTCAACATCTGCGGCGGCACCTTCAAGCAGAAGGTGACCACCGCGAACCCCAACCCCGTCGGGGGCAAGCTGTACACGCAGAACAACTGCTCGGGCGGCGCGGGGACGCCGTCCTTCTCGGCAGGTGCCCCGGTCAACGCGGCGCAGATCACCATGCCCCCGGCGCAGGCGCAGCTCGATCAGGTGCGGACCGACATCCCCGTCAAGGTGCCGAGCCCCGGATGCTTGTACACGGGGCCGACGGACATCAGCTTCTCCGTCTCCGGCGGCACGGCGTACATGACGGTCATCTCGCCGTGGACCAAGAAGACCGAGCTCTCGAACGGATCGGCGACCTCGGGCACCGCGCCGGCCTTCTGCGGCACGCCGGGAACTCCCGGAAACACTCTCGCCCAGAATGCCAACACCCTGGCCGACACCGTCAACGGCCAGAAGATCGCGATAGGCCCGGCCTCCCAGCTGTACAACAACCTGGCGTACGTCCAGGCCGTCCCGAGCGACTCGACCAACACCAACTACTGGTCGTCCTCGGCCTCGCCCAACAACAACACGCTCAAGTGCGTCGGCGCCGACGGCAAGTCCTCCGGCAACGGCCTCGGCTACCCCGTGCTGAACGAGGTCGTGCCCTCCATCGCCAAGTACGACTGCCGGGCAGGCGACGTGTTCGTCGACGGCACCATGCACAGCGCCATGACCATCAACGCCGAGCACTTCGCGTGGATCACGGGCAAGCTCGTCTATCAGGATGCTGCCAACGACATCCTCGGACTCGTCGGGGCCGGCGCCGTCTGGGTGTGGAACCCGATGGTGTGCACGAACCCGAGCACCTACCCGGCTTCCAACGGCGCCTCCTGTAGCAGTGAAAAGGCCTATCTCACCTTCGAGGCCACGTCCGGCAGCTCGAACTGCGCCCGGACGATCAATGCAGCACTCCTCTCCAACAATCACAGCTTCGAAGTGCACAACTACGACGCGGGCATCTTCATCGGCTATCTCTGCGTCACGGGCTCCATCGCGCAGGAGTTCCGCGGGCCGGTCGGCCAAGGCTCCGGCAGCAGCGGCTTCCTGAAGAGGTACAGCTATGACACCCGCCTGCTCAACTCGCCTCCGCCCAAGTTCCCGACGCCGCGGACCACCTCCTACGACGTGAACACCGAGATCGAGGTCAAGACCGCGTTCGACTCGACGGGAGCGCCGCTGCCATGACCCCCGCCTTCTTCGTCTTCGGCCTGGTGTGCGCCGGCGTCTTCGGCGCCCTGATCGGCTCGTTCCTCAACGTGGTCGTCTACCGCGTCCCGGCCGGGCGCTCGATAGTGTCGCCGCCGAGCGCGTGCGGCAGCTGCGGTGCAGAGATCCGGCCGTACGACAACATCCCGGTGCTGTCGTGGCTGGTGCTGCGCGGCCGTTGCCGCGCCTGCCGCAGCGCCATCTCCATCCGCTACCCGCTGGTGGAGGCGGCCACCGCGGGTGCTTTCGCGCTCGTCGCGTGGTGGTTCTGGGCGGGACCGCAGGCGTCTGTCGCGAGCGGTCCGGCGGGTATCGCGTCTCGTGTCCTCGTCGTGGTCGCCTTCCTCTATCTCATGGCGATCTCGATCGCGCTGGCGCTCATCGACCTCGACACGCATCGCCTGCCGAACGCGCTCGTTCTGCCGTCGTACGGCGTCGGCATCGTTCTGCTCGGCGCCGCCGCCCTCGTCGGCGGCGACCCGTTCGCGCTGGCGCGCGCCGCTATCGGCGGAGCCGCCCTGTTCCTCTTCTATCTCGTCCTCGCCCTCGTGCGCCCGGACGGGATGGGCTTCGGCGACGTCAAGCTCGCCGGCGTCCTCGGGATCTTCCTCGGCTTCCTCGGCTGGGCGCCGCTGCTCGTGGGCGCGTTCGCCGCGTTCCTGCTCGGCGGTCTGTTCGGGATCGCCCTGCTCGCGACCCGCCGCGCCGGCCGCCGCAGCGGCATCCCGTTCGGACCGTGGATGCTCGCCGGCGCCTGGCTCGGCATCCTCGCCGGACCCTCGATCGGGAGCGCCTACCTGGCGCTCCTCGGACTCAGCTGACCAACACGCACCACACGACAGAAGGAGGAACGGATGGCCACCAGCATCGTCGGCATCGACATCGGCAGCACGACCATTCGCGCGGTGGAGCTCGCCGACCCCGGCAAGCCGAAGCCCACGCTGCTGCGGCACTACGCGGTGCCCATCCCCGACGGAGCCGCGTCGCGCGGTGAGGTCCTCGAGCCCAACACGATCGCCGCGGGCCTCCGGCAGCTGTGGCAGCAGGGCGGCTTCAAGAGCAAGGAGGTCGTGCTGGGGATGGGGAACCAGCGTGTCCTCGCGCGCGACCTGACCGTACCGCGCATGTCGCAGACACGCATCCGGGAGAGCCTCCCGTTCCTGGTCCAGGACATGCTGCCCGTGCCGGTGGCGGATGCGCTGCTCGACTTCTACCCGATCTCCGAGGGGATGCTCGAGACCGGCCCGGTCGTCAACGGACTGCTCATCGCAGCCGTCAAAGAGGCGGTGCTCGGCAACGTGAAGGCTGTCCAGCTCGCGGGCCTCACGCCGGTCGACGTCGACCTGCTGCCCTTCGCGCTGACCCGCGCCATGGTCACCCGCGCCGGAATCCGGGGCACAGTCGCACTGGTCGACATCGGCGCGCACACCACGAGCGTCGTGGTCGCGACCGACGGCGTTCCGCAGTTCGTCCGCATCATCCCCGCCGGCGGCGCGGAGCTCACCCAGGCGCTCCGGTCGGGCCTCGAGGTCTCGCCCGGCGAGGCCGAGCGGATCAAGGCGACCACCGGCCTCGCCAAGCAGGTCAGCTCGCCGGAGGAGCAGCAGGCGGTCGAGATCGTCTACCGCGTGACCGGCGAGCTGCTCAACAGCCTGCGCAACACGGTCAGCTACTTCGTCAACACCCGCCCCACGACGCCGGTCGAGAGCATCCTGCTCACCGGCGGCGGCTCGCAGCTGCCCGGCATGGCCGAGGCGCTCAGCGAGATGACCCGGCTCCCCGTCGCGCCGGGCGACCCCTTCCACGCCGTCACGCTGTCGCGTCACCTCGACGCGGCGCAGCTGCGGCAGAACCGGTCGGCGCTCTCCGCAGCGCTCGGCCTCGCCCTCGGGAGTGCAGCATGACCATCAGCCTCCGCCGTCCGACCGACCCGCCGGAGACCCCGGCCGAGAAACCGGCCAAGCGCACCAAGCAGCCGAAGGCGGCGGTTCCCGCAACGGTGCCGGAGCTCGAGGGTCTCGTCATCGGCGGAGACCCCCGTGTCGACCTGCTCCCCCCGGAGGTACGCTCCGCCCGGCGCAACGCACGCACCCGGCGCGGCTTCACCTGGGGCGTCCTGGCCGTCCTCCTCGTCGTCGTGATGGCGGTGGCGGGAGCCTTCGGACTCAACGTCATGGCACAGGCGCAGATGCTCGCCGCCCAGGCGCGCACCAACGACCTTCTGGCGCAGCAGCAGAAGTACGTCCAGGTGCGGAACGTGCAGAACCAGGTGGACATCGCCGCCGCGGCCCAGCAGGTCGGCGCCTCCACGGAGGTCGACTGGGAGTCGTTCATCACGGCGATCGGCACGGTGGAGCCTGCCGGTCTGAAGATGACGTCCACGACGATCGACTCGGCCTCGCCGATCGCCGTCTACCAGCAGTCCGCGGACCCGCTCCAGGGGCCGCGGATCGCGACCGTGACGGTCGTCACCGCGAGCGCGGGGTTCCCCGACATCTCGGCCTGGGTGACGTCCATCCAGAAGATCAAGGGCGTCGCGGACGTCTCCGCCGGGGCGGTCAATCGGGACGAGACCGGCGTCTACACCTCGACCGTCGTCATCCACCTGAGCGATGAGTGGTTCACCAAGCGGTTCGAGACGAAGGGCAAGTGATGGACAAGACCAGACTCTGGATCATCGGCTCCGTCCTCGTGATGGTGGTGATCGGTGCCCTCGGATGGATCGTCGGAATCCAGCCGCAACTCGACGCGGCGACGGCGGCAAGCGCCCAGACCGCGCAGGTGGAGAGCGGCAACGCGATCAAGGCCACGCTGCTGGCGAAGATGAAGAAGGACAGCGAGAACCTGCCGAAGCTCAAGCAGCAACTGGTGGACCTCTCGGCGTCCGTGCCGTCGACCGCCGATTGGCCGACGTTCAGCGACGAGCTGAGCGGATTCGCCACCTCCAGCGGTGTCGTCATCGTCGCCAGCACGCAGGGCGACGGCAAGCCGTACGCGCTGCCGCAGGCCGACGGCACTGCGGCGGCGCCGGCAGCCGGGGCCCCGGGATCGGGATCGACGGCCACTCCCACACCCACGCCCAGCGCGACGCCCGCTCCGACCGCGACTCCCGCACCCGCTCCCGTGGTGGGCGCCCCGCCGGTCACCAGCACCCTCATCACCGGAGAGAACTTCACGGTCGTCCCCGTGAGCGTGACGGCGCGCGGCGGCGAGAAGGAGCTGCTGGCGTTCATCAAAGCGGTGCAGACCGGCAAGCGCCTCTTCCTCGTGAACGGCCTGGCCATCACCAAGGCCCAGGCAGGTGTGGGCTTCGATGCGAAGCTCAGCGGCTTCCTCTACGTGCTCACC
This sequence comes from Leifsonia xyli, assembly GCA_001647635.1. Classification (NCBI taxonomy): domain Bacteria; kingdom Bacillati; phylum Actinomycetota; class Actinomycetes; order Micrococcales; family Microbacteriaceae; genus Leifsonia; species Leifsonia xyli. The sequence continues at coordinate 1,505,202 of CP014761.1, read as the reverse complement.
GACCCCTCGAAGGCCACGACCACCAAGTAACCCCACCCGCCCCGCCTCCCTGGACACGGCGGGCCCCGTTGCTACAGTGGGCGCAACGGGCCCGCCGGGCCGATGGAGGAGCCAGGATGAGCGACACGCCGGAGTCCGCGCCGAAGCGGTCTACCTACGAGCCCGCGCCCGACGCCGACCAGGTCGCGCCCGCGACCGCCCCGGCCGAGTCGGCCGCCGCGGAGCCCGCCACCGACACGGGGGCGCAGGTGGTGGAGCCGCCGTCGCAGCCCGTCTCCGCGCGCGGACACCTCAACCGTCCCGCGGAGGAGGACGCCGCCGCCGTGCCGGCCACGCCGGAGCCGCAGCCCCGCACCGCCATCGCCGAGCCGGAGCCCGTCGTCGCGTCGGATGACGACGTCGCCGCCGCTGTCGCGCGCAACAGCGCGCAGCCGGGTGCCGCCGGCGCGACCGCCGCCGGAGACGCCACGGTCGACACCGCATCCCCGGCCGAGTCCGCCACCCCGGTCATCGCCGCCGCCGAGGCCGCGAACCTGCGGGAGAACACCGACGCCCCGACCACCGCGTACCCGACCGCTCCGGCGGGCGAGGCGACCAGCGCAGGCGCCCCCGCCGCGGCCGGTGCCGCAGCCGCGGCCGCCACGACGGGGACCCCGCAGCCGGTCGCCCCGATCTATCTCGCGCGCCCCGAGCCGCCCAAGAAGAAGAGCAACCGCGGCGTCGGCATCCTGATCGCCCTCGTCGGGACCGTCGCCTTCGCTGCGCTCTGGGCCGCCGCTGTGCTCATCGTCGGCTCGCTGCTCACGCCGAGCGACGAGTTCGGGCCCGCGCTGCTCCAGTTCTTCACCGGCGGTCCGGCATTCGGCCTCCGCGGCTGGGCTCCCGTGCTCGCGTTCTTCATCGGGATGGTCGTGCTCATCCAGATCCTGAACCGCGCCCGCTGGTGGGCCTACATCCTCGGCGGCCTGTTCGTCGCGGTGTTCGTCTACCTCGTCTACATCGGCGCCAACCTGGTGGATGCCCAGTACTGGCTCCGCACTCCGAGCGAGTTCAACGTCCTCCTCCGCAGCGCGTGGGTGAACCCGTTCGCGGTGCTCGCCGGCGTCATCGCCCGCGAGATCTCGATCTGGACCGGCGCCTGGCTCGCCGCCCGCGGCCGCAAGCTGAAGGCGCGCAACGCCGAGGCGCAGGCCGACTACGAGCAGCAGGTCGCCGACGCGCAGAACCAGGCCGCCGCCGCGTACACGCAGCAGGGGTACTGACCGGCGGGTGATCCATGCGTGACGAGCGTGCGTACGCCGTCGTGGTCGCGTTCTTCGCGACCGGGCTCTACCTCGCCCTGCTCGTCGCCGCCTTCGGGCTGATCGCCCTCGCGACCGACAGCGACCCGATCGACGACCCGGCGGCGGGTCCGCTGCTCGGGCCGATCATGGTGATCGCGGCATCCGCGATGCTGCTGGTCTTCCTCATCGTGCTCGGTGTCCGCGTGCCCGCCGACCGCCAGCGGGTGTCCCCGGGCGTGGCGCTCGGGGTCGGGGTCGCCTGCTACGCCGTCTTCATCGCCGCGGGCGGCATCGCGGGCGCGTTCGCGCATCCGGACGACCCGTTCCACTACGTGCTGTTCGCGTTCTCGCAACTGCTGCGCTGGCCGGCGATCACCGTCGGCCTGGCGGCGTTCCTCGTCACCCTGCTGTACCAGCTGGTACTGGTCGGGCGGTTCCGGCAGCGCGGACGCCCGCGCTGGCCCTGGGAACGCGACGAGGAGGAGTGACCCCGCTCAGACCCGGACGTGCGCCGGCAGCGAGGCATCCACCAAGGGCACCTGCACGCGCGTGAAGCCGCCCTTCTGGATGAACACCCCGCGCCCAGGAGGGAACTCCGACCGGTTCAACCGGGGAAGCGGGGTCTTCAGCAGCAGGTCGCCCTCGATCGCGTCCGGCTGCAGCAGCAGACCGCGACGGCCGTTCTTGACCTCGCCGAGCAGCGGCCACGACGACCCCCAGGCGCTGGTCTCCGCCTCGGCCACCAGCAGGTGGTCGCTGCGGCGCACGGCGCGGATCAGCTCGACGAGCGCGGAGTCCGCCGGCGTCTGAAGGAAGTCGCCGATCGCCTCGACGAACACCGCGATCCGTCCCTCGGTGTCCGGATCGGCGACCGCGGCCGCGAGGTCCTTCGCCAGCTCCGCGGCCTCGGCCGGGGTCAGCGCCCGGTCGGTCCAGACGCCGGACGCGGCGAGCGGCGACCGCGCGCTGCCCACGTAGTAGAGGCGCGTCTCCGCGTCGAAGCGGGCGACGGCGTCCGCGATGGCCGCGAGCGCGGTGGTCCGGCCGCTCGCCGGAGGGCCCGCGACGAGCAGCGTCCCCGACGGCTCGAAGCCGAGCGGTCCCAGGTCGACGTCGCCGACGCCGAGCACCGGCTGCCCGCCGATGCTGTCCGGCAGCGACGAGGGGGCGAGCTCCTTCGGCATCGAGCCGACCACCGGCGCCGGCACGATGCCCGCGCGCTCCATCGCCTCCGCCAGCCGACGGATCGCCTCCGACTGGTCCGCCACCGCGCGCGAGCCGCCGAGGACGGCGACCTGCGTCTCGTAGCCGTCGACGATGGCGCGGCCGGGAGGGGATGCCGGCGACAGGATGTCGGAGGGCACGTCGAGCATCCCATAGCCGTCGTCCGCGAGCCTCAGCACGACGCGGCGCTGCACGAGGGAGCCGATCGCGGTCGGGACGGCGCCCGCGCGGTCCCCGGCGAGCGCGACGTGCATTCCGAGTCGACGTCCGTCGGCGAGCAGGTCGCGGAAAACGTCGTACCATTGCGATCGCCCGGCGGGGATCTCGAAGTCCTCGCGGAAGGCGGGGAAGCCGTCCACCAGCAGCAGGATGCGCGGCTCGTCGTGCCGCCCGGTCAGCGAGCGGTACTCGGTGATGTTCGACGCGTTGGCCTCGGCGAAGCGCGGGCCGCGATCCTCCAGGGTCTCCTTGAGCATCCGGAACAGGCGGATGATCCGCTCGGGGTCGTCGCCCGCGATCACCGACCCGACGTGCGGCAGCTTCTCGAGCATCCGCAGGCTGCCCGCGCCGAAGTCGAGACCGTACACGTGCACCGGGCCGCCGCGCGGGTGATCGCTGCGGCGGAGGCGAGGGTGCGCAGCACGGTCGACTTGCCCGAGCCGCCGGTGCCGTAGACGGCGATGTTGCCGTCGACGTCCGGCTGGAAGTAGACGGGTCGTTGCTCCTGCCGGTCCGGGATGTCCGCGACTCCCAGCAGCAGCTCGGCGTCCGTGCGCTGGCGGAGCAGGCCGAGGTCGTAGGCCGCCGCGAGCTCGTCGAGCCACGGCCGCCGGGGAGCGGGGATGTGAGCCGCGGCCTGCGCGCGCACGATCGAGGCGACCAGCCGCTGCTGGTCGGTCGGCCCGAGGTCGCGCTCCGGCTCCTCGACGGCCTGCTCCTCCTCCCAGCGCACCTCGCCGCCGAAGCGCAGCTCCGCGACCTCGACGCCGGCGCGCTCCGGCTCCCGCGTGGTCCATCCGCCTGCGTACGCGGACTGGAACCGCACGAGCCGCCCCGGCCCGGTCTTCGCCATGCCGCGGCCCGGGAGCCCTAAGTCGAAGTGGGCCGCATCCGCAACGCCGACGACGTCCTGGCTGTCCGACTCGTCCGCCATGCGCAGCGCGATGCGGAGGTTGGTGTTGGCGCGCAGGTTGTCCTTGATGACGCCTGCCGGGCGCTGCGTCGCCATGATGAGGTGGATGCCGAGCGAGCGTCCGCGCTGCGCGATGTCGACCACGCCGTCCACGAACTCCGGCACCTCGCCGACCAGGGCCGCGAACTCGTCGATGACGAGCACCAGCGCGGGCGGGCTGTCGGGGTCGCCGCGCTTCTCCAGCTCGAGCAGGTCCTTGGCCTTCTTGCGGTTGAGCAGGTGCTCGCGGTGGTGCAGCTCGGCGCGCAGGCTGGTGAGCGCGCGGCGGACGAGGTGCGGGCTCAGGTCGGTGACCAGGCCGACGCAGTGCGGGAGGCTGACGCAGTCCGCGAAGGCCGATCCGCCCTTGTAGTCGACGAAGAGGAAGGTGACCCGGTCCGGGCTGTACTCGGCGGCCATCCCGAGCACCCACGCCTGCAGGAACTCGCTCTTGCCGGCGCCGGTCGTGCCACCGACCAGCGCGTGCGGCCCCTGCGTGCGCAGGTCGAGGTGCATGGCGTCCACGCCGGCGGAGCCGATCGTGGCGCGCAGCGTGCCGGGCCGTCGGCGTGCCGGGCGCGCGGCCGACGACCGGTCGTGGATGGATGCGTTCTGACGCCAGCGGTCGACGACAGCGCTCGACGACTCGGCCAGCTCGTGCCCGAGCAGCGTGACGAGCGAGATGGACCGCGGCAGGTCGCTCGCGTCGGCGACGAGCGCGCCGGCGTCGATGACCGGCGCCATCCGCTTCGCATAGTCGAGTGCGGTCGCGGTGCTGACCGGCTCGGTCACCACGTCCTCGACCGTCTCGCCCAGCCGGACGAAGCCGGCGCGGGCGCGGTGCGGCTGGTCCGTGTGCTGCAGGAAGGTGCGGCAGACGGCGGGGAGCGCGGCCACGTCCTCCGACACCCAGATCGGGAAGACCCCGGCGTCCGCGGCCGCCTCCGCCAGCTGCACGAGCCGGGCGCGGTCGACAGCGACGTCATCGGAGATGACCACCACCACAGCGGGGACCGGCGACGGTGTTCCGTCGGTCGTCTGCGACCGGCCGACCTCCGCACCGCGTTCCAGGGCGGCGCGCTCCTGCTCCATCGCGCCACGTCGCTGCACGCCGTTTCGGGCGGCCGCCAGCCGCTCCTCGATCAGCCCTTCGAGCGCGCTCAGCACACCCGCGGCGCTGGACGCGCTGTCGGCGAGGTGGCCGCCCGGCAGCGGGCTGTGCGGCGAGGAGGTGTGCGGCATCCACTTGAGCCAGGAGAGCTCGCGCGACCAGCGCGGCGACACCAGGGCGGCGACGGCGAGCTCGGCGGGGGAGTGCAGCGCGGTGAGCTGCACCAGCACGGAGTTGACCGATCCGGCGGTGAGATCCGCGGGGCCGGCGATTCCGAGCGCGCCGGACTCGTAGAGGTTGTCGAGCACCGGCACGTCGTCCACGCGCTCGTGGGCGGAGACCACCGCGTCCAACCGCTCCTGGAACTCCTCGATCAGCTCCGCGCGGTCGACCGCCTGCACGCTGTTGCGCGAGCGCATGGAGCCGCGGCCCAGCTGCAGATTGAGGAACGACCAGTGCTCGGGCCGCCGCGTCCACAGCATCGGGCCGCGCTGGATCGCCTCCGACAGGGCGTCGGCGGTCGTCGGCGTCTCGGCCTGCCGCACGCGCACCTCGGTGACGCGCTCCTGGTCCAGCTTGGTGGACAGCGCCTCCAGCCGCTGCTCGAACACCGCGATCTGCTTCTTCAGCTTGCGCTTGCCGCGGGTCCGGTTGCTGACGTAGTTGCCGGCCAGCATGACCGGCGACAGCAGCACGAAGAGCAGCGAGGTGGGGTTCTTGGTCAGGAGGAACATCGCGCCGCCGAGCAGCAGCGGAGTGATCATCGCGAGCAGCGGGAAGGGCGGGTCGTCCTTCTCGCCGGGCACCTCCGGCGCCTGGAAGACCTGGCCCGCATAGCGTCGCTCGACGCGCGGGGACCGGTTGAAGAAGATCGGGCCGGCGGTCGGCGTCGCGGCCGGTAGCTCGGACGCCGCCCGCACCTCCAGCTCGACCTCGGTGTCGCCCAGCAGCAGCGTCTCGGCGCGACGCACGGTGAACCGCGTCACAAGGCCGCCGTCGACGACGACGCCGTTCGCCGAGCCCAGATCGACGACCTCGACGCCGTCGCCCGCCTCAAACCGGACGTGGCGCTTCGAGACGAGCGGGTCCTCCAGCACGATGTCGCAGGACTCGTCGCGGCCGAGCACCGTCGTCCCCGCCCGCAGCGGAAACGTCGCGCCCTCCTGGGGCCCGTTCAGGATGCGCAGCGTCGCGATCACCGGCACGTCGCCGAGCTCCGGGGCCGCGTAGTGCAGCCCGGCGTCGGCCAGTGCGACCGTCGCGCCGCTCCCGATCCATGCCTCGCCGACCGGTGCGTCGGGCGGCAGGATCAGCGGGTCGGCCTGTCCCGGCAGCTGTGCACGCAGAGTCAACGCGCCGGGCGCGGCGACCGGGCCGGTGCGGCGCGGATCGATGCGCGCGATCGTGGCCGCGACCTCGGAGATGCTGGCCGCGGCGTCCGCGGTGACGACGATGTCATCGCTGCTGCCGGACGGGCGGGCGAGAGTCAGTTTCAGTCGCACTTCTGCACCATACCCAGTACCTCCGATAGAGGGGGATGGGGACCGCTCCCCATCGGCTTCGCGCTGGGCCACCGGTACGTTGGCTTCGGCAGGATCGAACGACAGGGGAGGAACAGTGGCCGATCTCGTACTCAAGCTGGACGAACTGGTGCAGCTGCGCGACGACCTCGACGCCGTCGTGCGCGAGTTCCAGAACGCCGACGACTTCAGCGACGGGGTCGCCGACGCGACCGGGCATGACGACCTCCACGATCACGTCCGCGACTTCGCGCACAAGTGGAACGAGAAGCGCAAGGAGATGACCGAGAACGTGAAGAACGTGCAGCAGGTCATCGCCGCGGTCGCCGACAACTTCGTGAAGGTGGACGGGGATCTCGCCAAGGCCGTCGAAGCCGACAAGAGCGGAGCGCACAAGTGAGCGACACGGAGTTCCAGCCCCTCACCGGCGACCCCGGCGTACTCGAGGCCAAGGCCCGGCACTACCAGTCCATCGGCGAGGCCATCCAGCGCTCCGTCACGGAGCTGAAGAAGATCCACGACCTCGACGGCTACACGTCCCAGGCCGTCTCCAAGCTGCAGGAGATGTCGCGCGACACCGCCGACGACATCGACAAAGCCAAGGACCGCTACGCGAAGACGGCCGCCGCCCTGCTCGCGTATGCGGGAGAGCTGCGCGGCGCGCAGGACGACGCCGAGAAGGCGATCACCCTCATCAACGAGAAGCAGGGCGACGCCGACGCCGCGCACAAGGCCGCGACCACCGCGCACACCACCCAGCAGAGCGCCAAGCCGGAGGACGCCGCCGACGCGGGCAAGGCCGCCGACAAGGCCGACGACGCCGCCCGTGCCGCCAACGCGGCCCTCCAGGCGGCGCATCAGGCCTGGTACGACGCCCGCGAGCGCAAGAACCGCGCCGCCGAGAAGGCGGTGAGCGCGATCGTCGACGTGGTCGACCACCACAACAACGGGCTCAAGAACCCCGGCTTCTGGGACAAGGTGATGGATGTCATCGAGACGATCGGCGACATCGCCGGCGTGCTCGCCATCTTCCTGTCGTGGGTCCCCATCCTCGGGCAGGTGCTCGCCGTCATCGCGCTCGCCGCAGCGATCATCAAGCTCGTGGACGCGGTGGTCAAGTTCGCGAACGGCGAGGGCACGTTCCTCGACATCCTCGGCGCCGCCGTCACCGTCGTGCTCAGCATCTTCGGCGGACGCATCTTCTCGTTCCTCGGCAAGGCCGCCCGCATCAAGGGCCTCGCCCGCATCCCGAAGGCCGTCGCCGGCGTGCGCACGAGCCCCAACGCGATGCTCAAGGCGCAGATCGGCAAGCGGCTGATGAAGTCGGCCACCAAGAAGCTGTTCGAGAACCCGGCCAAGGACCTGAACGTCTGGAAGGCCGCCGGCGAATCGGCCGCGGCGCAGCGCGAGGCCTACAAGGCGCTCGTCACGAACGGAGCGGACAAGGCGAAGGCCCTGCGGACGCTGACGGGCCTCGACCAGAACGTGGTGCGCGCCGTGACGCACGACGTGAAGGCGGGCGAGTTCAGCATCCTCACCGCCACGGCGGCGTACCGCCAGGGCAGCGCGCTCTACAACAAGGGGGCAGAGCTGATCAACGTGCCGGGTAAGGTCGACAGCGTCGTGAACAAGCTCGATGGCGGCCGCAACCACACCGACCTGCCGCAGCTGCCGAGCGTCGACCTGCAGAAGTTCGCGCTCAAGCAGGCCGACACGTACCTTCCGACGTACAAGAGCCACAACGGCTGAGGGGTGGATCGCGCATGACGCTGCGCTCGAAGGACATCGTCGACTTCTCATTCGAGGCGCCCGACGACTGGCATGACGTCGAGCTGCTGAGCGACCAGGGCAGCGACGACTGGGCGGAGCGCCTGGTCGCGTCGCTCCCCGCGGGGGATGCGGCGGGCGAGCTGGTGGAGCGCCTGCAGGCTCTGCAGCGGGTGCTGCACGAGGAGGATCCGACGGGAGCCACGCGCGCCCGCGTCTTCATCCCGGTGCCCGAGGCCGGCGTCCTGAACGCCTTCCAGACCTTCGAGCTGCTGCAGCTCGAGACCGACGACTCACCCGAGAGCTACCTCGCGGCCGTCGAGGCCGAGAGCGAGCACACCGAACCCGGCTTCCGCATCCTCGGCTTCCGGTCGTGGCGCACCGCCCACGCGACCGGCGAGCTGATCGGTTTCACGCATCTGACGGCGCTCGCCGACGAGGATGCGGGGGATGCGCTCCTCGAGCAGCGGGTCGTGTTCGCGATCTTCCCGGTCGGCTCGGCGCAGGCCTTCCAGATGGTGTTCCGGTCGGCGTTCGTCGGCGGATTCTCCGACATGGTCGAGGAGACGCAGGAGATCGCGGATTCGCTGCGCATCACGCTGGGGGAGTTCGCGTGAGCGACGCCCGCCTGACCGACCTCGGCGATGAGCTGACCATCGTCTTCCCCGGCACCTGGGTGATGATCCCGCTGCACGACGACGAGGCCGCCGCGCGCCGCATCCAGCGCCTGGTCGCCCAGCGGGTGGGCCGCGCGGACCGGCTCGCGCGCGTGCGCCGCACAGCCAAGACCGAGCTCGAGCGGTTGGTCGCTCTGGCGAACGACAGCAGCGCGTTCGCGCTCGCCCTCTCTCTCGAGATCCTGCCGGGCGTCCCCTTCCCGGCGTCGCTGGTGCTGTCGCGCGAGGAGTGGCCGACGCGACCCGAGGCGCTCGACGAAGCGGGCGTGCACCTGGCCCGCTGCTTTCCCGGCGACGAGGCGCTCGACCTGTCGATCGGGCCGGCGCGCCGGCGCTCGGCGGTCCGGCAGACCACGTACGAGGAGGAGTCCGCTCCGGAGCTCGTGGCGGACTACCGCTTCGCCGCTCCTGGTGGCGACCGCCTCATCCACGCGCGGATCAACGCGCCGATGGCGACCGCGCCCGACCTCTACCTGGAGCTGTTCGACGCGATGATCGACTCGATCAGCTTCCGGTCGCCGGTCGCGGCGACGGCCGACGGTCGCTGACCCGGCCGCGGTACGCCCGCACCACGAGCACGACCGTGGCGACGACCAGCGCGGCCGTTACGACGGTCCACAGCACCGCGGCCACCGTCCCGACCGGCCAGAACAGCCAGCCCGCGACGAGGAACGACGCCAGGCCGTACGGGATGGCCGCCCACAGGACGCCGAGCCCCGGCCGCCAGCCCAGCATCATCAGCTCGGCCCAGAACCGCGTCCACGGCGTCAACCGGACCGGGAGCAGCGAGAGCGCGGTCGGGCCGAGGGTCGGCGGCCCGATGACCTCGCGCGACCACCCGGTGCTGGACAGCCGCTCTCCGGCGTACGACGGCCGCAGGCTGCGCGCGACGTACGTCCACGCGAGGACCGCCAGCGGGACGGATGCGAGCGGCAGGGCCACGAACGCGTAGCCGAGCAACGGCACGAGCACCACGACCGCGAACACCAGGAACAGCACGGTGACGACCGTGTCGCCACCGGTCACGAACTCACGCGAGCTGAAGTCCGGGTTGGTGCTCCACAGCCCGAACGGGAGCGCCGCCGGCAGGAGCAGGGTGACGATCCCGAGGGCCGTCCAGACCACCGCCACGATCAGGTATCCGATCGGCCGCAGGATCACGGAGGCCGACGACGGCGGGGTCGCCGCGCGATCGGCGCCCGAGCGCTTCGACCGCCGCGCGGCCTTCGCCGCCGCGGAGTTCGGGTTCGGCCTCATCGTGCTGTAGGACGGCATGGCTGTCAGGCTATCCCGCTGGGCCTGCGCGGATGAAGCCGTGCACATGGGGAGTGCTCCCCATTCCGTCGCGACCGGCCGCCTGGTTAGGTGGACGTAGCTGGTCGGCCCCGGGGTACGGCCTCTTTTCGAACAACGAAGGGATAAGGACCGTCATGGCCAACATGAACGTCACGTACGGCGAGATGACCGATGCCGCCAACCGCCTCATCGCGGGCAAGGACGACATCACCGCGAAGCTCCACGAACTCCAGAACCTGGTGAACGGCCTCGTCAACGGCGGCTTCGTCACCGACCAGGCGTCGGGCGCGTTCCACACCTCGTACGAGCAGTTCACCAAGGGCACCACCGAGGCGGTCAACGGCCTCGACGGGATGTCGCAGTTCCTCACCAAGGCCGCTGACGCGCTGCAGAACGTCGACAGCGAGCTGGCCAAGGGCATCGGCGGCTGAGCCGCACCGGCACCGCCTGCGAAGGGGCGGCCGTCCATCGGGACGGCCGCCCCTTTTCGCCGTCCGCGGACAGGGCCTCTAGCACCCCGTGCTCATTTGACCGGGAGGGACCCGCCGGATAGTATTTATCGGGTGTGCGCTCTGCTGCGCGCTTGCTCCATGCCCACTTCCGGGCGCGGGACGAGCGGGCCGGCACGTACTCATCCCCACGGCATATCGACCCGGGACCGAATGGTCACAGCCATTGGTCGGGGCCGATACTCCCACCGTCTGAAACGACCCGCGATGCGGGCGGTTCGGGGTGCGGGAAAAGCAACAACTGTCACCGTGCAGTCCAAATAAGGAGAAGTTCAGTGCCAACCATTCAGCAGTTGGTCCGCAAGGGACGGACGCCGAAGGTCACCAAGACCAAGGCCCCCGCCCTGAAGGCCAACCCCCAGCAGCGCGGCGTGTGCACCCGTGTCTACACCACCACCCCCAAGAAGCCGAACTCGGCGCTCCGCAAGGTCGCCCGTGTGAAGCTCTCGAACGGGACCGAGGTCACCGCTTACATCCCCGGTGAGGGCCACAACCTGCAGGAGCACTCGATGGTGCTCGTCCGCGGCGGTCGTGTGAAGGACCTGCCCGGCGTCCGCTACAAGATCGTCCGTGGCGCGCTCGACACCCAGGCCGTCAAGAACCGCAAGCAGGCTCGCAGCCGTTACGGCGCGAAGATGGAGAAGAAGTAATGCCTCGCAAGGGTCCCGCTCCGAAGCGCCCCGTCGTCGCCGACCCGGTGTACGGCTCGCCGGTCGTCAGCCAGCTCGTCAACAAGATCCTCCTCGACGGCAAGAAGGGCCTCGCCGAGCGCATCGTCTACGACGCGCTCGAGGGCGTGGGCACCAAGTCCGGCCAGGACGCGGTCACCGTGCTCAAGAAGGCTCTCGACAACGTCCGTCCGACCCTCGAGGTCCGCAGCCGCCGCGTCGGCGGCTCGACCTACCAGGTGCCGGTCGAGGTCAAGCCGCACCGCGCCAACACGCTGGCGCTCCGCTGGCTCACCAGCTACGCCAAGGGTCGTCGTGAGAAGACGATGACCGAGCGTCTCACCAACGAGATCCTCGACGCTTCGAACGGCCTCGGCGCCGCGGTGAAGCGCCGTGAGGACACGCACAAGATGGCCGAGTCGAACAAGGCCTTCGCGCACTACCGCTGGTAATAAATCTGGCCGTCCGGGCGTTGTAACAATCAGTGCCGCGCCCGGACGGCACACCTTCCACTCTCTACTTTTCGGAGGAACCCTGTGGCACAGGACGTGCTCACCGACCTGAAGAAGGTCCGCAACATCGGCATCATGGCGCACATCGATGCCGGCAAGACCACCACGACAGAGCGCATCCTGTTCTACACGGGCGTCAACCACAAGATCGGCGAGACCCACGACGGCGCCTCGACCACCGACTGGATGGAGCAGGAGAAGGAGCGCGGCATCACCATCACGTCCGCGGCCGTGACCTGCTTCTGGAACAAGAACCAGATCAACATCATCGACACGCCGGGTCACGTCGACTTCACCGTCGAGGTGGAGCGCTCGCTCCGCGTGCTCGACGGCGCGGTCGCCGTCTTCGACGCGAAGGAGGGCGTGGAGCCCCAGTCGGAGACCGTGTGGCGCCAGGCCGACAAGTACAACGTCCCGCGCATCTGCTTCGTCAACAAGATGGACAAGCTGGGCGCCGACTTCTACTTCACGGTCGACACTATCGTCTCCCGCCTCGGCGCCAAGCCGCTGGTGATGCAGCTCCCGATCGGCTCCGAGTCCGACTTCATCGGCGTCGTCGACCTGATCGAGATGCGCGCGCTGGTCTGGCCGGGCGACGCCAAGGGTGATGTCACCATGGGCGCCAAGTACGAGGTCCAGGAGATCCCCGCCGACCTGCAGGCCAAGGCCGAGGAGTACCGCGCGAAGCTGATCGAGACCGTCGCCGAGACCGACGACGTGCTGCTCGAGAAGTTCTTCGGCGGCGAGGAGATCACCGTTCCGGAGATCAAGGCGGCCATCCGCAAGCTCACCGTGAACAACGAGATCTACCCGGTCCTCTGCGGTTCCGCGTTCAAGAACCGCGGTGTGCAGCCGATGCTCGATGCCGTGATCGACTACCTCCCGTCCCCGCTGGACGTGCCCGCCATCGAGGCGCACAACCCGCGTGACGAGGAGCAGGTCATCATGCGTCACGCCGACGCCACCGAGCCGTTCTCGGCGCTGGCCTTCAAGGTCGCCGTGCACCCGTTCTTCGGTCGCCTCACCTACGTGCGCGTCTACTCGGGTCGCATCGACTCCGGCGCCCAGGTCGTCAACTCGACCAAGGGCAAGAAGGAGCGCATCGGCAAGATCTTCCAGATGCACGCCAACAAGGAGAACCCGGTCGACTTCGTCACCGCCGGCAACATCTACGCGGTGATCGGCCTCAAGGACACCACCACCGGTGACACCCTGAGCGACCCGGACAACCAGGTCGTGCTCGAGTCGATGACCTTCCCGGAGCCCGTGATCGAGGTCGCTATCGAGCCGAAGACCAAGGCCGACCAGGAGAAGCTGGGCACCGCGATCCAGAAGCTGGCCGAAGAGGACCCGACGTTCCGCACCGAGCAGAACCAGGAGACCGGCCAGACCGTCATCAAGGGCATGGGCGAGCTCCACCTCGACATCCTCGTCGACCGCATGAAGCGCGAGTTCAACGTCGAGGCGAACGTCGGCAAGCCCCAGGTGGCCTACCGCGAGACCATCCGCCGCACGGTGGAGAAGTACGACTACACCCACAAGAAGCAGACCGGTGGTTCCGGTCAGTTCGCGAAGGTGCAGATCAGCCTGGAGCCCATGGAGGTCACCCCGGAGACCTCGTACGAGTTCGTGAACGCCGTCACCGGTGGTCGCGTGCCGCGCGAGTACATCCCCTCGGTCGACGCCGGTATCCAGGACGCGATGCAGGTCGGCGTGCTCGCCGGCTTCCCGACGGTGGGCGTCAAGGCGACGCTCGTCGACGGTGCGTCGCACGACGTCGACTCCTCGGAGATGGCGTTCAAGATCGCCGGCTCGATGGCCTACAAGGAGGCCGCTCGGAAGGCGAACCCGGTGCTCCTCGAGCCGCTCATGGCGGTCGAGGTGCGCACGCCGGAGGAGTACATGGGCGACGTCATCGGCGACCTGAACTCGCGTCGTGGGCAGATCCAGTCCATGGAGGACGCGAGCGGCGTCAAGGTCGTTCGCGCGAACGTCCCGCTGTCCGAGATGTTCGGCTACATCGGCGACCTGCGGTCGAAGACTTCGGGCCGCGCGGTGTACTCGATGCAGTTCGACAGCTACGCGGAGGTCCCGAAGGCCGTTGCCGACGAGATCGTCCAGAAGAGCAAGGGCGAGTGACCTCGGTCGCTGCTTCCAGGCAACATCCCGTAACATAAGAAACCAATCCCGCAGATCCACCGGTCGAAATCCGTCGACCGGAGGACCTGCACGAGAGTCCTGAGGAGGACCACAGTGGCTAAGGCCAAGTTCGAGCGGACTAAGCCGCACGTGAACATCGGAACCATCGGTCACGTCGACCACGGCAAGACGACGCTCACCGCGGCGATCTCCAAGGTGCTTGCTGACAAGTACCCGTCGGCGACCAACGTGCAGCGCGACTTCGCGTCGATCGACTCGGCTCCGGAAGAGCGTCAGCGTGGTATCACGATCAACATCTCGCACGTCGAGTACGAGACCCCGAAGCGCCACTACGCGCACGTCGACGCCCCGGGTCACGCCGACTACATCAAGAACATGATCACCGGTGCGGCTCAGATGGACGGCGCGATCCTCGTGGTCGCCGCCACCGACGGCCCGATGGCTCAGACCCGTGAGCACGTTCTGCTCGCCAAGCAGGTCGGCGTTCCGTACCTGCTCGTCGCGCTGAACAAGTCCGACATGGTCGACGACGAGGAGATCCTGGAGCTCGTCGAGCTCGAGGTCCGCGAGCTGCTCTCCAGCCAGGACTTCGACGGCGACAACGCTCCGGTCGTCCGCGTCTCGGGCCTGAAGGCTCTCGAGGGCGACGAGAAGTGGACCCAGAGCATCCTCGACCTCATGGAGGCCGTGGACGACTCCATCCCGGACCCGGTGCGCGACAAGGACAAGCCGTTCCTGATGCCGATCGAGGACGTCTTCACGATCACCGGTCGTGGCACCGTCGTCACCGGTCGCGCCGAGCGCGGCACCCTCGCCATCAACTCCGAGGTCGAGATCGTCGGCATCCGCCCGACGCAGAAGACCACGGTCACCGGTATCGAGATGTTCCACAAGCAGCTCGACGAGGCGTGGGCCGGCGAGAACTGTGGTCTGCTCCTCCGCGGCACCAAGCGCGAGGACGTGGAGCGCGGCCAGGTCGTCGCGAAGCCGGGTTCTGTGACCCCTCACACCAACTTCGAGGGCACCGCCTACATCCTGTCCAAGGACGAGGGTGGCCGTCACAACCCCTTCTACACGAACTACCGTCCGCAGTTCTACTTCCGTACCACCGACGTCACCGGCGTCATCTCGCTGCCCGAGGGCACCGAGATGGTCATGCCCGGCGACACCACCGACATGTCGGTCGAGCTCATCCAGCCGATCGCCATGGAGGAGGGCCTCGGCTTCGCCATCCGTGAGGGTGGCCGCACCGTGGGCGCCGGTACCGTCACGAAGATCAACAAGTAAGTCGTTCGCGACCTCCTTGTGAGAGGGTCGGGCCTTCGGGCCCGGCCCTCTTCTTCGTTTATCGGCAATTGTCCGCACGGGGTTTACCTCTCGGCATTCGCGTCGCAGAATTGACGCACCGTTTCAACCGGACGGTTCCCGTCGACGAGAGGAGCGCCTATGGATACCGAAGGCCTCGCAAACCAGCCCACACCGCTGACAGGATCTCGTACGGATAGTTCGGGAACCGCCTAGCGGTCGTGAACATCAGCTGAGTGGCGGCGCGAGGCGCCACTCGAGCGGGGTCGGCAGAGCCGGCCCCGCTCCTTCGTGTCCGCGGTCCTTCGTAACGTCTGCGCCTGCGCGCGCAGCCGCGCACGTTCCGAACCACCGCAGACGCGTTCACCCCGTCCGGCGCTTTTCGCGGACTATCCACAGAATCCGCCAGATGCATCCAACGATGCGGCCTCCACGCCTAGACCGGGAGCATGGCTTCCGACTCCCTCCCGCCCGCCGTTCTCGTCCGCCACCTCCGCGGCTACGGGGAAACCCGTCAGCAGCACGCGCGGGCAGCACGACGCGGCGACGAAGTGCGCGTCGGGCGCGGCGCGTACGTGAGCCGGGTCGAATGGGATGCGCTCGGTCGCCGCGACCAGCTCGTGGTGAGGCTCAGCGCGTATGCTCGCACGCGCACGACACCACCCGTCTTCTCCCATTGGTCGGCGGCACTTCTGCACGGGCTGCCTTCGCCGCGGAACGCGGGGACGACATCCACGTCGCCGTCGGGCGCACGACTGGCGGCCGATCTGTGAAAGGAGTGAGGGTGCACTCCCTGCACGTGCCCGACGCGGACATCGTCGAAATGGACGGGCTACGGTGCACCAGCGCAGCACGCACCGTTGTCGACCTCGCCGCCTCATCTACGACAGCCGATGCAGTCGCGGTCGCGGATCACGTGGTCCGAGAGGTCGGGCAGGGGGCACTTCTCGCGGCCTGGCTGACGGCGCAACCGATGCGAGGACACCGTCGGGCACGAGCGGATCATCGGCGAAGCGGATGGTGACGCGAAGTACCTCGACACGGCTCTGCGCGGCGGCAGGTCGGCGGATCGTGTGGTGCTGGACGAGAAGATCCGCGAGGACCGACTCCGCGCTCTTGGATGGAGGGTCGTGCGCTGGAGGTGGCCCGCTGTCCAGGTGCCGGGGCAGCTCGTCGACGCACTCATCGCGGCCGGATTGTCGTCAGATCCCAGGCTGCGTTGGGATGACTGCGGTACCGTGTAACGACTGCGGAGGATCGACCCGACGCAGTCGTTACTAACTACCGCAGACGCCCAGTGCTCGGTCGCGACACGCCCGGGTTGCAGCATCGGCCGCGATCTGGCAAACTTGTCTAGTTCAACATTTCGGGACGTGTGCGCAGGTGCGCGCTCAGACCGGATCACTGCCAGGCAGTGCATAGCCCGTTGCACCGTGTTTTTCCGCGGTTTTGGCAATATGAGGTTAGGCCGCAGGCAGCAGGACACGCTCAATTCGAACACCCAAGAGGCCAGGGGCTAACTCTGTGCCTGCAACAGGTTCGAAAACGAGTTGACAGAAGAATAGTGGCGTTCCCCACGCGTACGTCGCACCGCGTCCAATGCGAAGAACGACTCGAGAGAGCCGTCTCGTACGACGCCATAACAAGAGAGAGAGTCAGACATGGCGGGACAGAAGATCCGCATCCGGCTTAAGTCGTATGACCACGAGGTCATCGACACCTCGGCGCGCAAGATCGTCGACACGGTGACCCGTGCCGGCGCGACCGTCGTCGGCCCGGTGCCCCTTCCCACCGAGAAGAACGTGGTCGTCGTGATCCGTTCGCCCCACAAGTACAAGGACAGCCGCGAGCACTTCGAGATGCGCACGCACAAGCGGCTGATCGACATCATCGACCCGACCCCGAAGGCCGTCGACTCGCTCATGCGTCTCGACCTGCCGGCGGACGTCAACATCGAGATCAAGCTCTAAGGGGGAGTGCCACCATGTCCAACATCGAGACCAAGACCTCCAAGGGCCTCCTCGGCAAGAAGCTCGGCATGACCCAGGTCTGGGACGAGAACAACAAGCTCATCCCCGTGACCGTCATCGAGATCACGCCGAACGTCGTGACCCAGGTCCGCACCCCGAGGCCGACGGCTACAACGCCGTCCAGATCGCCTACGGCCAGATCGACCCGCGCAAGGTCAACAAGCCGGCCGCCGGTCACTTCGACAAGGCGGGCGTCACGCCGCGCCGTCACCTGACCGAGGTCCGCACCGCGGACGCCGCCGAGTACGCGGCCGGCCAGGAGCTCACCGTCGACGGGACCTTCGAGGTCGGCCAGCTGGTCGACGTCGTCGGCACCTCGAAGGGCAAGGGCTTCGCCGGTGTGATGAAGCGCCACAACTTCCAGGGCGTCTCCGCTTCGCACGGTGCGCACCGCAACCACCGCAAGCCGGGTTCCATCGGCGCCTCCTCGACCCCGAGCCGTGTCTTCAAGGGCATGCGCATGGCCGGTCGCATGGGTGGCGAGCGCGTCACCGTCCTGAACCTCAAGGTGCAGGGCATCGACGCCGAGAAGGGCCTGCTGCTGGTCAAGGGCGCCGTTCCCGGTGCTCGTGGCCGCATCGTTTTCGTCCGCAACGCAGTGAAGGGGGCCTAAGGTAAATGGCTACCTCGATTGACGTCGTCGACCTCAAGGGCAAGAAGGCCGGCTCCATCGAGCTTCCCGAGGCCCTGTTCGACGTTCAGACCAACATCCCGCTGATCCACCAGGTCGTCACCGCGCAGCTCGCCGCGGCGCGTCAGGGCACGCACAAGACCAAGGGTCGTGGCGAGGTCTCCGGCGCCGGCCGCAAGCCGTTCAAGCAGAAGGGCACCGGCCGCGCTCGTCAGGGCTCGATCCGCGCTCCTCAGATGACCGGTGGTGGCATCGTCCACGGCCCGACGCCGCGCAGCTACGCGCAGCGCACCCCGAAGAAGATGATCGCCGCTGCTCTGCTCGGCGCTCTCTCGGACCGCGCTCGTGGCGCCCGTCTCCACGCCGTCCAGGCCTTCACCGCCGGTGACGCGCCCTCGACCAAGGCCGTCGTCGACCTGCTCAGCGGCATCGCGACCTCGAAGCACGTCCTGATCGTGCTCGAGCGCGACGACGAGCTGGCCTTCAAGAGCGTCCGCAACATCCCGTCGGTGCACGTGCTGACCTTCGACCAGCTGAACGCCTACGACGTCCTGGTGAGCGACGACATCGTCTTCTCGCAGGCCGCGCTCGAGGGCTTCATCGCCGCCAAGTCCAACAAGGAAGAGGTGAACGCGTAATGGCCGCCGTCAACAAGGACCCGCGCGACATCATCATCGCCCCGGTCGTCTCCGAGAAGAGCTACGGCCTGATCGACGAGGGCAAGTACACGTTCATCGTCGACCCGCGTTCGAACAAGACCGAGATCAAGCTCGCCATCGAGTCGATCTTCAAGGTCGAGGTCGCGTCGATCAACACCCTGAACCGTCAGGGCAAGACCCGTCGCACCCGCTTCGGCATCGGCAAGCGCAAGGACACCAAGCGCGCCATCGTCACGCTGAAGTCCGGTTCCATCGACATCTTCACGGCCGTCGGCTGAGCGAAGGACTAGAGGAAAACAGACATGGCTATTCGTAACTACAAGCCCACGACCCCCGGTCGTCGCGGCTCCTCGGTCGCCGACTTCGCCGAGATCACCCGCTCGACGCCGGAGAAGTCCCTTCTCCGTCCGCTGTCGAAGACCGGTGGCCGCAACAACCAGGGCCGCATCACGACCCGTCACATCGGTGGTGGCCACAAGCGCCAGTACCGCGTGATCGACTTCCGTCGCAACGACAAGGACGGCGTCGACGCCAAGGTCGCGCACATCGAGTACGACCCGAACCGCACCGCGCGCATCGCGCTCCTGCACTTCGTGGACGGCACCAAGCGCTACATCCTGGCGCCGGCCGGCCTCAAGCAGGGCGACGTCGTCGAGTCGGGCCCGGGCTCGGACATCAAGCCGGGCAACAACCTGCCGCTGCGCAACATCCCGACCGGTACCGTCGTGCACGCGATCGAGCTGAAGCCGGGCGGCGGCGCCAAGATGGCCCGCTCCGCCGGAGCCTCGGTCCGTCTCGTCGCGAAGGACGGCCCCTACGCCCAGCTGCGCCTCCCCTCGGGCGAGGTCCGCAACGTGGACGCGCGCTGCCGCGCCACGATCGGCGAGGTCGGCAACGCCGAGCAGTCGAACATCAACTGGGGCAAGGCCGGCCGCATGCGCTGGAAGGGCGTCCGCCCGACCGTCCGCGGTGTCGCGATGAACCCGATCGACCACCCGCACGGTGGTGGTGAGGGCAAGACCTCCGGTGGTCGCCACCCGGTCAGCCCGTGGGGTCAGAAGGAAGGCCGTACGCGCCACCCCAACAAGGAAAGCGACAAGCTCATCGTCCGCCGCCGTAACGCCGGCAAGAAGCGCAAGTAGGAGTTCGAGAAGATGCCACGCAGTCTCAAGAAGGGCCCCTTCGTCGACGAGCACCTGTTTCGCAAGGTGGTCGCCGCGAACGAGGCCAACAGCAAGAACGTGATCAAGACCTGGTCGCGCCGCTCGATGATCGTCCCGGCCATGCTGGGTCACACCATCGCGGTGCACGACGGTCGCAAGCACATCCCGGTGTTCGTCACCGAGACCATGGTCGGTCACAAGCTCGGCGAGTTCGCGCCGACGCGCACCTTCCGTGGACACGTGAAGGACGACAAGAAGGGTCGTCGCCGCTAACGCGGCGACGTAAGGAGGAGAGAAATGGTGGAGTCGATCGCACGCGTGCGACACATCCGCGTCACCCCCATGAAGGCCCGCCGCGTCGTCAACCTGATCCGCGGCAAGCAGGCCCAGGAGGCCCTGGCCATCCTGAAGTTCGCGCCGCAGAGCGCGAGCGAGCCGGTGTACAAGCTCGTCGCCTCGGCCATCGCCAACGCGCGAGTCAAGGCCGACCAGAGCAACACCTACCTGGACGAGCAGGACCTCTACGTGAGCCGCGCCTTCGTGGACGAGGGCACCACCCTCAAGCGGTTCCAGCCGCGAGCACAGGGTCGGGCCTTCCGCATCAACAAGCGCACCAGCCACATCACGATCGTCCTCGCGACGCCGGATGAGGTCGAGGACGCCAAGGCTACGAAGAAGGCGAGCAAGTAATGGGCCAGAAAGTCAACCCGTACGGCTTCCGTCTGGGCATCACCACCGACCACGTGTCGCGTTGGTTCTCGGACAGCACCAAGCCGGGTCAGCGTTACAGCGACTACCTCGCCGAGGACGTCAAGATCCGCCGTCTGCTGCAGACGTCGCTCGACCGCGCGGGAGTCTCGCGCATCGAGATCGAGCGCACCCGTGACCGCGTCCGCGTCGACATCCACACCGCCCGCCCGGGCATCGTGATCGGTCGTCGTGGCGCCGAGGCCGAGCGCATCCGCGCCGATCTCGAGAAGCTCACCGGCAAGCAGATCCAGCTGAACATCCTCGAGGTCAAGAACCCCGAGGCCGACGCCCAGCTCGTCGCGCAGGGCATCGCCGAGCAGCTCTCCGCCCGCGTGGCCTTCCGCCGCGCGATGCGCAAGGGTCTGCAGGGCGCGCAGCGCGCCGGCGCCAAGGGTGTCCGCATCCAGGTGTCCGGCCGTCTCGGCGGCGCCGAGATGTCCCGCTCGGAGTTCTACCGCGAGGGTCGTGTGCCGCTGCACACGCTCCGCGCCAACATCGACTACGGCTTCTACGAGGCCAAGACCACCTTCGGTCGCATCGGTGTGAAGGTGTGGATCTACAAGGGCGACATCACGAACAAGGAACTCGCTCGCGAGCAGGCCAACCAGAAGCCGTCGCGCGAGCGCAACGACCGTGACCGCCCGCGTCGCGGCGGCCGGGGCAACGCCCCCGCCACCGAGTCGGCGCCGGCCACGGCAGGAGCTGAGGCATAACCATGTTGATCCCACGCAGAGTCAAGCACCGCAAGCAGCACCACCCCGGCCGTAGCGGCCAGGCGACCGGTGGCACGAAGGTCTCCTTCGGCGAGTTCGGCATCCAGGCCCTGACCCCCGCTTATGTGACCAACCGTCAGATCGAGTCCGCTCGTATCGCCATGACGCGTCACATCAAGCGTGGCGGCAAGGTGTGGATCAACATCTACCCCGACCGTCCGCTCACGAAGAAGCCGGCCGAGACCCGCATGGGTTCCGGTAAGGGTTCGCCCGAGTGGTGGGTCGCGAACGTCAAGCCGGGTCGCGTCCTCTTCGAGGTCTCCGGAGTCTCCGAGCAGCTCGCTCGCGAGGCCATGACCCGTGCAATCCACAAGCTGCCCCTCAAGGCACGCATCATCAAGCGCGAGGAGGGCGACGCATAATGGCGATCGGTTCCAAGGAGCTTGCCTCGAGCGAGCTCGACACCTTCGAAGACGAGCGTCTCGTCGACGAGCTGAAGAAGGCCAAGGAAGAGCTGTTCAACCTGCGCTTCCAGTCGGCCACCGGCCAGCTGGAGAGCCACGGCCGCCTGCGCGCCGTGAAGCGCGACATCGCTCGCATCTACACCGTGATCCGCGAGCGCGAGCTCGGGATCCGGGCGACCCCGGCTCCGGCCGAGGCCGCGCCCAAGGCTGAGAAGAAGTCCCGTGCGAAGAAGGCGGCCCCGGCCGCCGAGGCCGAGGACACCACGAATGAGGAGGCCAAGTAATGGCTGAGACCACCAAGGCCGCGGCCGCGGAGTCGACGGCCGACGAGGCCATCGTCCGCGGATACCGCAAGGCCCGCCGCGGCTACGTCGTCAGCGACAAGATGGACAAGACCATCGTCGTCGAGGTCGAGGACCGCGTGAAGCACCCCCTGTACGGCAAGGTCATCCGCCGCACCTCCAAGGTGAAGGCGCACGACGAGAACAACACCGCCGGCATCGGCGACCTCGTTCTCATCAACGAGACCCGTCCCCTGAGCGCCAGCAAGCGCTGGCGCCTGGTTGAGATTCTGGAGAAGGCCAAGTGATCCAGCAGGAATCCCGACTCAAGGTCGCCGACAACACCGGCGCCAAGGAGCTCCTCGCGATCCGCGTGCTCGGCGGCTCCAGCCGTCGCTACGCCGGCCTCGGCGACGTCATCGTCGCCACGGTCAAGGACGCGATCCCGGGTGGGAACGTCAAGAAGGGCGACGTCGTCAAGGCGGTCGTGGTTCGTGTTCGCAAGAACACCCGCCGCCCGGACGGCTCCTACATCAAGTTCGACGAGAACGCCGCGGTCATCCTGAAGAACGACGGTGACCCCCGCGGTACCCGTATCTTCGGACCGGTCGGCCGCGAGCTCCGCGACAAGAAGTTCATGAAGATCATCTCGCTCGCACCGGAGGTGCTGTAACCCATGGCGAACATCAAGAAGGGCGACCTGGTCCAGGTCATCTCGGGCCGCACGCAGGCCCGCGGTGGTGACCGTGGCAAGCAGGGCAAGGTCATCGAGGTTCTCGTCGAGCAGAACCGCGTGATCGTCGAGGGCGTCAACTTCGTGACCAAGCACGTGCGCGTCGGCCAGACGCAGCGTGGCACGAAGACCGGCGGCATCGAGACCCACGAGGCCCCGATCCACGTCTCGAACGTGGCCCTGGTCGACCCCGAGACCAAGAAGCCGACCCGCGTCGGCTTCCGCGAAGAGAGCGTCACGAAGGACGGCGTCACCAAGACGGTCCGCGTTCGCTACGCCAAGAAGTCTGGTAAGGACCTGTAATGACCGACACTGCAGTGGAGACTGGCAAAATCCAGCCCCGCCTCAAGCAGAAGTACAAGAACGAGATCGCCAAGCAGCTCCAGGGCGACTTCGGCTTCACCAACGTGCACCAGGTGCCCGGTCTGGTGAAGATCGTCGTCAACATGGGTGTCGGCGAGGCGGCTCGTGACGGCAAGGTGATCGACGGCGCGGTCAACGACCTCACCCTCATCACCGGCCAGAAGCCGCAGGTCACGAAGGCCCGCAAGTCCATCGCGCAGTTCAAGCTGCGCGAGGGCCAGCCGATCGGTGCGCACGTCACGCTGCGCGGCGACCGGATGTGGGAGTTCCTCGACCGCCTCCTCTCGCTCGCCCTGCCCCGTATCCGCGACTTCCGCGGTCTCTCGGACAAGCAGTTCGACGGGAACGGCAACTACACGTTCGGTCTCACGGAGCAGTCGATGTTCCACGAGATCAACCAGGACCGCATCGACCGCGTCCGCGGCATGGACATCACTGTGGTGACCACCGCCAAGAACGACGAGGAGGGCCGCGCGCTGCTCAAGCAGCTCGGCTTCCCGTTCCGTTCGAACGACGCGGCCAACTAAGGCCCACCCGCGGGCCGGCCGCCTTGGCCGGCCCGCTTCCACCACAGGTCGTCAGTCGTGTAACGGCTGAACGAAACCTGGTGATCCGTAAGGAAAAACCGAAATGACCATGACAGATCCGGTCGCAGACATGCTGACCAGACTGCGCAACGCGAACTCGGCTCACCACGACACCGTGTCGATGCCGCACTCGAAGCTCAAGGCCCACATTGCCGAGATCCTCACCAACGAGGGCTACATCGCAGGCTGGGACGTCACCGACGCGCGCGTCGGCAAGACGCTGACCCTGAACCTCAAGTTCGGTCCGAACCGCGAGCGTTCCATCGCCGGTATCAAGCGCGTGTCCAAGCCCGGCCTTCGCGTCTACGCGAAGTCCACGGAGCTCCCCAAGGTGCTCGGCGGGCTCGGTGTCGCCATCCTGTCCACCTCCTCCGGTCTGCTCACGGACCGCCAGGCTGAGAAGAAGGGCGTGGGTGGGGAAGTCCTCGCCTACGTGTGGTAATCCGCCATGTCGCGTATTGGAAGACTGCCCATCGACATCCCGACCGGAGTCGATGTGAAGATCGACGGCCAGGCCGTCACCGTCAAGGGCCCGAAGGGTGAGCTGAGCCTCACCGTCGCGAACCCGATCGAGGTCAAGCTCGAGGAGAACCAGGTCCTCGTCACCCGTCCGGACGACGAGCGCGAGTCGCGTTCGCTCCACGGCCTGACCCGCACGCTCATCAACAACCAGATCATCGGCGTCACCCAGGGCTACTCCAAGGGCCTGGAGATCGTCGGCACCGGTTACCGCGTCGTGCAGAAGGGTGCGGCCGTCGAGTTCGCGCTCGGCTTCTCGCACCCGGTGACCGTCGAGCCGCCGGCCGGGATCACGTTCACGGTCGAGGGCAACAACCGCCTCACCGTGGCCGGGATCGACAAGCAGGCCGTCGGCGAGGTCGCCGCGAACATCCGCAAGATCCGCAAGCCCGAGCCCTACAAGGGCAAGGGTGTGCGTTACGCCGGCGAGGTCGTTCGTCGCAAGGCCGGAAAGGCTGGTAAGTAATCATGGCTCTGGGTACCAGAGGAAAGAGCAAGGCGGCCGCTCGCGACCGCCGTCACACCCGCCTTCGCAAGAAGATCGAGGGCACCGCGGTCCGTCCGCGCCTGGTCGTCACCCGTTCGGCCCGCCACGTCTTCGTGCAGGTCGTCGACGACGCGCAGGGTCACACGCTGGCCTTCGCGTCGACCATGGAGGCGGACCTCCGCACCTTCGACGGTGACAAGACCGCCAAGGCCCGCAAGGTCGGCGAGCTCGTGGCCGAGCGCGCGAAGAGCGCCGGTGTCGAGGCCGTCGTGTTCGACCGCGGAGGCAGCAAGTACGCCGGCCGCGTCGCCGCTGTCGCCGAGGGCGCTCGAGAGGGCGGACTGAACCTGTGAGCGACGAGAACAACAAGGAGCAGACCGTGGCCGATCAGGTAACGGACAGCGCGCAGCCGGTCGAGACCGCTGCGTCCACCGACAACAACACCACCGGTCGCGGTGAGCGCGAGCCCCGCCGTGGCGGTCGCGACCGCAACCAGGGCCGTGGTGACCGCGGCAGCCGTGACGCCGACAAGAGCCAGTTCCTGGAGCGCGTCGTCACCATCAACCGCGTCTCCAAGGTCGTGAAGGGCGGTCGTCGCTTCAGCTTCACCGCTCTCGTGGTCGTCGGCGACGGCAACGGCCTGGTGGGCGTCGGCTACGGCAAGGCCCGTGAGGTGCCGCTGGCGATCTCGAAGGGCGTCGAGGAGGCGAAGAAGAACTTCTTCCGCGTCCCGCGCGTCGGCAACACCATCCCGCACCCGGTGCAGGGTGAGGCCGCCGCCGGTGTGGTCCTCCTGCGTCCGGCCGCTGCCGGTACCGGTGTTATCGCCGGTGGTCCGGTCCGCGCCGTGCTCGAGTGCGCCGGCATCCACGATGTCCTGAGCAAGTCGCTCGGATCGTCCAACACGATCAACATCGTGCACGCGACCGTCGAGGCGCTCAAGCAGCTCGAGGAGCCCCGTGCCGTGGCCGCCCGCCGTGGCCTCGACTACGACCAGGTCGCCCCGGCGCGCCTGCTTCGCACCGAGGCAGCGCTGGCCGAGGCCGCCGCAACCGCGAAGGCAGGTGCCTGATGGCTGCGCGTCTGAAAATCACGCAGATCAAGTCCAAAGTGAGCGAGAAGCAGAACCAGCGCGACACCCTGCGCAGCCTGGGTCTGAAGCGCATCGGTGACGTCGTCGTCCGCGAGGACAACCCGCAGAACCGCGGGTACGTCAACACCGTCGCTCACCTGGTGAAGGTTGAGGAGATCGACTAATGGCTGACGAGAAGGCCACCACCGAGGCCGCCGAGACGGCGACCCCGAAGAAGGCGCCCGCCAAGAAGGCTCCGGCCAAGGCCGCCGCCGACAAGCCGGCAGCCGAGAAGAAGGCGCCCGCCAAGAAGGCTCCGGCCAAGGCTGCCGACAAGGCCGCCGCCGCCGACAAGGCCGACGACACCGTCGCCGCCAAGCCGGCGAAGAAGGCCGCCGCCAAGAAGGACGTCGCGGAGCCCCGCGAGCAGGTCCTGAAGGTGCACCACCTGCGTCCCGCCGCCGGTGCCAAGAAGGACCGGACCCGCGTCGGACGCGGTGAGGGCTCGAAGGGCAAGACGGCCGGCCGCGGTACCAAGGGAACCAAGGCGCGCTACCAGGTGCGCCCGGGCTTCCAGGGCGGTCAGCTTCCGCTGCACATGCGTGCGCCGAAGCTGCGCGGGTTCAAGAACCCGTTCCGCGTCGAGTACCAGGTCGTGAACCTGGAGAAGCTCGCGGAGCTCTACCCGTCGGGCGGTGACGTCACCGTCGCCGACCTCGTCCTCAAGGGCGCCGTTCGCAAGAACGAAAAGGTCAAGGTTCTCGGCAACGGGGACATTGCGGTTAAGCTGAACGTTGCGGTCGACAAGGTCTCCGGCTCTGCCGAGCAGAAGATCGTCGCCGCTGGTGGTTCCGTCAAGTAGCCATCCGTACAGCAGTCGAGTCGGGTGGCCGGGAAACCGGCCACCCGACTGACTCTTAGGAAAGCAGGACGCAGGTTTGTTTAGCGCCGTTGCGCGGATCTTCCGCACCCCGGACCTTCGGAAGAAGATCCTCTTCACCCTGGCGATCATCGCCCTGTTCCGGCTGGGGTCGTTCATCCCCGCGCCGTTCGTCGACTTCGGCAACGTCCAGACATGTCTGAACGCCAACCAGGACACCTCGGGTCTCTACTCGCTGGTGAACCTGTTCTCCGGCGGCGCCCTGCTCAAGCTCTCGATCTTCGCGCTCGGCATCATGCCGTACATCACCGCGTCGATCATCGTGCAGCTGCTGCGCGTGGTCATCCCGCGCTTCGAGACCCTCTACAAGGAGGGTCAGGCCGGTCAGGCCAAGCTCACGCAGTACACGCGTTACCTCACGATCGCGCTGGGCGTCCTCCAGTCGACGACCCTGATCACCGTCGCCCGCAGCGGCGCGCTGTTCGGCACCACCGCCGTCTCGCAGTGCACGCAGCTCATCACGGACGACTCCTGGTACGCGATCATGCTCATGGTCATCACCATGACCGCCGGTACGGGCCTCATCATGTGGATGGGCGAGCTCGTCACCGAGCGCGGCATCGGCAACGGCATGTCGCTCCTCATCTTCACCTCGATCGCCGCGCAGTTCCCGTCCTCGCTCTGGGCGGTCGGCCAGTCGCAGGGCATCGAGATCCTCTTGGTCGTGATCGCGATCGGTCTGCTCATCGTCATGGGCGTCGTCTTCGTCGAGCAGTCGCAGCGGCGCATCCCCGTGCAGTACGCGAAGCGCATGGTCGGGCGGCGCACGTACGGCGGCAACAACACGTACATCCCGATCAAGGTCAACATGGCCGGCGTCGTTCCCGTCATCTTCGCCTCGTCGCTGCTGTACCTGCCGGCCCTGATCGCGCAGTTCAACCAGCCGGCCGCGGGCAAGGCCCCGGCGCCGTGGGTCACCTGGATCACGAACTACCTCACCAAGGGCGACCACCCGCTCTACATGCTCCTGTACTTCCTCCTGATCGTGGGCTTCACGTACTTCTACGTCGCCATCACCTTCAACCCGGAGGAGGTCGCGGACAACATGAAGAAGTACGGCGGCTTCATCCCGGGCATCCGCGCAGGCCGTCCGACGGCGGAGTACCTGGACTACGTGCTCACCCGCGTCACGCTGCCCGGCTCGTTCTACCTCGGCATCATCGCGCTGATTCCGCTGGTCGCGTTCGCGCTGATCGGCGCGAGCCAGAACTTCATGTTCGGCGGCACGTCCATCCTGATCATCGTCGGTGTCGGGCTGGAGACGGTCAAGCAGATCGACTCCCAGCTCCAGCAGCGGCATTACGAAGGGCTTCTGCGTTGACCCGAATGCTGATCGTCGGTCCCCCCGGAGCGGGCAAGGGCACACAGGCCTCCCGCATCACCACCACCTACGGGATCCCCGACATCTCCACGGGCGACATCTTCCGGGCCAACATCAAGAACGAGACCGAGCTCGGCAAGCAGGTCAAGGCCATCGTGGATGCCGGCGACTACGTGCCCGACAGCCTCACCAACCAGCTGGTCGCCGACCGGCTGCGCGAGGACGACGCTGTGAACGGCTTCCTGCTCGACGGCTACCCGCGCACGCTCGCGCAGGTCGAGTACCTCGACCAGCTGCTGGCCGGCGACGGACAGAAGCTCGACGCCGTGATCCAGCTGACGGCGGACCAGGACGAGATCGTCCAGCGCCTCACGAAGCGCGCGCAGGAGCAGGGACGTGCCGACGACTCGGAGGAGGCGATCCGCCACCGCCAGGAGGTCTACGTGCGCGAGACGTCCCCGCTGATCGACGTGTACCGCGAGCGCGGACTGCTCGTCCCGGTCGACGGCCTGGGCGGAATCGACGAGGTCGCCGAGCGGGTCGCGGCGGCTCTGGCCGAGCGCGGCATCCACCCGGTCGCCGGTGCGTCCACCGGCGAGTCCGTGGCCTGACGGCCCTCCTCTCGATGAAGTTCAAGAGGTCGATCTACAAGACGCCCGCCCAGCTGCGCGACATGGTCGCTCCGGGTCGGGCGACGGCGGCGTCGCTCGACGCGGTCGCGGCCGCGGTGGCGCCGGGAATCACGACGCTCGAGCTCGACACGCTCGCCGAGCGGGCGATCGTCGAGGCGGGCGGCGCGTCGAACTTCAAATTGGAGCCGGGTTACCACCACACGATCTGCGCGTCGGTGAATGACGAGGTGGTGCACGGCATCCCCGGCGGCCGAGTGCTCGAGCCGGGTGACATCCTGTCGGTCGACAGCGGAGCCATCCTGGGCGGCTGGAACGGGGACGCGGCGCGCACGTTCGTGCTGCCCGACCCGGCGCATCCGGAGCGCGTGGAGGAGCGGCAGCGCCTCTCCGACGTCACGGAGCGGTCGCTCTGGCGCGGCATCGCGACGCTGGCCCAGGCCCGCTACCTCAACGAGGTGGGGGAGGCCATCGAGGACTTCATCCTCTCGGAGGGCGAGTACGGCATTCTGACCGACTACATCGGCCACGGCATCGGCCGGCGGATGCATGAGGAGCCCCCTGTGTTCAACTACCGGGTGCGGGCGAAGGGCCCGGAGGTCCGTCCCGGCCTGGTCGTGGCGATCGAGCCGATGGTGGTCCTGGGCGACCAGGAGACCTACGTGAAGGACGACGGCTGGACCGTCGCCACCGAGGACGGCTCGGCCGCAGCGCATTGGGAGCACAGCATCGCCGTGCACGAGAACGGCATCTGGGTGCTCACCGCGGCGGACGGCGGTGCGGCCGGTCTCGCGCCGTTCGGCGTCACGCCGACGCCGATTCCGTGACCGGGCGCAGATAATACACTCGGATTGGCGAAATCGCGCCCTTTCCCATAAGATAGATCCTTGGTGTCTTAGGCGCGTTCCGACGTGCCTTCCGCCAGTCAACGCACGACCAGCAAACCACTACTTTTAGCGACAGTGAGGCTATGGCCAAAAAAGACGGTGTCATCGAGATCGAAGGATCCGTGATCGAAGCTCTGCCCAACGCGATGTTCCGCGTCGAGCTGACGAACGGTCACAAGGTTCTTGCCCACATCTCAGGCAAGATGCGTCAGCACTACATCCGCATCCTCCCGGAGGACCGCGTGATCGTGGAGCTGAGCCCCTACGATCTGACCCGCGGCCGGATCGTCTACCGCTACAAGTAAAGGTCTGCTGTAAGTAACGGCCACGCCCACGGGTCGCCCCGGGCGAGGTACGAGGACAGCGAACAAAGGTAAAACACAATGAAGGTCAATCCCTCCGTCAAGCGGATCTGCGACAAGTGCAAGGTCATCCGTCGTAACGGCCGGGTCATGGTCATCTGCGAGAACCCGCGCCACAAGCAGCGCCAGGGCTGATCGCAGCGCTCATAACCGAATAACGAAACAGGCGATCCCAGATCCCGCACCGTGAAAGCGGCGCGGGGGACACCCTCGGAGGAGGCCGGGGCACCGGGACCGCTGCAGACCTCCACTCATCACAGGAGAAGCCAACAACATGGCACGTCTAGCAGGCGTCGATATCCCGCGCGAGAAGCGCGTGGAGGTCGCACTCACCTACATCTACGGAGTCGGCCGCACCCGCGCCCTCCAGACTCTGCGCGAGACCGAGATCTCGGGCGACATCCGCGTCAAGGACCTGACCGACGACCAGCTCGTCGCTCTCCGCGACTACATCGAGGGCAACTTCAAGGTCGAGGGTGACCTCCGCCGTGAGGTCGCCGCCGACATCCGCCGCAAGGTCGAGATCGGCAGCTACGAGGGTATCCGCCACCGTAAGGGCCTCCCGGTCCGCGGCCAGCGCACCAAGACGAACGCGCGCACCCGTAAGGGCCCGAAGCGCACGGTCGCCGGCAAGAAGAAGGCACGCTAAGGCCCGCGGCCCCACGCTCTTAGGATTCAGGAGAAGAAATGGCAGCACCCAAGTCGGCCGCTCGTAAGCCGCGCAAGAAGGAAAAGAAGAACATCGCTGTGGGCCAGGCCCACATCAAGAGCACCTTCAACAACACGATCGTCTCGATCACCGACACCACCGGTGCGGTCATCAGCTGGGCCTCGTCCGGCGGCGTCGGGTTCAAGGGCTCCCGTAAGTCGACCCCGTTCGCGGCGCAGCTCGCGGCCGAGTCGGCTGCGCGTCAGGCGCAGGAGCACGGCATGAAGAAGGTCGACGTCTTCGTCAAGGGCCCGGGTTCGGGTCGCGAGACCGCGATCCGCTCGCTCCAGGCCGCCGGCCTCGAGGTGGGTTCGATCAACGACGTCACGCCGCAGGCGCACAACGGCTGCCGGCCGCCGAAGCGTCGCCGCGTCTAAGCAGTTCTCTTCAGTCCGCCGCAGGCGGCGACTCGACCGGGTCGCCGCCTGACGGCGTGACACCCCCACCTCAGTAGAAGCAAGTGTCATATAGCGGACACTTAGCCGGAAGGAATCAATAGTGCTCATTGCACAGCGTCCTACGCTCACCGAAGAGAACATCTCCGAGTTCCGCTCGCGGTTCGTCATCGAGCCGCTGGAGCCGGGCTTCGGTTACACCCTGGGCAACTCGCTCCGTCGCACCCTCCTCTCCTCCATCCCCGGCGCGGCTGTCACCAGCATCCGCATCGACGGCGTGCTGCACGAGTTCAGCACCGTTCCGGGCGTGAAGGAGGACGTGACCGAGATCATCCTGAACATCAAGGGTCTGGTGGTCTCGAGCGAGCACGACGAGCCGATCACCGCGTATCTCCGCAAGACCGGCGCCGGTCAGGTCACCGCCGCCGACATCTCGGCTCCGGCCGGTGTGGAGATCCACAACCCCGAGCTGGTCATCGCGACCCTCAATGACAAGGCGAAGTTCGAGGTCGAGCTGACCATCGAGCGCGGCCGCGGTTACGTGTCGGCCCAGCAGAACCGCAACGAGTACAGCGAGGCGGGCCAGATCCCGATCGACTCGATCTACTCGCCGGTGCTGAAGGTCACCTACCGCGTCGAGGCCACCCGTGCCGGTGAGCGCACCGACTTCGACCGCCTCGTGGTCGACGTCGAGACCAAGCCGGCCATCAGCCCGCGCGACGCGATCGCGTCGGCCGGCCGCACCCTGGTCGAGCTGTTCGGTCTGGCCCGCGAGCTCAACAGCGCGGCCGAGGGCATCGAGATTGGGCCGGCGCCGGTCGACCAGGTGCTCAGCTCCGAGTTGTCGATGCCGATCGAAGACCTGGATCTGTCGGTCCGCTCGTACAACTGCCTCAAGCGCGAGGGCATCAACACCGTCAGCGAGCTGGTCTCGCTGTCGGAGACGCAGCTCATGAACATCCGCAACTTCGGTCAGAAGTCGGTGGATGAGGTCAAGGACAAGCTGACGGAGATGGGCCTGTCGCTGAAGGACTCGGTCCCCGGGTTCGACGGCGCCCACTTCTACAGCGGCTACGACGAGGACGAGTCCACCACCATCTGAGGCCCGTCGTCCGACTGCAACCCTCAGACCTTTTCAACACTGGAGATAACCGATCATGCCTAAGCCCACCAAGGGCCCCCGCCTCGGGGGCGGCCCGGCGCACGAGCGCCTGCTGCTCGCCAACCTGGCCGCTGCGCTCTTCACGCACAAGAGCATCAAGACCACCGAGACCAAGGCCAAGCGCCTGCGTCCCGTGGCCGAGCGCCTGATCACGTTCGCGAAGCGCGGCGACCTGCACGCGCGACGTCGCGTGCTGTCCGTGATCCAGGACAAGACCGTCGTGCACGAGCTCTTCACGGAGATCGCGCCGCTGGTCGCCGAGCGCGAGGGCGGCTACACCCGCATCACCAAGCTCGGCTTCCGCAAGGGCGACAACGCGCCGATGGCGCAGATCGAGCTCGTCCTCGAGCCGGTCAGCCCGAAGGTGAAGTCGTCCAAGTCGACCAAGGCCGCGGAGCCCAAGGCCGCGCCGGCCGAGGAGCCGGCTGTCGAGGAGACTGCTGCCGAGGAGACCCCGGCCGAGGAGACCTCGACCGAGACCGCCGCCGCCGAGGCCGCGGTCGCGGAGGACGCGACCGCTGACGCCGACGCCGCGGGTGAGACCGACGCCGAGACCGAGGCTGAGAAGGCGTAACACCCTTCCGCTGCACGTCTGAAGGCCCCGTATCCACGGATGCGGGGCCTTCGTCGTACCCGGCCCGTAAGGTGAGAGGCATGACCGACGACACCCTGCCGCCGCTCCGGGAGCGCGTGAGCGCTCTACCGTCCCACCGCCCCCAGCACCCCGACATCGCCGACTGGCGGCCCGCGTCGATGGACGACGTGGATGCGGTTCACGCGGTCTTCCACGCCATCGACACCGCCGATCATCCCAACTACCTCACCAACCGCGAGCAGGTGGAGGAGGAGCTCGGGTACAGCTTCATCGACCTCGAGCAGGACACGCTCTTGGCCGTCACGGCCGACGGACACATCGCCGCGGTCGGCATCGTCATGGAGCCGCCTCGGCAGGAGACGCTGGTGCGGGAGTTCATGAACGGCGGCGTCCATCCCGACTTCCGTGGGCGCGGCATCGGCCGTGAGCTGCTCGCCTGGCAGCGGACGCGGGGCGAGCAGAAGCTGGCGGCCTCGGACAAGCGGCTGCCCGGGTGGCTGGTCGGCTACGCCGACGTCCGCGCGCCGGGCCGGCAGCGTTTGCTCGAGGCGGGCGGCTTCGAGGTGGTGCGGTACTTCCAGACGATGGAGCGGGATCTGGCCGACCCCATCCCGGAGGTGTCACCGGTCGGAGACGTGCGGATCGAGCCTTACCGGGCGGAGCTGGCGGCGGTCGTGCATGCGGCGCGGGATGACGCGTTCCGCGACCACTGGGGCAGTCAGCCGCTGTCGGACGAGCAATTCGTGGGGCTCACCTCCGGCACGTTCGACGCGTCACTCTCGTTCGTCGCGATGGTCGACGACGTCGTCGCCGGTGTCCTGCTGACCGACGTCGCGGAGGAGGACTGGCCCGGCCAGGGCTTCACCGGCTCGTACGTCTCGACGGTGGCCGTCACACGCCTGTACCGCGGTCGCCGGATCGCGCCGTCGCTCCTCCGTGCGGTGCTCGAGGGGTCCAAGGCGCGCGGACTCGAGAAGGTGGTGCTCGACGTCGACGCCGAGAACCCGACCGGCGCCCTCGGCCTTTACACCGGCATGGGGTTCGTCACCTCGCAGCAGGAGGTGGGACTGGTCCGTGCCTACTGAGACCACCCGCTACCGGCTCGACATCGCCTACCAGGGGACGGACTTCAACGGCTGGGGCCGTCAGCCCGGGCTGCGGACGGTGCAGGGCACGCTCGAGGATGCTCTGGCCACGATCTTCCGCCGCGCCGGCGACG
The DNA here is from genome assembly GCA_001647635.1 of Leifsonia xyli. Lineage (NCBI taxonomy): Bacteria > Bacillati > Actinomycetota > Actinomycetes > Micrococcales > Microbacteriaceae > Leifsonia > Leifsonia xyli. The sequence goes on along the minus strand of CP014761.1, from coordinate 1,471,328 downwards.
CGCCCCTGCTGACGGTCGCCGGCCGCACCGATGCCGGCGTCCACGCGACGGGCCAGGTGGCGCACGTCGACCTGACGCCGGAGCAGGAGGCCGTGCTGAAGAAGCCGCACGGCAAGCGCCCGCCGCTCTCGGCGGAGGAGGCGCTGGGCCGTCGTCTCAACGGCATCCTCGGGCCGGTGTCGGACGTGGTGGTGCTGGCGGCGTCGGTCGCACCCGACGGCTTCGACGCACGCTTCTCGGCGCTGTGGCGGCGGTACGAGTACCGGGTGGCCGACCGCGCCTCCCTCCGCGACCCGCTGCAACGCCATCGCACGGCCTGGGTCTCGTCCGACCTGGATGCGACGGCGATGGACATCGCGTCGCACGGACTGCTGGGGCTGCACGACTTCGCCAGCTACTGCAAGGCGCGCGAGGGAGCGACGACCATCCGGACTCTGCAGGCCTTCGCGTGGCGGCGGGATCCGGACGGCGTGCTGGTCGCAGACCTCACCGCGGACGCGTTCTGTCACAGCATGGTCCGCGCGCTGGTGGGCGCGTGCGTCGAAGTGGGGGAGGGCAAGCTCGCCCCGCAGGACCTCGTGGCGCTGCGCGACGAAAGGCAGCGGACCAGCGCCTTCAAGGTGATGCCGGCGCGCGGACTGACGCTGCTGGGGGTCGGTTACCCGGAGGGCGCGGAGCTCGCTCTGCGGGCCGAGCGGACGCGCGCGCTGCGGGAGCTGTGAGGCGTCAGCGCAGCGATTGGGCGCCGATCACAGACAGCAGCCGCAGCTTCTCGGCGGACTCGCTCCCCGGGATCGCGGTGTAGACGAGCAGCGAATGCGCATGCCCGGGGTCGACGAGCTGCTGGCAGTGCAGCTCGAGCTCACCCACCTCCGGATGCACGAAGCGCTTGACCTCCTTGGGACGGAGCCCGACCTCGTGCGCCGCCCACAGCGTCCGGAACTCCTCGCTGCGGTCGCCGATGTACTCGGCCAGCGCGGCCGCGCGTGACCCGGGGCCGCGTGCCGTCGCGATCTCCCGCAGGCCGGAGGCGAACATCCGGCTCAGGAACTCGTGTTCGGAGGCTGCGTACAGCCGGCGCGATGCGGGCTCCGTGAACCAGCGCACTCCCAGGCTGCGTTCCGGCCCGCGGAGCGACGCGGTGTCCCCGGTGAGCGCGACGCCCATCCTGCTCTGGCGGAGCGTCTCGCCCAGTTCGGTCACGATCTCGGCCGGGGTGTCGTCGAGCCGGTCGAGCACGCGCAGCAGGCCCGGGCTCACGTGCTCGCTCTCGGCGCCCTGCGACGGCGGGGTGTGACCCGCAAGCCGGAACAGGTGATCCCGCTCGGCGTGCGAGAGGTGCAGGCCCTGGGCGATCGCGGCCAGCATCTGCTCGGACGGCTGCGGCCCGCGCTCCCGCTCCAGCCGGGAGTAGTAGTCGACGGACATATGCGCGAGCGCCGCCACCTCCTCGCGCCGCAGCCCGGACGTGCGGCGGCGGGCGCCGCGTGGCAGCCCCACGTCCTCCGGTTGCAGCAGCTCCCGCCGTGTGCGGAGGAAGTCGGCGAGCCCGATGCGGTCGATCACACGTCATGTCTACCGTCCCGCGCCTCCGGTAGCCACGGATCGCCAGGCCGTGGCTACGGCCCGACGAGCGATGCAGGGTGGAGACCACCGAACGAAGGAGAACGCCGTGGCACGCACGATCGACATCGACATCCCCGACCAGACCGGCCGGCGCGCCGTCGTGACGGGAGCGAGCGACGGCATGGGCGCCGTCATCGCCGAACGGCTGGCGCGAGCGGGTGCGGAGGTCGTCATGCCCGTCCGCGATCGCGCAAAGGGCGACCGGGCGGCGGCGCGCATCCGCTCCGCCGTCCCGGACGCACGGCTGGTGCTGCGCGACCTCGATCTGGCATCGCTCGACTCGGTCGCCGCCTTCGGAGAGGGGATGCGCGCCGACGGCGACCCCGTTCACATCCTGATCAACAACGCCGGGCTGATGACGCCGCCGGAACGCCGGACCACCGCCGACGGGTTCGAGCTGCAGTGGGGCACGAACCACCTCGGACACGTCGCGCTGGTCGGTGCCCTCTTCCCGCTGCTGCGGGAGGGACAGGCGCGTGTCACATCCCAGGTGAGCGTGGCCGCGCGGAGCGGCGCGATCGACTGGGACGACCTCGGCAGCGAGCAGCGGTACAACGCGCAGCGGGCGTACAGCGCCTCGAAGATCGCGCTCGGCCTGTTCGGGCTGGAGCTGGACCGCCGGAGCGCGGCGGGCGACTGGGGCATCACGAGCAACCTCGCGCATCCCGGCGTCGCCCCGACGAACCTGCTCGCCGCGCAGCCCGGGTACGGACGTGCGGCGGACACGAGCGCCGTCCGCCTGATCCGCCGGTTGTCGGCCTGGGGCATCCTCGTCGGAACCCCGGAGACGGCGGCGCTTCCGGCGCTGCTCGCAGCGACGAGTCCGGATGCGGTGGGCGGGAGGCTGTACGGCCCGAGCGGCCCGGGTCACCTGGGCGGCGCTCCGGCCGAGCAGGCGCTCTACCGCCCGCTGCGTGACACCGCCGAGGCTGGGCGCGTGTGGGAGGTGTCGGAGCGGCAGGCGGGGGTCGCGCTGCCCTCGGTGAGTCGCTGACGACGCCGTCTCAGCGGACGAGCCCGTTCTCGTAGGCGAAGGCGACCAGCTGCACCCGAGTGGCGAGCCCGAGCTTCGCCAGGATGCTGCGGATGTGGGTCTTGACCGTGGCCTCGGAGATGAACGCGGTCCGGCCGATCTCGGCGTTGCCGAGGCCGCGGGCGGCGAGGAGGAACACCTCCTTCTCGCGCACCGAGAGCGCGGCGATCGCCTCGGGTCGCCGTCGGGCGATGGACGCGAACAGCTCTCTGGTCTCCTTGGGGGCGATCACCGCATGGCCGTCGTGGACCGTGCGCACGGACGCGAGGATGAAGTCGGGCGTCGCGTCCTTCAGCAGGAACCCGTCCGCTCCCGCTCTCAGCGCGGCCGCGACGGCGTCGTCCCGCTCGAACGTGGTGAGGACGACGATGCGGGGGAGCCCGGCGGCCGCTTCCCTCCGGATCGTCGCCGTCGCGGCGATGCCGTCGAGGTTCGGCATGCGGAGGTCCATGAGCAGGACGTCTGCCGCGCCGGTGCGGGCGAGTGCGACGGCTTCCAGGCCGTCGGAGGCCGCACCGGCGAACGCGAGGTCGGGCTGCGACTCGATCATCATCTGCACGCCGGCGCAGAAGAGCGCCTGGTCGTCCGCCACCGCGACGCGGATCACGCGCGAACCGCCCGTGCCGGGGCAGCGGGAACGTACGCGGTGACCAGGTAGCCCCCTGGCACGTCGTCGTCCGCCCCGGCGTCGAGCCATCCGCCGGCGAGGCGCGCCCGTTCGCGCATGCCGATCAGCCCGCGTCCCTCCGAGTCGCCCGCCGGGGTGGAAGGAGGGGCGGTGGGCGGGCGGGACGCGATGGAGAGCGATACGCCGTCGTCGCGCTGGTCGAGCGCCACGCGGACGAAGGCTCCGGCTCCCGCGTGCTTGAGAGCGTTCGTCAGCGCCTCCTGGACGATCCGGTAGACCGCCAGCTCCTGGGATGCGCTGAGCGCGACGGGGCGCCCGAAGCGCTCCAGTGTCACGGTCAGGCCGGAGTCGTTCAGACGCTCGACGAGCCCGTCGAGCTCGGCCAGACCGGGGCGGCCGGATTCTTCCGGCGCGCCGACCAGGGATTCGATGAGGACGCGCACCTCGGTCAGCGACGAGCGCGCGGTCTCCGAGATGGTGGTGAGCGAGTCGTCGGCGGCCCGCGGCCGGTCGCCGGCGATCAGGCGGGCGCCCTCGGATTGAGCGAGGATCACGGCGAGCGAGTGCGCCATGATGTCGTGGACATCCTGCGCCACCCGTTCCCGCTCCTGGGCCACGACCGACTCGGCCTCCGCCACGCGGAGTTCGGCGGACAGCCGTTCGAGCTGCTCCCGGCTCTCGCGCTCGGTTGCCCGCATCCCGATGAGCACTCCGACGGACCAGGCGACGACCCCGGCCGCCCCGCAGAGGATGAAGAACATCGTCCGGCTCATCGGGTCACCGCGCCCGATGCCGAGCCACCAGGACAGCAACCCCGCCGCCGTCACGCCCGCGCCCGCCGCGAAGGCGAGAGCGACGGCCCTCATCCTGCCCCGCGTCGTCGCGGCCACGCCCAGGATGACGACCAGATAGCCCAGGTAGATGAGCGGCTCGCCGAAGATCGCCGTCGGCACCAGGAGCTGACCGATGAGCACCACGGTCGCCGCCGCCATCGCCACGATCGGCGCGAGCCGCGCTAGGCCGACGGCGCAGGACAGCAGCAGGAGGGCGGCCCAGAACGGCAGCTCCGTCCGCACGGAGCCCGGAGCCAGCTGGTGGCGGCCGACCTCCGCCACGGCCCAGAACACGAAGAACAGGATGGCCACGGCCGGCTCGACGAGCCAGCGGCTCCGGTGCAGGATCGAACGCATAGGCACACGCTACGGTGGAGCGTCGCGGCGACGTGAGCCGCGACGGCGCTTTTCAGCCCTGGGGATGAGCCGGCTCAGCCGGTTTGACCGGGTGCGACGCCGTCCCGTACTATTGACCTTTGGTGTCCGCGCCTCCTGCGGTGCGACACGCGAACGTGAGCCCTCCACCGGCATCGGTTCCCTCTTCTCGAGAGACGAACCCCCATCGGAGCGGGATTCACGAACACCTCCGTTCGAGACAGAAAGCAGCCACTACTGTGACGCGCACGTATTCCCCGAAGGCAGACGAGATCCAGCGCGACTGGGTCGTCATCGACGCGACCGATGTCGTGCTCGGCCGTCTCGCCAGCCACACCGCCGCCCTCCTGCGCGGCAAGCACAAGCCGACCTTCGCCCCGCACATGGACTCCGGCGACTTCGTCATCATCGTGAACGCCGACAAGGTCGCCCTGACCGGCCAGAAGGCCGCTCAGAAGAAGGCGTACCGCCACTCGGGCTACCCGGGCGGCCTGAAGGCGACCACCTACTCCGAGCTCCTGGAGAAGAACCCGATCCGCGCCGTCGAGAAGGCCGTACGCGGCATGCTCCCGAAGAACTCCATCGGTCGCGCCCAGCTCCGCAAGCTGAAGGTCTACACCGGAAGCGAGCACCCGCACGCCGCCCAGCAGCCGAAGCCGTACACGCTCGGCCAGGTCGCGCAGTAAGCGCCCCGACGACTTTCACGACTTAAAGAGACAAAGGATTATCACCACCGTGGCGAAGATCGCAGACAGCATCGACTCGGCCCAGGTCGAGAACGTCGAGTCCTACTCGACCGAGACCCCGGAGAGCGCGGCCCCGGCCGCGCCCCGCCCCGTCCTCTCCGTTCCGGGTGCGGCCGTCGGCCGCCGCAAGGAGGCCATCGCGCGCGTGCGCCTGGTCCCGGGCGCCGGAACCATCACGGTCAACGGCCGTGAGTTCGCGGACTACTTCCCGAACAAGCTGCACCAGCAGCTGATCAACGACCCGTTCAAGGTGCTCGACCTTCTCGGCTCCTACGACGTGATCGCCCGCATCACCGGCGGCGGCCCCTCGGGTCAGGCCGGCGCCCTGCGCCTGGCCATCGCGCGCGCTCTCAACGAGATCGACCGCGAGAACAACCGTCCGACCCTGAAGAAGGCCGGCTTCCTCACCCGTGACGCTCGCGTCACCGAGCGCAAGAAGGCCGGTCTCAAGAAGGCCCGCAAGGCGTCGCAGTTCTCCAAGCGTTGACGCTTCCGAGCGTTTAGGCTTCGGTTCATGCCCCGCCTTTTCGGAACCGACGGCGTTCGCGGCCTCGCGAACGGCAGTCTCACCGCCGACCTCGCGCTCGGCCTTGCTCAGTCAGCTGCTGCTGTGCTGACGCAAGGCCGCAGCGCCGAGGCGCGGCGGGCCGCCGGCAAGCGCCCGACGGCCATCGTCGCCCGTGACCCCGCGTCTCGGGCGAGTTCCTCTCCGCCGCCGTCGCGGCCGGGCTCGCGAGCTCCGGCATCGACGTGTACGACGCGGGAGTCATCCCCACGCCGGCCACCGCGTTCCTGATCGCCGACTACGACGCCGACTTCGGCGTCATGGTGTCGGCGTCGCACAACCCGGCGCCCGATAACGGGATCAAGATCTTCGCCCGCGGAGGCACCAAGCTCCCGGACATCGTCGAGGACCGCATCGAGCAGCACCTCGACCTCGACAAGCTCACCCCCACCGGCGCCGACGTGGGCCGCATCCGCCGTTTCGCGGACGCCGAGGACCGTTACGTCCTCCACCTGCTGGCCAGCCTCCCGCATCGGCTCGACGGCATCCACGTCGTCCTCGACTGCGCGCACGGCGCCGCCGCGGGCATCTCGCCGGAGGTCTTCACCGACGCCGGCGCCCGCGTGACCGTCATCGGCGACGCGCCGGACGGCATGAACATCAACGACGGGGTCGGCTCCACGCACCTCGACAACCTGGCGAAGGCCGTCCTGGCCGCCGGCGCGGACGTGGGCATCGCGCACGACGGCGACGCCGACCGGTGCCTGGCCATCGACGCCGAGGGCAACGTCGTCGACGGCGACCAGATCATGGCGATCCTCGCGGTCGGGATGAAGGAGCGCGGCAAGCTGCGCGACGACACCCTCGTGGCCACGGTCATGAGCAACCTCGGCCTCAAGCTCGCCATGCGCGAGAACGGCATCCGCGTCGTCGAGACCGCGGTGGGCGACCGCTACGTCCTCGAGGAGATGAACGAGCACGACTTCTCGCTCGGCGGCGAGCAGTCCGGCCACGTCATCATGCGCGATTTCGCGACGACCGGTGACGGCATCCTGACCGGCCTGCACCTTCTCAGCGAGATGGCGCGCCAGGGCAAGTCGCTCGCCGAGCTCGCCACGGTGATGACCATCTACCCGCAGGTGATGGTCAACGTGAAGAACGTCGACCACCATGCGGTCCACACCGACGCAGGCCTCGCGACCGCGGTGCAGACGGCGGAGAGCGCCCTCGGCGACAGCGGCCGCGTGCTGCTGCGTCCCTCGGGCACCGAGCCGCTGGTGCGCGTCATGGTGGAGGCCGCCGATCACGACACGGCCGAGCGCCTCGCGAACGAGCTCGCGGACGTGGTGCGGGAGCGCCTGGCCCTCTAGCCCGTCAGCGCTTCTCGTGCTCCCGCTGCGCCGCCAGGAAGTCGGCCACGGAGTACGCGCGCGAGCGGTCGGGCAGCATGTCGGCGCCGTAGAGGCCCTTCATCAGCTCGCCCGGGTCGACGTTCAGCGCGGTCGCCAGACGGACGATCGTGTGCAGCTCCGAGTTCGCCTCGCCGCGCTCCACGCGTCCGTAGTTGGTGACGTGCATGTCGGCCAGCCCCGCGATGTCCTCCTGGCTCAGGCCGAGCGCGATGCGGGCCTCGCGGACGCGACGGCCGAACACCTCGGCGGCACGGGAGCGGGGAGCAGGCATGCCTCATGCTTACGGTGCAGTTGCATGCATGGCCAGAGCTTGACGGCCTCACGCCTCTGAGCGTCGGGCTTAAGAACCTCAGAGCTTGCGGAGGAGGACCGAGCTGACGGCGTGGTTGTCGTCCTTGCGCAGCACGAGCTTCGCCCGCGAGCGGGTGGGCCGGATGTTCTGCACGAGGTTCGGCTCGTTGATGGCGGACCAGATGGACGCGGCCCGAGCGCGAGCCTCCTCCTCCGTCAGCTCCGCATACCGGTGGAAGTACGACTTGGGGTTGGCGAACGCGCCGCGCTGCAGCTTGAGGAACCGCTCCTCGTACCAGCGCGCGATGTCGCGCGTGCGCGCATCCACGTAGACGCTGAAGTCGAACAGGTCGCTGACCGCGAGCCGGTTGCCGCCGCCCGCCGGCTGCAGCACGTTGAGGCCCTCGACGATGAGGACGTCCGGACGGCGCACGACGATCTCGGCGTCGGGCACGATGTCGTAGCTGAGGTGCGAGTAGAACGGGGCCCGCACCTCCGGAGCACCGCTCTTCACGGCGGTCACGAACCGGAGCAGCGCCTTGCGGTCGTACGACTCGGGGAAGCCCTTGCGGTCCATCAGCCCCAGCCGCTCCAGCTCGGCGTTGGGATGCAGGAAGCCGTCGGTCGTGACCAGCTCGACGCGCGGGGTGTCGTCCCACCGCGACAGCAGCTCGCGCAGCAGGCGCGCGATGGTCGACTTGCCGACGGCGACGGAGCCGGCGACGCCGATCACGAACGGGGTGCTCGCGGCGCGCTCGCCGAGGAAGTCGCTGGTCACCCGGTGCAGCTGCTTCGCTCCGCCGACGTAGAGATTGAGCAGGCGGCTGAGCGGCAGGTAGACCTCTTCGACCTCGCGCATGTCCAGCGGGTCGCCGAGACCGCGCAGCTGGACGATCTCCGTCTCCTGCAGCGGGAGGCGCGTGTTCTCCGCCAGCTCCGCCCAGTCGGAGCGGCTCAGCTCGACGAACGGGGTGGAGGAGTCTCCGTGGGGAAGCATAGGCCCCCAAGTCTAGGGGCGCGGCTCTCAGCGGGGCCTCACCGCGCCCAGGTTAGACTCGACCCCATGTGTGGAATCGTGGGGTACGTCGGTACCGACAAGAGTCTCGAGGTGCTCCTCGGCGGTCTGAAGCGCCTGGAGTACCGCGGTTACGACTCGGCGGGAATCGCCGTGATCGGTCCGGACGGCGCGCTGGGCACCGCGAAGAAGGCGGGCAAGCTCTCGGTGCTGACCGAGGACCTGCAGGAGAACCCGATCCCGAATGGCCAGACCGGCATCGGTCACACCCGGTGGGCGACGCACGGCGGCCCGACCGACGTGAACGCGCACCCGCACCTGGGCGACGAGGGCCGCCTCGCCGTCATCCACAACGGCATCATCGAGAACTTCGCCACGCTGAAGGACGAGCTGCTCGCCGACGGCTTCGCGTTCGAGTCCGAGACCGACACCGAGGTCGCCGCCGTGCTGCTCGGCCGCGAGTACCGCCGCACCGGCGATCTGCCGCAGGCGTTCCAGTCCGTCGTCTCGCGCCTCGAGGGCGCGTTCACGCTGCTCGCGATGCACCAGGACCAGCCGCACGTCGTGGTCGGCGCGCGCCGCAACTCCCCGCTGGTGATCGGCCTGGGCGAGGGGGAGAACTTCCTCGGCTCGGACGTGGCCGCGTTCGTCGAGCACACCCGCCGCGCGATGGCGATCGGCCAGGACCAGATCGTGACCATCACGCCGGACAGCGTGACCGTCACCGACTTCGAGGGCGAGCCGGTCGAGGTCGAGCCGTTCGAGGTCGCGTGGGACGCGTCGGCCGCCGAGAAGGGCGGCTGGTCGTCGTTCATGGCGAAGGAGATCGCCGAGGAGCCGGACGCGGTGGCCAACACGCTGCGCGGCCGCCTGGTCGACGAGACGGTCCACATCCCCGAGCTGGACGCGCTGGGCGACGACTACTTCGCCGGCATCGAGCGCATCACGATCATCGCGTGCGGCACCGCCGCCTACGCCGGCCTGGTCGGCAGCTACGCGATCGAGAAGTGGGCGCGCGTCCCGGTCACGGTCGAGCTCAGCCACGAGTTCCGCTACCGCGAGCCCGTGCTCACCGACGGCACCCTGGTCATCTCGATCAGCCAGTCGGGCGAGACCATGGACACGCTGATGGCGGTCAAGTACGCCCGCGACGCCGGCGCCAAGGCCATCTCGGTCTGCAACACGCAGGGCGCGACCATCCCGCGCGAGTCCGACGCCGCGCTGTACACGCACGCCGGCCCGGAGGTCGCGGTCGCCTCGACCAAGGCGTTCGTCGCGCAGATCACCGCGCTCTACCTGTTCGGCCTGCACCTGGCGCGCATCCGCGGCACGCTGTCCGCCGCGCAGCAGCGCGACGCGATCGCGGAGCTCCAGGCCGTGCCGGAGAAGATCGCGGCCGTGCTCGAGTCGCACGCCGAGATCGCGCAGCTCGCCAAGTGGATGTCGGACACCCGCTCGGTGCTGTTCCTCGGTCGTCACGTCGGCTACCCGATCGCGCTGGAGGGTGCGTTGAAGCTCAAGGAGCTCGCATACATCCACGCCGAGGGCTTCGCCGCGGGCGAGCTGAAGCACGGCCCGATCGCGCTGATCGAGCCGGGCCAGCCGGTCTTCGTGGTGGTGCCGAGCCCGCGGTGGTCGGACGAGCTGCACAAGAAGGTCGTGTCTAACATCCAGGAGATCCGCGCCCGCGGCGCCCGCGTCATCGCGATCGCCGAGGCCGGGGACGCCGCGGTGCTGCCGTTCGCCGACGAGGTCATCCGCATCCCGCTGGCCGCTCCGCTGTTCGAGCCGCTGCTGGCCGTCATCCCGCTGCAAATCTTCGCGATGGAGCTGTCCGCCGCGAAGGGCCTCGACGTCGACCAGCCGCGCAACCTGGCCAAGTCCGTCACCGTGGAGTGACGCCGTGATCGCCGGCATCGGGGTCGACGTCGTCGATCTGGCCCGCTTCGAGCGGTCGATCGCGCGTACCCCGAAGCTGCGCGAGCGGCTGTTCACCGAGGCGGAACGGCCGCTTCCGGTGCACTCCCTCGCCGCACGGTTCGCGGCGAAGGAGGCGCTGATCAAGGCGCTGGGCGGCTCCGAGGGCGTGCGCTGGCACGACATGGAGATCGTCCCCGACGAGGAGAGGAACCCCGGTTTCGTGCTGCACAACGTGGTCGAGGCGCAGGTGCGCGAGCGCGGCATCGTCCGCATCCACGTGTCGATGACGCACGACGCGGGGTCGCGACGGCGTTCGTCGTGACGGAGTGCGCGCCGTGACGGAGCTCCGCGAGCGGGTCGTCGACCTGGATGCGGTGACCGCGAATGTCGCGCGCCTCCGCGAGGTCGTGGGCACGCCGCACGTGATGGCGGTCGTCAAGGCGGACGCGTACGGGCACGGCGCCGTGGAGAGCGCCCGCGCGGCGCTCGCCGGAGGCGCCGACTGGCTCGGTGTGGCCGAGATCGCAGAGGGTCTGGCGCTCCGGGACGCGGGCATCGACGCGCCGGTGCTGGCGTGGCTGCACGACCCGGACGAGGACTTCGCGGCCGCCGCGCGGGCCCGCATCGACCTGGGTCTGTCGTCGTTGCGGCAGCTGGAGGCCGCGGCCGGGGCGGCCCTGGCGACCGACGGCCCGGTGTACGTGCAACTGAAGGTCGAGACCGGCCTCAGCCGGAACGGCATCGCCGAGGACGACTGGGACGCGGTGTTCGTCCGCGCGCGCGAGCTGGAGGCGGACGGCTCGGTCGTCGTGCGCGGGATCTTCTCCCACCTGTCGAACGCGTCGCCCGAGGACGACCGGGCAGCCGTCGCCGTCTTCGAACGGGCGCTCGAACGGGCGCGAGCTGCCGGGATCGAGCCCGAGATCCGGCACATCGCCGCCAGCGCCGCCGCCTTGACACTGCCGGACGCGCGGTACGACCTGGTCCGGCTCGGCATCGCGATCTACGGTCTGTCGCCGTTCGGCGGGGGCGCAGGCGCGGAGCTGGGGCTCCGTCCCGCGATGACCCTGCGCGGCCGCGTCGCCGCGGTACGGCGAGTGCCCGCGGGTAAGGGCGTGTCGTACGACTACACCTACCGCACGACCGGCGAGACGACGCTCGCACTGGTTCCGCTCGGGTATGCGGAGGGCATCCCGCGGCACGCGTCCAACGCCGGCCCGGTGTCGATCGGCGGCCGGACGTTCCGCATCAGCGGGCGCGTGGCGATGGATCAGTTCGTGGTCGATGTCGGCGACCTCGACGTCCAGGTCGGCGACGAGGTCGTGCTGTTCGGCGACCCGGCGACCGGTGTTCCCGGAGCCGACGACTGGGCCGAGGCGGCCGGGACGATCAACTACGAGATCGTCACGCGCCTCGGCGGCCGCCTCACGCGGACGTTCGTGGGAGGGCCGCGGTGAGCACCCTCGCCCTGCCGGCCACCCGTCGTGTCGCCACGGCGGACGATATGCACGCGCTCGGGCTCGAGCTGGCGTCCGTGCTGCGCGCGGGCGACCTGCTGGTGCTGTCCGGCCCGCTCGGCGCGGGGAAGACGACACTGACGCGCGGCATCGGCGAGGGTCTCGACGTGCGCGGCCCGGTCACCAGCCCCACCTTCGTCCTCGCGCGGACGCATCCCTCGCTCTCCGGCGGGGCGCCTCTCGTGCACGTGGATGCCTACCGCCTGTCGAGCGCGCTGGAGCTGGACGACCTCGACATCGACTTCGCGCGCTCGGTCGTCGTCGTGGAGTGGGGCAGCGGGATGCTCGACGGCGTCGCCGAGTCGTGGCTGGAGGTCGCGATCGAGCGGCCCACCGGGGCCGACGAGGCCTCCGCGACGGCGGAGGAAGGCGACGAGGTGGACGAGCCACGCACGGTGACGATCACCGGCTTCGGGCCGCGCTGGGCCGCCGATCCCGCATAGGCTGGAGGCATGCTCCTCGCCATCGACACCTCCGCCGGAACGAGCGTCGCGGTGGTCGACCTGGACGCCGGCGTGATCTCCGAGGTGATCGAGACCGACACCATGCGGCACGCCGAGGTGATCGGCACGCTCATCGACGAAGCGCTCCGCGTCGCGGGCGTCGAGGTGCGCGCGCTGTCCGGTGTCGTCGCCGGGATGGGGCCGGGCCCGTTCACTGGCCTGCGCGTCGGGATCGCCGCCGCGAAGGCGTTCGCGGTCGGCGCGGGCAAGCCGCTCGTCCCCGTGGTGAGCCATGACGCGGTCGCCTACGAGCGGTATGCGATCGGCGCGACGGGTCCGCTGCTGGTTGTGACGGACGCCCGCCGCCGCGAGCGGTACTGGACGGCGTACTCGGGCGCCGACGACCTGGGCCTGCCGATCCGCCTCGACGGCCCGGGCCTCGCCAAGCCCGACGAGCTGCCGCATCCCGACGTGCCGCACGTCGAGACCGACATCGTGCCCGCCGGACGGCTCGGGATGCTCGCCGAGCTCCGGTACGCGAACAAGCTCCCGATGGATGCCGACGAGGCCCTGTACCTGCGTTCGCCGGATGTGACCCTCTCGGCCGGGCCGAAGCGGGTGACGGCGTGACGGCGTACCAGCTGCGGCGCGCGCAGGCCGCGGACGTCCCGGCGATCATGGAGCTGGAGCGCTCTGTCTTCGTCACCGACGCCTGGTCCGAGCGCTCCATGCTCTCCGAGGTGACCGGCGAGCACGGTTACTACTTGGTGGCGTTCGAGCCCGAGACGCCCGACCGGATCGACGGATACGCCGGCCTGCTGGCGCCGCGCGGCGGAGGCGAGGGCGACATCCAGACCATCGCCGTGGCACCGCACGCCCGCCGCCGCGGCCTCGGACGCGCGCTCATGCTCGCCTTGATCGGCGAGGCGCGCAACCGCGGCGCCCGCGAGGTGTTCCTGGAGGTGCGCGCCGACAATCCCGGAGCCCAGACCCTGTATCGCGCCCTCGGGTTCGAGGAGATCGGGCTGCGGCCCAAGTACTACCAGCCGGACGGCGTGGACGCCCTCGTGATGCGCCTCTCCGTCCCGACCCCGGAGACGACCATCGCATGACCTCCGCCACATCCTCCGACGGGCCCCTCGTCCTCGGCATCGAGACCTCCTGCGACGAGACCGGCGTCGGCATCGTCCGCGGCACCACTCTGCTCGCCAACACCATCGCGTCGTCGATGGAGGAGCACGCGCGCTACGGCGGCGTCGTGCCCGAGGTCGCGGCGCGCGCCCACCTGGAGGCGCTGGAGCCGACTCTGCGCACGGCGGTGGCCGACGCGGGCATCGAGCTGGCCGACGTGGACGCGATCGCCGTCACCAGCGGGCCCGGGCTCTCCGGCGCCCTGATGGTCGGCGTCGGCGCGGCGAAGGCGCTCGCCGTCTCGCTCGGCAAGCCGCTCTACGCGGTCAACCACCTGGTCGGCCACGTCGGCGCCGACCTGCTCGACGCGTCCGGCGGCCCGGGGCATCCCGTCAAGCTTCCGACCATCGCCCTGCTGGTGTCGGGCGGCCACACCTCGCTGCTGCTGGTGCGCGACCTGGTGTCGGATGTGGAGCTCCTGGGCGAGACCATCGACGACGCAGCCGGGGAGGCCTTCGACAAGGTCGCGCGCGTGCTCGGCCTGCCCTATCCCGGCGGCCCGCAGATCGACCGGGTCGCGGCGGACGGCGACCCGACCGCGATCCGCTTCCCGCGCGGCCTGACGCGACCGAAGGACCTCGAGAAGCACCGCCACGACTTCTCCTTCTCCGGGCTCAAGACGGCCGTGGCGCGCTGGGTGGAGCAGCGCCAGGATGCGGGCGAGGAGGTGCCGGTCGCCGACGTGGCCGCGTCCTTCCGCGAAGCGGTCGTCGACGTGCTCATTACGAAGGCGCTCGCCGCCTGCCGAGACTACGACGTGCCCCGGCTGCTGCTCGGCGGCGGGGTCGTCGCCAACGCGCGTGTGCGGCAGCTGGCGGTGCAGCGGTCGGCGGAAGCCGGTGTGGAGCTGCGCATCCCGGCTCTGTCGCTCTGCACCGACAACGGCGCCATGATCGCCGCGCTCGGGGCGCAGCTCATCCAGGCGGGGCACGCGCCGAGCGAGCTGACGTTCTCGGCCGACTCGACCCTCCCGGTCACGGAGATCCAGGTCACGCGCTGAGACGTGCGTTGACACTCTCGCGCGGGCACTGCCACCATGGAACCGTTACAGCGTTCTCTCAGGAAGCGTGCTTCCCGGAGGCGCCGACCGCAGGCTTCCACGATGAAGGAGATGGGTCCCATGACCGATCCGAACGCCCCCACCGACCCGGTGGACCCCAACACTCAGAACGGCTCGGTCCCTCCGCCGCCTCCGACCCCGCCCGCGGCACCCGCGGGTGACACCGGTGCTGTGCCGCCGCCCGCGCCGGGCTACGGCCAGCAGCCGCCGGCCCCGGGTTACGGCCAGCAGCCGCCCGCGCCGGGCTACGGCCAGCAACCCTACGGTCAGCAGCCGTACGGTCAGCAGCCGGGCCAGCCGTACGGCGCCCAGCCGGCCTACGGCCAGCCTGCGCCGGGTTACACCCAGCCGTACGGGCAGCCGGCCGCGAAGTCGCCGATCCTCAGCATCCTGTCGCTCATCGGCGGCATCGTCGGCCTGCTGATCAACCTCGTCTGGGGCATCGGCTTCCTGTTCGGCGTCGCCGCCGTGGTGCTCGGCTTCATCGGCCGCAACAAGGAGCCGCAGGCGCGCGGCTTCTGGCTGACCGGCATCATCCTGGGCTTCGTGAGCATCGCCATCGCGATCATCTACTGGATCATTCTGGCGATCGTGTTCGCGAGCCTCGCGAACTACAACACCTACTGAGTGCGCAGCGCCGGCGGCCTAGAGCCGCTCGGCGAGCAGCGCCGTGTGCCGCCCGGCGACCCTGGTGAGGATCAGCGTCGCCGGGCGGTCGCCGTTCAGCGCCAGGCGCTTCCGCAGGGCCGCCGGGTCGACGTCGACGCCGCGCTTCTTGATCTCCAGCGTGCCGATGCCGCGCTGCCGCAGTGCCCGCTTCAGGTCCTTCTCGCCGGCCGGCAGCGTCTCCAGGATGCGGAAGCCGGAGGCGAACGGCGTCTCGACCGGCGCGTCGGCGGTGATGTAGGCGATCTGCTCGGAGAGCATCCGGCCGCCGAGGCGCCGGGCGAGGTCGCCGATCAGGCGCGCCCGGATGACCGCGCCGTCGGGCTCGTAGAGGTACTCGCCGAGCGGGCCGGTCTCCTCGTCCACGCTGTCCGCGTCGGCCACGAGCTCGTCCGCCTGGTCGCCGCGGAGCACGAGCGCGGCCCGGCGGATCCCGGGCCGGGCCAGTGCGCCGAACCAGAGTCCGAGCTCGACCACCTGCCCGTCGGCGGACACCCACTGCGCCTCGGCGGTGGACGGGATGAGGTCGCGGTCGAACCCCGGACCGAGCTTGAGTCCGACTGACCGGCCGGTCGCGAGCTCGTAGGCGAAGCCGAGCGACGGCGTGTAGTCGTCGGGATCGACCAGCCGCTCGGTCTGCGTGTGGCCGGCCGTGCGTCGGGCGGGGTCGAGGAAGACGCCGTCGACGGCGCGGAGGTCGACGTCCTCCGCGCGCTTCTGCTCGACCGTCGCGCTCGGGAAGGGGGCGAGGTTGAAGGAGGCGATGGCGGCCGTGACCTCGTCGGCGTCCACCGCGGTGACCTCGAGTTCGAGCGCGGCGAGTGCGAGGGCGTCTCCGCCGATGCCGCATCCCAGGTCGGCGACGTGGCGCAGGCCCGCGGCCCGGAAGCGGCCGGCGTGACGGGCGGCGACCGGGAGGCGCGTCGCCTGCTCCAGGCCCGCCTCGGTGAACAGCATGCTCGATGCGAAGTCGCCGAACTTGGCCTGCGCCTTGCGGCGGAGCTTGGACTGCGTCAGCACCGCCGCGACGAGAGCGGGGGAGTGGCCCTGCTTGCGCAGGTCGCTGACGATCCGGAGCACGTCCTTCTCGCTGCGGTACGGTGGCAGCGAGTCGAGGAGACGGAGCCCTTCCGGGCTCAGCAGCGCGACCAGCTCGGACCGTTCCATGCCTCAACGGTACCTTTCCACAGAGCTTGGCACTCACGTTGCGGGACTGCTAACGCACCCCCTAGACTCGTGTTAGCACTCTCAGTGCGAGTTTGCTAATCAGTCTTCGTCAAGACACTGTTCTTCACAGGAAAGGGGTCAACGTGTCGGTCTCCATCAAGCCGCTCGAGGATCGCATCGTCATCAAGCAGGTCGAGGCTGAGCAGACCACTGCGTCCGGTCTGGTCATCCCCGACACCGCCAAGGAGAAGCCGCAGGAGGGCGAGGTCGTCGCCGTGGGCCCGGGCCGCATCGACGACAACGGCAACCGCGTCCCGCTCGACGTCGCCGTCGGCGACAAGGTCATCTACTCCAAGTACGGTGGCACCGAGGTCAAGTTCGGCGGCGAGGACTACCTGGTCCTGTCCGCACGCGACGTCCTCGCGGTCGTCGTCCGCTGACGCACCCCTCTTCGTACCGGCCCGGCTGCTCCGCGCAGCCGGGCCGTCGTCGTTCCCGGAGGTAGAGTCGGACGAGTGGCATCCTCCTCCGACGACCTCTCCTCGCATCGCACCTCCGGATTAATCTACGCCGTCTCCGCGTACGTCCTCTGGGGCATCCTCCCGATCTACTTCCTGGCGCTCGCCCCGGCCGGCGCGTGGGAGATCGTCGCCTGGCGGATCATCTTCTCGCTCGGGTTCTGCGCCATCGCGCTGACCGTCACCCGCACCTGGCGCCAGTTCGGTGCGCTGCTGCGGGACACGCGGGTGCTCCTCACGATGGGGCTCGCCGGACTGCTCATCTACGTCAACTGGCAGACCTACGTGCTGGCGACGGTCAGCGGCCATGTCGTGGAGGCGGCGCTCGGCTACTTCATCAACCCGATCGTCACGGTGTTCCTCGGCGTGCTCGTGCAGCGGGAGCGGCTGCGGATCGCGCAGTGGGTCGCCGTCGGCGTGAGCGTGGTGGCCGTGATCGTGCTCGCGGTCGGCTACGGCTCGGTGCCGTGGATCGCGCTCATCCTCGCCTTCTCGTTCGGTCTCTACGGCCTGATCAAGAAGCGCGTCGGCGGCCGCGTGGATGCGCTGTCCGGCCTCACCCTGGAGACGATGTGGCTCACCCCCGTCGCCGTCATCCAGCTCGTCGTGGTCGGGGTGACGGCCGGTCTCACGCTCGGGACCGCGGGGCCGTGGCACACCGTGCTGCTGGTCGGCGCGGGCGTCATCACCGCCGTCCCGCTGCTGTTCTTCGCCGCCGCCTCCCGTCGCCTGCCGCTCGTCTACATGGGCTTCATCCAGTACTTCGCGCCGTTCATCCAATTCGTCGTCGGCGTGGTGGTGCTGCACGAGGCGATGCCGCCCGAACGCTGGGTCGGCTTCGCCATCGTCTGGCTCGCGCTGCTCATCCTGAGCGTCGACATGATCGTCGCCGCACGTCAGGGCAAGCGGGCCGCGGAGCTCGATCTCGCCACCGTCGATTGAGTCCCCGGATCACGGAATAGCCGCCCAGGTTCTGCCGTTACCATTGAGCATCCACAGTCGCGCATCTTCTTGATAGGGGTGAAATGGATCAGCCCGATCCGTTCGGTTTCATCGGTTTGACCTACGACGACGTCATGCTGCTCCCCGGGCACACGGACGTCATCCCGAGCGAGGCGGACACCTCGACTCGCCTGACCAAGCGCATCTCGATGGCCACCCCGCTGCTGTCGAGTGCCATGGACACCGTCACCGAGTCGCGCATGGCCGTCGCCATGGCGCGCCAGGGCGGCATCGGCATCATCCACCGCAACCTCTCGATCGAGGACCAGGCGTCGCACGTCGACAAGGTGAAGCGCTCCGAGTCGGGCATGATCACCAACCCGGTCACCACGACCCCCGACGCGACGGTCGAAGAGGTGGACGCGCTGTGCGGCCAGTTCCGCGTCAGCGGCCTGCCCGTGGTCGAGCCGGACGGCACCCTCGTCGGCATCATCACCAACCGCGACATGCGCTTCGTCTCGCCGTTCGAGCGGTCGACGACGAAGGTCCGCGACGTGATGACCCGCCAGCCCCTGATCACCGCTCCGGTCGGCATCGACCCGGACTCCGCGGTCGCGATCTTCGCCGAGCACAAGATCGAGAAGCTGCCGCTGGTGGACGCCGACGGCAAGCTCCGCGGCCTCATCACCGTCAAGGACTTCGACAAGAGCGAGAAGTACCCCGACGCCACGAAGGACGACGAGGGCCGCCTGCGCGTCGGCGCCGCGATCGGCTTCTTCGGCGACGCCTGGGACCGCGCGATGACCCTGGTCGACGCGGGCGTGGACGTCATCGTGGTCGACACGGCCAATGGCGACAGCGCCGGCGTGCTCGACATCATCCGCCGCCTCAAGGCCGAGCCTCGCGCGTCGCACGTCGACGTGATCGGCGGCAACGTGGCGACCCGCTCGGGCGCTCAGGCGCTCATCGACGCGGGCGCCGACGCCATCAAGGTCGGCGTCGGCCCGGGCTCCATCTGCACCACCCGCGTCGTCGCCGGTGTCGGCGTGCCGCAGGTGACCGCTGTGTACGAGGCGTCGCTCGCTGCCCGCGAGGCGAACGTCCCGCTCATCGCCGACGGCGGCCTGCAGTACTCGGGCGACATCGCCAAGGCGCTCGTCGCCGGCGCGGACAGCGTCATGCTGGGCTCGCTGCTGGCCGGCACCTCGGAGTCGCCGGGCGAGCTGGTCTTCGTCAACGGCAAGCAGTTCAAGAACTACCGCGGCATGGGGTCGCTCGGCGCCCTCCAGACCCGCGGTAAGAAGACCTCGTACTCGCGCGACCGGTACTTCCAGGCGGATGTGCCGAGCGACGAGCAGCTGATCGCCGAGGGCATCGAGGGGCAGGTGCCGTTCCGCGGCCCGCTCTCCGCCGTCGCTTACCAGCTGGTCGGCGGCCTGCGTCAGTCGATGTTCTACGTCGGTGCGCGCACCATCCCGGAGCTCAAGTCGAACGGCAAGTTCGTCCGCATCACGGCCGCCGGGCTCAAGGAGTCGCACCCGCACGACATCCAGATGGTCGTCGAGGCGCCCAACTACCGTCGCTGAGACGACGTGGGCGAAGGGGAACGGCGGTCGCCGTTCCCCTTCGTCGTGTCACCGCGCTGAACGGCTGCCGGTCTGCTCGGCGAGAAGGGCGTGGAACGCGCGGATGGCCGCCGCGGTCTCATCCGGACGCTCGAAGCCGGCGAAGTGGCCACCGGCAGGCGCCACCACGAAGGTGCGCAGATCGACCGCGGCACGCTCGGCGAGCGACCGGGGGAAGCCGGACATCCCGGGCTCGCGGGCGAGGTAGACGCCGGTCGGCGCGCTGATCGGCGGCCGCGGCGGGTTCTGCTCGTAGTCGTAGTACTGCTGGAACGAGGTACCGATGCTGTCGGTCACCCAGTAGAGCGTCGCGATCGAGTAGAGGATGCCGGAGTCGACGATGCGGTCGAAGTCGCCGTCCACCCAGTCGTGCCACTTGTCGGCGATCCACGCGAGGAGTCCGGCGGGAGAGTCCGCGAGCGCCGCGGCGATGGTGTCGGGCCGGGTGAGCATGATCTCGCTGTAGCCGCCGTCGCTCTCGTCGTACGCCGCGAGGGCGTCCAGGTACGTGCGCTCCGCCTCGTCCTGCGGCGTGTCGTCCGCGGGGAACGGCGCGTTGAGCAGTTGGACGCCGATCAGGGCCTCCGGATGATCGGCGCCGAGCCAGGTGGAGGCGCCGCCCCCGATATCGCCGCCGAAGGTGGCGTAGCGCTCGAACCCGAGCGCCGCCATGAGGCCGTGGAGCTTCTCGGCGATGGCGCGCCGGGTCAGCGGGGGCTCCGGCAGCTCGGAGAAGGCGAAGCCGGGAAGCGACGGGATGACGACGTCGAACGCGTCCGTCAGGCGCTCGGCCAGCGGGAGGTACTCCACGAACGCGCTCGGCCATCCATGGAGCAGCAGCAGCGGCGTGTGCGGCCCGGCGCCGGTGCCGCGGAGCCGGGCGAAGTGCACGCGGCTGCCGTCGACCTCGACCACCCCCTGCTCGACCGCGTTGAGCCGTGCCTCCTCGGCGCGCCAATCGAACGCCAGCCAGCCCTCCACGAGCGCCCGCAGGGGTTCGCCGCCGAGGCCGCCCTTCCATCCCGAGCGTCCAGGAGCGGGAAGGTAGCGGGTGCGGGCGAGCCGCTCGCGCAGGTCGGTCAACGTCTCGTCGGGCACGTGGATGCGGAACTCGTCGATGGTCATCCCGCCACGATAGCGACGGCCACCGACCCTGCAGCCCGCCCGCGGGTCAGCGTCGGGTCAGCTCGGCGATCCGGTCGATCGCCTCCGTGAGCACCTCGGGGGAGCACGCCAGGTTGAGCCGGACGAAGCCGGCTCCCTGCGCTCCGAAGTCCGAGCCGGGGTTCACCGCGACGCGTGCCTGCTCGAGGATGCGCGCGGCCGGATCGTCGCCCCAGCCGAGCTCGCGGAAGTCGAGCCATGCGAGATAGCTGGCGTGCGGCTCCCGGTAGCCGACCCGCGGCAGGCGGTCGGTCAGCAGCACCGACAGGAGCGCCCGAGTCGTCTCGATCGCCGTGAGGGCACCCTCTAGCCACTCCTCGCCCGATGCGTACGCGGCCTCGGTCGCGATGCGCCCGAAGAGACTGGTGCGCACCTCCACCTCGATCGGCAGGGCGTGGATGCGCTCGGCCTGCTCCGGGGATGCGGTCACGAAGAGGGCGCATTTGAGGCCGGCGAGGTTCCAGGCCTTCGTCGCGGCGTGCGCGGCGATGCCGACGCGGCGCGCGTCGTCGGATACCGAGAGGAACGGCGTGAAGGTCGCCTCGCGGTGGGTGAGCGGCGCGTGCACCTCGTCGCTGACCACCTGGACGCCGTGGTGCGCCGCGAGCGCGGCCACCGCCGCCAGCTCTTCCCGCGGGTGCACCAGACCGACCGGATTGTGCGGGTTGCACAGCAGGAACGCGGTCGCGCCTCCCGCGAACGCCCGTTCCAGGCCGTCGAGGTCGAGCGCCCAGCCGGCGCCGTCCGTCCCGCCGGACAGCAGCGGCACCTCCTCGACGACACCGCCGGCCTCGGGGATGAAGTCGTAGAACGGCGGATACACCGGCGGCGTGATGACCACCCGGTCGCCGGGCTGGATGACCGCACGGAGCGATTCGACGATCACGACGCCGACGTCGGTGGTCGTCCGTGTCCACGCCGGGTCCACCTCCCAGTGCCAGCGCCGCCGCGCGAACCCGGCGAAGGCGCGCTGCGTCCGGTCGTCCGGGCCGATGTACCCGGTGTCGCTGCGGTCGACGGCGGCGTGCAGCGCCTCGGCGATCGGGGGAGCCAGCGGGTAGTCCATCTCGGCCACGAAGAGCGGCAGCACGTCGTCGGGATACGCGCGCCACTTCTCGCTGGTGCGCAGGCGGAGACGGCTGAGGGGTTCGGCTTCGACCTTCACCCGACCACTGTCCCACGCCACCCGGCACTGGCCCACCCGCCTCCGCGGCCTAGACTGAAGCGCGTGAGTATGGAGATCGAGATCGGGCGCGCCAAGCGCGCCCGCCGTGTGTACGCCTTCGACGACGTCGCGGTGGTTCCGAGCCGTCGCACCCGCGACCCCGAGGACGTCTCGGTCTCCTGGACCATCGACGCGTACCAGTTCGCCATCCCGTTCCTCGCGGCGCCCATGGACTCCGTGGTGTCGCCGACGACGGCCATCATGATGGGCCAGCTCGGCGGCGTCGGCGTGCTCGACCTCGAGGGCGTGTGGACCCGCTACGAGGACCCGGAGCCGCTGCTCGCCGAGATCCGCGAGCTGCCGGCCGAGCGCGCGACCTCCCGCATGCAGGAGATCTACGCCGAGCCGATCAAGCCCGAGCTGGTCACCCGTCGTCTCGCCGAGATCCGCGAGGGCGGCGTGACCGTCGCCGGCGCCCTCTCCCCACAGCGCACACAGGAGCTCTATCAGACCGTCGTCGAGGCCGGCGTCGACCTGTTCGTCATCCGCGGCACCACCGTGTCCGCCGAGCACGTCTCGAAGAACGTCGAGCCGCTCAACCTCAAGAAGTTCATCTACGAGCTGGATGTGCCGGTCATCGTCGGCGGCGCCGCCACCTACACGGCCGCGCTGCACCTCATGCGCACCGGCGCCGCGGGCGTGCTCGTCGGCTTCGGCGGCGGGGCCGCGTCCACCACGCGATCGACCCTCGGCATCCACGCGCCGATGGCCACCGCCGTGGCCGACGTCGCCGGCGCGCGCCGGGACTACATGGACGAGTCGGGCGGCCGCTACGTGCACGTCATCGCCGATGGCGGCCTCGGCAGCTCGGGCGACATCGTCAAGGCGATCGCCTGCGGCGCCGACGCGGTCATGCTCGGCACGACCCTGGCCCGCGCGACGGACGCCCCCGGCGGCGGCTGGCACTGGGGCGCCGAGGCGCACCACTCGCAGCTGCCGCGCGGCAACCGCGTCGAGGTCGGCCAGATCGCCCCGCTCGAGGAGATCCTGTACGGGCCGGCACCCGTCGCCGAGGGCTCTGCGAATCTCGTGGGAGCCTTGCGGAGAAGCATGGCCACGACGGGATACTCGGACTTGAAGGAGTTCCAGCGCGTCGAGGTGGTCGTCGCGCCCTACCGAACGCAGTAGGACAACACGCCGGCCGACGGCGGCCGGGGGAGGAGAGAACGATGACGGATACGCAATCGGCTCCGGGCGGCGATAGGCACGCCACCCCCGCCTCCAACCCGGCCGTGACCTACCCGTCGCGCCTGGGGCCGGCGGAGCGGGCGGCGGCGATCGCGGCGCTCAAGGACACCGAGCTCGACATCCTGGTCGTGGGCGGCGGCATCGTCGGCGCAGGATCCGCGGTGGACGCCGCGACCCGCGGATTGAGCGTCGGCCTGGTGGAGGCGCGCGACTTCGCCTCCGGCACCTCCAGCCGGTCGTCCAAGCTCGTCCACGGCGGCATCCGCTACCTCGAGCAGCTCGACTTCCGCCTGGTGCGCGAGGCGCTGATCGAGCGCGGGCTGCTGCTGCAGCGCATCGCACCGCACCTGGTGAAGCCGGTCCGGTTCCTCTACCCGCTGCACAAGCGGGTCTGGGAGCGCTTCTACATCGGCGCCGGCATGATGCTCTACGACATCTTCTCGTACACGGGAGGCCGTCCTCCGGGCGTGCCGCACCACCGGCACCTCAGCAAGCGGCAGGTGCTCAACGCCATCCCGTCGATGAACAAGGACGCGCTGGTCGGCGGCATCACGTACTACGACGCCCAGGTGGACGACGCCCGGTACGTCGCCAACCTGGTCCGCACGGCCGCGCACTACGGCGCGCACGTCGCGTCCCGCGTCCGCGTGGAGGGCTTCATCAAGGTGGGCGAGCGCGTCGTCGGCGTGCGGGCGCACGACCTCGAGACCGACGAGCGGTTCGACATCCGGGCGAAGCAGGTCGTCAACGCGACCGGCGTGTGGACGGACGACACCCAGTCGATGGTGGGCGAGCGCGGCCAGTTCAAGGTGCGCGCGTCCAAGGGCATCCACCTCGTCGTGCCGCGGGACCGCTTCCAGTCGAAGATGGGCCTGCTGCTCCGCACCGAGAAGAGCGTGCTGTTCGTCATCCCGTGGGGCCGCCACTGGCTCATCGGCACGACCGACACCGACTGGCACCTCGACAAGGCGCACCCGGCGGCGACCGCGGCCGACATCGACTACCTGCTCGCGCACGTCAACGAGGTGCTCAACGTCCCGCTGACGCGGGAGGATGTCGAGGGCGTCTACGCCGGCCTGCGGCCGCTGCTCGCAGGCGAGTCGGAGCAGACGTCGAAGCTGTCGCGCGAGCACCTGGTCGCCCACTCGGTGCCGGGTCTCGTCGTGATCGCCGGCGGCAAGTGGACCACGTACCGCGTGATGGCGAAGGACGCGGTCGACTCCGCGGTCAGCGCGCTCGACGGCAAGATCCCCGCCTCCACCACGATGGAGATCGCGCTCGTCGGCGCGGAGGGCTACCAGGCCGCCTGGAACCGCCGCCACCGCATCGCGAAGGAGTCCGGCCTCCACGTCGCGCGGATCGAGCACCTGCTCAACCGCTACGGCACGTTCGCGGAGGACATCCTGGCGCTCATCCGGGAGGACCCGTCGCTCGCCGAGCCGCTGCCCGGCGCCGACGACTACGTCGGCGCGGAGGTCGTCTACGCGGCCAGCCACGAGGGCGCGCTGCACCTCGAGGACGTGCTCGCCCGCCGCACGCGGATCTCGATCGAGGCGTGGGACCGCGGCGTCTCGGCCGCTCCGGTCGCCGCGTCCCTGCTCGCACGCGTGCTCGGCTGGGACAAGGCGCGCGAGGAGCGCGAGGTGAAGACGTACCTCCAGCGGGTCGAGGCCGAACGGGCCAGCCAGCTGCAGCCCGACGACGAGTCGGCCGACCGCATCCGTCTCGAAGCCCCCGACATCGTGGATGTGGACGCCGCAGCGGCGAAGCACGTCGCCCCGCCGAAGTCCCGCGGTGCGAAAGCCGGCACGCCGACAAAGGCCGACGAGGCGCCGAAGGACGTCGAAGGCGCGGGCGGGGAGGACGCCCCGGCGACGGAAGGCTGAGAACCGCCGCAGAGAGGCCCTCCCGGGACGCCCATCCCGGGAGGGCCTTCGCGCGCCTCCGATAGACTGGTACCTCACCCCCCTTATGCCGGCGAACCCGGCGGATGGAGACGGATGATGGTTGACGTTCGACGGGTCAAGCTCCCCGGGGTCGGGGTGCTGCACACCTTCGTCACCGACGACGGAGGCAAGGTCGGAGTCATCGCGCACCGGTCCGGCCACAGCGACCTGATCACGTTCTCGGACCACGAGGACGGCAGCGACGTCACCAAAGTGTCCCTCCGGCTCAGCGAGGACGAGGCGCACACCCTCGCCGAACTGCTCGGCGGCACGCAGATCACCGAGACGCTCACCGCGCTCGACCAGATCCCCGGCCTCAGCATCGACTGGTTCACGGTCGACTACGACGACCACATCGCCGGCCAGCAGCTGGGCGCGCCCGGCGACCGCGGCTTCGTCGGGCTCACCGTCGTCGCCGTCGTGCGCGGCGACTCCGCCAACCCGGCTCCCGCTCCCGACTTCAAGGTCTTCCCCGGCGACACCCTCGTCGTCGCGGGGACGCCGGAGAAGGTCGCCAAGGCCTTCGCGTTCTTCCGCACGGGCGAGATCGCCGCCCGGGCCACCGCCGACGCTCCGCCCGGAGGCTGATCGATGCACCTCGGCGAAGACCTCATCGTCCTCGGACTCCTCCTGCTCGTCGCGTACGTGCTGGGGCGGCTCGGCAAGCTGGTGGGCCTTCCCGCGATTCCGATCTACATGCTCGTCGGTCTGCTGGCGAGCCCGCACACCGGCTGGTTCCCGCTCAACTTCGAGAGCGATTACATCGAGCTCATCGCCGTCTTCGGGCTCATCCTGCTGCTCTTCAATCTGGGGCTGGAATTCGACCAGGACGAGTTCTTCGGCAACTTCGGCAAGCTGATCGTCTCCGGCGGCTCGTACATCCTCATCAACATGGGCGTCGGGTTGATCTTCGGCTTCATGGTCGGCTGGGGCACCCGTGAGGCGCTCATCATCGCCGGGATGACGGCGACCTCGTCGTCCGCGATCGTCACCAAGCTGCTCATCGAGCTGCGGAGGCTGGCGAACACCGAGACGCCCATGATCCTCGGCGTCACCGTGGTCGAGGACATCTTCATCGCGATCTACCTCGCGATCGTGTCCGTCGTGCTGAGCGGCGAGACCGACTTCTGGCCGGTCGTGGCCAAGCTCGCGATCGCGTTCGCCTTCCTCGTCGTGATGTTCACGATCGCGCGGTGGGGCGGCCGGTTCGTGTCGCGGCTGTTCCGCACCAAGGACGACGAACTGTTCACGATCCTGTTCTTCGGGTTCGCGGTGCTGTTCGCCGGCATCGGCGAGATCCTCGGCGTCACGGATGCGATCGGCGCGTTCCTGATCGGCCTGGTGCTGGGGGCGACGAAGTACCGCAACAAGATCGAGCACATCGCCATCCCGCTGCGGGACGTCTTCGCGGCGTTCTTCTTCCTCAACTTCGGTCTCGCGCTGAACCCCGCGCAGTTCCCGTCGGTCATCGTGCCCGTGCTGGTCGCGGTGCTGCTGACGATCGTGCTCAACATCGCCGCCGGGCAGTTCGTCGCGTGGATCAACGGGTTCGGCGTGCAGGCCGGCATCAATACGACGGTGATCCTGCAGAACCGCGGAGAGTTCGCGCTGATCCTGGCAACGCTGTCGCTCGCGGCGGGACTGGACGAGCGCATCCAGCCGTTCGCGGGCCTCTATGTGCTGATCATGGCCGTGCTCGGCCCGATCCTCGCAGCGAACTCCGAGAAGATCGGTGCGATGATCCTCAGGTCCGGCCCCAAGCGCCGACGCGAACGGAAGAAGAAGCGCGATCCCATGCTCGACGAGGAGATCGCGCTCGTGGAGGCCGCGACGGCCGACCTCGACCCCGACGCGCAGCGTGACACGCGGAGCGCGGACGAGACGCAGCGCGCGGTCGACCGGATGGTCGAGGCCGCGATGCAGGAACACGACATCAACGGTGAGCGGGCCGGGGAGCCGGCCGGCGAGCGGGAACGGGATTGACGATCGAGACCACGACGGGACGGCCGCCCCAGAGCGAGACGACCCTCTTCCAGATGATGCTGCGCCCGCGGTGGATCGGCGCGCTGATCTTCGCGCTGCTGCTCGCCGCAGGGTTCGCCTGGCTCGGGCAGTGGCAGCTGGAGCGCGCGGTCGAGTCCGGCAAGGCCGTCGAGGCGCCGACCGAGACCGTGCTCCCGCTCGCGCAGGTCGCGGGACCCGGAGCGCCGCTGAAGGATGTCGCGGTCGGCCAGCTGGTCGAGTTCACCGGAACGTTCGTCCCCGGCGACGACCAGCTGCTCGAGGGCCGACTCAACGACGGGAAGAGCGGCTGGTGGGTCGTCGGTCACGTGAACCTGCAGCGCGACGGTCAGCCCGTGGCGCTCGCCGTGGCGCGCGGCTGGGCGGCCGACGAGGCGACGGCGAAGGCCGCGGTGGCCCGGCTCGCGGAGGAACCTGCGCCCGAGCAGCGCATCGTGGGCCGCATCCTGCCCGACGAGCAGCCGGAGCTGCCGAACGACAAGAAGAACGACCCGACCGCGATGCAGAGCCTCGGCGTCGGCCAGCTCTACAACCTCTGGCGTGGTGTCGACGGGGTGGATGTGTACGCCGCGTACGTCGTCCAGCGCGGCGCTCCGGAGGGCCTGGTCCAGATCGACTCCCCGCCTCCGATCGCGCAGACCGAGCTCAACTGGCTGAACGTGTTCTACGCCGCCGAGTGGATCATCTTCGCGGGGTTCGCGGTCTTCCTCTGGTACCGCCTGGTGAAGGACGCGAAGGCGCGGGAGGACGAGGAGCGCGAAGAGGCCCGGGTGGCGTCCGAGGCGCAGGAATCGGCCACCGCGAGGACCGTAGAATAGACCCATGCCCCTCGCTCCCAAGCTCGAAGACTTCCCGAAGATCCGCGGGGCGCTCCGGTTCTACCAGGTGTTCGCCTACATCACGGGCATCATGCTGCTCCTGCTGTGCGCCGAGATGATCGTCAAGTACGGCATGGGCTACCAGCTCTTCGCGTTCAGCAACTACGGCGCCCTCACCTTCGTCCCGGTGCAGACCGCGGTCCCGCCGACGGGCGTCGACCTCAGCACCGGCATCCTCATCGCACACGGCTGGCTCTACGTCGTGTACCTCATCTCCGACTTCCGCCTGTGGAGTCTGATGCGCTGGCCGTTCACGAAGTTCGTCATGATCGCCCTCGGCGGAGTCGTGCCGTTCCTCTCGTTCTTCGTGGAGGCCCGCATCACCAAGCAGGTGAAGTCCTATCTGGCCGGCCGCGAGGCCGAGGCCACGACCCTCGCGGAGGCGACCAATTAGCGATTCAACGAACACGGCCGACTCTGCGAACCCGACCGGCCCCGTCCTCGTCGTCGACTTCGGCGCGCAGTACGCACAGCTGATCGCGCGCCGCGTGCGCGAGGCCAACGTGTACTCGGAGATCGTGCCGCACACCGTCACGGCCGCCGAGATCGCCGAGAAGCGACCCGCGGGCATCGTCCTCTCCGGCGGTCCCTCGTCGGTGTACGAGGAGGGCGCCCCGCGGCTGGACGAGGCCATCCTCGACCTCGGCGTCCCCGTCCTGGGCATCTGCTACGGCTTCCAGGTGATGGCCACCGCGCTCGGCGGCGAGGTCGCCAAGACCGGCCAGCGCGAATACGGTTCGACCGCGGTCCGGATCTCGGATTCTGGCGTCCTGCTGGACGGCCAGCCGGAGCAGCAGACGGCGTGGATGAGCCACGGCGATTCGGTCTCCCGCGCGCCCGAGGGTTTCGAGGTGCTGGCCTCCACGGAGGGCACCCCCGTCGCGGCGTTCGCCAACGACGAGCGCAAGCTGTACGGCGTGCAGTGGCACCCCGAGGTGAAGCACTCGACGTACGGCCAGGCCGTGCTCGAGAACTTCCTGCACCGCGCGGCGGGCATCCCCGCAGACTGGAACAGCGGCAACGTGATCGCCGACCAGGTGGCGGCGATCAAGGCGCAGGTCGGCTCCGGCCGCGTCATCTGCGGACTGTCCGGCGGCGTCGACTCGGCGGTAGCCGCGGCGCTCGTGCACAAGGCCGTCGGCGACCAGCTGGTCTGCGTCTTCGTCGACCACGGTCTGCTCCGCAAGGACGAGGCGCGTCAGGTCGAGGAGGACTACGTCAAGGCGACCGGCATCCGCCTGGTAACCGTGAACGCGCAGGAGCAGTTCCTGACTGCGCTCGCCGGCGTCAGCGACCCGGAGACCAAGCGCAAGATTATCGGCCGCGAGTTCATCCGCGTCTTCGAGCAGGCGCAGGCCGACCTGATCGCCGAGGCGGCCAGCGAGGGCGACCCGATCCGCTTCCTCGTCCAGGGCACCCTGTACCCGGACGTCGTGGAGTCGGGCGGCGGAGCCGGCACGGCGAACATCAAGAGCCACCACAACGTCGGCGGTCTGCCGGAGGACCTCCAGTTCGAGCTGGTGGAGCCGCTGCGCACGCTGTTCAAGGACGAGGTGCGCGCGATCGGCCGTGAGCTGGGCCTGCCGGAGGAGATCGTCGGGCGTCAGCCGTTCCCCGGGCCGGGACTCGGCATCCGGATCGTCGGCGAGGTGACGCAGGAGCGTCTCGACCTGCTGCGGGATGCGGACGCGATCGTCCGCGCCGAGCTGACGGCCGCCGGACTCGACCAGGAGATCTGGCAGTGCCCGGTCGTGCTGCTCGCGGATGTGCGCTCGGTGGGCGTGCAGGGCGACGGCCGCACGTACGGCCACCCGATCGTGCTGCGCCCGGTGTCGAGCGAGGACGCGATGACCGCCGACTGGACGCGCCTGCCGTACGACCTGCTCGCGAAGATCTCGAACCGCATCACGAACGAGGTGGACGGCGTGAACCGCGTCGTCCTCGACGTCACGTCGAAGCCGCCGGGGACCATCGAGTGGGAGTGATCTCCCGCTGACGCGAGAAGGCCCGGGATGCTGTGAGCATCCCGGGCCTTCTGCGTTGCGTCTGTCCGCGTCAGTCGCGGCTGATGGCGAGCATCCGCAGGATCTCCAGGTACAGCCAGATGACGGTCACCATGATGCCGAAGGCGCCGGTCCAGCCGTAGATGCGCGGTGCGCGGTTGGCGACGCCCTGCTTGATGAAGTCGAAGTCGAGCACCAGCGAGTAGGCGCCGAGCAGGACCACGAGGACTCCGATGATCAAGCCGAGCTTGATGCCGGTGTTGCCCAGCTCGACGCTGTCGAGGCCGAAGGTCCCCTTCGTGACGCCGGTCCACATCAAGATGAGGTTGACGACTGAATACAACAGGTAGCCGAAAATCGCGACGAGGAAGATCTTGGTGGCCTTGGCCGATGCGCGGACCTTCCCAAACGCGAACAGGGCGAGAGTCACGCCGACGACCGCGAAGGTCGCGATGACCGCCTGCACGACTATGCCCGACCACTGCGACTCGAAGAACATCGAGATCGCGCCGAGGAAGACGCCCTGCACCGCCGAGTAGGCGAGGATGAGCGCGGGGACCGGCTTGCGCTTGAAGATGTTCACCAGCGCCAACACGAAGCCGACGATCATCGCCGGGAGGGCGAGCGCGGGCAGGAACCAGCCCACGGCGGCGCCGGCGAGCAGCAGGACGAAGCAGATCGCCGTCTTGACGATCGAGTCCTCGACCGTCATGCGGTCGGTGTCCGCGGCGGTGGCCGACGGCGCCTGGTACATCTGCTCCAGGTTTTCGGCCGACACGGTCGCGGCCTGGCCGTTGCTGGAGAAAGCCGGGTTCGTCGAGAACGCCGGGTTGCTGAGTGCCATGAGCTCCTCGTTCGTGTGGGGACCCGTTCGGGTCGTCTTCAGCTAAATCTACGGGGTTCTTTTCTGAGAGTTCTGACAGATTGCCATGAATCGAATCGGATCGCGATCCATCTCGCCGTCCACGCGGCGACCACGATGACCACGCTGCTGGTCAGGATGGTGATCCACCCGTGCTGATAGTCCCTCACCAGGAGCGGGATCACCAGACTCCACCCGATCGGAAGCACGAGGACGGCGAAGGCCGGCAGCGGCCGGAGGCGCACCAGCAGCCAGGCGGCGAGGGTCACGGCGTAGCACCACGCGAAGCCGGAGCCGCCGAGCATCAGCCAGGTGAAGCCGAGCACCGGGAGGGCCACGGCGACGCGCCGCCCGATCGTCGACGGCATCACCGCCCAGGCGGCCGGCTGCATGAGGGAGCCGATCAGCAGCAGCGTCAGGCTGTATGTCGTCGTGCCGAGGACGCACGCCGTCCCGACGACGAGCATCGCGAGTCCCGTCGCCAGCCGCGCCCGGTACGAACCCCAGCGCAGGGGCAGACGCGAGGCGGGCTCCGTCCAGCGGGTGTCGGGTTCGGCGGCCACGGCTCGATTCTGGCACCACCGGGCGGCGGCCCCCGCGGCGTCCCCGGCGCTCCGCGCGTCGCCGCTAGGATCGGGCCATGCGCCCGCGGAACGCCCCTGTCATCATCGGGCACCGCGGTGCGCCGGGGTACCGGCCGGAGCACACGCGCGGCTCCTACGAGCTCGCCTTCCAGCTCGGCGCCGACGCGGTCGAGCCGGATCTGGTGGCGACGAAGGACGGCGTGCTGGTCATCCGCCACGAGAACGAGATCTCGGGCACCACCGACGTCGCCGGCCGTCCGGAGTTCGCGGACCGGCGCACCACCAAGGAGGTGGACGGCGTCGCCCTCACCGGCTGGTTCACCGAGGACTTCACCTGGGACGAGCTGGCCACCCTCCGTGCGCGGGAGCGCATCCCCGCTCTGCGCCAGGCCAGCTCGACGTTCGACGGTCACTACCCGCTGCTGCGGCTGCGCGACCTGCTCGACCTCCTCGACCGCGTCACCGACGGCTCCAGGGCGCCCGGCCTGGTCGCGGAGCTGAAGCACGCCACCTACTTCGAGGCGGCCGGACTGCCGCTCGACGAGCTGTTCACGGCCGAGTTGGCGGACGCGGGCTGGACGGATCGCGCCGGCATCGTCGTGGAGAGCTTCGAGAAGACGGTCCTGGCCCAGCTGTACGAGCGCGGGTTCCGCGGGAGGCGCGTGTACCTGCTCGAGGACACGGGCGCGCCCGCCGACCGCGTCGCGGCCCTCGGGTCGTCCGCGCCCGGCTACGACACGGACCTCACGCTGCGCGGGCTGTACGCCCTGGGCTCTGCCGGGTCGCCGGCCGATCGCGTCGACGGCATCAGCGTCGAGACGACGCAGGTGCTCTCGTCGGGCTCGGTGTCGGTCGCCCTCTTCGGCGAAGAGGACGCGGCGGACGTGGGCGCGGTCACCTCCGACCTGGTCGACCTGGCCCACTCGGCCGGTCTCGCCGTGTTCTGCTGGACGCTGCGACCCGAGAACGGCATGCTCCCGGAGGAGTTCCGGTCGGGCGGCTCCGCGTCCGACTGGGGCGACTGGCGGCGCTACTACTCGATCCTGCTGCATTCCGGAGTGGACGGGGTCTTCGCCGACCATCCCGATCTGGCCGTCGCCGTGCGGGACGGCCACTGAGCTCGGGCGCCCGGGTGAGCTCCCGGACGAATGACGGTGGCAGCGACTAAAATTGTCTGAGACATGACGAGCCTCCCCGACGCCCCGCAGACCACCCCCTCCTCCGTCCCGATCATCCTGGACGGGTGGCAGGGCGACGGCGCAGCTCCCGCCGCCGACGGCAGCGGTTCGCGCGGGTCCGGCTCGGGCCACTGGGGACCGAGTGAGCGGCTGTTCGCCGGTCTGAACCCGCAGCAGCGCGAGGCCGCGGAGTACCGCGGGCAGGCCCTTCTCATCGTGGCCGGCGCCGGATCCGGCAAGACGAGCGTGCTCAC
This sequence comes from Leifsonia xyli, assembly GCA_001647635.1. NCBI lineage: Bacteria > Bacillati > Actinomycetota > Actinomycetes > Micrococcales > Microbacteriaceae > Leifsonia > Leifsonia xyli. The sequence goes on along the minus strand of CP014761.1, from coordinate 1,438,511 downwards.
CCGCCGCATCGCCGGCCTGATCGAGAGCCGCGAGGCCTGGCCGAGCGAGATCCTCGCGATCACGTTCACCAACAAGGCGGCCAACGAGATGCGCGAGCGCGTCGAGCAGCTGCTCGGCGGCAAGGCCCAGGGCATGTGGATCTCGACGTTCCACTCGGCCTGCGTCCGCATCCTGCGCCGCGAGGCCGAGACGATCGGCAAGACCCCGAGCTTCACGATCTACGACTCGGGCGACAGCCGGGCCCTGCTCAAGCGCATCATCAAGGAGCTGGACGCCGACACGCTCGGCTTCACCGTCGGATCCGCGGCGAACCGCATCTCGAAGCTGAAGAACGAGCTGACCGATCTCGAGACGCACGCCCGCACGGCGAACCTCAGCGATCCGCAGGAGGTGATGTTCCTCGAGATCTTCCGCCAGTACACCCGCGAGCTCCGCCGCGCCAACGCGTTCGACTTCGACGACCTCATCGCCGAGACGGTGTTCCTCTTCCGTGCCTTCCCGCGCGTCGCGGCCCTGTACCAGAGCCGCTTCCGGCACATCCTCGTCGACGAGTACCAGGACACGAACCACGCGCAGTACTCGCTGATCCGCGAGCTGACGATGCCGGTCGCGCCGGACATCGTCGACGACCTGGAATCGCACGGGCGCAATGTCCGTCCGCTGCGCGATGCCGCCGGTGTCATCCCGCCCGCGTCGCTCACCGTGGTCGGCGACTCGGACCAGTCGATCTACGCCTTCCGCGGCGCCGACATCCGCAACATCGTCGAGTTCGAGCGTGACTTCCCCGGAGCAAAGGTCATCCTGCTGGAGCAGAACTACCGCTCGACGCAGAACATCCTCAGCGCCGCCAATGCGGTCATCGCCAACAACTTCGACCGCAAGGACAAGAAGTTGTGGACCGCCGTGGGCGACGGCGAGAAGATCATCGGCTATACCGGCTACTCGGGTCACGACGAGGCTCAGTTCGTCGCCGACGAGATCGAGAAGCTCCACAGCGCTGGCATGGCGTACAAGGACATCGCCGTGTTCTACCGCACCAACGCCCAGACCCGAGCGCTCGAGGAGATCTTCATCCGCTGCGCGCTGCCGTACAAGGTGATGGGCGGCACGAAGTTCTACGAGCGCGCCGAGATCAAGGACGCGATGGCGTACCTGATCACGGTGGCCAATCCGAGCGACATGCTCGCGCTCCGTCGCATCCTGAACACGCCGAAGCGCGGGATCGGCCCCGCGACCGAGACCCAGTTGGCGAGCTACGCGGAGGACAACGGACTCACGTTCCGCGCCGCGATGCGCGACGCGGCGTCGCTCGGCCTCGGCCCGAAGGTGACGAACGCGATCCTGCAGCTGTCGAACCTGCTCGACGAGGCGGCGAGCAAGATCGACCCGTCGAACCCGGCGGGCGTCTCGCCGGTGGCGGATGTGCTGACCTTCCTGCTCGACGGCAGCGGCTACCTCGAGGTGCTGCGCAACAGCCGCGACCCGCAGGACGAGGCGCGCGCCGAGAACGTCGACGAGCTCGTCGCGGTCACCCGCGAGTTCGCCCGCAACAATCCCGACGGCACGCTGGTCGACTTCCTCACCGAGGTCTCGCTGGTCGCGGCGGCCGACGAGATCGACGACTCGAGCGGCGCCGTCTCGCTGATGACGCTCCACACCGCGAAGGGACTGGAGTACGACGCCGTGTTCCTCACCGGCATCGAGGAGGACCTGCTCCCGCACCGCATGTCGGCCAACGAGCCCGGCGGCCCGGCGGAGGAGCGGCGCCTGTTCTACGTGGGGATCACGCGCGCCAAGAAGCGGCTGTTCCTGTCGCTCGCCATGACGCGGGCGCAGTTCGGCGAGACCGCCGTGGCGATGCCGAGCCGTTACCTGCAAGAGATCCCCGCCGATCTGATCGACTGGCGACAGTCGCCGGGCTCGGCGAACGGACGCGGCGGCACGCAGTCGCGCGCGCTCAACGCGCGACGCCCCGGTCTCGGCGCCGGTTCCGGCAGCGGCTCGGGCGGCTGGAACGACTCGCTCGCGGCTCCGGCGTTCCGGCAGGAGCGCCCCAAGGCCGAGTGGCCGAACCGCGTGACGGGCAAGGTCCGCGACAACGGCGACCTGGAGCTGGAGCCCGGTGACCGCATCCGGCACGCCGATTTCGGCGAGGGTCGGGTGACGGCCGTGACCGGGCAGGGTGCCAAGCGCGTGGCGCACGTGCAGTTCGAGAAGGTGGGCGCGAAGAAGCTCCTCATCAAGATCGCTCCGATCGACAAGCTGTGAGGGCGCCCGCCGCACCTCCGCAGAACCTCGAGGTGGGTCTGCGGGCGGCGCTCGCCGTCGCTGTCCCCCTGGTGGTGCTGTACGCCGTCGGCCGTCTCGACCTCACCGCGTACGCCACGTTCGGCGCGTTCACCGCGTTGTACGGGCGGAACGAGCCCTACCGGTTGCGGGCCCGGACGCTGACGGTCGCCGCAATGGCTCTGCTGGCGAGCATCTCGGCCGGCGTCGGCCTGGCGGTGGCCGGCGAACCGCTCGTGCTCACCGCGCTCGCGTTGGTCGTGGTCGTCGGCGAAGGGACTCTGTTCGTCACGGTGTTCCAGATCGTGCCGCCGCAGGCGCTGTTCTTCGTGTTCGCACTCCTGGTCTGCGCGGCCGTCCCGACTCCCGCCGCCGACGCGCTGCCGCGCATCGGCCTTGCGGCTGCCACTGCGGTGTTCGCGTGGCTGGTCACCATGTCCGGATGGGCCATCCGACGGCTCCCCGGCCTGCCGCACCGCGCTCTCAGTCGGGCCGGCTTGGTGAACGAGCTCCGTCGGAGACCCGGGCTCGACCTGGCCGCGCTGCGCGACCCGCGCGTCTGGCTGACCGTCGGGCAGAACGTCGTCGGCGTGCTGCTCGCCGGGGGAATCGCTCTCGCCTTCGGTTTCGGCCACGCCTATTGGGCGATCGTCAGCCTGGTCGCGGTCATTCCTCCGGCCCGTGCCGCGCACTCGATCTCGCGTTCTCTGCACCGCATCATCGGCACCGTGGTCGGCGTGGGTGTGACCGCGCTGATCCTGGTGTGGTCGCCTCCCGCGGCCGTGGTGATCGGCGTGATCGTGGTCTGCCAGTTCTTCGCGGAGATCCTGGTCGCCCGGCACTACGGGGCCGCCCTCGTGTTCATCACGCCGCTCGCGCTGTCGGTCTCGCACCTGGCGAGCCCGACCCCGCTCGGAGTGCTCGTGGTCGATCGTGTGCTCGAGACCGTCCTCGGCGCCGCGATCGGCATTGTGCTGGTGCTTCTGGCTCGCGGGATCGAGCGCGCCCGAGGACTCGCCGCCTAGTCCGACGCGAGGGACGGCGAGGCCGGGCCGGTCGCACCGACGGTCCGGCGCAGCTTCGCCAGATACCGGTCGCGGGGGAGGTGGCGGAGCCGCAGCGGCAGCCTCGGATAGACGATGCGCGTCCACCGGAACAAGCGGTCGAAGCGGCGCTGACGACGCTCGTCCCACGGCAGGTGGAACTGCGTGCGCACGGAATGTGGGAGCAGGCCCGCGGTCACCAGGCGGAGCAGCGGCGCACTCGGGCCGAACCACCAGGGCACCGCTTTCGGGTAGAGGATCTGCCGCGAGACCGCCAGCACATCCGAATCCACGGAGAGAGTTCCCACCAGCTCGTTCCAGTAGGCGTCGAACGCGTCGCGCGTCGCGGGCCATCGGTCGGGGGACAGCTGCAGATTGGAGAGGGAGCTCGTCATATCCCGGTAGACCGCATCCGCCTGCCGGTCGGTGAGCGGCCCGAACACGCGCCGATGCAGGTCCATCATGGTCTGGTAGAGGGTGGCGGCGACCCAGAGCTGCAGGTCCGGATCGTAGGCATTGTACGTCGTGGCCGGAGAGCCGCCGCGGACGGGAGCGTGCGCCCGGTTCACGATACGGCGGATGGCCCGCAGTTCGTCCGGCGTGCCGAACATCGACGCGGTCAGGTAGAGCATGGTGCCGTCGAAGCGGTCCATCAACCGCGTCGCGAAGTCGCTGTGCTCCACCACACCGCGCCCCACCGCCGGGTGCGCGATCTGCAGGAGGAGCGCCCGGCCGCCGCCGGCGAGTGTCAACGCCTCCGCTGCGAGCTCGCTCGCCACGACAGGCCTGTTCCGCTGAGAGGTCCGCACGCCGACATCCTGACGTGAGCGCCTGCGAAGGTCCCCAAAGCGTGCGCATGGTGTCGCTCATCGCCGCATCCACGTCGAACGGGCGCGACGCGGGACGCGCCGGCCGCGGAGCCGGGCACCGGTGACGAGGCCGATCCCCGCCAGTGCGGTGCCGGCGCTCCAGAGCGCCGGGGCGGACACGTCGGACCCCGTCGCGGCCAGCTCGCGTGTGGACTGATGCTCCACCGCAGGCGCCGCGACCGAACCGACCCTGCTGATCTCCTGGGCGACGCCGAACCGCGAGGTCCACGGCCTGATCCGGCCGCCGCCCTCCGGCTCGGGCGTCCGCGACGGGTCGATGCGGTCGGTCCAGACGTAGTAGCCCTCCGACGGAAGCGTGCACGACGGCGTGGTGTACTCGCCGGCGCCGTGGACCTCCGTCTCCACGGTGCAGACGGTCGGGCCGTCGTCAGGAGCGGCTTCGGCCTCCGAGATGGGTGCGCCGAACGGCCCGTGCAGGGTGCTCTCGACGACAGCGGTCACCGGCTCGAATCCGTCGTCCACAGCCCGGACACCCCAGCTCGGAAGCAGCCCCTCGCCATCGGCGACGCTCACGGTGAGCCGGTCCGCGACCTGGGCGCCGGGACGCGCCTCCGGTGCCGTGGTCCGCGTCTCGACGCGGGGCTGGAACGGCAGCGGCGACGGTCCCGTGACGTCGGCGCGGGCGACGGCGGACGCGGTGGACGGCCGGGCGATCAGCACCGCCTGTGCGTCGACGGTCGGCAGGGCGACGGTCACATCACGCCCGTAGGGCAGTGCGGCCGTCGTCGCCGTCGCCGAGACGGCCACGCTCGCCCCTGTCCCGCTCGGGAGGATCGGCACGTCGGTCCCCGACGGGATCGAGGCGGTCGAACCGCCGTCGGCGAAGGTCGCGCCGTCGAGCGTCACCGACACCGGATGGGCGCCCGGAGCGAGCGATTCGGCACCCGAGAGGCGGTCGACGGTCAGCTCGACCCGGACGCGCCCGGGCCCGGATGCTGCCAGTTCGACGACAGCGGCCGCGTGCACCCCGGTGGATCCCCGGCTCTGCGCCTCCGCCAGCATCTCGTGGGCGCGCGCGTAGACGGCGTCGGTGTCCGCCCCTGCTCGCGCGGCGTACTTCTGCGCCTCCGGCTCGGACACGCCCGCGTAGATCCAGGTCGCCAGCTGGCCGGCGGCCGCGGTCAGCGGATCTCCGCCGGGCGCCCAGGTGCGTGCGATGTAGGCGAACACCGCGGACTGCTCGGGCGTCCACCATCCCATCCCCGCCGGGTCGGCATAGCTGTACTGCAGCCCGACGGGCGCCGCCTTGCCCGGGTTGAGGCAGAAGCCCTGCGCGCCGTCGTCGAACCGGTAGGCGCCGAGCCACCAGCCGTCGGAGGACAGATAGCCGGGCCCGTGCCCGACGCCGGCGAGGGCGCGGGCGGCCGGCGCGGACGCGAACAGGCTCTGCAGGACGCCGAGGAAGACGGCGAGGCCGACGAGGCTCACCGCGGTGATGAAGGAGAGAGGTCGTTGGGTCATGCCTCCACGGTCGCGGCCACAGCACCGGCCCGACCCGGCATTCTGCGAATCAGTGGAGAACCTCCCGCCGAGAAGGCCTGTGGACAGGTCGCCCGGTTACGAGCCGTCCAGGCGGACGCGCTAAAGTTCTTCCTGGCGAATTTATCTCGGCGTCGAGCTATTCTCGCGTCGGACCGCCAGGAGCAACCAGCCGGCAGCCACGAGCTCACCGGGCAATCAGCGGATTGGATAACCGTGGATCTATACGAGTACCAGGCCAGAGACCTGTTCGAGAAGTACGGGGTCCCGGTCCTTCCGGGCATCGTCGCGGACACCCCCGAGGAGGTGCGCGCGGCAGCCGAGAAGCTCGGCGGCGTGACCGTCGTCAAGGCGCAGGTGAAGGTCGGCGGGCGCGGCAAGGCCGGTGGCGTGAAGGTCGCCAAGACCCCGGACGAGGCGGAAGAGGCCGCGAAGGCCATCCTGGGCCTCGACATCAAGGGCCACGTGGTCCGTCGCGTGATGGTCGCCGGTGGCGCCCGCATCGCCCGCGAGTTCTACTTCTCGGTGCTCCTCGACCGGGCCAACCGCTCGTACCTGTCGCTGACCAGCGTCGAGGGCGGCATGGAGATCGAGCAGCTCGCCGTCGAGAAGCCCGAGGCGCTCGCCCGCATCGAGGTGGACCCGCGCGGCGGCGTCGACCACGCGAAGGCCGTCGAGATCGCGAAGGCCGCCGGCTTCCCGGACGACCTCGTCGAGAAGGTCGCCGACGTCTTCGTGAAGCTCTACGAGGTCTACACCGGCGAGGACGCGACCCTGGTCGAGGTGAACCCGCTGGTCCTCACCGAGGAGGGCGACATCATCGCCCTCGACGGCAAGGTCACCCTCGACGAGAACGCCGACTTCCGTCACCCCGACCACGAGGCGCTCGAGGACAAGGCCGCAGCCGACCCGCTGGAGGCGAAGGCGAAGGCCGCGAACCTCAACTACGTCAAGCTCGACGGCCAGGTCGGCATCATCGGCAACGGCGCGGGCCTCGTCATGTCGACGCTCGACGTCGTCTCCTACGCCGGCGAGAAGCACAGCGGCGTGAAGCCGGCGAACTTCCTCGACATCGGCGGCGGTGCGTCCGCCGAGGTCATGGCGGCGGGCCTCGACGTCATCCTGAACGACCCGCAGGTGAAGAGCGTGTTCGTCAACGTCTTCGGCGGCATCACCGCGTGCGACGCGGTCGCGAACGGCATCGTGAACGCCCTGCAGATCCTGGGTGACGAGGCGAACAAGCCGCTCGTCGTGCGGCTGGACGGCAACAAGGTCGACGAGGGCCGCCGCATCCTCACCGAGGCGAACCATCCGCTGGTCACCCTCGCGCTCACCATGGACGAGGGCGCCGACAAGGCCGCCGAGCTGGCCGCGAAGTAAGCGAAGGACGAACAACCATGTCTATCTTCCTCAACAAGGACTCCAAGGTCATCGTCCAGGGCATCACCGGCGGTGAGGGCACCAAGCACACCGCTCTGATGCTGAAGGCCGGCACTCAGGTCGTCGGCGGCGTCAACGCGCGCAAGGCCGGCACGACCGTCACCCACGGCGACGTCGAGCTGCCCGTCTTCGGCACGGTCGTCGAGGCGATCGAGAAGACCGGCGCCGACGTGTCGATCATCTTCGTGCCGCCGGCGTTCGCGAAGGACGCGATGGTCGAGGCCATCGACGCCGAGATCCCGCTCCTGGTGGTCATCACCGAGGGCATCCCGGTGCAGGACTCGGCCGAGGCCTGGGCCTACGCCAAGGAGAAGGGCAACAAGACCCGGATCATCGGCCCGAACTGCCCCGGCATCATCACGCCGGGCGAGTCGCTCGTCGGCATCACCCCCGCGACGATCACCGGCAAGGGCCCGATCGGCCTGGTCTCGAAGTCCGGCACGCTGACGTACCAGATGATGTACGAGCTCCGCGACCTCGGCTTCTCGACCGCGATCGGCATCGGCGGCGACCCGATCATCGGCACCACGCATATCGACGCGCTCGCCGCGTTCGAGGCCGACCCGGAGACCAAGGCGATCGTCATGATCGGCGAGATCGGCGGCGACGCCGAGGAGCGCGCGGCCGACTTCATCAAGGCCAACGTCACCAAGCCGGTCGTCGGCTACGTGGCCGGCTTCACGGCGCCCGAGGGCAAGACAATGGGCCACGCCGGCGCCATCGTGTCGGGCTCCGCCGGCACGGCGCAGGCCAAGAAGGAGGCCCTGGAGGCCGCGGGCGTGAAGGTCGGCAAGACGCCGTCCGAGACCGCCCAGCTGCTCCGCGAGGTGTACGCCGCGCTCTGACGCGGACGCGCTGCAACGCACGAGGCCGGGATCCGAGAGGGTCCCGGCCTTCGTCATGCGCGGCGAGATGCCGTCTGCCCAGGCGCGACCCTCCGGAGGTACAGTTCGCGCACCGGGAGGGGGCGCCATGGCTCGTCTGACGAACGCCGAACTGCTGCAGCGCATCGCGGCGCTGGAGGAGGAGAACGCGTCCCTGCGGCTGCAGGCGGGGGCGGACGCCGACACGACTCCGGTCCCACCGCCGCCGCCCGTCACGCACCGACGCGGATGGGGCTGGACGCTGCTGGCGACGGTCCTCATCGTTCTGGGCGCCATCCTGGCGCCGCTCGCCGTCGTCTCGTCCTGGGCCAAGGTCCAGCTGACCGACACGGACACATTCGTCGCGACCTACGCCCCGCTCGCGCACGACCCCGCAGTCCAGGCCTTCGTGACCGACCAGGCCGTCAAAGCGGTCCAGGACAACGTCGACATCCCGCAGCTCACCGATCAGGTGATCGACGGCATCACCGGGCTCGGCACCGGGCCGGTCGCGACGAAGGCCCTGGATGCGCTGAAGGCCCCGATGGCGCAGGGGATCGTGTCGCTCCTGCAGTCGACCGTCCAGCGGTTCGTGGCGTCGGACGCCTTCGCCCAGGTCTGGCAGGAGGCGTTGCGGGCGAGTCACAACCAGCTCGAAGCCACGATGACGAACAGCGGCAACTCCGCGGTCACTATCGGCGCCAACGGCTCGATCGGCATCCAGCTCGCCCCGATCATGGACCGCGTGAAACAACAGCTCGTCGCGCAGGGGATCACGTTCGCGTCCCGCATCCCGACCATCGACAAGACGATCACGGTCGCGCAAAGGTCGTCCATCCCGACCTTGCAGCTGTTCTATGGGCTGGCCGTCGCCGCGGGGGCGTGGCTGCCGTGGGTGGCGATCGGCCTGCTGGCGCTCGGCGTCATCGTCGCCCGTCGACGGGCGCTCGCGCTGGTGTGGGCGGCCGTCGGGCTGGGCCTGGCGATGGCCCTGACGCTCGCCGCGATCTCCGTCGGGCGGATCGTGTTCCAGGCCTCGGTGTCCCCGTCGCTGATTCCCTCGGCGCTCTCGCAGAAGCTGTATTCGACCGTCACGGACGCGATGATCTCCACCGCCGTCGCGGTGCTCGTGCTGGCGATCGCCGTGGCCCTCGTCGGCTGGTACTCCGGTCCGTTCGGGGTGCCGCGCCGCCTGCGCGGGTTCTTCGGGTCGGGGGTGGCCTGGGTGCGCACATCGGCCGAGTCCCACGGCATCACGACGGGTCGCGTGGGGGAGTGGCTCTACGCGCAGCGGACGCTCCTCCGTGCGGCGGTCGCCGTGATCGCCGCGGCGGTGGTGCTGTTCGTCCGTCCGCTGACGCCCTCGCTGATCATCTGGACGCTGGTGCTGGCGGCCCTGGTCGTCGCCATCCTGGAACTGCTGCAGCGTCCGGTCATCACGGTCCCGGAGGCGGCGGACGACGACACGCCGGTCGTGACGGTGCCCTGAGCCCGGCGGTCTCCTGAGCGCCGAAGTGTCGCCGGTGCCGCAGGCGCGCGCGCCGGTAGGCTCCGTTCGGTCATGAGTCGCACATCCGTCGCCCTGCTCGCCGCGTTGGAGGCGCTGATCGTGGCCGCCATCGGCCTCGGGATCTGCCTGGTCCCGATCACGATCCTATGGGCGACGCAGTACCACCTGGGCGCGGATTTCGCCGTGGTGTGGCATTCCGCGGCCGACGTGTGGCTGGTCGGTCACGGCGTCAACCTGACGGTCGCCCTCGACCCGCAGACCGTCGCGCAGCTGGGCCTGCCGGCCGCCGGCACGCCGTTCCAGGTGACGATCGCGCTGCTCGGCTTCGCCGCGCTCACAGCCGGGCTCGGCGTCCGCACCGGGATGCGCGCAGCGGAGACGGCGCAGCGGCTGGTCGGTGCGCTGAGCGCGCTGGCGACGTTCGCCGTCATCTCGACGGTCGTCGCGCTGTCGTCGGGGTCGGCGGTCGTGCAGCCGTCGGTGTGGCAGGGGATCGTGCTTCCACCGTTCGTGTACGCGGTCGGCATCGCCGTCGGCTTCGGCTTCGCCGCCTTGCGCGGGGCGTCGGAGGAGGATGTGCGTCTTACGACGGCGGACGGCGGCGAGGCGCTCCCGTCCGGCTCCGGCGGCTCGGGCACCGCGGTCCTCTCCGTTCTCCGGACGCGCACCGACGCCGTTCCCGAGCGGCTGCGCGTCGGAGCGCTGGCCGCGCTCCGGGCGGGCACGGCGGCGACCGCGATCGTGATCGGCGTCGCCGCTCTCATCCTCGCGCTGCTGATCTTCGGGCACTACGGGACGATCATCAGCCTGTACGAGCAGGTGCAGTCCGGTGTGGTGGGCGGCGTGGCGCTCACGATCGGGCAGCTCGCCCTGCTGCCCAACGTCGTCGTCTGGATGGCGTCCTGGCTCATCGGACCGGGATTCGCGATCGGCACCGGGTCGTCGGTCAGCCCTCTCGGAACCGACCTCGGACCGTTGCCGGGCCTGCCGCTGTTCGGCGTCATCCCTCCCGGCGGCTTCGCCTTCGGGCTGGTCGGCGTCGTGGTGCCCCTGCTCGCCGGCTTCCTCGCCGGTGCGCTGCTGCGATCGCGGGTGGATGCGGTGGCCGGCCGCTTCGACGGCATCCGGGATCGCGTTCTCGTCGCCCTCGGAATCGGCGTGGTCGCGGGCATCCAGCTCGGGCTGCTCGCGTGGTGGTCGTCGGGCGCGATCGGACCGGGCCGCCTGCACGACGTCGGACCGAACCCGTGGCTGGTCGCCGCGCTCGGCGCCGCCGAGGTCGCGGTCGGCGCGGTGATCGGGCTCGTCGCCGGGGCGCGCGTGTGCCGCTGAGCCGGTTGTCCACAGGTCGGCGAACGCGCATCCGGGCCCTGCGGTCCGCCGCTAGGCTGGTCGGGTGCTCTCGATTGTCGTCCTGATCTCCGGCGGTGGCTCCAATCTGCGCGCGCTGCTCGAGGCGGCCCAGGACGCCGAGTTCCCCGCGCGGGTGGTGGCCGTCGGCGCCGACCGCGAGGCCGACGGCTTCGAGCACGCCGAGCGCTTCGGCATCCCCACCTTCACCGTCCCGTACACCTCGTATCCGAGCCGGGAGGAGTGGGGCGATGCGCTGCTGGAGCAGATCCGGCAGTGGGAGCCCGACCTCACCATCCTCTCCGGCTTCATGCGCCTGGTCCCGCCGCGGGTCGTGGACGCGCTGTCGCCCGACCTCATCAACACCCACCCCGCGTATCTGCCCGAGTTCCCCGGCGCGCACGCGGTGCGGGATGCTCTGGCCGCGGGCGTCACGCAGACCGGCGCCAGCCTCATCGTCGTCGACAACGGGGTGGACGCGGGGCCGATCATCAGCCAGGAGCGCGTGGAGGTGCTGCCCGGAGACACCGAGGCGGCCCTGCACGAGCGCATCAAACCCGTGGAGCGACGGCTGCTCATCGACGCCGTCCTCGACATCGCCAACGGACACATCGACCTCGAGGAGCTTGCCCGAGCATGAGCGGACCCCGTCACGACGCCAGCCTGTACCGCGAGCGGGACCTCGTCCCGATCCGCCGGGCGCTGATCTCGGTCAGCGACAAGTCGGGGCTGCTCGACCTGGCCGCCACCCTCGCCGGAGCGGGCGTGGAACTCGTCTCGACCGGCTCGACGGCCCAGACCATCCGCGACGCCGGTTTCGCGGTGACCGACGTGGCGAGCGTCACAGGCTTCCCGGAGTCGCTCGACGGCCGCGTCAAGACCCTGCACCCGGCCATCCACTCGGGGCTGCTCGCCGACCTGCGGCTCGCGTCGCACGAGGAGCAGCTGAAAGACCTCGGCATCGAGCCGTTCGAGCTCGTGGTCGTCAACCTGTACCCGTTCGTCGAGACGGTGGCGTCCGGCGCCGTCGGCAATGACGTCGTCGAGCAGATCGACATCGGCGGCCCGGCGATGGTGCGCGCGTCGGCGAAGAACCACGCGAACGTGGCCATCGTGGTGTCACCGTCGGATTACGGAACGGTGATCGAGGCCGTCGGCGCCGGGGGCACCACGTTCGAGCAGCGTCAGGCGCTCGCCGCGAAGGCGTTCGCGCATACGGCCGCATACGACGGCGCAGTGGCGGCCTGGTTCGCCGGCGAGGCGCCGTCGACGGACGACTTCCCGGAGCGCTGGGAGGCCCGCGCCGTGCTGAAGCAGACCCTGCGCTACGGCGAGAACTCGCACCAGGCGGCGGCGCTCTACGCCGACCCGGCCGGACACGGCATCGCCCAGGCGACGCAGCTCGGCGGCAAGGAGATGTCTTACAACAACTACGTGGACGCGGACGCCGCCCTGCGCAGCGCGTACGATTTCGACCAGCCGGCCGTGGCGATCATCAAGCACGCGAACCCCTGCGGGATCGCGGTCGCGGACGACATCGCCGAGGCCCACCGCAAGGCCCACGAGTGTGACCCGGTCTCGGCGTACGGCGGCGTCATCGCGGCCAACCGGACGGTCACCCTCGCCATGGCCGAGACGGTGAAGGGCATCTTCACCGAGGTGCTGATCGCGCCGGGCTACGAGCCCGAGGCGCTGGAGCTGCTGCAGACCAAGAAGAACCTGCGCATCCTGCAGCTGCCCGAGGATTACGCGCGGGCGCTGACCGAGTTCCGGCAGATCTCCGGCGGCGTGCTCGTGCAGGACACCGACCGCTTCACAGGGTTCACGTCCGAGGGATGGACGCTCGCCGCGGGCGAGGAGGCGGACGCCGCCACCCGCGCCGACCTCGAGTTCGCCTGGAAGGCGTGCCGCGCGGTCAAGTCCAACGCCATCCTGCTCGCCCACGACGGCGCCTCGGTCGGCGTCGGGATGGGCCAGGTCAACCGCGTCGACTCGTGCCACCTCGCGGTGACCCGCGCGGGCGACCGGGCGCGCGGCTCCGTCGCCGCGTCCGACGCGTTCTTCCCCTTCGCCGACGGCGCCCAGATCCTGATCGACGCGGGTGTGCGGGCGATCGTGCAGCCGGGCGGCAGCATCCGGGACGAGGAGGTCGTCGAGGCGGCGAAGGCGGCCGGCGTGACGATGTACTTCACCGGCGAACGGCACTTCTTCCACTGACCTCCGCGCGCCGATTGCGGCGCCCTCGCGGGCAGGGGAGAATGGACGGCGGTCCACAAGACCGCTGAACCATTTTCACCGCGATCCCACGAGGAGACACCGATGTCCGTCCTGCCCGCAGACCTGCCGCACGAAACACTGCACGTCGTGAAGGGGAGGCGGAGCGGCCTCACCATCAGCATCGCGGTCCACTCCACCGTCCTCGGCCCCGCCCTCGGCGGCTGCCGCGTCTGGACGTACGACTCCTGGCAGGAGGCGGTGGCCGACTCGCTTCGCCTCGCCGAGGGCATGACGATGAAGAACTCGGCCGCGGGCCTCAACCGCGGAGGCGGCAAGGCGGTCGTCTACGTCCCGCGAGGGACCGTCCTCACCCCGACCGAGCGCTACGAGGCGATGCTCGACCTCGGCGACGCCGTCGAGACGCTGGGCGGCAGCTACATGACCGCTGAGGACGTCGGCACGAGCGCTGAGGACATGTCCGTCGTCGCCTCCCGTACCGCGCACGTGTGCGGCCTGCCGCCGTCGGAGGGCGGCGTCGGAGAGCCGAGCGACGCGACCGCCGCGGGCGTCTACGCGGGGCTGCTCGCCACGCTGGAGCGCGCCTTCGGCACCCGCTCCGTCGCGGGCCGACGCGTCACCGTGCTCGGCCTCGGCCATGTCGGCTCGATCATCGCCATGCGGCTCGCCGGCGAGGGCGCCGTCCTGACCGTCACGGACGTCAACCCTGCCAAGCGAGCTCTGGCCGACGCGCTCGGCGCCACCTGGGTGGAGCCGGAGGAGGCGCACCGCGTCGAGGGCGACCTCTTCGTCCCCGCCGGCGTCGGCGGCGTGCTGACCGACCGCGTCATCGACGAGCTGCGGGTCGCCGCCGTCGTCGGGCCCGCGAACAACCAGCTGGCCGAGCGCTCGGGCGCGGAGCGACTGGCGGCGCGGGGCATCCTCTGGGCGCCCGACTTCGTCGTCAACGCGGGCGGCGTGATCTTCCTCGACATGATGTCCGAGCCGGGCGTCACCGCCGAGGCCACCCAGGAGCGGGTGGAGCGGATCGGGGACACGGTCGCCGAGATCTTCCGCGCCGCCGACGAGCACGGCGTCACGACGCTGCAGGCCGCCGAGGAGCTGGCCCTCGGCCGCCTCCGGGAGCCAGCGAACGCATAGCAGCGCTCCGCTAGCCTGGTTCCCATGACGTCTTCCTGGGGCCGCAGGCTCGCCGCATCCATCTCCGCCGCTGTCGCCGTCGCCGCGATCGCGTTCGTCGCCTCGACGTTCGTGATCCTGGTGGCCAGCCAGCTCAACTCGGCGGCGCTCGCCAGCACGACGCCGTACGTGGGATGGAACGCGCTGGTCGCCCTGGTGCTCGGCTTCGCGGCCGGTCTGCTCGGAGCGTTCGACCGGCGGTGGATCGCAGTCGTGTCGGGCATCGTGCTCGCCTTGGTGAGCACGGTGCTCGGCACCATCATCCTGTTCACGGTGCTGAAGGTCACGCTCTCGGGCGCCGCCTGGGGCCAGCTGTTCGGCTCCTTCATCGGCATCAACCTGCCGTTCTGGCTGTCGGTCGCGATCGCGTTCCCGACCGCCGGCTACGCCGTCTACCGCGCGATCGAGGGCGGGGAGCGCACCGAGCGCCGTATCGCGCTGGTCCGCATCCCGGCCTCCAACCTGGCCGACGGCCTCACCACGCACATCGACCGCGAGCCGGTGGACACGGAGCTCGCCGACAAGCAGTGGGACGCCTACGTCGCCGCCCTGTCCGAGGCCGGCTGGCAGACCGTCGAGGTCGCCAGCGCCGACCGCCTCGCCGACTCCGTCTTCGTCGAGGACACCGCCGTCGTCTTCGGCGACACCGCGGTGATCACGCTGCCGGGCGCCGAGTCGCGCCAGGCCGAGCCGGCGGGCACCGAGGCGGCGCTGCGGGCGCAGGGGCTCCGACTGGAGCGCATCGAGGCCCCGGGCACGCTCGAGGGCGGTGACGTGCTCAAGATCGGCTCGACCGTGTACGTCGGGCAGGGCGGCCGCACCAACCCCGAGGGCATCCGTCAGCTGCGCGCCATCGTCGCTCCGCTCGGCTACACCGTCGTGGCGGTGCCGGTCACCAAGGCGCTGCACCTGAAGACCGCGGTCACCGCGCTGCCGGACGGCACCGTCATCGGCTACGAGCCGATCGTGGACGAGCCGCGCCTGTTCGAGCGCTTCCTGCCGGTCCCGGAGGCGCACGGCACCGCCGTCGTCGTCCTGTCGGACGACACGGTGCTCATGTCGTCGTCGGCGCCGCAGTCGGTGGCGCTGATCGAGAGCCTGGGCTACACGGTCGTCCAGGTGGACATCTCGGAGTTCGAGAAGCTCGAGGGCTGCGTCACCTGCCTGTCGATCCGGATCCGCTGACCGCGGTCACCCCGTGAGGCGCCGCCCGGCTTCGGCCGAGGCGGCGTTCTGCGTGTCCAGCAAGAAAAAGTGTTGCGTAATCCTGCAACCTGGCAATATCCTGTAGGGCTGCCTTGTCGCGGCACACAGGACGCATACATCGAGGCTGGGAGGACGCCATGACGACGATCGAGACCGCACGAAAGAACACCGTGCCCGGGTCCGTCGCCGCGCTCGCGGCCGCAGCCCGACCGTCCGGGCGGTAGGTCCCGCCCACCACCGCGCGGTCTCCGCGCTCCGCCTCACTCACGCGAGGCTTGCCACCGTCGGCAGGCCTTCGGCGACTCCTCGACGCGCGTCGCCGCCGACTCCATGTCGGACCACTCACAGAAAACGGAACACCCATGTCTGTCGCCCCGGCACAGAAGAAGAACCCGACCGCACGGAAGAGCACCGTGCGCACACTGCTGCGCATCCTGCCCTTCGCCAAGTCCGCCGCACCCCGCATCCTGCTCGGCATGGTGGCCGCGCTGCTCGCCAGCCTGGTCGCGCTGAGCATCCCGCAGGTGCTGCGGTGGCTGGTCGACGGCCCGCTCTCGACCGGCGATCCGGCCGCCGTGTGGCCGGCCGCGCTGCTGGTGGTCGGGCTGGGCGCCGCTGAGGCCGTGTTCATCTCGCTCCGCCGCTGGTTCGTGCTCACTCCGGGCACGCACGTCGAGGCGCGGATGCGCAACGCGCTGTACGAGCAGCTGCAAGACCTCCCGGTCGCCTTCCACGACCGCTGGCCGAGCGGCCAGCTGCTGTCGCGCGCCGTCAGCGACCTGAGCATGATCCGGCGCTGGCTGTCGTTCGGCATCGTGCTGCTCGTCGTCAACGTGGTGACGATCATCGTCGGCTTCGCCATCCTGATCGGCTGGAACTGGCTGCTGGGCACCATCTTCCTGGTGTGCTCGGTGCCGCTGTGGATCTACGGCTTCGTCTTCGAGAAGAAGTACTCGATCGTGGCTCGGCGCAGCCAGGACCAGGCGGGCGACCTCGCGACGGCCGTCGAGGAGTCGGTGCACGGCATCCGCGTGCTCAAGGCGTTCGGACGCGGCAAGCACGCCCTGAAGAACTTCGAGTCGCAGGCGGAGCAGCTACGCGGCACCGAGATCGAGAAGGCCAAGGCGATCGCCGGCATCTGGCTCTGGCTGCTGCTGATCCCGGACGTCGCGTTCGCGATCTGCCTGGTGGTCGGCGTGTGGCTCTCCGCCCAGGGGCAGCTGTCGGTCGGCGAGCTGGTCGCGTTCTTCGCGACGGCGACTGTGCTGCGGTTCCCGATCGAGTCGATCGGCTTCCTGCTCTCGATGACGTTCGACACGCGCACCGCGGCCGACCGCTTCTTCGAGGTGATGGACGAGGTCAACACGATCACCGACCCCGCCGATCCGAAGAAGATCACCGACCCGCGCGGCGAGCTCGTCTTCGACGACGTGCACTTCCGCTACCAGGACTCGCCCGAGCGCTTCCCGGACCTGCTCGACGGCATCCGGCTGACGGTGCGCCCCGGCGAGACGATGGCCCTGGTCGGTCTGACGGGCTCCGGCAAGTCGACGCTGACCGCGCTCACCACACGCTTGTACGACGTGACCGGCGGTGCGGTGAAGGTGGACGGCGTGGATGTGCGCGACCTCACCCGTTACGACCTGCGCAAGGCCATCGCCATGGCGTTCGAGGACGCGACGCTGTTCTCCGCGTCCGTGCGGGACAATGTCCTGCTCGGACGCGACGACCTCGACCCCGCGTCGGCGGAGGCCGAGCGGGTGCTGACCGAGGCGCTCGAGGTGGCGCAGGCGGGCTTCGTCTACGACCTCCCCGAGGGCGTCGAGACGAAGGTCGGCGAGGAGGGGCTCAGCCTGTCCGGCGGCCAGCGGCAGCGCCTGGCGCTCGCCCGCGCGGTCGCGGCCAACCCCAGCATCCTGGTGCTCGACGACCCGCTCTCCGCGCTGGACGTCGACACCGAGGCCCTGGTGGAGGCCGCCCTGCGCCGGGTGCTGGCATCCACCACCGCGCTGATCGTCGCGCACCGCCCGTCCACGGTGATGCTCGCCGACCGGGTGGCCCTGCTGGAGGACGGCAAGGTCACGGCCGTCGGCACGCACCACGACCTGCTCGCCACCAGCGAGCATTACCGATTCGTCATCTCCAGCCTGGAGGACGACGAGAACGAAGAGATCCTCGAGGAGGTGAACCTGTGAGCACGACGACTGTGCTGGGCGTCGAGGGCGAGGAGCGCAACGACCTCAACAAGCAGGAGAGCCGCCAGGTGCGGCGCCGGTCGCTGCGCCTGCTCGGCTCGCTGCTGCACCCGCTGCGGATGCGGCTGGTGCTGACCGCGATCGTGGTCGTGGTGTCCACGGCCGGCCAGGTCGCGGGCCCCGCGATCATCGCGTACGGCATCGACAACGGCCTGCCCGCGCTGCTGAAGCAGGACTGGTTCCCGCTGGCCGCCGCCGGCACCGCGTACCTGATCACCGGTGTCATCGGCGCCGTCCTGATCGCCTGGTATACGGTGCTGAGCGCGCGGATCAGCCAGGCCATCCTGATCGACCTGCGCAAGCGGGTGTTCCTGCACACGCAGAAGCTCTCGCTGGAGTTCCACGAGTCGTACACGTCCGGCCGCATCATCTCGCGGCAGACCAGCGACCTCGACTCCATCCGCGAGCTGCTCGACTCCGGCATCAACCAGCTCGTTCAGGGCGTGCTGTACATGCTGTTCATCGCGATCGCCCTGTTCGCGCTGGACTGGCAGAGCGGCGTGGTGCTGGTGTGCTCGCTGGTGCCGCTGTACCTGCTGACCCGCTGGTTCCAGAAGCGCTCGCAGGTGCTGTTCCGCATCTCCCGGGTGGCGTCGGCGAAGCTGATCGTGCACTTCGTGGAGACCATGACCGGCATCCGCGCGGTCAAGGCGTTCCGCAAGGAGAAGCGCAACGAGAAGGAGTTCGGCGGCCTGGTCGAGGACTACCGGGATGTGAACGCCCGCGTCATCCAGCTGTTCGGGATCTTCGACCCCGGTCTCGTGATGATCGGAAACGTCGCGGTCGGCGTCGTGCTGCTCGTCGGCGGCTTCCGGGTCGCCGACGGCCAGCTGGCGATCGGCGTGCTGCTCGCGGTGCTCCTCTACACGCGCCGGTTCTTCGACCCGATCGAGGAGATGGCGATGTTCTACAACTCCTACCAATCGGCCGCGGCCGCGCTCGAGAAGATCTCGGGCGTCCTGGAGGAGGAGCCGAGCGTCCCGGACCCCGTGAAGCCGGTCGACCTGTGGTCGTCGCAGGGCCACGTCCGGTTCGACGACGTCACCTTCGCCTACAAGAAGGACCGGGTCATCCTGCCGGAGTTCACGCTCGACATCCCGGCAGGGCAGACGGTCGCACTGGTGGGGTCGACCGGCGCGGGCAAGTCCACGCTGGCCAAGCTGATCTCGCGGTTCTACGACCCGAGCGCGGGCTCGGTGCAGCTGGACGGCGTGGACCTGCGTGACCTGCACCCGAAGGACCTGCGTCGCGCGATCGTCATGGTCACCCAGGAGGCCTACCTGTTCAGCGGCTCGGTCGCCGACAACATCGCGCTCGGCAAGCCGGACGCGACGCGGGAGGAGATCGTGCACGCGGCCCAGGCGGTCGGCGCGCACGAGTTCATCGAGGGCCTGCCGAACGGCTACGACACCGACGTGAACAAGCGCGGCGGCCGGGTGTCCGCGGGCCAGCGCCAGCTGATCTCGTTCGCCCGGGCGTTCCTCGCCGACCCCGCGGTTCTGATCCTGGACGAGGCCACCAGCTCGCTCGACATCCCGAGCGAGCGCCTCGTGCAGGAGGCGCTGCAGACACTGCTCGCCGACCGCACCGCGGTGATCATCGCGCACCGCCTGTCGACGGTCGCGATCGCCGACCGGGTGCTGGTGATGGAGCACGGACGCGTCGTCGAGGACGGCACGCCCGACGACCTGATCGCGGGCACCGGGCGCTTCGCCCAGCTGCACGCGGCCTGGCGCGACTCGCTCGTGTAGGAGCGCGGCGACGGTCCCGCGGGGACCACGGGAAGCAATCCCGTGGTCCCCGCGGCCGTCTCCGGCCAGGAGCCGGCGGGGGAGGGGTCGAGTCAGCCCGCCGGGGACCAGGTGGATCGTGCGCGCAGAGGGCGCGGAATGCGGCGACGGCGGCGCAGCACCAGGACCTCCGCGCCGGCGTCGATGTACTCGCTCGCGGTCGCGGTGTCGGCGTAGCGCTCCGCGGTGCCCGAGACGATGGTGATGGCGTCCGTGGTGACCGAGCGGCCCGCGGACGCGATGACGTTCATGCGCGAGGTCGCGGGGGCGACGAGGCCGCGGATGCACCGGCCGAGTGCGGCGATGTGCGTCGAGGGGCCGGCCATGGGGCCGGACAGCGCCTCGCCGAGGTCGAGCAGTTCGAGGCGCTCGCCGAGGACGCCGGCGACACGGCCGCTCGCGACGACGGCGGACTGCACGGCGTCCAGCAGCTCATCGTCGCCCGCCGTCCGCGGGACGCGCAGCGAGAGTCCGGCGACGCGGATGCCCAGGCTCCGCGCGTGCCGTGCCGCCTCGACGGCGTCGTCCGGGTGCAGGCGGAGGAGGACCGCGGTGCCCGCGGGCGCGGTGGCGAACTCGTCCAGGTCGCGGGGGTCGTCGACGACGAAGCGGCGGACACCCGCCTCCCACGCGGCACGCCGTCGCGGCCAGCCCGAGCCGGGCGTCGCGTGCAGCACGCTGCGCGCATCCGGGACGCAGCGCTGCAGCACCGGCAGGCCGGCGTCGTGCGACACCACGAACCCGGCGCCGTCCGACGCCAGAGCGGACAGCAAGGCGGGGTGCGCGAGGGCGGAGACATCGAAGCGGACGTCCATCCACGGCAGCAGCCCGCGGAGCTCGCGGAAGCGGTCGGCGACGCGGGCGAGGTCGATCACGACGATCGGTGAGGGAGGAGCGGGAAGATCCACCGCGCCCGCCTCGGCCGTCGCGCGCAGTGCGGTCGGGCCGGTCGGACCGGCGGTTCGGGTCGCGATGGACATCCGCTCTCCTCGGGTGGTCTCGGCCCGTATCCCGGGCCGGGGCACCTCGCCGTTCGGGTCGGTGAGGTTGTCTCATATACTCGTCGCGATGGTGGTGACCCGCATCCGGGGGGTCACCAGAATCCGATTGCGTGGAGGCACGGATGAACAACCGGGCTGGTGCGGTGATGATGTCCGTATGTCTCTCCGTGTTGTGATCGTCGACGACCACGAGCGGTTCCGGGCCCAAGCTGCGGAGCTGCTCCGTCTGGAGCGGTTCACCGTGGTCGGCGACAGCGACACCGCGGCGGGAGGGGTCGAGTTGAGCAGGCGGCTGACACCCGATGTCGTGCTCCTCGACATCGGCCTTCCAGACGCGAGCGGCTTCGACATCGTCCCGGTCATGCGGGGCTTCGGGGTAGCGGTGGTCCTCACCTCCAGCCGGTCCGCCACCGACTACGGGAGGCGGGTCGCCGACAGCGGGGCGAAGGGTTTCATCACCAAGGAGGAGCTGAGCGGTGAGGCGATCCGCAGCCTGCTAGTGTAAGCGGCGTGAGCGGGGGACAGACAGACAGTTCTCGCGCGCTCCGGGTGGCCGTCGCCGACGACGCAGTGCTGCTGCGCGAGGGGATCGGCCAGATCCTGCGCGCGGGTGGGATGGACGTCGTCGCGTCCGTCGACACCGCGGAGGAGCTCCTCGAGGCGGTGAGGGCGGAAAACGTCGACGCCATCGTCCTCGACATCAAGATGCCGCCGACGCACACCGACGAGGGCCTGCGGGCGCTGGAACGGCTCCGCGCCGACGGCTCGCGCGCGGGCATCCTCCTGCTGTCCATGTACACGACGGCCGCCTACGCGATCCGGGCGATGAGCGCCGGCAGCGGGACCGGCTACCTGCTGAAGGATCGCGTGGCCGACGCGGATACGCTCGTCACCGCCGTGCGCACGGTCGCCCGCGGGGGATCCGTCGTCGACCCGGAGGTCGTGCAGCTGCTGGTGAACGCCCGCTCCTCGGAGGCGGCCGTGGAGGCCCTGTCCACCCGGGAGCGGGACGTGCTCCGCCTGATGGCCGAGGGCAAGTCGAACGTGGGCATCGCGACCGAGCTGCACCTCAGCCTGCGCACGGTCGAGTCGCACATCGGCCACATCATGGCGAAGCTCGACGTCGAGGACTCGGCCGAGGGGCATCGCCGCGTGCTCGCCGTGCTGCGGTTCCTGGGCCGGGACGTCTGACCCCATGGTCGCCACGCGGCCGGTGCCCACGACGACGGCGATCGCCGCGCCCGCCGCGCGTCCGCACTGGGCTCGGCTGACGCTGCGCGCCCTCGCGGTGACGATCGCGGTCGCGTCGAACGTGCTGGCCCAGGTGATGAGCGCGATGCTGAACGACTACGGCCCGCGTCCATCGGGAGCCGTCTGGGCGATCATCTTCGTCGCCGTGGCTCTCGACTACATCGTGTGCGGGGTCGTCGCGTGGCGGTTGGTCCGCAGCCCGATCGCGGGGTGGTTGATGGTCGGCGCCGCACTCTTCTGGTCGGCGGGAGCCTGGTACCCGCTGGTCCGGCAGTGGGGTTGGGTCTGGCCGTGGGTCGAGGGCGTCACCGATCTCTGGGCAGTGCTGGTCGGCATCCTGGTGCTCTGTTATCCCACCGGGCGGCTGACGGCGCGCTTCGACCGGGCGCTCGTGCTCGCTGTGACGGTCGCCTTCGCGATCCGGCTGGGCGGCATCCTGCTGTTCTCGTCGCCCGAACCGGCCGAGTGCGGCTGCGCCGCCAACCCGTACGCGCTGCTGCCGAGCGACACGGCGGACTACTGGCTCGGGATCGGCTGGCGCATCGTCGGGCTGGCACTGATGGTCACCGTCGCCGTCCGGCTGATCACGCGCTGGTTCACGAGCTCGCTGCCCGCACGCCGGGTCGCGTTCGTCATGCCGCTGGCCATCCTGTTGTGGTGCTACGGCACCGTCCAGGACTCGCTGAGCTTCGCGCTCGGCTGGGACGGCGGCTGGCTCCAGTTCATCCCCCCGGTCGCGATCGCGCTCATCCCGCCGGCCTTCGTCGGCGGCGTGCTGTACGCGCGCGGGCTGCGGTCGCGTGTCGCCGACCTCGTGATCGTCGCCCGCGACAAGGTCGACCGCGGCCTGTGGGAGTCGAGCCTCGCGCGGACGCTGCACGACTCGTCCCTGCGCGTGTTCTGGTGGGACGAGCCGTTGCAGGCGTACCAGACCAGCGACGGCATCCCGGCCGAGGACGCCGTCACGGCGACGCGACCGGGCCGCTCGACCCTGGCGATCGATTCGGACCAGGGTCCGATCGCGCTGATCGAGCACGACGTGGCGCTGAGTCAGGACGACCGCCTGCTCGACGCCGTGTCCTCCGCCCTGCTGCTCTCGGTGGACAACGACCGGCTGCGCGCGCGGCTGGAGCGCACCATCCAGGAGCTGCGCCAGTCGCGCCTCCGCCTCGTCGAGGAGGGCTACCTGGCCCGCCGGAGGCTGGAGCGCGACCTGCACGACGGCAGCCAGCAGCAGCTCGTGTCCCTGGCGATCAGCCTGCGGATCGCGACCGCGAAGGCGGAGGCCCACGGCGACGAGGAGCTCGCCGGCGACCTGCAGCGCGCCTCCGACCAGCTGGCGGACGCGCTGCGGGAGCTTCGCGAGCTCGCCCGCGGCATCCACCCGACCGTGCTCACCGACGGCGACCTCCGTTCGGCGATCGACGAGCTCGCGATGCGCAGCCACCTGCCCGTCGAGGTGCACGTGGATGTGGGGGAGCGGCTGCCGGAGGTCGTCGAGGAGACCATCTACTACTGCGTCTCCGAGGCGCTCGCGAACGCGGCGAAGCACTCCCGCGCGCGCAACTGCTCGGTCTCCGTGACGCGAACGGATTCGACGGTCGCGGTCGTGGTCAAGGACGACGGCCAGGGCGGCGCGCGCATCGAGCCGGGCGGCGGCCTCGAGGGGATCCGTGACCGCGTCGAGACGGTGTCGGGACGGGCGGACGTGCGCTCGGTCGCGGGCCTCGGCACGATCATCGAGCTGACCATCCCCGTCGGCTGAACAATTCACCTCCCGTTAAAAAACGACCGGCCGGATCGGCGTAGGCAGGGGTGGGACGCGCATGGGCGTCCCACCCGACGGAAGGACCGACCGCATGGACATGCTCGTCACGGTCGCCGCCGTGATCGTCGTCGCGCTCGTCTTCGACTTCACGAACGGCTTCCACGACACCGCCAACGCGATGGCGACCTCGGTCGCCACCGGCGCGCTGAAGCCGCGCACCGCCGTCGCCATCTCGGCCGTGCTCAACCTAGTCGGCGCGTTCCTGTCGACGGCGGTGGCGCAGACCATCTCCGGAGGCGTGATCAAGGAGGGCTCCTCGGGTGTCGACATCACCCCGACCATGATCTTCGCCGGGCTGATCGGCGCGGTGCTGTGGAACCTCGTCACCTGGTACTTCGGGCTTCCGTCGAGCTCGACCCACGCGCTGTTCGGCGGCCTCATCGGCGCTGCGGTCATCGGCGCCGGGTTCGGGGCGGTGGACTGGGGCGTGCTGCTCAGCAAGGTCGTCATCCCGGCCCTGCTCTCCCCGTTCGTCGCGGGCATCGTCGCTCTCGTGGCGACCTACGCGGCATACCGGATCACCCGCAACGCCCGCGTGCACGGCGCCGAGTCGGGCTTCCGGCACGGCCAGACGGTGTCCGCGTCCCTCGTGTCGCTCGCGCACGGCACCAACGACGCGCAGAAGACGATGGGCGTGATCACCCTCACCCTCATCGCCGCGGGATCGCTGCCGTCCGGGAGTGCTCCGCCGCTCTGGGTGATCGCTTCCTGCGGACTGGCGATCGCGCTCGGCACCTACCTCGGCGGCTGGCGCATCATGCGCACGGTCGGCAAGCGCATCACCGACGTGAAGCCGCCGCAGGGCTTCGCCGCCGAGACGTCGTCGGCCGCGACCATCCTCGTCTCGTCGCACCTCGGCTTCGCACTCTCGACGACGCAGGTCACCTCGGGCGCCGTGGTCGGCAGCGGGATGGGCAAGAAGCTGGCCTCGGTGCGCTGGGGCGTGGTCGGGCGCATCGCCACCGCGTGGGTGATCACCCTGCCGGCGGCCGCGCTGGTCGGCGGGCTCGCCGCGTGGATCGCGTCTACGAGCGTGATCGGGCTGATCGGCGTGGCGGTGTTCGGCCTTCTCGCCGGGCTGCTGATCTACGGGCTCTCCCGCCGCAACCCGGTGAACCGGCACAACGTCAACGAGACCGATGAGACGGAGGCGACGGACGCCGAGCCGGTCGCCGTGGGACAGGAGGGATGAGGATGCGCGGGTTCAGCGTCCACGCCGCGGCGCCCCAGGGGTCGTTCCTCGGCGTCGACTGGGGGTCGTTCGTCGTGGTGTTCCTGGTGGCGCTGCTCGCCACCGTCGTGGTGGTGGTGTCGTACGCGGTCGCCCTGCGGCTCCTCGCGGTCGGAGCGCCGCTGGACGCGGAGGACGGCGCGGCGTCGGTCCGCACCGGCCGGCGACCGGTCGCGGCGACCGTCGGCGCGGTGGTGTGCTTCGCGATCGGCGTCGCGGCTGTGCTCTACGGGATCTGGTTGATCGTCCCGCAGTTCCACTGAGGCGAGGGCCCCTACGACGAGTGCGGCGCCTTGGCGGCGAAGACCTGGTCGCCGATGGCGAAGCCGGACCAGCCGCCTCCGCAGTCGCCGGCCTTGGCGGGGAGACCGTCGACCGGCCACCAGCTGTCCTGGATGGTCGGCTTGGGCACCGGCACCTCTTTCGCGCACGTGCCGGGGACCACGTGGGTCTTGGAGGTGTACGTCATGATCGCCGAGCCGTCCTGCGTGTCGTAGTCGACGCGGATGATCGTGGCGTCGTCGGGGACGAACTTCGGCGAGCCGAAGACGGCGGTGTTCGCGGCCTTCATGTCCTTCGCCGTGTCGTAGATCTCCGACGAGACGTGCGGCTCGAACGCGGTGATCACCGAGCATCCGGACAGGGCCAGGGCGAGCGCGATCGTCGTCGCGATGACTCCGGCGGTACGGATGCGGGGCACGGCAGCTCCAGGGAACGGTGAACGGTGAACGAACGTGATGCAAGTCAACACGACGAAACTGAGGGGATCATCGGTCGGAGGGATGACTCCCCGCGCCATCGTAGCGGGCCGCCCGCAGGTCGACCCGGTACGCCGCGGTGCCCACCCCCAGAAGCGGGGTGCCCTCCGCGCGGTAGTGCTGGAGTGCGATGTGCTCGTGGTTCGCGGGCGGATGTCCGCTCGCCCGCACGACGCGCCACCACGGGACCGAGCCGCCGTAGTACGCCATGATCTGGCCGACCATCCGCGCCGCCCGGGAGCCGAGGGCTGCGGCGACGTCGCCGTAGGTCATGACCCGGCCGGGAGGGATCGCGTCCACGACCTCGAGCACCCGCTCGACGAAGGGGACCTCGTCAGAGCTCGAGGGCACCGATCGTCTCGCCGTACTGCGTCTCGCCGACCGGCTGGAAACCGCTGCGCAGGAAGAACTGCTCGGGGCCGAGCTCGCCCGACTCCCAGATGACGTAGAGGCGCTGCAGACCGCGCTGGCGTGCCTCCTCGGCGAGGGCCCGGACGGCGAACGTCCCGATGCCGCGACCCTGGTCGTCCGCGTCCACGTTGATGCGCCAGAGGATGGCCTTGAACTCCTCGTGCTCGGCGTTCGGGTCGAAGCTGCCCATGATGAACGCGACCACGTCGTCGCCGTCGAGGACCACGCGCTGCCAGGAGGTGTTCGGGTCCGGGATGGCGGCCGCCGCCGAGTAGGAGACCGGAGCGACGAACTGCTCCTGGCCCGGCTTCAGCGTGAGCGCGTTCGCCGCCACGACGGTGCGCGCGCTCAACTCTTCCAGTCTCAACTCAGCCATGACGAAAGCGTAACGTGCGCGAACGACCCCGGCATAGCTCCCTCCCAGCCGACGATTCGCCGGGAGAAAGTGTCTCGATGTCAAGATAGTTCTCGCGCTCGGCTAAGCTGTCGTCGGCTCAAACGGCACAGACTCAGGAGAACCATGGACAAGATCAAGGTCGAAGGAACGGTCGTCGAACTCGACGGCGACGAGATGACGCGCATCATCTGGAAGGCGATCAAGGAATCCCTCATCCACCCGTACCTCGACGTGAACCTCGAGTACTACGACCTCGGCATCCAGAAGCGCGACGAGACCGACGACCAGATCACGATCGACGCGGCCCACGCCATCCAGAAGCACGGTGTCGGCGTCAAGTGCGCCACCATCACGCCGGATGAGGCACGTGTCGAGGAGTTCGGCCTGAAGAAGATGTGGCGCAGCCCGAACGGCACGATCCGCAACATCCTCGGCGGCGTCGTCTTCCGCGAGCCGATCATCATCTCCAACATCCCGCGGCTCGTCCCCGGCTGGAACAAGCCGATCGTCATCGGCCGTCACGCCTTCGGCGACCAGTACCGCGCCACCGACTTCGTCTTCGACGGCCCCGGCACGCTCACGATGAGCTTCCAGCCCGCCGACGGCGGCGAGGCGCAGTCGTTCGAGATCTACCAGGCGCCGGGCGCCGGCGTCGCGATGGGCATGTACAACCAGGACGAGTCGATCCGCGACTTCGCCCGCGCCTCGTTCAACTACGGTCTCGACCGCCAGTACCCGGTCTACCTGTCGACCAAGAACACCATCCTGAAGGCGTACGACGGCCGCTTCAAGGACCTCTTCCAGGAGGTCTTCGACGCCGAGTACAAGGAGAAGTTCGACGCGGCCGGCCTCACCTACGAGCACCGCCTCATCGACGACATGGTCGCCTCCAGCCTCAAGTGGGAGGGCGGTTACGTCTGGGCCTGCAAGAACTACGACGGCGATGTCCAGTCCGACACCGTCGCGCAGGGCTTCGGCTCGCTCGGCCTGATGACCTCGGTGCTGACCACCCCGGACGGCTCGGTCGTCGAGGCGGAGGCCGCGCACGGGACGGTCACCCGCCACTACCGCCAGTACCAGCAGGGCAAGCCGACTTCGACGAACCCGATCGCCTCGATCTTCGCCTGGACGCGCGGCCTCGCGCACCGTGGCAAGCTCGACGGCAACCAGGAGCTCATCGACTTCACCCACACCCTCGAGGACGTCGTGGTGAAGACGGTCGAAGAGGGCAAGATGACGAAGGACCTCGCGCTCCTCGTCGGCCCGGACCAGAAGTTCCTCACGACCGAGGAGTTCCTGGACGCGATCGCCGAGAACCTGAAGGCGCGCCTGGGCTGATCCCCGCCTCACCCCGCCGCATTCGTGCCGAATGTGCGCTGTTCGTGACGAATAGCGCACATTCGGCGCGAATCGTTCACGGGTTCAGCGGGCGGTCCAGCCGCCGTCGATCGCTAGCGTCTGGCCGGTGATGAGGGAGGCGGACGGGGACGCCAGGAACGCCACCGCGCCCGACACCTCCCGCGGCTCGCCGATGCGGTGGAGGGCGGCGATGCGCTCGACGGTGTCGGCGCGGAACGCGTCGTCCGAGAGAGCGGCGGCGGTCCCGTCGGTCTCGATGAACGTCGGTGCGACGGCGTTGACCCGGATGCCGTACTCGCCCCACTCGACCGCGAGGCAGCGGGTGAGATGCACGACCGCGGCCTTGGCGGAGCAGTAGGACGCCTCCCCGGGCAGCGCGACGAGGCCGGCCTGCGAGGCGACGTTGACGATCGAGCCGCCGCCGTTCTCGCGCATGCTCTTCGCGAGGTGCTGCGACAGGAAGAACGTCGAGCGGGTGTTCAGCGCCCAGACGTGCTCGAAGTCCTCCTCGGTCACGTCCAGGGCCGGCGCGTCGATCCCGCCGCCGGCGTTGTTGACGAGGATGTCGATCGGCCCCAGCTCGGCGATGGCGGCATCGATCGCGGTGCGGCACGCGGCCAGGTCGAGCACGTCCATCCGGATCGCCGTCGCCTGCACGCCGAAGGCCCTCAGCTCGTCGACGAGTTCCGCCGAGCCTTCCGGATCGCGCACCCCGAGAATCACGTCGGCGCCCTGGCCGGCGAGTTCGAGCGCGATCTCGCGGCCGAGGCCGCGGCTGGCGGCCGTCACGAGCGCGCGCGATCCGGCGAGCGAGAAGGGGGTGCGGGTGGAGGTGCGGGAGGCGTCGGTCATGCCAGGAGCGTAGTCCCGCGCCGGCCGCCGGATGTCACCGGCCCGGGTCACAATGGAGGCATGACCGACGCCGATCAGCTGCTGCACCGCTTCGTCCGCTCCGTCGACCGGGAGGCGCTCGGCGCGTACGGCGCTCACGCGCTGGTCGGCGACGACGAGGCCGAGCATCGCTGGCGCAGCGACGACCGCGAGAACCTGTACTCCGTGTCCAAGGGCGTCAGCGCGCTCGCCGCCGGGATCGCGGTCGACGAGGGCATCCTGTCGCTCGACACGACGGTCGCCGAGACGCTTCCGGAGCTCGATCTCGGCGACGGGGTCGACAGGGTGACTCTGCGCCACCTGCTCACCATGTCGAGCGGGATCGACTTCGTCTGGTTCGGCGACCAGCCGGTGCCGGGGCGAGACCTCGCGCAGGAGATGCTGCGGCGTCCGAGCCGCGGGCCGGGCGCGCACTTCCAATACTCCGACGCCAGCACCTACGTCGCCATGCGGATGCTTGCCGCTCGGGTCGGCGACGTGCGCGACTGGCTGCTCCCGCGCCTGTTCGGACCTCTCGAGATCGACAACCCGCAGTGGATGCGGTGCCCGCTCGGCTACATCGTCGGCGGCACCGGTCTGCAGCTGCGCACCAGCGAGCTTGCCCGCATCGGCCGCGTGCTGCGCGACCGGGGCGAGTGGTGGCGGCGGCGGATCGTCAGCGCCGAGTGGATCGACGGGATGCACGCGAACTGGGTCGATACGGGGGAGGACCCGGCCACCGACCGCTACGGCATCGCGGTGTGGGAGGGGCCGTCCGGGCTGTGGCGCTTCGACGGGCGGTACGGGCAGTACGTCGTCGTGGATGATGCGCGCGGCGCCGTGCTCACCATCACCGCGCACGAGGAGTTCCGCACCCGCCGCCTGCTCGACCTCGCGCACGAAGCGCTGCTCGGGTGAGGCTCCGGATGTAACGAGTTCGTTTCGTCGCTTGCATTTCATTTGTTCGTAAGCTTTACTAACAAACATGACGACGACGGAGGTGCAAGGCAGCACCGGCGGGCTGGGCCCGGGGCGGGTGCTCCGCCCCCGTGCCAAAGTGCTCCCGGAGCACGCCCGCAGCCACAACCGGTCGCTCGTCCTGCAGACCCTCTACCGCTCGGGGGAGCGCAGCCGTGCCGACCTCGCCCGCGAGACGGGGCTCACTCGCGTCACCATCTCCGACCTCGTCGCCGAGCTGCTCGCCGAGGGCCTCGTGATCGAGCTGGGTCAGCGCGAGTCGGCCCGCCCGGGCAAGCCGGCGGTCCTGCTCGACATCAACCGCAGCGCCCACCAGATCGTCGGCGTCGACCTCAGCGACCACGACCGCTTCCGCGGCGCGGTGATGGACCTCGACGGCGCCATCATCGCGTCCGAAGAGGTCATGCTCGACGACGCCACGGGCGACGCGGCGCTCGCCAAGGTGGACGCCCTCGTCGACGCCCTCGTCGCGGACGCCACCGCGCCCATCCTGGGCATCGGCGTCGGATCGCCCGGTGTCGTCGACCTGAGCGGCACCATCCTCACCGCTCCGAACCTCGGCTGGACCGACCTCGCGCTGCAGCAGCACCTCGCGGACCGCACCGGCCTCCCGGTCATCGTGGCCAACGACGCGAACGCGGCGGCGCTCGCCGAGCACACCTACGGGGGAGCGGCCGGCGACATGATGCTCATCCGCGTCGGCCACGGCATCGGCGCCGGGCTCCTTGTCGCCGGTGCCCTCGTCTACGGCAGCCACTTCGCGGCGGGCGAGATCGGCCAGGTCATGGTCGGGACCGACCTCGGGCTCGAGACGACGTACAACCGGGACCAGGTGCTCGAGCACTGGCTCAGCGTCCCGCAGCTGCAGCGCGGCATCCACGAGGCCCACACGGCGGCTCAGGATGCGACCCCCGTGCTCCGCGAGGCCGGCCAGCGCCTCGGCATCGCCCTCGCGCCCGTCGTGGGCGCCCTCAACCTGTCGGAGATCGTGCTCGCGGGTCCGACCGAACTGCTCGACGGACCGCTCGCCGAAGCGACCGTCCACACGCTCCGGAACCGGACCATGGCGGAGAACCACGCCGACCTGTCCGTCCGGATGACCACGCAAGGGCAGGACATCGTCCTGCGCGGCGCGGCCGTTCTCGTCCTCTCCGGACGACTCGGGGTCTCATGACACACAGCACCGCCCGAAACCTGACCCCTGCACCGCCGGTGTGCTGCACCCGCACACACTGACCATCACGAAAGGAACCAGCAATGAAGAGAAAGCTCGTCGGCCTCGCCGCTGTGGCTACGGCTTCCGCTCTCGTGCTCGCCGGATGCGCCTCGGGAGGCTCCACGGGAGCCAGCACCGACGGCAAGGGCAAGACGGTCACCCTGTGGCTCGTCGGCTCGGACACCCCGGACAAGCTGCGGAACTACCTCAAGACGGAGTTCAACAAGGAGACCGGAGCCACCCTCAAGATCGAGCAGCAGGACTGGGGCGACATCGTCACCAAGCTCACCACCGCGCTGCCCGACGCGAACAACACGCCGGACGTGACGGAGATGGGCAACACCCAGTCGCCGACGTTCACCAACGTGGGCGCGTTCCTCGACATCTCCGACATGTACAAGGAGCTCGGCGGCAGCGATCTGCTGCAGTCGTTCGTCGACGCGGGCAAGGTCGGCGGCAAGAACTACACGCTGCCGTACTACTTCGGCTCGCGCTACATGTTCTACCGCAAGGACGTCTACCAGGCGGCCGGCGTCTCGGTCCCGACCACGCTCGACCAGTTCAACACCGCCGTCGCCGACATCACGGCGAAGAACCCGAAGAACATCTCCAACTTCTCCGGCTTCTTCCTCGGCGGCCAGGACTGGCGCGACGGCATCTCCTGGATCTTCGCCAACGGCGGAGACATCGCGCAGGAGAAGGGCGGCAAGTGGAAGGGCACCCTCGAGTCGGAGAACTCGCTCAAGGGCCTCCAGCAGCTCCAGGACCTGTACAAGAACGCGTCCAAGGCGCCGAACGACGCCAAGGACTCGAACCAGTACATCTACCTGAACGACACCGACCAGACGCTGGACGCGAACGGCAACAAGACGGGCGACACGTCGCTCGCCGCCGCGACGATCATGGCTCCGGGCTGGGCGCACTGGTCGATCGGCGACCTGTCGCAGAAGGACGGCAAGCCGGTCCGCACCTGGAACGACGCCACCTTCGGCACCTTCGTGCTCCCGGGCAACGACGGCAAGCCGGCCCCGGTGTTCGCCGGCGGCTCCAACATCGGCATCTCGGCGAAGACCAAGGAGCCGGGCCTGTCGAAGACCCTCCTGAAGATCATCTTCTCGAAGGAGTACCAGGAGATGCTCGGCCAGAACGGCCTGGGCCCGGCGAACTCGAAGTACACCTCCTCGCTGGGCGACGACCAGTTCGCGAAGGCGCTCATCGAGTCGGCGTCGAACTCCAAGCTGACGCCCGCCGCTCCCGGCTGGGCCTCGGTCGAGGCGGGCAACGTGATGGAGGAGTTCTTCTCCAAGATCCGTGACGCGTCCGACCTCAAGGCGCTCGCGCAGGAGTACGACAAGAAGCTCGACTCGCTGCTCAACGTCAAGAGCTAGAGCCGACAGAACAGTGGATGCGGTGCGCCGCGACCTGGCGCGACCGGCGCACCGCATCCCTGACCACCCCCCGCAAGGAGACGTCCGTGACCGCCACCGAGGACACCCGCCTCATCCTCCCCGCAGCGCCCCCGCCCGCGGCCGACCGGCCCCGCCGTCGCCGCGGCCGCCTCACCCCCTACGGCCTGCTGCTGCCGGCCATCATCATCCTGCTCGTCGCCCTCGGCTACCCGATCGTGTGGCAGCTGATCACCTCGATGCAGCACTTCGGGCTGGCCCAGCAGTTCGGCAAGCCCGCCGACTTCGTCTGGTTCGAGAACTACATCACCCTGTTCTCCGACCCGTACACCTGGGTCGTCGTGGCCCGCTCCATCGTCTTCTGCCTGGTGACGGCGTTCGTCACCGTCATCATCGGCGTCGGGATGGCGCTGCTCATGAACGCGGTGAACCGCGTCGTCCGGATCATCCTGCAGATCTCGCTCCTGCTCGCCTGGGCCATGCCGGTCGTCGCCGCGATGACCGTCTGGAACTGGCTGTTCGACTGGCGCCGCGGAGTCGTCAATTACACGCTCACCGCATGGGGCCTCGACTTCCAGGACCACAACTGGCTGCAGAACCCGCTCTCCTTCTTCTTCGTCGCGATGGTGATCGTGACGTGGATGAGCGTCCCGTTCGTCGCCTTCTCGGTCTACGCCGGCCTGACGCAGGTCTCGACGGAGGTCGTCGAAGCCGCGCAGATGGACGGCGCACGCGGCTGGCAGCGGCTGCGCTACATCATCCTGCCGATCATCCGCCCGGTGCTCGGGATCGTGCTGCTGCTGCAGATCATCTGGGACCTGCGCGTCTTCGCGCAGATCAAGCTGCTGCAGGACAAGGGCTCGATCGCCAGCGAGACCAACCTGCTCGGCACCTACATCTACCAGCTCGGCGTCGGCTCGAGCGACTTCGCGATGGCCAGCGCCGTCAGCGTCTTCGTGCTCGTGCTCACCATCGCCCTCAGCTGGTTCTACGTGCGACACCTTCTCAAGGAGGACGAATCGTGACCCACCGCATCCGCCTCTCCCGTGTGCTGCTCGGCGCGCTCGGCGTCGTGCTCGCCCTGATCTGGGTCTTCCCGGTCTACTGGATGGTGAACTCGTCGCTGCTGCCGAACGTCACCCTGCAGAACACCACGCCGACCTGGCTGCCGTTCGGCGGCTCGTTCGACAACTTCACCGCCGTCGTGCAGGGCGGGACGTTCTTCCCGGCGCTCGGCATGAGCGTCGCCGTGGCGTTGATCACGGTCGTGTGCTGCCTGGCCTTCGCGTTCCTGGCGGCGCTGGCGATCAGCCGGTTCCGCTTCCGCGGCCGCCGGTCGTTCGTGCTCGCGGTGCTGCTCATCCAGATGCTGCCGGCCGAGGGGCTGTTCATCGCCCAGTACAAGCTGATGGGCACGCTCGGCCTGCTCAACACGGTCATCGGCGTCAGCATCCTGTACATCGCCGCCGTCGTGCCGTTCACCATCTGGATGCTGCGCGGCTTCGTCGCCGGCATCCCCGCCGACCTCGAGGAAGCCGCGATGGTGGACGGGCTCAGCCGCACCCAGGCCTTCCTCCGGATCACGTTCCCGCTGCTCGCGCCGGGCCTGGTCGCCTCGGGCGTCTACGCCTTCCTGCAGGCGTGGAACGAGTTCACCGTGGCGCTGGTCATCCTGCCGCAGTCGAGCAGCGCGACCCTGCCGCTCTGGCTGCGCGGGTTCGTGCAGCAGTCCGCCTCCCGCGCCACCGACTGGGGACAGGTCATGGCCGCGTCGACGCTGGTCGCGGTGCCGGTCATCATCTTCTTCCTCATCGTGCAGGGCCGGATGACGAGCGGGCTCGTCAGCGGGGCGGTCAAGGGGTGAGCGGCGCGTCCGTCGCCGACACCGCCCTGACCGACCCGGAGCTCCGCCGCAGCATCGCCGCGACCCTGCTGCCCGGGTTCGTCGGGACGACGCTGCCCGGCTGGCTCGCGTCGCGGCTGCGCGCGGGGCTCGGCGGGGTGTGCCTCTTCGGCCAGAACATCTCCTCGGCGGCCCAGTTGCGCGAGCTCACCGACGCGATCTACGCCGCCAATCCGGAGGCGATCGTCGCGATCGACGAGGAGGGCGGGGACGTCACCCGGCTCTACTACGAGAGCGGGTCTCCCTATCCCGGCAACGCCATCCTCGGCCGCCTGGGCGACGCCGCCTAC
Source organism: Leifsonia xyli (assembly GCA_001647635.1). Taxonomy (NCBI): domain Bacteria; kingdom Bacillati; phylum Actinomycetota; class Actinomycetes; order Micrococcales; family Microbacteriaceae; genus Leifsonia; species Leifsonia xyli. Next base: position 1,404,085 of record CP014761.1, on the reverse strand, counting down.
ACCGAGGACGTCGCCCGTCGCGTGGGGGACGAGCTGCGCCGGGCCGGTGTGAACCTCGACTTCGCGCCCGACATCGACATCAACTCCAACCCCGACAACCCGGTGATCGGCGTGCGCAGCTTCGGCTCGTCGCCCGAGGTCGTCGCCGAGCACGGCGCGGCCTGGACGCGCGGGCTGCAGGCCGCGGGCGTCGCGGTCGCGGCCAAGCACTTCCCGGGGCATGGGGACACCGCGGCCGACTCGCACCTCGAACTGCCGGTCGTCGATGTGTCGGCGGAGCAGCTGCGCTCACGCGAGCTCCTGCCGTTCCGGGCGGTCGTCGCCGCCGGGGCGCGCGCGGTGATGACCTCGCACATCCTCCTCCCGCAGCTGGACGCCGACCTGCCCGCCACCCTGAGCCCGGCGATCATCGAGGGGATGCTGCGCGGCGAGCTCGGCTTCGACGGCGTCGTCGTCAGCGACGCCCTCGACATGCACGGTGCGTCCGGCATCCGCGGCATCCCGGAGGCGGCGGTGCTGGCGCTCGCCGCCGGCTGCGACCTGCTCTGCATCGGCACCGAGAACACGGACGCGCAGCTCGCCGCGATCGAGGACGCCATCGCCGACGCCGTGGCCGCCGGCCGCCTCACCCCGGCTCGCCTCGCCGCCGCCGCGGCGCGCGTCCGCTCCCTCGCCCAGTCGGTTGCCCCACCATCGAGTCCGCGAAGAATGCACACGACACGCCGGTGAAGCGTTCACTCTTCGCGGACTCGATGGAGGGCGGACTGCGGGGCGAGGATGTCGCGGCGGCGGAGGCGGCATTCGATGTGAGCGTGGAGGCGCGGGAGTGGCTGACCGCGAACGACGGCCGGTACTCGGTGGTGCGGATCGACACGGTGGCGAACATCGCCGTGGGGACCGCGCCGTGGGGTCCGTTCGCCGAGGTCGAGGCCGACCCCGGGACGCCGTGGGCGCGCGAGTTCGCCGCGAACCCGCAGGTGCTGTTCACGGAGGGCGACCATCCCGACCTCGTGCTGGCCGCGCAGTCGCCGGTGCTCGTCGTCGGCAAGGACAATCACCGCCACGCCTTCGCCCGCGCCGCGATCGACCGCCTGCGCGCCGAGCGCGAGCGCGTGCTCGTGGTCGACATGGGCTGGCCCAGCGACGACCGCTCGTACGCCGACATCGCGACCTTCGGCGCCTCCCGCCTGGTCGGCCGTGCACTGCTCCGCCTGCTCGGTCACGGCTCCGGAGACGGGCACGACTCGTGAGGCTCGGCATCGACATCGGCGGCACCAAGACCGACGCCGTCGCGGTCGACGAGCGCGGCACGCTGACGCAGCGCATCCGCCTCGCGACCGGCTTCGGCCACGCGGCCGTCGTGGAGACGGCCGTCGCCGCCGTCTCCCGCCTCGGCGAGCTGACCGGCCTCGCGCCCGCCGGCTTCCAGTCCATCGGGATCGGCGTGCCCGGGATGGTCGACACCGTCTCCGGCCACGTCGCCCACGCCGTCAACCTCGGTCTCGACCGGCTGGAGCTCGGCGGGATGCTCGCGGGACGGCTGGGCGTCGGCGTCCGGGTCGAGAACGACGTCAAGGCCGCCGCCCTCGGCGCCTACCACCTGCTCGGGCTGTCCGGCACGATGGCGTTCCTCAACCTCGGTACCGGGATGGCCGCCGGCATCGTCGTGGACGGCCGGCTCTGGCGCGGCAGCACGGGCATCGCGGGTGAGATCGGGCACCTTCCCGTCGACCCGCAGGGCGCGCTGTGCGCGTGCGGTCAGCGCGGCTGCCTGGAGACCGTCGCGAGCGGCTCGGGTGTCGCCCGGCAGTGGCCGACCGACGACCCGCTCCCGGTTCGCGCCGTCTTCGCCGCTGCGGCCGACGGCGACCCCGCCGCCCGTGCCATCACGGCTAGGCTGGCAGCGGGCATCGCCTCCGCGGTGCGCGCCCTCGTGCTCACCGTCGATCCGGCCACCGTCGTGGTCGGGGGCGGCCTGAGCCACCTGGGGGAGCGCCTGCTCGGCGACGTCCACGAGGTGCTGCACGACTGGGAGCGCACGTCGCCGTTCCTGGCGTCGCTCGACCTGCCCGGGAGGGTGCGCCTCGTTCCCGAAGGAACCCCCGTCGCCGCGCTCGGAGCGGCCCTCGTAGGAGAGAACTGATGGCAGAGATCGTCGTCGTCCGCGACCAGGAGGCCGCAGGCGAGCTCGCGGCGCGCAGCATCCTCGACCTCATCGCCGCCAAGCCGGACACCGTGCTCGGGCTGGCGACCGGCTCCACCCCGCTCGCGGTGTACCGGGCGCTGGAGCACGGGATCCGCGAGCGCGGCATCGACGTCTCGCACGTGCGCGGCTACGCCCTCGATGAGTACGTCGGCCTGCCCGAGGGACTCCCCGAGTCGTACCGCGCGGTCATCACCCGCGAGGTGGTCGAGCCGCTGGGGCTGACGCCGTCGCTCATCCACGTGCCCAACGGGTCCCTCGACGGCATCGAGCGCGCCGGCCTCGCGTACGAGAAGGCGATCGCCGAGTCGGGCGGGGTGGATGTGCAGATCCTCGGCATCGGCACGGACGGGCACATCGGCTTCAACGAGCCCGGCTCGTCGTTCGCGTCGATCACCCGCGTCAAGACGCTCACCGAGCAGACGCGCCGCGACAACGCACGCTTCTTCGACTCGGAGGACGACGTCCCGATGCACTGCATCACGCAGGGGCTGTCCACCATCCTGAAGGCGCGGCACCTGATGCTGCTGGCGTTCGGCGAGGGCAAGGCGGAGGCGCTGGCGGGCGCCGTCGAGGGACCGGTGTCGGCGTCCAACCCGGGGTCGGCCGTGCAGCTGCACCCGCACGTCACCGTGCTCGTGGACGAGGCGGCGGCGTCGCGGCTCAAGAACATCGACTACTACCGCTACGCCTACGCGAACAAGCCGTCCTGGCAGACGCTGTAACCGCGGTCGCTACAGGACGGCGCCGTCGGCGACCACGGTCCGCACGCGCCAGTCGTGGTCGAGCAGGACGGCATCGGCCACGTAACCGGTGTGCAACCGGCCGAGCCGGTGGGTCTCGCCGAGGACGTGCGCCGCGGTGCGCGTGAGGGCGGTGACCGCGTCCACCGGGTCGACGCCGGCGCGGGTGACCGCGTTGCGGAGCGCGACATCCTGCGTCAGCGTGGAGCCGGCGATGGTGTCGGTGCCGGACAGGACCGCGAGTCCGCCGTGGACCGTCACGTTGAGCTCGCCGAGGCGGTAGTTGCCGTCGGAGGCGCCGGCCGCCGCCATCGCGTCCGTCACCAACGCCACGCGTCCCGGCGCTTCGCGGAACAACAGGGCGGCGACCGAGGGATGCACGTGGAGCCCGTCGAGGATGAGCTCCAGCGTCACCTCGGGGTTGTCGATCGCGGCCATGATCGGACCCGGCGCGCGGTGGTGGATGCCCGGCATGGCGTTGAAGGCGTGGGTCAGCATCCGGGCCCCCACCTCGAATGCCCGGGCGGCGTGCGCGTAGTCGGCGGCCGTGTGCCCGACGCCGACAACGACACCCGCCTCGGTGAGCACGCCGATCGCCTCGAGCGCGTTCGGCAGCTCGGGAGCGATGGTGGCCGTGCGGAGCGTGCCGCGGGCGGCGGCGATCAGCTGCTCGACCGCCTCCGGCTCCGGGTCGCGGAGGAAGCGCGCGTCGTGCGCCCCGCGCCGCTCCGGTGCGAGGAACGGGCCCTCGAGGTGCGAGCCGAGCACGAGCGGGTCGGTGGTGGTCAGCTCGGCGACGATCGCCAGACTCTCGCGCAGCGAGGCGAGGGGATTGGCGACGTGCGAGATCAGGGCGCGCGTCGTACCGTGCTCTCGATGGGTGGCGAGGGCCGCGCGCATCTCCTCGACACCGTCGTCGTACGGGTGCCCGCCGCCCCCGTGGCAGTGCAGGTCGATGAAGCCGGGGGTGAGCCAGTGGCCCTGCGCGTCGATGACCGTGTCGGCGTCGGCGGCGCTCGCGCGCCATCCCGTCCCCGTGCCGGTTGCCGTGACGTGCGCGCCGTCGGCGACGAGCCAGAAGTCGTCCACCTGCCCGTCGGCATCGACCTTGCGGGCGCTGTGGACGACGAGGCCGCTCATGCGAACTCGCGTCGGCCGTTGATGACGCCGCTGACCGTGGCGATCACCGCGAACACCACGGCGACGATCGGCTGGCCGAGGTCCCACCAGGCGAAGGCGGCGGAGCCCATGACGACGACCTCGACGATCGCCTTCACGAACGGGTCGGTGCGGAGCACGGCGCGCGGCGAGCGGAAGAGCGCCCACAGCAGGATCGCGATGACCGGCGCGCCGATCCCGATGACGATGTTCCACGGCAGCGGCCAGGCGAGGAAGCCCCAGATGCCGAGCGAGACGATGGCGAACAGTTCGAGGACGAACCGGAGCACGTCGTTGACGCCCACCTTGACGGGGGCGTGCTGGTCGGGCGCGGAAGTCACCCGGTCAGTTTATCCGGTGAGGGCTAGCGGAAAATGATCGTCCGCGCGCCGTCGAGCAGGACGCGGTCCTCGGCGAACCACTTCACGGCCTGGGTCAGCGTGCGGCTCTCCTCGTCCTGACCGATCGCCACCAGCTCCTGGACGGTCTGGGTGTGGTCGACGCGCACCACGTTCTGCTCGATGATCGGGCCCTCGTCGAGGTCGCTGGTGACGAAGTGGGCGGTCGCGCCGATCAGCTTCACGCCGCGCGCGTGCGCCTGCCGGTAGGGGTTCGCGCCCTTGAACCCGGGGAGGAAGGAGTGGTGGATGTTGATCGCCCGCCCGGCGAGCCGCTCGCACAGCTCGGGGGAGAGGATCTGCATGTACCGGGCAAGGACGACCAGCTCGATGTCGTGCTCCTCCACGGCCTCCAGGATGCGCGCCTCGAACGCCGCCTTGTCCTCCGCTCCGACGACCGGTCGGGCTTCGAACGGGACGCCGTAGAAGCCGGCGAGGTCGCGGAGCGTCTCGTGGTTCGACAGCACGAGCGGGATCTCGACGGGGAGCTGCCCGGCCCGCTGCCGGAACAGCAGGTCGTTGAGGCAGTGCGCGGCCTTCGACACGAGCACGAGCGTCCGGAGCGGCCGGCCGACGTTGTCGACGCGATGCGTCATCCCGAACCGCTCGACCACGGGAGCCAGCGCCTGCTCGAACTCCTCGCGCCCGGCCTCCGACTCCACCTGCAGCCGCATGAAGAAGCGGCCGGTGTCGGTGCTCGCGAACTGCTGGCTCTCGGTGATGTTGCCGCGGGCGGCGACGATCGCGCCGCTGACCGCGTGCACGATCCCGGGGCGGTCGGCGCAGCTGAAGGTCAGCACCCAGTGATTGGAGACGGAGGAGTCGGTCACCAGAACAGGGTATCGGGCGGTGGATGTCATGCCGCGGCCATCGCCGCCGAGGCGGACGCGATCGCCACGCGCGATCGGGGCTTCATCGGCGTCGGCCTGCGCGTCGTGAATCCCTGGGGCGGGTGACGCGCGCGGCGTGTTGACGCGCGACCGCCGGTGCACCACGATCGGTGCATGACCAGCACCGGTGAGGATGCGCCCGACACCCGTACGGGCGCGGCATCCGCCTTCAACGTCGAGCTGAACGGGCTCAACACCATCCAGGAGCACGAGCGGAAGGGGCGCCCACGCGACCTGTTCTGGCCGTGGTTCGGCGCCAACGTGTCCGTGTTCGGGTTGAGCTACGGCTCGTTCCTGCTCGGTTTCGGCATCTCGTTCTGGCAGGCGACCGTCGTCGGCGTGATCGGCATCGTGGCGTCGTTCCTGCTGTGCGGCATCATCTCGCTCGCCGGCAAGCGCGGGTCCGCGCCGACCATGGTGCTCAGCCGTGCGGTGTTCGGGGTGGAGGGCAACCGCGTCCCCTCGTTCCTCTCGTGGCTGCTCACGGTCGGGTGGGAGACCGTGCTCGTCTCGCTCGCCGCCCTCGCTACCGCGACCGTCTTCCAGCAGCTCGGCTGGGAGGGAGGCTGGGTCACCAAACTCGTCGCGCTGATCGTCGTCGTCGCTCTGGTCATCATCGGCGGCGTCATCGGGTTCCACCTCATCATGCGCATGCAGATGGTCATCACGATCGTCACCGGCGTGCTCACCCTGGTCTACATCCTGTTGGTGCTCAACCACATCGACCTCGGTGCGGTGGCGTCCCTCCCGGCGGGCGATGCGCCGCACGTGATCGGCGGGTTCGTGTTCATGCTCACCGGCTTCGGCCTCGGCTGGGTGAACGCGGCCGCCGACTACTCGCGCTACCTGCCGCGATCCGCGCGGAGCGGTTCGGTGGTGGGATGGACCACCTTCGGCTCGTCGCTGGCGCCGGTCATCCTGCTCATCTTCGGAATCCTGCTCGCCGGCTCGTCGCCCAAGCTGAGCCAGGCCATCGGCGCCGACCCGATCGGGGCACTCGCGTCCATCCTGCCGACCTGGTTCCTCGTGCCGTTCGTGATCGTCGCCGTCCTGGGCCTCGTCGGGGGCGCGGTGCTCGACATCTACTCCTCCGGCCTCGCGCTGCTCAGCGTCGGCGTCCGCGTCCCGCGTTACGTCGCGGCCGGGATCGACGGCGTCATCATGACCGCGGGGGCCGTCTATGTCGTGTTCGTCGCGACCGACTTCATCGGGCCGTTCCAGGGCTTCCTCATCACCCTGGGCGTGCCGATCGCCGCGTGGTGCGGCATCTTCATCGGCGACATCCAGCTCCGACGACGCGACTACGCGGAGGCCGAGCTGTACGACCGGCGCGGGCGCTACGGCGCCGTCAACTGGCTGCCGATCGCGCTCATCGTCATCGGCACGGTCATCGGCTGGGGGCTCGTCACCAACACCTACGCCGACTGGCTGAGCTGGCAGGGATACCTGCTGGGGCCGATCGGCGGCAAGCAGGGCAGCTGGGCGTTCGCCAACCTGGGCGTCCTGGTCGCACTGCTGATCGGATATCTCGGCACCATCCTGTTCTCACGGAACGCGGTGCGCCGCCAGGAGGAGCGGTGACCGGACCCACGCTCGTCGTCATCGACATGCAGCAGGTGTTCGGAGACCCGGCGAGCCCCTGGTTCACGCCGAAGTTCGCCGAGGCGGAGGCGGTCATCGCCGGGATGGTGCCTGCGTTCGGCGACGATGTGATCTTCACCCGCTTCATCGCACCCGAGAGCCCCGAGGGCGCGTGGGTGCCGTACTACGAGCAGTGGCCGTTCGCGCTGGTGCCCGCCGACGACCCGATCTACGACCTGGTCCTGGCGTTCCGCGACACCGGGCATCCCGTGGTCACCGAGCCGACCTTCGGCAAGTGGGGCGCCGATCTCCGCGACGCGCTCGCGGGGTCGCAGGATGTGGTGCTCGCGGGCGTCTCGACCGACTGCTGCGTGCTCTCCACGGCGCTCGGCGCGGCGGACGCCGGGGTGCGCATCCGGGTCGCCGCCGACGCCTGCGCGGGGCTGTCGGATGCGGACCACCAGCGTGCGCTCGACGCCATGGCCCTGTACGCCCCTCTGATCGAGATCACCGACAGCGCTCGCGTCCTGGACGAGCTCCGGTAGAATCGTCCGTGGTCGGCGGTTCCCGCACGGCCCTGGGCGCGCACATGGGCGCGTAGTCGACCCGGTACTGTTTCCTCCCGACGCGGAGTGGCCGGGGAACGCCGTCCGTTGGACAGACTCTTCATGACTGCCACTTCGACGACTCCGGTGCCTGTCGCACCGAAATTCCCGTGGACCGGGCTGATCGCACTGGCCGCGGCCACCTTCCTCTCGGTCACCAGCGAGATGATCCCGACCGGCCTGCTGCCGGACATGAGCGCGTCGCTCGGCGTGAGCGAGGCGCAGATCGGCCTGTTGGTGACCGTCTTCGCGTTCACCGTGGTCGTGACCAGCACGCCGCTGACCGCGTTGACCAAGCGCTGGCCGCGGCACGGGCTGCTGATCGCGATCCTCGTCGTGCTCGGCGTCTCGAACGGACTGACCGCGATCGCGCCGAGCTACGAGTTCGTCGTGGGGTCCCGCATCCTGGGCGGTGTCGCGCACGGGATGTTCTGGTCCATCGTCGGCGCCTACGCCGGCCACCTGGTGCCGAAGGAGCAGATCGGCCGGGCGGTGTCGATCACGCTCGGGGGCGGGACGCTCGCGTTCGTCCTCGGCGTGCCGCTCGGGACGTTCGCTGGCCACCTGTTCGGCTGGCGCCTGTCGTTCGGGATGCTGGCGGTGCTCATGTTCGTCGGCGCGGTGGTCATCTGGAAGTTCCTCCCCGCGGTCGAGCGGGACGAGGACGCGGTGGGCGTCCGACGCCGCGACCGGACGGCTCCGAAGCCGCGCGACCGTACCATCCCCGCGGTGATCATGGTGTGCCTCATCGCCGCCGTGACGATGGTCGGCCACTACGCCTTCTACACGTTCGTCGTGCCCTTCCTGACCGGTCCGATGGGCGTCCCGGCCGGGAATGTCGGTGCACTCCTGTTCGTGTACGGGATCGCCGGAGCGGGCGGTCTGCTGGTCGCCGGATCGGTGCTCGGCCCGCGCCCGCAGCTCGGCCTGGTGCTCGCGCTCGCCGTCACCGGTGTCTCCGTCGCAGCGCTGGCCCTGGTGTACGCGCAGCCGGTCGCCGCGCTGATCGCGTTCCTGCTGTGGGGCCTCGCCTTCGGCGCGCTGCCGCCGCTGCTGCAGACGCGGCTGCTGCACACGTCGTCCGCCGCTTTCCGCGACACGGCCAGCGCGCTGTACACGACCTCGTTCAACGTCGGGATCGGCGGCGGGGCCCTCCTTGGCGCGCTGATCTTCGACGCCGGCGGCCTCATGCTGCTGCCGTGGTGCTACGTCGGGCTGCTCGTGGTCTCCATCGTGCTGGTCGCCATCGTCGGCCAGATGACGCGTCACCGCGACGCCGTCGCCGCCTGACCCCACCGGCCCACCATCGATGGGACGCAACACGCCGTTACGCGCCCGCGATAACGGCGTGTCGCGTCCCATCGATGCGGGTGAGGACGGCGGGATCGGGCGGCGGAGCCGGGCGAGGCGCTGCGCCGTGGCTCAGGCGACCGCGACGCCGTCGCGCCAGACGCGCTGCACGGTGAAGCGGTCATCGAGCAGCACCGCGTCGGCGAGGTGGCCCGGCAGCAGCCGCCCGAGGTCGGCTCCGCGCCCGATGGCGGCGGCGGGCGTCTCGGTGACCGCGCGCACCGCGTCCGTCACCGGCAGCCCGGCCTCCTGTACGGCGCGCCGGAGCGCGTCGTCGAGCGTCAGCGTCGACCCCGCGATCGACCCGCCGCCGGCGAGCCGCGCGACGCCGTCCCGCACCTCCACCTCGAGCGAGCCGAGCAGGTAGTCGCCGTCGGCCGACCCGGCGGCGGCCATGGCGTCCGTCACCAGCGCCAGCCGGCCGGGCGCTGAGGCGAACGCCATCCGCACCACCTCCGGGTGCACATGGACGCCGTCGTTGACGATCTCGAGCGTCACGCCCGGCGTGCGGGCCGCCGCGGCGACGGGTCCCGGCGCGCGGTGGTGCAGGCCGGGCATGGCGTTGAAGGCGTGCGTCAGGATGCTCGCGCCCGCGTCGAAGGCCGCCAGCGCCTGCTCGTAGGTCGCGTCGGTGTGCCCGACCGCGACCGCGACGCCGACGGCGGAGAAGGCGCGCACCGCATCCATGCCGCCGGGCAGCTCCGGCGCGATCGTGATCTGGCGGAGAGTCCCGTCGGCCGCCGCGAGCAGCGACTCGACATCGGCGGGCGTGGACGGCCGCAGCAGCGCCGGTTCGTGGGCGCCCTTGTGCCCGACGTCGAGGAACGGCCCCTCCAGGTGCGAGCCCAGGATGCGGGGGTCCGACGCCATCAGCCCGGCCACCGTCCGCACGCGCCACGCCAGCGCGTCAACCGGCGCCGTGACCAGCGAGATCACCGCCCGCGTCGTCCCGTGCCGCTGGTGCAGGTCGAGCCCGCGTGCGATGCCCTCGGCGCCGTCGTCGAAGCGCCCGCCCCCGCCGCCGTGCACGTGGATGTCGACGAACCCGGGCGTCAGCCAGCCGCCCCGCGCATCCGTCGCCTCGACCTCGGGCGACGACCGCCACGTCGTTCCGCTCCCGACCTCCGAGACGCGGCCGTCCGCGAAGCGCACCCAGGCGTCCTCGACGACCGTCCCTCCGTCGACCAGCCGCGCCGAGTGGATGACGTGGTCGCCGCTCACGCGACGATCACCTCGAAGCCCGCCTCGACGAACGCGGCACGCTGCTCGGGGGTGATCCCGTCGTCGGTGATCAGCGTCGTCAGCACCTTGGGTCCGCCCAGCGTGGCGAACGCCTTCCGGCCGATCTTCGACGAGTCGGCCACCACGACCGCGCGCGTGGCTCGGCGCGCCATCAGCGAGTTGACGCTCGCCTCGCCCTCGTCGTGAACCGTCGCCCCGACCACCGGGTCGATGCCGTTCACGCCGATGAACGCGATGTCCATCGTGATCTTCTCGAGCACCACGTCGCTGTACGGGCCGACGAGCTCGTACGACCGCGCGTGCACGACGCCGCCGGTCACCACGGTCTTGATCTGCGGCCGCATCACGAGCTGCGCCGCGATGTTGATGGCGTTCGTCACGACGGTGAGGCTGGGATGCGGAGACGGCTCCATGAGGTCCGGCCGCGAACCGAGCACGGTCGCGACGGCGGTGCTCGTGGTCCCTCCGCACAAACCGACGACGGCACCGCGAGGGACGAGCGCGCTCGCCGCCTGCGCGATCCGCAGCTTCTCGGGCGCGTGCTGCTCGCGCTTGTAGCGGATCGGCAGGTCGTACGCGACGGACTGGCCGATCGCGCCGCCGCGGGTGCGGGTCAGGAGCTGCTGGGAGGCGAGCGCGTCGAGGTCGCGGCGCGCTGTCGCGGCCGAGACGTCCAGCTTCGCGACGATGTCGTCGACCTCGACCTGGCCGGCCTCGGCCAGCAGGTCGAGCACGGCGTTCAGCCGTTCCGCTCTGTTCATCGGTGTCCCGTCTCCGCTCCGTCCACGGCGTCGCGGCTCGCGACGTCGAACAGGGTCATCAGGCGGGCCGCCTCCGCCGTCACCGCGGTGCGTCCCTCCCGGATGTACTTCCGCGGGTCCACGGCTTCCGGATGCGCATCCAGGTAGCCGCGGATGGCGTCCGTGTAGAACCGATTGAGGTGGGTGGAGACGTTGACCTTGGTGATCCCGGCGCGGATCGCCTGCTCGATGGTCTCATCTGCGACCCCGCTCGACCCGTGCAGCACCAGCGGAACGGGCACGGCGTGTCGCAGCCCCGCGATCAGCTCGAGGTCGAGCGCGGCGGTGCGCTCGGTCATGGCGTGCGAACTGCCGACGGCCACGGCGAGGGCGTCGACGCCGGTCTCCTCCACGAACCGGCGAGCCTCGTCCGGGTCGGTGCGGACGCCCGGGGCATGCGCGCCGTCCTTCCCGCCGATCTCGCCGAGCTCCGCCTCAACCAGCACGTCGTTGGCGTGGGCGTGCTCGACCACGCGGATCGTCGCGGCCACGTTGCGGTCGTAGTCGAGGGTGGATCCGTCGAACATGACCGAGCCGAATCCGGCCTCCACCGCACGCCGGGCCAGTTCCTCGTCCTCCGCGTGGTCCAGGTGGACCGCGACGTGCGCGGTCGACTCGGCGGCCAGCGCGAGGGTGGCCGCGGCGATCGGCTCGAGGGCCCCGTGGTAGGCGATGCAGTTCTGCGACAGCTGCAGGATGACGGGCAGGCCCGTCTGCTCGGCCGCGTCCACCAGCGCCTCGGCGGTCTCCAGCTGGATGACGTTGAAGGCGGCGAGGCCGGTGCGTCGGCCGACGGCGGCGTGCAGCAGGTCGGCGGTGGGGACGAGGGGCATGGCGGCTCCGGCGGTGGGCGGTCGGTGGATGGGGTCAGCCGGTCACGAGGCGCGCCTCGAGCTCCGGATAGGACGGGTGGAGCTCGCCGGCGAGCGGCGCGAGGACGGCGGCGGCCGACCACGCGACGGCGCGGCGGAGCAGGAGGTCCGGGTCGGCGGTGCCCGACGCGAGCAGGGTCGCGACCGCGGCGACGGCGGCGTCTCCGGCGCCGGTGGCGTTGCCGATGAGCGGCTGGGCCGTCCGCAGGTGCAGCGGTGCGCCCGAGACGGGAACTGCGAGCATCCCCTCGGCGCCCAGCGACACGAGCACGAGGCCCGCGCCGGCGTCGAGCAGCGCGCGAGCGCCCTCGACCGGGTCGTCGTTCCCGGTGGTCTCCGCGAGCTCGCGCCGGTTCGGCTTCACGACCGTCGCTCCGGCCTCCGCGGCGAGCACGAGGGCTGGACCCACGGCGTCGATCACGCTCGGGATGCCGCGGCCGGCCGCGATCGCGACGAGCTCGGCATAGAAATCCTCCGGCGCGTCCGGCGGCAGGCTGCCGGAGCCGACGAGGCCGGCTGCCGGGACCGCGAGCCGCGAGGCCGCATCCCGCAGCGCCGTCCACTCGTCGTCCGTCAGCGGCCCACCGGTCTCGTTGACGACGGTCGTCTCACCCGCCGCCTCGTCGACGATCGCGATGCTGCTTCGGGTGGGGGACTGCACGGGGACCAGCTCGCTCGGCAGCCGGGACGCCTCCAGGTCGTCCGCCAGCCGGAGCCCGGACGGGCCGCCCGCGGTGGTCAGGGCGAAGGCGGCGCCGCCGGTCTGGGCGACGACCCGCGCGACGTTGAGTCCCTTGCCGCCGGAGCGCACGGCCGGGGGAGCGGCGCGGTGCGTCTCGCCGGGCTGCAGCGCAGGGACGCGGTAGGTGAGGTCGAGGGCCGGATTCGGGGTGACGGTGAGGATCACGGTGCCCCCTCCGCGGCGGGCCGGGCGCCGACCGCCAGCAGGTCCCGCGCACGCAGGGCCGCGCCGATGAGCCCGGCGTTCTCGCCGATGCTGGCCGGGAGCAGCACCGGACGACGGTGGAAGGTCAGGATGGCGTCCAGCTTCTCCGCGAGCGGCCCGAACAGTGCGGGGCCGGCCTGCGCCAGCCCGCCGCCGATGACGATCGCCTCCGGAGCGAGGAGCGCGACCGTGTGCGAGAGGTCGAGGGCCAGCGCGTCCAGCGCCGATTCCCACACCTGTCGCGCAGCCGGGTCGCCGGCCTCGGCGCGCTCCAGCACCTCACGCGCGCCGGGGACCGAGGCGCCGGTCAGGTCGTTGTAGCGTCGCGCGATCGCGGCCGCAGACGCGACGGCCTCCAGACAGCCCATCCCGCCGCACGCGCACAGCGGCCCGGCGGCGACGCGGGAGTGCCCCATCTCGCCCGCCATCCCGCCGCCGGTGTACAGGCGGCCGTCGATGAAGATCGCGCCGGCGATCCCCGTCCCGATCGCCATCACGACGACATCCCGGTACGGGGCCGCCGCTCCCAGCCGGTGCTCCGCCTCGCCCGCGCCGCGCACGTCGTGACTGAACGAGACCGGCAGGCCCAGCGCCTCCTCGGCGCGAGCGCGGAAGGGGAAGTCGTGCCAGCCCAGGTTCTCGGCGAAGACGCCCACCCCGGCCTCGTCGTCCACATGCCCAGGCACCAGCAGGCCCGCGGCCTGGGGGACGACGGACGGATGGTCGGCGCCGAACCGGGCGGCCAGGTCCGCGACAGCCGCGACAACGGCCTCGCCGGTCGCGGTCCCAGCGTGCGGTGTCGGGACGCGGACGACCGAGACGAGACGCCCGTCGCCGTCGACGAGGGCGGCCTTCATGTCGGTCCCGCCGACGTCGAACGCCAGCACCGGTGCGCCGCTCCCGAGCGGGGCGGCGGCCGGTGCCTGCGGGTCCAGAGCGGTGGTCACGAGGGGAGGATGACCGATCGGGTGAGGTTGCGCGGGCTGTCGGGGTCGAGGTCGAACCGGCGGGCGCGGGCAAGGGCGACGCGCTGTGCGCGCACCAGGTCGGCCATGCCGTCGATCGGGCGGTCCTCGAAGCGGGCGCCGGTGACGGCGAGGTCGCCGGAGAGGCCGACCGGGGCCTCGCCCAGCATCCACGTCACGCGGCCGGGAGCCGCGATCGAGATGGGGCCGTGTCGGTACTCCTTGGCCGGGTACGACTCTGTCCACGACTGGGAGGCCTCGCGCATCTTGAGGGCCGCCTCGTGCGCGAGCCCGATCGTCCATCCGGCGCCGAGGAAAGCGTACTGCTCCGCGCCGACAAGCTCGTCGTCGAGCTCCTCGTCGATCGCGGCCGCGGCCTGGTCGATCGCGGGCGCGAGGTCGTGGCCGAGGGAGGCGCGGACCAGCGCGAGCGCGGTGGTCGCGAAGCGCGTCTGCACGACCGACTGCTCGTCGGCGAAGGGGAGGCGGATGGCCGTGTCGACCAGATCGACCAAGGGGGTCTCGGGGTCACCGACGATGCCGATCGTGCGGCCGCGGATGCCCGCGATCTGCGCCGCGTCCAGCAGCTCCAGCACCTCGGTCGTCGTCCCGGAGCGGGTGATCGCGACGATCGCGTCGTAGTCGCGGGTCAGCACGGGCGCCTCGGACGCGGCGAACGCGTCGGTCACCCCGTGGCCGGCGGCCTCGCGGAGGGAGGCGTAGGCCTGCGCCATGAACCACGACGTCCCGCAGCCGACCACGGCGATGCGCTCACCGGGCGCCGGCAGCAGCGCCTGCTCGTCGCGGAGCCCGGCGGCGGTCGCCCAGGTCTCGGGCTGCGAGCGCAGCTCGGCCTCCATGTGGGCTCCTCCGGGGGATGCGTGCGTCACTGATCGCTCCTGTTCTGTCGATTCGCACCAATGATCGCTGATGATCGATCGGTCTGTCTAGTAATCATGTTCAATCGTTTCTCGGAACGAATGCCGGGATTCCGCGGATCGGTGTAAACGCCATGTAACGATCTCCCGGTTGGTTCTTGACGGGAGCGCTCGTACGCGCCATGCTTTCGAGCATCCATTGAGTGCAAGTGCTTGTTTCAAGCAGAAACAAATCACTAAGCATCACCAGCTACGCATCGTCGCGCAGGCACCATCGCAGTGACGGTTCGTGTAATTCCCTTCGAGAAGTGAGGAAGCAATGAAGAAGTCACTGCGGTGGGGAGCGGCGGTCGCGACAGCGGCGGTCGCCACCATGACGCTCGCCTCCTGCGGCTTCAGCGGCGGGTCCGGAGGCTCGTCCGGCGGCGCGCAGACGCTCGACCTGATGGTGGCGAGCTACTCGGACAACACCAAGGCCGAGTGGCAGCAGATCATCAAGGACTTCGAGGCCAAGAACTCCGACATCAAGGTGAACCTCGACGTCGAGTCCTGGACGGACATCAACAACGTCATCAAGACGCGAATCCAGGCCCAGAAGCAGCCCGACATCCTGAACATCGACGCGTTCGCCGGCTTCGCGGCCGACGACCTGCTCTACCCGGCCAAGGACATCGTCTCGTCGTCCACGCTGAACGACTTCCAGGACGCCTTCAAGAAGAACGCGAGCATCGACGGCACCCAGTACGGCCTGCCGTTCATCGCCTCCGCCCGTGCTCTCTTCTACAACAAGGACGACTTCTCCAAGGCCGGCATCTCGGCCCCGCCGAAGACGTGGGCCGAGTTCGAGGAGGACGCGGGCAAGCTCAAGGCCGCCGGCGTCACCCCCTACGGCATGCCCCTCGGCAGCGAGGAGGCGCAAGCCGAGACCGCGCTCTGGTTCTACGGAGCGGGCGGCGGCTACGGCGACGCCAAGAAGCTGACGATCGACAGCTCGGAGAACGTCGAGGGCGCCACCGAGATGCAGAAGATCATCAACCAGGGCTACACGCAGCCGAACGCCGGTTCGACGAACCGCACGCCGCTGTTGAACGTCTTCATCCAGGGACAGCTCGGCATGCAGGTCGGCCTGCCGCCGACAGTCGGCCAGATCAAGGACAAGAACCCGTCGCTGCAGTACGGCATCGCGCCGATCCCGACGAAGGACGGCTCGCCGTTCACGCTGGGCGTCGCGGACCACCTGATGGCGTTCAAGAACAAGACCGACAAGACCGCGTCGATCAAGAAGTTCCTGGACTACTTCTACTCGAAGGACGTCTACTCGACGTGGGTCAAGGCGGAGGGCTTCCTGCCCACCACCAAGTCGGGCGCGGATGTGATGGGCTCGGACGAGACCATCAAGCCGTTCCTCGACCTGCTGCCGAACGCGAAGTTCTACCCGTCCACCAACCCGAACTGGTCGGCCGCGCAGGGCGCGATCCAGGCCCAGATCGGTCAGCTCGGTCAGGGCGCGAAGCCCGAAGACCTGCTGAAGTCGATCCAGGCGAAGGCCGACGGCCAGTAAGCCGGAGACCGGCATCCAGGTATGACCAGCACTGCTGAAGCGACCCGCGCGGGGGCGGCCACCGGCCGTCCCCGCCGCGGGGCGTCCCCCAAGCCCCGGACCGGCGCGTCCGACCTGTGGCACGCCGTGCCGTGGACGCTGCCCGCCCTCATCCTGATCTTCGGTGTGGTCCTGTTCCCCGCCGGCTACATGATCTACAACTCCACCCGCAAGATCTCGCTCGCCGGCGTGGACCACGGCTCGGTCGGGTTCCAGAACTACGCGACCGTGCTCTCCCGCCCGGAGCTCCCGGGCATCCTGCTCAACACCCTGGTCTGGGTCGTCTCGGTCGTCGTGATCACCGTGGTGATCTCGCTCGCCCTCGCCCAGTTCCTCGACAAGAACTTCCCCGGCCGGCGCTGGGTGCGGATGGCGATCATCGTGCCGTGGGCGGCGAGCGTCGTCATGACCACGACCGTCTTCGTCTACGGCCTCGACCCCTTCTACGGGATCATCAACAAGTTCCTGGTGGACATCCACCTGCTCGCCGAGCCGTTCGGCTTCACCAAGGAGCCGGTGCCCGCGTTCATCTCGTCGATCGGCATCGCGGTGTTCGTGTCGCTGCCGTTCACGACGTACACGATCCTGGCCGGCCTGGCCGGCATCCCGGGCGACATGCTCGAGGCGGCGAAGGTGGACGGCGCGAGCGCGTTCCGCTCCTACTTCAGCGTCACCCTGCCGAACCTGCGCAACGCGATCGCCCTGGCCACGCTGATCAACATCATCAACGTGTTCAACTCGCTGCCCATCCTGAAGCTGATGACCGGGTCCATCCCCGGCTACAAGGCGGACACGACCACCACCTACGTGTTCAAGCTGCTGCAGAACGAGCAGCGGATCGACCTGTCGAGCGCGCTCAGCGTGATCAACTTCCTGATCGTGCTCGTCGTCGTCGGCCTGTACCTGTGGATCGTGAAGCCGATGAAGGAGGTCTCGTGACCGCCCCCGCCCCCGTCGCGCTCGCCGGAGCCGGAGCCCCGGCCGTGCGCCGGCGTCGCCCTCGCGGGTCCCGCTCGCCGTGGCGCACCGTCGTCAAGGTCATCGCGGGCATCGTCATCGCCCTGGTCTTCATCGCGCCGTACCTGATCATGCTGGTCGGCTCGTTCAAGAGCCGGAACAACATCCTCGCCGTCCCGCCGACCTACCTGCCCGAGCAGTGGCATCCCGAGAACTACCTCACGATGTGGTCGACGCCCGAGACGCCGCTGCCGTACAACCTCATCTCGACGATCGTGATCGCGGTGTTCGCGACGGCGCTCGTGCTGATCGTCTGCGTCCCGGCTGCGTATTACACGGCCCGGTTCCGGTTCCCGGGGCGCGGGATCTTCCTGTTCCTCGTCATCGTCACGCAGATGCTCCAGCCGACCGTGCTCGCCACGGGTCTGTTCAAGGAGATGGTGGCGCTCGGGATCAACGACACCTGGCTCGCGATGATCCTGGTGAACGCCGCGTTCAACCTGGCGTTCGCGATCTGGATCATGCACAGCTTCTTCTCCGGGGTGCCGAAGGAGGTCGACGAGGCCGCCCAGCTCGACGGCGCGGGCAAGTGGACCGTGCTGTTCCGCGTCCAGCTGCCTCTGGTGTGGCCGGGGATCGTGACGGCGATCATCTACACGTTCGTCGCATCCTGGAACGAGTTCGCGGCCAGCCTGGTCATCCTGTCGACGGACGCGAACCAGCCGCTGTCCGTCGCGCTCACCAAGTTCGTCGGACAGTACGATGCGGCGTGGCAGTACGTGTTCGCGGTGTCGGTCGTGGCGGTCATCCCCGTGGTGATCCTGTTCATGCTGATCGAGAAGCGGCTCGTGGGCGGACTGACGGCGGGGAGCGTGAAGTAGGGTCCCCCCAGTCGACCGCTCCCCGCGCACATCCCGCACGGGTACCATCCAAGAGGCGAAATCAGCGGGCGGCCTCACGGATGGGACGATGACAGCGGAAACGACGAGCACCCGGCGACCGGTTCTCACGGCCGCACCGCTCGCCGTACCCAGGCGGCTGCGTTTCGCCGGCCGGGAGGTGCCCTGGTGGGCGGCGGTGCTCGTGATGTACGCCGTGTCGCGGCTGCTGACGACGGCGCTCATGCTGGCGCTGTTCATCGCCGCGAACGTCGGCCACTGGGAGTACGCCAGCCCGCGGATGGATCCCACGTTCTTCACGTTCTCCGGATCCTGGGACGGCGCGTACTACAGCCAGATCGTCGAGCAGGGGTACCCGACGTCGCTTCCGCTCGACGCCGACGGGTCGGTGCAGCAGAACCCGTGGGCGTTCCTGCCGCTGTACCCGATCATCGTGCGCGCACTGACCTTCGTGACCGGGATGGACTTCTACCCGGCCGGGGTCGCCGTCGCGATGGTGTTCGGCGCGGCGGCGAGCGTGGTGCTCTTCCGCCTGGTGGCGGCGCGCGCGGGCGTGTCCAGCGCATTCTGGGCGACCGCGTTCTTCTGCTTCGGGCCGCTGTCGTTCGTGCTGCAGATCGCATACGCCGAGAGCCTGTTCTTCTTCCTGATGTTCGCGGCGCTGCTGATGATGATCCAGCGGCGCTACTGGCTGATGCTGCCGTTCGGGGTGGCGGCGGCCTTCACGCGTCCCGGTGCGCTGGCGCTGCCGTTGGCGCTCGCGATCGTGCTGCTGATCCGGATGCTGCAGGTGCGGCGCGGGGGAGAGCCCTTCCGTCCACGGGAACGGCTGAGCATGATCGTGACGGGAGCCGTCATGGCGGTCGCGGGGATGTCGTGGCCGATCATCGCGGCGGCGGTGACGGGCACCGGCGACGCCTACGTCGCCACCGAGCTGTCGTGGTGGACGGGTTTCATCGGCAAGGTCGCGTTCATCCCGCTGACGCCGTGGTTCCTGCTCAGCTGGCGCTACCTCAGCATCCTGGGCGCCCTCATCGTGATCGGGATCGTCGCGGGCTTCGTCTGGATCGTGACCCGGCGGTCCGTTCGCGCGCTCGGGACGGACGTCGTCGCGTACGCGGTCAGCTACGGGCTCTACCTGTTCGCGGTGTTCCTGCCGCAGCAGAGCACGTTCCGGCTGCTGCTGCCGCTGTCGCCGCTCGCCGGAGCCCGCGGGCTGACGCGCAACCGGCGTGCGCGGAAGGCGACGCTGATCGCGTGCATCGCGCTCCAGCCGGTGGCGCTGGCGCTGCTGTGGTTCATCGGGTACCCGTGACCCGGGCGGCAGGCCTCAGCCCACGCGTTCCGGCCACCTGACCTCCGGAACGCGCCGGTACTTCGTCCCCGCCGCATCCCAGTGCTCGGCGAGGGACGCCAGCCGGTCGGAGAAGTCCGACAGGTCGCGCGCCGCGACCACGGGCTCGGTGTCAGCCGGGGCTGCCGACCAGCCGACCTCGGCGACGGCCGCGAGCCGCGGGAAGACCATCTCCTCCACCTCGTCGATCGTCGCGACCGTCTCGGTCCAGAGCGGCGCCTCCACGCCCAGGATGTGCGCATCCCCGAGGCCGGGGACGATGCGCGCAGGGTCCCAGACGAAGGAGTCGCGGAGCGTGGTGGGGCCGCCGGTCCAGTCCTGACCGATCGGGTCGCCGTCCGCGTACACGATGTCGAGGTACGCGACGTCGGACGGCGACATGATGACGGAGCCGCCGTCGCGGACGAACGCCAGCGCCAGCTCGGCGGCCTGGCCGCGCGGGGCGGTGAAATCCCAGTACTGGCCGATCGTACCGGCCGGCAGACCGCCGGCCTTGCCGACCTCGTGCCAGCCGACGGGCGTCTTGCCGTTCTCGGCGGCGACGCGGAACGCATCCTGGACGAACGCGGCGAAGTCGGCGTCGCTCGTGCTCAGGCACTCGTCGCCGCCGAGGTGGAGGTACGGACCGGGCGTGAGCGCCGCGACCTCGCGGATCACCTCCCGGACGAACCGCTGCGTGACCGGGTCGCCGGTGCGCAGGGTGCTGAACCCGACCTCCGAGCCGGTGTACAGCGCAGGCGCGAACCCGTCGGGGTTGAGCTCGGGATAGGACGCGAGCGCCGCGTTGGTGTGGCCCGGCATGTCGATCTCGGGGACGACCGTGATGTGCCGCTCGGCGGCGTACGCCACGAGGTCGCGGAACTCGTCCTGCGTGTAGAACCCGCCGCGGCTGCCGTCGCTGCCGGTCGAGCCGCCGATCCGGGTCAGCTCGGGCCACGACTCGATCTGGAGGCGCCAGCCCTGGTCGTCCGTCAGGTGCAGGTGCAGGTGGTTCAGCTTGAGCAGGACGATCGCGTCGATGAACCGCTTCACCTCGGCGGGCGTGAAGAAGTGGCGCGCCACATCCAGCATCGCGCCGCGGTAGGCGTACCGGGGGTGGTCGTGGATGCGGACGGCGTCGATCGTCAGAGGGTCGCCCTCGCATGCGGCGGGGAGCAGCTGACGCAGGGTCTGCACGCCCCAGAACGCGCCTGCGGTGGTCGCGGCGCCGATCCGGACGCCCTCGGCTGAGACCTCGAGGGTGTAACCCTCTGCGCTGTCGGAGCCGTCCTCGTGCGGTCCCTCACCCGGCGCGATCACGATCGCGATGTCGCCGTAGGCGGGCGGTTCGGCGACGATCGCGGGCTCGCGGCCGCAGTCCGAGGCGAGTTCTGCGGACAGCAGACGGGCGACTCCGTCCGCCCCGGCGCCTGCGACGCTGATGCGCGCGGAGCCGGTCAGCACGAACGGGGATGCCGCGGAGATCTCGGTGCGGACGGGGCGGGGCACGACCACGGTGGGCTCCTGGAGGCTCGGGGGAGTGCGGACCGGCCGGCACCGCCACCCCCGCTGGTCGACCAGAAGCGAGTATTGCAGGGCTCCTAACTAATGGGCAAGGGTTCCGGCGGGTGGCCGCTTTGCTATGCTGTCCCACGTCGCAACTGGCGCTCAGATGGTCACCATCGGGGAGCGACACGCAACCTCCTTGAACACGGGTGGATTCGGCCGCGCGCCTGGGTCGATACGCAGATGGTCCATCCCTGTACGAAGGAGCCGGTTTTGACCGACACGTTGCCCTCCACGTTCACAGCGCCTCTCTCCGAGGTCGACCCCGAGATCGCCGAGGTCCTCCAGCTGGAGCTCGGCCGCCAGCGCGACTACCTCGAGATGATCGCGTCCGAGAACTTCGTGCCGCGTGCCGTGCTCGAGGCGGTCGGTTCGGTGCTCACCAACAAGTACGCCGAGGGCTACCCGGGCCGTCGCTACTACGGCGGCTGCGAGTACGTCGACGTCGCCGAGCAGCTGGCGATCGACCGGGCGAAGGCCCTCTTCGGCGCCGAGTACGCCAACGTCCAGCCGCACTCGGGCGCCTCGGCCAACGCGGCCGTGCTGTCCGCCATCGCGACGCCGGGCGACACCATCCTGGGCCTGGAGCTCTCGCACGGCGGCCACCTGACACACGGGATGAAGCTCAACTTCTCCGGCAAGCTCTACAACGCCGTGTCCTACGGCGTCGACCCCGAGTCGTTCCTCGTCGACATGAACGTCGTGCGCGACAAGGCCCTGGAGCACAAGCCGCAGGTCATCATCGCCGGCTGGTCCGCGTACCCGCGCCAGCTCGATTTCGCCGCGTTCCGCGAGATCGCGGACGAGGTGGGCGCCAAGCTGTGGGTCGACATGGCGCACTTCGCCGGCCTCGTAGCCGCGGGCCTTCACCCGTCGCCCGTGCCGCACGCCGACGTCGTCTCGTCGACCGTGCACAAGACCATCGGCGGCCCGCGCTCCGGCTTCATCGTCAGCCGCGACACCGAGCTCGCCAAGAAGCTCAACTCCAACGTCTTCCCCGGTCAGCAGGGCGGCCCGCTGATGCACGTGATCGCCGCGAAGGCGACCGCGTTCAAGCTCGCCGCGACCGAGGAGTTCAAGGACCGCCAGGAGCGCACCATCCGCGGCGCGCAGATCCTCGCCGAGCGTCTCACCGCCGACGACTCCCGCGCTGCGGGCGTGGACGTGCTCACCGGCGGCACCGACGTGCACCTGGTGCTCGCCGACCTGCGCACCTCGGAGCTCGACGGCCAGCAGGCCGAAGACGTGCTGCACGAGGTCGGCATCACGGTCAACCGCAACGCGGTGCCGTTCGACCCGCGCCCGCCGATGGTCACCTCCGGCCTCCGCATCGGCACGCCCGCGCTGGCGACCCGCGGCTTCGGCGACACCGAGTTCACCGAGGTGGCCGACATCATCGCGCTCGCGCTGCGTCCCGGCGCCGACACGAAGGCGCTGCGCGCCCGCGTGGACGCCCTGACCGCCGCGTTCCCGCTCTACCCGGGCCTGACCCCGTCCGGCCAGGAGGGCTTCCCCGTCGAGCTCCCGTCCTCCATCTGACCCCGACCCCTCCGTCAAGTCCGCGAAGAGTGCACGCCGCCACGGCGCGTCCCGTGCATTCTTCGTGTACTCGATGGGGGAAACACAAGGAGTGCGCGTGACTGCACGGATCCTCGACGGCAAGGCGACCGCGGCCGAGATCAAGGCGGAGCTCCGGGACTGCGTGGCGGCGCTGCGCGAGAAGGGGATCGTGCCGGGGCTCGGCACGATCCTCGTCGGCGACGACCCGGGCTCGCAGTGGTACGTCGCGGGCAAGCACCGCGACTGCGCGGAGGTGGGGATCGCATCCCTGCGCCGCGATCTCCCGGCCGACATCTCGCAGGCGGAACTGGAGGCGGTGGTCGAGGACCTCAACGCCGACCCCGACTGCACCGGCTTCATCGTCCAGCTGCCCCTGCCCGCGCACCTCGACACCCACGCCATCCTCGAGCTGGTCGATCCGGCGAAGGACGCGGACGGGCTGCACCCGACAAACCTCGGCCGCCTGGTCCTGAACGCCAACGACCCGATCACGTCTCCGCTGCCGTGCACGCCGCGCGGCGTGATCGAGCTGATGACGCGCCACGGCGTCGACCTGCGCGGCGCGGACGTCGTCGTGGTCGGTCGCGGCGTAACCGTCGGCCGCTCGATCGGCGCGCTGCTCACCCGGCGCGAGTTCAACGCGACGGTCACGCTGACGCACACCGGGACGCGGTCCCTGGGCGAGCATCTGCGCCGCGCCGACGTGATCATCTCCGCGGCGGGTGTCGCGGGGCTCATCACCGCCGACGACGTGAAGCCGGGCGCCGTGGTCCTCGACGTGGGCGTGAGCCGGGTCGAGGACCCGGTGACGGGCAAGAGCGTGGTGGCCGGAGACGTCGCACCCGAGGTGGCGGAGGTCGCCTCCTGGATCTCGCCCAACCCCGGCGGGGTCGGACCGATGACACGCGCGCTGCTGCTCCAGAACATCGTGGAGGCGGCGGAGAGGGAGCTGGCATGACCGACGAATCCGCCGAGCGGACGCACCCCGCCGTCGAGCGCGTCGAAGCAGCCCTCCTCGCGGCAGGGGTGGAGCCGCGGGTGCGCTGGTTCCACGCGGCGACGCCGACCGCCGTGGCAGCCGCCGCCGAGCTCGGCGTCGAGGTCGGCGCCATCGCGAACTCGCTCGTCTTCACGCTGGACGGCGAACCGCTCCTCGTCATGACGTCGGGCGCGCACCGCGTCGACACCGCCTTCCTGGGCGAGCGGCTGGGCGGCCGCATCCGCCGGGCCGACCCCGACACCGTGAAGGCCGCGACCGGCCAGACCATCGGCGGGGTCGCTCCCGTCGGCCATCCCGCGCCGCTGCGGACCGTCGTGGATGAGGCGCTCGCCGGCTACCCGGAGGTCTGGGCCGCCGCGGGCCACGCCCACACCGTCTTCCCGACCACCTTCGACGAGCTGGTCCGCCTCACCCACGGCACCCCGTCCCCCGTCACGCCCTAGCCCCTCCCTCGAGTGGAAGGGCCGCCGAAGGGCAGCTAATTGCGGCCGACACGCCGCTCTTCCCCGCAACTACCCGCACTTCGGCGGCCCTTCCGTCTCGGGCGCGTCAGCGGTCGATGACGACGATGAAACGGCGGCGGGTCACGCGCTGGCCGGGCTCGCCGGTCAGCTCGTCGAGGGCGGCGAGCACGCGGTCCAGGATGCGCGGGCGCAGCGGCAGCTCGGCCTCGTCGGGCTGCTCCACCGTTCCGGGCGGGTAGGCGACGCCGGGGGAGGCGGACATCTCGATGTGCGCGCCGCGCAGCTCGCGCACCGGCGCCGTGGGGTCGTCGCGGAAACGGATGAGCCGCTCGATCGTCGCCCGGTACTGCGCCAGGTCGCGCACGTACAGATGCGCGGGCAGCACGGTGTCCCCGGTGAACAGGATGCCCGTGCGGCGGTCGAAGAACACCACCGCCGAGGGCTCGTGGCCCGGCCCGCCGATCACGTCGACCACGCGTCGGCCCAGGTCGAACGGCACCGTCTCATCCGGCCAGGACCGGAATCCGAAGAAGCCGATCACCTCGGCCGGGCTGGTTCCGACGATGGTCGTGCCCGGACGGTCGCGCAGGAGTGCGTCCCCGGCGATGTGGTCGCCGTGCGCGTGCGAGTGCGCCACGACCAGCGGATACGGTCGCGTGAAGACCGCGGGGTTACGACGCAACCACTCGGCGGTCAGCCGCTCCACCGTCGACCGCAGCGGGAACACGCGCTCGTCGGAGGTGGCGCCGGTGTCGATGAGCAGCGCCCGCTCCCGCCCGAACAGCAGGTAGAGGAACGGCGCCTCCCAGTGGGACGCCTTCGGCTGACGCACCTGCACGGTGTCCGGGTCGAGCCAGGTCACCTGCGGCTCGGTCGAACGCGTGTCGGTCACCCTCGCCATTCAACCCTCGCCGGGTAAAGCGGAGGTGAACAGCGCCGGCTCAGTCCTCGCGCCGGGCGCCCTCGGACGCGCGGACCGTGAACAGGTCCGGCTGACCGAACCCGTGCTCCGCGAACGCGCCGTCGAGAGCGACCAGCACTCGGCTCACCGCGTCCGACGGAACCAGTGCGATCGCCGAGCCGCCGAAGCCGCCGCCGGTCATGCGCGCGCCGAGGGCGCCGTTCGCCTGGGCGGTCTCGACGGCGAGGTCTAGCTCGGGCACCGAGATCTCGAAGTCGTCGCGCATGGAGACGTGGGAGGCGTCGAGCAGCGGGCCGATCGCCGCCGGTCCCTCCTCGCGCAGGGTCTGCACCGTGTCGAGCACGCGCTGATCCTCGGTCACGATGTGGCGGACTCGGCGGAACGTCACGTCGTCCAGCAGTTCCCGCGCTCGGTCGAGGTCGTCGATCGACACGTCGCGCAGCGCCTCGACGCCCAGGATCCGCGCGCCTTCCTCGCAGGATCGGCGGCGGTCGGCGTACCCGCCCGTCGCGTGCGCGTGCGTCACTCCGGTGTCGATGATCAGGATCTCGAGCCCCGCGTCCTCGAGGCCGAGCGGCACGATCTGCGACTCGAGCGAGCGGCAGTCGAGGAACACGGCGGCGTCGCGCTCACCGAGCAGCGAGGCGGACTGGTCCATGATGCCGGTCGGCGCGCCGACGGCGACGTTCTCGGCGCGCTGCCCCACGCGCGCCAGCGTGCGGCGGTCGAGGCCGAGCCGCCAGATCTCGTTCAGTGCGACAGAGACGGCGCTCTCGATCGCGGCGGAGGACGACAGCCCGGCGCCGACAGGCACGTTCGAGTCGATCAGGATATCGACGCCCGGCACCGCGGCGAGGTCGGCGCCGAACTCGCCCAGCGCCCACGCCACACCCAGCGGGTAGGCGGCCCAGCCGCTCAGCGCCTCGGGCGTGAGCTCGTCGAGCGACACCTCCACCAGCTCATCCGCGAACGTGCTTCCGACGCGAAGCACGCGGTCGTCCCGCACGCCGACCGCCGCGACCGTGCGACGGTTGATCGCGAACGGCAGCACGAAGCCGAGGTTGTAGTCGGTGTGCTCGCCGATCAGGTTGACCCGGCCGGGCGCCGACCAGACGCCGTCGGGTTCGCGGCCGAACACCTGGGCGAAGTCGTCGCGGACGCCGGTGCGCAGGTCGGTCATCGGTCAGCCTCTCGGTCGGAGTCGGGGGTAGTGGGCGCGACGGTCACGAGCTCGGTGACCTCGACCGGCAGCGGGCCGACCGGATTCGCAGCATCCGCTCGCGCGATGGCCTCGCGCACCGCGGCGGCGGCCTGCTCCGGCGGGACGTCGCCGATCCAGGCGCCCATCGCCGCCTCCGAGCCGGCCAGGAACTTCAGCTTATCCGCCCCGCGCCGCGGCGAGGTCAGCTGCAGCATGAGCCGGATCTCGTCGCGCCGGACGTCCACCGGCGCCTGGTGCCAGGCGGCGATGTACGGCGTGGGGGAGTCGTAGAGGGCGTCGACGCCGCGCAGCACGCGCAGGTACAGGGTCGCCAGCTCGTCACGCTCGGCCGCGTTCGTCTCGGCGAGGTCGGCGACGTGGCGGTGGGGCAGCACGTGGATCTCGATCGGCCAGCGCGCCGCGAACGGCACGAACGCCGTCCAGTGCTCGCCCGCGAGGACCACGCGCTCCGAGTTCCGTTCACGCTCCAGAATGTCGGCGAACAGCGTGGGGCCGTAGGCGTCGAGCGACCGGATCAGGGCCGTCGTCCGCGGGGTGATGTACGGGTAGGAGTAGATCTGCCCGTGTGGGTGGTGCAGCGTCACGCCGATCGCCTCGCCGCGGTTCTCGAACGGGAAGACCTGCTGCACGCCGGGCAGCGCCGAGAGAGCAGCGGTGCGGTCCGCCCACGCCTCGATCACCGTCCGGGCTCGCGACGGAGTCAGGCTGCCGAACGCACCGGTCGTGGCCGGGCTGAAGCAGACCACCTCGCAGCGGCCGACAGAGGTCCGGGTGCGCCCGAGGCCGACCTCGGCCAGGTCGTCCGGGCCCTGCGGGGCGTTCCCGTCTTCGAGCAGCGGGCCGAACGACGGCGACTTGTTCTCGAATACGGCGACGTCGTAGAGGTCGGGGATCTCGGACGGGTTCGTCGGGCTCGCCGGCGCGAGCGGGTCGAGCTCAGCGGGCGGGAGCATCACGCGGTTCTGCCGTGCCGCCGCGATGGACACCCACTCCCCGGTGAGCGGGTCCTGTCGCATCGTCGCCGTCGCCGGACGCGGTGCTGGCTCGCGCAAGTCGGGCTTGCGCTCGGGCGCGAGCGTCGTGTCGGCGTCGTCGTAGTAGATGAGCTCCCGGCCGTCGGAGAGACGGGTGGGGCGCTTCGTGATCGCGGCCATGCCATCCTTTCGATTCCGAAAGCAAGGATACGTTGATGCTTTCGTATTGACAAGATATCGCAAGCGTTCCAGCATGGACGCATGAGCGAACCGCTGCCCGCCGCGCTCCGCCGCGAACGGATGCTCGAGCTGATCGGCCGGGCCGGTTTCGCCCGCGTCTCCGACCTCAGCGAGGCGTTCCAGGTCTCCGACGTCACCGTGCGGAGCGACCTGGATGCGCTCGATCGCGACCAGAGCATCCGCCGCGTGCACGGCGGCGCGGTCCTGCGCGCCGCCGGCACCAGGGAGGCGAGCTTCGAGGAGGCGCTGGAGTCGTCCGCCGACGAGAAACGGCGCATCGGCGAGGCAGCCGCGGCGATGGTCGTCCCCGGCAGCAGTGTGCTGCTCGACGTCGGCACGACGACCGCCGCCATCGCCCGGGCGCTTGTCGAGCGCGACGACCTCGACGGCGTCACCGTCATCACCAACGGCCTCACCATCGCGTTGGAGCTTGAGCGTGCCATCCCGCGCTTCGAGGTGGTCGTGACGGGCGGCACCCTGCGGCCGCTGCAGCACTCGCTCGTCGAGCCGCTCGCGGCCGTGCTGTTGGAGCGCGTCCACGCCGACCTCGCGTTCATCGGCTGCACGGGAGTGCATCCCACCGGCGGCATCACCAACGTCAACCTGCCGGAGGCCGACCTCAAGCGGGTGATGGTCGGCTCCGCCGAGCGCGCCGTGGTCGTCGCCGACGGCAGCAAGCTCGGACGCACCCATCTCGGTCGCATCGCCGGGCTCGCCGACGTCGCGGAGCTCATCACCGGCACCTCGGCCGACGACGTCGAGGTCGCGGCGCTGCGGAAAGCCGGTCTGCCTGTGGTCGTGGCCTGAGGCCTACCCTGGTCCCATGCGACCCGCGACCGGTGAACAGTACGAGCTCGACTTCGGCGACCTGAGCGCCACCATCGTCCAGGTGGGCGCGGGCATCCGGTCCCTCCGTTTCGCGGAGTCCGACCTGACCGAGCCGTATCCCGCCGCCGAGCAGACCCCGTCGGCCTGCGGCATCGTCCTCGTGCCCTGGCCGAACCGCGTGAAGGACGGCCGCTGGGACTACGAGGGCAGGACGCTGCAGCTCGACCTCACCGAGCCCGCCAAGGGCAACGCGAGCCACGGCCTGCTGCGCCGCCGCCCCTACGAGCTGGTCGACCGCACCGACTCGACCGTCACCCAGGCCGCCGCCATCTATCCCGAGCCGGGCTACCCGTTCGCGCTGGAGACCGCCGTCACGCACGAGCTGCACACCGAGGGGATGTCGGTGACCCACTCGATCTCCAACGTCGGCGAGACCGCCGCCCCCGTCGCTGTCGGCGCGCACCCGTACCTCCGCATCGCGGACGTGCCTCCGGAGGAACTGATCGTCCGCGTCGCCGCGCGCACCCGCTTCGAGACGGACGACCGCAGCAACGTGACCGGGGAGGCGCCGGTCGAGGGCACGCCCTACGATCTGTCCGCGGGGCGCCGCGTCAGCGAGCTCGACCTGGACACCGGCTACGCCGATCTGCCCGACGGCCCGGTGGAGCATTCGCTCTCGGCTGACGACGGCCGTCGCGTGGTGCTCTGGGGTGACGAGGCGTTCCGTTACGTGCAGGTGTTCACGCACCGCTCGTTCGCCCCGAAGCCGGGCGGCGTCGCGCTCGCGATCGAGCCGATGACCGCGCCGGCGAACGCCCTCAACTCCGGTCGCGGCCTCCGCTGGCTGGAGCCGGGGGAGACCTGGACCGTGAGCTGGGGCATCCGTCCGGAGGGCTTCGGCGGCGAGGCCTACCTGGCCAGCTGGGGGTAGAGAACGCGGACGTCCTCGTTCAGGCGCGACTTCACGCCGCGAGCGACGTCGCCGACGATCGCCTCGGCTTCGTCCGCGGCGACGGCGTCGAGCGCCTCGTCCACGACCTGGCGCGGCGGCACCTTGACGCCCTCCGTGTCCGCCGCCATCTCTGTGTCGACGTAGCCGACGTGCACGCCCACGACCTGGATGCCCGCCGGCGCGAGCTCGACGCGGGCCGAGTTGCTGGCGGACCACAGCGCGGCCTTCGTCGCGCTGTACGACCCGGTCGCGTACCAGCTGAGAGCGGAGTGCATGTTGACGATGGCGCCGCCGCCGTTCGCCTCGATGACCGGCGCGAAGGCGCGAGTCACAAGCACCGGACCCCAGTAATTGGTGTCGAGCTCGCGCCGGATCTCGCCGAGGTCGCCGGTCACGAGCGACTGGTTGGATGCGATGCCCGCGTTGTTGACGAGCACCGTCACGTCGCCGGCGACCTCGGCCGCGCGGCGGATGCTCTCCGGGTCGGTCACGTCGAGGGGCAGCGCGACCACGCGCGGGTCGTCGATACCGACGCTCTCGGGGCGGCGCGCCGCGGCGTAGACCTTGGTGGCGCCCCGCTCGAGGAGCGCGGCGACGAACGCGGCGCCGAGGCCGCGGTTGGCGCCGGTGACGAGGGCGACGCGTCCGGTGATGTCGGTCATGGAAAGTCCTTCCGGGAAAAGTAAACCGATCTGTGTATCGGCGTGCTGACAATGTACACAGATCGGTTTACTTTTCGCAACCGCGCCCGTAGAATTCGTTTGTGACCACGACGACCCCTGCCAAGCCCAAGCCGCGCGACCGCGTCCTCGCCGCCGCCGCCCGGCTGTTCGTGCGCGAGGGCGTCAACGCCGTCGGAATCGACCGGATCGCCCAGGAGGCCGAGGTCTCCAAGCGGTCGATCTACCAGCACTTCGACGGCAAGGACGCGGTCGTCGCCACGATGCTCCAGGAGTACGGGCCGCAGGTCGTCGCCGGCTACTTCGCTCCGGACAGCGAGGGCACCCCGCGCGACCGCGCCCTCCACGTCTTCGAGGCGCTGCACGAGGCGGCGCTGGTGAGCGACTTCTACGGCTGCCCCTTCGTCAACGTCGCCACCGAGCTGCGCGACCGCGAGCATCCCGCCGCCGTGGTCGCCCGGCACTTCAAGGGGGAGCTGACCGCGTACTTCGAGCGGCAGGCCGCCGCCGCGGGCGCGCGCGACCCGCACCTGCTCGCCGTGCAGTTGACGCTGCTCTTCGACGGCGCGTCCGCCAGCGCCGCCATGCGCGGCGGAACGCCCGACGCCGCGCTCCAGGCGGCCGCGCAGCTCTTCGACGCCGCCACCGCCTGAGCGGCCGCCGCGCTACGGCGCGATCGATAGGAAGATGAAGGCCGCGAACAGGACGAGGTGGATGCCGCCCTGCAGCCGCACCGCGCGTCCCTGCACGATGGTGAGGATGCTGACCAGCACCGTCAGGACCAGCAGCACGATCTGACTGGCCCCGAGCCCCAGGCGCAATTCGCCCGGCAGCCAGATGGACGCCAGCGCGATCGCCGGGATGGTCAGGCCGATGCTCGCGATCGCCGAGCCGAGCGCGAGATTCAAGCTCGTCTGGGCGCGGTTGCGGTTCGCCGCCTTCGCCGCCGCGATTCCCTCTGGAAGCAGGACGAGCAGGGCGATCACCACTCCCGCGAACGACTGCGGGAGGCCGATCCCGACGATCGCCCGCTCGATCGGAGTCGACTCCAGCTTCGCGAGACCCACCACGGCGACGAGGGACACCATGAGCAGTCCGAGGCTCGTCACGGTGGCGCGGTTGGATGGTCTCGCGGCGTGGTCATCCTCGGTGAGGACCTTTCCCCTGCTCGTCACGGGCAGGAAGAAGTCGCGGTGGGCGACCGTCTGCGTGAAGACGAACATGGCGTAGAGGGCAAGCGAGGCGATCGCTGCGAAGGCGAGTTGCGGCGGCGAGAACACCGGTCCGGGCGCGGAGGTGAAGCTCGGCAGCACCATGGTCAGCGTCGCGAGCGCGGTGACTGTCGCGAGCGCGGCGCCGCTGCCCTGGGCGCTGAACGCGGTGGACTCGCGGCGTGAGGCAGCCAGCAACAGCGACAATCCCACGATCCCGTTCATCGTGATCATCACCGCGGAGAAGACGGTGTCGCGGGCGAGCTCGGGCGAGTCCTTGCCCGTCGTCATCAGCGTGACGATGAGCGCCACCTCGATGATCGTCACCGCGACCGCCAGCACGAGCGATCCGAACGGCTCCCCGACGCGGTGTGCCACGACCTCCGCGTGCTGCACCGCGGCGAGCACCGTGCCCGCCAGCACGACCGCGATCACCGCGACGGCGACCGAGCTCAGCTCCACGGTCCAGAAGGCCGCCAGCACGATCACGCCGATGACGGGCACCCCGATCGCCCACCACCGTGCAAGCCAGGATCCGAGCGCCGTCATGCCCTCCATCCTGCCAGCAGGCGCGGGGTGCGGGGAGTCAGCGCCCGGCTTGACGGCCCGCTCCGGCGGGTCCCGGGCGCTCGCCGCCCTTCTCGTGGTGGGATGAAGCCATGACCGGGAACTGGACCCTCCGCATCGCCGGCACCGCGGGTGTCGCCCTCGCCGTCGCCCTCGCCGTGGCGGGATGCGCGACCCCGAACTCCGCGCCGACCACGGGCTCGGCGTCCGCCTCCACCACGCCGTCGTCCTCACCGCGTCCGACCGGGACGGGCACGGCGACCGCCACGCCGATCGACGGCCAGTGCGACACCGCGAACCTCACCGGCACCATCGGCAAGGGAGGCGGTGGCGCTGCGGGCAGCGTCGAGGTCACCCTCGTCCTGACAAACAACGGCTCGACCCAGTGCTCGCTGCAGGGCTGGCCGGGCGTGTCGTTCGTCGGCGACGGCAACGGCACCCAGCTCGGCAAGCCCGCGGACTTCGACCGCAGCACGCCGCATCCCACCGTCGTCCTGCAGCCGGGCGGGACCGCGCAGGCGCCGCTCCGCATCACCCAGGCGCTCAACTACCCGGAGGCCGACTGCGGGCCCAAGCCGGCCGACGGCTTCCGCGTCTACCCGCCCGGGTCGACCGAGTCGCTGTTCGTGAAGGATGCGGACTTCACGGCGTGCACCTCCGATTCCATCGGGCTGCTCCAGGTCGGCGCCCTAGTCGGGAGCTGAGTCCCGACGTCAGGAGCAGACGCGAGCGATCGCGCCCTGCCACGACTCCGCGACGCCCCGAGGGCATCCTCGACCGCGCCGCGAGCCGAGTCGGCGGAGGCGCCCGCGGGTGCGGCGGCGTACGCCTGGATGCTGTCGGACAGCGTGTCCAGGGCGCCGCGAACCGGATTCAGCGCTGATTCCACAGCGGGTGTCGCGATGTCCTGCGTCCGCGCGTCGAACGCGGTGACGGCCGAGCGGATGGCGCGGGCGGACTCCACGTCGGGCGCGGGCATCGGGAGGCGCGCCTGCAGGGTCGCCTCGAGGGCGTGACGGGCGCTCCGGATGGTGGTGCAGTCCCGCCCGCGCTCCGCCGACGCTTCGGAGAACAGCGGGAACTCCGTGCGCAGCGACGCCGACAGCAGCAGGCCGGCGACCACGCAGCCGGTGACGATCGCGGCAGCGCCCGGCCACAGCGCGGCGAGCAGTGATCGGCGAGTCGACATCCCACCCGTATGGACGCGTTCACGCCCCGTTCGTGACGCGACCGGGCGCGACGTCGCCGTCGACGCCGCGTCCTGCTCGAGCTCCAGCGGCTCGGGGGAGGTGGCTGCCACACTTTCACCGTAGCGGCGGAGGGTGAACAATTCGTTGCACGATCGCGGGGTCCTTCGTGCCCGCGTGCATCCCGATACCCTGAGCACGTGCGCACCGCCCGACGCCCCGCCGGCCCGGACACGCCCCGCTGGCTGATCCGGCTGGTCGTCGTGACGGCGCTGGTCGGGGTGGGCGCCGGGATCAGCGGAGGTCTCGTCTACCTCGGCCTGCACGCCTTGCAGCACCTGGCGTTCGGCTACTCCGAGGGCCACTTCTACGAGGGCCTGTTGGATGCGCCTCCCGTCAACCGCGTCGTCGCGCTCGCCGTCGCGGGCGTCGTCGGGGCCGTCGGCTGGTTCCTGCTGCGCCGGTGGGGCCGGCGCGCGCCGCAGCACGCGGTCGTCTCGGTCGAGCAGTCGGTGAACGGTCGCAGGATGCCGCCCTTCGTCACGATCGCGAACGCCGCCCTCCAGGTGATCATCGTCGGCCTCGGAGCGTCGATCGGGCGCGAGGTCGCGCCGCGGGAGCTCGGCGCGCTGTGGGCGGGCTGGCTGGCGGAACGTGCGGGGGTCTCGGCGCGCGAGAGGCGCATCCTCGTCGCCTGCGGTGCCGGGGCCGGCCTCGCCGCGGTCTACAACGTTCCGCTGGGTGGAGCGGTCTTCGCCGTCGAGATCCTGCTCGCCGAGGTCAGCTTCGCGACCGTGCTGCCCGCGTTCGCGACTTCGGCGGTCGCCGCGCTGGTGGGCCGGACCGTCGTGCCGGCCAACCCGCTGTACGCGGTGCCGCCCCTCCACGTCACCCCCTCGGTCGTCGTCTGGTCCGTGCTCGCCGGCCCGCTGCTCGGCCTCGCCGCGGTCGGCTTCGTCCGGTCGGCCCGCTTCGCCCAGGGTCACCGCCCGCGCTCGTGGGGCATCCTCGTCGTCATGCCGCTGACGTTCGTCGCGGTCGGCGTGGTCGCGCTGTGGCTGCCCGCCATACTCGGCAACGGCCGGGCGCTCGGGCAGCTGGCGTTCGCCGCATCCCTTCCCTTGCTGCTCATCCTGCTCATGAGCGTCGTCAAGGCCGCGGCGACCGTCGGCACCATCGGCGCGGGCGCGGCCGGCGGCACGCTGACGCCGTCGCTGGCGATCGGCGCGGGCCTCGGCCTCGCCGGAGGGGCCGCCTGGAACCTCCTGTGGCCGGGAGCCGAGCTGCCGGCATTCGCGGTGATCGGTGCGGCCGCGTTCCTCGCCGTGACCATGCGCGCGCCCATCACCGCGCTGCTCCTCACGCTGGAGTTCACGAACCAGGGGCCCGACCTGCTCGCCCCGGTGATGCTGTGCGTCGCGGGCGCGGTCGCGGTCGGCTATGTGCTGGAGCGGTCGCGGGTCACGGGAGTGGCGTAGGGAAGGCAAGGACCACCCGGACGATCGCTCGGCGTCACCCAGCTGCCTCCGAACTCGACGCCTGCCCGACCATGTTCCGGAGCAGCCAGGCGGCGTAGAAGCGTTGTCCTTCCTTGGTCGGGTGGGTGCCGTCCGCGAACATCGGGTGCCCGTCGGGGGTCTGCTGCGCCGCGCTGCTGCCGTCCCCGAGGAGGAATGCGTTGTAGTCGAGCAGCGTGAAATCCGGGTTGGCGCGGAGCGTCCCCTCGATGGCGTCATTGAAGCAGGCGACGCGGTCGGAGTGGCCGACGAACGGGGCGTCGAGGCGCTCGTTCGCCAGCAGCACCTTCGGGTGGTTCGGAGCCGAGCGCAGGATGTCGACCAGAGCCCGCAGTTTCTCGTGGTAGCGGGCCTTCCACGCCGGTTCGCAGGGGTGCGTCCACGTGCCCCCGATCAGCTGGTCGGCCGCGTCCCAGCCGCTGTGGATCACGACATATTCTGGGCTGCTTGCGAGGGCTCCCTTCAGCTTCTTCTCCCAGGGCCAGCAGGCGGAGACGATGGCTTCGTGCGCGTTGGTGAATCCCGTCACTGTGCGCGCGCCGTCCGGATCGAAGAGGCCGCACCCGCCGGAGGCGATGTTCGTGGTCTCCACGCGGTCGCCCGCGTAGGTCTTGAGGGCGTCGGCGAAGCTCACGCCGATGCTGTCGCCGACCACGACGACCTTCGGCTTTCCGCCGGTCGCGGTCAGGGGGACGGTGGGCAGCAGCGCGGAGGCGACGCTCGCCTCCGCCGGCACGGTTCGCAGGGGCGGTAACCAGAGAGCCGTTGCGACGACCGACACGGCGGTGATCACGGCGGCGACGGTGCCGGATCTGACTCGCCAGCTCCGACGATAAAGCGGCTCGGCCAGCATGTGGTGCAGGATGCTGGCGACGACGATCGCGATCGTGCCGCCCACGGCGAACAAGACCCAGCCCGAGACGCCTGGGAAGTTCAGCTGCAGTAGCCAGTAGATGGGCAGATGCACCAGGAACAGCAGGTACGAAATGGTCCCGATGAACCGGAGAGGCCGGAACATCAGCACCCGGCCGAGGAGATTGCCGGTCACGCACAACGAGCCGATGAGCACGGCCGTGGTCACGGCGACTGCCACCTGCCCACCCTGGTAGAGCCATGCCTGGTGGTAGTCGGTCGTGAGAAGGGTGAGCGCGACGAGGACGCCGAGGCTCAGCACGCTCAGCGTCGTCGCGCTGCCCGCGGCGACGCGGCCCCGCAGGTGACGGTGACCGAGATGGACGATGACGGCGGCGAGGGCGCCTGCGACGAACGTGACGGCGCGGGAGTCGGATCCCATGTAGACCCGATCGGCGTTCGTGCCGTCGTACAGCAGCGGACCGACGAGCGCCGTCGCGACCAGCAGCACCGAGAACAGCGTGACGAGCAGCCACGGCCTCCGCCGGGAGAGCGCGGTGAACGCGAGGACGATCAGCGGGCCGACGATGTACATCTGCTCGGTCACCGCCAGCGACCACATGTGACCGAGCGGGGTGACGCCGCCGGCCGTGTTCCAATACGCCTGCCCCGCGACGATCTGGTGCCAGTTGGTCACCTCGGCGATCGCAGCGATCGCCGTCCCCGCGGTCCGGTCCCACTCCGACGGCGGCCCAAGCCAGGACACGAGCGTCAACGTGCCGAGCAAGGTGACCGCGAGCCCGGGAAGGATGCGCTTCACCCGGCGCCCCCAGAACGCGCTGACCCGGATCCGCCCGGTCTTCTCCCGCTCGCGCAGGAGCAGCAGCGTGACGAAGAACCCGGTGATCACGAGGAACACGTCGACGCCGAAGACGCCGTGTCCCGTCGCGTTCGAGTGGTAGAAGAGCACCGACACGATGGCCAGGCCGCGCAGGCCGTCCACGGACAGATAGCGCGGCGACCGCGGGCGTGCGGCACCCTCTGCAGCGCTGGTCGTCGCGATCGTCTCGCGTGATGTCTCGGACACGGCGGGTCACCTCCACAGCAGGCAGGTGGCGTTTCCCCCTGCCAATTGGGAGACGTAGAAAGAGCACTAGGCATGACGGGGTCGGCTCGCATTGCATGTAAGCGATGGCGTGACGCGGCTCAGGTAATGCATTCATTGGGCGCGGATCGTCGTCAGATCCCTCACCGCGACCGGTCTTCATCTGTGAGGGCCGCCGACCGGCGGACCGATCCGAACGAAGGAGCATTCGTGCGACGAATAGTCTCGTCACTCGCAGCCGTCGCGATCGCCGTCGCGGCGACAGTCGTCCCCAGCGTCGGGGCCCAGGCGGCGACGGACTGCCGATCGATCACGAAGCGATTCTCGGCGGAGTTCATCAGTCCACATACCGGAGCCACAGCCGATGGGATCGACCCGGCTACGGGAACCTCGTGGGGCTGGTGGGACTCCAACGTCTGGAATCAGGAGATGGCACTCGCCCAACGGCTGTGCGTCGACGACGTCATCCTGCAGTGGACCGCCGAGAACTGGGCCGGCACGGACGTTCCTGCCGGCATGTCGGCGGACGCGGCTCCGCCTTGTGTGCAGACCGACTCCACCGGCGCGGGGGTACGGACGCTCTACCCGTCGTCCGTCCCGGCGTGGGAGAAATCCCGCCTCAGCTACTCCACGCCCTCCGGATGCGTTCAGGATGACCCGGCCAAACCCAAGAAGCGGCAAGACGTCGTCGGCCTCGCGCTTGCCGCCGCGAAGGCGACGGGCCGCAAGGTCTGGCTCGGCCTGCTGCTCCAGAACCACACGGAGATGGACAACACCACGTGGATGGCTCGCCAGACGACCTACAGCGAGCAGGTCGCCTCGGAACTGTGGGCGCGGTACGGGCAGGTGTACGCAGACCAGATCGCAGGGTTCTACCTGCCGTTCGAGGGCGACAACGTGCAGTACTCGCCAGATCCCACGTCCGGTGTCGCCTGCACCCGTTACGTCAATCTCCTCGACTACACCAAGAAGGTGACAGCGCGCGTCCGCGAGCTGGCCGGCGCCGGGGTGCGCATCATGACGTCGCCGTACCATGTGGCCGCGACCAGTGCGACGGCGGCAAGACAGTCCTCGCAGCAGACGGCCTTCCAGACGTATCGGAAGGTCGTCGCCGCCCTGACCACTGGCACGGGCGTCACGACGTACGCACCCCAGGACAACCTCGGGGCCGGTTCCGACCCGTCGGCGGCGGCCGGGTGGATGGCGGCGGCACGCCAGGGTATCGATGACGCGCGCGCGGCGGGCTCCGATGTCGACCTTTGGGCCAACATCGAGCAGTACTCGCAACAGGGAGAGGGGTCGCAGCCACTCGGCCAGTTGCTGGCCCATATGGATGACGTGAACGCCGCCGCCATGGTCGGCGACAAGCGGGTCCTTCCCCGGATCGACCACTTCATCGGGTTCTCCTTGGCGAACTTCGACACGAACTGGTTTCCCAAGGGGCAGACAGCCGGTCTTCGTGCGGCTTATGCGCACTACCTCGCGAACCCCGGGTCGACGCTGAGCCAGAACGTGCCCGCGGTATCGAACCTGACGGCCACTGCTGTCGCGTCCTCCCTCGACGTCTCCGTCCAGTGGTCTCCGGTGGCGAGCATGCCCACGCCGGCTCCTGGCGTCGCCCCTGCCCCGGTGCTCGGCTACGTCGTCTATCGGGACGGAGTTCAGCTCGCCCACGTCGGACAGCGGTTCACGTCGCAGACCGACGCGAATGGCTTCTACGCCGTCGACGCGAGCGGGCCGTCGACATTCACCGATCCCAGTGTCCCGACGGGCAAGACCTTCACCTACGAAGTCGCAGCTTTCGACTCCTATGGGAATCTCTCACCTCGGAGCCAGGTGCAGCTCGTCGTCCCCATAGGGGCGGCGGACGTGCTCTCCTCGAGTGCCGTTGCGTCCACCAACGCATCGCTACGCGTCTCGGATAACGCCCCCTACAGTGCGGTTGTCCACGACGGCAATCCGGAGAACATCTGGGATGCCATCAATGCCGGAGACTCGGCCGGCACCTACGCGGACGGGCGGCCCGTCGCCAAGGCGGTGGACGGGCACATCGGCGAGCCCCGTTATGAGGACCCGGCCTGGATCGGCCTCGGAACGGGTTCGACCGCCGTTACGGACGTGCAGTCGGTCGAGATCGATCTGCCGTCGCCCGTCGGCGTTCATGCTGTGCGCACGAACTGGCTCTCCGACGGCAAGGTCGGCGTCCGACCGCCGGACCCGAACTACGTCAGCGTGAGCACCCGGAATCAGGCTTCGCAGGTCGAGGGCACTCCGTACGAGCCGCTCACCGCACCCGGTGAGGTGTCGAGCGGCATCAACCCGGACGGTTCCACCTCCGGGGTCGTCATCCCGAATCCAGGTACCGGGTGGTACACGACGGGTCTGCTCGGGGCCAGCGAGCGAATCGCCTCGTCCGTGAGAGTCAGTGTGACTCAGCCCGGCGGCGACCCCTGGGCGTTCCTCTCGGAGGTTCAGGTGCTCAACGCCGCGGGCAAGAACGTCTGCGACGGAGGAGCGTGCACCGCACGCGTGCTCAACCTCTCCGGCGACGTCCCGACGACCGCCAACCGCTACGCTCCGATGTCGGGGCGGACTTTGACGAGCCCTAACGCGCTCCGCTCCGCGGACGGGACGCTCAGCCCGCTGACCTACTCGTGGGACGTCGTCTCGAACTCGGTCGGATGGTTGCGATCCACGCCCTTCGACTTGGTGGTGGATCTCGGGGTCGAGCGACCCATCGGCCAGATCTCGAGTGATTGGTTCAACACCCAGGGAAGCGCTCACGCGCCGACAGTCAGCGTGTCCGTCCTTCCCGACAGCTCCGGCTCGGGCGCACCGGACCTGTCGCCGAGCGCGGCGTGGACTTCGGTGACCACCAGCCGGACGGACACCGGAACTCTCACGACGTACACGGCGAGTACGGGAGGCGGGAGCCCTTCGGGCGCGACCGTGCGCGCGCGGTGGGTGAAGCTGGTAGTAGTGCCGTCGGACTCCTGGAACATCACCACGAACCTGACGGTGAAGACGCCGGAGGCATTCGACGCCGCCCGGTGCGGAAACACCTGCGCGGAGCCGCCCCGCCTCTACAAGACGTCGTCCGACACCACCGCCAATCCCGGGACGGTCGCTCCCTTGGCCGCCAGCGGTGCCGCCGTACCGGTCGGCTGCCGTCCGACGGGAACAACGTGCGCGACCGACAGCGCCGCGGGCTCGGCGACGATCACCAAGCCGATGCCGGCCACCGACCGCCCCGACTACTCCTACATCCGTGCCAACGGTCTCACCTTGCTCAGCAGTCCCTCATGGGATGTGGTCGCTCCGGTGGGCACATCTGACGGAACAGGGGTTTCGCGGATCGCGTCACCGACGATCTCGATGGTGTACGCACCGAATATGGGTTCCATCCTGCCCACCTCCATCGACCTGTACACCGCGTCTAGTGGCGGCCCAGCCGTCGATTCGTCTGATCCGGACGGCTCGCGGCCATGGCGATCAACGGGTGTCAACGCAGGCGCGCCGAAGCTCCCGACGTACGTGCCCGGCGACACCGCGTTCATCTACACGTACACGTTCCCCGAGGTCGTCGCCGCCGACGGGCAACGAGTAGAGGCACTTCGTTTCCATCTCAACACGCGGAACCAGCTGGCGATCGTCACGCGCGTCCAAGCCGGCGTCTGGAAGTAGCCCATGCCGACGGGCCGGAAGCCGTTGAGGCCCGGACCATCGCCGACATCCCGGATTCAATCCACGGGGTTTCGGCGGGGTCCGGGCCTCTTCCGGCTCTACTCGCACGCACTGGGTGGGCCCGGTGGGGCTCGAACCCACGACCCGCGGATTAAAAGTCCGATGCTCTGCCAACTGAGCTACAGGCCCTCGCCTCCAATCTAGCGTGGATTCGCCTGGGCGTCCGACGGGGGACAATGGGTGGATGTCCGATCGCTTCCACAAGCCGGCGCTGTTCACCAGCGGCATGTTCGAGGCTTTCATGGGTGGGGAGGATCCCGCCCAGATCAGCCGCGTCGCCCACGAGACCGCTCGGGCGCTGCTCGCGCGCGTGCGCGAGAACCCCGACCCGGAGGTCGTCGCCCGGCTCGTCGCCTTCACCGACGAGCACGGCATCGACGCTCTCGCCGAGCTGTGGTCGCGGTCCGACGCCAAGAGCCTGCCGGGGGCGTTGTGGCGCATCTACCTGCTGCGCCTGCTCATCCGGCAGGACGCGGAGGGCACCGCCTACCTGTACCAGCGCGGCACCGAGGTGCTCACGTCCATCGACCCGGTGATCGCGGGGGCGCCGACTCCGGCCGGCCCGGCCGAGATCACCGAGCTGGCCGACCGGATCCTGCGCGGCTTGTTCGAAGGGGATTTCGCCGTCGCCCTCGACCGGGCGGCAGCGTTCTGCCGGGTGGCCGCCGCGGGTGCAGCGTCCGTCGCCGATGATCGCGACATCCTCGACCCGGAGCGCGCCAGCGAACTCACCACCCGCGCGCTGCGGTTCACCCGCACCGCAGAGGAGCTCAGCGCCTGCGCGCGGCTGTGGCGGTCCGACTCGCTCGACTGAGCGCCGAGCACCGGCCACCGGGAGGTCAACCCCCGTTCCCGGATCGGCGTTCTCCCGCTGCGAACGCCACGCCCGGCGTCGGTGGCCGACCCTCCTGTACTATAGAAGTCGCCGGGCCGCAGTAACCCCGGGCTCCAAAACTAGCCGCTCCGAGCGGCCTCGCGCCGAGAGGCGTTCTGCGGCCCGGCACTTCTCATGAGAGCGGAGACGACGTGGACGACGCCCCTGCCGGCGATCTCGACGACCTCCTGCTGCGCACGGCCACCGGCGACCAGGAGGCGTTCTCGCGCTTCTACGACGCGACCGCGTCGCGGGTTCTCGGCCTCATCCGCCGCCTGCTGATCGACGCGGCGCAGTCCGAGGAGGTCGCCCAGGAGGTGTTCCTCGAGGCGTGGCAATCCGCTACGCGGTTCGATCCGAATAAGGGTCGAGCGCAGACGTGGATCATGACCATGGCCCACCGGCGCGCCGTCGACCGGATCCGGGCGTCGCAGGCGTCCCGGGACCGCGACACGGCCGTCGGCATCCGCGATCTCCCCACCGCGTACGACCAGGTGGCGGAGACGGTGGAGGTCCGCGTGGAGCACGAGAGGGTGGAGGAGGCCATGCGAACGCTGAGCGAAGCGCAACGCCGGGCCGTCACCCTCGCCTATTACGGGGGACTCAGCCAGTCGGAGGTGGCCGCCGAGCTCGGCATCCCGCTGGGCACAGCCAAGACTCGGCTGCGCGATGCGATGATACGGCTGCGACAAGAACTGGGGGTGACGACATGAACGACGAGCACGACCGTGAGGACGCGCGCCTGGGCTATCGCCTCGGGGCGGCCGACGAACAGGAGGCCGCCGTGTTCGAGGATGTCGCCGCCCAGCTGGCCCTCACCGCCGAGCCGGTGCAGCCGCGCTCCGAGCTGAAGGCGGCGCTGTTCGCGAAGCTCGCCGACACCCCGCAGCTGCCTGCCCAGGATGCGCCGGTGCACGATACTCCGGTTCAGGATGCGCCTGCCCAGGATGCGCCGCCCGCCCTGCTGACCGCCGCTCCCGGCCCCGCGGAGCGCGCCGCACAGCGCCGGTGGTTCCAGCGTCCCGGCCTCATTCTCGGCGCCGCCGCGGCGGCCGTCGTTCTCTTCCTGGGGGGTGCCTTCGTCGGCTCGAGCCTCTCGGGGACGAACTCCTACACCTCGCAGCAGGCGTCCGCGCTCGCCCAGA
The DNA here is from genome assembly GCA_001647635.1 of Leifsonia xyli. Taxonomy (NCBI): domain Bacteria; kingdom Bacillati; phylum Actinomycetota; class Actinomycetes; order Micrococcales; family Microbacteriaceae; genus Leifsonia; species Leifsonia xyli. The sequence continues at coordinate 1,362,055 of CP014761.1, read as the reverse complement.
TCAACGCGGCCTCGGACGTGCAGCGCGCCAGCGCGGACGTGGCCGGCGGCGGAACCGCCACCCTCGTCTGGTCGGGCGAGCTCGGCAAGTCCGCGCTCGTCGCCAACGACCTCCCCGCCCTCCCCGGCGACAAGACCTATGAGCTCTGGTACATCCGCGATGGCCAGGCCACCCCGGCCGGCACGATGGAGTCCGAGGGCACCGGCTCCACCTGGCGCGTCCTGAGCGGTCAGATGGCGGCCGGCGACACCGTGGGCGTCACTGTCGAGCCGCGCGGCGGCTCCACCAAGCCGACCACCGCCCCCATCGTCGCGATCTCCTCCTGATCCAGCCGTCGAGCACAGCGAAAACGTCGCCCCGCGGATGCGGAGGCGACGTTTTTGCTGTGCTCGACGGCTAGCGGATCAACCGAAACGGCCGGAGACGTAGTCCTCGGTGGCCTGCACGGACGGGTTCGAGAAGATCTGGTTCGTGTCGTTGTACTCGATGAGCTTGCCCGGCTTGCCGGTGCCCGCGATGTTGAAGAAGGCGGTGCGGTCGGAGACGCGGCTCGCCTGCTGCATGTTGTGGGTGACGATGACGATCGTGTAGTCGTTCTTGAGCTCCTCGATCAGGTCCTCGATCGCGAGGGTCGAGATCGGGTCGAGGGCCGAGCACGGCTCGTCCATAAGCAGCACGTCGGGGGAGACCGCGATCGCGCGCGCGATGCACAGACGCTGCTGCTGACCGCCGGAGAGGCCGGAGCCCGGGAGGTTCAGACGGTCCTTGACCTCGTTCCACAGGTTGGCGCCCTGGAGCGACTTCTCGACCAGGTCGTCGGCCTCGCTCTTCGACATCCGGCGGTTGTTGAGCTTGACGCCCGCGAGCACGTTGTCGCGGATGCTCATGGTGGGGAACGGGTTGGGGCGCTGGAACACCATCCCGACCTGGCGGCGGACGAGGACCGGGTCGACGCCCTGGCCGTACAGGTTGTTGCCGTCGATCAGCACCTCGCCCTCGACGTACGCACCGGGGATGACCTCGTGCATGCGGTTGAGCGTGCGGAGGAAGGTCGACTTGCCGCAGCCGGACGGCCCGATGAACGCGGTGACGGTGCGGGGCTCGATGGTGAGCGACACGCCTTCGACGGCGCGGAAACTGCCGTAGTAGACGTTGAGGTCGTTGACTTCGATGCGCTTGGACATTTCTTCCTTAGCTTCGGGTGGTTGACGGCTCAGCGGCCGTACTTGGGGGCGAAGGCCTTGGCGATGATGCGACCGATGAGGTTGAGCAGCATCACGATGATGATGAGGGCGAGCGCGCCGGTCCAGGCTCGGTCGATGGAGGCCTGCGCGTGCAAGCCGGCCGCCTGCGTGTACTGCGTGTACACGAACACCGGCAGCGTCATCATCCGGTCGTTGAACAGGTCGTAGTTCATGCTCGTGGTGAAGCCGGCGACGATCAGCAGCGGCGCGGTCTCGCCGATGACGCGGGCGATGGCGAGCATGACGCCGGTGACGAGGCCGGCGAGGGAGGTCGGCAGCACGACCTTCAGGACCGTCAGCCACTTCGGCACGCCGAGGGCCAGCGACGCCTCGCGCAGCTCGTTCGGAACGATCCGCAGGATCTCCTCGCTCGACCGCACGACGACCGGGATCATCAGCACCGACAGGGCGATGGAGCCCATGAAGCCGTTGCGGACGCCGGGCCCGAAGAACAGCGCGAAGAGCGCGTAGGCGAACAGGCCGGCGACGATCGAGGGGATGCCCGTCATCACGTCGACGAAGAAGGTGATGCCGCGGGCGAGCATCCCGCGCCCGTACTCGACCAGGTAGATCGAGGTGAGCAGGCCGATCGGCACCGAGATGAGCGCGGCCATGAGGGTGATCTCGAGGGTTCCGACGATTGCGTGCAGCGCGCCGCCGCCCTCGCCGATGACGTTGCGCATCGACTCCGAGAAGAACGCCACGTCGAAGCGGGCGAGGCCCTGCGAGACGACCGTCCAGCCGACGGAGATGAGGGGGAGCAGGGCGATGATGAACGCCGTCGCGACGAGCGAGGTGATCAGCCGGTCCATCGCCTTCCGCGGGCCTTCGACCAGCAGCGAGGTCGTGTAGATCGCGACGTCGAACAGCACCGTGCCGAAGAAGATGGCGCCGACGATGTTGAAGTCCTTCGTCGCGCCGCTGGCGGCCAGGATAGCGAAGATCGCGCCGAAGACGACCCAGGAGGCGACGAGCAGCGTCCACGGGGTCCAGCGGGGCAGCTTGCCCGCGGTGTACGAGTTGGCGAGGGGGCGCGGCGCGGTGGCGGTCGTGGTGGCCATCAGTTCGCTCCAGAGAAGGCCTTGCGGCGGCTGACGATGTAGCGGGCGAGCATGTTGATCAGCAGCGTCACGACGAACAGCACCAGGCCCGAGGCGATGAGCGCGTTGACGCCGATGCCGGTCGCCTCGGGGAACTGGAGGGCGATGTTCGCCGCGATGGTGTTCGGGCTCTGCGCCTGCAGGACCGCGAACTTCACGATCAGGGCCGGCGAGAGGACCATCGCGATGGCCAGCGTCTCGCCGAGCGCACGGCCGAGACCGAGCATGGCGGCCGAGACGATGCCGCTGCGGGCGAAGGGCAGCACGGCCATCTTCACCATCTCCCAGCGGGTCGCGCCGAGCGCGAGCGCCGCCTCCTCGTGGAGGCGCGGGGTCTGCAGGAAGATCTCGCGGCAGATCGCCGTCATGATCGGGATGACCATGACCGCGAGCACGAGCGCGGCGGTGAGGATGGTGCGGCCGGTGCCGGAGACGGGCGGCGCGAAGAAGGGGATCCAGCCGAGGTTTTCCCCGAGCCAGACGTAGAACGGCTGGACGAACGACGACAGCGTCGCGATGCCCCAGAGGCCGAACACGACCGACGGGACGGCCGCGAGGAGGTCGATGATGTAGCCGAGCACCGAGGCCACGCGGCGCGGTGCGTAGTGCGAGATGAAGAGGGCGATGCCGAGGGAGAGCGGCGTCGCGATCAGCAGGGCGATGATGGCCGCCCAGATGGTGCCGAAGACGAGCGGCCAGACCCACGACCAGAAGTTCGTGGCGTTGTTGGGCAGTTCGCCGGCGCCGGCGAAGAGGGCCGGGATGCTCTGCACGACGAGGAAGATGGCGACCGCGGCGAGCGTGGCGAGGATCAGGGATCCCGCGACGATGGTGCTGGTCGAGAAGACACGATCCCCGAGGCGGATCTTCGCCTTGGGTCTGATCGCTCCTACGGTTCCGGCGGTCATTCCTTGCTTTCTCTCATCGGGTGCGCCGCCTGGCGGGCGGCTGAGGGTGGGAGCGCCGCTCGGCCCGGGCTGACGAGCAGCCCAGGCCGAGCGGGTGGTGACTTACTTGATGCTGGCGGCGGCCTTCGAGACCTTGTCGGCCAGGTCGCTCGCGAGCGGGGCGGAGCCGGCCTGCTCGGCGGCGGCCTTCTGCGCGTCGCTCGAGATGATGTAGTCGACGTAGCCCTTCACCAGATCGGCCTTGGCGGCGTCCTTGTACTCCTGGCACGCGATGACGTAGGAGACGAGGACCAGCGGCCACGCGCCCTTGCTGGTGTCCTTGCGGTCGATCTGGATGGCCAGGTCGTTGGTCTCGCGACCCGACGCGATCGGGGAGGCGGCGACCACGGCGGCAGCACCGTCGGCGCTGATCTTCTCGTAGTTGTCGCCGACCTTCAGCTGGGCGATGCTGAGGCCCGCCGAGCCCGACTCGTCGATGTAGGTGATCGAGTTCTTCGCGTTCTTGGTGGCGTCCGCGACACCCGAGGTGCCCTTCGCGGCGTCGCCGACCTGGAACGGGAAGGTCTGGGAGGCCGGAGCGGTCCAGACGTCGGCGGCGTTGGCCGCCAGGTACTCGGTGAAGTTCTGCGTGGTGCCCGAGTCGTCGGAGCGGTGCACGACGGTGATCGGGGCGGACGGGAGGGTGGCGTCCTTGTTCTGGTCCTTGATCTTCGCGTCGTCCCAGGTGGTGATCTTGCCCGAGAAGATGCCGGCGATGGTCGCGGCGTCGAGCTTGAGGTCCTTCACGCCGTCGACGTTGTACGCGATCGCGATCGGGGAGATGTAGACGGGGAGGTCGATGCCCTTGCTGCCCGCGGCGCAGCCGGCGAACGTGGAGGCGAGCTCCTCGGTCTTGAGCGCGGCGTCCGAGCCGGCGAAGTCGGCGGCACCCGAGATGAAGCTCTTACGACCGGCGCCCGAACCCTGCGGGTCGTAGTTGATGGTGGCCTTGGGGTTGGCCTGCTGGAAGCCGGCGGCCCAGACGGTCTGCGCGGCGCCCTGAGCGGACGAGCCGATGCCGTTCAGCGTGCCGGAGTAGTTGGTGGCCTTGGCCGTCGTGGTCGACGGGGTGCTGCCCTCGTTCGACGCACACGCGGTGAGGGTGATGGCGGCGGCGGCGAGCAGTGCCACGGGAGCGCCGATGCGCTTGAGATTCACAGTTGTCCCTTTCGGGGTCAGTAACAACAGGACTGGGGTCGGTGCGACCCGCCAGACAAGCTATTCGCGGTGTCTGTCCAGAGTCCCCCGCGGCGGTAAACGGAAGGTTAACGCGGGGTGTTGTCTTGGGCTCGCGGCCCTGTGAATCCGCGGTTCAGTCGGTGATCACGACCCCCGTGCCGAGCGGCAGCGCGTCGACCGCGGCGATGGCGTCCGCGGAGAGACGGATGCACCCGTGCGACACCGCGCCGCGCGCCGTCGACTGGAAGTGGATGCCGATCAGGCCGCCGTCGGGGCCGCCGTAGGGCTCGTCTGCGGCGGTGGCGTGCAGCGAGGTGAGCTGGATGCGGTGCTCGTCCTGGCCCTGCGCCGGGTCGAGGTAGCGCGCTTGGAGGTAGCCGGTGCCGGTCGGTGTCGGGGTGTCGGCGGTTCCCACACCGACCGGGTAGGTCTTCGTGGTCGTGCCGTGCTCGTCGACGATGCTCAGCGTCTGCTTCGACGTGGAGATGACGACCCTGTGCGACAGCTTCTGCGCGGGCCGGAGCGAGGCGGTGGGCACCCAGGCAGCGCTCTGTGCGGACGCCGGAACCTCGGCCGTGGCCTTCGAGGGGAGCTGTTTGCGTGCGGCCGTGAGGACCAGTGACCACGTGCCGCGGGTCTCCACGCGCACCACGACGGTCGGCTGCCCGAGGAAGTCCTTGGCAGGGATTCGGGCGACGGGAGTCTGGAAGTCGGCTCCATACACGGGCGTGTCGAAGACGGCTGTGAACGAGTCCGTGATGTCGGCGATCGACGGCGCTGCGAGGAGGCCCGGGATCACCGCATCGAACCCGGTCGCCGGGAGGGCGGCGATCTCGGAGGTGGAGAGCCCGGGAGGAAGTGCTGGTCCCGCCTGCGCCGTGGCGGACGACGTGGGCGTACGGGTGCTCGTCGGAGCTGCGGTGGTGCACGCCGTCAGCGAGGCGACGGTCGCGAGAGCGGCGAGGAGCGCAGTGGCGGTGCGGCGATTCAGCATACGTGTCATGGGTTTCTCGGGAGGAGTCGACCGGAGAGGGGTTTGCGATACGGCGCCGACAGCGGCGTGAATCGTCGTGATCCACGCCGCCATCGGCGTCGTACAAGGAGGGACCTCAGCCGCTGACCACAGGCAGACGGGTAGCCGTCGGAGCTGCAGCGGGCGCCGCGGTGCTGATCGCGGGCAGCCCTCCGTCCTCCGTGATGATGGTGTCGCCCGTCACCGAGATGCTGACCGACTGGCTGACGCCGGAGGTGGCGCCCGCGACGGTGATCGTCAGGGTTCCGGACTCGACCACTCCGGTCATCCAGAGGTGGATGTCGGTGGATCCGTCGGCTGCCGCCGTCTCGGTGAAGCTGTCGAAGTCCTGGCCGTCGAACGCGGCGGTGAAGTTGAGCGTCTCGCCCGGAGTGTAACCGGCCGCGTACAGGTCGAAGCCGATGTTCCGATCAGCCAGGTCGGCCGTCGTGATGGTGGACACGCTGGTACTGATCGACTTCGGCGGAAGCGCCACCGCGGCGTTGACCGTGAGGTCGACCGGGGTGGTCGTCGTGTCGCCGGCGTCGGTCGTGGCCGTCACCGAGATGGTCTCGCCTGTGGCGGGCAGCGGCAGCGATGCCGTCGGCGTCCACGTCTCGTGGAACGAGCCGTCCGCGAGAACCGGAGCTGCGACGGGATGCGTGTCGATGGTGGTGGTGGCGCTCCCGACCGTGATCGTCACGATGGACCCGGCGGTGAAGCCGGTGCCCGTGACGTCCAGACCGGTGCCCCAGTCGCCCTCGGTGAAGGTGGTGTTCGCGAGCGTGATCGAGCCCGTGTTGGCGGCGTTCGCCGGCGCGGTTGCCAGGAAGCCACCGGCCAGGATGGCCGCTGCGGCCGTGATCGCGCCGTAGCGGATGCGCGTAGTGCTGTTCATGTGTTCCCTCAGGTGTTGCTGAATGGTGCCGGACGGCACGCCTCGACGGTAGGAGAGGGCGTATTTCAGATGCAAAGGAAACACATGTCTGCACGGAGGAATCCGCTCGGACACTGGCCTTTAGTGGCCAATTGGGGTCAGCCGCGCGGCTCCACGGGAGCGTACGTCTCGATCGAGACGATGCCGGACGCCGGATTCGTCGCCGAGAGGTGCACGACCGAGAAGCCGCCCGTGTCGAGGTCGGCGGCGTCGTTGAGATAGCCGCCCGGCATGGTGCCCGTGGCGAGGGCGATCTCCCGCATGATCTCGGGGAGAACCGGGCCATGGCTGCAGAGGACGGCGGTCTTGCGCGAGCGGATGCGCTTGCCGATGACGCGGCGCACCTCGGGCTGCCCGTCCTCGTAGGCGTCCTGGCTGATGCCGTGGTCGCGGACGGGCTTGATGCCGGTGGCTGCTGCGAGCGGTGCGACTGTAGTCACGCAGCGGACAGCGTCGGAGGTGACGATGCGTTTCGGCTTCCACGCCTGCAGGGTCGCGACGTCGCCGGCGGCCTGCTTCACGCCCCGTTCGGTCAGCGGGCGGCCGGCGTCGGAGCCGTCCCACTGCTCGCGCGGCGCCGCCTTGCCGTGGCGCAAGGCGATGAGCGCGAAGGTCGACGTGATGCCCTGGTGGACGAGGGCGTCGAAGGCGTCGAGGATCTCGACGTCGCGCTCGTAGGTGAGGTAGCCGCGGGCCTTCTTGATGGTCACCCACTCGATGGCGGCGATCTCGCCGTTGGGGACGAAGCTCGACCGCGCGATGGCCTTGTCGCTGACCTCGGCCGCCCAGTAGTGGACGATCTTCTCGCGTCCGCTGCTGAGCGGATAGGTGGAGACGCCTAGTGGGACGCCCAGCGCGATCCGCAGCCCCGTCTCCTCGTGGATCTCGCGGACCGCGGTCTGCGGCAGGGTCTCGCCCGGGTCGACCTTGCCCTTGGGGATGGTGACGTCGCCGTACTTCGTGCGGTGCACGACGAGCACGACGATGCGGTCGTCCACGACCCGCCAGCAGAGGGCGCCCGCGGCGTAGATGGCCGGGCTCACCGCCTGGTTCCCGTACGGGTGCTGCGGGGACGGTGGCTGTACTGCTGGATGAGCTTGTTCTGCAGGTCAGCCAGCGGCTTGCCCTTGTCATCGAGGTGGTGGCGCGTCCACACGCCGTCCTGGTCGAGCCGCCAGGTGGCCGTGCGCTCGTCGAACGCGAGGTCGAAGAGAGCCTCCAGCTCACGCAGGTGCTCCGGTTCGGACAGGCGCACCAGCGCCTCCACGCGGCGGTCGAGGTTGCGGTGCATCATGTCGGCGCTGCCGATGTACACCTGCGGGTCGCCGCCGTTCACGAACGAGAACACACGGGAGTGCTCGAGGTACCGGCCGAGCACCGAGCGCACCCGGATGTTCTCGGACAGCCCCTCGCGCCCCGGAACGACGCCGCAGATGCCGCGCACCCAGAGGTCGACGGGCACGCCGGCCTGGCTCGCGCGGTAGAGCGCGTCGATGATCGCCTCGTCGACGATGGAGTTGAGCTTGATCCGGATGCCCGAGGGCCGGCCCGCCTCGGCGTTCGCACGCTCGGTGTCGATCCGCTTCAGCAGCCCCTTGCGGAGGTGGAGCGGCGCGACGAGCAGCCGCTTGAACTTCTTCTCGATGGCGTAGCCGGAGAGCTCGTTGAACAGGCGCGTCAGGTCTTTGCCGACCTGGTCGTCGTCGGTGAACAGCCCGAGGTCTTCGTAGATGCGCGAGGTCTTCGGGTTGTAGTTGCCCGTTCCGATGTGGCTGTAGCTCTTGAGCACGCCCTTCTCTTCACGGATGACCAGCGCGAGCTTGCAGTGCGTCTTGAGCCCGACCAGGCCGTAGACGACGTGCACACCGGCCTTCTCGAGCTTGCGGGCCCAGGAGATGTTGTTCTGCTCGTCGAACCGCGCCTTGATCTCGACCAGCGCGAGCACCTGCTTGCCCGCCTCGGCCGCGTCGATCAGCGCCTCGACGATCGGGCTGTCGCCCGAGGTGCGGTACAGCGTCTGCTTGATGGCGAGGACGTGCGGATCGGCCGCCGCCTGCTCCAGGAAGGCCTGCACACTGGTCGCGAACGACTCGTACGGGTGGTGAACGAGCACGTCCTGGCGCGCGATGGCGGCGAAGATGTCGGGCTTGGCGTTCGGCTCGCTCGGCATCAGCTGTACGGGGGTCATCGGCACGTGGTTGGGGTAGTGCAGGTCGGGGCGGTCGATCTTGGCGAGGTCGAACAGACCGCCGAGGTCGAGCGGCGCGGGGAGGCGGTAGACCTCCTGCTCGGTCACGTCGAGCTCGCGGACGAGCAGCCCGAGCGTCACCGGGTCCATGTCGTCGGTGACCTCGAGGCGGATGGGCGGCCCGAACCGCCGGCGCAGGAGCTCGCGCTCGAGCGCCTGGATGAGGTTCTCGGTCTCGTCCTCGTCGATCTCGACGTCTTCGTTGCGGGTGACGCGGAAGACGTGGTGGTCGAGGATCTCCATGCCCGGGAAGAGGTCGCCCAGGTGGTTGGCGATGAGGTCTTCCAGCATGATGAACCGCACCTGCCCGAGCCCCTCGCGCTGGTCGATGCGGACGAACCGCGGGAGCATCTGCGGCACCTTGAGGCGGGCGAACTGCTCCTTGCCGGTGCGGGAGTTGCGCACGCGGACGGACAGGTTGAGCGACAGTCCCGAGATATAGGGGAACGGGTGCGCCGGGTCGACCGCCAGCGGCATCAGGACCGGGAAGATCTGCTGCGAGAACACCTCGCGCATCTGCGCCCTGTCGGCCTCGTCGAGCTCGCCCCAGGTCGCCATCGTGATGCCGGCCTCGGCCAAGGCCGGCTGCACCAGGTCGTGGTACGCGCGCGCGTGCCGCAGCTGCAGCTCGTGCGCCTTGTCGGAGATGTCGGCCAGCACGTCCTGCGGTGCACGCCCGACGTTGGTCGGCACGGCCAGCCCGGTCGCGATGCGCCGCTTGAGCCCGGCGACTCGGACCATGAAGAACTCGTCGAGGTTGCTGGCGAAGATGGCCAGGAAGTTGGCCCGCTCGAGCACCGGCAGAAGCGGGTCCTCCGCCAGCTCGAGCACCCGCTGGTTGAACGCGAGCCAGCTCAGCTCGCGGTCGAGGTACCGGTTCTCGGGCAGGGTCGGGTCGGGCTCGTAGATGAAAGGAGCGAAGTCGTCGTCGAAGTCGCTGCCCAGGCTCCCGCCCAGCCCTGTGTCGAAAAGGCCGTTCTCCAGAGTGGTCCGCTCGTCCATGCCCCCATCATGTCACCGCGGACGGGCGCCAGGGGCGGCCTGACGTAAACGGTGGATAAACGGCGCAGACCCGCGGCTGTGGACGACTCTACGGGCGGACGGACGTCGGCAGGCGGTCGTTGTCCTCTTCATAGACGTTGAACCGGTAGCCGACGTTGCGCACCGTGCCGATGAGCGACTCGAGGTCGCCGAGCTTCGCCCGCAGACGCCGCACGTGCACGTCGACGGTGCGGGTGCCGCCGAAGTAGTCGTAGCCCCACACCTCGCTGAGCAGCTGCTCGCGCGTGAACACCCGGGACGGGTGCGTCGCGAAGAAGCGGAGCAGCTCGAACTCCTTGAACGTCAGGTCGAGCTGTCGGCCGTGGGCCTTGGCCGAATAGCTGGCCTCGTCGATGGTGACGCCGGAGGCCTGGATCTTCGTCTGCGAGTGCTCCTGGGTCTGCCGGCCGATCGCGAGCCGGATGCGCGCGTCCACCTCGGCCGGTCCCGCGGTGTCGAGCACCACATCGCTGACGCCCCAGTCGGCGCTCACCGCGGTGAGGCCGCCCTCGGTCAGCACGAGCACGAGCGGCACCGTCACGCCCGTGGTGGTGAGGATCTTGCACAGGGATTTGGCGCTGGCGAGATCGCGCCGTGCATCCACGAAGATGAGGTCGCAGCTCGGCGCGTTGACCAGCGAGGCCGGTTCGGCGGGGATCTGGCGCACGCGGTGGCTGAGCAGGGCCAGGGCGGGGAGGACCTCGGACCCCGGTCCCGCGGAGTCGGCGGCGGAGGAGCTGATCGCACCGGCGGAGCCGGGCGCCGACGGACTGGGCGCGGACGTGAGGATCAGAAGTTGCGCCACCCATACCTCCTCATCCGTCTGTGCCGCAATGCTACCGGAAATGCGGGGCGCCCTTTCCGGCCAGGCGCGGGAGGCCGCCGCGGGGCACAATGGGAGGGTGACCGACGAGATCCCCGACGCCTCCGTGCCGCACGTGCTCGGCCCCGCCGCGGCCGCCGGCCCTGTGCAGCCGCCGCTGCCGCGCTGGGCGTCTGTGCTGAGCATCGGGTCGGTGTGGGTGCTCGCGCTCGTTCTCGGCATCCTGATCGGCGTGCTCGCCCGGCCCGCGGCGTACGCGTCCTGGCTGTCGCTGGCGCTCGCCGTGTGCGCCCTGCTGTCGTTCGTCGCGCAGCTGGCGACGCAGCAGAAGGACGGCTTCATCACCCGTCTCGCAGCCACGCTCGCGGGCAGCTTCGTGGTGTTGGGGCTGGTCGGCGGAATCCTCGCGATCCTCGCATAGACTGGTCGCATGCTGGTCGCTCTCGAACTCTTCTTCGTCGGCCTTCTGGGCCTGGCAACGCTCGCGATCCTCGGTGTCTCCGGGCTGGTGGTCTACAACCTGTTCCGCGGTCAGCGCTGAGCGCGTAGGCGCGTCTCATGATCGAGATCCCCACCGACCTCCCGGCCGAGCTGGTCCCGCTCTCGTGGCTCATCGGCGTCTGGGAGGGCACCGGCGTTCTCGACTACGCCGTCGAAGACGATCACACGCAGCTGGAGTTCGGCCAGCGCATCAGCTTCAGCCATGACGGTCTGAGCTACCTCAACTACTCGTCCACGTCGTGGGTGCTCGACGAGGAGCACACCCCGCTCGCGGCCGAGACCGGCTACTGGCGGCTGCACCGCAAGCTCGTGGAGGGTGACGCGGGCCCCGCGATGCTCCCCGGAACGGGCACGCGTCCGTTCAACACGGCACAGTCGGTCGAGGCGCTGCGCAGGTCCAATGGCGCCTTCGAGATCGACGTGTCGATCATCCACCCGGACGGTGTGAGCGAGCTCTACCTCGGCCAGGTCGCCGGTCCCCGCATCGACCTGGCGACCGACGCGGTGCTGCGCACGGCCGGCGCCAAGGAGTACACCGCGGCGACCCGCCTCTACGGGCTGGTGGAGAACCACTTGCTGTGGGCGTGGGACATCGCCGCCCTCGGGCAGGAGCTGCGCACGCACGCCAGCGCCCGGCTCGCCAAGGTCGACTGAGGCTCCGCCATGGCTGCCCGCTCGCCCTTCCTCGACCTCCCCGGAGCCGTCGACCTCTCCGACAGCGGCGTGCCCTCGCACTACGGCACTCCGCTCCCGGAGCAGCGCACGCTCGCCGAGGGCGATGCGATCGTCGACCTGTCCGACCGCGCCGTGCTCACCATCCAGGGGCCGGACCGGCTGAGCTGGCTCAACTCGCTCACCAGCCAGGCCGTGTCCGCCCTGAAGCCGGGGGAGTCGTCCGAGACCCTGCTGCTGGATGTGACCGGCCGCGTCGAGCACGCCGTCCGCCTGATCGACGACGGCGAGACGCTGTGGATGCTGGTCGACCGCCCCGAGGCCGAGGGCCTGCTCGCGTGGCTGGACTCGATGCGGTTCATGCTGCGCGTGGAGCTGGCCGACCGCACGCCCGACCTCGCGACCATCGGCACGCTGGGCGACCCGCCGCTGCCGATCGCGGCGCCGAACGGCGTCCCGCTGATCTGGCACGACCCGTGGCACGCGGTGACGCCGGGCGGGCATCAGTACGCCCGCGGCGAGCATCCCGGCGCCGACTGGTCGTGGAGCGAGCGCCTGGTCCCGCGCGACGCGCTGCCGTCGCTGGTCGCGCGCGTGCGGAGCGGCGAGCTGACGGCCGCCGGCACCCTCGCGGCGGATGCGCTGCGCATCGCCGCCTGGCGGCCCCGGTTCTCCACCGAGGTCGACGAGCGCACCATCCCGCACGAGCTCGACTGGCTGCGCACCGCCGTCCACCTGAGCAAGGGCTGCTACCGCGGCCAGGAGACGGTGGCGAAGGTGCACAACCTCGGCCACCCGCCGCGCCGGCTGGTCATGCTGCACCTCGACGGCTCGGAGGGCGTGCATCCTGAGCGCGGTGCAGTCGTCTCCCTCGACGGCCACGAGGTCGGTGCGGTCACCTCGGTCGCATTGCACTACGAACTCGGGCCGATCGCCCTCGCGGTCGTCAAGCGCTCCACGGATGCCGCAGCCACGTTGACCGTGGATGCCGACGGCACGCCGGTGGCCGCGTCTCAGGAGGTCGTGGTGCCCCCGGAGGCGGGCGCCGAGGCGAACGTGCCGCGCCTGCCCCGGCTCGGCGCCGTGACCCGCACCCCGCGGGCGTAGCCCAGGCCGTCAGAGGGGCGCGACCGCCTCCCACGCGACGGTCAGCTCGCCCAGACGCCACCGCGACCGGCCGCCGACGACCGGCCAGCCCGCGTCGCGCATCCCCTGTGCCGCCGCGATCCACCGCTGGCTCGGCCCGTACGCGGCGAGCGGAGAGTGGATCCGCCACTCGCGGTCCAGGTCGGACAGGAACCGGTGCACGCGCTCGCCGGGCACGTTCCGGTGGATGAGCGCCTTCGGCAGCCGTTCGGCGACGACGGACGGCGCCTCCAGGTCTCGCAGCCGAAGCGAGACCGTCAGCGACCGCGGCCCGTCCGGATCGAGCGCCACCCAGCTCGAGACGCGGCCGATCTCGTCGCACGTGCCCTCGACCAGGATGCCGCCGGGCTGCAGCCGTGCGCGCATCCGCTCCCAGGCGGCCGCGACCTCCACCTCGCGGTACTGCCGCAGAACGTTGAACGCCCGGATGACCGCCGCGCGCCGCCCGTCAGGCAGGGGGACCTCGAAGCCGCCGAGGGCGAACCGGATGCGCGCGTCCTGGTCGAACCCGGTGCGTCCGGCGCGGACCGCCTCCAGCTGCACGTCCGCGGTGCGCACGCGGCTCGGCTCGATCTCGAGACCGACCACCTCCACGTCCGGACGTGCGCGGGCCAGCCGCTGGTGGAGCTCCAGCGCCGTCACTCCGCTCGCGCCGTACCCGAGGTCGACGACCAGCGGGTCCGGGGTGCGGCGCAGCTCCGGCTGGGCCGCGATCCACCGGTCGACGCGGCGCAGCCGGTTGGTGTTCGTCGTGCCACGCGTCACCGTGCCGACCGCGCCGGAAGCCATGCCTCCAGTCTGCCAGCGGCGGGGGCCACCGGCCTTCGGGGACGGAGGGGACGCGATAGATTGGGGGCATGGCCGCTCCCTATACCCTGATCCTCCTGCGCCACGGCAGCAGCGAGTGGAACGAGAAGAACCTGTTCACCGGCTGGGTCGACGTGCGTCTCAGCGAGACCGGCGTCGCCGAGGCCAAGCGGGCGGGCGAGCTGCTCCGCGACTCCGGCCTCGAGCCCGACGTGCTGCACACCTCGGTGCTGACCCGCGCCATCCAGACCGCGAACTACGCGCTCGACGTCGCCGACCGCCTGTGGATCCCGGTGCAGCGTTCCTGGCGCCTCAACGAGCGCCACTACGGCGCGCTGCAGGGCCTCGACAAGGCCGAGACGCTGGAGAAGTACGGCCCGGATCAGTTCCAGCTCTGGCGCCGCTCGTTCGACGTGCCGCCGCCGCCCCTCGCCGACGACAGCGAGTTCTCGCAGGTGGGCGACCCGCGCTATGCCGGCCTTGGCGACGAGCTGCCCCGCACCGAGTGCCTGAAAGACGTCATCGCCCGGATGCTGCCCTACTGGGAGTCCGACATCACGCGCGACCTCGGCGAGGGCAAGACGGTGCTCGTGACCGCGCACGGCAACTCGCTGCGCGCTCTCGTGAAGCACCTCGACGGCATCTCGGACGAGGACATTGCCGGGCTCAACATCCCGACCGGCATCCCGCTCGTCTACAAGCTCGGCGAGGACTTCGCCCCGCTCGAGCCGTCGTACTACCTCGACCCGGAGGCCGCTGCCGCCGGCGCTGCCGCGGTCGCCGCGCAGGGCAAGAAGTAGCCACGACCAGCACGTTCGTCGTCGTCGCGTTCCTCCGGGGACGCGGCGACGGCGCGTTTCCGAGCGATTTCCCGGCGGGCGACTGGCCGCTGCACGTCACCGTCGTCCCGCCGTTCGAGACCGAGCTGACGGCGGATCAGGTGGCCGCGCTGATCCCGCACGTGCCGCCCATCCCCGTGGTCGGCGGCGCCCATGAGCGCTTCGGCGCTCGCCGCACCGTCCCGGTCACCGTGCTGCACGAGTCGGCTCCGCTGACGGCGCTGCACCTGGCCCTGGTGGACGCGCTGGAGGCCGCCGGCATCACCCTGCGCGACCAGCACCACCTCCGCGACGGCTACCGCCCGCACGCCACCGACCAGCGCACCGCGCGCCTCCACCCCGGCGAGCACGCCCTCCTGACCGAGCTCTCCGTCGTAGCCCGCGCCCCGCACGGCCTCCGCCGCGTCGCCGCGCGCATCCCCCTCCGCCCCTAGCCCCACCGTCGAGTACGCAAAGAGTGCACGCGACCCGCCGGGGAAGCGTGCACTCTTCGCGTACTCGATGGAGGGGGATCAGCCCGCGAGCTCGGGGGCCCAGTCGCCGGTGGCCAGGTACTGCACCTTCTTGGCGATCGAGACCGCGTGGTCCGCGAAGCGCTCGTGATAGCGGGATGCGAGGGTCGCGTCGACCGTGTCCACCGCCTGGCCCTTCCACGTCTCTCCGAGCACCTTGTCGAAGACGCTGATGTGCAGCTCGTCGATGTCGTCGTCGTCGTTGCGGATCTCATCGGCGAGACGGATGTCCTGCGTGCGCAGCAGCTCGGCCAGCTTCTCGGCGATCTGCACGTCGAGGCGTCCCATCTCGGCGAATGTCGAGCGCAGGCTCTTCGGCACGACCTTGTCCGGGAAGCGGTAGCGCGCCAGCTGCGCGATGTGCTCCGCCATGTCGCCCATCCGCTCGAGCGAGGCGCTGATCCGCAGCGCACTCACGACGATGCGGAGGTCGCGCGCGACCGGCTGCTGCCGGGCGAGGATCTGGATGGACAGCTCGTCGAGCAGCACGGTGAGCTCGTCGATGCGGTGGTCGTTCGCGATCACGTCCTCGGCGAGGCTCACGTCGGACTCGTTGAACGCCTGCGTCGCGTGCTTGATCGAGCGGACGACCAGCTCGGCGATCTCGACGAGGCGGTCCTGAACCTCCGCCAGCTCCTGCTGGAAGACTTCGCGCATGGGATGTGGTCCTTCCTGGCGTGCGCGGGCACGCGGGATGTCGGGGCCTTCTGGCTCCGTGTCGATGTTCGCGACGGCAGGTTAACAAACGGTGCCGTCCGGCTGAACACTGTCTAACGTACCCGCGAAAACATGCGGGAGGGATGATGGATGCGTCCATGCGGGCGTATGGGGATCACTACGCTTGGCAGCATGGACTCCACCTGGTTGGTGCTGCTGTCGCTGGGCCTGGGGCTCGCCGTCGGCGCCGGTTTCGTGTGGATCCTGCATATCGCGGAGCGCCGTGGAAGTCACGCGGCACAGGTCGCCAGCCCCACGGTCCCGGACGGCGTCGACCAGGTGCTCGACGCGATGGAGTCGGCAGGCGTCGTGCTCGATCCCTCGAACAACGTCATCAAGGCGTCTCCGGGTGCCCACGCGATCGGCCTGGTCTGGAACGGGGCCCTCGTCCATCAGCATCTGATCGACCTGGTCGACCGGGTCCGCCGGACCGGGGAGTCGGTCACCGAGGAGTGCGAGCTGTCGCGCGGGCCGTTCGGCGACGCGAACATCCACCTCAGCGTCCGCGCTGCGCGCCTCGGCTCGCGCTACATCCTGCTGCTCGCGGAGGACCGCACCGAGTCGTTCCGGCTGGATGCCGTCCGCCGCGACTTCGTCGCCAACATCAGCCACGAGCTCAAGACGCCGATCGGCGCCGTCGGCCTGCTCGCCGAGGCGCTGGACGACGCGTCCGACGACCCCGACCAGGTTCGGCGCTTCGCCCTGCGGCTGTCGGAGGAGGCCCAGCGCCTCGCCCGCATCACGCAGGACATCATCGAGCTGAGCCGGCTGCAGGCGACGGATGCGCTGGGCGACGCCGTGGAACTGTCGGCGCACAAGGTGGTCAAGGCCGCGATCGATCAGAACCGCGTGGCCGCCGAGACCCGCAACATCGAGCTGGCCATGCGCGGCGACAAGCAGGCGTTCGTGATCGGCAACGAGAAGCTGCTTGTCACGGCGGTGGACAACCTCATCTCGAATGCGATCCAGTACTCGCCCGACGACTCCCGCGTGGGCATCGGCGTCCGCAACACCGGCGGCGTGGTCGAGATCGCGGTGACCGATCAGGGCGAGGGCATCCCCGAGGAGGACCTCGACCGCGTCTTCGAGCGCTTCTTTCGGGTCGACCAGGCCCGCTCCCGCAACACCGGAGGCACGGGTCTCGGCCTCTCGATCGTCAAGCACGCCGTGCAGAACCACGGCGGCGAGGTGCGCGTCTGGTCGCAGCCGGGACGCGGCTCCACGTTCACGATCCGGCTGCCGGAAGCCTCCACGATCCGACCCCCGATAGGAGAGAACCTGTGACATCCATCCTGCTCGTCGAGGATGAGGCGGCGCTCAGCGAGCCGCTCGCCTATCTGCTGAAGCGCGAGGGCTACGAGGTGGAGGTCGCCGAGGACGGACCGGCCGCACTGGCCGCTTTCGATCGCAGCGGCGCCGACCTCATCCTGCTCGACCTGATGCTGCCGGGAATCCCGGGCACCGAGGTGTGCCGCGAGATCCGGAGCAGGTCGAACGTCCCGATCATCATGCTCACCGCGAAGGACTCCGAAGTGGACATCGTGGTCGGGCTCGAGCTCGGGGCCGATGACTACGTGACGAAGCCGTACTCCTCGCGCGAGCTGCTCGCCCGTATCCGGGCTGTGCTGCGCCGCCGCGTCGAAGAGGACGAGCAGGAGGACGACGGCGTGCTGGAGGCCGGGACGGTCCGAATGGATGTCGACCGCCACACGGTCGCGGTCAACGGCTCCGAGATCTCCATGCCGCTCAAGGAATTCGAGCTGCTCGAGTTGCTGCTGCGCAACGCGGGCCGCGTGCTCACCCGGGGTCAGCTGATCGACCGTGTGTGGGGGAGCGACTACTTCGGCGACACCAAGACGCTCGACGTGCACATCAAGCGCATCCGGTCGCGCATCGAGGAGAGCCCCTCGGAGCCCCGGATGCTGGTCACGGTGCGCGGGCTGGGGTACCGCTTCAACGCCTGACCGGCGAGGGTGCGGAGACGACGAAGCCGCCCGGTGCGATGCGCCGGGCGGCTTCTGCGTTCGTGGGTGCGTCTACTGAGCGGACGGCAGGATGGTGGGCGGCACCAGGCTGGAGTACTCGGGCAGCCGGCCGTCGAGCACCGGCACCTTGAGGTTGACGCCGGTCTCGCTGCCGTACTGGAAGTAGACGGAGTAGAGCTGGCCCGGCTTGGCCGTGAACTCGGGGATGAGCACGTTGCTGGAGCTCGTCGTCTCGGGGTTCTCGCCGAGCTGCTTCACCTGACCGGGCTGCACGGTCACCTGCGCGGCCGAGCTGCGGCCGCCGGCGGTGATCGCGACGCGCTGGCTCTTGTCGCCCGTGTTGACCAGGGTCACGACGAGGTTGCCGACGGTGCCGTCCTTCGCGTCCGCGACGATCATCGCGTTGCGGACGTCGACGGTGCCGACCGAGCCGCTGACGCCGTCGCTCGCGTCGTAGTGCTTCGTGGTGGCCTGCGGAGCGACCAGACCGCAGCCTGCGGTCCCGAACGCGACGGCCAGGGCGAGGGCGACCGACGTCGCGACTCGAGCTTTCACAGATGACCCTCCAGGTGCGTTTTCCGATGCAACTCTATCCCATGTAGAAGAGCGCTCCGGAGGCTGTGGAAGGCGTGAGGGCGAACCTTAGCACGTGCCTCATGTGGTATCCTATTCATTGCTGAAGGGACAACAAATCTATGCTTTTCGAGGTTGGCGAGACCGTCGTCTATCCGCACCACGGTGCCGCAACGATCACCGAAGTCAAGAAGAGAATCATCAAGGGTGAAGAGAAGCTGTACCTCAAGCTCAACGTGACTCAGGGCGACCTGACCATCGAGGTCCCCGCCGAGAACGTCGACCTCGTCGGTGTGCGCGACGTCATCGGCAAGGAGGGCCTCGACCGCGTGTTCGAGGTGCTGCGTGCTCCGTTCACCGAGGAGCCCACCAACTGGTCCCGCCGCTACAAGGCCAACCTTGAGAAGCTCGCCTCCGGCGATGTCATCAAGGTCTCCGAGGTCGTCCGCGACCTGTGGCGCCGCGACCAGGACCGCGGCCTCTCCGCCGGCGAGAAGCGCATGCTCGCCAAGGCACGGCAGATCCTGATCTCCGAGCTCGCGCTGGCCGAGAAGACCGACGACGAGAAGGCGTCGAGCCTGCTCGACGAGGTGCTGGCCTCCTAGGGGTCCTCTCCCCGCTTTCACGAAGCCCCGCTGCCTGACGAAGCGGGGCTTCGTCGTGTCCGGGGCGTGCGACTCCCGGTACGGTGGTCGGGTGGAGAGCATGAGGGAGCCGCGGGTCGCGGTGGTCGTCGTCGCAGCAGGGTCGGGGACGCGGTTGGGCGCGGGCCGCCCGAAGGCGTTCGTGACGCTGCGGGGGCAGACGCTGCTGGAGCACTCCCTCCATGCCGTGCGCGGCATGCGCTACGCGGCCGACGCGATCGTCGTCGCTCCGGCCGACCTCGCCGAGGACGCAGCGTGGCTGGCGGAGCAGGCGCTCGGGGCCCCCGCGACCGTCGTCGCCGGCGGCGACACCCGGCAGCGCTCCGTCGCCAAAGGGCTCGCGGTCGTCGACCCCGCCGTCGACGTCGTCCTCGTGCACGACGCCGCCCGCGCGCTCGCACCGGCCTCCCTCTTCGACGCGGTCGTGGAGGCGGTGCTCGAACGCGGCTACGGCGTCATCCCGGGCCTGCCGGTGAGCGACACCGTCAAGCGCGTCGGCGACGACGGCGAGGTCCACGAGACCGTCGACCGCTCGGCGCTGTCCGCCGTGCAGACGCCGCAGGGCTTCCCCCGCGAGCAGCTGCTCACGGCGTACGCGCTCGCCGAGTCCGATGAGACCGACGACGCCGGCCTGGTCGCGGCGGCCGGCTTCCGCGTGGATGTGGTGCCGGGCGACGCGCACGCCTTCAAGGTGACGACCCCCTGGGACCTGCGGAGGGCCGAGGAGCTGCTGTCGGGCCTCGCCGTCCCGCGGATCGGGACCGGCAGCGACACCCACGCCTTCGATCCCGGCGCCGAGCTCTGGTTCGCCGGGCTGCACTGGCCGGGGGAGCCGGGCCTCGCCGGCCACAGCGACGGCGACGCGGTCGCCCACGCGATCGTCGACGCGCTCCTGTCCGCCGCCGGCCTCGGCGACATCGGCGGCGTCTTCGGCACCGGCGACCCGCGCTTCGAGGGCGCCCACGGCGACGTCTTCCTGGAGGAGGCGCGGCGCCGCGTCGAGGAGGCGGGGTTCCGCATCGGGAACGTCGCGGTGCAGGTCATCGGCAACCGGCCCAAGCTCGCCCCGCGACGCGAGGAGGCGCAGGAGCGGCTGTCGACCATCCTGGGCGCTCCGGTCTCGCTCGGTGCGACGACCACCGACGGTCTCGGTCTCACCGGCCGCGGCGAGGGCGTGACCGCGCAGGCGACGGCGCTGCTGCTGTCCTGAACCGCTCCGCCGGGTCTACGGTGTCCGGTGGAGCGCCGCCGGTCGCGGCGCGGAGAGGACCGGACATGGCATCCACCGACACGGAGACGATCGCGCGGCGCTACATCCAGGCGGTCGGCGCCCACGACGAGGAGCCCCTGGCCGACCTGCTCGACGTCGCCCTGGTGGCGGAGTTCGCGGGTGCGACGAGCGACAAAAAGGCCTGGCTCAAGGCGCTGCACCGCCTGATGCCCGTGCTTGTGCGCAACGAGATCCGCGAGGTGTTCGCCGACGGCGACCGCGCCTGCGTCGTGTACGACTTCGTGACCGACACCTCGGCCGGCGCCGTGCGCTGCGTCGAGCTGCTGACGGTCCGCGACGGGCGCATCGCGCACATCGAGCTCCTCCTCGACCGCCTCGCCTTCGCGCCCGTCAACGAGGAGCTGGCGCAACGCGCCGCCTCCTGACGCCCGCTCCCTCTAGGCTTGGTGCGTGACTCTGCGACTCTTCGACACGAAGGCGGGCGCCCTTCGCGACTTCGTCCCGCTGCGCGACGGCGAGGTCGGCATCTACCTGTGCGGTCCCACGGTGCAGTCGTCGCCGCACATCGGTCACCTCCGGTCGGCGCTGGTGTACGACCAGCTGCGCCGGTGGATGACGTACCGCGGACTCGACGTCACGCTCGTGCGCAACGTCACCGACATCGACGACAAGATCCTCGTCAACGCGGCGGCCGGTCAGGCCGAGGGCGGCAGCGAGGAGTGGTGGGCGCTGGCGTACCGGTTCGAGCTCGAGTTCACCGATTCCTACCGGGCCCTCGGCATCCAGCCTCCGACGTACGAGCCGCGCGCCACGGCGAGCATCCCGCAGATGCAGGAGATCATCCAGCGCCTGATCGACACCGACCACGCCTACGTGGCGCCGGACGGCTCGGGCGACGTCTATTTCGACGTGAAGAGCTGGCCGTCCTACGGCGCCCTCACCCGGCAGAGCATCGACAACATGGAGGCCGCGGCCGACGCAGACCCGCGCGCCAAGCGCGACCCGCGCGACTTCGCCCTGTGGAAGGGCCGCAAGGCCGGCGAACCGGAGTCCGCCGCGTTCCCGTCACCGTGGGGCGACGGCCGGCCCGGCTGGCACATCGAGTGCTCCGCGATGTCGAAGCGATACCTCGGACCGCAGTTCGACATCCACGGCGGCGGCCTCGACCTGCGCTTCCCGCACCACGAGAACGAACTGGCGCAGTCGACGGCCGCGGGCTTCCCGTTCGCCAACTACTGGGTGCACAACGGGCTCGTGAACATCAACGGGCAGAAGATGAGCAAGTCGCTCGGCAACTCGGTGTACGCGGCCGACCTGCTCGGCGCCGCGCGTCCGCTCGTCGTCCGCTACTACCTCGGCTCCGCCCACTACCGGTCGACCATCGACTATCACGACGGCTCGCTGAGCGAGGCCGAGGCGGCGCTCGATCGCATCGCCGGGTTCTTCGAGCGCGTGCAGCGCCGCCTCTCCGGGACCCGGTTCGCCGGCCACGGCGTCGAGATCGTGCCCGAGGCGTTCGCGGAGGCGATGGACGACGACCTCTCCGTGCCGCAGGCCCTCGCCGTGCTCCACGACACGGTCCGTTCAGGAAACGCCGCACTGGATGCGGAAGACTTGGAGGCGGCTGCCGCCGCCCGCGGGCATGTGCTCGCCATGACGGAGGTGCTCGGCATCAACCCGCTGTCGCCGCAGTGGCGCACCGGCGGCTCGTCGGCGGCCGAGTCGGCGCTCGGCGAGCTGGTCGGCCGCCTGCTGGCCGACCGGCAGGACGCCCGCGCAGCGCGGGACTTCGCGGCGGCCGATCGCATCCGCGACGAGCTGAGCGCGGCAGGAATCACCATCGAAGACACCCCGACGGGGTCGCATTGGAGCATCGGATCATGAAGAACTCGGGTGGCAAGCCCCGCGCCGGGGCCGTTCGCAAGAGCAAGAAGGGCGCCCAGGTCGGCACCGGAGGCCACGGCCGCAAGGCGCTCGAGGGCCGCGGCCCGACCCCGAAGGCGGAGGACCGCGAGTACCACGCCGCGCACAAGGCCAAGGTGCTGCGCGAGCGCGCGGCCGAGAAGGCTGCGCGCGGCGGCGGGCGGGATGCGGCTCCCCGCGGAGCGTCCGGCGCCTCGCGCCGCGCGAAGACCGGGGACGAGTCGGAGATCGTGACCGGCCGCAACTCGGTGCTCGAGGCGCTGCGGGCCGACATCCCCGCGTCGACCCTCTACGTGGCCGCGCGGGTGGAGTTCGACGACCGGATGAAGGAGATCCTGTCGATCGCGACCGGCCGCGCCATCCCGATCCTCGAGGTCATGCGCCCGGAGCTCGACCGACTGGCTGGCCGTGACGCCGTGCACCAGGGCGTCGCGCTCAAGGTGCCGCCGTACGAGTACCGGCACCCGGGCGAGCTGCTCGACGACACGGTCCGCAAGGGCGAGACCCCGCTGTTCGTCGCGCTCGACGGCATCACCGACCCGCGCAACCTCGGCGCCATCATCCGCTCGACCGCCGCGTTCGGCGGCCAGGGCGTGATCGTGCCGCAGCGCCGCTCGGTCGGCATGACCGCGGCCGCGTGGAAGACGTCGGCCGGCGCCGCCGCCCGCACGCCCGTCGCGATGGCGGCGAACCTGACCCAGACGCTGAAGGACTTCAAGAAGGCCGGCGTCTTCGTGCTCGGCCTCGACGGCGGAGGCGACACGTCCCTCCCGGGCCTGTCGTTCGCCGACCGGCCGGTCGTCATCGTCGTCGGCAGCGAGGGCAAGGGCCTTTCGCGGCTGGTGACCGAGACGTGCGACGCGGTCGTGTCCATCCCGATCAGCGTCTCCACCGAGTCGCTGAACGCGGGCATCGCGGCGAGCGTGACGCTCTACGAGATCGCGAAGCTGCGCGCGGAGGCGACGGCGGCCAAGCGCGCCTGACCGCTCAGCTCGAGAGGGAGCCGGTCGCGTAGCCGTTCGTCAGGACGGCGATCAACATCACCAGCCAGATGACGAAGAACAGCGCGAAGAACCCGATCCCGGCGTAGCCGAGCACCAGGCCGGCGATCGCGAGGCCGCGGCCGCCCTCGCCGGTGCGCTTGATCTGCGCAAGCGCGATGTGGCCGCAGACGACCGCCGCGATGCTCATCATGAACGCCGCGACGAACGAGATGATCGCGAGCACGTTCGTGCGTGGGGCGGGCGGAGCGTACGGGTACGGGTTCACGTCCGTCATCAGACCTTCGACCTCCAGTCGTCCTCGTCCTCGTCGTCCTCCGCATCCGCGCCGCTCAGCACCGGGATGCTGATCGTCTCGGTCGGCGGTGCGATCACCGTCGCCTCGTCACGGCGGTGGCGCAGGATGTCGTTGATGTACGAGGTCAGCGCCTCGGCGAGGGGAACATCCCGCCCCTCCTTCTGCGACATGAACCAGCGGTGCTCCAGCAGCTGGTGGAACACCTCCGCCGGTTCGAGCTTGCCCTTGAGGTCAGCCGGGATGGAGCGGATGACCGGCTCGAACACGCGCATGAGCCACTCGTGCGCCATCGCCTCCTCGTCGAGCCCCTCCTTGCCGAGCGTGGCGGCGTAGGAATCGAGGTCGTTCAGCAGGCGGCGCGCCTGGTTCTCGCCGGTGTCGAGGCCCGTCAGGCGCAGCAGGCGGCGCTGGTGGTGTCCAGCGTCCACGACCTTCGGCTGGATGCGCACCTTGGTGCCCTCCTCCGAGGTCTTGATCGCCAGCTCCTCGATGTCGAACCCGAGCTCGTTGAGGCGTTCGACGCGCTCGCTGATGCGCCAGCGCTCGGAGGACGAGAACGACTCGCTGCCGGTCAGCTCCTTCCAGAGCGAGCGGTAAGCGGCGACGATGCCGTCGGAAAGGCGGATCGGGTCGAGCTCCTCGTCGACGCGGCCGCCGGCCTCCAGGTCCATCAGCTCGCCGGCGATGTTGACGCGGGCGATCTCGAGGTCGTTCTCGCGCTGGCCGTTCGAGAGGCCGCCCTCGTAGAGCTGGCCGGTCTCGGCGTCCACCAGGTAGGCGGCGAACGCGCCGGCGTCGCGGCGGAACAGCGTGTTGGACAGCGACACGTCTCCCCAGAAGAAGCCGACGATGTGGAGGCGCACCAGCAGCACCGCGAGCGCATCCACCAGGCGGGTGGCCGTGTCCGGGCGCAGCGTCTGCGAGAACAGGGCGCGGTAGGGGAGGGAGAACTTGAGGTGCCGGGTGACCAAGGCGGCGTTCAGCGGCGTGCCGTCGTCGTCGGTGCGGTTCTTGATCACCGCCACCGGGTCGACGCAGGGTACGTCGAGCCGCTGCAGCGTCCGCAGCATGTCGTACTCGCGCTGCGCCATCTCGGCCGTCGTCTCCTTGATGGCGATGACGTAGCCGGACATGTTCGCGAAGCGAACGAGGTGGCGGCTGATGCCCTTCGGGAGCAGCGCGATGTGCTGATTCGACCAGTCCTCGAGCGGGACGCCCCACGGAAGGTCGAGCAGCGCCGGGTCGACGGTCGCTGCGGTGATGTTGACGGATCCGGCCACGGTGGTCCTCCGGTCGGTTTAAGCACTCTGCCGCAGCCCGAACCGGACTGCGGCAGAGTGAGGATTCGCTCCTGGAACTTTAGTCGACGACCGCGCCGCCCAGGCGCTCGCCCGTCTCCGAGTTGAAGACGTGGACGTGGCCCGGCTTCGGCGTGATGTACACGGTGTCTCCCGCGTTCGGGTGAACACGGCCGTCCACGCGGCCGACGATGTCGGTGCGCTTGCCCTCGACCTCGGAGTGGCCGTACAGGTAACCGTCCGCGCCGAGCTCCTCGACGAGGTCGACGGTCACCTTCAGGCCGCTGCCCTCGGTGCTGGACACGACGACGTCCTCCGGGCGGACGCCGATGGTGACCGACTGCCCGGCGCCGGCGAGCGTGTCGCGCTCGACCGGAACGACCGCGTTGCCGAACTTGATGCCGCCGTCGGTGACGTCGGCCGTGAACAGGTTCATGGCCGGGCTGCCGATGAAGCCGGCGACGAACACGTTGTTCGGCTGCGCGTACAGGTCGCGCGGGGTGCCGACCTGCTGCAGCACGCCGTCCTTGAGGACCGCGATGCGGTCGCCCATGGTCAGCGCCTCGGTCTGGTCGTGCGTGACGTAGACGGTGGTGACGCCGAGGCGTCGGGTCAGCGAGGCGATCTGGGTACGGGTCTGGACGCGGAGCTTGGCGTCGAGGTTCGACAGCGGCTCGTCCATGAGGAACACCTGGGGGGAGCGGACGATCGCGCGGCCCATGGCGACGCGCTGACGCTGACCACCGGAGAGCGCCTTCGGCTTGCGGCCGAGGTACGGCTCGAGGTCGAGCAGCTTGGCGGCCTCGAGGACGCGCTGAGCGCGCTCCTCCTTGCCGACGCCCGCGATCTTCAGAGCGAAGCCCATGTTCTCGGCAACGGTCATGTGCGGGTACAGCGCGTAGTTCTGGAACACCATCGCGATGTCGCGGTCCTTCGGCGGCACGTCGGTGACGTTGCGCTCGCCGATGAAGATGTTGCCGTCGTTGACCTCTTCGAGGCCCGCGAGCATGCGGAGCGAGGTGGACTTTCCACAACCCGAGGGGCCGACGAGGACGAGGAACTCGCCGTCTGCGATCTCGAGGTCGAGGGCGTCTACTGCGGGGCGGTTGGAACCCGGGTAGAGCCGGGTCGCCTTGTCATAGGTGACTGTCGCCATTTTCTTTCTGTCTCCTTCACCGGCAGGTACGTGCCGGACGATCCGTTGTGAATGGATGAACGCGTGGCGTCGACGTCCGATGGCATCGGTGCCACGTGGCCATAATATGACATCGGAGGGGGTGCTCCGGACCGCGGGCGTCCAGGGACCGTCTGGTCGATTCCCAGACAGCCGGAATACGCTGTCCCGGTTGTGTGCGCCGGAGTGCGCCACCCGCCGCGTCCCCCGCGCGGCCGTCCGACCCCCGAGAGCAGCATCCGGAAGATATGAGTCCTGAGACGAATCCCGACGACAGCCGTTCCGGCGACGTCCGCGCCGCCGCGCGCGAGAAGGCGCGACAGCTGCGCACCTCCCACCAGCGCAAGGAGCGCCGCCGTCGCCTGCTGATCGGCGGAGGAATCACGGTCGGCGTGATCGCCGTGCTCGCCATCGTGGCCGTCGTGCTCGTCTCGGCCATCCGCCCGGCGGTGCCGGGCCCGAAGAACATGGCCAGCGACGGCGTCGTGGTGGGCTCGGGTCTCAAAGTCAAGACCACGACCGCCCTCGCCCCCGACGCGCAGCCCGTCGCGAACACGCCCGACCCCAAGGCGAGCACGGTCGACATCCGGATCTACGCCGACTACCTGTGCAAGCTGTGCGGCGACTTCCAGCGCACCAACCTCGACCAGCTCGAGCCGCTGGTGAAGGACGGCGCGGTCACGGTCGAGATGCACCCGGTCGCGATCTACACCAGCCACTCGGCAGGCACGAAGTACTCGCTGCGCGCCGCGAACGCGGCGGCCTGCGTGGCCAACTACTCGCCGAACGCGTTCTGGAAGTTCAACGCCTCCCTGTTCGAGAAGCAGCCCGCCGAGGGCGGCCCCGGCCTCACCGACGAGACGCTGAAGCAGCGCGCCGCCGCGTCCGGCGCGGGCAAGGCGAGCGAGATCGACTCGTGCATCGACGACGGCCGCTTCAAGAGCTGGGTGACCACTGCAAGCGACCGCGCCCTCAGCGGCCCCATCCCGAACTCGGACGTCTCCAAGATGACGAACGCGCTGCTCGTGCTCGTCAACGGCAAGCCATACACCGGCTCCCTGACGAACGCGGACGACTTCAAGGCGTTCGTCCTCCAGGCCCAGGGCGACCAGTACACGTCGACCGCGACGCCGACTCCGACGCCGACCACCACGCCCACCAAGTAGGGCGACCTCCGACCCCGTAGGATTGGGGCGGCGGGTGACCGCCGTGCCGGCTTAGCTCAGTTGGTAGAGCACTCGCCTTGTAAGCGAGCGGTCGCGGGTTCGAGTCCCGCAGCCGGCTCCGTGCGGAGCAGTAACCGGTCGAGAACCTCGCGGGGCGAGATGCCGCCCCGGACCGCCTCCTCCCACACCCGCTCGTAGGCGGTGCTGCTCACCTCGAGCGTGCGAGAGGCGCGTGGACGCTGTTGCCGCGGCGATGCGGGCTCGGCGACGAGCCGCAGCAGGCGCGGGCCGAGCAGGAAGGCGACGTTGTCCGCCGGCGCGATGCCGTAGCCGCCGTCGCGCAGCGAGACGATCAGCTCGCCGGTCATCGTGGCCCGCCGCACCTCGGAGGTCGGCATCCCGGTCAACCGGCCGAACTCGTCGAGGGACATCAGGTCGGGCAGCTTGGCGATGTACTCGGCGGCGACGGCGTGGCGGAGCCGCACCCACACGGCATCGCTCTGGGCAGGTGCGTGGGCGTGCGCGGCGGCGGTCTGCGGTGTCTTGCGGTCTGGCATCTCGTTCCCCGGATTCGTCGGTCTCACCTGTAGAGACGAGGGATGCCGTCCGCCGTGACGCGGCTCGGAGCGCACTGTCAGGCGCGGGATTCCCACTGCTGCAGCAGGCGGACGAAGTCGCCGGGGTCGACGGAGATCGTGCCCGCGTAGGGGTGGTCCATGTCGGCGGTCACGAACATCACGAGGCCGATGAACACGGCGAGCAGTCCGGCCATCAGCAGGTGCAGCCGCACGTTCGCGACGTCGATGCAGGCGATGAAGATCGCGTTGATGATCGCGCCGACCCAGATGACCGCCCAGAAGAGCGGCGGCAGCTGCAGTGTGGTGGCGTCGATCCGGGCTCGTCGCGCCTCCACGAAGCTGTCGAAGGTCGCGAGCAGCTGGGTCAGCTGCGCCTGCTCGCGCCCGTCGGAGGGGAGAACGACGAGATGCGCTTCTCCAGCTCGTCCACGTCGCGGGTGCTCGAGTTCGGGAGCTCACCGCGCTGCTGCTGCGGCCAGTCGCCGTCGATGACGGTGCGGACGTAGCCCTTGAGGTCGTTCTGCAGTTCCGTGCTCAGCGGCTCGGGGAGGGAGGCGACGTTGCGGTAGAGGGCGCTCAGCTGCGAGGACTCCTCCAGCGCCGCGGAGTGCGTGTCCGAGTAGTCGGTGTACACGGAGACGGCCACGAGGCCGAGCAGGATGCCGAAGAAGACGCCGAAGGTGCCGACGACGTAGCCGAGCACCCGATCCCACTCCGCGGCCTTCGCCGCCTGCCGTCGCACGAAGGGCCGCAGCAGCAGCACGATCCCGCACGAACCGGCGACGAACAGCAGGACGAACGCGGGCAGTGCGATGACGTCGGGCGTCTCGTAGAACCAGTTCACGCCTCGCTCCTCCCCGGCGCAGTGCGGACGACGTCATCCTAGGGGCAGCGAGGCCGGGGGTGGACCTGGGGGTCCAGCGGGGGCTGAATGGAGTCATGGCGTCCGACCCCGTCCTCCTGTTCCTCCACGGCCGCTACGGCGTGCGCGACGACCTCGGCTGGATCGCGGAGCACGTGCCCTCCCCCTGGCGGACGGTGCTCCTCCAGGGGCCGGTGCCGCTCGGCGACCGCTTCGAGTGGTTCCCCGTCGCGGACGACGGCGCCCGGGGTGCGAGCTCGAGCGATGCGGCGCCCGCCGCCGACGGCCTCCTCGCGTGGATCGACGAGAACGCCGGCGATGCCGTGGTCGGGGCGATCGGCTGGTCGCAGGGCGGCGCGACCGCGCTGCAGGCGCTGCGGCGCGCGCCGGGCCGGTTGGCGTTCGTGGTGACGCCGGGCGGCTTCACGACGATCGACGGCGAGCGCGGGGATGCGGAGCTCGCCGAACGCCGGCCGCCCGTGCTCTGGGGCCACGGGGCGAAGGACGACGCGATCACCCTCGACGACATCGCGAGGATGCGCGAGTTCCTCCCCGGTCACTCCACGCTCACCGAGCGGGTCTACCCGGACGCCGGCCACGACCTGACACCGGCGATGGCGGAGGACGCCCTGCGCTTCGTGGTCGCGCACACCCCCGCGGGGCAGGGCTAGGCCGGCTCGCCCGCGTCGTTCCGGCGGCGCAGCTCCTGCTCGAGCTCGCGGATGCGCTGGTCGCGCTCGGCCTGCTCGATCTCGCGTTCGAGCGCCGCGAGCTGTGCCTCCGTGCTGAGCGGTTCGGTGCCCCGGCGCGCGCTGTACTCGACCGGCGATGCCGTGGTCGAGGGGCGGCCGACGGTCGGCATTCGCAGCGTGCGGCGGTGCGTCGACGGCTCGTACTCGCGTCCGACGGCGAACCACAGGATGCTGCCGACGAGCGGCAGGAGGATCACGATGAACACCCAGGCGACCTTCGGCAGGTGCTTCACCTGGTCCTGACGCCGCAGGATGATGTCGACGAGCGCGAACACGAACAGCGCGAAAACGATCAGCGGCAGCAGCACCATACCGGTGAGTCTAGGGGGCGCTCAGCTGAAGGATAGTACCTGTTCTCCCCAGCCGGCGCGGAGCGCGGAATCGAGGTCGGGGACGAGACGATCCTCGCGTCCGATCAGGAGTGTGAAGCGGGCTGAGGCGTCATAGGGGCGCCAGTCCCGACCGGGCGCCCCGCCGTGGGCGAAGGCGGCCCAGCGTGCGCGGACACGGGCTGAGACCTCGTCCGCCGCGCGCCGATCGCCGAGCAGGAAGGACGGGTCGTGCGGCACGCCCCCGAACTCACCCCAGACGTACGGGAGGTCGGTGGCGTGCGCTGCGCCGATTCCGGACATCCGGAGCAGCCGGGGCGCGAAGTCGAAGCGGTAGAGGTAGGTGGGCGCGACGGAGCTGTGACCGGCCGCGAGCCAGAGCGCGGGCATCCGGAAGGCGATATCGGTCGCCACCCGCTCGCCCCGCGACAGCGAGCTGCCCGAGTAGACGGCGCGAACGCGGCCGGGCGGAGGGAGGCGCACGCCGTCCGGACCGCTGCGGGCCTGCTCCTGCTGCATGGCGGCGAACATCCGCTCGAGCGCCGGCCGGCGGATCGGCAGGAGCGGAGAGCGCATGAGGCGGAACAGCGTCGCCTCGTCGCGATTCGTGCCGACGATGAGCGGCACCGCGAAGCCGCGTCCTTCGCTGAGGACGCGGAGGGGCGGCTCGGGAAGGACATCGTCCCCGATGCCCGGGGCGAAGGCGAGGGTGCCGGGATGCTCGCGCGGGATCTCCGTGTGCACGGCCGCCGCCGCATCCACAATCGCCT
The DNA here is from genome assembly GCA_001647635.1 of Leifsonia xyli. NCBI lineage: Bacteria > Bacillati > Actinomycetota > Actinomycetes > Micrococcales > Microbacteriaceae > Leifsonia > Leifsonia xyli. The sequence goes on along the minus strand of CP014761.1, from coordinate 1,331,746 downwards.
CGACGGGTGCCTCACGGAGCGCCTCCGCGTCGTCCGGGTCGATGCCGAGGCGGTCGACGAAGCGACGGGTCACGACCGCCGACCGCTCCGGACCGTACATCGACCCGGCGGGAGGGCTCTGCGCGATCGCCCGGTGGAACAGCCCCGCGGCCGCTGGCGCGGCGAGCAACGCGACCACGAGGCCGGCGCCCGCGCTCTGACCGAACACCGTCACGGAGTCTGGATCGCCTCCGAACGCCGCGATGTTGTCCTGCACCCACTGCAGCGCGAGCAGCACGTCGCGCAGCGCCCGATTCGTCTCGGCGCCGGGGACTCCTGCGGCGAAAAGATCCAGGAAGCCGAGGGCGCCGAGCCGGTAGTTGAGGGTCACGATCACGACGTCGCCGTCCACCGCGAGCGTGTCGCCGTGGTAGACCAACTGGCTGGAGGAACCCATCGCGTAGGCGCCGCCGTGCAGCCAGACCATCACAGGTCGCGCTCGACCGTCCTCCCGCTCCGCCGAAGGGCGGACGACGTTGAGGAACAGGCAGTCCTCGTCCATCCGCGCCCCGCCGGGTTCGCCCGGCGCGAGCGGAACGGACGAGTTGGGCCGTTGCGGCGCGGCCGGGCCGAACCGCTCGGCGTCGGCGACGCCCGGCCACGGCGCGGCCGGCACCGGCGCCCGCCACCGTCGCGGACCGGTCGGCGGCTCGGCGTAGCGGACGCCGCGCCAGGTCGCGACGCGGCCGTCGTCGCGGCCGCGGACAGCGCCCGCGGTCGTGACGACGACCGGCCGTTCGTTCACGCCGAGGCTTCCTCGTCCCATTCCATGAACGGTCGCAGCTCCAGCTGCCCGTTGCGGGCCATCGGGTGCCGGGACGCGATCTCGACCGCCTCGTCCAGGCTGTCGACCTCGAGGATGTCGAACCCGCAGATCCACTCCTTGGTCTCGGCGTAGGGGCCGTCGGTGACGTACCGCTTCCCGTCGCGGACGCGCACCACGCGCGCCTCGGTGGGGGCTTGCAGAACCTCTCCGATGATGCGCTTGCCCGTGCTGTCCAGCTCGTCCACCCACACGTTCACGTCGGACTCATCCGACTCCGTGTCCCGGTCGCTGTCGGTGATCACGAACATCATGTACTTCATCGTTCTTCTTCCTCTCGATCGCGAACGCTTCACCGGGTCGTCGAACGGGATGTCCGCATCTCGACATTCTGGACCGCGAGGCCGTTCGCCGCGAGACTCAGCGGATCGTCAGGAGAGCGTCGAGCGGCTTAGGGTAGCCTTACCTGTGTGACCATCCTCGCCCCGACCCGTACCGAGCGCCCGCGCCCCGCGTACCGGCCGTACCGGGCGACGGTGGTCGAGGTCCGCCGGCTGAGCCCGCACTTCACCCGCGTGAGCTTCCACTGCGGCGACTTCGAGCACTTCGGCACGGAGTGCCTCGACCAGCGCATCAAGCTGCTCTTCCCCCTGGCCGACGGAAGCTTCTCGGACCTCGGGTTCGGCGACGAGGAATCCCACTACGCGGGCGACTGGTACGAGCGCTGGCGGGGGCTGCCCGAGCACCGGCGCAACCCGTTCCGTACCTACACGGTGCGCGCGATCGACACCGACCGCTGCCGTCTCGACATCGACTTCGTCAGCCACGGCGACGGCGGTCCGGCCGCGCGCTGGCTGCTGGGTGTTCGTCCGGGTTCCGAGCTGGTCGTCATCGGGCCGGATGCGCGGAGCCCGCACCGCGGCGTCGGGATCGACTGGCGGCCGGGCGATGCGCGCGAACTGCTTCTCGTCGGCGACGAGACCGCGGCGCCCGCCATCGCGTCCATCCTCGAGGCGCTGCCCGAAGGGCGCCGCGCCCGCGCCTTCGTCGAGGTGCCGACGGGCGACGACGCGCTCGCGCTCGACCTGCCGGCGCACGCGGAGGTGACCTGGCTCCCCCGCGGCGAGAACGCGGTCACCGGAGCGGCTCTCGTCCCCGCCGTGCAGGGCTGGCTCGCGGCGAACCCGCGGATCGTCGCCCGCGCCGCCGCTCGCGGCGCACAGCCGCTGGACGAGGTGGATGTGGACCGCGACATCCTCTGGGAGAGCCCGGAGGGCGCGCATCCGGGCTTCTACGCCTGGATCGCCGGAGAGTCGGCGGCCGTGAAGACGCTACGGCGGCTGCTCGTCCGCGAACACGGCATCGACCGCTCCCGCGTCGCGTTCATGGGCTACTGGCGGCGCGGGCGTTCGGAGAACTGAGGACTACTGGTCCTCTCGCTCGACCCCGCGGAACGTGTCCGGGTAGTCGTCGAGCCACGACCAGTGGCTGACCGGCCAGCTGATCACGAACGCCTTGCCGACCACATCCGACAGCGGGACGAAGCCTTTGCCCGGATCGTCCATGTGGTACCGGGAGTCGGCCGAGTTGTAGCGGTTGTCGCCCATCACCCAGACCATGTCCTTCGGCACCGTGACGTCGAACGACTTCTCGGAGACAGCCTGCACGCCGGCCGGGAGCAGCACGTACGGCTCCTTCAGTGGAACGCCGTTGACGCTCATCTGGCCGAGGGCGTTGCAGCAGGAGATGTGGTCGCCCGGCAGGCCGATCAGGCGCTTCACCAGGTGCTGATCCGAGTCGGACGCGCCCAGGCCGACGAAGTCGAGCACGGCGCCGACGCCCTGCTGGAACGCGTTGCCGGTGGGCGGCGGAGCCGGGGGCAGCCAGCCGCCCGGATCCTTGAACACGACCACGTCGCCGTGCTGCAGCGGGAAGACCTTGGGCTGCAGCTCGTTGACGATGATCCGATCGTTGATCTGCAGCGTGTTCTCCATCGACCCGGAGGGGATGTAGAAGGAGCGAGCAACGAAGGTCTTGATCAGGAACGAGACCAGGACTGCGACGACGAAGATGACCACCACATCCCGCAGCAGGGTCTTCCAGCTGGACGCGCGCTTGGCGGTGCGGCGCGGGCGCGCGGTGGCGGTACTGTCGGTCACAATCTCTCACCGTAACGTGCCGACCCTGTGAGCCGCATCACACCTCGTTCGGGTGGCTTGCTCCCGCTGGGGGGAGGTGAGAACATCTCACTACGGGCCGCGGCACGTGCCGCCGGCCCGCTTCCATCATGCGGAGTCCGTTCGAGGTGCCCAGGGGGATGACGCGGTCGGGGAGGCCGCGTCTGATCCACGCGTGCGCGGTGCTCGCCCTGGTGGCGGGTGGTCTCCTTGCAGCACCGACGGCGGCGTCGGCGGACGAGTGCACGGCGGACTGCGCGCCGGGGGCGACGAGCACGCCGACGCCGACACCGAGTGGAACGCCGACGCCGGACCCGACCCCGTCCCCGGACCCGACGCCGGATCCCACGCCGACGCCCGATCCGACGCCCACCCCCACGCCGACACCGACACCCACTCCGACACCGACGCCCACGCCGACCCCCACACCATCGCCGACCACCTCCACGCCGCCCCGCCCGCCGACACGACGCCGCCCCCGACCGACGACATCACGCTCAGCGCCCCGGACCTGCCGGAGTTCGCCCAGCCCGATCCCGCCGAGCTCCAGCAGGCCGTCGAACTGGCGAGCGACCTCGCCGAAGCGCAGCAGCAGCTGGCCGACGCGACGCAGGAGTCGGACAGCGCCCAGCGCGAGCGCGACCAGGCCCAGGCGGTCGCGGACGCCGTCGAGCAGCGGGCGGATGCTGCGAAGAAGCGGGCGACCGAGGCCGCGGCGTACGCGACGGCGCTGATCCGCGCGTCCGGCACCCACCTGCTGACGCAGGACCCGGTCAGCGCGGCGCTCGAAGGGCCGGGCGACCTGCTCACGAAGCTGGGCGCGGCCGACCGCCTGAAGACGCTCAGCGCCAACCGGGATGCGGCCATCACGGCGGCCACGAAGGAGAAGAAGGCCGCGGACGCGCTGGCCCGGCAGGCGCAGGGCGCCGCCGACGCCGTGACCGCCGTCGACCTCGAGGGCAGCCGGCAGGCCGTGGCCGACGCACAGGCACGGGTGGATGCAGCCTCCGCCGCGCTCGCCGCCGCGCCGACCGTGATCGAGGCCGGCTCGAGCTTCCAGGTGCTCACCTCCGACCCGACGCTCGTCGCGGCCGGCTGGGCGCTTCCGGTGCACGGCACGATCACGGACGTCTTCGGTCCGCGACCGTCGCGTCCGCTCGGCACCGCGCTCTTCCACCCGGGCGACGACCTCGGCGCCCCGTGCGGCACGACGATCTACGCCGCGGCCGCGGGCACCGTCGAGAAGGCGGGGCCGTACAGCGGGTACGGGAACTACATCCTGATCGACCACGGCGGCGGCGTCGAGACCGCCTACGGTCACATCCGCGACGGCGGCATCGGCGTGACGGTGGGGCAGCAGGTGGCCGCGGGCCAGCCGATCGCGCAGGTGGGCTCCACGGGGCTGTCGACCGGATGCCACCTGCACTTCGAGGTGCACGTCGGAGGCCTGCAGATCGACCCGCAGCCCTTCATGGCCGCGCGTGGGATCGCGCTCGGCACCCGCTGAGCATTCGGTGGCAACCCCTGCTCCCAACCGCCCCGGCGGGCGTACGGTTCAGGCATGACCGAACTCATCGAGCTGGTCGGAACGTGGATGCAGCGTCAGCGCTGGTACTCGACCAAGAACGTCCAGCCGCGCCTGCGCCTCCTCGCCTCGTTCGACGCCGAACCCGCGGGGGACGACGCCCGCATCGTCACCCACTTCTTCGCGGACGACGCCCCGCGCACGCCGCGCGTGTACCAGGTGCCCGTCGTCGCACGGGTGGACCGCGACGGCGACGAGGCCGCGTTCATCGGAGAGGCCGGCGGCCGCTATCTGTACGACGGGCCGACGGAGGAGGCGTACGTCGCCTCGCTCGTGGACCTGATGACCGGTGCCGAGCGGTCGGAGGGCCGCGACGCGCACGCGCAGGGCCACACGCTCGGCGAGCGGCTGGCGGTGCGCTCGTCGCGCCGGCTGACGGGGGAGCAGTCCAACACCTCCATCGTCGGCGAGCTGGACGACGGTCGCCCGGCGCTGATCAAGGTGTTCCGCGTGGTGCAGGACGGTGAGAACCCCGACGTCTCCACCCTCGCCGCGCTCACCGCCGGGGGCTCGCGCCGCACCCCGGCGCTGCTCGGCTGGCTGACCGGCTCGTGGCCGACCGCCGATGGCGGCGTCGCCTCGGGCGAGCTGGCGCTGATGCAGGACTTCGTCCCTGGCGCCGAGGACGGCTGGGAGCTCGCGGTCAGCGCGGCCGAGCGCGGGGAGGACTTCACCGAGCGCGCCTACGCCCTCGGGGCGGGGACGGCGGAGCTGCACCGGCTGATGGCGCAGGAGCTGCCGACCAAGCCGGCGTCGCCGGACGACGTGGCTCAGGCGCTCGACGGGATGTTCCGCCGGCTGACCGTGACGACGACGGAGGTATCGGAGGTCGAGGAGCTCCGCGCCGGCATCGCGGCCGTCTACGAGGAGGCCGCCGCGGCTCCGCTCCCGTTGCTGCAGCGCATCCACGGCGACCTGCACCTGGGTCAGGTGCTCTACGCGCCCGAACGCGGCTGGCAGTTCATCGACTTCGAGGGCGAGCCGCTGCGTCCCCTCGCCGAGCGCGCGCTGCCCGACGCAACGATGCGGGATGTCGCCGGGATGCTGCGCTCGTTCGACTACGTCGCCGGCTCCCTCGCCCGTCGCGAGACGCCGGTGGACGCGAGCGGCTGGGCCGCCGACGCCCGCCAGGCGTACCTGGACGGCTACGCCTCGGTCGCGCCCGGCGAGATGGACCACTTCCGCCTGCTGCTCGACGCCTTCGAGCTCGACAAGGCCGTGTACGAGATCGCGTACGAGGCGCGGCACCGCCCCTCGTGGATCCCGATCCCGCTGGCCGCCGTGCAACGCCTGCTGGCGACTCGCGTCTCCTAACGCGCGGGCATTCGTGCCGAATGTGCGCTCTGGCCGCCTCATAGCGCACATTCGGCACGAATCGCGGCTGGGGTGGGCGGTGGAGATTCGGCACGAATGTGCGGTATTGCGGCGCGATAGCGCACATTCGGCACGAATCGCGTCAGGCGCCGGTGAAGCGCGGGGAGCGCTTCTCCTGAAAGGCGCGGAAGCCCTCCCGGTAGTCGGCGGTGTCGCGCAGGGTCGCCTGGGCGGCGTTCTCGGCGGCGACGGACGACCAGAGGTCGAGGGAGCCGTCGCGCAGGCCGGCGACGATGCGCTTGCTCGCGAGGAACGCCTGGGTCGCGCCGGATCCTGCCGCCGCGGCCGCCGCATCCACCTCTTCGCCGAGGGACGCGGCGGGCAGCGCCCGCGAGAACAGTCCGCCCGCCACGGCCTCGCTGCCCGAGAGCAGGCGGCCGGAGTAGATGAGGTCGAGCGCGCGGTGCGGGCCGAGGCGCGACACGAGGAGCCAGTGCCCGCCGGAGTCGAGGGAGGCCCCGAGGGCGGCGAAGGGGGAGCCGATCTTGGCGTCCTCGGCGACGTAGACCACGTCGGTCGCGACGAGGAGGCCGAGGCCGACGCCAAGACTCGCGCCCTGGGCGGCGGCGAAGGTCGGCGCGGGGAAGGCGGCGATGCGCTGCAGCAGCGGAGTGACGAGTCCGTCGAGGTAGCCGGTCACGTCGTCGGTCGCGGGGTCGACGCCCGCGATGTCGCGGCCGGCGCAGAAGGCGCGGCCCTCGCCGCGCAGCACGAGCGCGCGCACCCCCGCGGCCTCCGCGTCGGCATACGCCGCGGTCAGGTCGCGGAGGTCGTCGGGGCCGAGGGCGTTCAGGCGGGAGGGCGCGTTGAGGGTGATCCGTGCGATCCCGTCGGCGATGTCGAGCTCGATCATGGGGCTCCTCAGACGTCGTAGTCGACCACGACGCGGTCGGTCAGCGGATGCGACTGGCAGGTGAGCACGTAGCCGCGCTCCAACTCCTCCGGTTCGAGGGCGTAGTTCTCGGTCATCCGCACGTCGCCGGTGACGAGCCGCGCGCGGCAGGTGCCGCAGACGCCGCCGGTGCAGGCGAACGGCACGTCCGGCCGCACGCGGAGCGCGGCGTTGAGCACGGACTCGTTGGCGTCGACCGGCGTGGTCACGGTCGAGGTGAGTCCGTCGAGCGTGAACTCGATCTCTGCCGTCTTCTCGCCGTCGTGCACCACGACCGGGCGGCCGGAGTCCCCGCGCGGCTCGCCGGGCTCCCCGGTCGTGAACAGCTCGAAGTGGATGCGGTCCCGCTCCACTCCGTAGGTCTCCAGCACGTCGCGGCAGAGCTGCACGAGCTCGAACGGCCCGCACAGGAACCACTCGTCCACGGAGTCCGGCGGGATGAGCGTGTCCAGCATCCGCCGGAACCGCTCCTCGTCGATGCGGCCCGAGAGCAGCGGCGCCGACCGCTGCTCGCGCGAGAGCACGTGGTGCAGCGCGAGGCGGGCGGGGAAGCGGTCCTTCAGGTCGGCCAGCTCCTCCAGGAACATGACGTCGATCGCCGTCCGGTTCGTGTAGACGAGTGTGAACCGGGCGGTCGGCGACCCGGTGAGGATGCTGCCGGCGAGCGCCATGAGCGGCGTGATGCCGGAGCCGGCGGCGACGCCGACGATGTGCCTGCCGTCGAGGCTCGCGGTGTCGACGGTGAAGGTGCCCTGGGGGCTCATCACGTCGATGCGGTCGCCCGGGCGCAGCTCGGTGGTCGCCCAGGTGGAGAAAGCGCCCCCGAGGTCGCGCTTGATGGCGACGCTGATCCGGCCGGGGCGTCCGTCCATCGGCGGCAGCGGCGGGCGGCAGATGGAGTAGCTGCGCCGGAGCTCCCGGCCGCCGACGTGCGCGCGCAGGGCGACGTGCTGACCCGGCAGGTAGTCGTACTCGCCGCGCAGCTCGTCGGGCACGGCGAAGGTGACCTCGACGCTGGCGGAGGTGAGCGGTCGCACCTCGGCGACGGCGAGCTCGTGGAACCGGGCGCGCGCCATCCTCAGAGCGCCTTGAAGTGGTCGAACGGCTCGCCGCACCCGCGGCACACGAACAGCGCCTTGCAGGAGGTGGAGCCGAAGTGCGCGACCTCCCGCGTATCGAGCGAGCCGCAGTGCGGGCACTTCACCGACAGGCGCAGGCTGACCGGACCGGTCGCGGGCGCGGGCGGAGCGATGCCGTACTCCTTCAGCTTGGAACGGCCGACGCCGCTGATCCAGTCGGTGGTCCACGCGGGCGACAGCACGAGGTGGACGCGCACCGCGCCGAAGCCGGCGGCGGACAGGGCGCGCACCACATCCTCGCGGATCGCATCCATCGCCGGGCAGCCGGAGTAGGTGGGGGTGATCACGACGTCGACGCCGTCGTCGGTGACGGTCACCTCGCGCAGCACGCCGAGATCGTCGATGCTCAGGACGGGCACCTCGGGGTCGACGACGGAGGCCGCGGCCGACCAGGCGCGCGCGGCGTCCGCATGATGCGTGCGGCTCACCACGACGCCCCCGGATGCTGACGGGCGAGCACCTGCAGCTCGGCGAGCAGCGGGGCGAGGTACTCGGAGTGCCGCCCGCGCCGGCCGCCGCCCGCGGCGTGGAACGCGTCCGGGAGCTCGAGCTCGGCCTCGGCCAGCACCGGCGCGATGTCCGCGTCGAACGCCTCCCGCAGCGACGAGGGCCGCACGGCGACGCCGTCGAGCGCATCCAGCACCGGCTCGTCGGCGAACAGCTCGTCGACGTACGGCCAGACGTCCTCCAGCGCGCGCAGCGTGCGGCGACGCGACTCGTCGGTGCCGAGCGCGAGGCGCAGCATCCACTGGTCGGCGTGATCGCGGTGGTAGTCGACCTCCTTGACCGCCTTCGCGGCCACCCCGGCGAGCACCGGATCGGCGGAGGCGCGCAGCCGGTCGTACAGCGCGTACAGGTAGTGGGCGGCGGCGAACTGGCGCACGATCGTGTGCGCGAAGTCGCCGTTGGGCTGCTCGAACAGGTGCGCCGAGCGGAAGTCGCCCTCGTCGCGCCAGTAGGCGAGGTCGTCCTCGGTGCGACCCGTCGCGGACCCGGCGTAGCGCAGCAGCGACCGGGCGTGCCCGAGCAGGTCGAGGGCGATGTTCGCGAGCGCGACGTCCTCCTCCAGCTCCGGGGCGCGGGTGATCCACATCCCGAGCCGCTGGGCCAGCACCAGGGAGTCGTCGCCGAGCCACAGGGCGTACTCCGCGACCTCGGGGGAGGGCGGGGTGTCGGAGGCGACGAACTCGTCCGAGAGCGTCACCGCGGACAGCTCGACGTGGCCGTGATCGAGATCGGTCACAGGTGCTTCACCCCCTCGGCGGCGGTGTAGTAGGTGGCGTGCCGGTAGTTCTTGCCGGCGGGCGACGTGAAGAAGGCGCCCTTCGCATCCGGGTCGCTGGCGGTGATGGCGTCGGACGGGACGACCCAGATCGACACGCCCTCGCCACGGCGGGTGTAGAGGTCGCGGGCGTTGCGGACCGCCAGCTCCTCATCGGGCGCGTGGAGGGAGCCGACATGCACGTGGGACAGGCCGCGGGAGGCGCGGACGAAGACCTCCCAGAGCGGCCACTGCTCGGCGGTCATGCGACGGCTCCGGCGGTCTCGGTCTCGGCCTCGCGCCGGGCCGCTTGCTTCGCCGCGTACGCGGCCGCGGCCTCCCGCACCCAGCGTCCCTCCTCGTGCGCCTCCCGGCGGCGCTGCAGGCGCTGCGCGTTGCACGGGCCGCGCCCGGCGATGACCTCCTTCAGCTCGTTCCAGTCGATCGGGCCGAGGTCGTAAGACTGGCGCTCCTCGTTCCAGCGCAGGTCCGGGTCGGGCAGGGTGACGCCGAGCGCCTCCGCCTGCGGCACGAGCATGGCGACGAAGCGTTGCCGGAGCTCGTCGTTGGAGAAGCGCTTGATGTTCCACGCCATCGAGCGGGCGGAGTTGGGGGAGTCGCCGTCCGGCGGCCCGAACATCATCAGCGACGGCCAGTACCAGCGGTTCACCGCATCCTGCGCCATCCGCTGCTGCTCGGGGGTGCCGCGCATGAGCTCGAGCAGGATCTCGAAGCCCTGCCGCTGGTGGAACGACTCCTCCTTGCAGATACGGACCATCGCCCGGCCGTACGGCGCGTACGAGCAGCGGCACAGCGGCACCTGGTTGCAGATCGCCGCCCCGTCCACCAGCCAGCCGATCGCGCCGATGTCGGCCCAGCTGAGGGTGGGGTAGTTGAAGATCGACGAGTACTTCGCCTGCCCGGAGATGAGCTGGTCCATGAGCTCGTCGCGGGTGACGCCGAGCGTCTCAGTGGCGGAGTAGAGGTACAGCCCGTGGCCGGCCTCGTCCTGCACCTTGGCCATGAGGATGGACTTGCGCTTCAGGCTCGGCGCGCGCGTGATCCAGTTGGCCTCCGGCTGCATCCCGATGATCTCGGAGTGCGCGTGCTGCGACATCTGCCGGATGAGGCTGCGCCGGTAGTCGTCGGGCATCCAGTCGCGCGGCTCGATTCGCGAGTCCCTCGCGATGAGCTCGTCGAAGCGCGCCTGCTCGGCGGTCGGTTCCGCGGTGGTGGTCTCCATCGACCTCCCCTTCGCTGATCTTTACTTACTGATCGTTCGTTCAGTATATGCCGCGGAGGGTGCGGCGTGCCAGACTGAACGGGTGACGGACACGGTGGATTCGGACACGCTGCGCCGAGGACGCCCCGGCTACGACCAGCGCGGCATCCTCGAGGTCGCCGTGGCCGCGTTCAATGAGCACGGGTACGACGCGACCTCCATCGGGATGCTCGCCGAGCGGCTGGGGCTCTCGAAGTCGGCGATCTACCACCACGTCGCCTCCAAGGAGGAGCTGCTGCGCCTCGCGCTGGACGAGGCGCTCGACGGGCTCGAGGGCGTGCTGCGCGCGCCAGAGGCGACCGAGGGCCCGGCCGCCGACCGCCTGGCGTACGTGCTGCGGGGCGCCGTGCGCGTGCTCGCCGACCGGCTGCCCTACGTGACCCTGCTGCTGCGGGTCCGCGGGAACACCGAGGTCGAGCGGGCCGCGCTGGAGCGCCGCCGCGCGTTCGACCATGCCGTCGCGGCACTCGTGGCGGAGGCCCGTGCCGAGGGGAGCCTGCGCACCGAGGCCGACCCCGCCGTCGTCGCCCGCCTCCTCTTCGGCATGATCAACTCGCTCACCGAGTGGTACACCCCGAGGGCCCCCTCACCCCCGACGACCTCGCCGACACCATCCTCGCCCTCGCCCTCCGCTAGCCCGCGAGCACAGGAAAAACGTCGCCGATTTGCTCGATCCGCGACGATTTTCCTGTGCTCGGCGGCTACGGACGAGCTACTTGGCGACGAGGGTGAGGACGTCGTAGGTGGCGACGAGCTCGTCGCGCTGGTTCAGGATGCGGGCGTCCCAACGGACCTCGCCGTAGTCGTCGGTCTCGCGCGGCGTGATCTGCTTGGCGGTGAGCGCCACGCGGATGCTGTCGCCGGGGACGACCGGGGTGAGGAACCGCAGGTCCTCGAGCCCGTAGTTCGCGAGGACGGGACCGGGCTCGGGGTCGACGAACAGCCCCGCCGCCCACGACACCAGCAGGTAGCCGTGCGCCACCCGGCCGGGGAAGAATGGGTTGGCGGCCGCGGCTTCCTCATCCATGTGCGCGTAGAACGTGTCCCCGGTCGACGTCGCGAACTCCTCGATGTCGTCCAGCGTGACCCGGCGCGGCCCGGCCTGCACCTGGTCGCCGATCCGCAGCGTCGCAAGCGACTTGCGGAACGGGTGCGGCCCGTCCGCGCTCGCCGCGGCACCCGGATGCCACACGCCGGTGATCGCGGTCAGCAGATCGGGTGACCCCTGGAGTGCGGTCCGCTGCATGTGGTGGAGCACCGCGCGGATGCCGCCCAGCTCTTCGCCGCCGCCGGCGCGGCCGGGTCCGCCGTGCACGAGGTGCGGCATCGGCGATCCGTGCCCCGTGGAGGTGCGCGCGTCATCCCGGTCGAGCACCAGGATGCGGCCGTTGTACGCGCCGGAGCCCAGCACGAGGGCGCGCGCGAACTCCGGGTCGTGCGTGGCGACGCTGGTCACCAGCGACCCGCCGCCGCGCGCGACGAGCGCGACCGCCTCCTCCGCGGTCTGGTAGGGCAGGATGCTCGCGACCGGCCCGAACGCCTCGACCGTGTGCGCCTCGGGCGTCCACGCGTCCGCGAAGCGCAGCAGCACCGGCGCGACGAAGGCGCCCTCGGGAGCGGCCCCGACCGTGCCGTCGGCGCGCGTCACCGTCGGCTGGTCGAGACCGCCGAGCACGAGCTCGCCACCGGCCGCTACCAGCCGGGAGACCTGCCGGAGCACCTCCTCGCGCTGCCCGCGCGACGCGAGCGGACCCATGGTCACGCCCTCCGCGCGCGGGTCGCCCACGACGACGCGCGACGCGATCCGCTCGCGCACCGCGCCGATGACGTCGTCCACCAGGGGCGCCGGGACGATCGCGCGCCTGATCGCCGTGCACTTCTGCCCCGACTTGGCGGTCAGTTCGACGACGAGTCCCTTCACATAGGCGTCGAATTCCGGCGTGCCGGTCACCGCGTCCGTCCCGAGCACCGACGCGTTGATGGAGTCGGTCTCGCTCGTGAATCGCACCCCGCCGGTCTGCACCGAGTCGTGTGCCCGCAGCTTCTCGGCGGTCGACGCGGACCCGGTGAAGGCGACAAGATCGCCCAGCCGGAGGTGCTCGAACAGGTCGGGCACGCCGCCGCTGACCAGCTGCAGGGATCCCGCGGGGAGCAGCCCGGACTCCACCATGATCCGCACGGCGGCCTCGGCGACGAAGGCGGTCGGCGTCGCCGGCTTGACCAGCGTCGGCATCCCGGCCAGGAACGACGGCCCCAACTTCTCGAGCATCCCCACACCGGGAAGTTGAACGCGTTGATCTGCACCGCGACACCGGGGAGGCGCGTGTAGACGTGGCGGCCGAGGAAGCTGCCGTCCTTCGACAGCTGCTCCGCCGGTCCGTCGAGCACGACCTGCGCGTTGGGCAGCTCGCGGCGGCCCTTCGACCCGTAGGTGAACAGGGCGCCGATGCCGCCGTCCACGTCGATCCACGCGTCGGAGCGGGTCGCGCCGGACTGCAGGGAGAGGTCGTACAGCTCGTCCTTCCGCTCGGTGAGCGCCTGCGCGAGCTGCTTCAGCAGCAGCGCGCGCTGGTGGAAGGTCAGCTCGCCCAGCGACGCCTGCCCGACTGTGCGCGCGTGCTCGAGCGCACCCGCGAGGTCGAGCCCCGCCGCGCTCACGCGGGCGACGGGCGCGCCGGTGGATGCGTCGAGCACCTCGGCCGCGCCGCTCGCGTCGTCGGGCGTCCACCATCCGTCGCGGATGTAGCTGGGCAGCACCGTGCTGGTCAGGATCATGAGAGGCCTCCGGGGATCGAGGGACGAGGGGATGCGTAAGCTGGCCGCATGGCCGACGGCGACTGGACGATCGAACTGGGCGAGCTCGACGTGAAGATGGGGGTGCGCATCCTGGAGCAGTCCGCGGAGCGGGTCGTGGCCACCATGCCGGTCGAGGGCAACCGCCAGTCGTTCGGACTGCTGCACGGCGGCGCGTCCGTCGCGTTCGCCGAGGCGCTCGGGTCGTGGGCGGCGGTCATCCACGCGGGCCCAGGGCGCAGCGCGGTCGGGGTCGACATCAACGCCACGCACCACCGGTCGGCCCGCTCGGGGCTGGTGACCGGGGTGGCCACGGCCATCCGGCTGGGGCGCACGATCGCGTCGCACGAGATCGTGGTCACCGACGAGGACGGCAACCGGCTCTGCACCGCCCGCATCACGAACCTGATCATCGACGCTCCGGATCGGTAGACCGGCTCGGCGGCGCAGCATCCGTCCAGTCGTAGAACCCGTTCCCGGACTTCTGCCCGAGCATCCCCTCGGCGACCATCCGGCGCAGCAGCTCCGGAGGCTCGAAGCGCGGACCGAGCTCGCGCGCGAGGTACTCGGCGATGTCGAGCCGCACATCCAGCCCCACCATGTCGGTGAGCCGCAGCGGCCCGACGGGGTGCTTGTAGCCGAGGGTCATGGCCGTATCGATGTCGTCCGGGGTCGCGACGCCCTCCTCGACCATCCGGATCGCCTCCAGCCCGAGCAGCACCCCGAGGCGCGAGGACGCGAAGCCGGGGGAGTCGCGGACCGTGATCGCCGTCTTGCCGAGCGCCCCGACCCAGCGGGCGGCGTCCTCGGCCGCCGAGGGAGCGGTGGCGGTCCCGGTGACCAGCTCGACCAGGGTGGATGCGGGGACCGGGTTGAAGAAGTGCATCCCGAGGAACGCGCCCGGCCGCTCCAGCCCCTCGGCCAGCACGTCGATGGACAGCGACGACGTGTTGGTCGCGAGCACCGCGTCCACGGGGAGCAGGTCCTCCGCCCGGCGCAGCGCCTCACGCTTGAGCCCGACGAGCTCGGGCACCGCCTCGATCGCGAACCCGGCGCCGTTCAGCGCCTCCCAGGTGACCGTGACGAGCAGCCGCTCGGGGTCGGGTGCGGCCGCACCGCGACGGACGCTGCCCTCGACGTTCGCGAGGATGCGGTCGCGGGCCTCGGCGGCGGCCGACGCGTCCCGCTCCACCACGACCACCTCGGCGCCGGCCATGAGGAACGCGTGGGCGATGCCCGCCCCCATCCGGCCGCCGCCGATCACCGCGACCCTGTCCGGCAACGCGCTCATCGCGTCCTCCTCCGCTCCAGGAACTCCGTCATCCGCCGCCGCTTCTCGGGCGACTCGAACGCCTGCGCCTGCGCCTCCCGCTCGACGGTGGGATGGTCGGCGAGCGGTGCCCGCAGCACCCGCTTGGTCAGGCGCGTGGCCAGCGGGTCGTTGGCGGCGATCCGGTCGGCGAGCGCGTGCGCGGCGGGCAGCAGGTCGTCCGGCTCGTGGAGGCTGCCGACGAGTCCGGCGGCGAGCGCCTCCTCACCCGTCAGGATGCGACCGGTGAGCACCAGCTCGGTCGCGAGCGGGAGGCCGACCAGCTGCGGCAGCCGCCACAGTGCGCCCGCGGCGGCGATGATGCCGAGCCCGGTCTCGGGGTTGCCGATGCGGAGGCGCGGGGTGCCGATCCGCAGGTCGGCCGCGTAGGCCAGCTCGGCGCCGCCGCCCAGCGCGTAGCCGTCGAGCGCGGCGATGACCGGCATCGGGAGGGATGCGACCCGGGAGAAGACCGTGTCGTTGATGCCGAGCTCGGCGTCCTCCGCGGTCCGCTCGCGCAGCTCGGCGATGTCGGCACCGGACGCGAAAACACCGCCCGCGCCGGTCAGGATGAGGATGCGCGGCTCGCGCTCGAGCGCCGCGCAGACCTCGTGCAGCTCGTCCACCATCCGCTGGTCGATCGCGTTCCGGCGGCCCGGGCGGTCGAGCGTGACGACCACCCGGTCGGACGCCTCCTCGATGCGCAGCGCCTCGGTCATACCGCCTCCACGATCAACGAGGTCCCCTGGCCTACGCCGACGCACATCGTCGCCAAGCCGCGCCGGGCGCCTTCCCGCTCCATGCGGCCGAGCAGGGTGACGAGGATGCGCGCCCCGCTCGACCCGAGCGCGTGGCCCAGCGCGATCGCGCCTCCGTCGGCGTTGACCGTGTCGGGGTCCAGGCCCAGACGCCGGGTGCACGCGAGCGCTTGGCTGGCGAAGGCCTCGTTGAGCTCGACCGCCTCCAGGTCGGCCACGTCGAGGCCGGCGCGGGCGAGCGCTTTACGCGTGGCGGGAACCGGACCGAGGCCCATCACCTCGGGCGCGACACCCGCGCTCGCCGCAGTAACGATCCGCGCTCGCGGGGTCAGCCCGTGTCGCTCGACCGCCTCACCGCTCGCCACCAGGATCGCGGAGGCGCCGTCGTTGAGCGGGGACGCGTTGCCGGCGGTGACCACGCTGCCGCCTGCGACGACCGGCTTCAGCCGCGCCAGCGCCTCCATGCTGCTGTCGCGCCGGATGCCCTCGTCGGCGGTGACCGGGCCGGCCGGCGTCTGCACCGCCAGCAGCTCGTCGTCGAAGCGCCCGGCATCCGCCGCTGCCGCCGCGCGCCGGTGGCTCTCGAGCGCGAACGCGTCGGCCTCCTCGCGCCCGATGCCGTCGATGCGGGCGACCTCCTCCGCTGTCTCGGGCATCGTGTAGGTCGCCTTGTCGCGGGCGACCAGGCGCGGATTCGTGAACCGCCAGCCGATCGACGTGTCGTACTGCGGGCCGGGCTTCGCCCAGGGGCGGTCCGGCTTCCCCTGGACCCACGGCGCCCGCGTCATCGACTCGACGCCGCCCGCGACCACGAGGTCCGCATCCCCGGCACGGATGGCCTGGGCCGCCTGGATCACCGCGGTCAGCCCGGACGCGCACAGCCGGTTGACGGTCATCGCGGGCACCTCATCCGGCAGCCCGGCGAGGAGGACGGCCATCCGCGCGACGTTGCGGTTGTCCTCGCCGGCCTGATTCGCGGCCCCGAGGATCACCTCGTCGAGCGCGTCCGCCGGGGCGCCTCCTCGCCGCACGGCCTCGGCGACGACGAGCGCAGCGAGGTCGTCCGGGCGCACCGCCGCCAGCGCGCCGCCGTAGCGGCCGACCGGCGTGCGCACGCCGCCGACGAGGTAGGCCTCCGCCATCGCGCTCTCCCTCGAACCCGAATTACCGAACGATCGTTCAGTTGCTCCCATCGTTGCAGACCCCGCCCCCGCGGGCAACCGCCGCCGGGCGGAACGGAGGTCTCCCGTGTGCCGGGCCGGGACGTCCTCCTCCGTTCCGCGACATTCCTCGGCGCGTCGCAACCGATGTCCTCCGTTCGCGACCGTGAGGCGGGGCGGCGTGAGAAGGAGGAAGCCGTTATCCACCCCCTACCGGGCGTGCGGAACGGAGGAAGTCGCGCGCGACGCGCCGAGGAATGTCGCGGGAGGGAGGAGATTCCGGCCCGACACGCGTGGGGTGTCCTCCGTTCTCAACCACCCGAACCGCTCCGCCAGGTGTTCGACGTTGAGCGATTCGAACCGGCCCGCTCCATCCAGTCGGCCCGCGAGGGTCGCGATCACCGCGCCGGAGGGGGAGCCGCGGGGTCATCGCAGGTCGTGATCCTCGAACACCAGCGACGTCTTCGTGTCGCGCACCGACGGGATGCTGGTCAGCTCCTCGAGTACCACCCGCCGCAGGTCCTCGTTGTCGCGGGCGCGTACCAGCAGGATGACGTCGAAGTCGCCGCCGACCAGCGCGAAGTGCTCCACCTCGGGGATGCCCTGGAGCCGGTCGCGCAGGTCGTGCCAGTCCGCCTGCTCCACCCGCAGGGTCACATACGCGGAGGAGGCGCGGCCGGAGAGACGCGGGTCCACCTTGGCGGTGAAGCCGGTGATGACGCCGTCGGAGACGAGCCGCGACACCCGCGCGTACGCGTTGGCCCGCGAGACGTGCGCCGACTCCGCGACCGCCGTGATGGAGGCGCGGCCGTCCGCGCGCAGAGCGTCCAGGATCCGTACGTCGATGTCGTCCATGGTGGTGGACAGTCTGGCACGTGACGCGCGCGAGCGCATCCATTCGTCTCGATCCTTCTCCATCCGTAGCGCGGAGCGTCCGGCGAAGTCATCCTGGGGAGGAGCGACGTCTTTCGAAGGAGAACAGATGCACGCGGACGATCTGCTGCCCGGCGACACCCCGCTGCGGCTCATCGACCAGGACGGCCGTCACCACCCCGACGACCGGTACCCGATCCCGTCCACCGCCGCCCTGCTCGACGGGTACCGGCGGCTGGTCCTCGCGCGCCGGATCAACGACCAGGCGGATGCGCTGGTGCGGCAGGGCAAGCTCGCCGTCTATCCGTCGTCGCACGGGCAGGAGGCCTGCGAGGTCGCCGCCGCCATGGTGCTGGACGATCAGGATTGGCTGTTCCCGACCTACCGCGACACCGTCGCCGTCATCGAGCGCGGCGTCGACCCGTTCGAGGCGTTCGTGCTGCTCCGCGGCGACTGGCACTCCGGATACGACCCGCGCGTCCACCACGTCGCCCCGCAGTCCACGCCGCTCGCGACCCAGCTGCTGCACGCGGTCGGCTTCGCGCACGCCGCTCGGATGCGCGGCGAGGACACCGTCGTGCTCGCGCTCTGCGGCGACGGCGCCACCAGCGAGGGCGACTTCCACGAGGCGCTCAACTTCGCCGCCGTCTTCCACCTGCCGGTGGTCTTCCTCGTGCAGAACAACGGCTACGCCATCTCGGTGCCGCTCAGCCGGCAGACCGCCGCGCCCAGCATCGCCCACAAGGGCATCGGCTACGGGATGCGCGGCCGGCTCGTCGACGGCAACGACCTGGCCGCGCTGCTCGCGGTGCTGGGGGAGGCCGTGACGGAGGCGCGCGAGGGCGGTGGTCCAACGCTCGTGGAGGCGCTGACCTACCGGATGAAGTCGCACACCAACGCGGACGACGCGACCCGCTACCGCACCGCCGACGAGGTGGAGCCGTGGGTCGCCCGCGATCCGCTGCTCCGGCTGCGCACCTGGCTGACGGCCGAGGAGGCGCTGGACGAAGGCGACGACGCCGAGGCGCACGCCCACGCCGAGCGGATCGCCGCCGAGCTTCGCACGGCCGTCATGGCCGACGCAGAGCCGCACCCCGAGGAGCTGTTCGCCCACGTCTACGCGACGCCCACGCCGCAGCTGCGGGAGCAGGCCGCGCAGCTCGCGGACGAGCTGGCCGCCGCATCCACCCCGCCACCGAGGAGGTCGCCCGATGACGCTCATGCACGACGCCCCCGCCTCGCCCGGCGCCGCCGACGCACCGGTCACGATGACCATGGCTCAGGCGCTCAACCATGCGCTCGCCGACGCCCTCGCCGCCGACCCGTCGGTCCTCGTCTTCGGGGAGGACGTCGGGACGCTCGGCGGCGTGTTCCGCATCACCGACGGCCTCACCGCGCGCTTCGGGGAGGGCCGCTGCTTCGACACCCCGCTCGCCGAGTCGGGCATCGTCGGCACCGCGGTCGGCATGGCCATGAACGGGATGCGCCCGGTCGTCGAGATGCAGTTCGACGCCTTCGCGTACCCCGCGTTCGAGCAGGTGGTCGACCACGTCGCCAAGATGGGCAACCGCACTCGCGGCGCCATCCGGCTGCCGATGGTCATCCGCATCCCCTACGCGGGCGGGATCGGCGGGGTGGAGCATCACTCCGACTCGTCCGAGGCGTACTACGTGCACACGCCCGGCCTGACCGTGGTGTCGCCGGCGACCCCGCAGGACGCGTACAGCCTGCTGCGTGCGGCGATCGCGTATCCCGACCCGGTCGTGTTCCTCGAGCCGAAGAAGCTGTACTGGTCCACCGGGGAGGTCGACACACAGGCGCCGCTCCCGGAGCTCGGCCGGGCGCGCATCGCCCGCGAGGGGACCGACGCGACGCTGATCGCGTACGGACCCTCGGTTCCGGTCGCGCTCGCAGCGGCGGAGGCCGCCGCCGAGGACGGCCGCAGCCTCGGCGTCATCGACCTCCGGTCGCTGGTGCCGTTCGACGACGAGACCGTGTGCGAGGCGGTCCGCGCCACCGGACGCGCGGTCGTGATCGCCGAGGCGCCGGGATTCGCGAGCATGGCCGCCGAGATCGCCGCGCGCGTCTCCGAGCGCTGCTTCCACCACCTCCTCGCGCCGGTCCGCCGGGTCACCGGCTTCGACACGCCGTTCGCGCCGCCGAAGCTCGAGAAGTTCTACCTGCCCGACGTCGACCGGGTGCTGGACGCGGTGGATGCGTTGCAGTGGGAGGACGCATGAGCCCCCGCGTGTTCACCCTCCCGGACCTCGGGGAGGGTCTGACCGACGCGGAACTGGTGCGCTGGCTGGTCGCCGTCGGCGACACGGTCACCATCGACCAGCCGATCGCGGAGGTCGAGACGGCGAAGTCGGTCGTCGAGGTGCCGTCGCCCTACGCCGGGACGGTCGCAGCGCTGCACGGGGACGAGGGGGAGACCATCCTCGTCGGGGCTCCGTTGATCGAGGTCGAGGAGGCGGCGGCCGCCGAGGCTGCGCCGGCCGCCGCCGCGCCGGCCGCGTCCGGCTCCGGCTCCGGACAGGTGCTGGTCGGCTACGGGACCGTGGAGCATGGCGCCCGCCGCCGCCGCGCCGCCCGCGGGTCGACGATCACCGCGTCGCGACCGGCCGTCGCATACCCTGCCGCGCCGCCCGCGCGCGGCGTCGTCCCCGTCGTCTCGCCGGTCATCCGCGCGCTCGCCCGCACCCACGGCATCGACCTGACCACCCTGCGCCCGAGCCGCCCGGACGGGGTGATCACGCGCCACGACGTGGAGGCCGCCTTCGCGACGGCGCCGACAGCGCCGACGGCACCGGACACGACGGCACCCGCACACGACCCCTCTCCCGCCGCAGAGGGCACCGACCCCCGCACCGGTCTGGCCGTCGCCGCGACCACCCCCTTCTCCCGCCTCCGCCGCACCGTCGCCGAGACGATGGCCCGCAGCCGGTCCGAGATCCCCGAGGCGACCGTCTGGGTCGACGTGGATGCGACCGACCTGTGGGAGGGACGCCGCCGCCTCGCGCGCGATGGGCGTGCACCGTCCTTCCTCGCCTTCGTCTCGCGCTTCGCCCTCGCGGCGCTCGCGCGGCATCCCGAACTCGCCGGCCGGGTGACCCCGGACGGACAGGGCATCACCACGTTCGACGGCGTCAACCTCGGCTTCGCCGCCGACACCGACCGCGGCCTGCTCGTGCCCGTCGTCTGTCGCGCAGACCGGCTGTCGGTCCGCGAACTCGACGCCGAGCTCGACCGACTCGCCCGCGCCGCGCGCGAGGGGACGCTTCCTCCGGCCGACCTCACCGGCTCGACGTTCACGATCAACAACTACGGCAGCCTCGGCGTCGACGGCAGCGCAGCGATCATCAACCACCCCGAGGTCGCCATCCTCGGCCTCGGCCGCGCCATCGAGCGTCCGTGGGTGGTCGACGGCGCGATCGTGCCGCGGCGCATCCTGCAGCTGTCGTTGGTGTTCGACCACCGGGTCACCGACGGCGGCGTCGCGGCGGGCTTCCTGCGCGAGGTCGCAGACGCGATCGAGTCGCCGCTCGGGGTCCTCGCCGACACGCCGGGACCGCTGGGCGGCCGGGCGTAGGGTGACGGCATGAGCGACAAGAAGAACGACGACGACTACGACCTCAGCGAGGAGAAGGAGGTCGCGCCCGAGGAGAACATCGGCTGGCTGCCCCAGCCGGAGCCCACCGACGGCGAGGCGCCCGCCCCCTGATACGGCCAGGAAGCGGTCAGCCGCGGGCATAGGGTGAGGGGAGTGACCTCCCGCTCCCTCCCGCTCTGGCTCGCCCTCGTCTTCGCGCTGCTCTGCGGTGCGCTGGTCGCCATCCAGTCCCGGATCAACGGCGAGCTCGGCAGCCGGCTGGGCGACGGCTTCACCGCCGCCGCCATCTCGTTCGGGTCCGGTCTCGTCATCCTCACTGTCGGATTGGCCGTCGCGCCCGCCGGTCGCCGGGGTCTCGCGAAGGTGTGGGAGGCGCTCAGGACACGGCGCATCCGCTGGTGGTACGTCTGCGGTGGCGTCGCGGGATCGTTCCTCGTGCTCTCCCAGGGCATCGCGGCCGCCGCGCTGGGCGTCGCGCTGTTCACCGTCGCCGTCGTCGCGGGCCAGACGATCAGCGGCCTGGTGCTCGACCGGGTCGGCATCGGCCCGGGCGGACGCCGTCCGCTCACCGCCGCCCGCCTGGTCGGCGCTGTGCTCGCCCTCGGCGCGGTCACCTGGGCCGTCTCGGCGCAGTTCGGCGGAAGCGCGCCGGTGTGGCTGATGATCCTGCCGTTCATCGCCGGGCTCGGCACCGGCTGGCAGCAGGCGGTCAACGGCCAGGTCCGCGCGATCGCCCAGAGCGCCCTCAGCGCGACCTTCATCAACTTCACGACCGGCACCACCGTCCTGGTCGTCCTGATGCTCGTCCGCTGGGGCATCGTCGGCCTGCCGAAAGCCCTGCCGACCGAGCCGTGGCTCTACATCGGCGGCGCGCTCGGCTGCGTCTTCATCGGCGTCACGTCGCTGCTGGTGCGCGTCACCGGCGTCCTGCTGCTCGGTCTGGCAACCGTCGCCGGCCAGCTCACGTCCGCGCTGCTCCTCGACCTGCTCCTCCCCACCGCGGGACACGCCCTCGCGTTCTCCACGATCGGCGGCACCCTGCTCGCGATCGTCGCCGTCGCCATCGCCAGTATGAGGTGGCGCTGGCACAGCCGGACCGCCTGACGCGCCGGGCTCAGCCCTGGTAGTTGGCGCCGACGACGACCGTGATGTCGGCGCCGGTGTCCGCGAAGGCGGTGCTCTGCTGGATGGTCGCGCCCGGCAGCGACTGCGCGACGCCGAGCGCCGCCGCCTGGTTCGCCGGGTCGCCGTAGTAGATGATGGTGGTCGCGAGGTCGGACTTGTCGGCGTTCGCCGTCGCGCCGACCTTCCATCCCGCCGCCGTCAGCTTCTGCCCGACCGTGCCCGCAAGGCCCCCCGTCGTCGTCCCGTTCAGCACGTTCACGGTCAGCGCGGGGTTCACGGTCGGCACGATGGTCGGCGTCGGGGTGGGTGTCGGCGTCGCGGAGGCGGAGGTCTTGGAGGCGGACGAGCTCGCGCCGTGGAAGCTGATGCTCCCGTTCACCAGCGACAGGCCGAAGATCCCTGCGCCGACGAGCACGAGCGTCGCGAGCACCGCCCAGCCGACCGCGATCCAGCCCCGACCCTTCGGACGCGGCGCGCGGTGGGCGCCGACACGCGTCAGGTCGTCCGGGATCTCGTCGAAGCGGTCGCGGGGGAACTTCTCTGCCATCGGGTGATGCGGTCCTTGAGGTCAGTCGGCGGACGGGAGTGTCCGCGCGTGTCGTGCGGCCAGCCTCGCCTCGCGGAGCCGCAGCAGCCTCTTGACGAGCATGGGGTCGTGGCGCAGTGCCGCCGGCCGGTCGATCAGCGCACCGAGCAACTGATAGTACCGAGCCGCCGAGAGACCGAACTCCTCGCGGATGGCCTGCTCCTTGGCCCCGGCGTGCCGCCACCACTGGCGTTCGAACGCGAGGATCGCGGCATCCCGATCGCTCAGCTGCTCCGTGTCCGAGGGCTCGCGTTCGGCGGGCCGTCCATCGGCTGACCGGGTCACGCTCACCGCCTTCCCTCGTCACGGACGCCGGGCGGAACCGGCACCCCGGACACCCCGCGTTCGTCGTCATCCTAGGGTGCCCGTCCTGTGTGTTCCCGTCATGCCGCGGCACGTCGCGGTTCTCCTCGGGGCTCGGGAACACACGCCCAGGCAGGCCGTTTACCCTTGTGAACGACGAAAGGAACAGCATGGTCCACAACGACGGCACGGCGCAGGAGGACTACGTGGTCGAGAAGACCGAGGACGAATGGCGTGAGGAGCTCAGCCCGGAGCAGTACGCGGTGCTCCGTCAGGCCGGCACCGAGCGTCCCTGGACCGGCGAGCTGCTCGACGAGAGCCGCGCCGGCCTCTACACCTGTGCGGCCTGCGGTGCGGAGCTGTTCCAGTCCGGCACCAAGTTCGACTCCGGATGCGGCTGGCCGAGCTTCTACGAGTCCGTGCGCCCGGAGGCGGTGCAGCTGCTCGAGGACAACAGCCTGGGCATGGTCCGCACGGAGGTCCGCTGCGCCAGTTGTGGCTCGCACCTGGGGCACGTCTTCCCCGACGGCTTCGGCACCCCGACCGGCGACCGCTACTGCATGAACTCGATCTCGCTGAACTTCACGCCGGAGGCCTGAGTGGGCGACCTCGCCGCGCGCGTCGCCGCGCGCCGCTCCTACTCGCGCGTCACGCCGGACGCTCCGACGCACGACGAGCTGCTGCCCCTCGTGGCCGCGGCCGGCCGGGTCGCCGACCACAGCGCCCTGCACCCGTGGCGGGTCATCGAGCTGCGCGGCGAGGCGCGGACGCGGCTGGGCGAGGCGTTCGTGAAGGATGCGCACGCCTCGGGACCCGAGGCTGAGAAGCTCGCGGCCAAGCCGCTCCGCTCCTCTCTCCTGCTCGCCATCGTCTCGGTGCGGACGAAGAGCGAGAAGGTGCCCGGCTGGGAGCAGGACGCGGTCGCCTCGGGCGTCGCGCACATCCTGAGCCTGCTGCTGCACGACGCCGGCTGGGGGGTCATGTGGCGCACCGGCCACCACACCCGTTCGAAGGCGGTGCACCGGATGCACGGACTCGCCAAGAACGAACGTCTGCTCGGGTGGCTCTACGTGGGCGGCATCCCCGCCGACAGCAAGGAGGGGCACCGCACGTCGCTCGACCCGGAACGGTTCCTCTCGACCCTCGACTGAGGCCGCTCCTTCCCTTCTGTTACGCGGGTGTTTCCGTTTCGAATCATTTCTGTACGGATTCCGGAAAACACTGGCGCTGGCCGGTATTGCACGCATTAGGATCGGGATTCAACGTGCGGCGTCGGATCGCGCGAGCGACACAGCAATGGGAGTAATGAATGGCGAACGGGACCGTGAAGTGGTTCAACGCTGAGAAGGGCTACGGCTTCATCACCGTGGACGGTGGGGGACAGGACGTTTTCGTCCATTACTCCGCGATCGACATGAACGGATACAAGGTTCTCGAAGAGGGCCAGCAGGTCGTGTTCGAGGTCGGCTCCGGGCAAAAGGGCCCGCAGGCCGAGTCGGTGCGCCTGGCCTGAGCCTCTTCAGCTAGGAAAGTACGAACGCCGCCCCGACGGGGGCGGCGTTTCGTCGTCTTGCACTCCACCGTCCCGAGTGCCAGAATCGGTTTAGCACTCCATCTGTCTGAGTGCTAATCACACGGAATCTTTCGCAGACGTCCGGGAGGGACGAGAAACACATGGCAAAGATCATTGCTTTCGACGAGGACGCCCGCCGCGGCCTCGAGCGCGGCCTGAACACCCTGGCCGACACGGTCAAGGTGACGCTGGGCCCGCGTGGTCGCAACGTCGTCCTCGAGAAGAAGTGGGGCGCCCCGACGATCACGAACGACGGCGTCTCCATCGCGAAGGAGATCGAGCTCGACGACCCGTACGAGAAGATCGGCGCGGAGCTCGTCAAGGAGGTCGCGAAGAAGACCGACGACGTCGCCGGTGACGGCACCACCACCGCTACCGTGCTCGCCCAGGCGCTGGTCAAGGAGGGCCTGCGCAACGTCGCGGCCGGAGCGGACCCCATCACGCTGAAGCGCGGCATCGAGAAGGCCGTCGCGGCGGTCACCGACGAGCTCATCGCCTCCGCCAAGGAGGTCGAGACCAAGGAGGAGATCGCGGCCACCGCGTCCATCTCCGCCGGCGACACCACCATCGGCGAGATCATCGCCGAGGCGATCGACAAGGTCGGCAAGGAGGGCGTCGTCACCGTCGAGGAGTCGAACACCTTCGGCACCGAGCTCGAGCTGACCGAGGGCATGCGCTTCGACAAGGGCTTCCTGTCGCAGTACTTCGTCACCGACCAGGACCGCCAGGAGGCGGTGTTCGAGGACCCGTACATCCTCATCGCCAACCAGAAGATCAGCAACATCAAGGACCTTCTGCCGATCGTCGACAAGGTGATCCAGGCCAATAAGCCGCTCCTCATCATCGCTGAGGACGTCGACGGCGAGGCGCTGGCGACCCTGATCGTCAACAAGATCCGCGGCATCTTCAAGTCCGTCGCCGTCAAGGCTCCGGGCTTCGGCGACCGCCGCAAGGCCATGCTGCAGGACATCGCGATCCTGACCGGCGGCCAGGTCATCTCCGAGGAGGTCGGCCTCAAGCTCGAGAACGTCACCCTCGACCTGCTCGGCCAGGCCCGCAAGGTCGTCATCACCAAGGACGAGACCACGATCGTCGAGGGCGCGGGCGACCCCGAGGCCATCGCCGGCCGCGTGCAGCAGATCCGCAACGAGATCGAGTCGACCGACTCGGACTACGACCGCGAGAAGCTGCAGGAGCGCCTCGCCAAGCTCGCCGGCGGCGTCGCCGTCATCAAGGCGGGCGCGGCCACCGAGGTCGAGCTCAAGGAGCGCAAGCACCGCATCGAGGACGCCGTCCGCAACGCGAAGGCCGCCGTCGAGGAGGGCATCGTCGCCGGTGGTGGCGTGGCCCTCATCCAGGCCGGCAAGACCGCGTTCGAGAAGCTGTCGCTCGAGGGCGACGAGGCGACCGGCGCGAACATCGTCAAGGTCGCGATCGAGGCGCCGCTGAAGCAGATCGCGATCAACGCGGGCCTCGAGGCCGGCGTCGTGGTCGAGAAGGTCCGCAACCTCCCGGTGGGCCACGGCCTCAACGCCGCCACCGGCGAGTACGTCGACATGCTCGCCTCCGGCATCAACGACCCGGTGAAGGTCACCCGCTCGGCGCTGCAGAACGCCGCGTCCATCGCGGGCCTGTTCCTCACCACCGAGGCCGTCGTCGCCGACAAGCCCGAGAAGAACCCGGCTCCGGTCGGCGACCCGGGCGCGGGCATGGACTTCTAAGTCCCCGCACTGAACGCAGAGGGCGTCTCCCCATCGGGGAGGCGCCCTCTTCGCGTGCGCCGCGTCGTCAGGCGGGAGCGACGACGACCAGGCCGAACCTCTCGGCGGCCCGAGCGAGCTCGTCGTCGTACGTGACCATTTCGTCGGCGCCGATCCGCAATGCAGTCGCCAGGT
Organism: Leifsonia xyli; assembly: GCA_001647635.1. Classification (NCBI taxonomy): domain Bacteria; kingdom Bacillati; phylum Actinomycetota; class Actinomycetes; order Micrococcales; family Microbacteriaceae; genus Leifsonia; species Leifsonia xyli. The sequence continues at coordinate 1,305,246 of CP014761.1, read as the reverse complement.
GGACGGCATCGTTGGAACGCAGCGGTGGATGGCCTCCCGCGGCCAGGAGATCGCCTCGTGTGAGATCGACGAGGGTTATCCTTCGGAGAACGGTCGTGATCGTGTCGAGATCCACGACATCGGGCCGCCGACCGGCCGCGCAGTGCATCTCCGTGTGAAGCAGCCAGGACGACGCGAGTCGCCGGTCGCTGTTGACCAGTTCGGACGCGAGCGCGTCGGATTCCGCTTCTTGGAGGACCAGCTTCATGGCCGCGGAGGTGTCGACGTATGCGACCGTCACCATCGTCCCCGGGCATCCTCGATGATCTCCGCCGACGTGATATTTGCGCGGCGTCGGTCGACCGTGAGGAAGGCCGACAGGTCCGAGACACCCTGCCGAGCATGCCCCTGCGCGATCAGTTCGTCGAGGATCGTCCCGGTGGGCGGCGAGATGACCGCGGCGATCTGGCCGTTGTTGGTGATCTGGATCGATTCTCCCGCGGCCACGCGGCGGAGGATCTCCGCGCTGTTGTTGCGCATCTCTCGGTGGGTGATGGAGCTCATATCGCGGAGTGTAGCACGGTGTAGCACGAAGGTCGGGCGGGAGCGGACCTCAGCCGCAGTTGGCGGCGGCCGTGGCCCGGTCGAAGACGTAGAAGGTCACGTCGTTCAGCATCGTCTGGTGCAGGTGTGCGGCGTGCTCCTGGAGGTAGGCCGTCACCTCGGGCGCGATCGGGGAGCGGGGCGAGACCTTGGTGGCGACCGCGACGATGCACGACGCCTTCGTGTCGACGGTCCACCGGTCGTGGAGGAACTGCTCCGGCTCCCAGGGCGCGACGCCGCTGACGAGCACGTCGCCGTGGTCGATCCCGGCCGCGCGCAGTGTCTCGTCCGCCCGGCCGAATCCCGTCGGGCCGTCGTTCCAGACCAGCGCCGACGTGCCGACGGCGGCGATCAGCGCGAACGCCAGGAGCACACCGCCGACCGCACGCAGCGACGCGGTGAGGATGCGGGAGCCGTGCGCCTTCAGCAACCACGCGCAGCCGATCCCGGCCAGGATGCACAGCGCCCACGACCACGCGTAGTAGTACGACGCCAGCGCGTTCTGGGCGATGAACAGGTAGAACACGACCAGCGGCGCCAGCGCGAGGAGCAGGTAGACGACGAGGAACCGGTTCGCCCGGTCGAAGAGCGAGGCGACGCAGCCGCCCGCGAGTACGACGACGGTGACGGCGCCGAAGCCCTTCCACGCGAAGTACAGGTTCGCCCACCACGGCGGATGCCCGGTGGCGATCGAGCCCAGGTCGATCAGGTGCCCGTTCTGGTTGTGCGTGACCTGGAACTCGATCAGGTCGCGCATGCCGGTCACGAAGCCGATCGGCCAGTAGACCAGGAGCACTGTCGCGAGCAGCACGATGGCCGCCACGCTCAGAGCGATCAGCACATCCTTCAGCCGGCGGCGCATCAGGATGAGGACCACGAAAGCCGGGATCATCACCGCGGTCGTCGGCTTGCTCGTCGCCGACAGCCCGAGACTGAACGCCGCGACGCCGATCCAGACGACCGATCGGCCGCGATGCCACTGCCAGGCCGCCGCCATCGCCGCGATGGCGAAGAACACCATGACCGGGTCGAGGACGGCGAAGCGGTCGAGCCGGAACTCGAACGTGGTCGCCACCCCGCGCGGCAGCAGCAGCCAGAACGCGGTGGGGATGAGCGCGGGCATCCAGCCCAGCTCGGGCTTCAGCCAGAGGAAGACGATGACGCCGCCCAGCAGCGTCAGCACTCCGACGAGCAGACGCGGGGCGAGCGGCCCCTCGCCGAACAGCAGCTGGACGGCACCGAACAGGTACTTCGCGGTCGGCGGCTGCTCGTGGTTGGCCCGGAGGTCGCCCTGGAGGTACCAGCGGCCGACGATGATGTACTCCGGCTCGTCGGCGTTGGGGTTCGCCGCGAGGATGTTCCACAGGCACTGGTAGGCACCCCAGACGAAGACGACGACGAGCGCGACCCAGCGGACGGCGGGACGCTGCCAGAACCCGACCGGCGAATCGGCGGGCGCGAGGGACGTCGTCGTGGTGACTCCGGTTGCGCTCATCGCGACCCGCTCCCCGCCGTGGACCGCGTCGTCGAATGTGCGCGCCGGCCCGCGATCCGCCGCGGCAGCCCCGCGATGCCCCACAGCGTCACGCGCGCGATCGCCTCCGCGACGATCGCACCGCTCATCTTCGAGGTGCCGTACGTGCGCTCCTGGAACGTGATGGGCACCTCCGTCACCCGCAGCCCTTCGCGGTACGACCGACGCAGCATGTCGATCTGGAAGCAGTAGCCGCGGCTGACGACGCCCTCGTAGTGGATGCGGCGCAGCGCCTCGGCGCGGAACGCGCGGTAGCCGCCGGTCACATCCTGGGCCGGGACTCCGAGCGCGACGCGTGCGTACAGGCTGCCGCCCTGCGAGAGGATGCGGCGCCGCAGCGGCCAGTCGACCGTGCCCCCGCCGGGCACCCAGCGCGAGCCGAGCACGACGTCGGCGTCGGCGATCGCGGCGAGGAGGCGAGGGAGCTCCTCCGGCCGGTGCGACCCGTCCGCATCCATCTCGACGATGACTTCGTAGCCGTGATCGAGGGCCCAGTTCATCCCGGCGCGATAGGCCGCCCCGAGTCCGTCCTTGGTCGCGCGGTGCAGCACGTGGATGGCCGGATCGGCGGCCGCGAGAGCATCCGCCAGCTCGCCCGTGCCGTCGGGGGACGAGTCGTCGACCACCAGCAGCTCGGCCTCGGGGACGGCGGTGCGGAGGCGGGCCGCCAGGGGTTCGAGGTTCTGCCGCTCGTTGAATGTCGGCATGACCACGAGAGTGCGCACTGTTCTCCCCCGGGTCCCTCTGCCACAGCCGCCGACGAATCCGGCGCCCGGAGTATTCTGTCATGCCGTCCGCCGGGTGAACGCCCGGTGGATCGACCGTTACGGGGTGACGTACGTGGCTGCGGCGGCCGATCCCGCCAGCGGCAGGGTCACGCGGAACGTCGCTCCGCCGCCCTCGGTGTCGACGACGTCGACGGTGCCGTTGTGGGCCGCGACGATCGACGACACGATCGCGAGCCCCAGGCCGCTGCCGCCGGTCTCGCGGGCGCGGGACGTGTCCGCGCGCCAGAAGCGCTGGAAGATCTTCTCCCGGATCTGCGGCGGGATGCCCTCGCCGTGGTCGCGGACCTCCAGCGTCGCGCGGTCGGAGCGATGGTCGATGCGCACCGCGATCTCGATCGGGCTGCCGTCGGGCGTGTACCGCAGGGCGTTGCCCATGAGGTTCGTGACGACCTGGCGGAGCTTGTTCTCCTCCGCCATGACGATCGCGGGCTCGGAGGCGGGACGCGTCAGCACGACCTTCTCGGCTGTGGTGATCGGAAGGGTGTCGGTGGTGCCGCGACGTGCGCGCCCACGCCGCAGGCGGGCGAGCGCGGACCCCGCGAAGGCGATCGGCCCGGTCGCGTTCGACGCGCGTGCGCCGGCGTCGGTGTCGGCGAGGGACATCGGCACCGTGTCGACGCCGGGCTCCAGGTCGTCGTCCTCCTCGGGCGCGACCGGCTCGGGCGTGAGCACGGTGACGATGCGGCCGGGGGAGCCGGCCATCGCGTCCATCGCCGCGTCCTGCGCGATCTTCACCAGGTCGACGCGGTGCAGGTCGAGCGGCTTCGTCTCGTCCAGGCGGGCCAGCTCGAGGAGGTCCTCGACCAGCGCGCCCATCCGGATGGCCTCCTTCTCGATGCGGTCCATCGCCTGCGCGACGTCCTCCGGAGTCTGCAGAGCGCCCATCCGGTACAGCTCGGCGTACCCGCGCACCGACACCAGCGGCGTCCGCAGCTCGTGGGACGCGTCGCCGACGAACCGGCGCATCTGCTCGATCGTGCGCGCGCGGTCGCTGAACGCGCGGTCGATGCGGTTCAGCATGGTGTTGAGGGAGCGGTTGAGCCGCCCGACCTCGGTGTTGGGCGTCGCGCCGCCGAGGCGCTGGCTGAAGTCGCCGTCCGCGATGGCGGCGGCCGTCTGCTCCACTTCGCGCAGGGGCGCGAACGTCGTGGTCACGAGCATGCGTGTGAGACCGGCGCCGACGACGATCACGATCACGCCGAAGCCGAGGAAGATCGCGAGGAAGCTCGCCATCACGGTGTCGATCTGGGAGGTCGTCGTGGCGACGATCGCGGTCGCCAGCTCACCCGACCCGGCGAAGGTCTGCGTCGTCGCCATCGCCCGGTAGGTCGTGCGCCCGTCGTTGCTGTGCAGCGAGAAGCCGCCCGGCATCGCCTTCGCCTCGGACAGCGTGAGGTGGTTCGGGATGTCCGGCCGGTGCGCGTACGGGATGTTCTTCCAGTTGGTCTTCACCAGGTCGCCGTCGGAGTTGTACAGCGCGGCGAAGTAGTCGGACGGACTGGCGTCGGTGGCGATCTGGTCGGAGTCGGCCGACGGCGAGTAGAGGTACGTGTTGATGTACGAGGCACCCGAGGCGGCCGACAGCTGCGCATCCAGCTGATCGAGCAGGACCGGCTTGAGCATCGACATCGTGCCGATGCCGGTCACGAGCAGCCCGAGCGTCAGCATGAGCACGGTCACGCCCGTGATCTTCGTGCGCAGGGAGATCGCGTTCCAGCGGTCGAGCAGACGTGAGTGCATCAGGCCGTCAGTCTATGCAGGGGATGCTGTGCCGGGCATGTGCGCGCTCTGTACGCCCGCCCGGCCCGGCAGAGCATCTCAGGCCTTGGCGGCCTTGAGCATGTAGCCGAACCCGCGCTTGGTCTGGATGAGCGGCTCGCTGGAGTGCGCATCCACCTTGCGGCGCAGGTACGAGATGTACGACTCGACGATGCCGGCGTCGCCGTTGAAGTCGTACTCCCACACGTGGTCGAGGATCTGCGCCTTCGACAGCACGCGGTTGGGGTTGAGCATGAGGTAGCGCAGCAGCTTGAACTCGGTCGGGCTCAGCTCGATCGGGGTGTCGCCGACGAAGACCTCGTGCGTGTCCTGGTCCATCGTCAGCTCGCCGGCGCGGATCACCGCATCTTCGTCGGCCTGCATCGTGCGGCGAAGGATGGCCTTGATGCGGGCGACGATCTCGTCGAGGCTGAACGGCTTGGTGACGTAGTCGTCGCCGCCGACGGTCAGGCCGGTGATCTTGTCCTCGGTGTCGTCCTTGGCGGTGAGGAACAGGATGGGCGCGGTGTAGCCGGCCCCGCGCAGCCGCTTGGTGACGCCGAAGCCGTTCATGTCCGGCAGCATGACGTCGAGGATGATGAGGTCGGGCTCCTCTTCGAGGACCGCAGAGATCGCCTGCGCGCCGTTGCCGACCGCCCGCACGGCGAACCCGGCGAATCGGAGGCTGGTGGTGAGGAGATCGCGGATGTTCGGCTCGTCGTCGACGATGAGAATGCGGGGTCCTGCGTTCATGGGAAACATTATCTGCGCGTCAGCTGATTCTTACCTGTGAGCCGTCGGTGCGCGCTCGGTGCCCCGCACTGGTTTTCGCCGTGCGAACAGTGGATGCTGAGAGCATGTCGAACCCCACCGTCGTCATCGCGGGCGCCGGCCTCGCCGGGGCCACCGTCGCCGAGGAGCTGCGGGAGCGCGGCTTCGACGGGCGCATCCTGCTCCTCGGGCTCGAGGAGCACCACCCCTACATCCGGCCGCCGCTGTCCAAGGAGTTCCTGAAGGGCGACGCAGGAATCGAGGAGTCGGACGTGCATCCCGCCGCCTGGTACGCCGACAACCGGGTCGAGTTCGTGCCGAACGTCGAGGCCGGGTCGTTCGAGCCGGACGCCCACGAGCTGTTCGTCTCGGACGGCGCCCGCATCACCTACGACAGCCTGGTGCTCGCGACCGGGGCGAGCGCGCGTCCTCTCGGTGTGCCGGGCAGTGGTCACGGCGCCGTCTTCCCGCTGCGGACCCGCGAGGACTCGGCCTGGCTGCGGTCGGCGCTCGAGGTCGGCGGACGTCGCGTGGTCGTCGTGGGCTCCGGCTGGATCGGGATGGAGGTCGCCGCCGCCGCGCGCGGGTACGGCAACGACGTGACCGTGATCGGCCGGTCCGCCGTGCCGCTGAGCGGTGCCGTCGGGCGCGAGCTCGGCGGTGTGTTCGAGCGGTTGCACCGGGACAACGGCGTCGCCTTCCGCAACGACGCGAAGGTGGTCGGGGTGGACGGCGGCGACGAGCAGGTGGTGGTGCTCGCGAGCGGCGAGCGCATCCCGGCCGACGTGGTGGTCGCGGGCGTCGGAGCCGCGCCGAACACGCTCGTCGCCGAGCGCTCGGGGCTCCGGATCGCGGACGGGGTGCTGACCGACAAGGGGATGCGCACGAGCATCGAGGACGTCTACGCCGTCGGCGACGTCGCCGACCCGTTCCTTCCCGCGCTCGGCCGCCACTATCGCAGCGAGCACTGGGCGAACGCCATCACGACCGGGAAGGTGGCCGCGCACGCGATCCTGGGCGAGCGCGCGTCGTACGACGACATCCCGTACTTCTACTCCGACCAATACGATCTGGGCATGGAGTACTCCGGCTACGTGCCCCTCACGAAGGACGCGCGCGTCGTCTACCGCGGCGACGTGGACGCGCGCGAGTTCATCGCCTTCTGGCTGCGCGGCGACCGGGTGGTCGCGGGCATGAACGTCAACGTCTGGGACGTGCAGGACGACATCCAGCGCCTCATCCGTTCGGGCGAGCGGGTGGATGCGGAGCGGCTCGCCGACCGGGATGTCGACCTTGCCGACGTCTGAGCCGTACCTGCCGCCGCTGCGCATCCCGGTGCGCACGATCGGCGCCCGCACCTTCGACTTCTCGCGGCAGGTCGCCGTCATGGCGGTCGTGAACCGCACGCCCGACTCCTTCTTCGACCAGGGCCGGACCTACGCCTTCGACCGGGCCGTGGACGCCTGCTTCGAGGCCGTCGCGCTCGGCGCCGACTGGGTGGACATCGGCGGGGCGCCCTTCGCGCCCGGGGAGCCGATCCCGGTGGAGGAGGAGGTGGAGCGGGTCGTGCCGGTCGTGGCCGCGCTGCGGGCCGGCTCCGACGTGGTCATCTCGGTGGACACGTTCCACTCGACCGTCGCCCGGCACGCGATCGAGGCGGGAGCGACCGTCATCAACGACACCACCGGCCTCAGCGATCCCGAGCTCCCGCGCGTCGTCGCGGACAGCGACGCGACCCTGGTCATCACCCACAGCCTGGCGCGGCCGCGCCGGCCGTTCCCGCGTCCGCAGTACGGGGACGTGGTCGCCGATGTGCGGGAGTTCCTGCTCGACCGGGTGGAGCGCGCGACGGATGTCGGCGTGCCCGAGGAGCGCATCATCCTGGACCCCGGGCACGACCTCAACAAGAACACGCTCCACTCGCTGGAGCTGACGCGGCGACTCAGCGAGATCGCCGACCTCGGCTTCCCGACGCTCGCGGCCGTCTCGAACAAGGACTTCATCGGCGAGACCCTGGACGCCCCGCGCAGCGAGCGCCTGGAGGGGTCGCTGGCCGCCGCCGTGATCAGCGTGATGAACGGGGCGCGTATCGTGCGGATGCACGACGTGCGTGCCTCCGTCGCCGCCGTGCGCATGACGGAGGCAGTGCTCGGACTGCGCGAGCCCGCCTACCTCAAGCACAACATGGGAGACGTGAATGAGTGACCCGGCCCCGGCGGACGTGCCCGCCATCCACCGCCTGTCGCCGCTGCCCTCGCAGACCGGGCTGACCGACGACGAGATCACGGCGCTGTACCTGGAGGGCGCGGGCGACCCGTGGCTGCGGGTCAACTTCGTGTCCAGCGTGGACGGAGCGGCGACGCACCAGGGTCTTTCGGGCGCGCTGTCGAATCAGGTGGACGGTCGGGTGTTCGACATCCTGCGCCGCCTCTGCGACGTCGTGCTCGTCGGCGCGGGCACCGTCCGTGCCGAGGGCTACGGCGCGATGCGGGTGGATGTGGCGTCTCAGGGTGCGCGCAGCGGCGCGGGGATGACCCCGCATCCGGTGTTCGCCATCGTCTCGGCCGGGCTCGACCTCGACCCGCGCAGCTCGATCTTCCAGGACGCCCCCGAGCGGCCGATCGTGCTCACCACCGAGCTGTCCCGCCCGGAGGCGCGCGACGCGCTCTCCGAGGTGGCCGACGTGGTCGTGTGCGGGCGCGAGCGGGTGCAGGCCGAGCGCGGACTCGCCGTGCTGCACGAGCGCGGGCTGACGCGCATCCACTGCGAGGGCGGCCCGCGCCTCTTCGCCGACCTGATCGCCGCCCGCGCGGTCGACGAGCTGTGCCTGACGATGAGCCCGCTGCTGGAGGCCGGCACGTCGTCCCGCATCGCCACCGGCGCCGCGCCCATCGTGCCGCTCGGGCTGCGGCTCGCGCACACCCTCCAGGGAGACGACACGCTGCTGCTGCGGTATGTCCGCGCCTGAGGTGCGGCCGCGCATCGACGTCGCGCTGGTGCGCCGGCTCGTCGACGCGCAGTTCCCCGAGTGGCGTGGGCTCTCTGTCCGGCCGGTGGAGCATGACGGGTGGGACAACCGCACCTTCCGGCTGGGCGACGAGCTGAGCGTCCGGCTGCCGAGCGCCGAGGGGTACGTGGAGCAGGTGGCGAAGGAGCAGCGGTGGTTGCCGTTGCTGCGGGACCTGCTGCCGGTTCCCATCCCGTCGCCGGTGGCGGTCGGCGAGCCCGGGGAGGCGTTCCCGTTCCCGTGGTCGGTCTACCGGTGGCTGCCCGGGACGCCGGTCGTGCTGCGCGGGGACGTGTCGCGGGATGCGGGGCTGGCGACGGCGATCGGGCGGTTCCTCGTCGCGCTGCGGAACGCGCCGACCGAGGGAGCGCCCGGGCCGGGGACCCACAACTTCTTCCGCGGCGCGCCGCCGACCGTGTACGAGGAGGAGGCGCTCGCCGCGTTCGCGCTGCTCGGGCCGGAAGCGACGCGGGCTCGGTCGCTGTGGGTCGAGGCGACCGCGTCCCAGTGGGAGGGACCGCCGGTGTGGTTCCACGGCGATGTCGCGCCCGGCAACCTGCTCGTGGATGCGCGCGGCGCGCTGTCGGCTGTGATCGACTTCGGGACCTCCGGCGTCGGTGATCCCGCCTGCGACCTCGTCCCGGCGTGGACGATGTTCGAGGGGAGCGGGCGGGATGCGTTCGTCGCGACGGTCGGACTCGACGATGCCACGTGGCAGCGGGCGCGGGCCTGGGCGCTGTGGAAGGCCGCGATCACCGTGCGCGACCGGCCCGACGACGCCGAGTCCCGCGTGACGCTCGCGCGCATCCTGCGCTGAACGCCTCCGCCGATTCGTGCCGAATCGTCGTCATTCGTCACGAATAGCGACCATTCGTGCCGAATCAGCGCGGCGGCTGGCGCCTACGCCGCCTGCAGCGCGTGCGCGTCCAGGATCGTGTACGAGTAGCCCTGCTCGGCGAGGAAGCGCTGGCGGTTCTGCGCGAAGTCCTGGTCGACGGTGTCGCGCGCGACCAGTGTGTAGAAGTTCGCCGACAGTCCCGACTCCTTCGGCCGCAGCAGACGGCCGAGGCGCTGCGCCTCCTCCTGCCGGCTGCCGTACGAGCCGGAGACCTGGATGGCGACCGTCGCCTCGGGCAGGTCGACCGAGAAGTTCGCGACCTTGCTGACCACGAGCACCTTGGTCCGGCCGTCGCGGAACTCCTGGAACAGCCGCTCGCGCTCGTCCACCGGGGTCGCGCCCGTGAGCTGCGGCGCATCCAGCGCCTGGGCGAGCTCGTCGATCTGGTCGAGGTACTGGCCGATGATCAGGATGCGCTCGCCCTCGTGCCGCTCGACGAGCTGCCGCACGATATCGAGCTTCGCCGGTGCCGTCGCCGCGAGGCGGTAGCGCTCGTCGTCGGGGCGGCGGCGTAGCTGAGCCGGTCGGAGGCAGGCAGGTCGACGCGGACCTCGTAGCAGGCGGCGGGGGAGATGAAGCCCTGCGCCTCGATCTCCTTCCACGGCGCATCGAAGCGCTTCGGGCCGATCAGGCTGAACACGTCGCCCTCGCGGCCGTCCTCGCGCACCAGCGTCGCCGTCAGCCCGAGCCGGCGGCGCGCCTGGAGCTCCGCCGTCAGCTTGAAGACCGGCGCGGGCAGCAGGTGCACCTCGTCGTAGACCACGAGGCCCCAGTCGAGCGCGTCGAGCAGCGCCAGGTGCGCGTACTCGCCCTTCCGCTTCGCCGTGAGGATCTGGTAGGTCGCGATCGTGACCGGCTTGACCTCCTTGACCTGGCCCGAGTACTCGCCGATCTCCTCGGCGGTCAGCGTCGTGCGCTTGAGCAGCTCATCCCGCCACTGCCGCGCCGACACGGTGTTGGTGACCAGGATGAGCGTGGTCGTCTTGGCGGTCGCCATCGCGCCCGCGCCGACCAGGGTCTTGCCCGCGCCGCAGGGCAGCACCACGACGCCGGAGCCGCCGTCGAAGAAGTTGCCGACCGCCTTGCGCTGGTAGTCGCGCAGCGCCCAGCCGTCCTCCTTCAGGCCGATCTCGTGCGGGGTCCCGGGCGTGTAGCCGGCGAGGTCCTCGGCCGGCCAGCCGAGCTTGACCAGCTCCTGCTTGAGCTGCCCGCGCGCCCACGCCTCGACCACGAACGTCTCGTCGTCCCGGCGCTCCAGCAGCAGCGGCGAGATGCGCTTCGCACTCGCGACCTCGGTCAGGACCGCGAGATCGGTGGAGCGCAGCAGCAGCGTCCCCTCGTCGTCGCGCTCGATGACCAGGCGGCCGTAGCGCGCGACGGTCTCGGACACATCCACGGAGACCGTCTGCGGGATGGGGAACTTCGAGTACCGCTCCAGCGTCCCCAGCATGTCCTCGGCAGTGTGCCCGGCGGCGCGCGCGTTCCACAGGCCGAGCCGCGTGATGCGGTAGGTGTGGATGTGCTCGGGCGCGCGCTCCAGCTCGGCGAAGACCGCGAGGTCGTGCCGCGCGTCCTCCGCGTCCGGGTGCGCCACTTCGAGCAGCACGGTGCGATCGCTCTGAACGATCAGGGGCCCATCCGACATAACTGCCAACCCTACGCCCTGCCGGTGTGCATCCTCCCCGAAGGGCAGCTTCTTGCGGTCGACACGCCGCCGCGCCGCGCAACAAGCTGCCCCTCGCGTCCCCGGCGATGCTCTCGACGCGCCGCCCGCACCGCAGCAGGGAGCGAAAGAGGGTGAAGTGCAGCTTGTTGCGGTCGACACGCCGCCGGAGTGCGCAACAACCTGCACCTCAGCGAGGTGCAGGACGGGGGCGGGGCGGGAGCGCGAGGTGGGGCGGGAGCGCGGGGGCGGGCGGAGGAGCGCGGGCGCGCGGGACGCGGGTCAGGACGCGGGGGCCGGGCGCACGCCGCGGACGCTGGAGAGCGGGAGGGTGCGCTCGATGTCCGCCGCCCGGTCGCGGCCCCGCAGGCGGCCGCCGCCGACGCCGGTCGGCTCGAGCAGGTAGTCCACGACCCGGCCGTCCGGCATCGCCACCTCGATCACGATCGGCTGCCGCGCCCGCACCGCCAGGTCGAGCTGCCGGGCCAGCCAGCGCTCGCCGGTGTCGTCGCCGGCCTGCGCCTCCGCCTCCCGCAGCCGCGCGACCAGCTCGGCGTCGCGATCATGCTCCGACGTGGCGGAGGGATGCGCGATCCGCTGGCGCCGGAGGGTCACCTCGTTCCCGTCCGCGTCCTCCGCGACCACCGGGTACCGCGCGTCGCTGAGCGCCCAGAACACGACGTCGCGCGGGAACCGGCTGACCAGCTCCCCATCCGCTCCCGGCGCCACTCGCAGCGAGCTGAGCGCCTGATCCACCTGGATGGTTCGCAGCAGCGTCGCGTCCTCCGACCGCACCGCCGAACGCACGCCCTCGGCGCCCGCCACCTCGTGGACTCGCACCCGGCCGTGCCGCTCCGCCGCATCCTGGATCAGGTAGTCGACCGGCTGCGGCAGCCCGGTGAGGGAGATGGCGGCGAGGAACTCGCGAATGCCGTCCGCGGTCTCACCCGCGGTGAGCGCCCGATCCACCGACGCGGCCGAGACGCGGAAGGTCGACGCGAGCGCGCGCGACTCCAGCTCAGCGATCCCGCGCAGCCGGGACTCGATCTCGGGCGCGAGCGGACCCGGCGACACGATCGTGAGGTCGTGCTGCAGGTACACGCGGTCGACCTCGGCCGGGAACTGCACCGCCATCGCCGCCATCGCCGCGTCCGGCCCCTCCTCGACCAGGGCCGTCCCCGCCGAGCTCGGAGCCTGGTGCGCGGTGACGCCCAGCCATTCGGCGAGCCGGGTGTGCGCGTCCACCCGCTCCTGCGCCTCCTCGACCGCGGCGGGATACAGCCACGCGACGTGCTCGCGCAGGCTGTCGCCCCAGGCGGCCCGGCTGCGCAGCGCGAGCAGCGCGCGGAGGTCGCCGGGGAGCGCGTCCAGCCAAGCGGCCGCGAGCGCGCGCCAGCGTTCGGGAGTGGGGGAGTGACTCCACGCGGAGGCGCGCTCGGTGGGCAGCCACATCCCCTCTTCCACGCCGACCAGCCCGGCGCGCTCGGCGGCGGACAGGGCGACGGGGACGAGGTCGGCCTCCAGCGACAGGGCCTCCGCCAGGCGTTTCACGGCGGGCAGCGCCAGACCGCCCTTCTGCAGCCGGCGCGCGCCCTCGCGGCCGAGCTCGGCCAGCAGCTCGGAGACGGCGGTGACCGACTCGAACGCGCGCTCGGCCGCGAGGCGGTCGGTGAAGCGCCGTTCGGTGTCCGGCACGGGCGCGAGCGCGGGCGGCGGGGAGTGGCGAGCAGGTCGCCCGGCGACGGCAGACCCTGTGACGGCCACGCGTCGAGCTGCGCGGTCACCGCGTCGTAGACGCCGTACGCTGCATCCCCAGCGGGCTGCACCAGCAGAGCGTCGGCCAGCTCCCGGAGAGCGGTGTGCACATCCTCCGGAGCCGTCTGCGCGGTGGCGGGCTCGGAGGCGAGCAGAGCGGCGGTCTCGGCGGCCGTCAGCGGCGTCACAGCGCGGCCCAGCACGAGCAGCGCTCCGAGGTGGATGCGGTCCAGCGGTGCGAGGGCGCGCTGCAGCGAGTCCGTGTCGAGGAGCGCGTCGGCGAGGTCGAAGAAGTCGGCGACCCCGGTCCGGCGGTAGGTGCGGCGGCGCAGCGTGTCGGTGAGGACGGCGTCGTCCATCCCTCGCAGCCGGGCTGCGAGAGCGAGCGTGGTGGTCATCCGCCGAACCGCCGGGCGTTCCGCCTAGCGCCGGCCCTTCGGGTCGACGGGGTTCGCCCGGTTCGCCGCGCGGTTGCGGCGGGCGCTCACGATGAGCAGCACGATGATCAGCACGAACGCGATCGGCAGCGCCACGAGCGGGAAGAAGAAGACCGTCGGCCACAGGCCCTGACCCGATCCCTGCTGCGCGAACTGGCCCGCCGCGGTCCCGATCAGGATGGCCGCGATGCAGACCAGGGAGACGATGACGAGCGCGGCGATGATGTACGACAGGATGCGCTGGGGCCGCGATGCCGGCGGCGGGGTCTGCTGGGTCACGAAATCAAGGATAATTGAGGCTGGTCATTCGATCCCCCAAGGAGTGAGGTTCCCATGCCAACCGGCAAGGTCAAGTTCTACGACGAGGAGAAGGGCTTCGGCTTCATCAGCTCCGATGACGGCCAGGAGGTCTTCCTGCACGCCTCGGCGCTGCCCGCCGGCGCCGTCGTCAAGGCCGGAACCCGCCTCGAGTTCGGCATCGCCGACGGCAAGCGGGGGCGCAGGCGCTCTCCGTGCGCGTCCTGGAGGCTCCGCCGAGCCTGGTGAAGATGAAGCGCAAGTCGGCCGACGACATGGCGATCATCGTCGAAGACCTGGTGAAGCTCCTCGACGGCATCGGCGCCAACCTGCGCCGCGGCAAGTACCCGGACAAGGCGCACGGCGCGAAGATCGCGGCCGTGCTGCGCAAGGTCGCGGACGACCTGGATGCCTGAGCAGGGCGACCAGCCGGAGGGTGTCGACCAGGCGGTCGAGCCCGAGAGCTCCGACGCCTCGGTGGAGTCGGAGGCCCAGCCCGAGACCGTGCTCGTCGCGGATGAGGAGCTGCTCGCTGCCGTTCCGCTCGCGCTCGGTGCGCTGAAGGAGATCACTCCCGAGGCGACCATCGGCGAGCCGCTCGGTCACGTGGTGGAGGGCCCGGGCGTCCTGTCGCTGCTCTTCGCGACGCGGCTGGCCGGCTACCCCGGCTGGCACTGGACCGCCACCGTCGGCCGCGCCGACGACTCCGACGAGCCCACCGTGCTCGAGGCCGAGCTCATGCCCGGCGACGGCGCCCTGCTCGCGCCCGACTGGGTGCCGTGGTCCGAGCGGCTCGCCGAGTATCAGGCCGCCCAGGAGGCGCTTGCGGCGCAGGAAGGCGAGTCCGGCGACGAGGACGAGGACGTGGACGACGAGTCCGAGGACGATGCCGACGAGGATGAGGACGACGACGCCTTCGACGAGTCGGAGGACGACGCCGACGTGCACGACCTCCACGCCGACGACGACCTCGACGGCGTCGACATCGACAGCGTCGACGTCGACTTCGACGAGGAGACGGACGTGGACTCCGACCTCGACCTGGAGGCCGAGGAGGCCGCCGCGCTCGCCGATCCGGACGACGCCGAAGGCGACGAGGACGACGACGAGGCCGAGGACGACGACGAGGCCGAGGACGACGACTCAGCGCCGGCGCGCGAGGGTGAGGTAGCCCATCCCGAGCACTCCGAGGACGAGTCCGACGACGACCGTCCAGAGCCAGGTGCCGCTCGGGACGCCGACGATGAGCAGGACGACGAGGGCGACCACCCACAGGCCTAGCCCGACCAGCACGGCCCGCCGGTCGTCCGTCTTCGCGGGGACCGGGTCGGGCCGACGCTCGTCGTCGCGGAGCCAGAGGCGCATGGCGCTGGTCAGCCCAGTCGCTCGACCACGTACTCGATGCAGCCGATCAGCGCCCGCACGTCCGACGGCTCGATGGCCGTGAACGTCGCGATCCGCAGCTGGTTGCGGCCGAGCTTGCGGTACGGCTCGGTGTCGACCACGCCGTTGGCGCGGAGCGTCTTGGCGATCGCCGCCGCGTCGATGGCGTCGTCGAAGTCGATCGTGACGACGACCTGCGAGCGGTGGTCCGGGTTCGTCACGAACGGCGTCGCGTAGTCCACCGACTCGGCCCACTCGTACAGCGCGCCCGACGACTCGCGGGTGCGCGCATCGGCCCAGGCGAGACCGCCGCTGCCGTTCATCCACTCGACCTGGTTCTCGAGCAGCACGAGCGTCGCGATCGCCGGGGTGTTGAGCGTCTGGTTGAGGCGCGAGTTGTCGACCGCGTTCTTCAGGCTCAGGAACTCGGGGATGTAGCGGTCGCTGGCCGCGATCCGCTCCACGCGCTCCAGCGCGGCGGGAGAGAACAGGGCCAGCCAGAGTCCGCCGTCGGAGGCGAAGTTCTTCTGCGGGGCGAAGTAGTAGACGTCCGCCTCGGCCGCGTCCAGGTCCACGCCGCCGGCCGCGCTCGTCGCGTCGATGACGGTCAGGGCGCCCTCGTCGCCGTGGACGCGGCGCACCGGAGCCATCACGCCGGTCGACGTCTCGTTGTGCGGCCAGGCGTACACATCCACGCCCTCCACGACCTCGACCTCGCTGCGCGAGCCGCCCTGCGCCTCCAGCACGTGCGGAGCATCCAGCCAGGGCGTCTTCGCCGCCTTGGCGAACTTGCCGCCGAACTCGCCGAACACCAGGTTCTCGCTGCGCTTCTCGATGAGGCCGAACGCGGCCGCATCCCAGAACGCCGTCGAGCCGCCGTTGCCGATGACGACCTCGTAGCCCTCCGGCAGGCGGAACAGCTCGCCGAGGCCCTCGCGGACCCGGCCGACCAGGTTCTTCACCGGCGCCTGGCGGTGGGACGTGCCGAGGAGCGCGGCGCCGGGGCCGGCGAGGTACGCGACCTGCTCCGGGCGGACCTTGGAGGGTCCGCATCCGAATCGACCGTCGGCGGGCAGCAGCTCAGAGGGAATCGTGACGTCCGGCATAAAGGAAGTGTATTGGCTGTTGAACACCCAGGACGGCGCGCGGGGTGGCCCTGCGGCCGCCTGTGCGTGCCCATCATCCGTAGCAAGTAGGCTGATATCCGGTGTTCGCACGCCGTCACGTGGAGGGGCTCATGACCGATCTGATCGATACGACCGAGATGTACCTCCGCACGATCCTGGAGCTGGAGGAGGACAACATCGTCCCCCTGCGTGCGCGCATCTCGGAGCGTCTCGGCCACTCCGGTCCCACCGTCTCCCAGACCGTCGGCCGGATGGAGCGCGACGGTCTCGTCGTCGTCTCCGGCGACCGCCACCTCGAGCTCACCGACGAGGGCCGCCGCAAGGCCGTGCACGTCATGCGCAAGCACCGCCTGGCCGAGCGCCTGCTCAGCGACGTCATCGAGCTGGAGTGGGAGTACGTCCACGAAGAGGCGTGCCGGTGGGAGCACGTGATGAGCGAGCAGGTCGAGCGCAAGCTGCTGACCATGCTGGGCAACCCGACGGAGTCGCCGTACGGCAACCCGATCCCGGGTCTCGGCGAGCTCGGCGCGCCCGACACCTCCGCATCCACTGAGAGTCTCATCAATCTCGTCGACGTCGTCCGCGGCAACGACGCGGCCGTCACCGCCAAGATCCGACGCCTCGGCGAGCCGGCTCAGGTCGACCCCGAGCTGCTGCTGCAGCTCAAGCAGGCGGGCGTTTTTCCGGGCTCGACCGGCACTTTCTCTCCGGCCGGCTCATACGTCGCCGTGCAGATCGACGGCTTCGAGCCCGGCCTGGAGCTGCCCAACGAGCTCGCGGCGCACATCTTCGTCGACGCCTGACTCCGTTACCGATTCGTTAAAAAAGTCCGTCAAACGTGTGACAAACGGGAGGCGGTCCCGTAGTCTCTTACGAGTCCGAACGGGCCAGAAGCCGGCCCATCAGGACCCCGGATCGTGACGCTCCACCCCCCTGAACCCGTCTCATGATCCGTGACGCCGAAGCCACCCAGCTTGGGACGGGGGCAGCTCCCTAGTGCTGCCGGAGCGCTGGAGGTCACACCTTGGCAGTTTCGAGCACGCCCGGTCCCGACCAGGACCGCACGAACCCGGACCAGAGCCCCACTTCCCCCGCCGCCCGTCGCGCCCTGCGCACGCGTGCGACCGCATCCACCCCGGCGACGTCGCCGGCTCGTGGTGCCGTCGCGACGCGCACCGGCTCGACGCCCGCGCAGCAGCCGAAGAAGAAGCGCAAGGGCGGCTGGATCCTGAACGCCGCGGTCATCACCGTCGCCGCCGGTCTCGTCGGCACGATGGCGCTCCCCGCCTTCGCCTTCAACCCGAACGGCGCCGACCGCGCCGGCTTCGGCCCCAGCGCCGCCGACTCCATGAAGAAGGCGCAGTCGCAGACCGTCGAGGTCGGCGGGGTCGCCTCCGCCGCCGTCAGCCGTGACGCCGCCTCCGCCACCACCGAGGAGCAGCTGAACGCGCAGAAGGCCGCTCAGGCCGCAGCGGCAGCCGCTGAGGCCGCCCGTCGCCAGGCCGCCGTCCAGCTCGCGAACTACGCCAGCAGCTCCGCGACCGGCCCCTCGGTGTCCGACTTCCTGGCCAACCCGCCGTACCCGAACTTCAGCCTCTCGCAGGTGTTCTCGGTCGCGCAGCAGTACATCGGCACCCCGTACGTCTACGGCGGCGCCAGCCCCGCGGGCTTCGACTGCTCCGGCTATGTCATGTACGTGTACGCCCAGTTCGGCATCAACCTCCCGCACTCCGTGTCGGGTCAGGCTGCCATGGGCAAGCGCATCTCGATCGCCGACGCCCAGCCCGGCGACATCGTCATCATGCCCGGCCACGACGGCTTCTACGCCGGCAACGGCAACATCATGGATGCGCCCGACACCGGCCGCTCCATCTCCATCCGCCCGATCTGGACGAGCGACTACTACATCGTCCGTCTCGGTATCTGACCGGCATCCGGCGGGTAAACACTTCGCACCACAGCCAGGAACGGCGCGCCCCGATTAAGGGGCGCGCCGTTTCTGGGTTATCCTTGCGTTCTGAGCTGCCTCGCCGCAGCCGGAATTCGGAGGATCCGATGGCCGGAAGTCGTTCCGCCGGGTCGCTGAGGGCGACCGGATGGGACGAGCGCGGCCAAGATTTCCTCGCCTGCCGCCACCATGTCGAGGCCTGCCACCGCCACCATGTGGCCTGCCACCACCATGCCACCGCCACCTTGGGCGCTGTCCGCACGGACAGTGCCCTTTTTGTTTGCCGTTTTTCCAGCTCTCACCTTTTCCCGGAAGGTCGCAGATGAAGACTCTGGTTCTGAACGCCAGCTACGAACCGCTCGGCGTGATCTCGACGCGGCGGGCGGTCATGCTCGTCCTCGCCGGCAAAGCCTCGACCGTCGCAGGGACCGGCGCGCAACTGCACAGCCGATCCCTGGTCCTGGATGCCCCGAGCGTCGTCCTCCTGAACCAGTACATCCGCGTCCCGCACCGCCGCATCCCGCTCACCCGCAAGAGCGCTCTGGAGCGCTACGGCCACGTGTGCGCGTACTGCGGCAAGTTCGGCGACACCCTCGACCACGTCATCCCGCGGGCCCGCGGCGGGACGCACACCTGGGACAACGTGGTCATCGCGTGCTTCCGCTGCAACAACATCAAGTCGGACCGGCTGCTGTCCGACCTGGGCTGGAAGCTGCCCTTCGAGCTCAAGGAGCCCCACCTCAACATGGCGTCGCTGATCTCGATGCGGTGGAGCGACCCCAACTGGGACGAGTACACGGAGCCGTGGAGGCGGCACGAGCTGCAGTTGGCGGGGTGACGCTTCGGTAGACTGGCTGGGCCAGCCTCTGTAGCTCAATGGAAGAGCAGTTCCGTCCTAAGGAAACGGTTGGGGGTTCGAGTCCCTCCAGGGGCACTTTATTGCTGCGGTGAAATTGCAGGTCAGGGCAAATTTCCGGAGGAGTCAGAAGTCGCGGATTTCGCTTTTGCCCACAATTTGCCCACACCCATGCCGGATGAATTCTAAGAAGGGCCCTTTAGACAACTCAGGGCGCCTCGATCAGTCGCATGTGATTGCCGTAGGCGAGCGGAGGGGCTGCCATAGCTGGCTAGTTCCGAAGATCCACGCCACCGCGCAGAAGCGTCGGTCCGAGTCAAACATGGACGGCTCCATTACTGCTGTATTGAGCCCACGCAGGCTGATCGCGACCGATCCGCAGCGCATATCGCATGTCGTTGTTTCTCATGGCGCGCGTTGCTCAGTTCGGTGGCGCCCGGAGGAGTAGCGTCGCGAGCTGGGGGTCGTGACTCACTCGACCCGGAATGCCGAGGCAACCTAAAAGATGCGAGAAATGCGATCGGCTGTGGCTCCCGCCGGCCCGAAGCGGCTCACTTGGAGAGACGTTGTGGCAGGGCTGTTCTATAGCCTATGCACCGTCTACGCGGTTTCTTTCGCTCCCGCTGTGGCGACCGGTGCACTGGATACAAGCCTTAAGTCATCACCGATTGCACTAGTAGTCGCTGGCGCCGGAGTGCTGGTTCTGCTGCCGCCTGCTTGGCCCGGCTTAGTGGCCCTTTGGTTTAGTCCGTCTTCCGCGATCCGGGCATCGGACAACGCCCTACTTCCCGGAGTCAGCTGGCTCGGCAAAGCTGCCTGGGGCGGCATAGTCTTCGTCTTCGCCGTCGTTTTTGGAGCTGTCGTAGGCGTCACCGCTTCGGGAATAGCCGACCTCGCCCAACGCTATGCGACTTGCATAACGCATCCCGGCACGGTCCGCGCATTGAGCGGCTACGAGGCTTGCTTGTCTTTCCATCGCTTTGCCGCAGTTAGTTTGGATGCACCAGGTGTCTCGTCTTCGTCGGCCGCACTCAGAGCAGCAATCGACAAAACCTCATTGAAGAGCGTACTCAGTCGGGCGAACTTCACCACGGCCACGAGCAACGCGAACTCGAACACCCACCTAACAACTACCGGGACCGCGCTATTCGTGTGGCGAGACGGGTCTAGCAACAGAGCCGCAATCGAGACGCCAGCGGTCGCAAGGCCCGCCCAGAAGATACTTCTCCAGTTCTTCGCCAACATCACGCCGCCTTGATTTCTAAGCGCATCGGCGCGCGCACCCTTTGCGGAGCTAAGTTGACCGATTGCTACCGCACTGAAGGATGCGAGAAGGGATACCACGACCGCCACAGAGGTGTAGGCAGCTCGCCGATCGGCGGGGGCGGCGTTGCCCAGCACATCCATGGAAGGCCAGATCAACACCAGCAACAGATGGATCGTGGCCAAGACGGCCCCAAGGACGAGATCACACCAGAGATGATCGAGCCAGAAATCGCGAAGTTGTGAGAGGCGACTGTGTCGATTCGTGTTCATTCCGCCTCCCACCGATCGCAGCATCACTTCTTTGGATTTTCCACCCAGCCACCGACTCGCGTAACTACTTTTTGGTGTCGGCTATTGCACGAAGCTCATCTTCATTTTCCCGGGCGACCTGCAAGATGGCGCGGACTGCGCTTTCATTCCGGATCGGGCTTCCATCTTGAGACGTTGTGGGGATGTTTCGCTTCGCGGTGATACGTTGCTTTGCGAAGTCGATGTCTTCCGTATGCCGCGAGTCATCAGGTTCGATGTAAATGAGTTTCGCCTTCGCGCCCTGCACCTCGCCGGCAGCCGCCGCGTCGGCGATGATGACACCTTCGTCGCGCACGGCTCGTCGTCCTTCGACTTGATCCTTGGCACGGCCAGGTTGAAGAGTCACGGTCACTACCATCGGGCCGTACTCCGAACGCACGGAACGCAAAATTCCGGCTAGTCCCGATCCGCGCGCATCAAGAGCTTCCGCTCGGTTTGTGTGAACCTTGACCGACATCTCGGACAGCTCGGTGGACCTGCGAATCAGCTGCTGCGCGTCGTGCGAAACCATCGGCTGAGTGGTCAAAGTTACATTTTCCTCAACGAGCTCCAAGCCGTTGAGCCACTCCTCAAATGCTGTAGGCGTCGGCGCGGAAGTCGATCCTTGAATCAGGCCTATGACGTTTCCGAAGCCAAGGAATGCCACGATGGTGGTTTCGAGAAGTTGCTCAGCGTCGCCTAGGTTTAGCTCGGCTATTGACTCGGCGTCGGGGTTGTAGATTTCGAGCCAAGCGTCTTGATCCCGGACGAGCATCAGCTTCAAGTGACGCTGACCGTCCACCCTCAGGACTTCGCCGATAAGCGTCCTGTCCGGTCCTTCCCAAATCCGGTCACTCAGCTTTACCCCGTCGAGACCGCTGAGAATTTCGTCCCAGTCCGAATGCGGAAGTCGCTCGTTCGAGGATCGATTTACCCACTTGACGATCTCGTAAAAGTTGATCGTCCGAACTCGGTCCTTTTTTCCCCGAGCCGCACCGTACTGCGCCATCCCTGCCCCTAAGAAATCGAGTGGCTTTGTTTCGCTCACAAGAACGCTAGCGGACTTCGTGGCGGTACCCCGCTAGGCGGCGCGTCGTCTTGCGCGTGTTCGGCCGAAACGGCTGATCCGACGGGGCGTTACCGCTGACGGATACTATGCACGTGTCGATCAAAGCTACTGGATCTGCGCGACCCTGGTCACATGGCGTTGGACGTGAGGAGAGTCAGATGCCCTATCGATATGAGGACATGTCACCGCAGCGCTTCCAGGAGCTTTGCCAGGCGGTACTTGTGGACATGGATCCTCGGACTGTCGTCTACCCCGCCAATCAGTCCGACGGTGGGCGCGATGCGGCGTGGCCGCACAAAGCGACGATCTTTCAAATGAAGTGGTCCTCTCAGCCCGATCGCTCCGCTCGAACCTGGGTGAGAGAGGTCCTAGCCAGGGAGCGGCAAAACATCATTAGGTTGCGCGAATCCGGCGCACTCAAGTACATCCTGATCACGAACACCCGTGGGACCGCGCACCCGGATCGCGGAACCATAGACGACGCATTCGCCCTTTTGCAAGAGGCGGAGAAAGAACTAGGCATCGAACTCATCTGTTGGTGGCGTGACGATCTTGACCGGCATATCGACCTGCGCCCTGACTCTTTGAAGCTCGCATATCCCGAAATACTCGTGGGGCAGGACGCAATGCGTGCCGTCCTAACAGGGGGGCGGGTCGATCGCGAACTTGAGCGTCTGCGCGAAATCCTAGCTCCCGTAACGCATGGCCTATTGGCCGAAGCGGAAGAGTCGAAGATCAAATTCAAACAGGCAGCGATTGGTCGTTCGGATGTCGAGAAACTCTTCGTGGATCCACCCGTCGAATCGCGGCGCGGCAATGCTGCCGAATACCTAATGAGCCTTAGCGACGGGAAGGTGTTGCTCTCTGGTGGGCCGGGCGATGGAAAGTCGACGGTAACCCAGTTTTGCGTCCAAGCTTTCCGGGCCGCCTTGGTCGGCGACCAGCAATTCTTCACTCATGCTGGGCCAGCCCTGATGCCGCGCGCAAAGCGATTTCCGTTTAAGGTAGACATCCCGACATTCGTGAAGTGGCAATCGAGCCATCCAGAGCCAGATTCCGCACGCACTCTCGACCAGTACCTTGCGGCAATGCTCGACAAGGGCAGCGGCGGGCTCAACATCTCGGTCGGCGACGTGCACTCCATCTTCCGAAGACTGCCAACGTTTTTGGTGCTCGACGGGCTGGACGAAATCGCCCCGAGTAACCAGAAGCGGATCCTCAGGAGGCTTGAAACCGCGACTTCGCGTCTTGGTGGCATCAGCCGGGCCAACGTGACTGTCCTTACGAGTCGCCCCACCCAGGGGTCCATTGAATTACCCGTTCTGCGGTCATACAAACTGGTCGAGCTGCAACCACTGCCGCCGGAACGCGCTGAAGAATATCGCGCGCGCTGGGTCACGCAAATGCAATTGGATGCTGAAGAGGCTGAGGACCTTCGGGTCGCATTTTCCCGAGCGCTAGAGTCCCCACACGCGCGTCCCTTGACATCGAACGCAATGCAGCTGAGCATCCTGTTTTACCTTTTATGGACCCGATCCGGGTATTTGCCTGCCAACAGATATGAGCTTTTTTCCGCATACATGGAGCGCTATCTGGACCGGGAAAGTAAATCGGCCGACGTGCGTAAACATCGGAAGCTGATCGAGGAAGTTACGGCTTACCTGGGCTGGCATCTTCACTCGTTGAGTGAAGTCAGTCTGGCTAGTAGCCAGATCACCCGGAAGGAGCTGCGCCAACTGCTGGCTGAGTACCTTATCGAGCGAGAGCAGGATTTGCGTGCCATTGATTCGCTCTTCTACGCCTTGCGCGAGCGGGTATGGGTCCTGGTAAGTCGCGTTCAAGGCACTTATGAATTTGAAGTGCAGCCGATTCGTGAATACTTCGCCGCGCGCTACATTGCAGACACCGCGGCCATACGTGAGCTGTATGGCGGCGCAGACAAGATTGATCGCCTCGTCCAACTCGCTGAGCGACCCTTCTGGATGAACGTCATGTTGTTCTTCGTTGGAACTTTTACCTCCGGGGAACGGCGCGCTCTCGCGGCGACGTTGACGGAGATGCCCGAGCAATCGCGTTATCAGGATTCACTGGCTGTCCAAGCATCTCTTCTTGCGTTGCTC
Organism: Leifsonia xyli; assembly: GCA_001647635.1. Lineage (NCBI taxonomy): Bacteria > Bacillati > Actinomycetota > Actinomycetes > Micrococcales > Microbacteriaceae > Leifsonia > Leifsonia xyli. The sequence goes on along the minus strand of CP014761.1, from coordinate 1,281,699 downwards.
TCTGATGGTGTTCTCAATTCATTGCCTACGCTTCAGCTATCGGCATTGCGGTCGATCTTTAACGCCCGCTGGGTCCGCGTTTTTGCGCGGGACCCCGCCGGCTGGGCCCGCACTCACCACCTCGGAGACGTCTTGGGCGAACAGCTGCTAGTTGTGCTCGGGTCGCACGTTCACGCCGCGCCAACGTCGCCCCTTGCGCAAGACGCGGCGCAGTTGCTCGCCAAGCAGATCGATTCCGAGCGGCTCCTCGCGTGGTGGGAGGAATCGATTTCTGCGGACGGTCAGAACGTCATGCAGTGGCTCGATATCCGCCCACATCTTGAATTGCCGATCGAGGACAATGTCGAGTTTGACGACGAGAGCACTCGTTCGATTTGCCAGCACCCTCGGCTAGTAATCCGCTCTCAATCGCGGTCCGCGATCGGAATATTCGGTGACTCCGAGCTGGTGGCTTCTCTGTTGCGCGGGTATGGTCACCGTCTGCCTCAGCCCGACAGCGCCCCAAACGCATTGCTGTTGTGTCACCTGCTTGCGCTCGACAGTTTCTTGAATGCACCAAACGGGCGATTGCTCGTCGGGCCCCCCACCGGTCACCTCAGTATTGGCGGCATTCGCCAGCGGATCGAAGATCTGCAAGTTCAATTTCCGTCGTTGGATCGCGTTCTGCACGGTCTCGTGAAGGCTGCTGCGAACGACATGTCGACGGCATTCTGGATTGATATAGCGCAGGAGCTTCTCACGCTCGACAAAGAATCATGGTTGGCTCGAGAGCTGTGTTTGGTCGCATCAGGACTCCCAAATGCGAAGTTCTATACAGCGTTCGAAATCCCCGGAGGCGAGGAGCAGACGGATTTCGACATCGGCGCTGTCGTGCGCGAGATCCGGGCAAATAGGGTGAACCTATCGTGGTGGAAACACCACATCCTGAACGCGACACCTGATGAAGCCGAATTCGAAATCGCGGCGGCAGTCCTATTTGCCCCTCAGCCGGACATGGCGATGCTGACGGCGATGGCGGACTTGACGGCCCTTATGGACGAAGGCGGAATCAACCGCGTCGTGCGGGCGATCGAGACGCTTCGAGCGCTTGCCTCGCATACGCGAAAGCTGGACCTTCAACAATTGGTAGGAATCGCGAACGCCACAACGTCGACGACCGCCGGCCTTTACCTTGGTCTCGAAGCTGACCCAAACGCGTACGGGCGAAACAAACTCGCTAGAGCAATCCGTGACCGTGAGCTACCGGCAGATATCGGAGTAATGGTGCAAGCCTCCGCGTGGACGCCATCGCCACATGAGCTAGCGGAGATGGTCCAGTTGTCAAAATCCGGTGTCAGGGCGACAAGCTATCGGCGGCTCTCACTAACAGACACGATTGATCTCAGTGAGGAAATGATCGCGTGGCTACCTAGCGGCGCCATGACATCGCTGATACCGAGGCGCCCCAAGGCTCTCGAACCGCTTGCCGCTCTTGCAGAGTCGCAGCGCTGGTTTTCCCTTTAGGCGTCACTTCCAGCTCGCTGTCTAGCCACCGCGCCCAAAAATAGGGAGCTTAAGCTTTCAACGACCTGGACATTCAAGATTGCCAGAGATATCCGTTGCTCTCTTCAAGGGCGCGTTGATTCAGCCGGCTAGCGACCTCAGCTAGGTCGTCCTCGAAGAGATCGGCGTAGGTATCGAGGGTCATCGCCGCCGACTTGTGCCCAAGCATGCGCTGAAGGGCTTTGACGTTGGCGCCGGCACTCACGGCCAAGCTCGCAGCGGTGTGCTTGAGGTCGTGCGGAGTCATGTGCGCGAGTTCCGCCTCGCGCAGGGCGGTCAGCCACCAGGATTGCCGGTTCCAGGCGGTGTCTGGTCGCGCAAGGTACCCGCCAGCGCGCGCGGGAAACACAAGGTCGTTTCGCTTTTTCCCAGCGATGAGCGCCTCGAGGCGAGGTGCCAGAAAGGCCGGGAAAGGTACCGAACGAGCCTCCCAACTCTTTGGCGGTCCGACGTGGATGAGGCCGTCCACTTCTGTCGCGGTCTGGTGGATGGCCAGACGGCAACGTTCAAGGTCGATGTCGTTCACGGTGAGCGCGACAGCTTCGCCCCATCGGATGCCGGTGTAGGCCAGCGTCAACACGAGAACGCTGCGCTTGTCATCGGGCACCGCTCGTGCGAAGCGAAAGACCTCCTCGTTGGTGAGATAACGGCGACGCTTCTTGGTTCCCTTACGCGGGAGATTGCTCGCACCCCGAGCCGGGTTCGCCGGAATCCTGCCGTCACGCACCGCGACGTCGAGGATCCCGGCGAGGATTCCCACCGCGCGCAGGACGACGCCGGCTGATCGGGGCTTGCCGGCATTGCCCACGCGGACCCGCACAGTTACAGCTTTGCCCTGGCTCAGCTCTCGGATCCACTTCTCGACCGCGGAGGGGCGAATCGCCCCGATTGGTGTCGCCGCCCAGCGCGGCTCGACGTAGACGCGCCAGGCGATGCGGATGGGGGAGAAGCTGGAGGGTTTGAGGGCTTGCTCCTTGTTAGCGAGCCATTCCTCGGCGAGCTCACCGACAGTGATCTTGGATTGAGACGCTTCGAAGTAGGTCCCCTTCATCATCGCTACTTCGACCGTCGCGTTGTAGAGCTCCGCTTCGCGTTTGGTGCGGAACCCGCGCTTCTCGCGTTGCTGGTGTTCGGGGTCGCGCCAGCGCACGCGATAGCGCCGGCCTTTGGCCGACTCGTAAGCGTCGATGCTTCCCACTTCCAGAACCTAACTCTTGCCACCGACGAGGCCGGATCGCGCGGACGACGGCAAGCGAGCTCGCCGACCATCTGAGGATGGGTGCACTCTGGACCTGTGAGCAAGACGCCTGAACCACGACCGCGCGGAGCGACGGACGATGAAGCCGTCGAGCTGTGCAGGGATTGGATGCGCTACCTCGGTGCCACAGACGCCGTCGTCGCAGCCGGTGAGCCGCGCCAGCTTTGCGACCTGTATGCGTCCGGCTATCTCGGCTGGGTCGAGAACAAGCGAGGGAACCTGCAGATCGTTCAGGTTGAGCATGCGGCTGCGGTGGTCGCTGCCGACGGTCGTCGGGGGCTGATCTTCGCTCGTCATGGCGTGCTTCCTGCCGCAAGGGTGAGGGCCGATGAACTTGGAATCGCGATCTTCGGGTTCGATCCTCGAGGTGGCACGCTCGATGGCGTAAATTTGCTGGGCCGCGAACTGTTCGCATGGGCCCACGCCCGGCAGATCTAGCAGCATGATCACTTGAGGCCGGCCGACGTGAGTTGACCATTCGGCGTACCGAGGATCGGTCCAGCAGACGCCTGGGCAGCCCGACGGAGTTCCGTCAGCGCTGCCGCCCGCGACTTCTCCATCGTCTCTTCCAAATCATGGCGTTGCATCGTCTCGACCAGCTGGGCCTTCGCGGAGTCCGTGGTCGGAGCCACAAGCACCGCGGCGTTGTGCTGCCTTCCTCGAGTGAGGCCGACGTAGAGACCGGCAGCGTCGACACCTGGTCCAACGAGGGCACGATCCGTCGTCTCGCCCTGAACGCCGTAGACCGTTGTGGCGTAGGCGAGATGGATGTGGGATGCGGCGTAGTCGAGGCGGACTCTCCTTAAATCCGTCGTGTCGGTGCTCGCTGCCAGGATCGCATGGTCGTTGCCGATCGTCTTCACGATCCAGTTCTGGCGGTTCTGGACATCCGCAGAAGTGTCGTTGCGGCGGGTCTGGACAACGTCACCGACGAAGATCGCCTGACCCGACTGTCCGGAAAATGCACGCCCAGGGCGCACGGCCCCGGACTCGATCCGGCGTCGTTGGATCGCTTCGCTGATCTCCTGAGCTTCGGCGTGCGTTGCCGTAACGAGCGCGATCGTCTCGCGATCGCGCTCGGCCTCGAACCATCCTTCGACCATCGCCTCGCGAGCGGCGTGATCGCTAGCGGTCAGCAGGACGTGATCAGTTCGAATGAGGTCTTCGGCGACCTCGAACATCTCATCGTCGGCTTGAGGGTCCCGGAGCCGATGCGCGAGCTCCGCCCACACCGGATCGTTGAAACGGTGGGTGGTCGCGAGCTCCACCCGGTCTGGGGAGCGGCGCCAGAAGAGTGCCATGGCGCCCGAGTGCCCGACTGGCAGGGCTTGTTGCTGGTCTCCGACCAATGCAACGCCCACCCCGGTGTCCCGTATGACATCGAGCAGCGCGGAGGCGGCCTCGAGGTCAAGCATGCCGGCCTCGTCGACGACGATACGATCCCCGGGGCGGACGCTGAGTCGCGGGCCGAGATAGCTGCCGCCATCGGCCGGGTCCAGCTCGCCGATCGAGAGCCGCCGCCACTCAGTTGCGCCCGACGCGGTGGCCTCCCACCGCCATCCGTAATCGTAGAGAAATTGGTGGAGGGACGACGACGCGCTCCTTGTTTCGCGTCCGGCGACGGCGGAGGCTTTCTTGGTTGGCGCGACGATGATCATGTTGTGGCCGCGTCGCCGAAGAGCAGCGCCTGCGACTATGAGCATCGTGGTCTTACCTGTGCCGGCCGGTCCGGAGATGACGACGTTGCGGGACGTGCCACCGATCGCGGCCGCACCCGCGAGCTGTTCCTCATCGAGTGTCCGATCGGGCTCAATCACCTGAGCGATCGCAGCGACGTCGTCTGCGTCAAGGATCTGTCCCGGCGCGGAGAATGCGTCGACCTTGCGGGCGAGGGTGGCCTTCAGCGTGGCGGTGGAAACCGCCATGAGGTGTTTGACGTGCTTCGGCGCATCCGGCTCCGAGATCAACGTCACCGTGTGCGAACGCGCCACGACTTCCTCCGCGAGCTTGGCGAGGGCGTCCCGGTCGGCGACTACACCGGTCGCGGCGATCGCGCGGAGCGCACCGGCCCGCACATCCATCATGCTGAAACGACCACTACTACCGGTCGAGCGAGCGTCCGCGTCGACAACAGCCTTGGCCGCCAACAACTCGAGGTCGAGATCCTGGACGGCGACAGAAGGAAGCCGCGCCGGAGAACGCGGCATGCCGAGCGCAGGGTCGGCCGTGTGGAGTTCTCCCCGGACAAGCGCGGCCCACCCGTCTTCGTCCAGGTCGCGAGGCTTGTTGGGTCGGCCGACAGCCCACGCCCACCGGTCGATCTGATTCAGCACATCGTGCGAAGGCTCCTGGCCCGGGTGCTGCTGCTTCCACCACGCGGTTCGGGCGATCTTGTTGGCTTCGATCTGCGCGGACCGCTTCGACAACGGCCGCACCAGGTGCTGAAGTTGGGAGATCTCCCCGTCCTCGTTGAGCGTGAACCCTTTGGCGGCGAGAACACTGATCCAGGTGGGGTCGGTGCGGGAGGCGAGGTCGCCTTCGGCGTTGATCACGTTCTGGAACCGCAACGCCACCCGGGTGTCGACGTTCGACCACTTGCCGTCGCACCCTTGGACTTTGACATTCAGCCAGAGGTGACGGTGCTTGTGCGGATCCAAAGAGCGGGACCGTTCATGCCGAAGCTCGACGACCTCGATCCGGGCCAGATCCTCGCGGATCGCGCCGCCCTTGCCACGGCGGGCGTTGAGCTCGGACTGCCACAGCCTCACGATCCGGTCGCGGAGCCGGTCTTGGAGGTCCTCATACGCAGCAGCCAACTCAGGGTCGAGCATGGCGGCGATCGAGAACGACTTCGGCGCGTTGATCGTCGCATCCAGAATCAGATCCGCCACTGGAGACTCCAGGTCACGGCCGCGCCGTTCCCCGGTGAGGGGGTCGAGTCCGTCGACCCAGTCCTTAAGGAGGCCCTTGGTGAGGAGGTCGTCGCGGATGTTGCCGTTCTCGACGATGTACCGGGTCATGACCGCGTCGGCGTAGCCGATGGCGGCGATGACACCGTCAGCGGTTTTGGCGGTGAGCGTGGCGTCACAGACACCGGTGAAGGCGTAGTTGACGGCTTGCTTGACTCCGTGGGACTGCTGTCCCCGCTTCCATCTGGCTACTCCGCCTCGCACCTGCACACACCTCCCTCACACTGCATCTGAGACTCCCGAAAACTGGGCGGTCTTTCCCTTTGTTGGATGTGTCCTTCTACTTATTACTTCCGGTTTTCTGCTCGTTTTGGCGCGCAGGCGGCGCGCAATCGCCCTTTTCCGGCAGATCGCTCTGTCCCGGGCGAATAGTGATAGAGCGGATCCGGCAGGTGATTTAGTCGGCGGGGCGAACTGCATTTACCGGCACGCGGGGAATCCGAGACCCCTGCGGTGCGCGCATCCTGCGTGCCCCTGCGTCTCGTGCCCCACGGTCGGCTCTCGCCGCGGCCGACCGGCGGCTCGCCCCGCGAGCTGTGTCGGCGGGGTGCTTCCGAAACCAATGCCCTCATACCTACACGTTGTGTTACTAATGTGGTTTTGGCGCGCAAATCCAAAACTCGTGGGAAACCGGCAGCGTCGTGACCACGCGATGCGGTCCCACCCTTCGACTCTGAGGCGCCAATCGCCCGGGTGTGCGGCCGCGCCGGAGCGCGCCGAGACAGGCGCGTGCCGCGGGATTACGTTGCCGAAGCGCGCAGCCTCCCGTGGACTAAGCCGACGCGCCCCAATTTCCCGGAGATGCCCGCGGACGACGGTGAGATCGACGTCGCGATCACGCACAAGAGGGGCCGCTAACGCCGCAAGACCCGAGGTTTGGCGAAGGCTACGCGCCGCCGCCGGTCGGAATCCACCTCGTCGCCTCAGCGAACAGCTCAAGAGCTCATGTCTTCACGGTCGCGGGGCCGTCGATTTGCATCGCGGGTATCTCGTGCAGCCCAAGAATGCCCCTCGTTTTCCGTCCCTGAGGGTCATGATCCCGCGACCACATTCGGGGCAGACTATTGTTTCGAGCGGTTCGCCAATGGCATTCGTGCGCACGAGCCGGTTGTCGCGTATGAGTTCGAGGACGAAGTGCGATTCGCGGCCGGTTGTGGTCAAGATGAGTGCTTGCCGTCGAGCGCGGGTGAGCGCCACGTAGAACAGTCGGCGTTCTTCGGCGTAGGGGAAGTCTTCGGGATCTGGCATCGCGATTCGAAGAACCGGGTCGTCTTGGATTGTGCTGGGGAACCCCCACCGCCCAGAGACCACGTCCGGGACGATGACATAGTCCGCCTCTGTACCTTTGGAGGCGTGGGCGGTCATGAACCGAACATCTAGTTCGGAAGAGAGATCGCGCCAGTCCGGAATCAGATTCTTCTGATGCTGGTACCGGCCGAGGACGAACACGCTGATCTTCCTCCCAGCTGCGTTGGCGACTTCGCCGGCCAGGAGCTCGTCGTGCAGGGTCTTCAGGAAGTAGCGGATTGCCTTGCGCTTGGCGGCTTCTAACGCATCATTCCTAGCGCCGTCGAGCGTGACGATGCGCACCGAGTGAGGAAACTCCTCGGTCGAGGATCGGACCGTTTTGGCAAGCTGGTCCGGGTTTCTCAGAACGAATGAGCTCGAGACATCGGCGAGCGACTGCGGGAATCGGAACGTCCTTTCGAGTTTGAGGACCTGTGCCGCACCGAAGTGCTCGTGAAATTTGGTCATGGCTGAAGGGTCTGCTCCAGCGAAACGGTTGATTGATTGCCAGTCATCGCCCACAGCGAATAGGTGACGGCCGGGTCGATTGACTAGTGCATTGGCCATGCGTACCCGGGCGAGGCTGGCGTCTTGGAATTCGTCGACCATCACTAGTTCGAAGGGGCTGATCCAATCGCCTGCTTGTAGATGGTCAATGGCCATGTTGAGCATGTCGTCGAAGTCGATCGCGCCCACGCTTTGGAGAGCCTCATTCCATTCGCGTCGAATCGCGATGAAGAGGCGGACAAATGCTTGGTCTCGGAATCGGACCGCGCCGTCCTTATCGGCATGCAGGCGCGCCTCGAGTTGTTCGTCACTGAGCCGGTTGCTTTTCGAGTGTGAGAGGAAAGCTCGGAAGGTGCGCAACAGTTGTTCGTTCTCGACCGGTGTCCTGATCGTATTGAAGCGTTCCGGCCTTGGATCGAGATGGATTCCGCGATCCGTGAGTTGTTGGGCCAGCGAGCCAAGGGCTTGCCCAGCCCAAAGCTCGGCCATTGTCGTCTCAAGCAGCACAGTTCCACTGGCTCGGTGGAGGTCGCGCTTCCACTCCATCGATTCCACATAGCCTTCGAAGTCGGACGTGCCGTCTGCGTTCAGGGCCCAGTGCTCGTGGTACGCATCGATCTGCGGATAGTAGAAGTCGGGGTGGTACTGACCGTGTTCCGGATCCGCTGTTTCGATCGGGTATCGGTGCTCGTAGACGTACTCGACGCCGTTGAGGTAGAGCCAGTCCGCGATGATTCTCTCGCCTACGCTTTTGACGAGTTCGCCCTTCGCTGTGCGAAGGTTTGGCCCGTCATCGATCTCATCGGTTGGGCGTGAACTTACTCGGACGTAGTCGCGTGCGAGCACAGTCTGGAAGAAGTCCCAACTGGCGCGAAAGCCATAATCGGTTCGGCGAAGTTTGTCGACAATGCGGCCGAGTTGTCGGATGTCGTCTCCGTTGGTTAGCCAAGGCGCCGCCGAGGGCTTGTGTCCAGTCGCTTGGCCAATCACCGTGAGTGCAAACGAGTGGAAGGTGCGAGCAATGACCTTGCTCGCGTCCAGGCCTAGTGGAGTGAGTCGTTCCCTGACCCGATCCTGCAGCTCCTCTGCGGCGGAAGCGTTGAACGCGAGCATCAGGATCTTGTCCGGATCGGTGAGCTGCCTCTTGATTGCGTAACCCGCTTTGGCGACCATCGTCGAGGTCTTTCCCGAGCCGGCGGAGGCGATCACGAGTACACGATTGTCGTGCGTAATTACTGCGCGGGTCTGTTCATCTGTGAGAGGGGATTTCTCGATTGACTGGAAGAAGTCGCGGTTAGTCTCGGCTTGCTCGCGCAGGTGCGTTTCGTTCGCACTCGCGATCAAGAGACCGAGATCCTGGTGCCACGCAGCGAGGCTTTCTTGGTGGTCAGGTCGCAGGATCTCGTCTGCCACGACCGGATGGTGAAGTAGCCAGCTCAGTGCGAGTTCTCGCTTTCGAAGGGACCAGCTCGCGAAGAACTCAGTCGTCAGCCATCCCTGTTCGACCAAGGTCTCGGCAATGGCGGCACGAAGCGCCACATTCCAAGCCTGAAGGGATTCGAGAGCTGCATCGAACTCTGTCGTGAGGGCGGCGACGAGTCGTCGATACTCAAGTGCGGCGCGAGCGGCATTAAGTGTCTCTGTGAGTGAATGCGCTTGTCGATTAGGGATGCCGCGGAGTCGGATCCGACGTCGTGGGTGCGCGATGTCGATGGTGGACCAGGCGAACCCCTTGGTCGACGTGACGCCCGTGATGCCAGAGATCGAGATTTCCTCGCTCGCATCGTTCAGGGCAAGCCGCAGCGTGTCCTCATGTATCGCGAGATTCCAGCTGTGACACTTCGTGACTCGCTGGCCCAGCAGCGAAGGTCCCCAGTTCGCGTCGGAACTGCGTTGAGACGTTCGGCGAATTCGGAGGGACACTGAGCGATGGTTTCACGCCCAATGCATGCATTACTCGCCCCAATAGGTGGCACGCTCCCATTGGCTCGCATGGCGCTCGGTGCCGGTCGCATGCTCTTCTATGACTAAATTTCGTGCGCGAAGTTCTAGCTGACGTGGCTCGACCTCAATTGTTCAGCTGAAGGCCAGATCTCGGTCGCCGCGAGGGCTAGCCCTGCCGCGCGTCGGGCGATATGGCCCTCGTCCCATGTCGCGGCATCCGCAATGGAGAAGTTGATCACGAGCGTGTGCTGCTTGGCGAACTCTGACCGTTTGGTATCCCATCCACTATTTGACAGGTGGCCGTTGAACGAACCTGTGACCAGTGTGAGGTTGCCGATGCGGTTGACGGCGCGGTTTCGTTCCTCGCTCGCGTTGATCCATACTGGATCGCTCTCGTCGCGTGCGGCAGCCCGGTTGTCGATGAGAATTGGCCAGTGCTCTTCCCAGGATTGCGGCATCACATGTTCGATTTGCAACGACGAGTAGTCGATGCTCGCGGCTGGCTGATGCGGATCATCAGCTCTTAGATGAGTATCGATCGCTGAGAGAAGCAGGGCGAGCCTGGCCTGTCCTATATAGCCGTAGTACCGGTTACTGTGGAACGCTTCGCTTACGTCCCGGTCTGTTGGCCAGGTGAGCGCACCTCGTGTAAGTGACTCGATCACGGCATCCGCCACATTCGTTCTGGCCTCGGATGCAGCCTTTGCCGCGCTGAGAACACGCGTTAGGTAAGTGCCGTAACCACGCGTCTGGAGGCCGAGGAACGCCCGTCTCAACGCCCAGGATTCGATAGCCCGAACGGCCCTCACATGGTCCGACGAACTCAACGCCTCCTCGGGCAGGGTGCGGAGCCAAGCGAGCAACGGTACGGCAGTAGTTATCTCGAGCTGGCGGATTCGTTCGTAAGCAAGCCGTAGGTCCTTCTGAGGAACGTTGATGTGTGCGTAGATCGCTTCATACGCCGAGGCATACGCGGCGAGTTGCTCCAACACTTCCTGGGTGGACGGTCCGTCTGAAAGGTAGGAACGAGCCTCGGCGTAGAGATGGCTCACGCTCGCCTCTTTCCCGGTAACCGCCGTGAGCCACACGGATAGGAGCACGTCGCGCCGTCCACGCTGCGCGTGCCCCCTTCCGACTTCTTCTTTCCACCAGGCCTCGTCGAAGTGCGCCCAATACCTGTCGTACAGCGTCTCGACGTCATCAGACGCGAGCTCTCCCCGCAAGAACAGCAAGTTCTTCACGAGGTCAATTGCTGAGAGCGGAGTCTGGCGACCGTTCAGTACCTCGAAGATGACTTGCGCGTCGTCATTGTCGTCGAGATCTATGACCACGAGTTTGAACAGCGTTGATAGCGAGTCCGCGAGCGCATCGAGTCGGATCCGTTCGACCACGTCGTCCACCGTGACGTAGTCCCGTGCTTTCTGAGCGAAGAAGGCGCGCGCTTGAAGATAAAGGTGATCCTGTTGCGAATATGCGGGAGCGGCGTCTTCCATGGCCGTTGGCCAGATCTTTCGATCGTTACGGCGAGGCCAAAGTTTGAACTTGTCCTCTGCGGCCACGACGAGATAGTGCTTGTTATGAACCATGTCGCGCAGCTGATGCTGCTTCGGAGAGCCCTGCTCCGTGAGAATATCCAAGACACCACGCACCAGTAGTTGAGTTGTGGTCAGCCTCTGCTGACCATCGATCACTGATCGCAGTGTGATGCCACCAGTAGGCGAAAGCACCGTCGCGACGACCACGGCCCCAAGAAAATGAGGCGAGACCAGGGCCTCCTTGCCCAGTAATTCCGGCCCGCTAAGTCCGCTCGTTCGCACGTCCAGGAGCCGATCGGAGGTGGCCTCAAGGTCTTCAAAGAGCAGCTCCCACTGCCCCTCGCGCGTCCACTCGTAGTCTCGTTGAAAGGTGGGAATTAGGTACCGCCGATCAGGGAGCAAAATCTGGCTCAGCGGGTATGTATTCGCTTGCACGGCTTGACCCTATCGATGTCATGGCGATGCTCGCTTCGACGCGCCCGACGCTGTGTTGGGCGCCCGAACTGGGGATAAGCAGCGAACCGTCTCGACCAATAGCGTCGATGTGTACGGCTGACTGATGGGACGCTTGATGAGCTCGGATCCGATCGCCGCGTACAGGGAGATGTCTCTTCGGTACGAGGGCCGATGCCGCGCGTGTGGAGTCGTTCTTGCGGCCGGGACTCGCGCGGTCTATTTTCGCGATCCGAAGAGTGTCGAGTGTTTGCCTTGCTTCAGAACGCAGTGGCCCGAAGGTCTGGCGCCCGCCTCTGCTGCAGAGCCGACTCAGGCGTCTCCGAGCGATACTCAAAGCCCCCATTCTTTCAGCTACTCCGAAACGCCCTTTGCTGATGCAGGGTCGGCCGGCGCTTCCGCTGAGCGAGAGTTCGAGCGCCGAAAGCGCAATCGTGAGGAGCGTGTCCGTGAGGCACATCCGCGTGTCGGCGGTTTCCTCCTCGCGATCACTGATGAGCCGCAGAGCACCAAGGCATGGGCGACGGGTGCCGCCGGCGAAGTAGTGCTCGGCCGTCGCCTCGACGGACTCGTCAACGACTCAACGCTTGTGCTCCACGACCGCCGCATTCCGCCGACGAGAGCGAACATCGACCACCTCGTGGTCGCGTCGTCTGGCGTGTTCGTGATTGACGCGAAGAAGTACAAGGGCCGGCCGAGTCTTCGCATTGACGGTGGGTTCTTTCGTCCTCGCGTAGAGAGACTCATGGTGGGTTCGCGCGACCAGACGAAGCTTGTCGACGGAGTCAAGGCGCAGGTGAACAAGGTACGCGCCGCTCTGGCTGCAGCGGATCTAGGAGACGTACCAGTCGTAGGAATGCTCTGCTTCGTGGAAGCAGATTGGCCGCTGTTCGGCGGCGACTTCAGCATTTCCGGTGTCCGTGTTCTCTGGCCGAAGAAGATGGCCTCCGAGATTGCCGCACCAGGTCCGGTTGATGCGGACGTCGTGCATCGGATGTTCCGCGCCCTAGCGGGGGCTTTTCCCGTCGCGTAATTGAAGCAAGATTGGTGGCGGGCATCGGGCGGACCTTTGATTCGTGTTGGGCGACGGCGTCACGATCGTGCGTCTACCCGACGACACTGACGCGAACTGGCTGAGGCTTGCACTTTCAGACGATGAGTCGGGTGAGGTTGATGAAAGGAACGCACGCAGTCTCGGCGGTAAGCGCGGCGAGCCATCCGATCGGGGTGCGCGGGTCGGCGGCGATGGCCCACCCGTCCATTGCGTAGCGACTGACGGTCTCCACGCACTCCTGCTTCTCGGCCGGCGTCGGGTCCGTGGAGCCCTCCATCCCGATGAGTCCGCCGTGCAGTTCCGGTGCCATGCTGCTGGTGTCGACGATGAATACCCGCATCTCGCTCACTCCTATGGTCGATCGCTTTTGAGTGCCTTTCCGGCGGGTGATCGAGAGCGAGTGGGAGGTGCGTAGTGCCGGGACCGTGGAGTACCGGGGAGCGAAGCGGAGGAGGATACGCCGCGAAAGTCCGGCACGGAGCACCGGGAGGGAGCTACGATCGGGCGGCGGAAAGGCCCTCAAATCTCAAGGGGCTGCGCCGAGTGCGGCGACCTTGCCTCGTGGCCCGTGAGGACACAGATGTACCCCCATCGTCGACTCGGGTAACGACGCGGTCCCAGTGCTGACAGACATTGCATGGGCCGATTCAGCCAGAAGTAGACGCCTTCTGCCACACGGATGGATGCCGTCGAACACGATCGGTCGACTCCACGTGCCGATCAGATGGCCGCAACCAGGTTGACGCTGCACCCGTGTTGAACCGGGCCTGCGGAGGCCATTCCACTTAAGTGCCTACGTGCATTCGCTCTTGGCCGTAGTCTCTCCTGGCCTGTGATCCTCTACGTCTACTGAATTGGGTCTATTCCTAATTCCTATTCCCTTGGTCCATCCGTCCTTCTTGATCCGTCTGTCTTCGTCTCGTGCTTACGGCCTCCCTTCGTCCCACCCTCGTTCGTTCTGCGGTTTAGGCCCGCTCTGCTGGATCCTTGGTCCACTCCGCGAATCGGCCAGCGCGTCTGCTAGACGGGCGTCTTCTGACAGCCCAATCGGCCTACTTGGGCGACTTTGATCCTCGGGGCGGAGGTGAGGTTGTGGTCCGACGTCCGGTCCTGTAGGTGAATTCGGGTCGAATAGGCGAGCGCGCACACGATTTGCCTGGTCGAAGATGGAGGCCGGGCACTGACTCGAAGCCGTGCAAGACCCGACGATCAGCCGAGCTCGGCCTCGCGGATTTGAGGTTTGCCGCCGCATCTTTGACGCGGCGTCGACGAAGTGGCCTGCTCCTGCGTGTCGTGAACGCGACACGCTGAAGGTTCCGCGTAGGAGGCCGGCTCAGGCACGGGCTAGCCTGGGGTTTCCTAGCGAACGTGGGGAGGGCCGGGCGACGAGCTACGCGGACGATGGGGCTAGGAACCAGGTGTCTGCGGTGCGCCGTATGCTGAGCTACTTGCCAACCGAGGGAGTAAACGACAGTCGTGTCCTCATCACTTTTTGAGTTGATTCGTGTTGGCGCAAGTCTCACGGGTCTCGCGGGTTCAGACCCAGTCAAAGTTCTTGCGGTCGAGCGCCTGACCGACGACTCCGCGAACGTTACCTATCGCACTGCCGTCGGCGTAGCCGAGAAGATTGTTTTCGCTAACAGTGCCTCTCAACTCCGCGAGGTAGACGCCGGCCAAAGCTTTAGCTTTGATGCAGATCCGAACTCGTTCATGTTGGCCGCAGAAGCGCGACGCATGAAGCTCGCATATCTCTTCGATCCTCAGGCCGCGCTGGGAACGAGCGACGTCCGCCCTCTCCCGCATCAGCTCCGTGCCGTTTACGAAATCATGCTGCACAAACAGCCACTGCGGTACGTACTGGCGGACGACCCTGGCGCCGGCAAGACGGTGATGGCTGGCCTCTTAATAAAGGAGCTTCTTCTTCGTGGCGATGCCGCGAACGTCATGGTCGTCTCGCCTGGTGCGCTCGTTGACCAGTGGGACGAAGAAATGCGGGAAAAGTTTGGTCTGGAGTTCGAAGCGCTCACTCGCGACAAGATCATGCACGAGGGGAACCCGTTCGCACGCGGGGGCCTTTGGCTGGCCCGACTCGACGTCTTGGCGCGCAATAGTGAAGGGATCTTGGACAAAGCACGCGAGATCGATTGGGATCTCGTCATCTTCGATGAAGCGCACAAGATGTCTGCATCCGTCTGGGGGGCAGAGGTCAAGAAGACTAAGCGGTACCAAATGGCCGAAGAATTGGGGAGGCACACGCGGAACCTCCTGATGATGACAGCCACACCCCATTCCGGAAAGGAAGAGCAGTTCCAACTCTTCATGGCGTTGCTGGATTCGGATCGGTTTGAGGGAGCGGCACGGGAGGGCAGCCGGCGGGTAGACGTCTCCGACTTGATGCGCAGGCTTGTTAAGGAGGAGCTGCGGACCTTCGAGGGAACACGGCTATTCCCGGAGCGCTTCGCGTTTACTGTCAAATATGAGTTGTCACCAGCGGAGAAGGACCTGTACGTTTCCGTCACCGAATATGTCCGTGAGGAGATGAATCGCGCCGATGCGACCGACGGGGATAACCGTCGTCGCACCGCGGTCGGATTTGCTCTCACAACACTTCAGCGCCGGCTCGCGTCTTCACCTTCCGCTATCCATCGCTCTTTGGAAAGACGCAAGGCTCGCCTCGAAGCGGAACTGCGAGATGCACGGATGACCGCTGCGGTGAGGTCCGAGGCCCTTGAGGTTCCAGACGACTGGGACGATCTAGATGACCTGACCGATGAAGAGCGCGAAGTACTCGAAGACCGGGTCATCGCCTCGGCGACCAACGCACGCACGGTGGAGGAGCTGGAAACCGAAATTCGGGTGCTTGACCGGCTACTCGTGAAGTCTTTAGCCGTGAAGACGTCCCCAACGTATGCGAAATGGGACGCCCTTCGGGACACGCTGGACGACTCCGACGAGATGCGCGATGACACCGGCGCACGCCGCAAGGTAATTATCTTTACCGAGCACAAGGACACTTTGGATGACCTCGTGATGCGGCTAAGCCAGCACCTTGGCCGCGAGGATGCCGTCATCACCATCCACGGGGGAACTAAGCGCGAGGATCGCAAAAAGGCAAAGGAAACTTTCGAGCAAAACGAACGCTGTGTGTTTCTGATAGCAACTGATGCAGCAGGCGAAGGAGTGAACCTCCACAAGAACGCGCATCTGTTGATCAACTACGACCTCCCCTGGAACCCAAATCGGATTGAGCAGCGATTCGGGCGTGTGCACCGCATAGGACAGCCCAACACCTGCTTCATGTGGTCGCTGGTCGCAGACGACACCCGCG
Organism: Leifsonia xyli; assembly: GCA_001647635.1. Taxonomy (NCBI): domain Bacteria; kingdom Bacillati; phylum Actinomycetota; class Actinomycetes; order Micrococcales; family Microbacteriaceae; genus Leifsonia; species Leifsonia xyli. Next base: position 1,265,822 of record CP014761.1, on the reverse strand, counting down.
AAGGTGATGTCTATACCCGCCTTCTCGAGAAGCTCGAGGAGCAGCGCGCAACCTTAGGAGGCCGGGTCTATGACGTGCTGGGCCAAGTCTTCCAGGGCAATGCCCTTCGCGACCTAATGGTTGCGGCCATCAGAGAAGCAAACAAGCCCGAGCGTCAGCGGTACTTGACGGAAGTGATCGAGCCCAAGATTGCTGACGGCATTCCCGAGCTGCTGCGAGCAAATCAGCTGGTTCCGTCCGCATTGAGCGAAACCGAAATCGAGGATATGCGCCGCGACATGGAACGGGCCGAAGCGGCGCGTCTCCAGCCGCATCACGTCGAGGCCTTCTTCCATCGCGCCTTCGCCGAGGTTGGCGGACAGCTTCGGATGCGCGAACACAATCGCTTCGAGATACGGCGCGTGCCGGTTGAGATCAAAGAGCGCGACCGCGTTACCGGATTTGGCCAACCAGTCGTCGATGAGTACTACCGTGTCACGTTCGATCCTAAGTATGTCCGCGTCGATGGTAATAACCATGTCGCCACGCTTCTACACCCAGGCCACCCGTTGGTGTCTGCAACCATGAGCGTTGTCTCCGATCGCTATCACGACGACCTCCGTCGGGGTGCAGTTTTGGTGAACCGCTCGGACCCGTCGGTCGAGCCCTACATCATTTCTCTCTTGGAACACGACATCACTGACGGGCGGACCGCCTCGGACGGGCAGCCGGTAGTTGTGTCGCGTCGGGCGCAATACGTTCGAATTGATCAGGACGGCACCATCGCGCCGCTCGCAGGCTCCCCAATTCCGAATTTCGAGGTGCCAACCGACGAGGAGTTGGCGGCTAGCCAGTCGTTGGTTTCGGAGTCGTGGTTGCGGGCAGCAGACCTCGACCGTCGCGTAATTCGCGAGGCATCGATCACCATAGCGCGCCAGCACGCAGACGAGGTCAGGAGTCGAACCATCGAGCGCGTGGACAAGACAGAGCGACTTGTTCGTGAACGTCTGACTCGCGAGATTAACTATTGGGACCGCCGCGCGTTCGAGCTAAGCGAACAAGAGCGTGCGGGAAGAAAGACTCGCCTACCAGCTTCTCAGATGCGTGAGCGAGCAGACGCGCTCGCTCGTCGGCTCGAACGTCGCCTGAAGGAACTGGATGAGGAGCGCGACGTCTCGGCTCGCCCGCCTCGCGTTACAGGCGCTTGTTTGGTCATTACCCAAGGATGGCTAGACGCGCAAAATGATCCTGAGGGCGCAGCACTCCGCGCGAGGGAGACGACCCGGATCGAACGCCTCGCCGTCGATGCCGTTCTCCGCGTGGAGCGCGCTCTCGAGCACCACCCACTTGAAATGCATCACAACAACCCCGGCTACGACATCGAGTCTGATACCGGCATCAACATAGACTTCATCGAGGTAAAAGGAAGAGTGGCCGGCGGTCGCACCTTCGTTCTAACACGGCAGGAGGCGGTTACCGCACTCAACAAGGCCGAAAGTTCGGTTCTTGCCCTTGTGCAGGTTGGCGATGACGATGTTACGGCTGTGCGTTACCTCCGACGTCCCCTCCTCCAACCGATTGACCCGCGCGCGGCTCGCGTGGAGTTCGACTGGGCGCCGTTCTGGAATTCCGCAACAGAGATGAGTCAAGAGTGATCGAGATAGGCCGCAAGAAAAAGCTCATCGAGGTTGCTCTACCGCTAGACGAGATTAACGCGGCCTCCAAGGCCGACAAAGATCGTAAGACGGGCACCCTGCGAAACATTCACAAGTGGTGGGCTCCCATGCCATTGCCTGCGTGGCGTGCGCTCATCTTTGCGGCGCTCATTGACGATCCGGAAGACGATAACAAGCGCGTCTACCTTTTGGACCTCATCAAGCGACTCGTGGCAAACGGTGCCGGGCTGCCCAACGACGAGGATTTACGGGAGGCCCAGCAGCTGCTTGCAACACAGTACCCAGACGGTGTACCGATGGTCATCGACCCGTTCTGCGGCGGGGGCTCCACCCTGGTAGAGGCCCAGCGACTTGGCTTACCAACTTTTGGGTCAGACCTGAATCCGGTTCCTGTTCTTATCTCAAGGGCTCTCACGGAACTCGCTCCCAAAGTCTGGGGGCGCGCGCCAATTCACACGACCGCTCGAGGGGAGGAATCGGCGTTATGGCACGTTGATCCTTCACAGCAACACGAAGGTTTCGAGGGCTTCGAGTCGGATCTACGGTACTACGCAGGGGTCGTTGCTGACCGAGCCTGGGCGTTGCTCAAGGATGATTATGGAGACGACCCTGACAGGTCACTGACATGGAGCTGGATCCGCACAGCCACGTGTACAAATCCAACGTGCGGAGCCGAGCTTCCTCTGACGACTAGTTGGTGGTTGTCAAAACGTCCGCGGGATCTCGCGTGGATGGAACCGACATACGAGGGTCGACGCTTGCGAGTCTCGGTTGTGTCGGGTCGGGCCGAAGGGGCTGCCCCCGAGCCCACCAAGACCGGAAGGGGAGGTACATTCACCTGTCCTCGGTGCAAGTCCGTTCTCGACGAAGCATCGCTGATGGAGCAAGGTCGCTTGGGCAAGTTGGGGGTTAAGCTTGCCGCTGTCAGCGAGCAGGGACCGTCTAGACGGCTATATCGCGCTCCGACCGAGGCAGACGAGCGGGTGGCCCGCTCGGCTGTCGCGCCCGATGACATACCCGAGGTCACCCAACCGGACATTCCTCGGTGGTTTTCTGGGCCCAGGTTTGGCTTCAACACGTTTGCCAGCCTCTACACTTCGCGACAGCTGAAGGCCTTGGCTGTCCACGCCGACCTGATTGCATCACTTCGGGACGAAATACTCGCTGACGGGGGAGCCGCGGACTGGGCTAACTCGCTAGTCACATTTCTAGGTTTGGGACTAGGCCGAATGGCTCAGTATCAGTCCAGCCAGGTCAGATGGTTTATTGATTCGAGGTCCGGCGGCGGCCAGCCTTTGCCAGCATTCGGACGCCACGACATTCCAATGCAATGGGACTTTGCCGAGCTCACGCCCAAAATGGGTGCGGGATCGCTTGTAGGAGCGATCAATTCAATGGTTGCCTCGTTCCCCTATTTGGTGCGAGGCTCAGGGATTGTCGTTCGATCTGATGCGAGAACTACGCGAGCTAGCCGCCCAGGCTTGGTCGCTACCGATCCGCCCTACTTCGACGCGATCGGCTACGCAGATCTTTCCGACTACTTCTACATGTGGCATCGGCGAGCCTTGCGAACAGTGCATCCGGACCTCTTCGCGACCATTGCTACGCCGAAGGCAGGTGAGCTCACCGCGATCGCCAATCACCATGAGAGAAGTGTTGATCGAGCACGCGACTACTTCGTGCAAGGCTTTACCGAGACGTTCCACAACTTGTCGGCGTCTCTAGAGACGGATCTTCCGATGCTTGTTGTCTACGCGTCGAAGGAGCAGAAGGGCGGACGCGAAGAGGAAACGCGCTGGTCGTCAATTCTCACTGCCATGATCAACGCCGAACTCGAAATCACCGGCACATGGCCGATCCACGGCACTGGAGGCAATCGTATGATCGGCCTCGGCACGAACGCCGTTGCCACATACATCGTGATGGTCGTTCGCGCGCGATCTGACTCCGCGTCGACCTCGTCGCTTGCCGACTTTAATCGCGCGTTGAGGCGTGAACTTGGGCCGGCGATTCGGGATCTTCAGGCAGCCTCGATCCTCCCCGTTGATCTCGCTCAGGCAGCGATGGGTCCAGGAATGAAGATCTACTCTCGATATCGGGCCGTCCTGGATCAGTCCGGGGAACGGGTCACGGTAGAGCAAGCGCTGCGGCTCATCAACACGGCGCGCGACGAGATTATGGACGAGCAGGTTTCCGACCTCGATCCCGAATCGCGGTTTGCGCTGAGATGGTGGGAGTCTTTTGGGTGGACAGTTCAGCCGTTCGACACAGCCAACAAGACGGCTCGGCCACTCGGAATTGGGGTCGATGAAGTCGTACGGGCACAAGTCGCTACCAGCAGGGCGAACCAGGTTGCACTCCTCGGGAACGCAGATCTTGACCGCACCTGGGAGCCTTCAGCCGATATAAAGCCCACAGCGTGGGAGGCCGTTCATCACCTGGCTGACCGATTGATCGATGGCGGGGGCGAGCGTGAAGCCGCCAGACTTGTCGCCCGGCTTGGCGTTCTTCAAGACTCGGCAATGTCTCTTGCCTATCGCTTGCATGACATCGCTGCGAAGAAGGGCTGGACTTCTGATCAGGAACGCTACAACCTCCTCATCAGCTCTTGGTCGGAACTTGTAAGGCTCGGCGCGGACAGTGGCGACGGTGCCACGGAAAGGTTGTTCTGATATGGCGTCCCTCACAAACAAGGAGCGCGTGGGTCGAGTCCTAGACCTGGTAGTCGAAGGGCTTGGCCCATGGATGATCGCATTGCTCCAAGCAAAATACGGGAGCAACTGGTCGGCAGAGGTGGGTCGGACAGCTGGCTTGACCGGTCGCGACGGCTCGCCGAGCACGACCGACCCGGCGTACTTGTTCTGGGTTTTCGACAAGCAGTGGCATCAGGTCTTCAAGGAGCAGATGACTTTCGAGGACAAGCGAGTCGTGTCCGCCCTTTGGGACGCCCGCAAGGAGTGGGCGCACGGCGAACGGATTTCCTCAGAACGCACAGAGCGCGTGCTCATGGACGGTGAACACATCTTGCGTGCTATCGGCGCCGTTCAGAGCGCCGACAGGGCAGACGAGATGCGTCGTGAGTTCCGGCGCCTGATGTTCGAAGACGACCAGAAAAGACTGCAGCGAGCTCAGGAAAAGACGCTCTCTGTGCAGGTCGACTCGACGGGCCTGCCTGCCTGGCGAGATGTTGTAGAGCCGCACGATGACGTGGCACGAGGAACTTTCGAGCTGGCACAGTTTGCGGCTGACCTGCGCCAGGTACATCAGGGAGTAGCGAGTCCGGAGTATGGCGACCCATCTGAGTTCTTTGGCCGTACGTACTTGACCCGAGGACTGCGTTATCTCCTGGAGCAGGCCATCAGACGCATGGCTGGCGTTGGCGGAGAGCCAGTAATCGACCTAATGACTACCTTCGGCGGCGGAAAGACTCATTCCCTGCTCGCCGTTTACCATGCCGCTGCTGGAGTGCCCGCTGAACGGTTGCCGGGAATGCGCGAACTGCTCGATGGCATCGGTGTGGAAGAATTGCCGGCCGATGTGAAGCGAGCGGTTCTCGTCGGAAACGACCTTTCTATCCTCGGGATGCCGAAACCAGAGGGTTTCACAGTCAATACGCTGTGGGGAGAGTTGGCGTATCAACTCGGGGGCGTGGAGGGGTACTCCCTTCTTGAGCGATATGACGAGCAGTCGGTTCCCCCGACGACAACCGACCTTGCCAATTTGCTTGGCAAGTACGGGCCTTGCATCATCCTCATCGACGAATGGGTTGCGTACTTGCGGCAGCTCTGGTCCCGTGAGAAGCCCGCAGCGGCTGGCACTTTTGACGGACATATGAGCTTCGTTCAATCCCTAACCGAAGCGGTCAAGGCCGTTCCAACCGCGCTGGTTGTGGTCTCGTTGCCTGCTTCAGACGTAGTTCGAGACGTGCCGAGTGGCGAAGCGCCGCTTGAAAACGAGCATGAGGTGGGCGGGACCGCGGGAGCGGAGGCCTTGCGACACCTTCGGACTGTCATCCACCGTTTGGAGACCGCGTGGCAGCCCGCCACGGTCGAAGAGTCTTTTGAAATAGTCAGGCGCCGAATCTTCAAACCTTTCGGTCGCGAGCAAGATGCAGCGCGCGACCTCGTGGTTCATAAATTCATGGAACACTACACGCGATTCAGCTCCGAGGTTCCGAGCGAGGTGATGCAGCCCGGCTACCGAGCATCAGTGCGGACCGCCTACCCGATTCACCCCGAGCTATTCGATCGGCTATACAAGGACTGGTCGACCCTTGAGCGTTTCCAACGAACTCGTGGGGTGCTGCGACTGATGGCCACCGTCGTCTATGCTCTTTGGACAAGCGGCGACCGCTCCCCGATGATCCTCCCTGCTTCGATTCCCTTGGACGCACCAAAGGTGTTCGACGAACTGGCCAATCATCTGGACGACTCGTGGAAGCCAATCGTGGACGCGGACGTTGCTGGAGAGACGTCTACTGCCAACATTGTTGACAGCGAAATCAAGCTCCTCGGTCGCTCCATGGCAACGAAACGCGCGGCCCGTTGCGTCTTTCTCGGGACCGCGCCCATGGCGAATTTGCGGAACAGAGATGGATCGGCCGCGACTATTCGTGGGATCGAGCAAAAGCGCGTCGTTCTCGGTTCGACCTACCCGGGCGATAATCCCGCGCACGTCTCTGATGGCTTACGACGCCTCGGCGATCTCGGAAAGTATATGAACCGTGATCAGGACCGCTACTGGCTGTCCTTGCAACAAACTGTGGCCCAGATCGTTCAAGAGCGTGCCGATTCGTATCACGAGGATCAGGTGTTTGATGAGCTAGCAGCTGTTATCAGACAAGAGACTGATAAGGGCCTCTTCGAACGTGTACATCGCTTCCCAAATACCAGCATCGATGTTGACGACGATGCGGGAATAGGGCTGGTCATCTTTGGCCCGGATCGACCGTTCTCTAAGAGGGGACGGTCTGTCGCCGAAGACTCGGCTTTCGATTTTTTGACCAGGCGCGGTACGAACGCGCGGATTCACAAGAACAGTCTCATTTTCCTGGCGCCCGAGGTCGACCGAATAGACATCTTGTTGAACGCTGTGCGCCAGCGAATGGCCTGGGAATACATCCTTGGAAACAGGGACTCCCTCAATCTGGACCAGCACAATATCAAGGTGGCTGAGTCGAGAGTCGCGCAACAGAAGCAGACAGTCAAAGACTCCATACGCGAGGCTTATCGATGGATCCTTGTGCCGACGCAAGAACCGGGCTCCGCCGAGCTTGAGTTGGAGTCCATCTTGATGAACGGTGAGGGCACCCTCGCTGAACGAGTCACCAGGAAAGCTGACGCGGGTGAGTTCGTCGTCCGGACCTTCTCCCCATCGCTCCTTCGAATGCAGATCAACCGGCTAGAACTTTGGCGCGACAAGCCATACGTTTCCCTGGATGCCCTGGTTGGGTACTTCAGCCAATACGTTTACATGCCGAAGGTAGTCAGGCCTGCGATTGTTGTGGATGCGGTTAGGCACCTGGCTGACGAGCTCGTGATCGAACTGGATAGTTTCGCCTACGCTGATGGCCTTGATGAGGGGAGATTCGTAGGCCTCACGCTCAAGAATCCTGTCGCTGTCCGCCAGAATGGCCTTCTGGTCGACCCAGTGATTGCAAAGGAACAACTCGCGTCAGAATCGTCGGGGGACAATGCGGGTACTGGCGCCGGGGCTGCATCACCCGCACCGGGTTCTTTCGGCGCGGAATCGGGAAGCTCTCCGTCTGCCGACCCGACTCGTGGCCCGGGAGGTTCAGCTGCCGAAACAGCGGTCCCGACACGATTCCACGCTACGAAAGACTTGACGCTCAATCGCGTAGTGCGCGACGCGGGACAAATATATGAAGAGATAGTGTCCCACTTTGTCGCGGCTGGCGTTCCCGTAAGAGTCACTATTGACATCGAATCTGACTCGATCGCTAAGCTAACCGAGGACCAGCGTTCGGCGATTAGAGAGAACTTGAGTGTTCTTGGGTTTGGCGACGGCCACTGGTCGATGCGCTGACCCTCCATCCTGACATCGATTCGGCTGAATCAGGCTCACGCAGCCGCGTGCCCAGTCGTCGTTGAGAAACGAAAACGCGAAGGCGTCAACAAACACTTTCGTGTCCTTCTCGACGTCCACGTCAAGGAATTCGAGTGCTCGTTGAGTAACCCCAGGTCGTAGTATTCGGATACGCCCAACGCTACCCCTCTTCTCCGTGTCCAGATGGTATCGGAACTGCGGTTCGCCAGGGTCGGACCGCCAGCGATCCAACGGACGGCTAACGAAAGTATTCGCTCGGCGCGATTGGCGGCCGCTGAGCATCAGGCGAGGCGAAAGTCGACCAGAGTGCGTTACGAGCTGGCACGGCGGGAACATGACTATAGAACTGACTGTGTGTGATCCATCAGAACTCTGACGAAGCTGCATCAATAGAGCTCTGACGTTGCGGCGGCGTTTGGTGCTGACAGTTGCCCTCAATGTTTGAGGGATGAGCCGTGTTGACCCTGTTGATCCTCGTGTCCGTCTCGCGATCGTTCAGTGGCCGCCGGATGCGCCGCGCGGTTCGATCACGACGTTCTGCGCTGAGCACGGGATCTCGAGGGAGACGTTTTATGCGATCCGGAAACGGGCAGCGGAGGATGGGCCGGCGGCGGCGTTGGAGCCGCGGTCGAGACGGCCGCGCAGCAGCCCGTCGAGGGTCGCTGATGATGTCGTCCAACGAGCGGTCGGAGTGCGAGCGGCGTTGGAGGCGTCGGGCTTGGACCATGGGCCGATCAGTGTTCACGAGAAGATGCGTTCGCTCGGGATGGACCCGGTGCCCTCGACGGCATCGCTGTCGCGGATCTTCCGCGAGCAGGGCGTCGCCAAGGTCGAGCCGAGGAAGAAGCCGCGAGCGTCGTATCGTCGGTTTGTCTATCCGGCGCCGAATGCGTGCTGGCAGCTCGACGCAACCGAATACGTCCTCACCGGCGGACGCAAGTGCGTGATCTTCCAGCTCATCGACGACCACTCCCGGCTCGCAATCGCCTCCCACGTCTCCTGGGGCGAAACCTCCGAGGGCGCTATCGCCGTGGTCAGCAAAGGCATCGCAGCTCACGGTGTCCCGCAACGGCTGCTCTCCGACAACGGGGCGCCTTAAACCCGTCCCGCCGCGGAGTGCTGGGACAGCTCGTCGCCTACCTGCGATCCCTTGGCGTCGAACCGATCACGGGGAAGCCCTATAAGCCGACCACGCAGGGCAAGAACGAGCGCTTCCACCAAACCTTGTTCCGCTTCCTTGACAAGCAACCGCTGGCGGAAACGTTGGAGCAGTTGCAGGGCCAGGTCGATGCGTTCGATCTGATCTATAACACCGAGCGCCCACATCAAGGATTGCCCAGTCGGGTCACTCCATCGACGGCTTGGGCTTCGACACCGGTGGTCGAACCACCACGACCGATTCCGCAGCCGGCGGCTCCGGCCGGGGATGAGGGGATCCGGATGACGCGGATCCACGACAACGGCACTGTCTATGCCCGCGGCGCTAAGTTCCAGGTCAGCCGCACCCTTGCCGGAGCGATCGCCTATCGGGTCGAGGAAGACGACCGACTGCTGATCTTCGACGCTGGCGGCACCCTCCTGGCCGAGTATCCCTGGCCCGCTCCGGGCACCAAATACGTCGGCAGCGGCAACCCCCGAGGACCCCGCGGCCCACGCAAGAACCGGGAAGTGTCAGAGATGTCCTGATACACCGTTTGTCAGGGATGTCCTGATGCAGAAACGTCAGAGATGTCTTGAGACATCACAACTATAGAACTGACTCGATGACGAATTTGCCCACAATTTGCCCACAATCGAGTGAGTTCCTATGTGATCGCAGTCATCTCAATGGGGTCGAAAAGCGCGGAAATCCGCGGATTTTGGCATCACCGGGACGGTGCTTAAAGACCAGTCGCAGTTTTCGAGTCCCTCCAGTGGCGCCTACTGTAGCGTGGCCTTCCGTGGGACTATAGCCGACCGAGCAACTCGGCCTTCTTCGTCTGAAACTCCTCGTCGCTCAGCGCACCCGCATCTCGCAACGCCGCCAGCTGCCCAATGAGCTCAGCGACGTTCGCGGCACCTTCCGGTGCGACGCCCGGTGACTCCGCTCGCGGTGCCGGAAGCCGGTCCTTGATGAGACCGCTGACCAACGTGAACGCTTGTTCCGTTACCGTGGGCTTCTCCGCCGGCGCTCCGACGGGCTCCAAGGGCGCCGGTTCCGCGGGCTCCGCGCGCTGCTCCTCCAGAACCAGCGCGAGGTGATTGAACATCGACTCGGACAGCTTGATCAACGAGCGTTTGCCGTCAGTCCAGTCAACACGCACGACGCGTGACCGGCCCATGGCGTCGAATGTCGCATCCACCGCCGCCGAGGCTGCCTTACCGAGGCGGCCCGGGAGGGCGGCGCCGGCGACAGCGCTTCCCACCTTCGCGAGCGGGTTCCCCTTTGCATCCGTGACGACTTCGTCCCACTCGCTCACCGTCTCCTGAGTGAGCTTTCGGAACTTCAGTCCCGTCTGCAGAACGATCGTGCTGCCAAAGCGCGTCGAGACTATTGCGCTCTTGTAGTCTCCGCCGATTACCCGACCCGTATCCACGCTTACTTACCTTCCTGCGTTCAGTTGAGCTTCGTATTCGCGCGCCGATTCCATGATCTCGTCCTGGGTCACGTAGGAATCCCACTCGCGCAGATACGGCCGCTCCGTCTGCAATCGGTTCTCGCACAGCACATCGTTGTGCCAGTCGCGGTCGAATGTGGGCGAGTAGCTGCAGGACCAAAGACCGTCCGGTTCTCTTACCGGGCTGTCCGGCTGCCACTGGCTCCAGTCCGTGGGCGGTTCGAAGTCCGGCTCATAGCCGTCATCCTGCACCTGCTCGTCATAGTTCGGTTCGTCGATGTCTCCACCGCCGCCGAACCTGGGGCTCGCGAAGCTCGAACATCCCGAGGTGACGACTCCAACCAGCGCCATCGTCGATAGGGCGACGATCAAGCGCCCTCTGGCAGTAGGTCGTGGGCTTCTCATGAAGGCTCTTTCATGTTCGGGTGAGCCGAGCCTATCGATGGCCTAACGATTTGGTCGCGCCCGTTATCGAAATCGACCGCACCCAATTAGAGGGACACACCCGGCGCCGCATAAAGAGATGGCGCGTCCGCAATCGGCGGAGCTCGGCGCCGCACCGATACGGTGGAACCTCCACGTTCAAGGCGGAGGGTGAATGGTCAAGGCAGCCGAGACGAACCTTGCTGGTGTACTGGAAGGTAAGAAGCAGTACCAGGTCCCGCTGTATCAGCGGGTGTATTCCTGGGGGACGAAACAGCTCGACCAGCTGTGGAGCGATGTGGTCGAGTTGGCGGCCACTCGGCGAGAAGAGCCTGCCGCTACGCACTTCATCGGCTCGCTGGTCCTATCGCAAAGCCCCGACTTCTCAGTGGTCGGCGTCTCCAAGCTGCTCGTCGTCGACGGACAGCAGCGGCTCACAACTCTTACGCTGCTCCTGGCCGCGCTGCGCGACCACCTCATCGAAACGGGCGACCCAGAGCGCGCAGACGGCATCCACGCGCAGTATCTAGTCAATGTCTACGACAAGGACAAGCCCACGAAGGTGCTGCCCACCCAGGCGGACCGCGCTTCCTACCTCTCGGTGGTCCGATCAGCGCCGGATGCCGGACGCAGCGACCGAATCGGGGAGGCTTACAACCACTTTCGGGCGAAGATCGCGGCGGCCGACGATCCAGATGACCCGCACGATCTTGAAGAAATCGAGAACGCCGTGGTGAGCGGCCTCGCACTGGTCGTCGTAACGGCGGAGGCCCGGGATAATGCCCATCGGATCTTCGAGTCGCTCAACAACACCGGCTTGCAGCTGACGCAGTCAGACCTGCTGAAGAATCACCTCTTCATGCGCCTTGGCGATCGCAGCGAGGTCGTCTACGAAAGCGTTTGGCTTCCTCTGGAGAAAAAGCTGAGTGCGGACAGCCTCGAGCTACTGTTCTGGCTAGACCTGGTGCAGTCCGACGAGCGCGCGACCCAATCCGACACCTATGTCGGTCAACAGAAGCGACTGGAGAAGTTACAGGGGCCGGCAGAAATCGAGACCGAAGTTCTGCGCATCGCGAAGCTCGGCGACGTGCTCGCGACAATTCTCAACCCGGCGTTGGAGCCGCACGCAGAAATCAGGCGGCGCCTTTCCCGAATCAGAGCGTGGGGTTCGACGACCGCGTACCCCGTCGTAATGCAGATTCTGGATCGCCGGGCGGCCGGTACGGCCACCGATGATCAAGTACTTGGGGCGCTGACCTACCTGGAGTCGTACTTCGTACGGCGCATCGTCATCGGCCGGGCCACTGCCAGCCTGAACCGCACACTGCTCCAGGCGGTAGCTCCCATCGCCGCAGCCGAAGAGGTGGACACCGCTCTTCGTGATTACCTGTCCCGCGGCCGCAAGTACTACGCGACCGACGCGCAGGTCCGCGAGGCTGTCGGGACGGTGCCCTTCTACTGGCAGGGCCGCGCGGCGCAGAAGAAGCTCATTCTGCAGTGGCTGGAAGAGTCGTATGGATCCAAGGAAGTCGTGGATCCGAAGAGCCTGACCATTGAGCACGTGCTCCCTCAAACGCTGACCGACGCAACGCGCGAGACATTTGCTCTGGGATTGTCCGACGGGGCGGATGCGACGTACGAGCACGAGCGGCTGGTTCACACGATCGGCAACCTGACTCTCACCGGATACAACAGCGAACTGAGCAATAAGCCGTTTGACGAGAAGCGCTCGATGCTCTCCGAAAGCGGACTCCGATTGAACCAAGAGATCGCCGTACACGAGGTCTGGGGCGCTGCGGAGATCGCTCAACGGAGCGCCGATCTCGCCGAAAAGATCATCTCCCTGTGGCCGGGCCCTGACGAGGCGGTGGCGGGTGCAGCTGTTAACGAACCTTCCGCTCTGCGCAGGTCCGTGGCATCGATCGTCGCGGAAATTCCGGCCGGACGCTGGACGACGTATGGAGAGGTTGCGTTGGTGGCCGGCTCCTACCCCCAGCCCGTCGCCGCGGTGATCACTAACGCTCCCATGCAGGGTGCGTGGCGCGTCTTGCAGACAGGCGGGACGATTTCGCCGGGATTCCGATGGCTCGATCCGGCCCGCACCGAGGACCCGCGGGAGTACCTGGAGTCAGAAGGCTTGTCCTTCGACAGTGAAGGCCGCGCCTCACGGGAGCAGTTCCTCAGCGGTGAGGAGCTCGCTGCTCTGATCGGGCTGGAGATCGACCCCGAGCGACGTAAGACGAGCTCATCACGCCCGCTTCTCGAGCAGCGGAAGGCATTCTTCGATCGGGTTCACGATCTCGGAGAAGCCACTTCCACCACGGCGAGGTCGTGGGGGAACGGCACGGCGAGTAACTTCATCGATGTCCGTTATGGACTCGTTGGGGCGCACATCGTGCTCTCCGCCACGATCCGGGAACCGGCCGTCCACTGCATCTTCTATATCGATACCGACAAGGCTCTCTTCGCGCGGCTGCATGGCCAACGCGACGAGATCCAGGAGGCCATTGGTGCATCGCTCGCGTGGCACGTCGACGATGACCAGAAGTCGAGCACCATCACTCTGAGCAAGGCAGGTGACTGGCGCGAGGAGACTGAGGCGCCGGCGCTCGCCGCATGGCTGGTGAAGATGGCCGACACGTTCGCCGAGGTGTTCGCAGCCCGGATGTGAGCAGATGGCCGGTGCCCTCTACCCACTTCTGGGGCGAGGCGACAACGCCGTCCGCCGCATACGGTCGTGGACATGGGGGAGCAGGTGGCCGGGCGGCCCGCAGTCGAGGGGGCTCGCGTCGACTTCGCGGGCATCAGTGCGCTTTTATCACGGCCCGCCGGGTATGCGGTCGCGCAGAAGTGTCTGGAGGTTCAGGCCGAGGCGGAAGCCGCTGATCCCTCGCTTCGCACAGAACAGCACATCGTCCTGCATCCCGATGCGAGGTCCTGGTATGTCGGTGCACTCGGAGAGATTGAGGTGGGTCGGCTGCTGTCGGGTCTCGGGCCCGGGTGGTTTCTCCGCCACTCCGTGCCCATCGGGGCTGGCACGAAAGATGTCGATCATCTCGTTATCGGGCCGGCCGGAGTCTTCGCCATCAACACGAAACACCACTCCGGCGGCTCGGTGTGGGTCGGTGACCACGTTCTCCGAATCAACAACCAGAACAAGCGGTATCTGAGCGCCGCCGCCTCTGATGCGAACGACGTCTCCCGGCGTTTGGCGGGCAAGGTGGGATTCGAGGTTCCCGTGACTCCGGTGCTCGCGATGTTGAACGCGCGCACGATCAACGACAAGCGGGCGAACGATCAGCGGGTGATCGCCGTTGTCGACGCGAACCGTCTGGTGGCGTGGCTCCGTGCGCAGCCTCCTAGGCTGACGGCGACGCAGGTCGACCTGCTGACCCTCGCAGCCGAAGAACCACAGACCTGGCATGTCGATCCGCACGCGGCCGACACGCTGAGGGTGATGCAGCGTTTCGAGCGGCTTGTTGATCGGGTGGGCATGCCTCACCCTCCCGAGAAGCAGATGCGGAGCGCGTCGTCGGCTGGGCGGACGGCTCGCACCTCCGGCGGGGTCGCGCGCTCGCGGCCTGAAGCATCCCAGCCGCGGCGGGCAGGTAAGCGTGTCGCGGGCGGCATCGCGCGACTGTGGGGTGCGGCTGTCCTCGTGATAGTCGGCATCCTCGTATTCCGCGGCCTGGCCAACCAGCCATGCGCGGCGCCGACGGTGTGCTTGCTTCCACCGATCTATCTCGCGTTGAAGCCGGCTCTTCTTCTGGTCGGTCTTGCGGCAGTCGGTATGGCCATCGTCGGCACGGTTCTCGGACTCTTACGCGCGCTTGTGTCGGCGCGACGGTGAGCACCCCTCTGAGTAGAGTGCGTCCCGTGGACGATCACGCCGGGGACTGGTTCCTCACACGCTCAGAACGGGGCAACCCCGCGAGTGACATCCAAGCGGGCGACGACGGTTCCTCCTGGTCCGAGGGCAACCACGTCCGCCCGCTCATCCACGGCGCCACCTACTTCGCCCGCCTGCACGCCGAGCTCACCGCCCTCCGCCCCGGCGACCGCGTCTTCTTCACCGACTGGCGCGGGGATGCCGACGAGCGCCTCCTTCCCGACGGCCCGACCATCGGGGAGCTGCTCGCAGGTCTGGCCAAGGATGGCGTCGAGGTGCGCGGGCTCGTCTGGCGGTCACACGGCGAGCGGGTGAAGGCTCCCATCAGTGGCGCCTCCAATGAGCTGCTGGGGCGGCAGGTCAACGAGGCCGGCGGCGAGGTGCTGCTGGACCAGCGGGTGCGGATGTTCGGGTCGCACCATCAGAAGTTCTTCGTGATCCGGCACCGTGACGATCCGACGCGGGATGTCGCGTTCGTCGGCGGCATCGACCTGAGCCACAGTCGGCGCGACGATGCCGAGCACCGGGGGGATCCGCAGGCGGTGGAGATGGATCCGCGCTATGGGGAGCGGCCGCCGTGGCACGATGCAGCCCTGGAGTTGCGTGGGCCGGTCGTCGCGGACGTGCTGAAGGTGTTCGCCGAGCGGTGGGACGATCCGCATCCACTGGATCACCGCAACCCGTACCGGATGCTTCTGCAGCGGTTCGCGGACATGCCCCGGCATCCGAAGCCGCTGCCGGAGGCCGCCGCGCCTCCGCCGCCGGCCGGGCCGCATGCGGTCCAGTTGCTGCGGACGTACAGTCCGAAGCGGCCTCCGTTTCCGTTCGCGCCGAAGGGGGAGCGCAGCATCGCGCGGGCCTACGCGAAGGCGTTCGGCCGGGCGCGGTCGCTCATCTACATCGAGGACCAGTACCTGTGGTCGCCGGAGGTCGCCGCGAGCATCGCGAAGGCGCTCGTCCGCAGTCCGCAGTTGCAGGTGATCGTTGTCGTCCCGCGGTATCCGGACCAGGATGGCGCGCTCACCGGGCCGCCCAGCCGGCTCGGGCAGCTGCGCGCGATCGCTAAGCTGCGGCGGGTGGCCCCGGATCGGGTGGGCGTGTTCGACCTGGAGAACAGCGAAGGGACGCCGATCTACGTTCACGCGAAGATCTGCGTCGTCGACGACACGTGGGCGACGTGCGGGTCGGACAACTTCAACCGGCGGTCCTGGACCACGGACAGCGAGCTCACCTGCGCCGTCTTCGACGAAAGCCCGGACGGCGACGCGGAGGGAAGCGCCACGAGCTTCGCGCGCGACCTGCGCCTGCAGCTCTGGGCCGAGCACCTCGGGCTCGACCGCGACGACCCCCGGCTGCGAGACATGGAGGACAGCCTCGCGCTCTGGAGGGAGGCAGCCACCGCTCTTGATCGCTGGCAGGCGAACGGGCGCCGGACGCCGAGACCGGCCGGGCAGATCCGCCCGCACCGCATCGAACGCGTCACGCGCTTCCAGCGTGTCTGGGCGGATCCGCTGTACCGCTACATCCTGGACCCGGACTCGCGACCGCGCCGACTGCGGGGCACCTCGATCTTCTGAGGCGGGACGTCACCGGCGCTGAGACCGCGGCTGCGCCTCCAGCTCGATCCAGCGGGTGATCACATCCACCACGTACTCCCGCTCGCGCGGGATCAGCTCGTGCCCCTTCGGGATGCCGTGGTTGATCTGCAGACAGGTGCGGCAGCAGGTCGCGGTGGCGTGCTGCGCCCGGAACACCGGATGGCCGCCCCACGGCGTCTGCTTGCCGTCCTTCTCGGGAAAGGCCGGCGCGAGCCGTGCGTCCACGAAATCGCGGGCGTGCTGGCGGATCACCGGCATCCCGCGCGACGCGAGGTACTCGCGCTCGATCGGGCGCAGGTGGAACTTCGACCGGAACGGGATGCGGCCGATCCGCTCGATCCTGGCGTCCAACTGGTCCTGATCCACGGTCGTCGACCCTACCGAGAGCCACCGACAGTGACTGGATCCTGACGCAGAGCCGTAGACAGGTAGGGGGCCGACGCGCTGCCCGACGCACCCGCGACCTCCGACGGCGTCCCGGCGGCGACGACCGTCCCACCATCCTCACCTGCGCCGGGCCCGAGGTCGACGACATAGTCGGCGGTGGCGACCACGCGCATGTCCAGTTCGACCACGACGACCGTGTTGCCCGCATCCACCAGGCTCTGCAGGTGCTCGATGAGGCGGTCGGCGTCGGCGCAGTGGAGGCCGGAGGTGGGCTCATCGAGCACGTACAGGGTGTCGGCCCGCTGGGCGCGCTGGAGCTCGGAGGCCAGCTTGACCCGCTGGGCCTCGCCGCCGGACAACTCGGTCGCCGGCTGGCCCAGCCTCAGGTAACCGAGTCCGACATCCACGAGGGCGGTGAGCGAGCGCATGATCTCGTCCTCACCGCCGAAGAAGGCGTGCGCCTCCTCCACGGACATGGCGAGGATCTCGGCGATGTTCCGGTCGCGCCAGATGATCTCGAGCGTCTCGGGGTTGTACCGGGCGCCGTGGCACTCGGGGCAGACGGTATAGACGGACGGGAGGAAGAGCAGCTCGACCATGACGGCGCCCTCGCCCTCGCAGGTGGGGCAGCGGCCGCTGGCCACGTTGAACGAGAACCGGCCCGGCCGATAACGGCGCGACCGGGCGGCGGGTGTCTCCGCGAAACGGCGGCGGACGTGGTCGAACAGGCCCGTGTAGGTGGCGACGTTGGAGCGAGGGGTGCGGCCGATGGGCTTCTGGTCGATGGTGACGACCCGGCGGACCCCGGCGAGGTCGCCGGAGATGGTTCCCTCCAGCACCTCGGGAGCGTCAGCGAGGAGCAGGTCGTCGGTCTCCGGCGCGTCGTCGGTCACGGCGACGGGGCGGCCGAGGTGCTCGCCGAGCAGGGCGGGGACCACCTGGCTGACCAGGCTGGACTTCCCCGACCCGGAGACGCCGGTCACCGCGGTGAACGCTCCGAGCGGAAGCGAGACGGAGGCGCCGCGCAGGTTGTTGCGCGTGACATCTTCGAGCGAGATCCACCCGGTCGGCGAGCGTGGAGTCCGGAGAGCGAGCCCGCGCTCGCCGAGGAGGTAGTCCCGCGTCACGGACTCGTCGACGTCGGCCAGGCCGTCGGGAGGCCCGCTGTACAGGACACGGCCGCCGCGTTCGCCGGCGCCGGGTCCGATGTCCACCAGCCAGTCGGCGTGCCGCATCACCTCCACCGAGTGCTCGACGACGAATAGGCTGTTGCCCCGCGCTTTCAAGCCCTCGAGGATGCCGAGGAGCGCGTTCACATCCTGCGGGTGGAGGCCGGCGGAGGGCTCGTCGAGCACATACACGACGCCGAACAGCTCCGAGCTGAGCTGGGTGGCGAGCCGCAGCCGCTGCAGCTCGCCGCCGGAGAGGGTCGGCGTGGTGCGGTGCAGGGACAGGTAGCCCAGCCCGAGGTCGATGATGGGACGCAGCCGCTCCAGCAGCTCGGCGGCCAGGCGTCGGGCGGCCGCGCGTTTCTCGGCCGACTGGTTCGGGGTCCGGCGCACGTCGGGAGCGGCGGCGTGCGAGGCGCCGCCCGCGGCGATCCTCTGCTGGGTCGCCGACCGTCGGGCGTCCTCATCCAGCGCCGCCCGGAGGTGACCGACTCCTCCCGGGATGCGGCCACCAGCGCGGCCAGCCGCCCGGAGAGCTCGTGCAGCGGGAGCCGGGAGAGCTCGGCGATGTCGAGTCCCTCGAATGTCACCGAGAGCGCTTCGGGCTTCAGCCGCTTGCCGTGGCAGACCGGGCACACGGCGGAGGTCAGGAACTCCGCGACGCGCCTCTTCATGGAGGCGCTCTTGGTGGTCGCGAAGGTGTCGAGCACGTAGCGGCGGGCGCCGACGAACGTCCCCTGGTAGCTGGGCTCCATCCGTGCGCGGATCGCCTTCCGCGTCTGAGCCGGAGTGAGCCCCGCGTACACCGGGGCCGTCGGCCGTTCCTCCGTGAAGAGGATCCAGTCCCGATCCTTCCGCGGCAGGTCGCGCCACGGAGTGTCGACGTCGTAGCCGAGGGAGACCAGGATGTCGCGCTGGTTCTGCCCGTGCCAGGCGGTCGGCCACGAGGCGATGGCCCGATCCCGGATGGTGAGCGACGGATCGGGGACCATCTGCTTCTCGGTGACCTCGTACACCCGGCCGATGCCGTGGCATTCGGGGCATGCGCCCTGCACGGTGTTCGGCGAGAAGTCCTCGGCGTAGAGCATGGGCTGGCCGTCGGGGTAGTCGCCGGCACGCGAGTACATCATCCGGACCAGGCTGGACAGCGTCGTGATGCTGCCCACGGTCGAGCGCGCGTTTCGGCCGCCGCGCTGCTGCTGCAGGGCCACGGCGGGCGGCATCCCGCTGATCGAGTCGACATCAGGGACGCCGGCCTGGTCGATGAGGCGTCGGGCGTACGGGGCGACCGACTCGAGATACCGGCGCTGCGACTCCGCGAACAGGGTGCCGAACGCGAGGGACGACTTCCCCGAGCCGGAGACGCCGGTGAAGACGACCATGGCGTCGCGCGGGACGGTGAGGTCGACGTTCTGCAGGTTGTGCTCGCGGGCGCCCCGCACCCGGACATCCGGCTGGATCGCGGACGAGCTGTCGTTCGTCATCGTCCGACGGTCCGCGCATTCGGGACGCTCCGCAAGCGGTTCTCGGGCGATCCGCTCAGGCGTACTGCGGTCGGCCGCCGACGCGGTAGGTCAGGGCGACGATCCCGCTCGGGAAGACCCGTGCGTCCTGCAGGTCCAGGGCGAAGTCGCGGCCCCTGCGAGGGAGGAACGCCTCGCCCTGCCCGACGATGACGGGGAACTGGACGAGGTTCAGCTCGTCCACCAGCTCGCTCTCGAGCAGCCAGCGTGCGAGCGCGACGCTGCCTACCAGGAGCAGCTCGCCGTCGCCGCCGTCCTTCAGCTCGCGGATGCGCGCCGCGAGGTCTCCGGAGAGGACCGTCGTCTGCTCCCAGGCTGGGTCGCTGAGCGTGTCCGACACGACGTACTTGGGCTTGGAACTGATCGCCTCGCCGAACCCGCCGTCGTCGCTCCGCGCGCCCCAGTACGTCTCGAACAGGTCGAACGTCTTGCGGCCCAGCAGGAAGGCGTCGGGGCGTCGCCAGGTCTTCAGGATGTAGCCCGCGGCTTCCGCATCGCCCACCCCGATGGCCCAGCCGCCGCGGGTGAATCCGGGATCCAGCTCCTCGCTGTTGCCGCCGTTCGCTTGGGCGACTCCGTCCACAGTGACCTGCAGGCTGACGGTGAGCTTCATGATCGTTCCCCTTCTCGTGCGTGCGTTCAGTGTGCCGACTCGACCGGAGCCACGGGCTTCCGGACGAACAGTGCCAGGACGACCACCCCCAGCGACAGGATGCCACCGGCCAGGAACGCGAGGTGAGCACCGGCTGCTGCGGCGGCGGCCGACGGCAGGTCGGGGTTCGCGGCGCCGGTCGAGGCCACGCCGGTCGCGTACAGGGCGATGAAGATCGCCGTACCCGCGGCGCCCGCGACCTGCTGCAGCGTGGCGATCGTGGCGCTGCCGTGCGAGTAGAGGCGCTGGGGGAGCGACCCGAGCGAGGCGCTGAACGCCGGCGTGAAGAGGAAGGCGAGCGACAGCATCAGCAGGATGTGCGCGGCGAGTAGCACCACCCAGGACGAGCCCTCGCCGAGGCCGAGCGCCATGGTCCACAGTGCGACCGTCAGGCCGACGGAGCCGGGTACGACGAGCGGACGCGGGCCGAAGCGGTCGTACAGTCGGCCGACAGTCGGTCCGGCGAGGCCCATGAGCAGGCCGCCCGGGAGGAGGATCGCGCCGACCCACAGCGGGTCGAGGCCGAGCGTGTAGCGGGCGAACTGCGGCAGCACGATGAATGCGCCGAACAGGGCGACCATCGCCATCGTCATCATCGCGACCGAGACCGCGAAGTCCCGCGAGAGGAAGGTGCGCAGGTCGAGCAGCGCCGAGTCCGTCCGCTGCAGGACGAGCTGCCGCCGGACGAAGAAGGCGAGCGTCACGAGACCGACGGCCACGGGGATCCACGGCTGGACGACCGCCTCGCCGACCGCCGCCGCGCCGATCTGGCTGAGCCCGAAGACGAGCGCCGAGAACGCGAGGGCGGAGAGGATGACGGACAGCGCGTCCAGCGGGACCTTCCGGGTCTCGGACACGTTCGGCACGCGGCGCATCCCGATCACGAGCATTGTGAGGCCGATCGGCAGCATCACCCAGAAAAGTCCCTGCCAGGGAAGCACCTGGATGAGCGCACCGGACACGATGGGGCCGACCGCCGGCGCGACGGACATGACGATGGAGACGCGCCCCATCGTCCGCCCGCGCTCGTCGACCGGGACGATCGTCATCACCGTCGTCATCATGAGCGGCATCATGATCGCCGTGCCGACGGCCTGGACCACGCGGCCCGCGACCAGCACCTCGAACGCCGGTGACAGTGCAGCGATGAGCGTGCCCACGACGAAACTCGACATCGCGACCGTGAAGACGGTCCGGGTGCGCAGCCGTTGCATCAGCCAACCGGTGATCGGGATGACCACCGCCATCGTGAGCGCGAACGCCGTCGTCAGCCACTGTCCCTTCGTCGCGTCGATGTGCAGGGACTCCTGGATGCGCGGCAGCGCGACCGCCATCATCGTCTCGTTGAGGAATACCACGAAGACGGCGGCGAGCAGAAGTCTGAGGGCGGTGCGGTTGCGGCGCTCCACGCCGGAGGCCGCCGGGGTTGCAGGGGAGTGAGTCGAAGCTGCGATGGTGTCGGTCATGTCCTTCTCCTTCGTCGGAGTCGCTGCAAAAAATGAAGTTGAGCTGCTTCACAAAATAAAGCACACTGCAATTAATGAAGTCAAGTGCTAATCTTGGGGTCATGACGAACCAGCACTACGGCCAGTTCTGCGGCCTGGCGCGCGCGGCCGAGATCGTCGGCCAGCGGTGGACGCTGCTGATCCTCCGCGACCTCAGTGTGGGGCCCCGGCGCTACTCGGAGCTGGTGGCCGGGCTCCCCGGCATCCCGACGAACACCCTGGCCTCGCGGCTCAAAGAGCTCGAGGACGAGGGCATCGTCGAGCGGATGGCCCCCACCGGCGCCGAGCGCTCGGTCGTCTACGCGCTGACGCCGCGCGGCGAGGAGCTGGGGCCGGCGCTCGACGCGCTCTCCCGCTGGGGTGCCGGCGGGATGCGCGCGCCGCGTGAGGGGGAGATCGTGACCACCGCATCCATCACCGCGGCGCTGAAAGTGGCCGCGGGAGACGGCGTGGTTCCGGCGGACTGGGACACCGCCTACGAGGTGCACGTGGCCGACGTGACCTCGCACGTGATCATGCGCGACGGCGTCATCGTCGTCGGACCGGGGCCGGTCGACAGCCCGGACCTGGTCATCACCGCGGGTCCTCAGATCCGCGACGTGATGGCGGGCGAGCTGGACGCGACCACCGCGGTGGCGACGGGAGCGGTGCAGCTCGAGGGCGACCCGGCCCTGTTCGAGCGGTTCGCCGAGAGGTTGCGGGTGCCCTTCAGCGCGAACGTGCCGGCGCTCGGCTGATCCTCGTCACCGGCTGCGGGCCGCCCCCGCGGCGCGCGTGAAGGCATGCGACAGCGAACCGGCTCGCACGGGATTCGGCGGCGCCGCGTGCGGGATGATCTGGACCGTGATCTCCGGTTCGTCCTCGCTGCTCGGGCCGCTCACGGCTATCCGAACTCGATAACGCCGTTGACGGTGTCGAAGCGCGCGACCAGGCTCGGGTCCGCGTCGCTCACCAGCACGACCGCATAGTTCCGGCGGTCCGGCGACACGGTGTAGGTCAGTGTCGTCCCCGCGGGCAGGATCGCCAGCACCCGCTCGGGCGTCACCGAGAAGGGGTCGACGACGAGGCCGCCGCTCGTCACAGCGAGAGCAGGTGACTGCAGCCCGTCGGGACCGCGCGTGAACTTCAGGCCGAACTGAAGCGTGCCGAGAGCCTGCCCCATCGACATCCGGTCGGCGACGGGACGCGCGGGCGCGGCCTCGGGCGCTGGCGCGGGTGCAGGTAGGGGTGCCGGTTGAGGTTGGGCGGCGGCAGGCGTCGCGGGCACAACCGGGGGAGCGGCGACCTGCTGGGAACCGGGGAGGCGGACCGTTGCCGAGGCGGGCGACGTGGTTAGCGTGTGAAACGAGACCGCTGTGGTGCCCGCGGTCAGCAGTCCGGCGCCGATGACGGCCATCGGGATGAGCACCGACCATGCGGCACCCGCGTGGGGGCGCGTTCGCCAGGCGGCGATACCGAAAACGACCGCGGCGATGCCGCCGAAGAGGCCGAACAACGGCGAGATGCGGCCGGGCAGCTGGGATGCGCCGTACAGACCCAGGACCGCGCCCGCGCCGACGAGGAGGGCGAGGATGCTCCACGTCCACGATCCCCGACGGCGCGGCGGGATGATCGGCCGGTACGCGATGGGCGGCAGGCTCGGCGGGGGAGCACCGCGGCGCGGCGACGGGCTTTCGTCCCAGTAGCGTCCGCCGGCGAGCCAGTCTCGTGGTCCCGAATCGTTTCCCACGCCACCCCCGACATCGCGTACACCGATCCGACGCTAGTGGGCGCCGGGCGCGGTCGCGGTCCCCAGTTGGAGGCGCATCCACACGTCGTGACCTCAACTGGGGGAGCCCCCGGCGCCCGCTGGGCCGGCGCATCTGCCAGGATGACTCCGGCGCTCCGGGTGGGGCGCAGACTGGGGGATCCGCGTGACCGACGCCACCGACGACCGTATCGAGCCGATTGCTGATGCTCAGCCGACGGAACCGACGGAGCCGCAGCAGGAGCAGCAGCTCCCCGGGCAGCAGCTGCCCGACGCCCAGCCGTTCACCGAGCCCGAGCGCGTCGCCCGCGGGCTGGCGCTCGCACTGCTCGTCATCCCGGCCGGCGTCATCGTGTGGACGATCCTCTGGAGCATCGGGTTCATCGCATCCATCGTCTCGTGGGGCGTCGCGGTCGGGGCCGTGTGGCTGTACCGGCGGGGGTCCAAAGCCCGCGTGACGCGCGGGGCGTTCTGGGGGATCATCGCCATCGTCGTCGTCACGGTGGTCCTGAGCCTGCTCGCCGGGATCTTCACCGACGTGGTCGCGGCGGTCGGCATCCCGTTCACCGAGGCGCTCACCAACTCGAAGTTCTGGGATGTGTACTTCGACAACGTGTTCAACAACGGCGACATGTGGCAGGCCTACCTGCCGCAGGTGCTGCTGGCGCTGCTGTTCGCGGCTCTGGGATGCTTTATGACGCTGCGGCGGCTGGCGCGCGAGTCGCGCGGCTGAGCGGATCGTCTCCGGCCGTGCATCCGGTTCTCGGTGCGACAAATCCACCCCAAGTGGGGCCAGCGACCGTCCGCACGCGCCGGTAGCGTGACCACGTGGCTCGCGGCGACGACGGTCGGCGCGGAGCCGGGACGACCTGGGGGAGCCGATGACCGACGCCGCGCTGCCGGTCGCGGGATGGTACGCCGACCCGGCCGACGGCACCCGCGCGCGCTGGTGGGACGGCGTGGCGTGGACGCAGCACACGCGCATCCACCCGGCGCACCCGGACGCCGTCGCGACCACGGCCGCCGAGCCTGCCGTGGTCGCAAGCGACCCGGAGCCCCCGCCGGCGCCGGCACTTCCGACGCGCCGCTCCCGTCGCGCAGCCGAGGCGGCGAGCGAAGCCCCTCAGCCGCACCCGGTCGTGCTCGCACCCGTCCCCCAGACGACCGCTACGCCTCCCGGAGCCCCGCTCGCCCCGCCGGCGCCCCTCGTCCCGCTCGCCCCGCGAACCGGTTACACCGCCCCGCACCCCACCGTCGCTCCGCCCGTCTCGTGGACGACGCCACCGCCTCCTCCGCCGCACCAGTACGGCGGGCGCCTCTACAACCCGGCCTACGACGCGTACCACGGCAAGAACTCGGCAGCCGCCTGGGCGCTCGGGCTCGGCATCGTCTCCGCGGGGCTGCTGCTCCTGCGCGAGCTGCTCGGTTCCACCCCCGGGCTGACGGGCATCGGCGCGCTCATCTGGGGGATCGTCGGCACCAGCCGGGCGCGGAACATCGGCGTCGGGATGGCCCGCTCGGTGGTCGGGCTCGCGCTGGGCGGGCTGACGACCGTCATCTCGCTCGCGAGCCTCGTCGTCATCGGGCTGGGCGCGGTGGGCCCGCATGACCACACGCTGCTCGAGAGCGACATCGTGCGGACCTTCTCGACGCGCACGGGGCTGTCTGTCACGGCGGTCTGCCCGACCTCCCCGCCGTTGACCATGGGAACCACGTTCGAGTGCACGGCGACCGACAGCTCGGGCGTCGTCCATCCCGTGCAGGTTCACGTGCAGGATGACAAGGGCTCGCTCGGCTGGACGAGCCAGTAGGTCAAGCCGACGCCGAGAGCCCTACCCGTCCGGGCTATCCGCGCGACGCCGAAAAGGCATACGCCTCCTCCGCGAGCGACTCCCAGACCCCGGGCGCCTCATCCGTCACCACCAGCCACTGCCGCATAGGCGTCTTCTTCCCCGCCTGGAAGGGCTCGCCGACGGATGCGGCGATGAGCTCCTGCACACGCTCGGCCGGCAGCTTCACCACGAAGCGCTCGCCGCTGGAGACCATGCAGAACACGGACCCGTCGACCCGGAGGGCGTCGGAGCCGAAGCGGCGAGGGCCGCCGGACGGCGGAGTGACCCCGGGGCGGCCGACGAACGCGGTCACGATGTCGTCGAATCTGTCGTGGACGGCCATCGGGAGCCTAGGGGCGCTGTGCCACGTAGAGGACGCCGGTGCGGGTGCCGAGCGTCGGGCCGACCGTCTCCGCTTCCTCCCGCATCTCGTCCGCCGCCTCGTCCCCGAGGGTGTCGCGGACCTCGTCGAGGTTCGCCACCCAGACCTCGTACATCCGTCCTAGCTGCTCCGCCCAGCGGGGGATCTCGATCCGCTCCACGACCTGCAGGCCGCCGGCCTGGATGATGGGACGCCAGTCGGGCACGGCCTGGGGACGTCCGTCGTCGGACTCGTCCGCCGTGAACGCGTAGCGACCGCCGGGGCGGAGGATGCGCGCCGCCTCGCGCACGGCGGCGATGCGATCCGTCGCGAAGAAGATCGCATCGGCGCACAGGGCGGCGTCCGCGCACTCGTCGGGCAGTCCGGTGTCGACGAGGTCGCCGACCTGGAACCGGGCGCGTCCCTCATCCACCCGCTGGCTCGCCCGCTTCGCCGCCTCCGCGACCGCGACTGCGGACCAGTCGACGCCGATGAGGTCGGCTCCGGTCTCGCGGGCCACCCACAGGCTCACGCCGGCGCGGCCGCATGCGATGTCGACGAGGGTGCCGCCCTCCGGGATGCGCAGCTGCTCGACGAAGGTGCGCAGCGTCCACCCGGTCGACATCCCGTACGGGTCCACGCCGTCCGGGTAGTCGTCGCCGTACGCCTCCCGGGCCAGGCGCGCCATGATCGTGTCGGCCGCCGCGTCGCCGTGGGCCGCGTCGAATCCCTCGGCGGTGACTCCCGGGCGCGGGGGCACGACGGCCCCGGGGATGTCGATGGACTCCGTCACGCGCTGACCTCCTGCTCGGCTGCCGACATTCTGTCGAGCCGGGGCGCCGGCGGGAAGGGGATGCGGCGATTCACTCGCCGGCGCCGACCCAGCGCTCGATCCGCCGATGGTCGGGCGTGAACCCGTGCTCCACGCCCCAGAGCACCGCCTGGGTGCGGCTCTCCGCCCCGATCTTCCGGTACACGCTCCGGATGTGCGACTTGACCGTGTTCGGACTCAGATACGTGAGCTCGGCGACCGCCGCATTGCTCTTGCCCTGCGTGATCAGGGCCAGGATCTCGGACTCGCGGTCGGTGATCCCCTCCTTCCGACCCGGCCAGTCGAGTTCGTCGGCGCTACGGGCGCGTTCGGGCGAGTCGCTGACCACGATCTCGCCGGCGTTGACGGCTTCGAGCGCCTCCACCAGCTCCTGGGCCGACAGCGTCTTCGAAAGGTAGCCATGGACGCCCTGCTCACGCGCGCTGTCGATCAGCTCGGGATGGAAGTTCCACGTGTAGACGACGACGTGCCGCGCCCGCGGGTTCTTCACGAGCTCGCCGATCTGCGCGTGACCGGACTCCGGCTGGGCGAACGCGTCGTACAGCACCACGTCGATGGATTCGGCCAGCGGCTCGTTGGTGTCGATCTCGACGACCTTCAGCCGGTCGCGGAAGTCGTCGAACATCCGGGCCAGCCCGAGCAGCACGACGTCGTAGTCGTCCACCAGCGCGATGGTGACGGGCGTGCCGGATGCGGCCGAAGCCTCGGACATGGCGGCACATTACACCCCTAGGGGTGAGGTCGGCCCGCTCCCGCGGTGGTTGCGTGGAGGCGTCAACAACTCCACCGGAAAGGGTCGTGTCATGAACATCCTGCTGATCGTCATCGCCGTGATCGCCATCATCCTGCTGCTCACCGGAGGCTTCGTGTCGTCGCTGAACTTCCTGCTGTGGGTGGGGATCGTCCTGCTCGTCATCGCCGCCATCATCTGGCTGGTGCGGATGCTCACAGGGAGCCGGCGCGTGTGAGAAGGGGCTGGGGGAAGCCCTCGGGGACAGTCGGCCGACGGCGGCGGGTGGACGTGGATCCACCCGCCGTCGCCGTGCTCTAGCCTCGCCCCCGCTCGCAGTGCTAGGTTCGCGGGTGTTTTGGGGGGAAGACGTGGCCTATCGATGAGGATAGGGAGTCATGTCGATGAGGAGATCGAACATCGCCATCCGTGTGGGCGCGCCCGCACTGCTCGTCGCGGCGCTGATCGCCGCCGGCGCCACCTCCGCCCAGGCGACCACGCAGGCGCACCCGAGACCGCCGGGCGGCACCGTGCAGGTGGTCGTGTCCGGGCTGGACAACCCGCGGGGGCTGACGTTCGGGACGGGCGGCCAGCTCCTGATCGCCGAAGCCGGGCACGGCGGCACGCAGCCGCTGGGCGGCGGACCCGAGGGCGACCAGTACGGCGGGCTCACCGGCAAGCTCGGGGTGTGGGCGAACGGCGTGCTGACGCATCCCGTCACCGGCCTGTTCTCGGCGGCCGACCAGTCCGGTATCGGCGCGGAGGGCCTGGTCTCGGTGGATGCGCAGGGGCGGTGGGTCACCGGGCAGATCGCGCTGAACACGTCGCCGATCCCGCCGGTTCCGCCGGGGAACCCGATCATCGATGCGGCGCGGGCCCAGCTCGGGCGCACGATCGCGATCGACCCGCGCTCGGGCAGGTGGGCGCCGATCGCGGCGACCGGTGACGCGGACTACGCGTGGACGGCGGCGCACAAGGATCTGGTGCCCGACCAGTTCCCGGACGCCAACCCCAACAGCGTGATCGTCGTCGGGAACACGCGGTACGTCGCGGACGCCGGTGCGAACATCCTCGCGAAGGTGGACAAGTACGGCTCCGTCTCGACGGTGGCGTTCATGGGCGTCCCGGCCGGATCGGTCACGGACAGCGTGAGCACGTGCGTCGCGAAGGCGCCCGACGGGTCCTTCTACGTGACGGAGCTGCTCGGCGGCACCTACGCGCCGGGAGGCGCTCGCGTCTGGCAGATCTGGCCGAACGGCGCCGCGCGCGTCAAGTGGACGGGCTTCAGCACCATCCAGGGCTGCGGCTTCGACGGGTCGGGCAACTTCTACGTGACGGAGTTCCAGGTGAACGGCCTCAACCCGGGGCCGGGCGGCAACCCCGCCGGAGACCTGGTCAAGATCAGCCCGAACGGGAAGCGGACCACGTACGGGACCGGGCAGCTGTTCTTTCCGTCCGGCTTCGCCTTCCGGGGCGGCAGCGCGTACGTGTCCAACTGGTCGATCATGCCCGCGACGGGCGGCCCGAACGGCGTGAGCGGACAGGTGGTGCGCATCAACGTCGGCGAGTGAGTGCTGGAGGGGCGTCCCGTCATGAGCGGCGGGGCGTCCCTCTGCGGTGCCGTCGACATCCGCTCTCCATCTCGCTATCGTCGCGGGTGACCGTGCGCGGAGGCCGGAGGGGCCGGCCGGAGGAGGGGGCACCGATGTCGAAGTTCATGATCTCGTTCCCGAGTGGCGAGATGCATTTCCGGCCGGAGGAGTTCGACACGGTCGTGGCGGAGTCGCACGCCGTGATCGAGGAGATCAAGCAGGCCGGCGCCTACGTGTTCGGCGGAGGGATCGACGAGACCGTCCCGCCGGTGCTGGTGTCCGCCGAGGGCGGCGTCCGGGAGGGGACATACCCGCAGACGTCGCACCTCGAGGGCGGGTACACGATCATCGAGGTGCCGACCCGGGATGACGCACTGCTCTGGGCGTCGAAGATCGCGAAGGCGTGCCGCTGCGATCAGGAGCTGCGGGCGTTCGGCTACGACCCGGCGTCGTAGGAGAGCTCGGCGATCAGGAGCTCGTCGGCGCCGTCGGTCCACGTCTGCGTGCGGGCCACGCGGAAGCCGGCGGGAGCGACCGTCTCGGTCAGGTGCGCGACGGAGTCGAACGGGGAGTGATCCGACGTGCCGGGCGGCGGGGCCGCGCGGTGACGGGTCGGGTCGACGGCGACGAAGGTCGCGGTGACCGCCCGGCCGCCCGGGCGGAGGACGCGCGCCCACTCGGTGATGGCGGCGTCGGGATGCGGGAAGAGCTGCAGTCCGGTGACGCACGTCACCAGGTCGAAGGACGCGTCGGGCAGCGGGAGGCCGGCGGCGTCGGCGACGACGAGGTCGGCGTCGGGAAGGTGGCGGCGGGCCTCGTCGATCATGCCCGGGGAGAGGTCCACGCCCGTGAGGGGACCGGCGAAGCCGCGGTCGCGGAGGGCGCGCAGCACCAGGCCGGTGCCGGTCGCGACGTCGAGGACCGTGTCCACGCCGTCGAGGGCGATGAAGGCAGCGACGGCGGAGGCCAGGGCGCGGTGCATCGCGGACTCGTCGTAGGTCGGGGCGCGGCCGTCGAAGCGTTCGCGGACCATCCGCAGGTGGTCGTCCGCGGATGCGGGCGCGGGGGTGTCGTGCCGGTCGGTCACGTCGGCAGCCTAACGCCAGGCGGGTGACGCGGACACGCCGCCGCTCAGCCGGCGGCCTCCTGCAGCTTCGCGATCTCGGCGCGGGCGGCCTGCACCAGCTCGTCGTTGGTGTGGGCGTGACCCCACAGGCCCCAGCCGCCGGGAGCGGCCTCGGTGAGGAGCACCCACGTGCGGTCGGCGAGCCGGGCGTCGCCCGCGGCGTCGGCGACGAGGGCGGTCAGCCGCTCGACGACGGCGAGCTGCTTGGCGCGGTCGAGAGCGCCGGCGTTCGTCAGCACCTGCACGCGCACGTGGTCGCCCGCGCCGTCCACGTCGGCGAGGTGACCCGAGGGCAGCTCGTGGACGAACGCCGCCGTGTTCGAGCGGAACATCGGGATGTCCGGCACGCCCTCCACCTCCTTGACGGTGGCCGCGGCGGCTGTGGCGAGCGCGTGCGGGGCGGCGAAGGTTCCGGCGGGAGCGTAGATGTCGATCATGGGCATGGCGGCCTCCTGAGGCTCGACGAGGAGAAGTGGATGGTTCGAGCCTGGCAACAAGCGCCATTATGATGAACGTCATAATCCGGATTTGTCGATACGGAGGCTGCCCATGGAGGACACCCGCGACCGGATGCTCGACGGGGCGATCCGACTCCTGGCGTCGAAGGGCGTCCACGGCGCGTCTCTCGGCAAGATGCTCACCGAGACGGGTGCGCCGCGCGGCTCGATCTACCATCACTTCCCCGGCGGCCGGAACCAGCTGTTCAGCGAAGCGCTCGACCGCACCACAGCGTCCCACGACCGCTGGGTCGCCGAGCATTCGGCTGGCACGGCGGTGAGCGTGACGGAGGCGTTCCTCGCGTTCTGGCGCGCGGTGCTCGAAGGGTCGGAGTTCGAGTCGGGATGCCCGGTGCTCGCGGTCACGGTGTCGGCACCGGACGGCGAGCTGTTCGACAAGGCGGGTGCCGTGTTCGCGTCGTCGATGGAGCACCTGACCGGCCTGCTCGAGCGTGCAGGCGTCGCGCGCGCGGAGGCAGTGGAGTTCGCGACGGTGCTCGTGTCGTCGGCCGAAGGGGCGGTCGTGATCGCCCGGGTCCAGCACAGCGTCCGGCCGTTGGACGCGGTCGGGGCACTGCTGCTGCAGCGGGCCCGCGAACTCGACGCGGCCGCGGCGACCGCCGCTTAAAAGATTGCGGCGGCCGACTCACCCGAACGTCGACCGCCGCGCACCGGGAATGCAGTACAGCTGCCCGCCCCCTGCGGTTCAGCCTGCCATCCGGTTGTTTAGTGCACACACTAAACGACCGGCCTCGGAAGTCAACCCCGTGGGCCGGCGGATGTTCGGATGTTCACCTCGAGTTCACGTACGGCGGCCGCGACCGCATCCGGAGCCAGGCCATCCGGGACTCTGTGGAGAGCGGGTCGGCCCGGCGTACTGTGGACACATGGCCCGCAACCGTGACGAGAACCGTCGCGCGCCTCGCCAGTCCGACCCGCTCGTCGAGGCCGCGCGCTACCGGCTGCGACGCGACGCCGAGGCGCGTGGCGAGCAGGTCGAGGAAGCGAACGCGGGCCAGCCCTCGATGGACCAGCGGGCGCAGATCGTCGAGACGGCCATCCAGCAGGCGATCCGGCGCGGCGACTTCGACAACCTCCCGGGCGCGGGCAAGCCGCTCCCGGGGTTGACGGGCACCCACGACCCGGACTGGTGGATCCGCCGCAAGATCGAGCGCGAGCAGCTGACCGGCCTCGGTCCGCCGGCGCTGATGCTGCGCACCGAGGACACGGAGCTGGACGCGCGGCTCGACCGGCTGGCGTCCGAGGCTGCGGTGCGCGAGCACCTCGAGGGGTTCAACCGCCGGATCGTCGAGGCGCGGCGGCAGCTGCAGGGCGGACCGCCGGTCGTCACGCCGACGCGCGACGTCGACGAGGAGGTCGCCCGCTGGCGGCAGCGACGCGAGGAGCGCATCCGGCAGGCCGACGAGACTCGTCGCGCGCAGCAGGAGGCCTGGGCCGCCCTCTCCCGCCGGGAGCGCCGCCGCCTGCGCCGCGAGAACGGCCGCTGAGCAACCGCATCCCGCGCTACTGGTCCCAACACGCCGTTACGGCCGCCGCCATAACGGCGTGTTGGGACCACCAGATCGGCGAGGAGTCGCAACACGCCGTTATCGCCGCCGAATAACGGCGTGTTGCGACCCACGGACGCGGGTTACTCCGACAGGTGCTGGTGCGGTGCGGTGAAGTGGATGCTGTCCGCGGTCACCCCGACGAGGCCGAGCGTCACGCGCAGCAGCTGCGGCGGGAGGCCGTCGGCGGGCGGAGGAGTCGCGGCGCCGAGCGTGATGCCCTTGCCGTCCGGGCCGGTCGCGGTCACCGAGTCCAGGTAGACCTGCACGTTGCCGCGCAGCGCCATCTGGTCGGCGGTCGTCGCGAGCTTCGGGCCGGTGTCCTTGCGCACGGTCAGGCTGAAGCCGTCGATGGTGATGGCGTCGGCCGAGATCTTCAGCACCGGGATGCGGCGGCCGTCGGCCAGGGGGACGGTCACCACGCTGATCCCCTTGAGTCCGGAGAACGAGAGGGAGCGGCTCCCGAGCTGCGCGGGCGGCTGCGTGAAGACCGGGGCGCCGCCGTCGGGACCCGCGGGCGTCGAGGGAGCGGTCGGCGTCGGCGTCGCACCCGGGACGACCGGCACGCCGGTGGCACCCGGGACCGGCAGCGCCGGCACGCCGGGAAGACCGGAGCCGGACGACGGGGAGGGCGTCGGCGTGGGGCTCGGCGAGCTGCACGACGTGAACAGCGGGATGCACAGCGCCGCCGGAGCCGTCGTCGGCACGCGGGCCGCGCCGATCCCGGCCAGGGCGGCCGCGACGCAGGCGATCAGGGCCCCCGCGACGACCCCCGAGCGTGCGCGCCTCATGCGGTCGTGCCTTCCCGCGGGGCGGGAGCCGGCTCGTCGTCGACCGCATCAGCGTCGTCCACGGCGACCGCGTCCTTCTTCGGCATCCACGCCACGGTCAGGATGCCGCCCACCGTCGCGAGCAGCATCCCGATGAAGAAGCCGCCGAGGTTCACGCCGATCAGCGAGTACACGGCGACGGCCAGCGCGATCACCCCGTAGAAGATGCGGTGCGCCGGCATCGCGATCGCGAGCACGCCGAGCAGCACCAGGAGGATCGGGATGATCGTCGCCTGCAGGCCCTCGATGCCCAGCTGCACGTGGATCTTGCCGATGTCGAGCTGCCCCGAGAAGAACAGCTCGATCCCGCCCAGCGCGGTCAGGACGCCGCCGAGGAACGGACGACGGCGCCGCCAGCCGCGGAAACGCGCCCAGGCGCCCTCGGTGGGCGACGCGTCCGCATGGTGTGCGGCCACGATCAGAAGCATCCCTTCGAACCGTCGGTCAGCTGCACGTGCATCCCCGTGAGGGTGAAGACCGAGGCCTGCGTGCTCCACGCGGTCTGCTGGAGGTTGGAGATGGTGACGGTGTCCGAGTCCTGCGCGAAGTCGCCGGCCGAGCCCTTGGCGGCGGTGTTGACGGTCGAGGCGTCGACGCCGATGCGGATGTTGTGGAACTCCGAGTCGCCCTTGAGGTCGGTCATGCCGATCTGCAGGTCGGATGCGCTGGCCGGCTTTCCGTCGCCGCCCGCGGTGATCAGGATGCCCGCCTTGCCGAGCGGCGTGTCCGTCACGACCGACTGGCAGAGGTCGGAGAGCGTCGCCGACTTGATGTTGGCGATCGCGACCTGGTGGTTCTTGCCCGCGGTGTCCGGCGCGACACCGGCGTACTGCGAGAACCCGGTGCCGTCGAGCTTCGACGCGCTGATCTGGAACTGGCTGCCGGAGACGGCGAACGAGACGGGCACGGCGCCCTGCGCGACACCGGCCATGAGCACGGTGGACACGACGGCCACGGGGACGGCTGCGAGAACGATCCGTCCGGCGTGCGACCCGGCGAGCTTTCGGAACTTCATCGATCCTCCTGTTCGGGGGACTTGACAGCGTCGGCGCGGTCAGGTCCAGGAGCGAGCCTAAACGTTATTGACCGTGTGTCAATAGTTGGTGGATGCATCCATTCGTGTATCCGCACAGTCTCGGCGGCCGGGGGCGGCGGTTAGGCTCGACGCATGGAATCCGACCGGCGCACCAGGCTGACGCCGGACGAGCGCCGGGCGCAGCTCGTCGCGCTGGGCGTCGCGTTCCTCGCCGACAACCCGCTGGACCAGCTGACCATCGAGGAGCTGTCGGCGCGGGCGGGCGTGTCGCGCGGACTGCTGTTCCACTACTTCGGGTCGAAGCAGGGGCTGCACCGGGATGTGGTGCGGACCGCGCGCGACAGCATGCTGTACGCGACGGAGCCGATCGCCGGCCTGCCTCCGCTGGAGCGGCTCCACGACACGCTGACGCGTATCGTCGCATTCGTGCGCGAGCACAGCGGGACGTTCTACTCCCTGGTGCGCGGCGTCGCCTCCGCGGATACGGAGGTGCGCGCGGTCGTCGAGGAGGCGCGCGGCGAGCAGGCCGAACGGGTCATCGCGGTCTTCCTCGAACTCGGCGTGCCGGACACTCCGATGCTGCGCATCGCGCTGCGGTCCTGGATCGCCTTCGCCGAGGAGGCGCTGGTCGAGAGCGCGATCGGCACCGACCTCCCGTCGGAGGACATCGTCGGCTTCCTCGAGCGCAGTGCCCGCGGGGTGGTGGAGGCGCTGGGCTAGATGCCCTCCTCCTCCACGTCCTCCTCGGTCAGGACGCCGTCGTCGACGTCCTCGCCGTCGTGCTCGTCGTAGACCGGCTCCGCTTCGCGAGCCTGGCCGCCGGTCGGGCCGTCGTTGCCGTCGCCCGGGCCGGGCCAGATGGTCTCGCCGGCCACCGCGTCGTTGGTGACGAGCTCGTCGGCGAAGTCGGCCTCAGCCTCCGGGTCGTTCAAGGCGTAGTCGACGTCTCCGTCGGCCGGGTCGGCCCAGCCGGGCGTCTCGCCCGCGTCGGTCTCGCCGATCTCGACATCGTCGACGCCGTCCTCCGGGATGCGCTCCATCCTCGTCCCCTCTCGCTCGTTCCTGCTGGGACCGTACACCCACGCGAAAGCCCCCACTATCGAGTCCGCAAAGAGTGCACGCGACACGCCGAAGCGGTGTGCAGTCTGTGCGGACTCGACGGTGGGGGCCGTCGAGGAGGGAGGGTTCAGCTCGCGGTCGGGAAGGTGATCGTCTTGCCCGAGCCGGCGTCCTTCACGGCCGCGTCCTTGAACGCGGCGAACTGCTGCGCGTTGGTGAAGCCGCCCTGGTAGCGCTCGCCGTTCACGAACACGGTCGGGGTGCCGAAGCCGCCCGAGGTCGGGTTCTTGAGCTGCGAGTTGGTGGTCGCATCCTGCGTCATGTTGGTGATGAAGTCTGCGTAGGTCTGATTGTTCACGCAGTCGGTGATGGACTTCGAGTCCACGCCGTTGTCCTTGAAGATCTTGAGGATCTCGGCGTTCGTGAGTCCTGTACCGGTCTGCTCGTCCGGCTGGTTGGCGAACAGCGCGGCGTTCAGGTCGAAGAACTTCGACGGCTCCGAGTTCGCGACGCACGACATGGCGGCCGCGGCGCGGGTCGAGTACTGCTTGTTCTGCGAGCTGTCGAGGATCGCGACCGGGTGGATCTCGAGCGTCGCCGATCCCTCGTCCAGCCACTGCTTGATCTGGCTGTTGTTGGTCGTCTCGAACTGGTCGCAGTACGGGCACTGGTAGTCGAGCCAGATCTGGATGTGCGCGGTCTTGCCATCGAGCTGCATCTTGGTCGGCGTGGGCTGCGCGCCGCTCTTGATCGCCGGCGTCTCGGTCGCCTTCGTGGCCGAGGTGAGCAGGAGCCCGCCGCTCGCCATGTTCTTCGGATTCGCGGCGCTCGAGCCGGCGCCGCCGACGCTGGTGAAGATGACGACGCCGATGATGGCGAGCACGGCGACGATGCCCACGATGACCGAGCTCTGCACGATCACCTTGCGGCGCTTGGCCTTCTTGGCGGCCTCCTCGCGCATCTTCCTGGCGGTCTCGCGCGCCTCCTCGCGGCGGTCGCGTTTCGTCGGACCCGAGGTCCCCCTGCCAGTTGCCATTCAGCTCATCCCATCGAACGGTGGTCGGTTTCCTTTGAATGGTATTGGGATTTTGCTTTGAAGCGGCTGTACCGGGTGCCCTACCGTGGAGGGATGGATCCGATGGAACGAGCCAGTTGATGTCCGACAGCGCAGCCGGACGTGCGGGCGACGGTCCGAACGAGGGGCGCGACACCGCAGGCGCGGAGTACGCCGAACGCCTGCGTCGCCTCGACGCCTCGTGGTGGCGGCGGACGCTCAACGTCCAGGCGCCGTACCGCTGGAACATCAGGCGGCTTCACCTGGGCCGCGTCCTGGATGTGGGAAGCGGACTTGGCCGCAATCTGGCCCACTTAGGCAACAACGGCGTGGGGGTCGACCACAACCCGGAGTCGGTGGCCATCGCCCGTGCGCGCGGCCTCAACTCGTTCACGAGCGACGAGTTCCCGTCGACCGAGTATGCGAAGCCGGGCACGTTCGACTCCATGCTGATGGCGCACGTGGTCGAGCACGTCGACCCGGACTTCGCGGTCGAGCTGGTTCGGATGTACCTGCCGTACGTCAAGCCGGGCGGCCGGGCGGTCTTCATCACGCCGCAGGAGCGCGGCTACGCGAGCGACGCGACGCACGTGTCGTTCATGGACTTCGAGGGGCTGCACCGCTTGGCGGAGCGGGTCGGGCTGACCGTCGAGCGCGAGTACTCGTTCCCGCTCCCGCGCGCGGCCGGCAAAGCCTTCACCTACAACGAGTTCGTCGTCCTCACGCGCATCCCGGCCTGACCCTCGCGCCGAAGGGCAGCTTGTTGCGGTCGACACGCCGCGACAGTGCGCAACGAGCTGCCCTTCGCGAGGAGAGAGGAGGGGGGAGGTGACGCGCCGCTATTCGGCGGGGGCGGGAGAGCGGCTGAACTCGACGTCCTCGACGCGCGAGCGGGCATCGCGAGAGCCGCCACGATCGTGAGGATCGCCGCCACCGCGACCGCGACGAACACCGCGGTGGAAGCGGCCTGAATGGTCGCGGGGGCCTTCGTCCCGCTGGCGGAGCCTGCGATGATCGCGTTGGCGATCGCGCCGAAGACGGCGACGCCGACGGCGCTGCCGATCGAGCGGGCGAACAGGTTGCTGCCGGTGACCACGCCGCGCTCGTTCCACGGGACGCTGGACTGCGCGGCGATCAGCGTCGGCGTGGCGATCAGGCCCATCCCGAGGCCGACCACGAAGCAGCTCAGCGCCACGAACAGCACAGACGGGGCGACGGAGGTCGCGGCCAGCGCGATCGCACCGACGATGGCGATCCCCGTGCCGAGCAGCGCCGTGTTCCGGAAGCCGATCCTCAGGTAGAAGCGGCCCGAGGCGCTCGCCGCGATGGGCCAGCCCAGCGTCAGCGCGGCGACCGCCAGGCCGGATACGATCGGCGCGACGCCGATGGTCCCCTCCAGGTAGGTGGGAACGTACGACGTGAGCCCGATCAGGATGGCGCCGACGCCGAGCGAGATCAGCGTCGTCGTCACGAGCAGCCGGCGGGAGAACACCCAGAGCGGGAGCACGGGCTCGGCGGCGCGTCGCTCCACCAGCACGAAGGCCACGAGCAGGACGGCCGCGATGGCGAAGGCTCCGATGCTCCAGACGGAGTTCCACGCCCACGCCTGGC
Organism: Leifsonia xyli; assembly: GCA_001647635.1. Classification (NCBI taxonomy): domain Bacteria; kingdom Bacillati; phylum Actinomycetota; class Actinomycetes; order Micrococcales; family Microbacteriaceae; genus Leifsonia; species Leifsonia xyli. Next base: position 1,228,483 of record CP014761.1, on the reverse strand, counting down.
CGCCCTCCAGCACCGCCAGGATGAGCAGCGTCATGCCGCCGGTCAGCAGAACGGCTCCGGCGTAGTCGATGCGGTGCCTGCGGGGCTCGATGCTCTCGTGGAAGGTGCGGATGAGCATCCACGCCGCCAGCACCGACAGCGGCACGTTGACGAAGAAGATCCACCGCCACGACAGGAACTGGGAGAACACACCGCCGAGGGTCGGGCCGACGACGGACGAGATCGCCCAGACGCTGGCCAGGTAGCCTTGCGCCTTCGCACGCTCGGCCACGGTGTAGATGTCGCCCGCGATCGTGATCGCCATCGGCTGGATGGCGCCGGCGCCGAGACCCTGCAGCGCGCGGAACGCGATCAGCGCGGGCATGCTCCAGGCGAAGCCGCAGAGGATCGACCCGACGAGGAACAGCGCGATCCCGATGAGGACGATCGGCTTGCGTCCGACGGTGTCCGACAGCTTCGCGTACACCGGCACGGACACGGCCTGCGCCAGCAGGTAGACGGAGAACAGCCACGGGAACTGGGCGAAGCCGCCGAGGTCCTGCACGATCGAGGGGACCGCCGTCGCGAGGATCGTCGAGTCGATCGCGACCAGTCCCGTCGTCAGCATGAGGGCGATGAGGATGGGGCCGCGCTCGGATCGGAAGCCGACGCTCGCTCGGGTTGGTTCGTTCATATCTGTCAACAAGTCTCGCACCCGAGGCGGCATTCCTTGACGTGAAAGAAATCGTGCGACAAACTCTGAAACATGTCTTTCACATCGGGTGACGAGCGCACCGCCGAACACCGCGAGGAGCGTCGTGCGACGGTCACCGACCCCCGCGCGCTGCGGGCGCTCGCGCACCCCCTCCGCCTCGCCCTGCTCGACCACCTGATGTCGTTCGGCCCCCGCACCGCCAGCGAGTGCGCCGCCGTGGTCGGCTCCACGCCCTCCAACTGCAGCTACCACCTGCGCGCGCTCGCCAAGGTCGGGCTGGTGGAGGCGGCGGATGCGGAGGACGGCCGAGAGCGTCCCTGGCGGTCCGCTGCGACCGGGCTGAGCTTCGGCCGGTCGGAGGACCCGGAGTTCGCGATCGGCTCCGACACGGTCGAGCGCGCGCTCGCCGATCGGCAGGTCGACGACGAGGGCGCGCTGGTGCACCGTGCGATCGCCCAGCGCGACGAGCAGCCGGTGGAGTGGCGCGAGGCCAGCATGCTGAACGGGTACGCCCTGAAGCTGACGCCCGCCGAGCTCCGCGAGCTGGGGGAGCGACTGGATGCGCTCATCCGCCCGTACATCGCCCTCACCCGCGGCGACGCGCCCGACGGCAGTGACGTCGTGGCGCTGCACCTCAACGCGTTCCGGCACCCGGACGCGATCGCCGCCGCCCGAGCGCTCGAGCAGGACCGAGGGGCCGCGGAATGACCGAGACCGAGACTCCGCCGCGCGCCCGCTCGCCGCTGCTCCGCCGCGACTTCGCGCTGGTCTGGACGGCCGGCCTCGTCTCCGACACCGGGGACTGGCTGCTGATGATCGCGCTGCCGTTGTTCGCCCTGTCGGCGACCGGCTCGGCGCTGGGCGCATCCACCGTCTTCCTCGTGGAGCTCGTGCCGATGCTGCTCGTCGGCAGCTTCCTCGGGGTGCTCGTCGACCGCTGGGACCACCGTCGGACGATCGTCGTGGTCGCACTGCTGCAGGGCGTGCTGCTGCTCCCGCTGCTGTTCGCGAGCGCCGACCGGATGGGCATCGTCTACGCGGTCGCGGCGGTGGAGGCGGTGCTCGGCGCGGTCATCAACCCGGCACGGCAGGCGATGATCCCGCAGCTGGTGGGCGGCGATCAGCTCGCTCGCGGCAACGCCCTGATCGCCGTGAGCGACAACCTCGCGCGACTGATCGGCTCCCCGCTCGGCGGCCTGTCGTTCGCGCTGTGGGGGCTGCCCGGGGTGGTGATCGCGGACGCCGCGTCCTACCTCGTGACCGCGGGGCTCGTGGCGCTCAGTCGTCCCCATCCCGTCGCCGCACCCCTGGACGGCGAGGCCGCCGCCACCGCCGAGAAGCGCATCCTGCGCGAGTGGGTGGAGGGTCTCGCGCTGATCGCCCGGTCGGCCACACTGCGCACCCTCGCGCTGATCGCCGCGCTGGGCGGCGTCGCGCAGGGGCTCTTCCTCGTGCTGTTCCTCGTCTACGTCACCCAGAACCTCGGAGCCGGCGACACCGGCGCGGGCATCATCCGCGGTGTGCAGGCGATCGGCGGCGTGCTGGGCGGCCTGGTCACCGGCCTGATCGCTCGCCGGCTCGGGCCGCGGTCGATGATCGGCGGAGGCTACCTGGTGTTCGGGATGCTGTCCCTCCTCACCTGGAACCTCGCGCCGTTCACCACGGCGCTCTGGATCTACTGCGGCCTCTTCATCGCGATGGGCCTCCCCGCGGTCACCACGGCCACCGGCGAGATCACCCTCGTGCAGACCGCCGTCCCGCCGCGCGCGCTCGGCCGCGTGATCGCCGCCATGACCACGGTCGACGGCGCGGCGCAGGCGGTGGGGCTGCTGCTCGGCGGCCTGCTGGCCGACTCGCACGACATCGTGCCCATCCTCGATGTGCAGGCGTCCCTCTATCTGCTGTGCGGTGTGATCGCGATCATCGCCCTGCGGGGCACGCGACGTCTTCCATAACCGCGGCGCGGGGGAATAGCCTGGCGCCACCGTGTCCCTCGGAGGTGTCTGATGCCGTTCCGCCGCTCGCTCGTCCGTCGCACCGCAGCCGCTGCGGCCATCGCGGCCGCGACCCTCGGGGGTCTCACCGCCTGCGACCTGTTCGCGCCGCAGGACACCCTCTACATCGAGGAGGCGAGCGTCGGGGTGAGCGCCACCGTCGGCAACGTCTTCGTCGGCAACGCCGTCCTCGTGCAGGGAGAAGGGGACACGGCCAACCTGGTCACGACACTCGTCAACACCGGGAGCGACACCGAGAAGGTGACGATCAGCCCGTCGGGCGGCCAGCCGATCGACGTCACGCTGAAGCCGCGCCAGACCAAGCACATCGGCAACCCGCCCAGCGAGGAGTCGCTCGTGACCGGGGTGGAGGGCAAGCCCGGCGGCCTGACCTCGGTCTCGGTGACCAGCGGCGGCAACTCGGTCGGCCTCCAGGTCCCCATCGTCACGGGCGCGCTGCAGCCCTATGGGACGCTGACCCCCGTCCCGCAGCCGACCTCCACCGGCTCGCCCACGCCGACACCGACCCCGACGCGCTGACACCGCGGGCGTCGGCCTCGACGCTCAGCGCATGATATTGACGCGAAACCCGCCCGGGTTCCCGCTGATTCACTGGATGTGAACGTAGGGTGTCCGTGTGTGGCGACTGGACAGGAAGACCGAGGATGACGACGCGAGGTCGGTCATCGCAGACGACGACGCCCTGAACCCGCGCACCACGACCGCTCCGCACACCCTCAGCCTGGGCGACCCGGGACTGGTCGCCGGCAACATCGCCGAGCCGGTCTGGACGCGGTGGCGCGACGAGATCGCGTCCATCGGCGGCGCCTCCCCGCTGCTCCATTTCGAGGACAGCCCGCGGACGCGCATCGAGTTGAGCACCACGCATCCCGGCGGGCTGCCGCAGTTCATCACCGGGCAGAGCACGCTGCTGTCGAGCCTGATCCGCGACGAGCTGGCGCTCCGCACAGCCCGCGCCGCCGCGAACGCGATCACGCAGAAGGGGATCGAGCTGCGCTCGGTCCGCGGCATCGAGTCCGTGCACCTCGCGATCGGCCTGGCGCAGTGGCGCCACGGGTCCGAGGAGTACTTCGCTCCCATCCTGCTGCGCCCGCTCGCCATTCGCCGCTACGGCCGCGACTTCGAGCTGAAGCTGAAGGGCCAGACCTACCTCAACCCGGAGCTCGCCCGCGCACTCGCGGAGCAGTTCCAGATCACCCTCGACGCGGACGCCTTCGTCGCGCTCGCCGTCTCGAACGGCGTGTTCAAGCCGCAGCCGGTGATCGACCGCCTGCGCGGCCTGACCTCGCACCTGCCGTGGTTCAACGTGCAGCCGCGTCTGGTCGCATCCTCGTTCGCCGACGTCGCGCCGGCGCTCAGCGAGGAGGCCCGCGACCTCGACACCGTGCTGCTGGACGCTCTGGCCGGCAACCCGACCGCGCGCTCGACGGTCGAGAGCGCCTTCAACCCGGTGGACCCGATCCGCCAGGACGAGCGCCCGCCCGCGACCGACACCCTCCTGCTCGACGCCGACGAGGAGCAGGAGAACGTGGTCGCCCAGATCGCGGCCGGCAACTCGATCGTCGTCAAGACGCTGCCGGGCACCGGCGGCACGCAGACCATCGTCAACGCGATCGGCGCGCTCGTCGCCCAGCACAAGCGCGTGCTGGTGGTGAGCCCGCGCCGCTCCAGCCTCGACGACATCGCCCAGCGCTTGACGCAGGCCGGGCTCCCCGGGCTCGCGGTGACGCCGCGCACGCTGCGCCGCGACCTGGTGCAGTCGATCGCCCGCAACGAGAAGGCCACGCAGCCGAAGGTCACCGACGTCGACGAGGCGCTGGTGCGTCTCCGCAAGGTGCTCGTCGACTACCGCGCGGCGCTGACCCGCCGCGACTCCGTGCTCCGCGTGTCGGTGCTGGATGCGCTGCGCGAGCTGTCGCACCTGTCGCTGCTGCCCTCGCCGCCGTCGACCACCGCCCGATTGGGCCGCCGCGCGATCGAAGCGCTGGCACGCGACCGCGACGCGTCGGCCGACGCCCTGATCCGCGCCGCCCGGCTGGGGGAGTTCCGGTACGGGCCCAACGACTCGCCCTGGTACGGCGCCTCCTTCACCACGACGGAGGAGGGCAAGAGCGCCCACGAGCTCGCCAAGAAGCTGAACCGCGCCGAGCTGCCGCGCTTGCTGGACCGCGCCAACGCGCTGATCGGCCAGACCCGGATGCGGCCCTTCGCGTCCATCGCCGAGCTCGGCGTCTACCTGCGCCTGCTCCTCGATATCCGCGAGACGCTCGACAAGTTCACTCCGTCGGTGTTCGACCGGTCGCTCACCGAGCTGATCGCGGCCACCGCGTCCCGTCGCGAGTCGCCGTCGATGTCGGGCGCGAACCGCCGTCGGCTGCGCAAGCACGCGCTCGAATACGTCCGCCCGGGCGTGCACGTCACTGATCTCAACGAGAGCCTCCGGCGCATCCAGCAGCAGCGCATCCTGTGGAATCGCTTCGCCGTCGCCGGCGTCGTGCCCGAGGTGCCGGTCGGCATCGCGGACGTGCAGGTCGCCTACCAGCGCGTCGCGGAAGACCTCGCGCGGCTTGACATCCCGCTGCGCCGCACCGGAACGCCGCAGTCGCTCGCCGCGTTGCCGGTCGAGGAGCTGACCCGCCAGATCGCGGGCCTCGCCGCCGAGTCCGAGGTGCTCGCCAACCTGCAGGAGCGCACCGCGCTGCTCACCCAGCTGCGCGACCTCGAGCTCGACCCGCTGATCTCCGACCTCTCCATCCGCCACGTGCCCGAGACGCAGGTCAGCGCCGAGCTGGAGCTGGCCTGGTGGCAGTCGGTGCTGGAGTCCCTCCTCGCGAACGACCGCGCCCTGCTCAACGCCAACACCGGCGTGCTCGACCGCCTCGAGGCCGACTTCCGCCTCGTCGACGAGGCGCACGCCTCCGCGACCGGCAAGCAGCTCGCGTGGATGCTGTCCGAGACCTGGAAGATCGGCATCGTGGACTGGCCCGACGAGGCCGCCGCGCTGAAGCGCCTGCTCAAGAGCACCGTCCCGACGGCGACCTCGCTCAACGAGGCCGCGCCGCACCTGGCGCGCCCGCTCGCGCCGGTGTGGCTGGTGTCGCCCTACGAGATCCCGTCGATCGGCCGCGAGGTCGGGTTCGACGCGGTGCTGCTCGTGGATGCGGGCGCGTCCAGCCTCGCCGAGAACGTCCCGGTCATCCGCCGCGCCCGACAGGTCGTCGCCTTCGGCGACCCGGTGACGCAGACCCCGTCGCGCTTCGACATCGGCGTGCACGAATACGGCACGACCGTCGAGGAGCTCGACGTGGACGCGCTGCACGCCGAGTCGGCGCTGGCCCGGCTCTCCGAGCTGCTCCCGGTGTACACGCTCAGCCGCAGCTACCGCGCCGGCGGCGAAGACCTCGCGGAACTCGTCAACCGCCGCTTCTACGGAGGGATGATCGACTCCCTCCCGTGGGCCGGCACCTACCTCGGTCACGGCAGCCTGGCGCTGCACTACGTGACTGGCGGCCAGGGGATGCCCGACAGCGACACGGGGGCCGTCGAGTCGACGGATGCCGAGGTCGCCAAGGTCGTGGAGCTGGTGCTCGCGCACGCCACCGAGCGGCCGCGCGAGTCCCTCATGGTCATCACCGCCAGCGAACGGCACGCGGTGCGGGTCAACCAAGCGGTGCTGGCGGCCTTCGCGAAGCGCTCGGAACTGGCCGACTTCATCCTGGGCGATCGCGCCGAGCCGTTCACCGTGGTGACGCTCGACCAGTCGGTGGGCCAGAGCCGCGACCGAGTCATCTTCTCCATCGGCTACGGCCGCACCCCGCACGGACGCCTGCTGTCGAACTTCGGCGCCCTGGCCGAGCCGGGCGGCGACCGGCTGCTCGCGGTCGGCATGACCCGCGGCCGCCGCGGCATGGACATCGTCTCCTGCTTCAAGCCGGAGGACATCGACGAGTCGCGGATGCGCCACGGCATCGCCGCGCTGGCGCAGGTGCTGGGGGAGGCGGACCAGCTCCAGGCGGCCGCGCCGGAGTACCTCAGCCAGGACGCAGACCCCATGGTGCTCGACCTGGCCAAGCGCCTCGCGCGGCACGGGCTGGATGTGCACCTCGGCTACCGCGGAAAGCTCACGCTGGTCGCCTCGCACGAGGGCCGCGCGGTGGTCGTGGAGACCGACGACGACGTGTCGAAGGGGAGCCTCCGCGAGTCGCTGCGCCTGCGTCCGGACGTGCTGCGCCGCCTCGGCTGGCACTACCTCCGGGTGCACAGCTTCGAGCTGTTCGCCGACCCGGACGCGGTGGCGTCGCGGGTGGCGAAGCTGATCGGCAAGGGCGAGCCCGACGCGGTGACGGCGCCGATCGAGCTGCCGCAGCTCTAGGCTGGAGGGGTGAGCGAGTCACCCGGACGCCGAAGGCACCGCCGTGTGCAGCGTCCCGGCGCGCCCGGAACCGATCCCGAACCGCGGGTCGAGCCGCGCGACGACGAGCCCCGGCCGGACTCGGACAACGCCCCCACCTGGTCCTCCAACGACGAGCAGCTGCGCCGCGACGTCCCGCCCCACTGGTGAAGGGCAGGTAGTTGCGGTCGGCACGCCGTGGAAGTGCGCAACGACCTGCCCTTCGGCGAGAGGGAGCGCGCTCTACGGGAGCGGGTCGGCGTGCTTGCCGGTGGGCTGCGGCGGCGACTGCTGCGCGGCCAGGAGGTCGCGGATCTCGGTGAGGAGGTCGAGGTCGGTGACCGGCTTGTCCGGCTCGACGACGCCCTTCTTGCGGAGGCGCTCGGCGCGCTGCTTCGCCATGTTCATCGGGAGGACGAACACGAAGTAGACCACGATCGCGACGATCAGGAAGTTGATGATCGCGCCGATGATCGACCCGATGTGGAACTCCGACTTGTTGATCGTGAACACGAGCGCGCTGTCCAGCGACTTCGCATCGAAGAAGCTGTTCAGCAGCGGATTGATCAGGTTGTTGACGATCGACGTGACCACCGCCGTGAAAGCCGCGCCGATGACGACGGCGACAGCGAGGTCGATGACGTTCCCGCGGAGGATGAACTCCTTGAAGCCTTTGATCATGGACCCGTCTCTCACTAGGCGGCGGAACCCGACGACGGCGTCGACGAGGGGGAGCTGGTGGAAGTGCTGGAGGACGACGAGCTGGACGGGGACGACGACGTGTCCGACGACTTCGTGCCGCCGCGCGAGTCGGTCCGGTAGAACCCGGAGCCGTTGAACGTCACGCCGACGGTCCCGAACACCTTGCGGAGCGAGCCGCCGCAGTTCGGGCACACCGTGAGGGCGTCGTCGGTGAAGGCCTGCTGGATGTCGAAGGCGTGGCCGCAGTCGCGGCACGAGTAGGAGTAGGTGGGCATTCTTCTTCCGCTGCGCGAGGTCAGGTGAACTGGACGATCCGGGTCGGGGTGACCGCGCCGTCCACCGGCTGGTCGTGGCGCTCGCGCGGCACCTCGTCCACGAGTTCGCCGTCGAACAGGACGGCGTACACCGGGGGACATTTTTCCATGCTCCCGAGCGTCTTGTCGAAGTATCCGCGGCCCCACCCCATCCGCATCCCCGTCGCGTCGACCGCGGCGGCCGGGACCAGGATGAGGTCGACGTCGTTGATCGCGATCGGGCCGAGCAGCTCGCCGACCGCCTCCGGCAGCCCGAACAGGCCCTCGGTCTCGGACTCGCCGTCGCCGGTGGTCCAGTCGAGGAGGCCGTCCTCGCGTGAGATGGGCAGCAGCACTCGGAGGCCCTGCGTGTGCGCCCAGTTGAGGAACGGGCGCGTGTCCGGCTCGATCGGGGTGGAGAGGTACGCGGCCACGGAGCGGGCCGACAGGTCGGTCGCCAGGTCGACGAGGTTGCGGGTGATGCCCGCCGTCGCGCCCTGTCGCTCGGTCGTGGTGAGGTTCTGCCGGCGCTCGCGCAGCTCCGCCCGCAGGGCGCGCTTGCGATGAGCGGCAGTGTCCGGATCCATGAGGCAATCCTAGGAGATGCCATCCTGTGCACTCTGAAAATGCGGATACTGTAGGCGGCATGGCTAACCATGACCGCGTTACGAAAGCAGTGATCCCCGCCGCCGGACTCGGAACCCGCTTCCTCCCCGCGACGAAAGCTATGCCCAAGGAGATGCTGCCGGTCGTGGACAAGCCCGCTATCCAGTACGTGGTCGAGGAGGCCGTGGACGCGGGCCTGCACGACGTCCTCATGGTCACCGGCCGCAACAAGAACGCCCTCGAGAACCACTTCGACCGCAACTCCGAGCTGGAGGAGACCCTCATCAAGAAGGGCGACACCGACCGGCTCGAGAAGGTCAACTACTCGACCGCCCTCGCCGACATGCATTACGTGCGTCAGGGCGACCCGAAGGGCCTCGGCCACGCGGTACTGCGCGCCAAGATGCACGTCGGCCGCGAGCCGTTCGCCGTGCTCCTCGGCGACGACATCATCGACGCGCGCGACGACCTCCTCAAGCGCATGCTGACGGTACAGCAGCAACGCCACGCGAGCGTGGTGGCGCTCCTCGAGGTCGACCCCGACTCCATCCACCTCTACGGCGCGGCGGCCGTCGAGCCGACCGACGAGGACGATGTCGTCCGCATCACCGGCCTGGTCGAGAAGCCGGACAAGGAGCACGCCCCCTCGAACTACGCCGTCATCGGCCGCTACGTGCTGCGCCCCGAGGTGTTCGACGTCCTGGAGCGCACCGAGCCCGGCCGCGGCGGCGAGATCCAGCTGACGGACGCCCTGCAGTCGATGGCCGAGGCACCCGATTGGACCGGCGGCGTCTACGGCGTCGTGTTCCGCGGCCGCCGGTACGACACGGGCGACCGGCTCGACTACATCAAGGCGATCGTCCGCCTGGCGATCGACCGCGAGGACCTCGGTCCGGAGCTCCGCCCTTGGCTGCGCGAGTTCGCCAGCGAGCTGGAGGACGAGCCCTCGGAGTTCGTGGCGGAGATGCCGGCCGACCCGACCGGCCCCATCCAGACGCTCTCCGCCCGCGACCACTGATCGGCTGAAGGAGGAGCCTGTGGCGATCGTGGTCCCCACCCTCACCGAGGGCCGCGTGACGTTGCGCCCCATCCGCTTGCGGGATGCGCGCGGGCTCGAGCGCTCGCTGCTCGACAACCGTGGCTGGCTGCGGCAGTGGGAGGCGACCAGCCCTTACGCGCCGGGGTCGTTCGACACCCGGGCGAGCATCCGGTCGCTCCTCGCGAACGCGCGCGCCGGTCACGGGCTGCCGTTCATCGTGGAGTGGGACGGGCAGCTCGCCGGGCAGCTCAACGTGTCGTCGATCACCTACGGCTCGTTGTCGAGCGCGACGATCGGGTACTGGATCGCCGAGGAGTTCGCCGGCCGCAACATCACTCCCACGGCGGTGGCGCTGGCGACGGACTACTGCTTCTACCAGCTGGGCCTGCACCGGATGGAGATCTGCATCCGTCCCGAGAATGCGCCGAGCCTGCGTGTGGTCGAGAAGCTCGGGTTCCGCTACGAGGGCCTGCGGCGCCGCTACATCCACATCAACGGGGACTGGCGCGACCACTTCTGCTTCGGTCTGGTGTCGGAGGAGCTGAGTCAGGGCGTGCTGCGGCGGTGGCTCGACCACAACGTGCCGGCCGACGCCGCGCTGATCCCACCGGAGGACCGTGCGGCGGCCGCCGTGCCCTTGCCGGTGTCGCGGCACCGCTGAACCGAGCCGCCACGTTCGCTGAAAGAACTCTGGATCACATGACACACCCCCGCGCCTGACGGGAGCCAGGGGAGTCGCGCCCCTACCGTAGAGGCATGAACGGGGATGTGATGGGCGGCGGGGTGATCGTCGCGATAGCGGCCGCCCTCTGGCTGGCCTATCTCGTCCCGGTGTGGCTGCGTCGCCGCGAATACCTGGCGACCGAGCGCAACGCCGTGCGACTGCAGCAGACCCTCCGCATCCTCGCCGAGACCAGCGAGCTGCCCGACGAGGTGCGCATGGAGGCGACCGCACGTACCGTCGCGGAGCAGCAGCGCATCCTGCGCAGGTCGGAGCAGAAGACGCTCGCCGCCGCGCGCGCCGAGGCCGCGGCCCACGCGCGCCGCGAGCAGGCCATCGCCGAGGAGCGGCGCCGCGCGGCCGAGGAGGCGGAACGTGCTGCCGCAGAGGCCATCGCCGTCGAACGCGCGGCGCGTGCGGCCGCGGCCCAGCGGGCCCGCGCACTGGCGACGGCCGCAGCGGTCGCGCCCCTGTCGCCCCAGCGGCGTCGGCGCCTGCGCCGGACCCGCGCCCTCTCGACCCTGGTGCTCGTCGCCGGCCTCGCCGCGTTCGTCGCCGGTGCGGTCGAGCTGGTCGCCACCGGCGTCTGGCTGACCGTGGCCGTCGCCACCGGCGTCGTCGCACTCTCGGGCTGGATGCTGGCCCGGCTGGCGCGCCCGCAACTTCCGGCCGTGCCCGCGCAGCCGATGGTGCGCACCTCGCAGGTGTCGCCGGAGCTCTACGACGACGCCCAGCACGACCTGCCCGTGCAGGAACGGCTCAAGCAGAGCTGGACGCCCCGCCCGCTGCCCAAGCCGCTGCACCTCTCGCCCGGGACCGTCGCGGCCGCCGCGATGGCCTCGGTGGATGCGGCCGCCGAGCTGCGACGGGCCGCCGCGCGAGCCGAGTTCGAGCGCAAGGCGGCGGAGGTGACGGCGCCCGCGGTCGCGCCGGTGCCGCTGCGGCCGGTTGCCGTGGCACCTGCGGTCGCTGCAGCGCCCGCGCCGGTCGCTGCCGCGGTCGCGCCGGTGGCCGCACCCGCCGCTCCCAGCCTGTACGCCAGCATGGGCGTTCTCGACGAGGTGGACACCGGCAGCATGGATCTGGACGCGGTCCTGCGCCGCCGCCGGGCCGCCAGCTGAGCGCTGCTCGATTTCGACTCGGCCGGTCGGGAGTGCTATTGTTTCTAAGCAGTTCCTCGGGGCTATGGCGCAGTTGGTAGCGCGCTTCGTTCGCATCGAAGAGGTCAGGAGTTCGAATCTCCTTAGCTCCACCAGAACCGGAAAGGCCGCCCGAATCGGGCGGCCTTTCCGCTTGTCCGGGCTCCTTTTCCGCGGGCTTTCAGACGACGAGCAGCACGGCGAGCACCAGCATCAGCACGGCGATCGCACCGTCGAGGATGCGCCACGCGACCGGCTTCGCGAACACGGGAGCTGCGAAGCGGGCGCCGAAGCCGAGCATCCCGAACCAGAGCAGGCTGGCGGTTGCCGCTCCCGCGCCGAACGCCCAGCGCCCCGGGTCGCCGTGTGACGCCGAGAGCGAGCCGAGCAGGAGCACGGTGTCGAGGTACACGTGCGGGTTCAGCCACGTGATCGCGAGGCAGGTGCCGACCGCGGCCGCCAGCGAGCCGGCGACGGCACCGGAGGTGCTGAGCGACTCGGGCTTCAGGGCACGGCGGGCGGCGAAGACGGCATAGCCGACGAGGAAGAGGAAGCCCGCCCATCGGACGATCTCCAGCGCGATCGGGGCGTTCTTCACGATCACGCCGATCCCGGCGACACCTGCGGCGATCAGGATGGCGTCGCTGAGCACGCAGATGATCACGATCGGAAGCACATGCTGGCGGCGGAGACCCTGCCGGAGGACGAACGCGTTCTGCGCGCCGATGGCGATGATGAGGGAGGCCGCTGAGCCGAGGCCGGTGAAGAACGTCGCGAGCACTCCTCGACGCTACGGGTAGCGTCTCCGTAAGTACAGCTCAGGATTCTTGTGCTGCATTAGCATCGCTTCATGGCCACCAATCGAGAGCACCTGCGCACGCTCGCCGCGGTGATCGACGGCGGATCCTTCGAGAGCGCGGCGGCCGCCCTGCACGTCACCCGTCGGCGGTGAGCCAGCGCATCAAGGCGCTGGAGGAGCAGAGCGGGCGGGTGCTCGTGCGGCGCGGCAGGCCGGTGGCTGCGACGGAGGCCGGCAGCGTGCTGCTCCGGCTCGCACGACAACTGGCGCTGCTGGAGGCGGAGGCGGATGCCGCGCTGACCGACGGTCCGGGGCGTGCCGCCATCCCGCTCGTGGTGAACGCCGACTCGCTGGCGACGTGGGTGCTTCCCGCCCTCGCCGGGCTGGAGGGGATCGCCTTCGAGCTCGTGCTCGACGACCAGGAGCACACGCTCGACCGGCTGCGGGACGGCACCGCCATGGCCGCGATCGGGTCGGACCCGGAGCCGGTGCAGGGGTGCATCGCGCGCCCGCTCGGGTCGATGACCTACCGGGCGGTCGCGAGCCCGGCGTTCGCGGCGCGCTGGTGCCCGGACGGCTGGACTCCGGAGGCCGCGGCTGTCGCACCCATGCTGGTCTTCGACCGCAAGGACGCCCTCCAGGACCGCTACCTCGGCGCCTTCGCGCCGGGCGCCCGGCCGCCGCGGCACTTCATCCCGGCCTCCACGCAGTTCGTGGAGGCGGCGGCGCTCGGGCTGGGCTGGGGCATGCTGCCGGACCTCCAGGCCGCCGAGCTCGTGGCCGCCGGCTCGCTCGTCGTGCTCGACGACGAGCGAGTCGCGGAGGTGCCGCTGTACTGGCACCAGTGGTCGCTGCGGTCGGCGGCGCTGGATGCGGTCGCCGCCGCCATCGAGGCGGAGGCCTCGCGCGTGCTCGACGGCTCTACAACGTCGCCAGCACCAGGTCGAGCGCGTCGACGAAGCGGTCTGCGCTCTCGCGCGTGATGCACAGCGGCGGCTTGATCTTCAGCACGTTCTTGTAGTCGCCCGTCGGCTGCACGACGCATCCCTCGGCGAGCATCCTGTCGCAGACCAGTTTGGCCTCGGCGGTCGCCGGAGCCAGCGTCTCGCGGTCGAGCACCAGCTCCATTCCGAGGTAGAGGCCCATGCCGTGGACGGCGCCGACCAGCGGGTGCCGGTCGCCCAGTGCGCGCAGGCGGGCCGCCAGGTGGTCGCCCACCTCGGCGGCGTTCTGCTGCAGCCGCTCGTCGCGCATCACGTCGAGCACGGTCAGGCCAACGACAGCGGATACCGGGCTGCCGCCCGCAGAGGAGAAGAAGCTGCCCTCGGCCGCGAACGACTCGGCGATCTCGCGCCGGGTGATCACGGCGCCCAGCGGCTGGCCGTTGCCCATGGCCTTGGCGACGGTGATGACGTCGGGGACGACGCCCTGCTGCTCGGAGCCCCAGAAGTAGTGACCGAGCCGCCCGTAGCCGACCTGCACCTCGTCGGCGATGCAGACGCCGCCGCGGGCGCGGATGCGCTCGTAGACGCCGGCCAGGTAGCCGTCGGGCAGCATGAGGCCGCCCGCGTTGCCGAACACCGGTTCGGCGATGTAGCCGGCCACCTCGACACCGGCGGCGTCGAGGTCCGCGAGGTCGGCGTCCAGATCGGCGAGGTAGGCCGGACCGGAGTCGGCGCCGAGGTGCGTGCCGCGCAGCGAATTGGGCGCCGCGACCAGCTTCACCCAGTCGGGCCGGGTCTCGAGCGCCCGCGGGTTGTCGCCGAGCGAGGAGGAGACCGCGTCCGAGGCCATCGTCCAGCCGTGGTACGCCTCGGTCACCGCGAGGATCGTCTTCCGGTTCGTGTGGATCTGCGCCAGCCGCAGTGCCAGGTCGACCGCCTCGCTGCCGCTGTTGACGAGGAACACCGTGTCGAGGCCCTCGGGAGCGATCTCGGCGAGGCGCTCGGTGAACCGGGATAGCTCGTCGTAGTGGAACCGCGAGTTGGTGTTGAGGCGGGCCCACTGGTCGCGCACCGCTTCGACCAGCCGCGGGTGCCCGTGCCCGATCTGCGTGACGTTGTTGACCATGTCGAGGTAGCTCTGGCCGTGGGTGTCGACAAGGTAGTGGCGCCAGCCGCGCTCGATCAGGGGCGGGTGGGAGAAGTAGTGCTCCTGCACCTCGGCGAAGGTGGCGTCCCGCCGGGCGAGCGATGCCTCCGCGTCGGGCGTCTGCGCCGCCACGTCGAGACCGAACAGGGCCGACGGGTCCGGGGAGACGCCCGTCCACGCGGTGAACGGGAGCGACGGGGTCACGAACGCCGGCGGTCGGTGGCCGGGCGCGGTGCTGAGCTGGGCCGTCAGGCGGATGGCGGTGCCGATGCGGTCGCCGACCGCGACCGTGGCCGTGGTGAGCGGGCGGGTCAGACCGTCGAGCCAGAGCTCCAGTCCGTCGGCGCGCAGCAGCCAGGAGCCGTCCGCGAGCAGGAGTTCGCCTGCGAACGGGGCGAGGACGTCGAGGGCCTCTGGCGCGGCGACGGTCACGGCGAGCGCGATCGTGGCGGAGCGACTCGACCGGTCGGGCTGCGCTCGCGTGAGCCGCGCTTCTCCGTAGCGGGTGATCGCGTGCCCCCGCTCGCGCTCCACGTGCTGGAGCACCGTCTCTTCCGCGTCCGCCTGGAGCCAGGCGCCTGCATCCAGGTCGCGGGCGAGCACGGAGAGGTCGACGAGCTGCTCGGAGGTGTAGTCCACCGTTAGCAGCCGACCGATCGCGGGCTGCCCTTCGGGAGCGCCGGACAGCCGGGCGCGGATCAGCGTCTCGATCTCGGCGGCCTCCAGCCGTCGGGCGACGTCGAACGCCACCCATTCGTGCGCCCGGTTCTCGGCGGCGTAGACGTTGTCGGCCTCCAGGGCGACCTGCTGCTCCCCGCTGACCACGAGCACGGCTCCGCGGAGCACGACGAGCGGCCAGAGAGCGGCGAGGTCGGCGTCATCGAGGGGAGCCTCGGCGTGGAAGGCCTCCACCACGTCCAGCACCGCCAGCGGGTCATCGGGCACGTGATGCAGCGCGCTGGCGACCGTCGCCGCCAGCTCGGCCACCAGCCAGCCGTCGGACACGTCGCCGAAGTCGATGACGCCGGGACCGCCCTCGCCGAGGACGATGTTGTCGTCGGTCACGTCGCCGTGCACGGCCTGGACGCGGAGGCGCGAGCGCAGCGGTTCGAGACGGGCGAGCGCCGCATCCGCCGCCTCGCGGACCACCGAGCGCTTCGCGGGCTGCTCGACGTGCTCGAGCAGGAGGTCGACGACCTCGCCGCTGATGCGCGCATCCCACTGGGTGGTGCGGTCCAGCCCCGGGTGCCGCAGCTCAGCCAGTCCACCGGCGACGCGGCCGGCCAGAGTACCGAGGGTGCGGAGCTGCTCGCGCGTCGGACGCCCGACGTCGGTGAGCGGCTCGCCGTCGAGGTAGCGGAGGACACGGGCCAGCAGCGTCACGCCCTGCACCTCGACCTCGACCAGCTCGCCGCCGTCGACGGAGGCGACGACCGACGGGATGCGGACTCCCGAGCCGTCGAGCAGGGCGAGGGCCGCGTTCTGCGCCCGCAGCTCATCCGCCGAGAACACGGGATTGGCCAGCTTCAGCACGAAGCGCTCTGCGCCGGTGTCGATGCGGAAGTTGCGGTCCTGGTTGCTGCCGAGTTCGACGATGCGGCCCTCGAGCCGGAAGTGCTCGGCGGCGATCCGCGCGGCGTCGTCGAGGGTCGCGTCCGGGCGCGGCAGGGCGGGCTGGGTGAGGAAGTCGAAGTTCGGCAACGGGGGCTCCAGGGCTCGGGTGGCTGCTGGTTGTCAGTCTATTGAGGGGTGATGGACGTGGTGTCGACCGGATCCGGAATCTGTGGACGACGTGCCGATTGTGGATAACGCTCTGAATTCCGTCCGTTTTCGATAACGGTCAGTATCGACACGGGTTCTGCCCAGCCAACGCTCGGGCGGCCCTGCGTACTCTGAGGGGGTGAAGCCCTGGAGGACCGCGCTCGTCGCATTCGTCATCGACGCGGCCTTCGTGACCCTGTTCGTCCTGATCGGGCGTCGCAGCCACGGCGAGGCGAACTCCGCCGCCGGCATCCTCGACACGCTGTGGCCCTTCCTCGTCGGTCTACTCGCTGGGTGGCTGGTCACGGGGGCGTGGCGCCGACCGCTGGCGATCGTCTGGCCGGGCATCCCGATCTGGCTGATGACGGTGGCCGTCGGCATGCTCATCCGCACCTCGGCGGGCCAAGGCGTGCAGCCGTCCTTCATCGCGGTGGCCGCCGTGGTGCTCGGGGTGTTCCTCGTCGGCTGGCGCCTCGTGGCGCTGCCCTTCGCGCGACGCCGCTCCCGGCTCGCCCGCGAGGACCGGCGAGCGCAGCAGGCCCAGCTGCGCGCGTAGCCGAGCCCGGCCTCACTCCACGAGGTGCAGCTCGTGGCTCGAGTTGTTGAGCCGATGCGCGCCGTCCTCCGCCGCGACCACGATGTCCTCGATCCGGACGCCGAACCGCCCGGGCAGGTAGATGCCCGGCTCGATCGAGAAGCACATCCCCGCCTCGATCGGCTGCTCCTCTCCCTCCACCATGTAGGGCGGTTCATGCGTCGTGACGCCGATGCCGTGCCCGACCCGGTGGATGAAGAACTCGCCGTAGCCGGCGTCCCGGATGACCGCCCGCGCTGCGCGGTCGACCTCCTGGCACGGCACGCCCACCGCGACGGCCTCGAAGGCGGCCTGCTGCGCATGCCGGACGACCTCGAACACCTCGTGCTCCTCGTCCGTTGGCTCGCCGACGTGCACGGTCCGTGTCGTGTCCGACCCGTAGCCGTCTTGCAGCCCGCCGAAGTCGAGCACCACCATGTCGCCTTCGGTGATCAGCCGCTCGCCCGGTTCGTGGTGCGGGTCGGCGCCGTTCGGCCCGGAGGCCACGATCGTGAAGTCGACCTGTGCGTGCCCGTGCTCGCGCAGCAACCGGTCGAGGTCGGCGGCGACCTGCAGCTCGGTGCGACCGGCGAACGGCAGCTGCACGACGTCCTCGAACGTCGCATCGGCGGCAGCGCCCGCTGCTGCGAGCCGGTCGACCTCGTCGGCGGTCTTGACCGCTCGGAGCAGCGGCAGCGCGTGCGAGATCGCCTCGAAACGGGCGCCGGGCAGCTTCTCTTGCAGGCCCAGCAGGTGCATCGCCCAGGTGGCGTCCGAGATGGCGTAGCGCCCATCCGATCGCAGCAGCCCGGCGGCCGGAACGTACTCGTCCTCGCCGTCCGCCCAGTCGATCAGCCGCAGTGCGCCCGCCGCCCGGGTCTGCGCGGCGCCGCCGTGTTCGAGCGCGGGACCAGCAAGGACGGCTCGCCGTCGGCCGGGATCACGAGCAGCGTGATGCGTTCGGTCGTCGCGACCGGGAGGTAGTCGGCGAAGTACGCCAGGTCTGGCCCGGGCGCGACGATCAGCCCGTCGAACCCCGCTCGCGCCGCCTGCCGTGCGCCGCGCTCGAGTCGCTCGGCGAAGTGCTTCGCCGTGATCTGCTGCATGTCTTCTCCTGCCTTACTCTTCGACCGGGCCGAGCCAGGCCGTCGCGACGGTGTTGTGCGCCGACTCCGCGTCGGACGGATGGAAGAGTCCGGCGAGCACGTCGCGGTACAGCCGGCCGAGCTCGTTCCCGGCGAAGAACGTGGAGCCTCCCGACACCCGGATCGCCTGATCGACGACGCGCCGTGCCGTCTCGGTCGCGCGGATCTTGAGCCCGACGAGCTTGGGGAACCAGAGCCGGCCGTGATCCGCGAGCGTGTCGACGTCGCGGGCGAGCGCATCCAGCTGCGGGAGGAGCGCATCCTGTTCGATCGCGGCCTCGGCCACCCGCCAGCGGATGTCGGGATCATTGGCGTAGCTGCGCCCGTCGTTCTTGAGGCTCGTCCGCCGGTGGGCCGCCACGACCGCGAGGTCGAGCGCGCGTGCGCCGAGCCCGGTGTAGACCGAGGCCAGCAGGATCTCGAAGTTCGCGAAGATCGCGAAGACCAGCGGATCGGGGTTGGGGCCCGGGTCCAGCCTCCGGACGATCCGGTCGGCGGGGAGTGTGCGCCGTCGAGCACGGTCGTGTTGCTCTGCGTCGCGCGCATCCCGAGCGTGTCCCAGTCCTCACGGATTTCGAAACCGCCACCGGTGCGCTCGACGAACCCGTAGACGATCTTCGGCGCGTCGGCGCTCGTCGTGTCGAGGCCCATGGTGCCGAGTCGCGTCCAGGCCGGGGAGAGCGAGGTGAAGATCTTGCGCCCGTGGAACGTGTACGAGCCGTCGGGCCGGGGCCGCGCCTCCGTCGTCGAACCGAACAGGACGAGGTCGTTGCCCGCCTCGCTCAGCCCGAACGCGAAGACCTCTCCGGCGCCCGCCTCGCGCAGCACGAACTCCAGAGAGTCGTCGCCGCGGTCGCGGAGGGTCTTGGCGATGCCCGTCCAGACCAGGTGCATGTTGACGGCCAGCGCGGTCGCGGGCGCGGCGCCGGCGAGCCGCACCTGGAGGCGCGCGGTCTGCTCCAGGCTCAGTCCGAGGCCGCCGAACTCCGCTGGCACGAGCGCCCGCAGATAGCCGGCATCCGCCAGCTCGGCGAGGTCTTCGGTGAAGAAGCGGTTCTCGCGGTCGTAGGCGTCGGCGCGGTCGCGGATGCGCTCCAGCAGCTCGTCGGACAGGGGGTCGGTGGTGTCGTGCTCGGTCACGCTCCTCACACTAGAGCGAGCGTGACCGGGCGCGGCAGACGTCCCAGAATCTGTGGAGAACGGCAGAGAACGGGACCCTGTGGATCACTGAGCGGTGTAGCCGCCGTCGACCAGGTGGTAGCTGCCGGTGATGAAACTGGCGGCATCGGAGGCGAGGAACGCGACCAGCGAGGCGACCTCCTCCGGCTCGCCCAGGCGGCCGAGGGCGTGCTTGCCCTCGAGGAAGGCGAGGGTGTCCGCGTCCATGTTCGACGCCACGAGCGGGGTGCGGATGAAGCCGGGGCCGACCGCGACAACACGAACGTTCTTGCCGGCGTACTCCAGTGCCGCGTTCTGCGTCAGGCCGAGCAGCGCGTGCTTCGCCGTGACGTACGCCGACGAGTTCGCGAAGCCGACGCTGCCCAGGATGGACGCCATGTTGACGATCGCGCCGCCGCCGTTCGCGCCGATCGCGTCGAGCTGCGCCTGCATCCCGTAGAAGACGGCGTTGAGGTTGACCTCGATGACCTTGCGCCACGAGTCGAGCGGGTAGTCGCCGACCGGTGCGGCCGCTCCGCCGATGCCGGCGTTGTTGACGGCGATGCGCAGCGGGGCGAGCTCGTTCGCGGCTGCGACGCTGGCCTCGGCGAAGGCCGGGTCGGTCACATCGCCGGCGAGTGCCCGCGCGGTGCCGCCCGCGGCGCCGATCTCCGCCACGACCGCATCGGCGTTCTCCTCGTTCAGGTCGGTGACGAGGACGGCCGCCCCGCTCGCCGCGAGGGTGAGGGCGATGGCGCGCCCGATGCCCGAGCCGCCTCCGGTCACGATCGCGGACCGTCCGGCGACGTCGTACTGAGCCATGGGAAATCTCCTTTCGTTATCCGACACATGTCGGATAACTCCATTGTACGATCGTCCGGTGGACGCCCGCCAGCAGAAGACCTACGCCCGACTCCGGGAGGCCGTTCTCGACCTGGCGACCCGCGGCCCCGTGGGCGACGTGACGGTGTCGGCGCTCGCCGCTGCGGCGGGAGTGCACCGGTCGACCGTCTACGAGTACGCGGCGTCCCCGGCCGACCTCCTGCAGCGCGTCCTGCGGTCCGAACTGGACGAGCTGCGCGCCGCGTACCTCGTCGATGTCGAACCGTCGGACGCGGCCGCCGCGGTCATCGGGGTGACGCGGGCGGTGCTCAGCCACGTCGACCGCCACGACGCGATCTACCGGCGCGGGCTCGGCACCGAGAGCGGATCCGCCAGCCTCCACGCGATGCTCAGCGAGCACTTCCAGGGGTCGGTCGACCTGCTCCTGGAACAGCATTCGCTCGTCGTGCCCGCCGACGACGACACCGACCGCCGCGCCATCGCGCGCTGGCTCGCCGACGGGACGATCGGCGCGATCGACGTGTGGCTGACCCGGCCGCAGCCCCGGGATGTGGATGCGTTCCTCGCGCTCGTCGGCCGGCTCACCCCGGCGTGGTGGCCTGGCGCCTGAGCGTTCGGGTGAGGCGTGTCGTCAGGCCGGTCGCGCTTCGGCGGCGCGGGGATCCATCCGCGCCACCGACGCGAGGTAGCCGTCGCCGTCGAAATCGGTGAAGAGCACGGTCTGCACGACGTAGCCCTGTACGAGACCGACGTAGAGGGATGCGTCCTGCTCGCCCGCGGTCCGCGCCGCCTCCGCGTCCATCCCGCGATGCCGGTGGTACCACTCCACGAGGTACTCGGCGAACATCCTCCGGATGCGGCCGCCGATGCTCGTGGTCAGGCGGGAGAGAGCGGGGTTGATCGGCACTTGGCCCCACACCTGGAGGAGGAGCTGCAGGTCGCCGATCTGATCGCGGAGCCCGTGCACCAGGAGGGCGACGAGCTCGGCGGGGGAGGGCTGCGGGTCGCGGGTGCGCGCCTGGGCGAGATCGAGGAAGCGCGCGTCGAGCACTTCGGTCACCGCAAGCTCGACCAGCTCCTCCTTGCTCTTGTAGTGGCCGTAGATGGCGCCGGCCGACAGCCCCGACTCGGCGATGATGTCCGCCATCGATGTCTGCTGGAAGCCGGAGCGGGCGAAACAGCGCAGGGCCGCGTCCGCGATCTGCCGGCGGCGGGCGGCGCGGTGCTCCTCCGTGACCTTTGGCATGCGGCCTCCTCGCGTCCAAAAAGAATGAACGTTCTTGACAATACCCGATCGAGTGGTCACCATAAAGAACGAGCATTCGTTTTTGGAGGAGACCATGAGCGCCACACTGACCCGCCCGCCGCAGGACGCCACCCCGGCGGCCCGCTCGACGCAGCCGCCGCACACGCCATGGCTGCGGTCCGTCCTGCTCGCCCTCGGCGCAGCGGCCGTGGTCGTCGTCATCCTGCTCGCCTTCCTCTGGCCGACGATCACGTCCTCGGTCAAGGACCTGCCGATCGCCATCGCGGGGGACAATGCCACGGTCTCCGCGGTCGAGAAGCAGCTCGATAAGGCAGCCGACGGCGCCTTCGACCCGACGACGGTCGCGAACCGGCAGGAGGCGGTCGACCTCATCCGCACCCGCGACGTCTACGGCGCCATCATCCTGGGCGACCAGCCGGAGGTTCTGACCGCCTCGGCGAACGGGGCCGCCGTCAGCCAGATCCTGGCCCAGGTCGCGACGCGCATCCAGGCGTCCGCGCAGCAGCAGGCCGATGCCGCCGTGCAGCAGGCGATCGCTGCCGGCGGCGCACCCGCCGGCACGCAGGCGCCGACCATCACCGTGAAGGTCACCGACGTGGTTCCGCTCGCCTCCACCGACGCCCGCGGGCTCGGCCTCACCGCATCCGCCTTCCCGCTGGTGCTCGGCGGGATGCTCGGCGGCGCGCTCATCTCGCTCCTCGTCGCCGGGAGCTGGCGGCGCCTGACCGCGGTCGCGGTGTACGCCGTCACGGTCGGGCTGGCCGTCGCCGGGATCCTGCAAGGGTGGTTCGGGATCCTGCAGGGCGGCTTCTGGGTCAACGCGTTCGCCGTCTCGCTCTCGATGTTCGCCACGGCGTCCTTCATCGTCGGGATGAACGCGCTGCTCGGCCGTATCGGAATCGCGGTCGGAGCGGTGCTGACCGTGCTGGTCGGCAACCCGCTGTCGTCCGCTGCGCAGCCGCTGCAGTTCCTGGTCGGGCCGTGGGGCGAGATCGGGCAGTGGTTCGTGCCGGGCGCCTCCGTCACCCTGCTGCGGGACCTGTCGTACTTCCCCGACGCGGACGCGGCCTTCCCGTGGCTGGTGCTCCTCGGGTGGGCGGCCGTCGGCGTCGCGGCGATGCTCGCCGGGCACTTCCGCAACCAGGAGGTGACCGAGGCCGCTGCCTGACGTGCGCGGGCCGATGACGGACCGGCGGGCCGCGTGCCCGCCGGTTCTGCAGTCCCGGCGAAACGCCTACGCTGGCGGTATGGAACAGCGCATCCTCGGCGGAACCGGACGGGAGGTGTCGGTCGTCGGACTCGGCACGTGGCAGCTCGGAGCGGACTGGGGGGACGTCTCCGAAGACGACGCCCTCGCCGTGCTCGAGGCGGCCGCCGAATCGGGCGTCACTTTCTTCGACACCGCGGACGTCTACGGGGATGGGCGCAGCGAGCAGATCATCGGGCGCTTCGTCACCGAGCATCCCGAGCTGCCGCTGACGGTCGCGACCAAGATGGGCCGCCGCGAGGCCCAGGACCCGGCCAACTTCACGCTCGCGAAGTTCCGGGAGTGGACGGACCGCTCTCGCCGCAATCTCGGGGTCGACCGCCTCGACCTCGTGCAGCTGCACTGCCCGCCGACCCCCGTGTTCTCGACCGAGGCGGTCTACGACGCCCTCGACACGCTCGTCGAGGAGGGCGCGATCGAGAACTACGGCGTGAGCGTCGAGACGGTGGACGAGGCGCTCGCCGCGATCGCGCACCCCGGCACGGCGACGGTGCAGATCATCCTCAACGCCTTCCGCCTCAAGCCGCTCGACCGGGTGCTGCCCGCCGCGCGGGAGGCCGGCGTGGGCATCATCGCGCGGGTGCCGCTCGCCTCAGGACTGCTGAGCGGCCGGTATACCGAGCAGACGACGTTCTCGGCGGACGACCACCGGAACTACAACCGCGACGGCTCGGCGTTCGACGTGGGCGAGACCTTCTCGGGTGTGGACTACGAGGAGGGCGTGCAGGCGGCGCGCGAGTTCGCGGCCCTCGCCCCAGAGGGCGTGACGCCCGCGCAGGCGGCGATCGCGTGGATCGTCGCGCAGGACGGCGTGACCACCGTCATCCCGGGCGCCCGCTCGCCCGAGCAGGCGCGCGCGAACGCGGCCGCGGCATCCGTCTCCCTCCCCGCCGACTTCGACGCCGCCGTCCACCGCATCTACGACACCCACTTCCGGGCCGCCATCCACCCCCGCTGGTAGCCCGCCCCGTCTCCTCCCCCCCGCGCCCCGCCCCTCCCACCTTTCACTGAAGTGCAGCTAGTCGTGCACTTTTGCGGCGTGTCGACCGCAACTACCTGCCCTTCGATCGTCATGGGCGGACGCGGAGGAGTTGACGGAGGCGCGCGATCAGTTCCGCGGGGTCCTGGAGGTCGGATGCGGTGACCCGGACCATCCGCCAGCCCACGTCCTCGACGCGTTCGCGACGTCGGATGTCCCGCTGCCAGACCTCACGGTCGATGCGGTGCACATCGCCCTCATATTCGAGGACGACGCGCGCCTCGACGTATGCGAAGTCGACGCGCGCGACGAAGCCACCTCGGGTGTCGAGGATGGTGTGGTTCAGCCGCGGCTCGGGGAATTCGTAATCGGCGAGGAGCATCCGCAAGCGTGTCTCGCCCGGCGACTCCGAACCCCTTCGCACCTGCTCGAGCGCCACACGCGCGCGGCCGATTCCACGCCGTCCCGCGGACGCGGCTATGGCCGCGGCGAGCTTCGCACGATCGGAGAGCGGACGCTGACCGCCCACCAGGAAGTCGCCCGCGATGACGAGCGCCGAGCTGCCGACCACCTGGGCGAGGTCCAGCCACGTCTGCTCGGGGGTCGTTACCGGGAAACCGTCGACATGTCGCACCTCCCACCGGGACAGCTTGTGGCCGACGAACCCGTCGATCTGAGGCGCCCTGCACGGATCGGGGACGGTGACGTGGATGTCGGACGGGAGTTCCTGCGGCAGAGGCACGCCGTAGAGGATCGCGGCGGTGGTGTGGCTGAAGGCGAAGTCGACGCGTCGATGGAGCGCGTAGGCCCGCAAGCGATCGGCCAGACCGGCATGCGTTCCGACTATGCGAATCCCTCGAATGGGTCGGACGAGTTCCCCTGAGCGCAGCCGATGCGGCCGGGCGCCGGAAGCGAGTGCCGACCTTACGGGGAATGGCATCCGGTCGAGGTGCGAAGATTCCATCCCCGCACCCTGCCACCGCCGTACCCGCGCTTCCGGACTTATCCACACCCCGGAGCTGCGAAGGGCAGCTAGTTGCGGTCGACACGCCGCGAAAGTGCGCAACTACCTGCACTTCGGGAGGCGGGAGGGGCGACGCGGGAGGGAACGGGGCTAGGAGGGCTGGACGGGGACGGGCTCGGTGTCGGGGATGGGGGAGGCGTCGCGGCCGCGCAGGTCGGGGTGGATGCGGTAGGCGAGGGCCGGGACGACGAAGCCGACCAGGGCGAAGGCGCCGGCGACCCAGAACGCGCCGACGGCGCCGGTGCCGTCGATGAGGAAGCCGGCGAGGGCGGAGCCGAGTGCGGCGCCGATCAGCTGCCCGGTGCCGACCCAGCCGTAGGCCTCGGCGGTGTCGGAGAATTTGACGCTCGCCGAAACGATGGCGAACAGCACGGCGAGGGCGGGAGCGATCCCGAGTCCGGCGATCAGCAGCGTGATCGACAGGCCCCACCACGACCAGAGCATGAAGGTCGAGAGCACGATGCCGACGAAGACGATGAGCATGCGGCGCGCGGTCGCCCACGGGCCGATCGGCACGTGACCGAAGGCGAGGCCGCCGACCAGGGAGCCGAGCGACCAGATCGCGAGCACGATGCCGGCGAGCGGCGACCCCTCGCCGAAGGTGGCGACGACGCCCGCCTCCACTGCCGAGCACGAGCCGATGAGCAGGAAGCCGACCACCGTGGCGAGCAGCACCGGGGGACGCGCCAGCACCGTCCCGAAGCGCCGCTTGCTGCGCGGGATGCGCACCCGGCCGACCTCCGGCGAGGCGATGAACCAGAACCCGCCCACGAGCATGATGGCGACCGACATCAGGATGCCCTCGACCGTGCCGATCTGGGTCGAGACGAAGGTGATCGCGACCGGGCCGGCGATCCAGATGATCTCCTGCGCGGACGCATCGAGCGAGAACAGCGGGGTGAGCTGCCGCGAGTTGACCATCTTCGGGTAGATGGTTCGGACGGCGGGCTGGATGGGCGGCATGCAGAGGCCCGCGAAGAACGCGACTCCCATGGTCAGCGGGATCGGCATGACGATCAGGCCGATCGCGGCGACCGCCGCGGAGCAGAGCAGCAGGGTCGTCCAGAGCACGAGGCGCATTCCGAGCACGCCCATCAGGCGGCTCGTCATCGGGCCCGCGATCGCCTGCCCGATGCTCATCGCGCCGAGGACGAGACCCGCCGCGCCGTAGGAGTCGTGCACGCGCTCGATGTGGAGCAGGAAGGCCAGCGACAGCATGCCGAACGGGAAGCGCGCGGTGAGCTGAGCCGCGATGATGCGGGCGACGCCCGGCGTCTTCAGAAGGCTGGAATAGCTGCTCACAACGGTCAACACTATCGGTCCGGAAAGGCGCGTCCAGAGGTTCCCACAGAGGTCGTGTCCCCCTTCACGGGGTGTGGAAACTGTGCATAAGTTGTCCCCACCTGTGGACGACACGCCCACTAGATGTGGGGGGATGGAAATGTCGGACCCCCGCTATATAGTGGTCGAGCCGCTGGGTGATGCGGCAGAGCGAAGAGGGAGATGCAGTGGCTATCACAGTCGTGAAGCGCAACGGCGAGCGGGAGCCGTACGACGCCAACAAGATCAACCTGGCCATCGAGAACGCGGCCCAGGGTCTGGACGAGAACATCACGTGGGTGACGCAGATCGCGAGCGAGCTCGAGCTCACGCTGTTCGACGGCATCACGACGCAGCAGCTCGACGAGGCGGTCATCCAGGTCGCCCTCCAGAACGTCAAGGACGACCCGGCGTTCGACACCGTCGCCGCGCGCCTCCTGCTCAAGACGATCTACAAGCGCGTCCTCGGCGACTACGAGGGCAATGACGAGCTCGTGCAGCTCCACGCCGAGCGCTTCCGCGGCTACATCGAGCGCGGCGTCGCCGAGACGCTCCTCGACGGCCGCTTCACCACGGCGTTCGACCTCGACCGCCTCGCCGGCTACCTCGACCCGTCGCGCGACGAGCTGCTGAAGTACATCGGCGTCGTCACCCTCAACAACCGCTACGGCATCAAGGCTCGCAACGGCGACTCCCTCGAGGTGCCGCAGTTCTTCTGGATGCGCATCGCGATGGGGCTCTCGCTCAACGAGGCCGACCCGACCAGCCACGCCATCGCCTTCTACGAGAAGATGTCGAAGCTCGAGTACCTGGCGGCCGGCTCCACCCTCGTCAACGCGGGCACCGCGTACCCCCAGCTGTCCAACTGCTTCGTCATGGAGATGCAGGACGACATCGAGCACATCGCGAAGAGCGTCCGCGACGTCATGTGGCTCACCAAGGGCACAGGCGGCATCGGCCTCTCGGTCACCAAGCTGCGCGCCCAGGGCTCGCCCATCCGCTCGAACAACACCACGTCGACCGGCCCGATCCCGTTCATGCACACGATCGACTCGGTGCTGCGCGCGGTCAGCCGCGGTGGCAAGAAGTTCGGCGCCCTCTGCTTCTACATGGAGAACTGGCACATGGACTTCCCGGAGTTCCTGGACCTGCGCCAGAACTCGGGCGACCCGTACCGCCGTACCCGCACCGCCAACACTGCGGTGTGGATCAGCGACGAGTTCATGAAGCGCGTGCAGAACGACGAGGACTGGTACCTCTTCGACCCGCTGGAGGTCGCCGACCTCAACGAGCTGTACGGCAAGGCCTTCTCGGAGCGCTACGCCCACTACGTCGCCGAGGCCGAGGCCGGCAACCTCAAGATGTTCAAGAAGATCAGCGCACGCGCGCAGTTCAAGGACATCCTGATGAGCCTGCAGACCACGAGCCACCCGTGGCTGACCTGGAAGGACACGATCAACAACCGTGCCCTCAACAACAACACGGGCACGATCCACCTCTCCAACCTCTGCACCGAGATCACGCTGCCGCAGGACCGCGACAACGTCTCCGTCTGCAACCTGGCCTCCATCAACCTGACCCGGCACCTGGTCGACGGCAAGATGGACTGGGAGCGCATCGAGGCGAGCGCCCGCCAGGCGGTGCGCCAGCTCGACAACCTCATCGACATCACGGTGTCGAGCGTGCCGGAGGCGGACTACTCCAACCAGCAGAACCGCGCCATCGGCCTCGGCGTCATGGGCTTCACCGACGTCGTCGAGAAGCTCGGCCTCAGCTACGAGAGCGAGGAGGCGTACGCCCTGATCGACGAGATCATGGAGCACGTCTCGTACGCGGCCATCGACGAGAGCGCCGACCTGGCGCAGGAGCGCGGCGCGTACCCGAACTTCGAGGGCTCGCGCTGGTCGAAGGGCCTCGTGCCCTACGACTCGATCGCGCTCACCGAGGCAGACCGCGGCGTGCCGATCACGGTCGACCGCACCATCCGCCTCGACTGGGACCGCCTCCGCGAGAAGGTCAAGGGCGGCATGCGCAACGCGACGCTCATGGCCATCGCGCCGACCGCGTCCATCGGCCTCGTCGCCGGCACAACGCCGGGCTTCGACCCGCAGTTCTCGCAGATCTTCAGCCGGTCGACCTCCTCGGGCAAGTTCCTCGAGGTCAACCGCAACCTGGTCGAGACGCTGCAGGAGCGCGGCATCTGGCAGGACGTCCGCGAGGCGATCCTGCGGTCGCAGGGCGACATCCAGAACATCGCCGAGATCCCGGACGACATCAAGGCGACGTTCAAGACGAGCTTCCAGCTCTCGCCGTACGCCTTCATCGAGGTCGCGGCCCGTGCGCAGAAGTGGATCGACCAGGCGATCAGCCGCAACATGTACCTCGAGACCCGCGACCTCGGCGACATGATGGACATCTACTACGCGGCCTGGGAGAAGGGCGTCAAGACGACGTACTACCTCCACATGAAGCCGCGTCACCAGGCCGAGCAGTCGACGGTCAAGGTCAACAAGGCCGAGGAGATCTCGGGCGGCCGCAAGGGCTTCGCGTCCGTCGGCGCCGGTGCGCCGGCCCAGGCCGCCGCTCCCGCCGTCACCGAGACGGCTCCGGCCGCCGCACCCGCTCGTCGTGGCTTCGGCTTCGGAGGTCTGACCGG